>NZ_JBHSOQ010000001.1:1115676-1699233 GCF_042656445.1 Flavobacterium sp. GCM10022190
CATCAGGAGGTACAGCAGCAACAGCTACAGGATTAGCAGCAGGAAGTTATACAGTTACCGTAACCGATGCTAATGGATGTACAGCTACAAAATCATTTACAATTACACAACCAACAGTAATCACCACAACAGGATCACAAACGAATGTATCATGTAATGGAGGATCTAACGGAACTGCTTCAGTAATTGCTTCAGGTGGTGCTGGCGGATATACCTATTCTTGGGCTCCTTCTGGAGGAACAGCTGCCACAGCAACCGGACTTGCTGCAGGGAATTATACCGTAACAATAACAGATGCTAATGCATGTACTGCAACACGCAACTTTACTATTACACAACCAACTGCAATCACCACAACAGGATCACAAACTAATGTATCATGTAATGGAGGATCTAACGGAACTGCTTCAGTAACTGCTTCTGGTGGTGCCGGCGGATACACCTATTCTTGGGCTCCTTCTGGAGGAACAGCTGCTACGGCAACCGGACTAGCTGCAGGGAATTATACCGTAACAATAACTGATGCTAATGCATGTACTGCAACACGCAACTTTACTATTACACAACCAACAGCAATTAATTTCACAACAACAGTCTTGTCTGGTTATGATTACAATACTGGATATAGTCAAACTATAGTAGCTTCAGGAGGAACAGGATCTAAAACGTATGCAGTTACAGCGGGAAGTTTGCCTTCTGGTTTCTCGCTATCAACAGCTGGACAGATAACAGGTACTTCAACTCAAATTGCTGATAGTAATTTTACGGTTACCGCTACTGATGCTAATAATTGTACTACTACCTATGATTATGTACTGAAATTAAATCAAATCCCAATTACCGTAACTGCAACACCTTCTCAAACTAAAATATATGGAGAGAATGATCCTGTTTTAACTTATACAGTATCACCAAGTTTACTTTCTGGAGATTCATTTACAGGATCTTTAACAAGGGTTAGTGGAGAAAATATTGGTAATTATACTATTAATCAAGGTTCGCTTTCAGCTGGATCTAAATATTTAATTACTTATGTTGGTGCTAACTTTACTATTACGGCAAAACCAATTACAGTAACGGCAACTCCTTCACAAACGAAAGTGTATGGTACATCAGATCCTGTTTTCACTTATAGTGTTTCACCAAGTTTAGTTTCAGGTGATTCATTCATGGGAACATTGAGTAGAGTAGCAGGAGAGAACATTGGAGCATACGCGATTAATCAAGGAAGTTTAAGTGCAGGAAATAATTATGATATTACCTATGTTTCTAAAGACTTCAGTATAACCGCTAAACCGATTACGGTAACAGCCGATGTTTCACAAACGAAAGTGTATGGTACATCAGACCCTGTTTTCACTTATAGTGTTTCACCAAGTTTAGTTTCAGGTGATTCATTCATGGGAACATTGAGTAGAGTAGCAGGAGAGAACATTGGAGCATACGCGATTAATCAAGGAAGTTTAAGTGCAGGAAATAATTATGATATTATCTATGTTTCTAAAGACTTCAGTATAACCGCTAAACCGATTACGGTTACAGCCGATGTTTCACAAACGAAAGTGTATGGTACATCAGATCCTGTTTTTGCTTACACCGTTTCTCCAAGTTTAGTAACTGGTGATTCATTTACAGGAACATTGAGTAGAGTAGCAGGAGAGAACATTGGAGCTTACGCAATTAATCAAGGAAGTTTAAGTGCGGGATCTAATTATACGATTACTTATGTTTCTAAAGACTTCAGTATTACCGCTAAACCGATTACAGTAACGGCAAATACTTCACAAACTAAAGTGTATGGTACATCAGACCCTGTTTTCACTTACAGTGTTTCACCAAGCTTAATTTCAGGCGATTCGTTCACAGGAGCTTTGAGTAGAGTAGCAGGGACAAATATTGGAGCTTATGCTATTACACAAGGGACATTAAGTGCCGGTTCTAATTATACGATTACTTATGTTGCTAATAACTTTACGATAACTGCTAAGCCTATTACAGTTACGGCTACCACAGGACAAACCAAAGTGTATGGAACATCAGATCCTGTTTTTGCTTACACCGTTTCTCCAAGTTTAGTAACTGGTGATTCATTCACGGGAGCTTTATCAAGAACAACTGGTGAAAATGCAGGTGTTTATACCATTAACCAAGGGACATTAACGGCAGGGATGAATTATACAATAAGTTATGTTGGAGCTAATTTTACTATTACTAAAGCGAATCAGACGATAACTTGGAGTCAGGATTTAGCATTAGGTTGTGATGGAGTGTCGTCTACGACCTTGACTGCTGTTTCCTCTAGTGGATTACCAGTGAGCTATACTTCTTCTAATACCAATGTAGCAACTGTATTTAATACTATTTTGTCTGCTCATGATTATGGTTTTGCTAGTATTATTGCTTCACAGGCAGGAAATAATAACTATAATCCGGCAACATCTGTAAGTCTAACAGTTGTCAATAGTCAGCCAAATTTGATTAGAAAGCAATTTGATAATATTATTTTCTTTGATAATAGTTCAAGAGAATTTGTAAGTTATACTTGGTATAAAAATGGTGTTTTAGTTCCAGGTGCAACTACACAATATTATAAAGAAGCTGAAGGAGATTTGAACGGCGTTTATTATGCAAAAGCGACCCGAAAAGACGGTATGGTGGTTACTACTTGTTCGTTAACTTTTTCTCCAACGATAGAAGATGAATACATTAAAATTGTTCCTAATCCTGTTAAAGCAGGTTCGACCTATGAACTTGTGACTAACGTTTCAGGGACAAGATTGCAAAATGCACATGTTGAAGTGTTCAGTTTGGGATCTGTCTTGATGCAGGATAAGCATACAAATGAAAATACGGTATCATTAACTGCTCCTATGGTAGAAGGAATGTATATTGTAAGAATGACTTTGTCAAACGGTAAGATTTTTACAAAGGGATTATTAGTTAGAAATTAAATATAATAGAATACAGCATCCTCATTGATCGCAATGAGGATGGGTATTCATATCTTAAAAAAAGAAGTATGAATTTTAATTTTAAAAAAAATGTAGGGCTGTTTGCATTATTACTTTCACAAGGAATAATGGCTCAGGTCTATGTAGGTGTACAGTCAGGAATAGGTAATATTCAAAATGATGTACCAGGTACTTTGCAAGGGAATAGATTAGGAGCAGCAATAAAAGCAGGCTATATTTATTCTTTAACAAATCATATTGGGATTGGTTCAGGAATTGAATTCTCGCAATACCGACAATATGCAAGCTTGAGTAATTCAAAATCAGTATTGAAAAATTATGAAGTAGATGAGTCAACTTCAGCATTTGAATACAATGTAACAACTAAAAATTACAACGAAAAGCAAACACTTCATGCTTTACAAATTCCTTTGTTTTTAGAATACAAAACCAATATAAACAAAGGTATTGATTTTAATTTTAGAGCAGGAGCGAAGTACTTTTTGCCTTTAAAATATAAAATCGAAGCAAGTGCTGCTTCGGTTAAAGGAGCAGGCTATTATCCGGATGTGAACTTATACATTGATGATTTACCTGAATATGGTTTTGGTACTAAGCAAAATTATTCGGCTACGGGAGAATATGATACCAAAGGAATAATTATGAGTATGTTTGAGTTAGGTTTTACCTTTGAAATGGGAGCGAAAAATTCTTTGTATACTGCTATGTTTTTAGAAAACGGTTATGGTTCTATTTTAGATCAGGATACAGACAAATCCTATATTGGATATAATCCAAACTCCATTGATGATAGAACTGCAAACGGATTGTATAGCACTAAAAAGGATGCGAAATTAAAACCAGTAGCATTTGGATTAACTCTAGCATGGGTTTTTAGGTAAAATGCGATTTAATTTTATAGAATAAGGCAGTCTTTCGGGGCTGCCTTTTTTTGTTGATAACTTCCCTTTTCTTTGGTATGAAAAAAAGCTAAATTTGAAATTCATTTTTGCTAAAAGCAAATACTTCATTAACAGCTATGTACTTAATATTCGATACAGAAACCACGGGTTTACCTAAGCGTTGGGACGCACCTATTACTGATACTGCCAACTGGCCGCGTTGTATTCAAATTGCATGGCAACTCCATGATGATATGGGGCAGTTAGTAGAGCATCAGGATTATTTGGTAAAACCAGAAGGTTTTAATATTCCTTATGACGCAGAGCGTATTCACGGTATTTCGACAGAGTTAGCAGAAGCAGAAGGAATCACTTTGGCTGAGGTTTTGGAGAAATTTAATATCGCTTTAAGCAAAGCCAAATTTATTGTGGGGCAAAATCTAGGTTTTGATGTCAATATTATGGGCTGTGAGTTTCACCGTATGGGAGTTGATTCGCCTATGGCTTCGATGCCTATTTTAGATACTTGTACCGAGGTTACGGCTAATTTGTTGAAATTACCTGGCGGTCGTGGAGGTAAATTTAAATTACCAACATTGACCGAGTTACATGAGTATTTATTCAATGTCCCTTTTGCGGAAGCGCATAATGCAACTGCCGATGTTGAGGCAACAACGCGTTGTTTCTTAGAATTAATCAAAAGAGAAGTTTTTACTAAGGAAGAGCTAGATGTTCCGGCTTCGTACTTTAAGGATTTTCAAGCCAAAAATCCGCAGGAAATTCAGCTTATCGGATTAAAACATATTAATCTAAAAGCGGCTTCTGATAAAATTAGAGAGCAGTTAAAAAAATCGGAGGGAGCTGCTCCTCAAACTACGATTTCTGAAGCTGATAGAAAAGATTTTTCGGAGGCAAAATTCGCCCACTTACACAATCATACGCAGTTTTCGGTTTTACAATCTACTATCGGAATTGGACCTTTAGTTGCTGCTACGGCAAAGAATAAATTTCCAGCGGTAGCCATGACTGACACTGGGAATATGATGGGGGCTTTCCATTTTGTGAGTGCCGTGATGAATCACAACAAAGGGGCTTCTGCAAAAAATAAAGCTTTAATAGAAAGTGGTGAAGAACCTACAGAGACTGAAATCAAACCGATAGTAGGTTGTGAGTTTAATATTTGCGAAAATCACAAGGATAAATCCAAGAAAGACAACGGATATCAGGTTGTTTTGATGGCTAAAAATAAAAACGGTTATCACAATTTGGCCAAAATGGCGTCGGTTGCTTATGTGGATGGGTTTTATTATGTGCCTAGAATTGATAGAACTGTTGTTGAAAAATACAAAGAAGATATCATGGTCTTATCTGGGAATTTATACGGAGAGATTCCGAGTAAAATCCTGAATATTGGTGAAAACCAAGCCGAAGAAGCTTTGTTGTGGTGGAAAGCACAATTTGGAGATGATTTTTATCTCGAAATCATGCGCCACAATCAGGAGGATGAAAATAGGGTAAATAAGACCTTAATTGAGTTTTCTAAGAAGCATAATGTGAAGTTAATTGCTACTAATAATACTTATTATTTAAATAAAGAAGATGCCAATGCGCACGATATTTTATTGTGTGTCAAAGATGGAGAAAAACAAGCTACTCCTATTGGGCGTGGACGTGGTTACCGTTACGGTTTGCCTAATCAGGAGTATTATTACAAATCGGATGAGGAGATGAAAAAACTCTTTGCTGATTTGCCTGAAGCGATTATCAACATACAGGAAATCATAGATAAGGTCGAAATTTACTCTTTATATCGTGATGTATTACTCCCTAAATTTGAGATTCCTGACGAATTTAAAGTTCCCGAAGATTTGGAAGACGGAGGGGTTCGTGGCGAAAATGCTTATCTGCGACATTTAACCTATACAGGTGCAGAACGTCGTTACGAAGAAATTACCGATGAAGTACGAGAACGTTTGGATTTTGAGTTAATGACCATTTCCAATTCGGGTTATCCGGGTTACTTTTTGATTGTACAGGATTTCATAGCCGAAGCACGTAAAATGGGAGTTTCGGTAGGGCCTGGTCGTGGATCGGCAGCAGGATCGGCTGTGGCTTATTGTTTGGGAATTACCAATATCGACCCGATTAAGTACGATTTGCTTTTTGAGCGTTTCCTGAATCCTGATCGTGTATCCATGCCCGATATTGATATCGACTTTGATGATGAGGGTCGTGGTCGTGTAATGGATTATGTAATCAATAAATACGGAGCCAATCAGGTGGCACAGATTATTACCTATGGTAAAATGGCGACCAAATCAGCCATTCGTGATACGGCTCGTGTATTGGATTTGCCACTTTTTGAAGCAGATAGAATTGCCAAATTGATTCCAGCAATGATGCCAGGAAAATGGAATTTGGCCCGATTTATTTCTGAAAATGAGGAGGATGTGAAAAAAGCGCTGAAATCTTCTGAAGAATTTGATCGTGTTAAAGAATTAATCGCTATTGCTAATGAAGGTGATTTGGCAGGAGAAACGATTCAGCAGGCTAAAATTCTGGAAGGTTCGATGCGTAATACGGGGATTCACGCCTGCGGGGTAATTATTACTCCCGATGATATTACGAATTTCGTTCCAGTTACTACCGCTAAAGATTCGGATTTATATGTTACTCAGTTTGATAACTCGGTAGCTGAGAGTGCTGGATTATTGAAGATGGACTTTTTGGGTCTGAAGACCCTGACATTGATTAAAGATACTGTGAAATTGGTCAAGTATCGTACGGGAATTGAACTCAATCCAGATAATTTTCCAATTGATGATGCGAAAACTTATGAGTTGTTTCAGCGAGGTGAAACAGTAGGGGTGTTTCAATACGAGTCACCTGGGATGCAAAAATACATGAAGGATTTGAAGCCTACCGTATTTGCCGATTTGATTGCGATGAACGCCTTGTATCGTCCGGGGCCTTTGGAATACATTCCTTCTTTCGTTCGTAGAAAAAACGGGGAAGAAGAAATTACCTATGACTTAGATGCTTGTGAAGAATACCTGTCTGAGACCTATGGAATTACGGTGTATCAAGAGCAGGTAATGCTTTTGTCCCAAAAGTTAGCTGGATTCTCAAAAGGGGATGCCGACGTACTTCGTAAGGCGATGGGTAAGAAGCAAAAGGACGTACTGGATAAGATGAAAGGAAAATTCATCGATCAGGCGGTAGCTAAAGGTCATGATGAAAAGAAACTGGATAAAATTTGGACGGACTGGGAGGCCTTTGCGAGTTATGCCTTCAACAAATCACACTCTACCTGTTATGCCTGGGTAGCTTATCAAACGGCTTATCTGAAAGCACATTATCCTGCTGAATATATGGCGGCGGTACTTTCGAATAACATGAACGATATTAAACAGGTTTCCTTTTTCATGGAAGAATGTAAGCGAATGGGCTTGCAAGTTTTAGGACCTTCTGTGAACGAATCGTATTATAAATTTACCGTAAACGATAATTATGCCGTTCGTTTCGGGATGGGAGCAATCAAAGGAGTTGGTGCTGGAGCCGTAGAAACTATTGTAGAAAATAGAAAAAACGGATTGTATAAATCCATTTTTGATTTGGCGAAACGAATTGATTTGCGTGCCGCTAATAAAAAAGCTTTTGAAAATTTAGCATTGGCAGGTGGATTTGACTGTTTTGCCGATACACACCGAGCACAATATTTCCATGATGATGGTGATGGGATTACTTTTTATGAAAAAGCCATGCGTTATGGTTCTAAATTTCAGGAAAATGAAAACTCTTCGCAAGTAAGTTTGTTTGGCGAAACTTCTGAAGTTCAAATTGCCGAACCTGTAGTTCCGCCTTGTGAAGATTGGAGTACTATGGAAAAATTAGCCAAAGAGAAAGAAGTAGTTGGAATCTATATTTCTGGTCATCCATTGGATGATTTTAGATTTGAAATGAAATATTTCTGTAATGCCAAGTTAAACGCTCTAAAAAACATGGAAGCTTATGTGGGTAAAACTTTGACTCTTGGTGGGATTATTAATAATGTTCAACATAGGGTAGCTAAGAATGGTAAAGGTTGGGCTTCGTTTGCTTTAGAAGGTTATGACGAAAGTTATGAGTTTCGAATTTTTGGAGAAGAATATTTAAAGTTCCGTCATTTCTTCATTCAAAACAATTTTATGTTTATAAAGCTCACTATCAAAGAGGGGTGGATGAATCAGGAAACAGGCAAAAAGGGAGAGCCAAGATTGCAATTTGTAGAGATGAAACAGTTGCAAGATGTCTTAGAATCATTTGCTAAAAAATTAATTGTGCTATTGAATATTAGGGATTTACATCCTGATTTTATTCATAAATTGAGTAATTTGTTTAATATGAATAAAGGGGATAATCAGGTGACTTTTGAAATAATGGAGTTGGAGAAAATTAAAAAATTAATTGAAGTAGCTCCTGTAGTTGACGAAAATGAAGAAGTGATTTTTGATGATGATATCGATGATGCCGAAGCAGCAGATATAACTCAGACTAAAGCAGTTCAAGTAACCGAAGTGGAAGAAGTAAAGGTGGTGACCAAATTAAGTATGGTAAGTAGAAGATTGAAGGTGAAAATTTCGACTGAATTATTACAAGAATTGGAGAAAATGCAAGTAAATTTCAAACTAAACTAAATAAAAAGGAGAAAAAGGGTTCTTAGATTCCTCCTTTTTTCTCCGTATTTATACTGAAAGTTGAGTTTTCTGATAATAATTAACAATATATTAATAGCCAAAACCAATTTAGGAATGATGTTTACTTAATATTTAATTTCTAAATTTGCAATGTGTTTAAGGAATTAAAGACTTTTGATTTATAAATTTTAAATAAAAAAATATGGCATTAGCAATAACAGATGCTACTTTTGAAGAAGTAGTTTTGAAATCAGATAAACCTGTAATGGTAGATTTTTGGGCAGCTTGGTGTGGTCCTTGTAGAATGGTTGGACCAATCATCGACGAATTAAGCAATGAATACGAAGGGAAAGTTGTTGTAGGTAAAGTTGATGTAGATGCAAACCAAGAATTTGCTGCAAAATACGGAGTGAGAAACATCCCAACAGTATTGGTTTTTCATAACGGAGAAGTAGTAGGTAAGCAAGTAGGAGTTGCTCCTAAGCAAACTTACGCGGATAGTTTAGACGCTTTGTTGTAATCGTAAGATTATGATTTATATGAGAAAAAGGTTTGGCGCAAGTCAAGCCTTTTTCTATTTTTAGTCACTAATATGTTGTTAAAATGAGACTCTACCTGTATTTATTTTGTTTTTTGGTTGTGGGTGCTTCAGCACAAAATAGTTCTTTTTCTGATCGATTAGCTCAGGAAGGAATTTCGAAAGAATTGGCCGTTTATAGAAAACAACAGCTTTCGGATGTTAATTATTCCTTGTCTTTTATAATTCCTAGAGCGAAAGCTGAAGCGATAGCTTCAAAATTGCAATTGCGTTTAAAAATTGCCGATTTGTCGAATGCTTTATTTTTGGATTTTAATGAAAAAAAGGAAAATATAAAGTCAGTTCAGATAAATGGAAAAACCATTCCTATAGTTCACGAAAGACAACATCTTATTATAGATAAAAGGTTCTTGAAATTGGGTGTTAATGAAATTAAAGTTGATTTTATTGCTGGTAATTTGTCGTTGAATAGAAATAATGATTATCTGTACACATTGTTAGTTCCAGATCGAGCGAGTACATTGTTTCCTTGTTTTGATCAACCAGATATTAAAGCAGAATATAGCTTGTCTATTACGGCTCCTAATGATTGGGAGGTGCTTACAGCCGCTGCCGTAAAAAAACAAACAAATTCAGCTGACTTTATTACCTACGATTTCAAGACTTCTGATAAAATGAGTACCTATTTGTTCTCATTTGTTGCAGGTAAGTTTAGTAAAGTAAAAAGAAATCCCGGACATTTTGATATGACAATGTTGTATCGTGAAACAGATACAGCAAAGATTAATGAAAGTACTCAGGAAATTTTTGATTTACATGAAAAGTCTTTAGATTTTTTAGAAGAATATACTAAGGTGAAATTCCCTTATCAAAAATTAGATTTTGCCTCTATTCCAGGACATCCTTTTGGAGGAATGGAGCATGTAGGTGCTATTCAGTATAAAGAATCAAGTTTGTTTTTGGATCATAGTGCAACGAGTAGTGACAAGTTAGACAGAGCAAAACTAATAGGACATGAGACTTCTCACATGTGGTTTGGGGATTTGGTTACTATGAAATGGTTTGATGATGTATGGATGAAAGAAGTTTTTGCCAATTTTATGGCTGGGAAAATTATGAACCCTGCTTTTCCAGAAATCAATCACGATTTGCAGTTTTTGTTAACACATTACCCAAGTGCTTATGCTGAAGACCGAACTTTAGGTACGCATCCTATTCGACAGAACTTATTTAATCTTAAAGATGCAGGTTCGCTTTATGGAAATATCATTTACAATAAAGCGCCCATTATGATGCGTCAATTGGAGACCTTAATTGGTGAAGCTGTTTTTCAAAAAGGAGTTCAAAAATATATTCAGAAATATGCAAATGATAACGCCGATTGGAATCAGTTAATTGATATTCTAGATGAGGAAACTCCGATTGATTTAAAGCAATGGAGCAAGGTTTGGGTAAATGAATCGGGTCGGCCTATTATCAGTAGTGCGGTAGAATATGACGTTGATAATCGTATTAAAAAATTTGAAATCAGTCAACAGGCCGAAGACGGTTCGGCTAATTTATGGTCACAAATTTTTCAGATTGGTTTAGTTTATCCTGATGGAATTAAAGTCGTTGATGTGGTTTTGGATAAAAAAACAATTTCTTTAGAGGCTATAAAAGGTTGGGCTAAGCCTGAATTTATTGTCTATAATTATAATGGTTTTGGTTATGGTGTTTTACCAATAGAAGAAGCAGATATTGATAAAATGAATACAATTAAAAATGAAGTTGCTAGAGCATCTAGCTATATCAATCTGTATGAAAATGTGTTGGTAGGTAAAGTACCTGCGGTGAAAGCTATCGATGTTTTATTGAAAGCGATGAAAGAAGAACAAAATGAATTAGTGCTTCAGTTGGCTACTTCGTATGTTCGAAGTATGTATTGGAATTATTTATCAGAAAAGCAACAGCAACTCTATCAAAAGATAATCGAGGATTTTAGTTATGCCTATCTAAAGTTGGATAAATTACCTAATAACAAGAAAAATGTATTTGGTATGTTTACTTCGGTTGCCTATTCTGATGCTGGAAAAGAGCGTTTGTATGCCATTTGGAATAAAACGGATACTTTTGAAGGTCTGAAATTAAATGACGATGACTTTGAAAGAATGGCGATGTTGTTGTCTTTGTATCAGCATCCAAAAGCAGCTGAGGTTTTGGTTAAAACTTTGGAAGAAATCAAAAATCCAGATAAAAAAAGTCGTTTTGAATTTTTGCTTCCCGCTTTGTCTAATGATGTAGCAGTTCGAGATGCATTAGTGCAATCCTTTAAAGAGGAGAAAAACAGAACCCATGGAACATGGGTAATCACCGCTTTGAGTTATATAAATCATCCTTTGCGTCAGGAAAGTGCACAAAAAAACCTTAAATTGTACTTGGAAATGTTGGAAGAGGTTCAGCGAACAGGAGATATCTTCTTTCCAAAAAGTTGGTTAAGTGTTACGATTGGTAATTATACTTCTCCATATGCGTTTCAGGTTATGGAAACTTTCTTAAAAGAAAATCCTAATTTGAATCCAATGTTGAAAAGAAAATTGTTACAAGCAACTGATGCATTGTATCGAGCCCAAAAGATAAAACAATAAAAGAATGAAAATCGAATCTCAAATAGAGAAAATATCGAGCTTCCAACATTTAGAATTGTTGGCTAATCAGGTTGTAGAAGGCTTTATTTCGGGAATGCACAAAAGTCCGTTTCATGGATTTTCGGCTGAGTTTGCCGAACATAAGTTGTATAATTCGGGTGAAAGTACCAAACATATCGATTGGAAACTTTTTGCTAAAACGGATCGATTGTATACCAAACAATTCGAAGAAGAAACTAATTTGCGATGTCATATTATTATTGATAATTCATCATCCATGCATTATCCTAAGTTGAAGGCTAACCAGCATTTTTATGACAATAAAATAGGTTTTTCGGTATTGGCATCTGCGGTTTTGATGAATTTATTAAAGAAACAAAGAGATGCAGTAGGTTTAAGCGTCTTTTCAGATAGCTATGAATATTATGCTCCCGAAAAAGGAAGTGACCGTCATCATCGAATGATTTTGAATACACTTGAAAATCTTTTGAAGGATTCGAAAGAAAGAAAAAATACAGATACGATTACTTATTTGCATCAAATTGCAGAGAAAATGCATCGCCGTTCCATGATTGTTTTGTTTACAGATATGTTTCAAACGGAAGATGAAGATAAATTGTTGAGTGCGTTGCAACATTTAAAACACAATAAGCATAAGGTGGTTTTGTTTCATGTAATTGATAATCAAACCGAATTTAATTTTGATTTTGATAATGCACCTCGAAAATTTATTGATGTGGAAACTGGGGATGAAATTGCTCTTTTTGCCGAAAATGTGAAAGAGGAGTATGAAAAGCAGGTAGCTGAGTATTTTAAAAAACTGGCTTTAAGTTGTGCTCAAAACAAAATCAAGTATGTTCCAGTGAATATAAGAGATGATTTCCAAAAAATAATGCTAACCTATTTGGTTGAAAAGCAAAAGTTTGGGTAGTTGTGCCGAAAAATATTTTATTTTTTAATTAAAAACACTTGCGTAAATAGAAATCTGTTGTATCTTTGCCACCGCAATAAAGCAGAGGTTTGGTAGTTCAGTTGGTTAGAATACATGCCTGTCACGCATGGGGTCGCGGGTTCGAGTCCCGTCCAGACCGCTAATATTGGAAAAGCCTTTCGTAACAGAAAGGCTTTTTTTTCCACTATACGGTATTGAAAGCTAGTTGTGTTGTTTGGGTTAGCCTTAGTTAAGCTAACCTTGGTTTAGTAGTTAGACCAATGAAAAGCTTTTCACTTAATTGTGAATGGCTTTTTTGATTTTAAGGCTAATTTTGATTATCACAATTAGGTAAATAGTTACTTTTCTTTTTTAAAAAATCATTTTTATTAATCTTATTTGCTGTAAATCAGTCTTTTAACTTGTTTTTTTTCATGTCAAACAAGAGTGAATTAAAAAATATTTTTATTTTTTGGAAAAATACTTGCGCATAAAGAAATCTGTTGTATCTTTGCCACCGCAATAAAGCAGAGGTTTGGTAGTTCAGTTGGTTAGAATACATGCCTGTCACGCATGGGGTCGCGGGTTCGAGTCCCGTCCAGACCGCAAAATTTGCAGAAAGCCTTTCTTAACGGAAAGGCTTTTTTTATTGTTAAAACTATGTATTACGTTTAAAAGTCTTGATGTTTACTATAAAGGTTTTATATCAAATGTTGAAGGAAGATTAGAATCCCATTTGTTGGAAAGGATTGAATTTACTTCAAGGGCAAAAGATTGGCAATTGGTTTATGTTAAAGAATATGAAAGTAAGACTTTGGCAATGATCGAATAAAAATGAATTAAGAAACTCAATAGATCTTCTTTCGAAAAATTAATTAGAGGTTAAATATATGCTTGTCATCTCGTCTTTGGTACGAGATGGGTTCGAGTCCTCTCGTTTCAAGAACGAGACAAATTTGTTAAAAGGCTTCAGTAATGAGTCGCTTTTTTTATTGATTTTTTTTCTTTAAAAAAGAGATTCTTTGTATTCCCAAATAATTGAGATGAAAATTCCCAAATATATTATACAAAGCATAAATTGAATGAAGCTGGATACTAAAATCCCAAGTACAGAACCAGTGGCAGCTTTGAATGCTTGTTCTGTGTTTTTAGTGTCAAAAAATAATTCCCCAATTAAGGCTCCTACAAAAGGGCCTATTATAAAACCAAATGGTATTGGAGCCAATAAACCAATTATTAAACCAATATTTGTTCCCCATATTCCAGCTTTACTTCCGCCAAACCGTTGTGTTCCTTTTGCTGGTAATATGTAATTTGCAATAGTAAAAAGAATGACAATAATTAGTGTTACTCCTAAAATTAAATAATTTGTCGGGATGACTGATGTACAATAAAGTAGTGCTATTCCTAGCCAACATAAACTAATTCCGGGCAAAACAGGCAATAAACTACCGAGAATTCCAATAATCATGCAAACAAAAGCAATAATAAGAAGTAAAATATCCATAAATTTATTTTTACTAATTTTGAAAATTAATTTATTAGAAAGTTAGGAAGAATATTTGTTTTCCAAAACATCTCAAAAAAAATAATCGTATTTTTATAAAATATTGGTCAAATTCAAAAACAGAACCTTGAAGCACTATTACTTTTTTCTTGTCTTTATGATTTGTACTTCTTGTCAATATTTCGAGAAGCAAGTGCCGTCTGAGAAAGAATTATTGCAAAAGGAATTAAAAGCAATCAATTGGAAAGAGGTAGATGAATATCCTTCTTTTACTGATTGTGATAAATTGACGGATAAAAAACAACGCCAACAATGTTTTTTTGAATTTCTTAGTCAGTTAATCCAAGAAAAATTAGAAATAGATACGCTTTCTGTGCTATATCCAGAATTAGATACGATTGAGGTGAAAGTAACTGTTTTCCCTGATTCAAGAATGCAGTTTGAACCACATTTTCCTAAAGATTCAGTGGCTTATGATACCATAAAAATTGATAGTATTTTACATGCCCGTTTGGTGAATTTTCCAAAAGTAAATCCAGCACTCAAACAAGGAATTCCTGTAAAAACACAGTTCATTCTTCCAGTAATAATTAAGGTCGAGTAAGGTGCCATTTACTTTTTCACATCCGGCTATTGTACTTCCCTTTCTAAAAAGGAAATATTTTTCGGCTACCGCTCTAGTTGTGGGTACCATGTCTCCCGATTTAGAGTATTTTTTTCGAATGAAAATTCAAAGCGAAATCAGTCATACTTTTTTAGGGATATTTTTAGTTGATCTTCCTTTGGCTTTGATAATTGCATTTTTGTTTCATGGAATTATAAAAAAACCATTAATAGAGAATCTTCCTTTATTTTTTCAAAAAAGACTTGTTGTTTTAAAAAATTTTGATTGGAATTGCTACTTCAAAAATAATCTTCTCATTGTGTTTTTATCTTTTATTTTTGGAACAATGACACATATCTTCTGGGATTCTATGACGCATTGGGATGGTTATATAGTTCAACGAGTTTCTTTTTTTAATATGCAATTTATTGGTTTTCCTATTTATAAAATAGCACAACATTTGAGTTCTGTTGTAGGATTGTTAGTTATTAGTGTCTATTTTTTACGATTAACTGAGGTCAAACTAGATAGGCTTACAATTGATTGTAACTATTGGCTTGCTGTTCTTCTTTTTACAATAGGAATTCTAATAATTCGATTTTTACTTTGGGATGTATCTAATTATAATACGATTGGGAATCTAATTGTGAGTGTCATTTCTTCAGTTGTACTAGCAACTGCATTTGCAGGAATTCTTTTTAGGAACCAAAATAAGATTTAAAATCGTCTTCCTTTCCATTCGTATTTTCCAACTAGAGCGTACAATGCGACAGCAACACTAAAAAAAGGATAAAGTAATGCAGAAGTGACATAAGAAGTTGTTTTGCTTTTTAAAAAAGTATTTGTTTTGTGTATCAATACAAAGTCGATGTTGAGTTTGCATAAAAATACAAAACATAAAATATACGGATTACCAACTCCAAACAATAAACTCCAAACAACAAACAATAAACCTAAGTTTCCTCCAAAAACAATTAATCCTAACATTTTACCAAAAGTACTTTGATAAGAAGTAGTTTTAGAAGCCCAACGGACTCTTTGATAAAAAAGAGATTTCCAGTTATTCAAAGGTTTAGTGCTTACAATGAAATCTTCCGATTTTAAATAATGAACCTTATTAGGGAATTGTTGCATGGCTTTTTGTAATAAAAAAACATCATCGCCACTGGCAATTGTACCATTGCCTTCAAAACCATTTAATGAATGGAATAAGGATTTGGAATAAGCCAGATTCGCTCCGTTACACATAAAACCTTTCCCGATTCCAAAACTTCCAATGGTAGCACCTTGCAAACTAGCTAAGTCTAATTGTTGAAAATGATGTAAAAAAGATTCATTTACTAAATAGTTTACCGCTCCTGCAATCATGGAAACGTCATGGGTCTGAATATAATTGTCTAGGGTCAAAAGCCAATTTTTAGGTATTACACAATCGGCATCAGTGGTAATAACCCAGTCGGTTTTTATCTTTTGTATGGCAGTTGTAATAGCGTCTTTTTTGGGTGAATTGGAAGTTCGAATGTTGTCTATTATTGTTAGTTGGAATTTGGAATTTAAAATTTGGAATTTTTCTGTCGATTCATCATCAACCAATAGTACTTCGAATAAATCGAAAGGATAATTCATCTTTTCCAAACTCTCCAGTAAAACCGGAAGATTTTCGGCTTCGTTTCGGAAAGGAACAATGATTGTAAAGCTGGTTTTCGGTTTTAAATCAATGTGGTTGTTTTTTTTTATTTTGCTAAAACCATAAATCAAAAGCAATATAGCTGCAAAATAAAAGCTTAATATTACAATCAAAAGAATCATTAGGCAATAGTTTTAGTTTTAAAACCCAAAACATAATAACTTCCTATTACTACTGGGATTACCACATTCAAAAACCACATTAGGGTAGAGATAAAAACCACGATCCATTCGTTTACGCCCAAAATTCCAAAGAAATAAATCGCTACACTTCCTTTTACAGCGAAATCCAAAAACTGGAAAGTAGGCAAAGAAGAAGCCAGGAAATAAACGCTCGAAATAGCAGCCATTAATGTTAAATATGGTAAATGAACATCAAAAGCTAAAAATAGAAAATAGTATTGGTGCGAAAAAACAAGATAACGACAAATACCCAATGCGATATTTCGTCGATGAATGCTTTTAGGAATCTCGTTAATTTTATGGATGAGTTTTTCGATAGAATAGCCTTTGATAGCGATTTTTTTTATCGAAAAAAGCAATACAATTATACCGATTAAAATCCCAAAAAGTAGTAAAACCGTTTTTGGAGTGATAATATTGAAAAGCGAATTGAAATATAGTAATCCAAAAAATCCAAAAACAACAGTGAGTACCATTTGGATTCCGTTGCAAATTAGGTTTAGAAAGACTACTTTTTTAGCTTCCGATTTTTTGAAAAATAAGGCTTTGCCTGCGTATTCACCCACGCCGTTTGGAGTAAAAAGTCCCGCAGTTAAAGCGGCTAGTACTTGTTGAGTGGATTCGGATAGCGTGATTTTTCGAATGTGTTGAGCGAGATTTTGCCATTTCAAAATTTCAAAATAACGATTCAAGACACTCAAAGACAAAATAAACACAATACCAGAAACTGATTGGTTTTTGCGAAATAAAACCATGAATTTTTGCCAATCAAGCTGGTCGTTATTCGCTAGTTGGTTGTAAATAAAATAGAATGCGCCAGCAACAATCAAAATTTTGATTAGAAGTACTAGGAATTGCTTAGTTTTGTGAGGTATTGAAATCATTGGTGCAAAGAAACGAAATCTTTGAAGTTTGTACTTTAAACTATAAATAAATCTTTTGGCAAGCGAACGTATCATATTAGGAATTGACCCGGGAACCACCATTATGGGGTTTGGTTTGATTCGTGTTATTAATAAAAAAATGGAGTTCGTTCAGCTTAACGAATTGCAATTGTCTAAATACGACAATCATTATCAGAAACTCAGAATCATATTTGAGCGCACTATCGAGTTAATTGATACGCATTGTCCGGACGAAATTGCCATTGAAGCACCTTTCTTTGGAAAAAATGTACAATCGATGTTAAAATTAGGGCGAGCCCAAGGTGTAGCAATGGCGGCGGGGCTTTCTCGTGGAATTCCTATTACGGAGTACGAGCCTAAGAAAATTAAAATGGCCATTACCGGAAATGGAAATGCCAGTAAAGAACAGGTGGCTAAAATGCTGCAACAACTTTTAGACTTGAAAGAATTGCCTAAAAATCTCGATTCTACCGATGGTTTGGCTGCTGCGGTTTGTCATTTTTTCAATTCCGGAAAAGTGGTGGCGGGTAAAAGTTATTCTGGTTGGGATGCTTTTGTAAAACAAAATGAAGAAAGAATAAAAAAATAGTGTTCAGTGTTCAGTTTTCAGTAATAGTACTGTAAACTGCGACGGGACTGTAAACTAATAAAATGAGCGGCATCTACATTCATATCCCTTTTTGCAAGCAGGCTTGCCATTATTGCGACTTTCATTTTTCGACTTCAATGAAGAAGAAAGACGAAATGGTTTTGGCTTTGGTCAAAGAAATCCAACTTCGAAAGGAAGAGTTCAAAGAAGAGGTAGTTGAAACGATTTATTTTGGAGGAGGAACGCCAAGTAGATTGCTGATTGAAGATATACAATTGCAGATTGCAGCAATTTATGAAAATTATAAAGTAGTTGAAAATCCTGAAATTACTTTAGAAGCTAATCCCGACGATTTATCGGAAGACTATTTGATTAATTTGAAACAAATAGGAATCAATCGACTTTCAATTGGAATTCAGTCTTTTTTTGAAGAGGATTTGCAAATGATGAATCGGGCGCATAATTCGGAAGAAGCAAAGAAATGCCTGGAAACGGCAACAAAATATTTTGATAATATCTCACTGGATTTGATTTATGGTATTCCGGGGATGAGCAATGACAAGTGGAAACAGAATATTGAAACGGCTTTAAGTTTTAATATTCCGCATATTTCCAGTTATGCTTTGACGGTGGAGCCTAAAACCGCTTTGAACAAATTGATTCAAACTGGAAAAATAGCAGAACCTAAAGATGATGTCGCATCGGAACATTTTATGATTTTGGTAGAAACGCTCGAGGCAAATGGTTTTGTGCATTATGAATTGTCGAATTTTGGAAGACCCGACTATTTTTCTAAAAACAATTCGGCCTATTGGTTAGGGAAAAAATACATTGGAATAGGACCTTCGGCTCATAGTTATGACGGAATTTCCAGAAGTTGGAACATTGCTAATAATCTTTTGTATTTAAAATCGATTCAGGAAAATAAATTACCAAACGAAATGGAGATCTTATCGGTTGCCGACCGTTACAATGAGTATATTATGACTGGACTGCGAACGATTTGGGGTGTTTCTTTGGATCGAATTCAGGCGGAATTTGGTCAGAAATATTTGGATTATTTACTGAAACAGGGACAAAAATTCATTGATGACGAATTACTTTTTATAAAAGGTAACATTCTGAAGCCTACTTCTAAAGGAAAGTTTTTAGCGGATGGTATTGCTTCTGATCTTTTTTGGGTAAATTTGGAATAAAAGTTTAACCGCAAAGTTTAATAAGTTTCACGCTAAGTTCTTAAAGCTTTGCGAACTTTGCTTAATCCTTTGCGTTCCTTGCGGTAAAAAAAACTATGATAGCAACAATTAATAATTTCCAAATCGATTTATCAAAACCCATTGATATTTCTATTCCGTTGACTAACACGGATGCGAATCCGATTGCCTGGTATTTGGAGAAGCCTGAAATAAGTCCTGTAGTTTTTGGTGATTGGACAGGAAGTGTGAAAGCGGGTGCTTCGACCAATTTTAATACCATTGTATTCAATCCGCATGCACATGGAACCCATACCGAATGCCTTGGGCATATTACCAAAGATTTTTACAGTATCAATCAGTGTCTGAAGCAGTTTTTCTTTTTGGTTGAATTGATTTCTGTAGAACCTGAAGTGCAAGGAGAAGATTTGGTTATTAACAAAAGCCAACTCGAGGAACTTTTGAAGGAAAAAAATACTGAAGCTTTAATCATTCGTACTTTGCCAAACTTGGAATCTAAAACACATAAAAACTATTCCAATACCAATCCTCCGTACCTATCGGAAGAGGCGGCACAGTTCATTTGCGAAAGCGGAATTAAACACTTATTAATCGATTTGCCAAGTGTAGATAAAGAACATGACGAAGGTAAATTGGTTTCACACAAAGCTTTTTGGAATGTTAAAGATATCAATCAGCTCAATACTGATGCGCGTTTGGATGCGACTATTACGGAAATGATATATGTTCCGGATGCAATAAAAGACGGAAGTTATTTGTTGAATTTGCAAATCGCTTCATTTGAAAATGATGCCAGTCCGAGTAAACCCGTTTTGTACAAAATATGATAACAGTATCAACAGATAAAAGTCAATTGGATATTATTTTTATTCATAATTTCACTAAAGCTATTTATTGGGCAGCACCACGAACTATTGAAGAAGTGCAGACTTGTATTGATAGTTCCTTTTGTTTTGGGATTTACTTAAACGAAAAGCAAATAGGTTTTGCTCGTGTCATAACCGATTATGTGGTGTTTGCTTATTTGATGGATGTTTTTATTGATGAAAACCACCGGGGAAATGGATATTCGTCCATTTTGATTGAGGCAATGATGAAAGAACCTGTACTTAGTAAAGTAAAAATATGGCGATTAGCGACTACCGATGCGCATTTTTTGTATCGTAAATTTGGATTTAATTCGTTGGCTCATCCTGAAAAATTAATGGAAAAAGTTGTATTATGAAATTAGTACTTAAATTTGAAGAATTAGGATTATTGGTTTTAGGGATTTATCTTTTTAATCTTTTGGATTATCAATGGTGGTGGTTTTTAGTTTTGATTTTAACTCCTGATTTTTCAATGATTGGTTATCTTTTTGGAAATAAAACAGGTGCAATTTGTTATAATTTGTACCATCATAAAGCAATTGCAATTTTAATGTATTTAGTTGGAATTTACTTTGGTCAAGAAATATTGCAATTGGCAGGAGTAATTTTATTTTCACATTCCTCATTAGATAGATTGATGGGGTATGGGCTTAAGTACGAAAGTGGATTTAAAGACACCCATTTGGGGAAAATTGGAAAAAACGAATAATGAATTTAGAAGAATTTTACGAATATTGTCTTTCTAAAAAGGGAGTTACGGAGCATTTTCCTTTTGATCAGGATACTTTAGTTTTTAAGGTGGGAGGGAAGATGTTTGCGCTTTCTTCTTTGAAACAATGGGAATTAGGAAAGCCATCTGTTAATTTAAAATGTGAGCCAGAATTGGCTAAAGAATGGCGATTGCAATTTGATGCTATTCAACCCGGTTTTCACATGAATAAAAACCATTGGAATACTGTTGAAATTAATACAGGTCTTTCAGATCATTTTCTAAAAGAAATGATTGATGGTTCCTATGGATTGGTTTTGAATAGATTAACTAAAAAGATGCAGCAAGAACTATTAGGCTAATCTTACTTTTTTTGAACTTTTCTCAAATTAAAAAAACAAAAGTGTATAAAATTTGTTTTTTATAATTTATATTATCATATTTGTCTTGTAAACGTTTACATTTATCAAGTTGTCAAATTTAAAAGCAGTTGCGGAGCATTCAAAGGTGTCTATAGCCACAGTATCTAGGGTTATTAATAATGATCCTAAGGTAAGTAAAGAAACTGTGCTTAAAGTTCAGGCTTCTATTAAAGCATTAGACTATAAACCGAATCGTGTTGCACAAAGATTAAGAAGTTCTAATAGTAAAACAAAATTATTAGGCTTGATTATTCCAGATATTCAAAATCCATTTTTTGTTGACGTGGTAAGAGGTGTAGAAGATTATGCTTATCGAAACAACTTTGCCGTTATGATTGGTAATTTTGGTCAGGATGAGAAAAAAGAAAAATTGTATTTGGATATTTTTCAATCGGAGAACATTGATGGTTTAATTGTTGCTCCTATTCATGGAAAAGATAAGGGAATTGAAAATTTAGTAAAAAACGGAATTCCTGTTGTTTGTATTGATAGAGGTTTGACGGATATTGAAGTTGATATTGTAAAGGTTGATAATGAATTAGGTGCCTTTAATGCGGTTGATCATTTGTTGAGTATTGGACATCGTAGAATTGCATTTATTTCGGGAAATTTTAAAATTCCAACTTATACTGGGCGTTTAGAAGGTTACAAGAAGGCATTGCGTAAATATGGAATTCCATTTGATGAAAAATTGGTTTTTGCAAAAAACGCCGATTATAAGAGTGGATTTGATTTGGCAAATTTAATTTTAGAGTTAGAAGAAAGGCCAACAGCAGTTTTTTCGGGAAATAATCTGTTGACTTTAGGGGCGCTTGAAGCCATTCATGGTAAAAACATTAAAATTCCTGAAGAAATTTCAATTATAGGTTTTGATGATATGCCATGGTCTATCTCTTTAAATCCGCCTTTAACTGCAGTGCGTCAGCCAGGTTTTGATATGGGACGAAAAGCTGCTGAAATGTTATATGAAAGAATTGCTCATCCTAGCAAAAAGAATGAGAGTGTTATTCTTGATACTGAATTAATGATAAGAAAGTCTACTACTCGTTTGGAGTAGTTTTTTTTAGTTAAAAAATGTAAACGTTTACATTTTGATTTGAGTTTGTTTTTTTACTAGAATGTTACTCAATAGAAATAGATGATAAAATAATAGAATGAAAGAAATTGTAATTTTAAATCCTAATCGTGTTGTTTTCGGAGAGGGAAGTATGCAGCGATTTGTGGATGATTTTCTTGAAAAAGGTTTTAAAAGATTGTTCTTGTTGAGCATTGCTGAGCTTAGCACGGCTTTGGTACCTTTTTTAGAGAAATTAAAATCACAAGGGGTTGAAATTGAAGTTGATGAATCGATAGTGGGCGAACCCACTTTTGAGGATTTTAATAAAGTCTTGCTCAAGGCAAAAGCTTTTGAAGCGGATAGTGTTGTGGGTATTGGAGGTGGAAGTGTTTTGGATGTGGCCAAATTAGTGGCAGCTCAGTTAAAAAATTCGCAAACTTTAGATGAAATTAAAGGAATAGGGAATCTTAAAGAAAGACAAATTTATGTGGCTTGTATTCCTACTACTTCTGGAACCGGAAGTGAGGTGTCACCCAATGCTATTTTTGTTAATGAATTTGGAGAGAAAGTAGGGATTATTAGTCCGTATTTAGTGCCTGATGCCGCTTATATTGATCCGGTGCTTACGGTTTCTTTGCCCAAAAGTATTACGGCAGCAACAGGGATTGATGCCTTAACGCATTGTTTAGAAGCTTATACCAATAAATATGCACATCCTTTTGTGGATTTGTACGCTTTAGAAGGGGTGCGATTGATTGCTAAATATTTAAAAAGAGCATGTGATAATGGCGCCGATTTAGAAGCCAGAGCGCATGTAGCTTTAGGAAGTATGTATGGCGGAATGTGCCTTGGGCCTGTAAATACGGCTGCGGTTCATGCTTTATCGTATCCTTTGGGCGTAGAATATCATATTCCGCATGGATTATCAAATGCATTGTTACTACCTTATGTAATGGAATACAATATCGAAGTAGATGCTACAAAATACGAAAGAATTGCAGAGGTCTTGGGTGCCGAGAAAAAAGAAACGGCAAGAGAGACTGCTTTAGAAGGAGTACGAATTATGAAACAGTTAATTGCTGATTGTGGATTGCCAACAACTTTGGGTGAAGCTGGAGTAAAGAAAGAATCTATCGGGCTTTTAGCTGAAGGAGCTATTAAAGTACAACGTTTGTTGAAAAATAATATAAGAGAAATTGCTGTAGAAGATGCAGTTGCCATCTATCAATCGGCTTTTTAGTGAAATAAGATGAAAAATATAAAAAAATATAATGGAGTAGTAGTGCCTATGGTAACGCCATTTCGTGCTGATTTAAGTATTGATTTGGATGCGGTTGCTGTTTTGGTGAATCATTTAATAGATGGAGGTTGTCATCCTTTTGTTTTGGGTACAACTGGCGAATCGAGTTCGATTTCCTTAGAAAGCAAAGTGGTTTTGGTTAAAAAAACAGTAGAAGTAGCCAAAGGTAAAGCGATGATTTATGCTGGAATTTCTGGTAACTGTTTTCAGGAATCCTTAGATCATGCTAAATTATACACGGATTTAGGAGTAGATGTTTTAGTAGCTCATGTGCCTTATTATTATCCATTGAATCAAAATCATATTTTAAATTATTTCCTGCAATTAGCTTCGGCTGTCACATTGCCATTGATTGTTTATAATATGCCAATGACAACCAATATGTCTATTGATTTAGATATTGCTGACGAATTGAGTAAGCACCCCAATATTGTAGGTTATAAAGAATCGGAAAGAGGGGAAGAACGAATGACCAAAGCAATAAGATTATGGAAAGATCGTGAAGATTTCTCTTATTTGCTTGGTTGGGCAGCCAAATCTTTTGAAGGAATGCAATTGGGCGCTGACGGATTGGTGCCAAGTACAGGAAATTTGACACCGGAATTATATAGCACTATTTACAATGCGGTTCTTACCGGTGATAAAGTTTCTGCACAAAAAGCTCAGCAAAAAAGCGATGCAATTTCTAAGATTTATCAGGAAAATCAAGTATTGGTTAATGCCATTCCAATTTTGAAATGTTTATTAGCTAACTATAATCTTTGTTCAAATGAAGTATTGTTGCCAATGATTAAGGTAAGTGAAGCAGATGAGAAAATAGCATTGGAAAAAATAAATAAATACGGAACTAATTTAGAAAGTCTAAACACTTTGCAATAATGGAAAATAGAAAGCCAATTTTAGGAATTACAATGGGTGATCCTGCAAGTATAGGACCTGAAGTAGCTGTAAAATCTTTATTAAATCCTAAAGTATATGAAGTATGCAATCCTATTTTAGTAGGGGAAGCTGATGTTTTTGAACAAGCTATTGGGTTTTGTGGATTGGATTTGAAAGTAAATCGTATTTCAAAAATTGCTGATGCCCAATTTGAAAAAGGCATTATTGATGTTTTTGATTTAAATTATATGAATATCGCCGATTTGAAGATGGGCGAAATTACAGCCGAAGCTGGTGATGTATCTTTTAGAACGGTAGTAAAAAATATCGAATTGGCTTTAGCCGGAGAAATTGACGGAACAGTTACAGGTCCCATCAACAAAGAATCGATTCAAAAAGCAGGTCATGTTTTTGCGGGGCATACCGAAATTTATGCACACTATACCAATACCAAAAAGTACGGAATGTTATTGGTAGAAGAAAACTTAAGAGTAATCCACGTTTCTACTCATGTTTCTTTAAGACAGGCTTGTGATTTGGTAAAAAAGGACCGAATTCTGGATACGATTTCGCTTATCGATGATGCTTGTAAAAAACTGGGTGTTGCTAATCCTAAAATTGGAGTTGCAGGATTAAATCCGCATGCTAGTGACGGAGGTCTTTTTGGTTGGGAAGAAGAACAGGAAATTTTACCCGCAGTGAATGAAGCATTAAAACGAGGTTATAATGTGGAAGGTCCTATTCCTGCCGATACTTTGTTCCCAAAGGCAATTGGTGGTGTTTATGATGGTTGTGTAGCCATGTACCACGATCAGGGGCATATTCCTTTTAAAGCGGTTGGTTTTAATTGGGATGAGTCAAAAGGACAAATGAAGAGTGTAAGAGGAGTAAATATTACATTGGGATTACCTATTATTAGAACTTCTGTAGATCACGGAACGGCTATGGAAATTGCAGGTCGAGGCATTGCCAGTCCAGATGCGATGGTATTAGCCATTGAATATGCAGCTAGATTGCATAAAAATAAACAAGAAAACAAATAGCGATGATTGCGGTTATATCAGATGATTTTACAGGGGCTGCCGAAATAGGCGGAATTGCACTTCGTAACGGATTTAGCGTTACGATAGATACCTCTGTAAATACTGATTACGACTGTGATGTTCTGGTAATCGCAACAAATACAAGGTCTCTGAGCAAAATGGAAGCTCAAAAACAAATTAGAGAAGTAACAGAAGAATTACTTAAATTACATCCCGATTTTATATACAAAAAAACAGATTCATTATTGAGAGGGAAAATTGGAGAGGAGTTGGACGTTCAATTGACTGTTTCGGGAAAGAAAAAGGTGTTATTAGTTCCAGCTAATCCAGCAATGAATCGCACCATTGTGGATGGTATTTACTATATCAACAAGGTTCCTTTAATGGAAACTAATTTTTTTGGTGACGATTTTGATAAGGGAACGACTTCAAATGTTTTGGATATGATTGGAGCCGCTTACCGAGACCAATCGTTCTCTATTTCTTTAGGCCAAAAAATTCCCCAAACAGGTTTTATTATTGGCAATACACCTACAAATGAAGATTTGATGGGTTGGGCCAATATGATAGACGAAAGTATGTTGCCTGCTGGTGGAGCAAGCTTTTTTAATGCTATTTTAAGCAAAATAAAAGCAGATAAGTCGAATGCTTCAAAAGTATTAGAATTTGGTAAAAAAGCGTTGTATATCTGTGGAAGTAATCATTTGCCAAGTAGAGAAATCGTTCGAAAAGTAAAAGAAAGTGACAACGGTGTTTTATATATGCCCAAAGACATTTTTTGTAATGAAAATTATGAAGCGATTATTCAGGAATGGGTAGTGGCTATTATTCTTGCGATTGAAAAAGAAGATAAGGTAATTATTGCTATTGATACATTAGAATGTGATGAAGTTGATAATTTACCATGTTTAATAAAAGACGTTTTTGCAATTGTAGTAAAAAGAGTGCTTGAAAAAGTAAATTTGGATGAATTGCTGATTGAAGGAGGAGCAACAGCATATGCCATTATTGAGCATTTAGAATATAAAAAGTTTTACCCTGAGCAGGAATTAGCCCAAGGTGTAATAAGAATGAAAATTGACCAAGTAAACCAAATGTATTTAACCCTAAAACCAGGAAGTTATCAGTGGACTGAGTCTGTCTGGAAATTTTAATTTTATAAATTATGAATGAATCCTCTTTACATTTTATTGATTATTTTATTATAATTCTTTCTCTAGTTGTTACATTCTTATTTGGTGTCATTTTTTCTAAAAAGCAAACCAGTACCGAACAGTATTTTGCTGCTGGAGGAGATATTCCTGCTTGGGCAATTGGGATGTCCATTTTTGCGACCCTAATTAGTAGTGTTACTTTTTTGGCCTATCCAGGTGAAGGTTATAAATCCAATTGGATTCTTCTTATTCAAGGATTTATGGTTCCAGTGGTGTTGCTTTTTTCTATTCGGTTTATTGTGCCTTTGTATCGCAATGTTATCGGTCTAAGTGCTTATGAATATTTCGAAAAGCGATTTGGATATCTGGCTCGTGTATACGGTTCCTTAGGATTTATTTTTGCTCATTTTTCTAAAATGGGTTCCATATTATTTCTTTTAGCCTTAGCCTTATCTTCTATGACAGGAGTAGATCCATTAGTGATTATTTGGGTCATCGGAATTGCTATTGTTTTTATTACGCTTTTTGGAGGTATGGAGGCTGTAATTTGGTTAGATGTTATTCAGGGTTTTTTATTAATTCTAGGCGGATTATTAGCGATTACAGTCATTATTCTCAAAACGGATGGAGGATTGGGAGCCATTGTTACTTATGCAGTGGATCATGATAAAATTGGTTTCGGACCTTACAATTTTGATTTTGTCAATCTTACTTTTTGGGTTATGATGATTAATGGTATTTTTTATGCCATTCAAAAATATGGTGCTGATCAAACTATTGTACAGCGTTATTTAACGGCTAAAACCGATAAAGATGCCATTAGGGCTTCGATTATGGGGATAGCGATTACAGTGCCAGTATGGGTTGGATTTATGTTTATTGGTACTGCTTTATTTTCATTTTATGCTTTAAATTCTCATTTAACTTTGCCCGAAGGGATTAAGTCCGATGCGGTATTTCCTTATTTTATAACTTCTCAATTGCCGCCTGGATTAATTGGTTTGATTTTGTCAGCATTAATTGCAGCAGCGATTTCTAGTTTAGATGCCGATTTGAATTGTTTAGCCGCTGTAGGGGTTGATGATTATTATAAAAGATTACATCCCAATAGTTCAGGAAAACAACAACTTCGTATGGGGAAAATTTTAGTAGTCGTAGCTGGATTGGCTGCTATTATGGTAGCTACAATTTACGTGTATTCTGGTGAAAATGAAGGTATTTTGTCTACTGTTTTTATGTTGTATGCTATTTTTTCTGGAGGGATTGCAGGGATGCTTTTGTTGGGACTTTTTGTAAATCGGGCTAATAAACAAGGTTTGAATATTGGTATTATTGCTTGTGTACTCTTTACGGCTTATGCATTGTTAACTTCAACATCAACTGGATCTGGTCAAGGCAAGCATTTGATTTTAGATTTAGGAGCTTATAATTTTACGCATCATAAATACATGCTTGGAGTTTACAGTCATTTTGTTTTGTTTTTTGTGGGATGGATAGCTAGTTATTTTTACCCTAAAGTAACTGTTCCTAATAATCTAACATATTATGGTTATTTAGAAAAAAAGAGACAAGGATTAATTTAAAATAGTACTCTACATTATAAAAAAACCTTAGTTGATATTATAGAAGCAAGTAAGGTTTTTTTATTTGATTACAAAATCATTCGTCTACACTTTTTTCCCATTCGTCGACATTAAATCTTGAGCTTAACGAAAAACAAAATGGATTTTAGGATTATTAGAATACTTTAGTGTCAAATTTTAAATCCAACTAAAATGTCTAGATCTCTAAATATTCTTCTTATTGAAGATGACGCCATAGAAGTAATGAAATTCAACAGAGTAGTAAGTACTTTGGAATCGAATCATAAGGTTATAGAAGCAAATAATGGAGAAGTAGCCTTAGAAATATTGAAAGTTAAAGAAGTGATTCCAGATGTAATTATCTTAGATTTGAATATGCCTAAAATAAACGGTATTGAATTTTTACAAATTCTTAAAAATGATAATTACTTAAAATATATTCCAGCAGTTGTTTTAACGACGTCTAATAATCATGCAGATGTACTAGAATGTTACAAAATAGGTATAGCGGGATATGTTTTAAAGCCATTAAGATATGAAGACTATTCCAATAGAATTAAAAGAATGCTAGATTATTGGAGTGTAAATGAATTAATTTCTCAATAATAGAGACAGGCTTATGTATGGTGTAGTTAATAAATCCATCGAAGATTTGGTTGTAGCCAATTTTGGGAAAGATAAGTGGGAATCCATTAAATCACGTAGTGGAGTCGATATTGATTTTTTTATAAGTAGTGAACCTTACGATGATGAAATAACCTTTAAAATCGCTCAAGCGGTTTCCGAAGAAATGCAAATTTCCTTAGAAAATGTCTTAGTGACTTTTGGAGAATGGTGGGTTATCAAAACAACTTCAGAAAAATATCCTGGATTAATGAACTCAGGAGGTGCAAATTTGAAAGAATTTTTAGTAAATTTACCAGTATTCCATAATAGAGTGATGTTAATTTATCCTAAATTGACACCTCCAGAATTCAAAGTAAGCCACATAGAAGAGCGAAGTGTTTGTTTACATTATCATTCTAAGCGTGAAGGTTTGCAAGAATTTGTTAGAGGGCTTATTCAAGGTTTAGGAAAATTATACGGTACTCCAGTCGAAGTTGAATTAATTCAAAGTCGCGATGATGGAAGCTCACACGAAATTTTTAAAATAAGTTGGTAAATTATGAATAAATTAGAATTTAATATAGGAGAATCCAGTTTTAATAAATTGTTTCCTTTTTTTATTCTGATTGATTCCTCTCTGGCCATTCAAGGTATTGGAAAAAGCTTGTCTAAGATTGCCCCTCAAATTCAATTATTAGATTCTTTTGATCGCTTTTTTAAAATCGAAAGACCTTTTTTAGAAACCATAACCTTCAACAGTCTACTTGAAAATCAAAATCAATTAATCATTGTTAAGCTCAAAGATGATGAGATTGTTTTAAGAGGACAATTTGAATTGTTAGATTCATGTTTGCTATTTGTAGGTACTCCTTGGTTTGTATCTATGGAACAAGTTTTAGAGTGCAATCTAACTATGCACGATTTTGCTTTAAACGATCCATTGATAGATTTACTTCATGTTTTGAATAATCAAAAAATTACGACTCAGGAATTGAACGAGTCTTTGATTACTATAAATGAGCAAAAAAATAAGCTTAAAAAAGATAAAGAAGAATTAAATCGGCTTTCGTTGGTTGCCAGTGCCAATGAAAACGGGGTACTTCTCACCAAATCCGATGGTACGATTTTTTGGTGTAATGAATCCTTTTTAGAATTAACGGGATTTTCAGAAGAAGAGATTATTGGTAAAACACCTATAGAGGTAGGCCGCAATCCGTACACCGATAAAGAAACGCTAAAAAAAATGGCGAATCTATTTTTTAATGGTGAAATTTTTGATTTAGAAATAATCCACGGAAAAAAAGACGGTAGCTACTTTTGGACTAAAACAAAAGGGCAGCCTATTTTTAATGATAAAGGAGAGGTAACACAATATTTTGCCATCATAGAAGACATTTCTATCAAGAAAAAGTACGAAGAGAGCTTAGAAAAAGAAAAGGAAAAATACAGCAATATCATTGCTAATATGAATTTAGGCTTGATAGAAGTTGATAAAGAAGAGAATATCATTTTTGCCAATAACAGCTTTGCTCAATTGAGCGGTTATTCCATCGATGAATTAATAGGTAAGCATGCTCCAGATATACTGGTCTTAGATAAAGACAAAGAAAAACTGCGTGAAAAATTAAAAAAGCGAAATAATGGGATTTCGGATTCTTACGAAATAGACATTATCAACAAAAAAGGAGAGAAAAGACATCTTTTAATTAGTGGTGCTCCTAATTATGATATTAATGGTGAGGTGAATGGTTCCATAGGGATTCATCTCGATATTACGGAACAGAAAAAGCAAGAGGAACAACTCTATTTACTTTCGCTAATAGCTGAAAAAAATATTAATTCGGTAATCATTTCCGATAGTGAAGGAAGAATAGAATGGGTAAATAGTAGCTTTACTATAATGACGGGTTATTCTAAACATGAATTGATAGGAAAAAAACCAGGTTCCTTTTTGCAAGGCCCTGATACAAATCCTGATACAATTCAATACTTAAGAAATCAAATTGCAAATGGCTTACCGTTTAACTGCGAAATAGTTAATTATTCAAAATCAGGAAACAAGTATTGGGTAAGCATTCAAGGGCAAGCACTCTACAATAAAAACAATGAAATTGTAAAGTATTTTGCCATTGAAGAAAACATTACCAATAAAAAAATTCTGGAAAGCCAACGGGAACAATTAATGGAAAGTTTAGCCGTTAGCAACAAAGAATTAGAAGACTACGCTCATATTGTTTCTCATGATTTAAAATCACCTTTACGAAGTATTCACTCTTTAGTTTCTTGGATTAAAGAAGACAATGATAAAGAATTTTCACCCCAAACATTGAGTTATTTTTCAATGATAGAAAATAAGGTTGAAAAAATGGATCACTTAATCGAAGGAATATTGACCTATGCTAAAATTGATAAAATAAACCTAACTCAGGAAAAAGTAAATGTCCATGAAATAGTGCAAAACATCATCAATATCATCCATATTCCTAAAAACGCTAAAGTTTTAATTAAGGGGGAATTGCCAGTAGTAAAAGGAGATCGTTTTAGAATGCAACAATTATTTCAAAATTTAATTAGTAACGCACTCAATCATAACGATAAAGAAAATGGTCTAGTTGAAATAGATTGTACTAAAACCGATAAAGAATTTATATTTTCGGTTAAAGATAATGGTCCGGGTATTTCAAAAGAAGATCAAGGTAAAATCTTTAATATTTTCCAATCATTAGCAAATAATGATAAATCAACAGGTTTAGGTTTGTCGATTGTTAAGAAAATTATTGAAAGTTACCGAGGTGAAATATGGGTGGAAAGCGAATTAACAAAGGGAACCACTTTTTTTATAAAATTAAATAGCTAATGGAAATCGTACAAGCATTTATAAATGAAGAGAAACAATGGACTTATCTTCAAGACAAAAAAGAGTTAAATAACCCATTAGTATTACTATTTGGAAATAGATTACTCTTAGAAAATGAATCGATATTGGAGGAAATTCGAAAAGAATTTCCGTACGAACATCTTGTTTTTGGTTCTAGTTCGGGAGAGATTATGGGTAAAAATGTTATCGATAATTCGGTTTCCATCACGGCTATCGAGTTTGCTAACACTACATTTATTGTGCAAACCGAAAATATTTTAGACCATAATAAAAATGCTGACGGACTAGGAGCTGTTTTGTATCAAAAAATGCCAAAAGAAGGTTTGAAACATTTATTTGTGTTATCCGAAGGTAGTTTTGTAAATGGAAGTTCTTTGATCAAAGGTTTAGAAAAAGATATTGAAGGAACAGTATCAATTACGGGCGGAATGTGTGGTGATGATGCCCGATTTGAAAAAACCATCGCCTCATATAAAGAAAATCCTAAAGAGGGCGAAGTAGTCTTAATAGGTTTATATGGACCAACACTCGAAGTGTCTTTTGCTAATTTTGGTGGTTGGATTCCTTTTGGTCCCGAACGCATTATTACAAAATCGGAAGGGAATATTTTATATGAAATAGACGAACAACCAGCTTTGAATTTGTATAAAAATTATTTAGGTGATAAAGCGAATGAATTGCCGCAAGCCTCCTTATTGTATCCATTAAACGTGACTCCTCAAGGAAAGAAAGAACCTGTGGTACGAACCATTTTAGGAATTGATAATGAAACCCAATCCATGGTTCTCGCTGGAGATGTGCCTACTGGTTCTTTTGTTCAATTGATGATGGCCTCAGTTGATGGCATTGCCGATGGAGCACAAAAAGCAGCAGAAATTGCAATGGAGAAAAGAGAAAAAGCGCCACAACTGGCTATTTTAGTGAGTTGTATCGGTAGAAAATTAGTAATGAATCAAAGGGTAGAAGAAGAGATAGAACAAGTGAAAGAAGTTATTGGTAATGATGTCAAGGTAACTGGGTTTTATTCTTATGGAGAAATGGCACCTTTTAACGGAGAAGCTTCCTGTGAACTTCACAATCAAACGATGACATTAACTTTAATAAGCGAATAATGAATTCCCTTTTAAAAAGACAATTAGCAAAGCATTTAAAAAACGGACCAAACGATTTGGACGTTTTATTGAATGCTATTGATGCTTCTTATCAAAATTATGAAACACAAATTGACTTATTACAGCGTGCCATGAAAATAAGTTCGGATGAACTTTTTGCTGCTAATAAAAAATTAAGGGAAGAAGCACAGAGTTTGAAAGAAGTAAATAAAAACTTAGAGGCAATTTTAGATTCGATGAATTTAGCTGCGCTTAAATTTACTGATGAAAAAGATTTTAATCCCATTGAACAATTAAAGAATCAAGCTTTAGAAATAGTAAATATAAATAAGCAAAGAGAAGAGTTGTTGCGAAGTTTAGAACTACAAAATCAAGAGCTTAACGAATATGCTCATGTGGTTTCTCATGACTTGAAAGCACCACTTCGTAATATAGATACTTTAATAAACTGGGTCATCGAAGATAACAAAGAACATATTGACAAAGGAAGCTTGCAATCTTTAAATCAAGTATTGTTTAATGTCGAAAAAATGGATTTGCTTATTAAAGGAATACTCGATTATTCTACAATAGGTAAATTGGAGTCAGAAAACAGGATTATCGATTTTGATTATTTATTGGATGAGGTCAAGCGAATGATTTTTATTCCTAAAAACACTAAGGTCGAAATAGTTACAGATTTGCCCAAAGTTTATGGCAATAGCTCCAGATTTAAACAAGTGTTTCAAAATTTAATTCAAAATGCCATCAATCACAATGATAAAGAAGAAGCTTTAATAGAAATTGGAGCCGTGGAAAGAGACAAAGAATTTGAGTTTTTTGTCAAAGACAATGGGAAAGGAATTGCAAATGCGTACCACAATAAAATTTTTAAAATCTTTACTAAACTAGAAAGTAATTCGTCCTCCTCTGGTATCGGTTTGTCCATCGTAAAAAAGATTATCGATTTTTACAAAGGCAGAATTTGGTTAGAAAGTCAGGAGAATGTAGGGACTACTTTTTATTTTACAATACCAAAGAATAATGGAACAGCCTAATCTAAGTTATATCAATGAATTATCAGGAGATAATATTGATTTCAAAAATAGAATTATTAGCATCTTAAAAAAGGAACTTCCTGAGGAAATCAGTTTGTATAATACCCATAAAAGTCAGTCTAATTTTGCTCAATTGTACCAATCGGTGCACAAATTAAAACATAAAATAACAGTTTTAGGTTTAGAAAAAAGTTACTATCTTGCTGAAAAATACGAATCTAATTTAAAGAATAATTCTATAGAATTACAAGCTGATTTTGAGAATGTTTTAAAGCAAATGCAGGATTATGTAAAGCTACTATAACTTCTAAAGCCTATGAATTGCATTATAATTGACGATGAAGAAATGGCAAGAGCAATTATTGCTCAATTTATTTCACAACATACCGATTTAGTAATTGCTAATGAGTTTTCTAATGCAATAGGCGCTATCAAGTATTTGAATCAAAATGAAATCGATTTGATTTTTCTCGATATTCATATGCCAGATTTTACGGGTTTTGATTTCATACAAACCATCAAAAATCCACCCAAGATTATCTTAGTGACCTCGGATAAGAATTTTGCTATTGAAGCCTTTGAATACGAGTGTATCGTAGATTATCTTGTAAAACCAATTACTCAAGACCGATTTTTAAAAGCAATACAAAAAGCCAATGCTGTAAAATTAGAATCAGCTCCTAAAGAGGTCAAAGAAACTAAAACGAAAGAAGAGGACAACAAGAATGAGTTCTATGTTAATATTGATAGACGCTTAATCAAAATTGAAATTCCTCTGGTTACTATAGTCGAAGCCAAAGGAGATTATATCCACATAAAAACAGAGAACAAGAATTATATTGTACATTCTACCCTAAAGAAAATCGAAGACAAATTACCAACGGATTTGTTTTTAAAAGTACATCGTTCTTTTATTATCAATACCAAGAAAATTATTGACATCGAAGACAATAGCGTTTTGATAGGTAAAGATGTAATTCCAGTTAGTCGCTCTAATAGACCTGAATTGATGAAACGATTAAATCTTTTATAAAATCATTCATCTCTATATTTATACCATTCGTCTACACTTAATTTAAGCTAAACGAAAACAAAAAAATAGCCTGATTTCTCCCACTATTTTTGTTTCATAATAAAAACATATAGTGATGAAAAAGTGCTATTTTTTTGTAGGTGTTGTTTTTGTATTCCTTTTTATCCAAATGGGATATAGTCAAACAACTGCCAATGTTGGGCAAGCTAATGCGGTATGGATTCCATTAATGAAGGGAGATAAGTTTGATCCAAATGATGATCAGCAATCTGTTGCAGATACTGATTTTGTAGGGAACGCAACTTATGCGATGGTTGAAACGCAAAAACAAACCTTGTCTTTCACTGACGGAATAACAGACGATGTGTATTTTTTTAGAGTGCGAATGGGACAAAGTTTTCCTTCTACCTCATTTTATCTAGGCATTGATGTAACTGGGGATCGTATAGCCGACCTTTTTGTTGAAGCCAATAATAAAAGCCAAACACCTTATGTTTCTTTTCATAAAAGAGATTATTCTAAAACAGGACTTACGCCATCGCAAACCGCTTGGTTAAACGGAACTAAAAATAATGAGCTTTTTTTAAGCGGAAGAAATGCACACATCAGTACCTATAGCGCTCAAACAGATATTGATGGAGGAAATAGTGGAGTAGATTTTTGGATTGAATTTGGTTTTACCGAAGAAAGTCTAAAAGCCTATGTTCTTGCTAATTTTGGAGTTCAAATTACAGGAGATTCTGCCATTGCTTTGTATGGTTTTACATCTACAAGTCAAACTTCAAATGGAGATATTGCGGGTGTAAACGATACTGAACCAGGTGTTTTAGATAAAACTTGGGAAGAATTAGGCGTAATCATTAATGGAACTTTAAACAATATTGCTTCTGGGGAAATTTTGACTCCTACAGTAACGGCTCAAACGACTAGCAATACTTCGCCTACTATTACTGGAACTTGGGGAGGATCAATGTTAGGCGACGATTCTTTAATCGTTACTGTAAATGGAATAAGCTATTCTCAGGAAATTTACACGAACAATACCGATTGGAGTTTAACTATTTTATATCCTGAATTAACTCCTGGAACTTATGATGTAACTGCTACAGTAACCAGAAAATCAAACAATGCGACAAAAACAGATACTACTTCTTCAGAATTAACCATCCTATCGGCAGAAACGACTACTACAGTAAGTTCAGGAAATGATGGAGGTTTAGAAAGTAATGGAGATTTAGCTTCCTTAATCGCACAACGAAATTTCAACAGAATTAAAAATAACAATTATGCTAATAAAAAAGCATTGCAAAAAAAATATAGCGCCAAATCATCAACAGCGAAACTAACCAATGCAACAGTCGATTTTTCTTCGTTACTACCATCTTCGGCTTTATTAGGTACAGAAACAGCTTATGTATCAAGTCCAACCGATTTAATAGGTATAACGAATGCGCAACAAGTATACGCAGTAGATTACTATCAAGGTGAAAAACGTGTTGCTGCAGTATTAGCTACTAAAACAGCAACGTCTATTTACGGACATTCAAAAGCTATTTGTGATCGATTGAATGATTCCTCATTAGAAGATATTGTAACAATCAACCTAAATGGCTACGCTGTTATTTTAGTAAAAATCAAGAGAGCCAATGGTTTTGTAGAATATGCTTTGAATTTTTCTATCCAACAATTGGAAACCGAAAACGTATTGCACAGCTATTGGAATATCGATCAATATCCTACAGGTGATTACATTAATTTTCAAGTTTGGGGTGCCTCTACAAGTCAAGTTAGTTTTATTGCTAATGCGATCATCACCAAATTCAAAGCTTTAGGTCCATTATCTAAAAGAGTAGTAGAAAATAGAATTCCTACTGTCTTTGTAAAAAAAGGATATTATAAAAATGGACAATTGCATTTGACAATTATCAACAAAGCCAGAGCGTTTCATTTGGATTTTCAAGGCAATAAAAAAGCAACCGAATTAACCGCTTCAAATTATATAGCGCAAAACATCAGTTTATCGGCAGCTTATGAACAAGAAATTCAATTGGATTTAGGAGGCATCTTTGATATTGGATTTGCAATAAAAGGAGATACCTCTAAACAGTTGGATGCCCTTTATCTAGCCGATGGACCTTGGGGAATAGATTATGTACAAACAGAAACAGCCATTGCTTCTTTTGACATTGAGAAAAAATCCGAAATCAGTATTATCGAAAGTGATTATGCGGTAGAACGAAACGCTAAGGTTTCAGGAAAGGTATTCGGTACCATGAATTTGTTTAGAAATATTTTGCCAGGAGAGTTGGTTTTTGATGCTCAATCGTATGCTGCCTTAGGATTTCAAATCCAAAATTCAGTAAAAGTAGAAGTTATTCTTGTAACCGAGAACACTTCGGATTGGAACAATAGATTGCGTTTTCAGTTGCCTGTAAATAGTGCTAATACATCAGTTGTTATTCCTTTCGGGAAATTCACAAATCCAAAGGGAGAAAGTTATAAAAACGAAAAAATCAAAGGTATTGTGTTTTCAGTACAAGGAGATTACAAAACATTTCAAGATTTTGAAGTAGCGATTTCTCAATTGAGCTTTAAAAAAACAGCCGTATTAGAAATGCCAACCTCTAATCAAATAGTCACCACAAAACTCTACAATTACCCTAATCCTTGTTCGAATGAAACAACTTTAGTACTACCTGAAGCGGTACAAAAAGCAACAGTGGCTATTGTGGATGTATTAGGTAAAACAATTCAAACAGGAACCTATAATAATAATGAAGAAACCAATGAAATCGCCGTAAATCTAGATCGTGTAATCAGTGGAATCTACTTTTTTGTAGTAACTACTGAAGGAAATAAACAATTTAAAACCAAGTTTTTGGTAAAACAATAACCTACTAAAATTCAAGAAATCATGATAGATAATAAAAAAATAGGATTAGTTGCTGGAAAGTTTGATGCTTTAGATTCTAACTCAATTGCTTTTTTAGAAGCAGCAAAAAAACAATGCGATAATTTAATTGTAGCCTTATATGTGCAAGCTGAATTAGAGGATACACCAGAATCGTATTCGCAAAATTTAACAGAACGTTATATTAAACTAAGAAATTTGGACTGTGTTAATTCTGTAATTCCATTTGTAACAGAACAAGGATTACATACCATTTTACAAGATTTAAAAATCAACGTTTATATTGTTCCTAGTGATGATGAATTGAATAGTGATTTCTTAGGAAGAATTTACTGTGAAGAAAATGGAATCGAATTGTACTTTGTAAACAAAGAGCCTTTTTTTTTAGAAGAAGAAGCTAAAGTGCTTTCGCATACTAAACATAAAGTAACACATGTAGTTTTATCAGGTGGAGTGGGAAGTCGTTTGTGGCCTTTGTCTCGAAAAAGTCAACCCAAACAGTATTTAGAATTGTTTGATGGGAAATCACTTTTTGAAATGACTATTGAACGCAACGCACATCTTGTAGATCAAGTTATGGTAGTAGGCAATGTAGATAATTGTCATTTGAGCAAAAGAGTGATGGATAAATTGTCAGGGGCCTATATCAATATTGTAGAATCAACACCAAGAAATACGGCAGCAGCAATAGCTTTTGCGGCTTTTGCATCCCAACCAGATGATATTTTGATTGTAACGCCTTCTGATCATATTATTGAAAACCAAGCAATGTATGATGCTGCCATCCTTGAAGCTATTGAGAAAGCAGCTAATGGTTTTATTACCACTTTTGGTATTGTTCCTACAAAACCTGAAACAGGCTACGGCTATATTGAAAGAAACGATGATCAGGTGATTTCTTTTAGAGAAAAACCGAATCAAGAACTTGCTAAAGAGTTTATCAGTAAAGGAAACTTTTTGTGGAATAGTGGTATGTTTTGTTTTAAAGCAAGTGTGTTATTAAGTGAATTACAAGAATTCGAGCCAGAGGTGTATGCGCAATCTAAAAAAGCTTGGGAGAAAAGTAATAATGGATTATTGGATTTAGAAAGCTCATTAGCAATCCCATCAATAAGCATTGATTATGCTGTAATGGAAAGAAGTAAAAAAATAAAAGTAGTATCATCTGCTTTTGAATGGTCAGATTTGGGTTCTTTTGAATCGATATATGATTACTTAGTAAGCAAAGGACATCCAATAGACAAAGACGGAAATATGGTAATAGGGACAGATATGTTTTCGGCTTTTTTAGGTTTAGAAAACACCATTTTTGTGGCTACTCCTACAGCCTATCTCATTTTACAAAAAGAGCAATCACAAAATGTAAAAAACATATACAATCAATTGGAATTAGCTCATTCTCATTTGTTAAATTGAAAATATAGTCATTTTTTAAAATGGCTAAAAAAACTAATTCAAACCCTAATTAGTTAACAATGTAACCCATTGTTAGGAAGCTGCTCTTGATTGAGCAGCTTTTTTTATGAGGAATAAATTTGAGTTTATCTATAATTTGGGTTGAAAGTATCAAACTCGCTTTTGTAAAAAGGGAAAAAGTTTATGGTTTGAAGGGTATTATTACAAATTAAATAGTGGTTTTTCAAACAGTTTCCAACGGAGTCTTAAACCAACTTCAGTATAGGTAAATCCTCCTACGGATACAGATTTAATATTACTTTTAATACCATATATATTAAATAATAAACGGTCGGAACATTTGTAACCCAGTTTAGCCTGAATTCGATAAGTCCATTGTTTGTCGTTGTTTTCAATAAATTGATAACCCGTTGCAAGATTAGCATTGTAAAACCAAGAGTTGTTTTGGGCTATTTTTTCATCTTTCAGTACTTCTAAAAACAGTTCGACAGCATTAAATTTGCTTGGGCTAAAATAATCCGTAGGAACCTGATTTTTAAAACTAATGTATTGATAGTTCAAACCTCCTTTTAAAACAGGTTTTGATAAAAAGTTATAATAGAGCGAAGTAAATAATAAATTTCGGCTGTTATTGTCGGTTTGACTGGTGTAAAAATATTGGGTAAACCATCCAAAATTAAAATTACTACTTATGTTATAATTCATGTAATAATGATTTGCCGCAATTTCTTTATCAATTAAATCCGAGTTGAAGTTTTGCATTTCTCTTTTATACCCCAGTTCTAAGTCTTGTAACTTCATAGGTTTTATTTTAAAAAAGGCATGAAGTAAACTTTGATTGTATTGATTGTTACTAGCATTGGCAGCAGTAATACCCGCATTAAAAGTAAAATCCATTTTTGGATGGAATTTATAGTTTACTCCGGCTACAAAATCATTGGTTTTAGCACTGGCTTTTGTAATAGTGTTTTCAGTTTCACGGTATTGGTAGCTAGCACTAAAAGCCCATCGGGTGGAAACCGGGAAGAACAGATTTGTCAAAGAGGTTTTGGCTGTGTTTTTTCCATTATCAAATGCATAGGACACTTTTTCTTCGAGAACAGGGCTAAATTCATCTTCTATTTTTTTAAGAAATTTTGTGGCGTCATTTTGATTTTTAAAAATTGTGAGCGTTTTTTTTACAGCATCTACTGCATTAGTGGTTAATCCTGAGGCATAATAAGCATTGGCAATCCCAAGATTTCCATCAAAAGATTGGCTGTCATTGACTAAAATACTTTCGTAAAAACCAATACTTTCCTTAAAATCACTGCGGTATATGGCGAGAGTTGCCGACAGGGCTAAAACCCAATTCTCTGTTTCATATTTAGCATGCAGTCCTTCAATTTTTGTCTCAGCCAGTTTGTATTTTTTATTCCAAATCAAAGCCTGAACATAACGTTCGTGAGTTTGTTTGAGTAAGGTTTCATCGCTTATGCTGGCTACTTTTTCCATTGCAGTTTCGGCGATGGCAAGTGCTTTTTGATCTTTTTCGTCCAAATGTTCAATTAATGCTAAACCATTTAAAGCAATAATAGGGTTTTCTTCAGCAAGTGTTGTATAGGTTTCTTTGCCCTTATCAATATTTTTACTAATTAAAAATAGATTGGCTTTGTTCAATAAGGTTTCTTTGTCCTTAGGGAAATCAACTAAGATTTCGTTGTATAAGTTTTCGGCCTCATCGTATAATTTTTCATTGACTTTTTCATTAGCATAACCTAGTTTAATGTATTTTCTAGAAATTAAGGCGCCCGGATTGGCCGGCGAAAGCACTAAGGCTTTGTTTACATAATCTAAGGCCTCTTTGTATTCCTTCAAATTCGATAAGGTATTAGCATAGCCCAGATGTGCTACAAAATTTGTTGGATTCTTAGTAACAAGGGAATTATAAAAAACCTTAGCTTCCTCATATTTTTTGTTCCAAAGTAAGGCTTCGGCATAATTCAATTCAATTTCTAAATCGCCTGGATATTCGGTTTTCATTTGTGTAAAAAGGTGCAAAGATTCAGCAGCTTGCTGGTTCAAACCAATGGCTCTGGCATAGCACAAACGAGCGGTTTTATTTTGAGGATAATCCTTTAATATCATTTTGAAAAAGAGTTCTGCCTGCGCAAATTCTCCCTTTTCTAGAAAGTTAAATCCTTTATTCATGTCTTGAGCCCTACTCATTACACTGAAGAATAGTAAGGCAATAAGAATGTTATGTTTTGCAAATATCATATTATGGGGCTTCTGGTTTCTACTTAAGCAAGTTAAGGATAAATAATAGAAATTCACCTACAGTAAATTGCCATTCAACGAAAAATTCCACTTAAGGCATAATTACAGAAGATATTTGTATCAATATTAATCATTAATACGCGACACAATGGCAATCGAAATTACTTATAGCGGTGGAGTTTATGAAATTAAAGGACTTTTAAATTCACAAAATAGTGATGCGTTTACAAAGCATTTTGAGGCGGTTATGGAGCACTCTAAAGGAGTTGTAATAACGTTGAACAAACTTTTAGATATTGACAATTATGCGGTAAAAAAAATTAGTGAGCTGTACAAAAAAGCAGTGTTGACCGATGAGTTGTTTTACATCATTGGAAGAGAAAATGCCAAGGTAAGTCAGCAATTTGCTGCTTTGAATTCGGACGAAATTTTACTTTAATTATATAACGGTATCATTATGAAAGCGATAGCCTACAATTTATCAGCCATCCCAAAACGATTAAGTCCAGAACAATTGTTTATGGTAACCATTCTTTTTGTCAATGCTGGAAATTATCTCTACAACTTGTTGTTAGGTAGAATCTTAGGGCCAGAGGCTTTTGCCGATGCCGCTTTGTTGATTACTTTTTTGTTAGTCTTATCTTTTGTAGGGATGACATTTCAAATTGTATCGGCTAAGTATGCTGTTTTATTGGAGGAAAATGCATTACACAATTTCATTCAATTTATCACTAAATATGCAAGTATTTTAGGTGTTGTGATTGGCATTTTAGTGTGTGTTTTTAGTGCGCAATTGCAGGCCTTATTTCATACCGAATCTGCCAGTATGTTTTATGTTTTTGGTGTTGGGATTCCGTTGTATTTTATGATGAGTGTTAATCGTGGTTTGTACCAAGGTCATCATAAATTACAACAATTGGCTACCACTTATCAAACCGAAATGCTTAGTAGATTATTGTTGACTATTGGAGCGGTGGTGCTTTTGCCTTATTTTTCTACTTCACTAGTTGTGGCAGCTGGAATTACATTATCATTTGTTTTTGGATTATTTCCATTTCAAAAACAAATAGGAAAATCAATTAAACCCAGTGTTGCCAAAGCAGCTACAACAATTGATCAAGGAGCAGTGGTTCGTTTTTTTATGCTTACCGCATTTTATGAATTGACTCAAATTATCATCAATAATAGTGATATCATTTTGGTCAAACATTATTTTGATAATGAACAAGCAGGATTGTATGCCTCATTGGCGCTTATTGGTCGTGTAGTTTATTTTGTAGCTTGGATGTTTGTTATGCTTTTATTGCCAAAAGTGATTCAGTTAAAAAAAGAAGGCAAGGAAACGGTACCTGTTTTATTGAAATATGTCGCCTACATTAGTATATTATCGGCGGGGATTGTTCTAGCTAGCTTTTTGTTTCCAGAAATAGTTGTTCAATTGATGTTTGGCGATGCTTATTTGTCTATTGCCCCATTATTGTGGAAGTATGCCTTAGCAACTTCGGTATTTGCAGTTGCTAATATATTTGCGTACTATTTCTTATCCATCAACCAGTATTTTCCTGTTTTGGTTTCGGGTATTTTGGGTTTAACTCAAATCACCTTGATTGTTTTTTTCCATAATTCCTTAACCCAAGTTGTTGAAATGCAAATTATCGCCATGCTTGCTTTGTTGTTTTTTCAATTGGCTTATTTCTTTTACCAAAGTAAAATGAATATTCGCCGACAGTAAATTTCCATTCACCGAAAATTTCCATTCTCCCTATATATTTTAAACACTTTTGTACTGTAATTAATTAAAACCCCAGTTTATCATGAAAGTAGCAATTGTAACATCGTTTCCTCCTAGTAAGATAACATTAAACGAATACGGTTATCATTTAGTTAAAAATTTTGTTCAGAAAAAAGAGGTGTCTGAATTGGTTTTAATTTCAGATGTAACCAAAGAACCAAAACAATTGGATTTTGAAAATAGTCATAAAGTAAATGTTAAAGAGTCTTGGTCTTTTAATAGCTACTTCAATATTTTTAGAATCATAAAAACAGTTATCAAAGAAAAACCAGATGCTGTTCTTTTTAACCTTCAATTTGTAAAATTTGGAGATAAAAAAATCCCAGCCGCTTTAGGTTTATGTATTCCAATGATTTTGAAATTTTTAGGATACAACTCTGTGGTTTTGTTGCATAATATTTTGGAACAAGTAGATTTAGAAAATGCTGGTTTTGCTCAAAACAAATGGATGGCTAAAATCTATAATTTCATAGGAACTAATTTAACAAGATGTATTCTTAAAGCCGATGTTGTAGCGGTAACAATTAGTAAATATGTTGAGGTTTTGCAAAAAAAATACAGTTGCAAAAATGTAAAATTAATTCCGCATGGATCATTTGAAAAACCAGTTACTCCCGTATATGATTTGCCAGAAGGACCTAAAAAAGTAATGGCTTTTGGGAAATTTGGCACCTATAAAAAAGTGGAGATTTTAATTGAAGCTGTAGAACTTATTCGTCAAAAATCGGATATGGAAATAGAAGTTGTAATTGCAGGAACAGATAGTCCAAATACACCTGGTTATTTAGAATCAGTGAAACAAAAATATGCACACGTACCAGGACTTATTTTTACAGGTTATGTTGAGGAAAACCAAGTAGCAACTATTTTCAATGAAAGTGCAGTGGTTGTATTTCCATATACTTCTACAACGGGAAGTTCAGGGGTTTTACACCAAGCCGGAAGTTATGCTAAGGCTGTAGTTATGCCTGATTTAGGAGATTTAAGCTTATTAGTAGAAGAAGAAGGTTACCGTGGTGAATTTTTCAACCCTGAATCGGCTGCATCATTAGCTTCTGCAATTGCCGTTATATTAGAAGATGATAATTACCGTATGGAATTAGCAAAAACCAATTACAAAGCGGCTAGTGCACTTTCTATGGATAAGATTGTAGACATGTATTTGATTAGTTTTGAAGAAGTAATTATCAATAAAATTGAAAAATACTTAGTACGTAATATGTGAGAAAGAAGCTTTTTTAATTCCTCTTTCATTGATAAACCCAAATTTCATTTGTCTTCTTTTTTGCCAAGGCCATTTTCCAGCCACTTGATCCGGCACATGAGGAAAATCATATAAGGTCCACGACATAAATGCAAGTTTGTTCTTTTTGAATAAAGCTTGCATTTTTTTATGGTATTCGGCTTGTTCTTCTTCGTTATAACCTCTAAGATTCCAAATTCCATTATAGGAAGGAACGCCAAATTCTTGAATCAAGATGGGTTTTTTGATTCTTTTTTCTAAGCGAATTGTTTCTTTTTCAAAGTCGGCAATGGCATTGTAAAAATGATAGGAAACAAAATCAACTTTGTCTGCTAGATGTACTGCTTCTTCAGCGTTAGACCAGCCAATGGTAATCAAATGATTGGGGTCATTTTGTCGAATGACTGTTATCATGTGTTCTAACCAGCCTAGTACATTTTCTTTGTTTCTGGCTTTGAAATCCAAGTTGGGTTCGTTTTTAATGTCCCAAGCCAAGATGTTTTTATTGTTTTTAAAAGTCTTTACGATAGTTTCGGCGTGTCGGTGTGTTAAGGTCCAGTTTTCTAAAGAATAATCACTGTAAAAATCAAAAAGGGTAATAATTACATAGAGTTGTTTGCTTTCGGCTAGCGCAATTATTGTTTTTAGTTTTTCTAGCTTTTCCTTGCGAATATCGGCTTTGCCAAAATCATCATATTGAACAAATAGTCGGATAGAATTGAGTTTCGCTTTTTTGATGATCTCAAAATCTCTTGCGATTGTGTCCGTATTAAACAATGAGCCAAAGGTGTCCCAAGCCGAATTTTTAGGATAATAATTGATCCCTTTTATAGTAAAAGGAATGTTGTCTTTTAAAATCGAACGCCCTTGTATTGTAAATACAGCATTAGATTGTTGTGGATTTTTAGGAACTGGTATTTTAGCCATTTTTTGAAAATGTCTAACACGCCAAAAACCATCTTCTAGTAACATCATAACTTTGTAAGTTGCGGTATCTTGAATAGAAGTTACAAGTTTGCCATGTTGATATACTTTTTGAAATTCGACTACATTTTTATCTGTAAATACAACCAGTTGGCCATCGGCACTGTAAAATTCTAATCTGGGATTGTGTTCTAAGCTAGTGCTTTCTATAGTGATACCATTTTTAAGATTGTGGTCAATACTTTTGTATAGATTTTCACGGGTATTTTGCGTATAATAATCTTCAATACCTTGCTTAGAATTGTTTTGTAAGGCTTTGTTTTTGACTAACCAAGAAAATAAATAATCTTTCTCGATTTCTTGAAGTGTGGTAGCTTCCATTTTTCTACCTTCATTGTTCAAATCTTCCCAAACGGTTTTAGGCAAATAGGTGTTGATGGTTTCTTTTTCTAAATGCAGCATCGAAGTTCTATCTGCACCCGTGTTTAAAAAACGAAGAGTTTTATTGATACCCAATAACACTAACACATTTATTAGAATAAACGACAGGATTAGACCTATGCGATACATATTTCGATTATTTACTAGTGTCATATACTTTGGTTTTGATTTTTTGAGTAATTCCTAGTGCAGTAATTTCAAAGTGATAGTTGTTTTCTTTGTAAAAGTCCCTCGGTAATTTAAAAGTTGCCATTCCTCTTGAACTAAATTCTGTTAGGGTTTCCACCCATTGGTTGTTGTGGAAAATCCTTAAACTTACTTTTATACCGTCGGGAACTAATTGTCCCATAAAGCTAGTTAAAGGACCTACAATAATTTTTCGATTATGGTTTGAAAAGGCATAACGGAAAGATTCTAAAATGGGTTTGTAAGTCACCGCTATGGTGTTGCTTTTTGCAATTCCCGTTACATAGCCCTTAATAGTGTATGTGTCTGGATGATCTGGATGTAGGATTTGCCCTGAAGCAATGCCGTTTATAGTAGTTCCTACTGTTTTAAGAAACGCTTGCTTTTTAGTTAGGATGTTAAATACTACTGTAGTGCCATCGCTTACGATATTGCCGTAGGCATCTCTGATAACAGAAGTGCTAATGGTGCTAATTTGGTTTCCGTCGGCAAAGTCGTGATTTCGGGTATATTGAATAGTGAAGTCAGTCGCGATATTTGGATACACTTCGGTTTCAATTTCCTTAGTGGTTGTTTTATCGCAAGAAGACGAGGCTATGAGTTGACCTGATTTTCGGTTGGAATAAATGTTTTTCCAGACGATAAAATCTTTTGTTTTTAAATTTTCGGAACGAATATCAGATAAAAACTGGTCAAATACGGTTACTGTAGTGCCTTCTGTTTTAGGATTATCATAAGAGTCGGTAGGAACCATTACCATCATAGTAAAATCAGTGCCGCCAGCTAAAATACTTCTCGGACCCAAGTAATTTTCGATTAGTGTTTTAGTTTGGTTGTTTGGAATGATTTCAATTTTTCCATGGCTTGGAGTGGCATTCGGATGAATGAAAAACCAAGAAATAACGCCTGTTTTTTGGGTGTATATTTTAGGGATATCAAATTTGATTTTGCCGTTTGTCATTTGGCCTTCCACAATAGTTTTACCATAAGAATGAATGATGAAAAGTTGTGCTTTTTCGTCGGTAGTAGTATTGGATGAAAAGCGCAACTGAATTGGTTTTCCAGCAACATATTGGGTGTTTTTGTTCTCTAAATGCCAAAGGCTTTTTTTAGTATTCGATTTTTGAATACCAAAAGCGAGTAAGGCCAATACACTTATTCCAATTGCTATGTAAAACCGTTTTCTCATGGTCTTGGATTACCAATATAATTGTTGATTTCTATTTTGATGTAGCTAAAACCTTTTCCTTTTACAGCCTGTAATTGTTCGGAATGTTGATTTATATTTCGATTAGGAACCACTGTTTTTGCAATTTCAGCATTGGAAATTCCATTGACAAAACAGTTTTCTAGGCTGGATTGAATAGGTTTTATTTTTTCCAAATTTAAAAAAGCATAATCAAAATATTGTTTGCGTTGTACACGTACACCTTCGCGAACAAAAAAGTGATCTACATAAAGGAGTTTCTTATTGGCATCATAATAGGAAACTAAGAGTTCGGGTATGGTGACTTCTTGCGTTCCAAAATTGAATAAGGTACCCGTGATTTTCTGGTCGCTAATACTCAAGTCTGATAAGGCTACCTGAGTATATAAATCGGTTATGGCTACATTTCCAGCACATTGAATATTAAAACTAGCAGGCGTTCCTTTTAAATCTAAAGGAGTGTACTCATTAGGGTTAAAAGTGGTTGGTTTCATTGTGTCTTTTTTCAGCCAGGCAATATCTTCAAAATTAACCCTAAAGCTTGTGATTTCCTTAGGCATTAATTTATGTTTTATAACATATTTAGCATTATGAGAAGCTAATTTGCTATAGGTTTTGTCATATAATGAAGCATTTACGACTACATCGGCAGGTACGTTGTCTATATTTTGAATTTCTCCAATAACCACATATTCGTTTTTGTATTGTACTAAACTAGCCGAAAGTATTTCTAATACCGGCTGTTTTAATACATCATCATGATAGGTTTGTTGGGTAGAAATCACCCTTCGGCCTTGTTTGAAAAACTGATTAATACTGTTAATGATAAACTGGTTAGGAGGGATGTCTAAATCTAATTTTCTAGGAATTATATACCATTCCGAACCTATTTTCTCTACCTGATGGTAATAATCTTTATTAATGATTTCCAGTGGTGTTATCCATTTGGTTTTAGCCAGTACGGTAGCTTTAGTAGCACTGGATTTTACTATTTTTATATCAATAGCATCAAGTTTAGCATAGGAATTCAAGATGCCGTCGGCAACAGAAGTTTCAAGCATAAATTGAGCAATAGACAATTTGCTTTTAGGATTAATAAATGAATGTGCTTTTTCGAATTCTTTAAAATCCAGAGCATCATAGTAGGATTTGACTACGTTCTTGGGACTAATTTGTGGAGTTGTATTGAGATAAAATTGATAAATAAAATAACTGATGACAACGATTAAAATTCCTGCCCAAATGTGAAGGATTGTAATAAGGAAGTTAGGAAACTTTTGATAAGGAATCCTAAAAGATAAAAAATCAGGTTTCGGGATGTTTTTTAGTTTTAAACTGCGGTAGAGTAGCATTTGAATGTTTAAAACAAAAGCTACTAAGATGGTAAGTACAGGTATGATTCCCCACATTAATTTTTGAAATGTTGGCACATCTTCGTACGGCAGAATTTTTGAAAGTGGTGGAACGTTTGATTTTTCCCAAACCATAATACCATTTTCTAGTTGCGATAAGCGATGCCAGCCACAGAAGTACAAAATGGGATCGTAAAATTTATCATTAGAAAAAATGTATTTCAAATTGTATTTTTCGGGTACAGTCAAGAATTGTTGTAAGGAACCGATACCTTCTAAACCTCTAAATTTTGAATTTTCGAGTCGTTCTACCGCTCGGGAAGTCAATTCAGGTAATCGTCTTGCCGAGTGGTAATTACCATCTACGGTTAGCCCTTTCGTTTGATAGGAAAGCGTGGCCATTTGGTCACCAAAACCTAAAGGTAAATAACGCCATTGGTCATGTTGGTCTTGGTTTAGGAAATTAACTATGGGTAAGGTATTGATTTTTTGAGGTTGAAAGGGTCTAAAATAACCTAGGGTAATGGTAAAAATAGCCATCAGGATAAAACAACCGGCCAGTAATCCTCCTAAAATTCGATGATAGACCTGTCCAAAACGATCTTGAATTGCGGTTTTTAAATCGCCTTCTACTAAACGATAGCTAAATTCCCCAAACATAGGCAAACTCATAATCGAAGCCCATAAGGTAAAACGGTCTAGGGTTAGGATATTGAAGGCATTGTCACCTAAAATTTTTAATGGTATAGGAGTTGTTCCTCCGGTTCCTAATACAAAAAGTAAACTTAAGGACAAACCAAAAAACAAATACCTTTTGCTGTAATAGCGGTAAAATAAATAAGGAAATAAAAACAACAAAATACCCCAAGGAATCAAAAAGAACATCAATCCTGATGAGGTGACTTCTAGAAAATTATCTCTACTTCCATGAGGGATGGGAACTTGAGTAATTGGATTTTTTTTGGAGTTAATCCAGTAGGGTAAAATACAAAATACAATTAAAAACAAGGATGAACCTCCAAAAACGGCTATTCTTTTTATGAGCTTAAAAAAAGTGCTAATGAACAATTTGAGACGAACTTCTTTAAAACTAGCAACCTGCTCTCTACAACTATCCATTATAGTCATTCCAATTAAAGGAAAGATAAAAAAGACCATTCCAAAAATAGGCGTTACATGATGCGAACAAACCGTTACAGCTAGTAAAGACAGTGAGGTAAAAAGATATTTGTATCTACCTGTTTTAATCCAAAGGTAAATTTCGGGCATGGCATGCATTAAAATAGATACCCCAACAATACTGGGTAACTGCCCAAAAATGTGTAAAGTTTCTACAAAAGAGGATGAAAAAACAGCCACAAGCGCAGTATAACCCGCTACTTTCCTATTGGCAGTTATTAGCAAAGCAAAACGATAGGTTCCCGTGATGAATAAAATGACCGCAATAATGGCCACGGTGAACAAACCAAATTTTAATCCTCCTACTAAGGAAAGCAACCCAATAGCCTGATGTACCAGCGGCGGATAGCCCATAACGGTAAAACCGGTGTACCAACTATAGTTCCAAGGCTCAAACCAACTGTTTGCATAATGGTTGGCAAAAAACAGATGGATCAAGGCATCATAAGTGTTTTCCAGAGTGAAGAAAATAGCACTGGAATGAAATAACACTCCTATGAGTAAAGCAACAATGAGATATTTATTCGTTTTTTCTGACACAGATTACTTTTCGTTTTTCATTATTGTAAATATAGGAAATAAACTATATGCAGTCGAATTTAAAGTATCTTCATTTAAATGCCATTCGACGACACATCTCCTACCATTGGTCTAAAATTCAAAATTTCAGCAAACCTTCGTTATACATTTGTATCAAATAAAGCACATAATCAACCATTTAAAATACAGTGTTATGAAAATTTTAATTATTGACGATCAGGAATTAGTATTACTTTCTTTAGAGAAATGTTTAACAGATTTAGGCTATAATGTTCAAAGTGCTAATAATGTATTTGATGCTATCGCTCAATATGAATCTTTTGTTCCTAATTTAGTTATTGCCGATATTAATATGCCTGTTTTAAACGGCGAAAATCCAAAAGATTTACCATTTACTGTTAACGATACTGCAGCTGGTTTAGAAATTGTAAAATACATTAAGAATGTAAAAAAAGACGATACACCAGTAATGATATTGTCAGGTAATAATGATGAAGAAGTTATTTTAAAAGGTTTCGAATTAGGTGTAGCCGATTATATGAAAAAACCGTTAAGCTTAGGCGAAATTGGAGCCCGCGTAAAACGATTAATCGGAACCACTTCTGAGACACATTTAGACCATAACAAGCGAATGATTCAAAACAATTGTATTGGTGTTGTAATTCCTTGTTACAATGAAGAAGAAAGATTGTTAAGCGAAGAGTTTAAAAAATTTGTAGATTCTAATTTGGGATATCATTTGTGTTTTGTAAACGATGGTAGCAAAGACAATACTTTGAAAGTGTTACAAGAGTTAAGCAAAGGAAACGAACATAGAATAAGTGTTTACAATTGCGAAAAAAACGGAGGTAAAGCCGAAGCTGTGCGTTTAGGAATGTTGCATTTAGCCAAAGACAATCAGTTTAACTACATTGGGTTTTTAGATGCTGATTTATCTACTAATTTTGATGATTTTAATGATTTAGTAAACACGATTTCTAATTCAAAATACAAAATTGTAAGTGGTTCTCGTATCAATAGAATGGGAGCCGATATTGCCAAAGAATCGGCTAGAAAAATCATTAGCCAAGGAATTAATTTTATCATTCGTAAAACTTTGGGAATGGATTTTAAAGACACACAATGTGGGGCTAAAATCATGCACAAAGAAATCGTAGAAAAAACATTCCAAAAGAAATTCTTAACCAAATGGTTGTTTGATGTGGAGATTTTTATGCGAATGAAAAAGATTTATGGCAAAGAAGAAGCAGTTAATTTAATCTGCGAAAAACCATTAAACAGATGGGTACACATGGATGGATCTAAATTGTCATTCAAAGATTCGTTTAAGATTATTGGACAAATAGGGCAAATTGCAGTTCATTATAAATAAAGTTGTTACATTTAGTTAGGAGAAAGGGAGTAGGCCATCACGGAATGCTCTCTTTTTTATTTAGTCCGGATGGCAGACAGTCCTATTAAATTTTATCAAAAAAATAATACATCATTCGGTGGGAGTAAAACAATAAAATACTAATTTAGGTATTACTTTTGATATGAAAATCAAGACGATAATTTAGAAAGTGTCAGTATAAATCCCATTTAGAATGAAAGAACAAATCAAGAAATTTTTAAACGAAGAACAAGATCCTAAGGCGATAGAAAAAATCACTTCAAAATTGAATGATTTATTAATGAAGAACGAAGAGATAGGATACATAGCCGTTCAAAAAAAACCAGCCATTACTGTTTTTCCCGACAGTATTGTATTAACAAATAAACGAATCATTCTTTGCCAGCCAAAAAATCTAGGGCTATCAATGGATTTTATCGATTATACTTGGGACCAAGTCGAAGGAACTTTTGTCAAAGAAAATATTCTGGGTTCCGAGTTTTCTTTTTCTACTAAAACCGAAATGACGGTCTCTATCGATTATATTCCTAAAATTCAGGCACGCAAGATGTTTACCTTTGCCAAAGAACAATTGGATATTTTAAAACAAGGAGCTGTTACAAATCCACCAGCCGTTCCTGAAGCCGCGGTAGAAGAAATTGAAGAAATGGAAACCGAAGAAGTGACTAATTTTGCCGAAATTATTCCTGCTACCGTTCCTGATTTTTCTTTAGAAAAAGAGGAATTTCATAACCCAATTCCGGTGACTAAGGATAACGGATTAGCAGGACTTACACAGGATGAGTTGTTTGAAAAATTACAGAATTACAAGAAATTACTCGATAATGGATTGATTCTTCAAGGAGAATATGATGCCTTTAAGAAAGAAATTTTGAGTTTGATGTAGATAAAAATATTTTTAGTTTATTTAATTTTAAAACCCCAACAAGTTATTCATTTGTTGGGGTTTAGTGTTAAGATAAATGAATAGGGAGAAATTAGAAATAGAATAAATCTAATTGTAATTTCGATTATAAATTAATTGATATTTGGTTTTACCAAGATTAATTGAGTAGCTGTTTCCCCAGTCCAGCTACTGTATTTTTAGTAAGCACCTAAGTAGAAACTACCAGTAGCAGTTTTTAACTGAGCTCCTTTTTTGATTGTTTTTGCCTTTGTGTCTACTATATAAACGTTTCCATCGGCACCAGCCGGAGTTAAAGGAATATATACATTATCGCCAATTACACCAATATTTTGGTATTGACCTAAAGTAGTATTTAAACCAGCATTTGTTTCAATTTCTGTAGCTAATTTTGTAGCTGTTTTATCATTTAAGTTTATTACAGCAATATAACCACCATTAGTTCCTGAAATAGTATAAAGTACTACTGCGATACCATCTTTAACATATTTCCAGGCTCTAATTTGAGCACCTGTTATTCCTAAAGCAGTGTTTAAGTTAAAATGGTAATTTGCATCATAGTCATAGGTGGTTTTACTAATACGTAAGATATCCGCACCGGAAGTAGCAGTTGCCTGGTAAACATGACCATCAGTTCCTACATGTTGTGTCATAGTACGATATCCATGATTGTTTACCTTTGTCAAGGTAGAAGTAAGAACTCTTGGGTTTCTTAAAGAAGGATAATCTACTACCAATGTTTTTGTACCATCAATATTAGCAGCATCACTTGGCCAAGAAGGAATTCCTGAAGTATTTATTGTAGGCGTTACGGCAGGATTATATTTACTTACATTACACCCAATGTAGATTCTGTCTTTAGCAGCGTTCAAAATAGGAACATCTATGCGTCCTACATAATAACCAGCAGCTTTTTCTGCATCGGTGAATGGGAAATTGAATACAGCAGTATTAGCGATAAAGGTGTTGTCTAAATTGATTGTTGCAATTTTAATTTCACTTTCACGCTTTTTGAAAACAAAGTTTGGAGCTGTTCCTTCATATTCTAAATCTAAAGCACTAGCATAAACTCCTACTCCAATTCCTTCTGCAGCTTTTACCCAACGAGGTGATGTACCTAAAATTGTAGCTGTATTAATTTCAGAACCTACTTCTTTGTAGTCTCCTCCACCATTAACCTGGTATTTGTTGAAAACACCACCTTCGGTTCCGGTGTATTGAATGTTATATAAATATTTTCCATCAGCAGATGCTTGTACACGGGCAGTACGTTCTGATTTTAAAGCAAATCCGTTAACATATGATTCACCTTGCATTTTGAATAACTCAACTACATAGTTTGGATCAGCTGCGTTTTCTTCAGAAATGGCATAGGCCCGTGTACCTCCATTACCTGCAGTTCCTCCTTCATCTGGAAATGATCCCGTTAGTGAAATCCAGCGTTTTCCATCATTTCCAGAATTATTGCCTGAATCGTCGTTGTTGTTTTCATCATTACTACAGCTCCCTAATGATAGAGCTGCAATAACAATACTAAATAAAGATATTCTAAATAGATTTTTTTTCATGATATTGATTTATTTGATTATTAAAAATTATTTAAAGTGTAATTCAATTTGAAATAGATGCCCCGACCTGGTTTTTGGATTTGAAAATTATCATAGACTTCGCCATTAAAGGTGTTTTTGATGTCTAAGCTAGCAACTAGTTTTTTTGAAGGAAAACGATAGCTTAGTCCTAAATCCTGAGGGAGTTGTCTGGGAGTTTTTGACCATTCCGCCTGTCCTCTGGCAATATAATATTCGCCTACAAATCCTATGCTGTAATAAGCATTTAGTATAGAACCTTTTTGTAATAGATTTTTAAAACTATATTGGGTATTTAGATTCATCGTAAAGAATGGTTCGTTAGGAACCTGATGCCCATAATAATCATTTGTATCACCGTTACTATCTAATTTGCTTTTATCAAGATTATTGAATTTCGAAAAATTAAAAGATGTATTCAAACGGTTGTTGTATACATAAATTATTTCGGCCTCATAACCTTTCGCCTGTGTTTGGTCAAGATTAACATACTGAGTAACCTGAATATTTGGGTCTTCAGGATTTTCAGCTTCGATTTCTGGTAGTGGTCGCGATACAATTTTGTCGTAGCCATTGCGCCAAAAAGCATTGGCATATAATGAAACTCTATGTTTGCCAAAATCAGATGGTCCCCAGCGGAAACCTAAATTATAGTTAATGTATTTTTCCGGTTTTAAGGCAAGATTGGCTATGATGTTTCGTTCAGGTGCACCAAAAAATTGTTCATCCGAAGGCATAATTGGTGAGTTTTCAGTAGATCCAATTAGGTGTAAATTAGATAGTACGTTATAGGATATTGTGGCTCCATATCCAAAATTTTTATTGATTGAGGCTGTATCTATTTTTAATATTGAATTGACTCCGTTTACAGTTGCAATTTTGTATTCTGTTTGGTCGGTTCGGTTATTGGTGTATTTCGCTAATAAATTAGTGCGTAGTTTTCTGTTGAAAGTTTCCGCCTCATAATTTATAGATATAATATTCTTGGTAATCTTACTAACAGTAGCTAAATCAGTTATAGTATTATTTAATAAGTCTTCATTCTTTCTGTCAGTTACTTCTAGTTTATGATTCAAGGAGACACGGTGACCATTGGTGATCATGTAACCTAAATTAGAACGAACATTTGTGATTTTTCTATCTGTATTGGTAATTTGTTTTTTTCCTTGTTGACCTCCTTGTAGTGTTTTTAGAGGTACAAACCTTTGCTCTGTTGCAATGATTGGTTCACCTGTTTCTTGTCTGTATTTAATATTACCATTTTCGTCTCTTTCGTATATTGGATTTCCGTTTTTGTCATAAAGATCCACATATATAGGGGTTTGTCTAATTTTTCCATCCCAGTTGTAGGCATAGCCTACAGTATCCTGAAGATAGGTGCTGCGGTAGCTTCTTGTGGCATTTGTAGTTAAGGCTAAATTTTTTAACAAGAAATTTTTCTTCGTATAATTTAACATTAACACACTGGCTTTCATTTTACTAAATCGGCCTACATAAGGAGTTGACATTGTTATTCCATGAGGAATATCAGTATAGTTGTTAGAACCATTGTAACCTATAAAAAACTGGTCGGCCCATTTGGTATCGGTAAATCCAACTTCTATACGGCCACCTATATTTTTATAGGTATTGTTGAAACGTTTGGCTCGATAATATTTTGTTATTTCCCCGCCGCTACCTACGTAAGTACTCGATTTTCCCCAAGTCTCATAGCTGTTATCGGTATAAGTGTAAAATCCGGAACCTCTTACAGAAAGCCCTGTTTTATTGTTTCGATAGGTTCCTCCAAGATCTGATTGAAATGTATTGAATGAACCGTAAGAAGTGGCCAGAGTTAAACTATTTTTAGAAACATCTTTTTTCAATACCACATTAATAGCTCCACCTACATAATCCCCTGTTAAGTGAGAAGGCAATACACCCTTGTAAACCTCAATGCGTTCAATCATTGCGGGAGGTATATTGTTTAAATTGAATGACGAACCGTAAGTAGAAGCTTCAATTCCATCAATGAAAATTCCAATAGTGTTTCCAGACATTCCATTTAGGTTGTACTCTACATTAGAACCTATTCCTCCATTTTGCCTCACACGTACTCCTACTGATCGATCTAAAAGTTCATTTGTTGTCAGGTTTCTTAGCGAAGCTTCTTTGGTCTCAATAATAGCTACTGCAAAGCCGGAAGTTTCTGCTTTTTGTTTCTTTGATTTTCCTTTAATGCTTACTGTTTTTAAATCTTCAATCTTCTTTTTTGATTTTTCTTTATTTTCTGCAGGTTGAATCGTAGCGGGGGTGCTTGTTTTTTCGGCTGTTTCATCCTGTTGTGAAAAGGCTGAATGCGCTAGTAAAAGAAACAACAGAGTATAAAGTGGGTGAGGTGACATTTTAAATTTTGTGTTTTTTCTTAGATAATTATTCTTAATTAGATTTATTATAAATAAATTTGTCCGCAAAAATACTATTGGAATACAAGAATAGAATAGGGGAAAACGGATTATTACTTTGTAAAAACGGATTATTATTTTGAAACTAACATCTACCATTTTAGGACAACAACAAGCATTTATTTGTATAGAAACAAATGATTATTATGATGCTAATAGTTCTTCTGTTGAAGAAAAAATCATTGTAAGAAATGGGGAAGATGATGAAATTAGGGTCAATAATCAGCGTGCGGATGGAATTTTAATTTTGGATAGTCAAATGTATTTTACAGATAAGAAGACTATTTTAACTGAGATTTCTGGAGAATCTATATTGATGAATTTTTTTGGTTCTAGTAATTTTGAAACGCATGTTGATCAATTAGAGCGAGATTTTTTTTCTATTGAAAATACACATAATATATTGTATGGTTATAATTTAAAAGTAACTACAAAAGTTCCTGCTCTGGAAGAACTTCATTGTTTAACTATTGTTTTGTCTCCGGAATTTTATTTTAAATTAATCCATGAAGATTGGAGTCTTCATGATACTTTTTCCAAGAATATTGGACAAAAAAGAACAGAATATTTAATGCCTGAATATCTGCCTTTTAATTCAGCAATGCAGTGGGTAATTCACGAAATTAAAAATTGCAAATTTGAAGGTCAGATAAGAAAAATGTATCTGGAAACTAAAATCAAAGAGCTTCTTCTTTTTCAGTTGGATTCCTTATTGCCAAAGTCTACAAAAAGAGAGGGAATCCATGACGAAGAATTGAATAAGCTTTTAAAAGCTAAATTAATATTAGAAGAAAATTTTACTAATGCACCTTCACTTCAGGAGCTTTCCAGATTAATAGCTCTAAATGAGTTTAAATTAAAAAAAGGGTTTAAAGCCTGCTTTAAAACAACGATTAAAAGTTATGTTACCCAACTTAGGATGGAATATGCTAAAATATTATTTAAGAATGAAAATTCTAATGTGGGTGAAATAGCCTATAAATGTGGTTATAAAGATGTGTCGCATTTTTCGGCAACATTTAAATCTTTCTATGGTTTTTCACCGGCGAGTTTCAGGAAAATTAATATAGGTGCTAAAATATATCTTCTAAGTATGGAATTTTTTGAGATGATTTATATTGATATACTTTCTTTAGATTATATTTTAATTTAAAAATATTTTTAGTTTTTAAAAGTGATTTTAGACCAATACGATGTTATTTTTTTGTAAATAAAAGAGGACGACAAACGGTTGATTCGTAACAATAGCTTAATTTTTTGGAAGGTTTTAATTAATAGGTGGCTTATAGTTTTGCATCGTAAAAATTAAAACAACGATGAAAAAAAATTATTTAGTAGTATTCCTTTTCTTAGTAACACTTATGGGTTATGCACAAAGAGGAGTAATTTCAGGGAAAATTTTAGATCAGGCAGATAAATTCCCTTTGCCAGGAGCAATGGTTCAAATTGCAGGAGAAAATAAATATACGATTTCGGATGGTAATGGTAGATATGAATTTTTGAATGTAGAACCGGGTACTTATCAAATAGAAATACGTTATATCGGATACAGTCCATCCACCGACAAAGTAACTGTAGAGGCGAGTAAAAATGCAGTGGTTAATTTTAACCTTAAAACTTCAGGAACAGAATTAAACGAAGTGATTGTTGGTGATGTGCTAAAAGGACAGGCCAAAGCGTTAAATCAACAAAAAAACAACAGAAATATAGGAAATGTTATTTCCGCTGATCAAGTTGGTCGTTTTCCAGATGCAAACATTGGTGATGCGCTAAAAAGAGTACCAGGTATTACCATGCAAAATGACCAAGGAGAAGCTAGAAATATTATCATTAGAGGATTGGCACCTGCTTTGAACTCCGTTACTTTAAACGGTGACCGTATTCCATCGGCTGAGGGAGATAACAGAAACGTTCAAATGGACTTAATTCCATCGGATATGATTTCGTCCATCGAAGTCAATAAAACATTAACTCCTGATATGGATGCTGATGCCATTGGAGGTTCAGTAAATTTGGTTACTAGAGCTACACCTAACAAGGAAAGGATTTCGGCAACACTAGCTGGAGGTTATTTGCCTATACGTGAAAAAGCTTCTTACACAGCAGGTTTGGTATATGGAAATCGTTTTCTAGATAGTAAATTAGGGTTGGTCATAAGTGGTTCTTATAATAACAACGATTACGGTTCTGATAATATTGAAAACGTTTGGTCAAAAGACGAATTTGGAAATACTTTTTTGAGTAAGGCAGAAATCAGACAATATGATGTACAACGTATCCGTCGAAGTGCATCGGTAGCATTTGATTATAAATTCAATGATAATAATACCATTTTTGCCAATGCCATGTACAATTGGAGGGACGATAGAGAAAATCGTTATAGAGTAACTTATGATAATATTGTTCCTACTTATTCAGGAGAAAATATTACAGGTTATTCTGTTAGAGTAAGACGTCAAACTAAAGGAGGTGTAGATAATGATCGTAATAAAAACAGAAGATTAGAAGATCAACGTGTGCAAAATTATGCCTTACGTGGAGAACACTTAATTAATTCAAAATTAGATTTGGATTGGTCTGCCAATTATTCTACTGCCAGAGAGTACCGTCCGGGTGAGCGTTATGTTGAATACCGTCAAAAAGGGGTGGCAGCGACTCAAGATTTGTCGGATGAAAGATTGCCATTAGTTACAACTACTGGGGAAACTTTGGATAAATTAAAATTTGATTCTGTTACCGAAAACACCAATGATACTGACGAAAGCGAATTAGGAGCAAAGGTGAATATTCGTTTTCCATTTTCTATTATTCCTTCTCAAAAAGGGCGTATTAGAACCGGTCTTCGTATGCGATTAAAAGAAAAATCAAGGGATAATAATTTCTTTTCTTATGAGCCAATAAATGACGATATGGCTACATTGTCTTCTGTTCCTACTAAATTTTTTGATGGAAAAGGATATAATCCGGGAAGTAAATATGTAGCAGGAACTTTTGCATCGGCATCCTATTTAGGAGGATTAGATTTACACAATACAACATTGTTTGAAGGGCAAGATGAGCCTTCTGAATATTTGTCGGTAAATTATAATGCAAAAGAGAATATTTTTGCAACTTACATTAGATGGGATCAAGATTTTAATGATAAATTATCGATGATTTTTGGTTTCCGTGCCGAAAATACGCGTATCGATTACACAGGAAATCGTGTATTAGATGAATCCGAATTAGAGACAAAAATCAATACTGAAAATTCATATACGAATGTGATGCCAGGTATTTCATTTAAGTATAATGCAACTGATAATTTGATTTTTAGACTCGCAGCGACTACAGCTCTAGCGCGTCCTAATTATTATGACTTAGCGCCTTATGTGAATAATGTGGCTTCTGACAGAGAAATTTCTGCTGGTAATCCAGACTTGAAAGCAACCTATTCTTATAACTATGATTTGATGGTAGAGAATTATTTCAAATCGGTAGGTTTGATTTCTGGAGGAGCTTTCTATAAAAACTTAAATGATTTTGTTTACAAATACAGCACTAATCAATTTTCGAATGCGGATTTTGCTGCTAATTTTCCAAATCAAAATAACCCAATTCCTGTTGGTGAAGAATGGAAATTCGTTCAATCTAAAAATGGAAAAAATGTAGATGTGTACGGTTTTGAGGTTGCTTTACAGCGAAGATTGGATTTCTTACCCGGTCAGTTCTTAAAAGGTTTTGGAGTGTATTTGAACTATACTTACACGAAATCAAAAGCAAAAGGAATTGCTGACGAAGATGGAAATGAACGTAAAAATGTAACACTTCCAGGAACAGCACCACATATGTTTAATGGGTCGTTATCTTGGGAAAATAAACGTTTCTCAGCTAGAGTTTCTACTAATTATACCGCTGATTATATCGATGTTTTAGGCGCTGATGCTTCAGAAGATAGCTATTATGACAAACAATTTTTTGTAGATGCAAATGCGGCTTTCAAGATTACTAAAAACTTGCGTCTTTTTGCTGAAGCAAATAACATAACGAATCAGCCTTTACGTTATTATCAAGGAGAAAAATCACATACGCAGCAATTAGAATATTACCAAGGGCGTTATAATTTTGGATTGAAGTTTGACTTTTAATCTTAAGCGAAGAATTAAATGTAATAACAGGGCATTTTTGTGTCCTGTTATTCTGTTAGTATAGAAAAAAGAAATATGAAAAATACATTTATCATTGCAGCATCAATTGCAATAGTAACTTTAAATTCCTGTGGAAGTTCTTTAGCGCCTGTTCGCAAAGATGCTATAAAACCAATAACGGTAACTCAAAAAACCGCTCATGATACTGATGATCCCGCTATTTGGATTCATCCAACTGATGCTTCCAAAAGCATTATTATTGGTACCGATAAAGAGACCGATGGCGGATTATATGCCTTTGATTTGCAGGGAAAAATTATCAAAAAATCCATCACTTTACAAAGACCTAACAATGTGGATATTGCTTACGGATTGATGGTTAATGGAAAAAAAATAGACATAGCGGTTACTACCGAAAGAGAAACCAATAGCATTCGTATTTTTCGTTTGCCGGATTTGGAACCAATTGATAATGGCGGAATAGCTGTTTTTGAAGGTGAAGAAATGCGTGGTCCAATGGGAATTGCTTTATACACCCGACCAAGTGACAAAAAGATATTTGCCGTGGTAGGAAGAAAAAACGGTCCTTCAGGAAGCTATTTATGGCAATACGAACTAACCGATGCCGGAAATGGAATTGTTAGCGGGAAAGTAGTGCGCAAATTTGGAGCTTATAGCGGTAAAAAAGAAATAGAAGCCATTGCAGTAGACAATGAACTAGGAACGGTGATTTATTGCGACGAGCAATTCGGAATTAGAAAGTACAAAGCCAATCCGGATGAAAATGATAATACCGAATTGGCTCTTTTTGGTCAAAATGATTTTAAGTCGGATCATGAAGGGATTGCTATTTATAAAACTTCGGCGACTAAAGGATATATTTTAGTTTCGAATCAGCAGGCGAATACCTTTATGGTATATCCAAGAGAAGGAGCTAATGGAAATCCAAATGAATATAAATTGTTAGCCGAAATTCCAACTTCGACCATTGAGTGTGATGGTGCCGATGTAACGAATGTAAATCTTGGCGGTGCCTATCATAACGGACTTTTTGTAGCCATGAGCAATGGTAGAACCTTTCATTACTATAGTTGGGATACTATACAGCAGTTGATTGATGCTGCTAGAAAGTAAATTAGTTTTACAATTAAAACACAAAACCCGAAACTTTCCAGTTATCGGGTTTTGTTTTTATAACGTTTTCTTCTGTTTTTCTAAGAAATTATGGGATTGTAATTCCAGTAGGTTGGTGGCGTTTTTTCGTTGTAAGTCATACAACTGTTTGTCGGTCGCAATGTCTTGATATACTTTGTCGTGCATCTCGGCTGAGGTTTTTAGTAATAAACTGCGTTGGTATTTGTCCTGTTCTAAGGTTGTTTTTAATGCCGTTTCCAAATCTTCTAATTTAAAATCGTATTCGCCTTTAGGAGATAATAATTTGGCAATAATGGGCGAAGTTTCAATAGCCAGAAACAACAACATAATAAACACTGATGGCAACCAAGGCAATTTATTCAGCGCATTGATACGTGCCATTAGACCATCAAAGCCATCAATGATTGGTTGGGTTTCGGTTACTTTTTTGTCTAAATCGGCTTGCAGATTTTTGTTCAATGCTTCTTTTTCGGCAATTTTAACCAGATTGTTTTTTCTAATGGTGTCTAATTCGGCGGAAGCCAAATTATGTTTGGCAATCTTTTCTTTAAAAACAGGACCTTTTCCCAATTTCATCGTGCCTCTAGTACCTTCGGCTTCGGCAATATAAGTTTCATAAAGAGTATTTACTTCTTTTTCTTTATCGGTAATTTCTTTTTTCAAAGCGGTAATTTCAGCCTTGTTTTTATCCAAATCCGATTTAAAATAGGTGGCCACTTCCTTTTTGTTGTTCAAAGCCATGGCATTTTTCTCTTTCAATAAAACGGTATTGATTTCTTTTTCGAAAATTTTAATTTCTAGGGGTTTCGAAATCACAATGGCAATGATAATTGCCAGAACAATTCGGGGAGTTGCTTGTAGAAATTCGCTACTTAAACGATCTCTTTTTCGAATGGTAGAAACAATAAAACGATCCAGATTGAAAATAAGCAAAGACCAAACTATCCCAAAAGCAATAGCAGGATAAATACTGTCGAAAACGGTAAACAGTGCATAAGCACTCGCTAAGAAAGCCATTACTGCAGTAAAGAATACGGTGGCGCCAATGCCTACGTATTTTGTTTTTTCCCCTTCGGAACAACCTTCAAGTAGGTTTTTGTCAGCCCCAGAACAGAGGATAAAAAAGGATTGTAACATGATTGTTTTTAATTAAGTTTTGATTTTAGTTTTTTGTTTGGCGAAATGCACACAAATTTAACGCCAAAAAATGAAACTTAGTGTAAATATCTGATAATGTGTTGTTAAATAAAAAATGCTGTTCAATTAAGAACAGCACTTATCTATTTTTGGTTGGTTTATTTTTAAACTAAAGGGCCTCCAGCAAGGATTTCCTCATTAGCATAAGATTCAAATTTTTGGAAATTAGCTTTGAATTTCTGAGCTAGTTCAACTGCTTTGGTATCATACAAATCTTTGTCTTCCCAAGTGTTTCTAGGATTTAAAATTTCGCTTGGAACATTAGGACAAGATTGTGGTTTTGCAATGCCAAATACTTTGTGGTTTTCATAATCCACATGCTCTAATTCGCCATTTAAGGCCGCTGTAATCATGGCGCGGGTATATTTTAATTTCATGCGATTTCCTATTCCGTAAGGACCTCCTGTCCATCCCGTGTTGATTAGCCAAACTTTAACATTCGCTTCTTTCATTTTTTGGCTTAACATTTCGGCGTATCTGGTTGGGTGAAGTGGCATAAAGGGCGCTCCAAAACAAGCCGAGAAATTAGGCTGCGGTTCCGTAACTCCTGCTTCAGTTCCAGCCACTTTAGCCGTATATCCAGAGATAAAGTGGTAAGCAGCCTGACCTGGTGTTAATTTTGAAATGGGAGGCAAAATCCCAAAAGAATCGGCAGTCAAGAAAAAGATGTTCTTAGGGTTTTTTCCAATAGAACCGGGTTGGATGTTATCGATGTGGTAGATAGGGTAACTCACACGGGTGTTCGGCGTGATTGATATATCGGTATAATCGACTTCCTTAGTTCCTTTTTTGCAAACTATATTTTCTAAAAGCGCTCCTTTTTTAATTGCTCTGAAAATATCCGGTTCGTTTTCTTCGCTTAGGTTTACCACTTTTGCATAGCAACCACCTTCGAAATTAAATACGGTATTTTCGTTAGTCCATCCGTGTTCGTCGTCACCAATTAATTTTCGGTTTGGATCGGCAGAAAGTGTAGTTTTTCCAGTTCCGGATAATCCAAAGAAAATTGCCGTTTCACCATTTTCACCCACATTGGCACTACAGTGCATTGGTAAGGTGTTTTTGAAAACAGGTAAAATGAAATTCAAAGCCGAAAAAATTCCTTTTTTCATCTCTCCTGTATAGCCTGTTCCGCCTATTAATGCTACTTTTTTAGTGAAATTTAGAATAGCAAAATTCCCCTGACGTGTTCCGTCTACGGCTGGATCAGCCATGAAACTAGGTACGCAAACTACCGTCCATTCTGCCACGTAATTCAAAAGTTCTTCTTCGCTTGGTCGTAAAAACATATTGTAGCAAAATAGATTGGCCCAAGCGGTTTCGGTTACAACACGAACATTCATTTTGTAATTAGGGTCAGAACAAACATAAGTGTCTCTTACAAAAACCTCTTTGTCTGTCAAGTAGTCACAAATCTTTGCGTATAATTTGTCAAAGGCTTCAGGAGCAAAAGGAATATTGATATTTCCCCACCATATTTCATTTTCAGTAATGGCATCTTTCACAATAAATCGATCCTGTGGAGAACGCCCAGTGAATTCACCCGTGTTAATGGCGAGTGCTCCCGTTGATGTTTCAATTCCTTGCCCTTTTTCAATAGTTATTTCATGCAATTCATTAGGACTTAGTTGGTAATGAATAGTTGCATTTGTAATTCCAATGTTATCTAACGAAATCGTTTTCGTGAAAAGACTGTTATTGTCCATAAGTTATAAGTTGCCTGTTGTTTTTAGATAGTACAAAGGTAATTATTTAAGCGCTTTAGTGTTGTAAAAACTGTAATTTTATGATTTTTTGTTAAAAAAATCTATAAATAAGACAATCCATGATAAGATTAATAAAAAACCACCTATTGGTGTTACGAATCCTATAATTCTGAAATCAAAGGCGGTAAGCGAATTTGTAGCCAGTAAATAGATAGAACCAGAGAATAAAACAACTCCCAAAAGCACAAGACCGTAGATGTATTTTTTGGATTTTAAAGAGAGGCTACTCATGTTGCCAATCAATAATAAAAATAAGGCATGGTACATTTGGTAACGCACCCCTGTTTCAAAAGTAACTAACTGTTCTGGGGTTAATAAGGCTTTTAAGGCATGAGCACCAAAAGCACCTAAAATTATTGCAATCATTCCTAATAGCGCTGCAGTAGAATATATTTTTTTATCCATTGTGTGAATTTTTTGTTGCTACAAAAGTATTCCAAAACTAACGAACCCAAAAAGTTTTAATGGTTTAGTTTGCCTGCTTTTATGCTAAAGTTTTGTGAATTTTTATTCAAGAAGATTCGATTATTGTTTCGCCGTCCTTAGCTTCCGCAGTCGAGTGTCAAATGTTTGAAGAATGCGTAAAAAGAAAATCTGTTTGACCCCGAATCCTTTCGGGGGAGTTATTTTCTTTTAGCATTCGAAAACTAATTTGACCGACGAGGAAGTAGAGACTTGATTTTTTTGTTTCTTTTTTGATCAAGCAAAAAAGAAAGTAGTATTAATGATAAATAAAGATGTCTTTATAGGTTATTCATATTTGGGTCTACAACTACATTTGCCTATTTTTACAATATAAATTCAAGTTATGAGAGTCGTTTTAATTATTGGTGCAGGAAGATCGGCTTCTTCGTTGATTCAATATCTTTTGGATAAATCGGAAGAAGAACAATTGCAATTGCAAATTGCCGATTTGTCTTTGGAGTTGGCTCAAAAGAAAACCAATAATCATCCTAATGCGACACCACTTTCACTAGATATTCACAATCAAAAACAGAGAGCAGAAGCCATCCAGCATGCCGATATAGTTATTTCGATGTTGCCGGCACATTTGCATATTGAAATTGCCAAAGATTGTGTTCTTTTCAAGAAAAATCTAGTAACCGCCTCGTATGTCAGTGATGCGATGCAGGCGCTTGATACTGAGGTCAAAAAAAACGGACTCATTTTCATGAACGAAATGGGTTTAGATCCCGGAATTGATCACATGAGTGCGATGAAAGTCATTGACGAAATTAGAGAGCAGGGCGGAAAGATGCTTTTGTTTGAATCCTTTTGTGGTGGATTAGTTGCTCCCGAATCCGATACGAACTTGTGGAATTATAAATTTACCTGGGCGCCGAGAAATGTGGTTTTAGCAGGACAAGGTGGCGTGGCCAAATTTATACAGGAAGGAACCTATAAATACATTCCGTATACGAGTTTGTTTCGTCGAACCGAATTTTTGGAAGTAGATGGATACGGTAAATTTGAAGCGTATTCCAACAGAGATTCCTTAAAATACCGAAATATCTACGGTTTAGAAGATATTTTGACGCTGTATCGCGGAACGATTCGAAGAGTAGGCTTTTCCAAGGCTTGGAATATGTTTGTACAACTAGGCATGACGGATGATTCCTATGTCATGGAAGATTCTGAAAACATGAGTTACCGTCAGTTTATGAATTCTTTTTTGCCTTATCACCCAACGGATTCGGTGGAAATAAAAACCCGATTCTTACTCAAAATTGACCAAGACGATATCATGTGGGACAAATTATTGGAGTTGGATTTGTTCAATGATAAAAAGCTTGTAGGACTTAAAAATGCGACTCCTGCTCAGATTTTAGAAAAAATCCTAAATGACAGTTGGACACTACAGCCCGAAGACAAAGATATGATCGTGATGTATCATAAATTTGGTTATGAAATCAATGGCGAAAAAGTACAAAAGGATTCCCAAATGGTTTGCCTAGGTCAAGATCAAACCTATACTGCCATGGCTAAAACCGTTGGTTTACCTGTGGTTATGGCTGCGTTATTGATTTTGAACGGAAAAATAAAAACTACAGGAGTTCAAATTCCTATCCGAAAAGAAGTGTATTTGCCTGTTCTGGCAGCATTAGAAAAATACGGCATTCGCTTTACCGAAAAACCAATGCCGTATTTGGGGTATAATTATTTGAAATAATTAAAGGAAAAAATCAGTTCATTGCTGAAAGGAATTTAAGTTTAGATTGCTATTTATTATTTTAGACTAATGTCAGTTGTAGGTTTTTTTATTTATTTTTGAATTTTTTTTGGGAGATAGGTCTTTTTGCATTTCAGCCATATCTTCCAGAACCATTTTTCGCTGTTTTATGGAATCTTTTTCAGAGATTTTTTGAGGCTTTAGGATTGTTATTTCTATACTTTCATTTTCGTATTTCAAATGTTTGTTTTTTATGTTTTTTTCAAAATATTTTTTGGTGTACAATGAACATTGAAATTTTTGAGGGAATTTTTTGCTTCGAGCATTTTTATGGACATATGAAGATGTGTAGTGTGCAAAGTCAGAATATTTGTAATTGTTGAGCGCAGCATTATTAATATTGGCTCCATCTATCCAAACAGCATAATTACTTTTGTTTTTAAATGATTCAAACATAGAGGGAGGTAGTTTGTTTTGCTTTACTGGATAAGGAATTCCAAGATACCTTCTTTTTTCTCCGATACTCAAATTTTCATATTTTTTATCAAACATGATATTTCGGATGTGGTCTTTTACTATAACTCTTACACCTGCATAATAGAAATCTCTTTTTTTATCTACAACTTCCGTTGATTGTGTTTTTTTTGGGGAAGGAATGTTAGCTTTTTCTTGTGCTATTGTTTCTAAACACAATGAAAAAATAAGGACTATGAATAACGGCATTGAAATTGTTTTTTTTAATATAAGCCTCGTTTTTGGAGTTTCTTTTGTCATCATAATTAATCTTTTTTTGGTTACTGAATAATTCAAATTACTGGCCAAGTAATAGGTTGGATTCGCGTTTGCCTTAGTTAAAAGTAAGTTTTGGTAATACGAAACATTGTTATGCGATTTAACGACTTTCTCGTCTGCAAGGAATTCATGGTTAAGTTGGATTGCTTTTTTGTAGAAAATAAATATGGGATTGAACCAGAAAATTACTTTCAAAATCTCGATAAATAGAATATCTAAAGTGTGTTTTTGATGTACATGAATTAATTCATGGGTGAATAATTCGTCTTCGATTTTTCTATTATAATAATCCGTTTTATTGATAAAAATGTAGTTCAGAAAGGTGTAGGGAAGAGTAATTTCTTTAACTAAAACGAGTTTTGCTTTTTTGTAATCAACGGTTTGATTTTTAATTGTTTTGGCTTTTAGTTTCCAAATGTTTAATACAAATCGAATGAGTAGTGTTAAAGTGATGATTCCATAGATACTCCAACCTGCAATTAGCCAATAATTGGTTGTATCTTCCACTATAGGCGTGTTTAATATTTCTTGTGTAATCGGGGCAATAGTGTAATTACTTTGTTGTTGAGGTATTTCTTTTATTATCTCGATGGTTATAAAAGGAATAACTAATGAAAATAATAAACTAAATAACAAATAAAACCTGTTGAACTGATGCATTTTTTCTTTCTCCAATAACAGATGATAGCTTATTAGGAGGATTACTAAACTTAGGCTGGATTTAATAAGAAAGTCGATCATTTTTTCTTTTTTTGAAGTTCATTGTCAATGATTTTTTTGAGTTCTTCCAGTTCAGTTGCCGAAAGGTTGGTTTCGGTGGTAAAGAAAGAAGCAAATTGTGAAGCCGAATTGTTAAAGAAATTCGATATCAATCCGTTGACATGTTTAGAGAAATAATCGGTTTTTTTAACCAATGGGTAGTATTCTCTTGAGTTGCCATATTCGGTATATGCCACAAACTTTTTATCAATCATCCTTTTTAATAAGGTGGCTACAGTAGTTGTCTTGGGTTTTGGTTCCGGATAGGCTTCAAGTAAGTCTTTCATAAAGGCTTTTTCTAACTTCCAAAGGTATTCCATTAATTGTTCTTCTGCATTTGATAGTGACATGTGTTCTATGTTTTTAGAATTAACTCTACAAATGTAGAGTATAAGTTTTAATTTGCAAGTATTTTTTTAATTATTTTGTTTTAACTACTTGTTTTTTATTGTTTTGGTTGTTTGTGTTAGGGATAGAAGCGGCATCTCCCGGTTTAGAAAAACAAGGCTTTTGCCGTAGTTTTTCAAAGCGGGAATACAGCGATAGCCCGACCTCGTTGCTTGTATAAATGTTCTTTTAAATGACTCACTTTCTGCAACGAGGGAACGCCCCAATAAAAAATCCGTTTACTCTTAAAAAAAGAATAAACGGATTTAGTTTTTTAAACTTAGGGAGTTTTGCGAAGAACTTTGCAGCCTTTGCGGTTAAAATTATTTCGACAACTCCACAAAGTTTTTATAGAACAACGGAATGGTTTCGATTCCTTTTAGGTAATTGAAAATTCCAAAATGTTCGTTAGGAGAATGGATGGCATCGCTGTCTAAGCCAAATCCCATTAAAATGATTTTGCTTTTTAATTCTTTTTCAAAAAGGGCTACGATTGGAATACTTCCTCCGCCTCTTACAGGAACAGCTGGAACCCCAAAAGTTTCGGTGTAAGCCATGTTGGCCGCTTTGTAACCAATGCTGTCAATAGGGGTAACATAACCTTGTCCGCCGTGATGCGGTGTAACTTTGACGGTAACTGCCTTAGGCGCAATAGCTGTGAAGTGTTTGGTGAATAATTCGGTGATTTCTTCCCAGTCTTGGTTAGGAACTAAACGCATCGAAATTTTGGCGTAAGCCTTAGATGGAATTACGGTTTTTGCTCCTTCGCCAGTGTAACCACCCCAAATTCCATTTACATCGAGTGTTGGGCGAATCGAATTGCGTTCGTTAGTAACATAACCAGTTTCTCCGTAAACCTCTTTTAAATCGAGTGCTTTTTTGTATTCTTCTAAGCTAAAAGGAGCTTTGGCCATTTCGGCTCTCTCCTCTGCGGATAATTCTTCTACCTTGTCGTAAAAACCAGGAATAGTAATATGGTTGTTTTCGTCGTGAAGTGAAGCAATCATTTTGCTTAGGATATTGATAGGATTGGCAACTGCTCCACCATACAATCCGGAGTGTAAGTCGCGGTTAGGACCTGTAACTTCTACTTCTACATAGCTCAAACCACGCAAACCAGTTGTGATGGATGGTTGTTGGTTCGAAATCATTCCTGTATCAGAAATTAGGATGACATCGTTTTTAAGTTTTTCTCGGTTGTTTTCTACAAAGCTTTTTAGGTTTACGCTACCTACTTCTTCTTCCCCTTCAATCATAAATTTTACGTTGCAAGGCAAGCAATTGTTGGCAACCATGTATTCTAAGGCTTTTACATGCATGTACATTTGTCCTTTATCATCACAAGCGCCGCGAGCAAAGATAGCGCCCTCGGGGTGAAGTTCGTTTTTTTTGATTACGGGTTCAAATGGGGGAGAAGTCCATAATTCGATTGGATCAGGCGGTTGTACATCGTAATGGCCATAAACTAAGACAGTTGGTAAATTAGGGTCGATAATTTTTTCGCCATAAACAATTGGGTAACCATCTGTTTCGCAAATTTCTACCTTGTCGCAACCTGCCTTTTCAAGGCTTAGTTTTACTGCTTCGGAAGTGTCTATAACGTCTTGATTATAAGCAGAGTCGGCACTCACAGAAGGGATTTTTAATAAATCGATTAGTTCGTTTATAAAACGCTCTTTGTTGTTTTGTATGTAATTCTTTATATTTTCCATTTATGAAACATAAGTTTGAGTGCTTTCAAAAGTACAAAAAACAGAATAATAATTTTTTTAATTTTTTTGCTTTGAATATTGGAAAGTATCCTTATATTTGCACCCACAATCGCGGATATGGCGAAATTGGTAGACGTGCCAGACTTAGGATCTGGTGCCGCAAGGCGTGTAGGTTCGAGTCCTATTATCCGCACAGAAAGCTTCTCAATCGAGAAGCTTTTTTTTATGCCTTATTTTTCTATAATTCTGGTTGTTAAAGTTGTAAGTAGCTTTATTTGAATTCGCTTCAAAGCTGAGTTGGTGTTTTTTTGTGTGTTTTTTTCGTGTTGACACAAATTTCAATCCTTGTTTTTCATGAATTTTCTAATGCGAAAAGCAGATTTTGTCTTTCATGAATTAGTAGTTTTTCATTTTTTTCATTCGTGAAAAGCGTAATTGTCTAAATTTTGGCAGTCGGTTATTGATTTTGGTCCATTCTATTTATTTGTTTTGTATCTAACAGGACGGTGCAGGATAGTTGGTAAACTTTGCTTTGATAATTTTATAAGCTCAATAAATTTTGGAGGCGGTTTAAAAATCATTATATTCATTTCTTTGAAGTAAATGAAAATAGACTTTTAAATTGAAGATTAAATTTTTTGAAGCCAACACATATTTTATTTTACAAGAATTAATCCATGAAAATAAAACTACAATTTATTCCTTTTTTTGCTGGAATTTTGTTTGCCATAGATGCTACTGCGCAATCCAAACAAGTGGATTCGGCATGGCCAGAAACTAAAAATGTAAATAAACCATGGGCACGTTGGTGGTGGATGGGAAATGCGGTTGACAAACCCAATTTAAAATCCAGTTTAATCGATTTTCAAAAAGTAGGAATTGGAGGGGTAGAAATTACACCTATTTATGGAGTAAAAGGAGAGGAGGCTAATTTTATTGATTATTTGTCGCCTAAATACATGGAAATGTTAGACTACACGGTGAAGATAGCCGATAGTTTAGGAATGCAAGTGGATATGGTGTTAGGTACTGGCTGGCCTTATGGAGGTCCGCAGGTTACACTTCCTTATGCGGCAACTAAATTAGTTGTAGAAAAATATGAAGTTAAAAAAGAAGATCTTTTTAATAAAGAATTAAAGCCTAGTTCAGAAAAGGATAAAATCCCGGCACAATTACTAGCGGTTTCTGCTTTTGGTGCTGATGGCTCTTATTTGGATTTGACAAAGCAACTGAATGGAAATTTGTTGCAATGGAAAGCTGCAAATACGGACTATACGCTATATGCAATTTTTGCCGGAAAAACTGGTCAACAAGTAAAGCGTGCTGCTCCTGGTGGAAAAGGTTATACTTTAGATCATTATTCGGAAGAAGCATTGAATGCTTATGTAGTTCCATTTGATAAAGCTTTGGTTGGTTTTGAAGGAAAGTTAAGGGCTATTTTTAATGATAGTTATGAAGTTTATGGTACTGATTTTACACTTCATTTTTTAGAAGAATTTGAAAAACGCCGAGGCTATGATTTAAAAAAATACCTGCCACAATTGTTGAGTAAAGAGGATTCGGAAATAGGCAATAGAATAAAGAGTGATTACCGTGAAACTATTTCGGATTTGCTGTTGTATAAATTTGATTTGCCTTGGACAAAATGGGCCAATACTAAAAATTTTAAAACCAAATTGCAAGCGCATGGTTCGCCCGGAAATTTAATTGATTTGTATGCCTCTGCTGATATACCCGAGTGTGAAACCTTTGGTTCCATGCCGTATGATATTCCCGGTTTTCGCAGGGAAATAGAAGATATTAGGAATGGTGATGCCGACCCAGTGATGCTCAAATTTTCTTCCTCGGCGGCGCATATTGCAGGTAAACCATTGACTTCTTCAGAAACTTTTACTTGGTTGAGAGATCATTTTAAAACGGCACTTTCGCAATGCAAACCTGAAGTGGAAGATTTATTCCTTAACGGAATTAATCATGTTTTTTTGCATGGTTCAACCTATTCGCCTAAAAGAGCAGAGTGGCCTGGATGGAAGTTTTATGCTTCTGTAAATTTCAATGCTAACAATGCGATTTGGGAAGATGCGCCAGGATTGTTTTCGTATATAGCCAATTGTCAATCCTTACTTCAATCAGGGAAATCAGATAATGGAACCTTGCTGTATTACCCCGTGTATGATACTTGGGGGAAAAATTTAGAAGGGAATTTATTTTTTCAATTTAAAATACATTCTTTGGATGAGTGGTTGCATGGAACTCCTTTTTACAAAACGACTGAAAAATTGATGGAGAAAGGTTATGGAGTCGATTTTATTTCGGATAGCTTCATAGCTCAAGCAACTGTAAAAGAGGGAAAGCTGGTTCTTCCCGGTAATAGTTATAAGGCTTTAGTGGTGCCTGATTGCGATAAAATGCCTTTGGCAACTCTAGAAAAATTGATTGCTTTGAAAAAAGCAGGTGCTTCAATTATTTTTGAAGGTTTGCCAAAATCAGTTCCGGGATTGTATGATTATGAAGTTCAAAATGAAAAAATGGCCCAATTAATTGCGTCCAATAAAATGCTTGTAGAACCGGTAACTGATGTGTTTAAAGCGCTTACTGAAGCAAATGAAAAGCCGGAAACATTAGTAGAAACCGGTTTAAAATTCATTAAAAGAGATGTAAATGGAGAAAAAATTTATTATTTGGTAAATCATACTCCTAAAACTATTGATGGCTTTATTCCTTTGGCTGTAGCCAATAAAAAAGTCTTAATATTAGATCCATTAACGCGAAAAGTGGGAAATGCAGAAGTGAAATCAGATGGATTAAGTACGATGGTTAAGATTCGTCTGGAATCTGGAAAATCATTATTTCTACAAACAGAAAATAAACCATCGGCTAAACCATGGAAATATATGGAGCCTAAAACAGTACCTATCGCTTTAAAAGGGCAATGGGATTTAACTTTTGAAAAAGGAGGTCCTGCTTTGCCTGCTCCAGTAAAGCTTGATAAATTAGAATCATGGACAAAATTTAGTCCTGAAGCCGAAGCTTTTTCAGGTACGGCAACTTATACATTACTATTCGATAGGCCAACGGTTTCGGCTAAAATATGGCAATTGAATCTGGGAGATGTTAGAGAAAGTGCTAAAATTTGGTTGAACGGAAAATATATTGGACCAGCATGGTCAGTGCCTTTTTCTATTGAATTAGGAAAGTTAAAAAGAAAACAAAATGAATTAAAAATTCAAGTGACAAATCTTTCCGCAAATCGTGTTCGCGACCTCGAATTAAAAGGCAAAGAATGGAAGATTTTTTATGAGATTAATATGGTGGATAAGGACTATAATAAATTTGATGCTACTAAATGGGCTCCTATGCCTTCAGGATTAAAAGGTCCCGTTTCTATTACTCCATTGGTAGAAAATAAATAATAAAAACCCCTCGATAATGAAAAAAAGGATTTTGTTTTTAAGTTTATGCTTGCTGTTAAGCAGTATAACTTTTGCCCAACAAACATTTGATAGAAAAGAAGTATTGGCTCAAATGGAATTGGCTAATAAATATTTTATGGACAAATGGCCAGACACTGGAAAGACAATTGTAACTAATAAAGAGCGTCCTAGTAATATTTGGACTCGTGGTGTTTATTATGAAGGATTAATGGCTTTACATGAAATTTATCCTAAGCAAGCTTACTATGATTATGCTTATTCATGGGCAGAATTTCATAAATGGGGATTTAGAAATGGAAATGCTAATAGAAATGCGGATGATTATTGTGCTGCACAAACCTATATTGATTTGTATAACATAGAGCCTGAAGCCAAAAAACTAAAAAACACCAGACAATGCATCAATATGCTGTTGAATACCCCGCAACTAAATGACTGGTCTTGGATTGATGCGATTCAAATGGGAATGCCTGTTTTTGCTAAACTGGGTGTTTTAGATAAAGACAATCGTTATTTTGAGAAAATGTATGAAATGTATATGTTTTCTCGTAATAAACACGGAGATAATGGTTTATTTAATCCAAAGGATGGATTATGGTGGCGTGATGCCGATTTTGATCCTCCATACAAAGAACCAAATGGGGAGGATTGTTATTGGAGTCGTGGGAATGGTTGGGTAATAGTCGCTTTGGCAAAAGTGTTAACAATTATTCCGGAAAATGCGCCGCATAGAAATCAGTATGTAAACGATTTAAAAGCGATGGCTAAAGCTTTAGTACCGATTCAAAGACCAGATGGATTCTGGAATGTGAGTTTGCACGATCCGACTAATTTTGGCGGAAAAGAAGCTTCAGGAACAGCCTTATTTGTTTATGGAATATCGTATGGAATCAATAGTGGAATTTTAGATAAGAAAACCTATTTGCCAGTAGTTGAAAAAGCTTGGAAGGCATTAGTAACGGAAAGCTTGCATAAAGATGGTTTTTTAGGTTTCTTACAATCGACGGGGAAAGAACCTAAGGACGGTCAGCCATTAAATTATGATAAAATTCCTGATTTTGAAGACTATGGTTTGGGCTGTTTCTTGTTAGCGGGTTCTGAAATATATAAAATGAAGTGAGTATAGATTATAAGGTTTCTATACGCTCTTTTTCTTTTTGATTGTTTATTTAAAACAAAAGGAAGCATCTAAAAATTAAAACAAACGAATAAATGATTAGAATAAACAAAATATTCTTTTTGGGAATAGTGTTTTTTTGTACCATGGGGACTGAAGTTTTTTCACAAGAAAATCTTCCTTTCACACTATGGGAAACTATACCTGGAGCTAAAACAAATTTAAATTATAAAGAACAACTCCGAACAGATACTCAAGGTATTACCACTGGAGTGGATAAGGTTGTGGTGCCTACTTTGACTCCTTTTTTAGTAAAAAATTCTGCATCTCCTACTCCTGCGGTTATTGTTTGCCCCGGCGGAGGATATTCACATTTGTCTATTGAAAAAGAAGGGATTAAAGTAGCTAAATGGTTAAATTCGATTGGGATTTCAGCATTTGTTTTGAAATACCGTTTGCCATCAGATGAAATCATGTTAGATAAAACAGTTGGCCCTTTGCAAGACGCACAAGAAGCGATACGTAGCTTGCGTAGAAATGCAAATAAATGGAATTTGGATGCTAATAAAATTGGAATCATGGGGTTTTCGGCTGGTGGTCATCTGGCTTCTACAGCCTCTACACATTACATGGATAAGGTGTATGAGAGGAATGATGTTGTTAGTGCTCGTCCTGATTTTTCAATTCTAATTTACCCAGTGATTTCAATGGAAAAAGGAATTACTCACGAAGGGTCAAAAAATAGTCTTTTAGGGAAATCGGCTTCGGAAAAATTGATTGCTAAATATTCGAATGAAAAATCAATTAACGAAAATACCCCTCCTTGTTTTATAGTTCATGCTACTGATGATTATGCTGTTCCTGTCGAGAATAGCATTAATTATTATATGAATTTAAAGAAGAATAAAGTGGCAGCCGAGATGCATTTGTATCAAAACGGAGGGCATGGTTTTGGTTTAGGGAATAAAGGGACTAATACGTATTGGCCAACGGCTTGCGAGAATTGGTTGATTGCCAATAAAATTGTAGCCGAAAAAAAAGTATATCTCTTCTCTTATTTTAAAGGAAATGGAGTAGATGGTTTGCATTTAGCTTACAGTGAAGATGGATACTATTGGCAAGCTTTAAAAAAAGATACTTCCTTTTTAACACCCGAAGTGGGTAAGGATAAACTAATGCGAGATCCTTGTATTATCAAGGGAGGAGATGGTTTGTATCATATGGTTTGGACTGTAAGCTGGACCGATAAAGGGATTGGTTATGCTTCTTCTAAGGATTTGATTCATTGGTCTAAACAGGAATTTTTGCCTGTTATGGAACACGAAAGCAGAACACGAAATACCTGGGCGCCCGAAATTACCTATGACGAGGTGAATAAAGAATACATGATTTATTGGGCAAGTACCATTCCAGGGAAATTTCCGGAAACACAAACAACCGAAGACAGTGGCTACAATCACCGAATTTATTATACAACTACCAAAGATTTTAAAACCTATTCTCCAACTCAGTTGTTATATGATTCAGGTTTTAATGTGATTGATTCTTCTATTTTAAAGAATGACAAAGGTTATGTCATGTTTTTGAAAGATGAAACCAAATTACCTGTCCAAAAGAATCTTAAAGTAGCTTATAGTGATAAATTAACAGGACCTTATTCAAAGGCGTCTGAGCCCATTACTGGAAATTATTGGGCAGAAGGTCCAACAGCTATAAAGATAGACGGCAAGTGGGTGGTGTATTTTGATAAATACCGTGATCATAAGTATGGCGCTTTAAAACAGACAGATAATGGCTGGGAAGAGGTCTCGGACAAGATGGTTTTTCCCTCTGGAATACGTCATGGAAGTGTATTTGAAGTGCCAAAATCGACTCTTTTACAGTTAATGAAGGAATAGATTAGGTACTTCTTAAAATAGAATTTATGATTAACACTTAATAATTTTTATAATTAAATTGGGTGTTTTTTTGTTGTAGTTTTCAATTAAACATAAACTGTTTGGTTTAAGATTGAGACAGTAGTTTTTTGATTAAAATATTGTGATTTAAATTTTAATTGTTCAATTATTTGTTTGATAGGTAATTTTATTTTTTATTTCATATTTTTTAAAATTTTGTTTATTTTTATGATAAGTTGTTAGCAGGAATCAGGAAAGCTATAAGTTAAAATGTTATGGAAAAGGAAAAGTTTTTGACTAAGGTGATGGTGGATGAGGGGATATCATTTTCAATGAGTTTAAGTGAAAACTCAAGGATACCCAAATACAAACAGATTGTCGATTCTATTATTGATAGTATCGCAACAGATAAATTACAAATGGATCAGAAGTTGCCTTCAATAAACATGCTTAGTGAGGAATTTTATCTTTCCAGAGATACGGTAGAGAAGGCCTATAATATTTTAAAGAAACGAAAGATTATTACTCCTATTCGTGGTAAAGGTTATTATGTAACTCGTACAAAATTGATTTCTAAAGTCAATGTGCTTTTTTTAATCAATAAATTGAGTTCCTATAAGATGAGAATTTATAATTCTTTCATTAATACCATCGGAGGAAATTCACAAACAGATTTACATATTTACCACTGTGACCAGACTTTGTTTATTAATCTTATAGATAAATACATAGGAGCTTATGATTACTATGTTATTATGCCACATTTTAAGACAGGTGATTCTACGCATTGTAGTTCGGGAGAGAGTGTAATACAAGCAATAAAAAAGATTCCTAAGGATAAACTAGTGATACTTGATAACAATAAAGGTATTGATGATTCAATTATTGAAGTTTGTCAAGATTATGAGAATGATATTTATGGCGCTCTAAAGCAAGGAATTGAAAAGATATCTAGATACAATAAATTAGTTTTGATTTATCCAGAAAGCTCGGTTTATCCTTATCCAAGACGTATTTTAAATGGTTTCAAACGTTTTTGCTTAGATTCTGGTATGGAATATGAAGTTTTAAGAGAAGTATATGATGATATCGTATTAAAAAAAGGAGATTTATTTATTACGATTGAAGAGTCCGACTTAGTGAGTTTAGTAAAACAAATAAGAGATAAAGATTTTGAATTAGGAAAGGAAATAGGTGTGATATCCTATAATGACACACCCTTGAAAGATTTGTTAGGGATTACAGTTATTTCAACTGATTTTAAAGCAATGGGTGTTACGGCAGCCAATATGATATTAAATAAAGAAACAGGAAAAATCAAGAATCCATTTAATTTCATTGATCGAAATTCGATTTAGTTTTCCAGTGTGCCTAATGGTTAAAACAGATATAACTTGTAAGTCGAAAGATTTACAAGTTTTTTTATTTTTCTTTAGAATAAGAATTATGCTTATACTTTTTTAGGTTGATAGTCAGCTGTTTTCAGTTTTAGAATAAAAAAAATGGAGATCATCATGATCTCCATTTTTAATAAATGGAATGGCTACTAATAACCAGGATTTTGCATTTCTTGTTTTTCAGCTGCTGTTAATGGTCTTCCGTTTTTATAAATTCCATCTAAGAATGTTTGTGGAATTGGTCTCAAAAGGTGGAAGTCTTTAATGTTAGGGGCGGCTTCAGGATTATAAGCTTTTGCTCTTGCAACTAATGTTTTTGTTCTACTTAAATCTTCCCAACGGTGAAATTCACCACATAATTCTCTTGTACGTTCGTTTAATACTAAACAAAGCATACGGTCATAATCGCTTGTGTAACCTAATTTTGTAATTACAGCTTGATCTTCTGCCGGTAAACTGCTAATACTTGAAATAGTCAAACTAGTTGCTGCAGTAGTAGGAGCAATATTATTAGATTCGTAATAAGAGTTTTCAGGCATGAATGAAACTGCTCTGCCTCCTTGAACAGCTGTTGTCCAAGCAGCTGATCCATCTGTATAAAGTTTGCGATCTTCACCTGATTTGTAAGTTGCACGATTTCTCACCGTATTGATATAGCTTAAAGCATCACTGTAGGAACCAGTACCAAGTTTAGCTAAGCGAATTTTGGCTTCTGCTGCTAATAGATAAGTGTCGGCTGAACGAGCTAAAATAATATCTCGACTTCCTTTTGTGGCGTTGAAATCCAATCGAGATCCGTCCATATATTTGCTCAAAGAAGGGAATCTTACATCTTTCATCAATCCGAAGTTGTCTGCTGCATAGGCTACGTATACACTTGGGATTGTTTTGGTTTTTCCAGGATATAGATAATTTACGTTTTTGGTCAACGCAAAGCGTGTGTCTGATGGTGTATTCATTATATACATGATGCCTAAATCACCATTTACATAACCACTTCCTGAAGCAGGCTTATTAACCATGCTTTTTGTTTGGAAACTTTTCCAAAAACGGGAATCATTTACTTTATCAAAAATGTCGTAAGTAAAATAGGTTGGTGCCAGACGGCTAAAGGGTCTTCCTCCAGATGTATTACGTTCCATTTGTGGTAATTGATCGTAAGTAGAAATGAAATATAAATGTTGTTGGTTACCCCCCGTTGTTAATTGATTTGAATTAAAATCGGCTGATAAAATTAATTCTGATAATTTTTCATTAGCTCCGTCAGCGGCTTTAAAATCCCATAAATTAACATAGTTTGGGGCTAATGGATGACGTGTGATTACATCGTCACATAGCGTAACTACCTGTTGCAAATCAGCTAATTTTGTTGATGAATTCCAAGCATCATTGATTTCACTAGCACGTGTTATATAGGCTTTGGCTAAATAATGTGCAGCTGCATCTTTAGTAATTTTGTTGGGTCCTCCTGTATTTCCTAATAGGTTGTAGGCTTGGGTGAAATCAGCAATAATTTGATTCAAGACTTCTTGTGAAGTTGCTCTAGTGTATTCTTGTTCAACAGTTGAACTATTTGGTATTAATTTTAAAGGAACACCGCCATATTGTCTTACTAATTTTAAATAGTTGTAAGCTCTCATGAAGTATCCTTCTCCTAATGCAGTTTTTTTGATTGCATTATTTGTTGATACAATGTTTGTTGCTGATTCAATTATTTGATTTGCATTTCCGATACCAATGTATAAATTATCCCAATTGGTATTAGCGGCTACAGTATTGGAATTTGAAACGGTTACAAAAGAACCAAATCCTGAAGCATATGAATTCCATAACCCATTTGATGGGTCGCCTCCTACGTGAAATTCATCGGTACCTGATTGTGTAGCGGTAAGTGGTACTTCGCGATTCATGTCTAATGCGAATACTTGGTAATAAGTACCAACAGACAAAGCTAGAATACCTTCTTCCGTTTTTAAATATTCTTTGTCATAAGCTGTAGTCAGTTTTTCATCTAGAAAATCTTGATTACATGATGAGCTAAGTCCTAAAGTAGCGACAAGTATTAAGTTGAGATATATTTTTTTATAATTTTTCATAATTTAATTTTTTTAGAATTGAACATTTAGTCCTAAAGTCATTCCTCTGTTTGAAAAAGTAGTTCTAGTGTCAAGATCTACCCATTTCACTTTTGAAAAAATCATTCCCGGATTAGCAGCTTGCATGTAGACTCTTAATTTCGATAACCCAATTTTCTCTACAAAGTCCCTTTCAAAGTTATAACCTAGGGAAATGTTTCTTATTTTTAAGAAAGATCCGTTTTTATAACCGAAAATAGGGTTGTATAAATCTCCTGTACCTGCTGAAAAGAATGGTTTTTGGTATTCAGCATTTGTATTGATATCAGTATAGTAGTCAAGTTTTCTTTGACTAGTTTTTCCGCTAAGATTTTCTCCACCTACATCGTATAAGTAGTCAAATCGACCTATAACAAAAATTGATAATTCAATGTTTTTATAATTGAAGGTGTTTGTCAAACCAGCAATGTATTTTGGCTCAGTACTTCCGATGATAACACGGTCATTATTAGCATCTATTTTGTAATCTCCGTTTTGATCAACCGGTCTCGCATTACCAAATGTGAAAAGTGTAGGGTTGTTAGCAGCAGTATTAAATTTTGCCATCTCAACAGCATCTTCAGGTCGCCAAACTCCATTTGATTCAAAACCGTAAATTACTCCTTGTGGTTGTCCTATGAATCTATTATTGTTGATGTCATCAAATTTTCCATTTTGTAGTTCAACTATTTGACTTTGCTGATATGAAGCACTTAGGTTAGAACTCCATTCAAAATTATTTGTTTTAACGTTGACAGTATTCAAAGTAAGTTCTAAACCTTTAGCTTTTGTTTTACCAACGTTTTCAAGCGTTGTTGAAAAACCTGAGACTGTAGGTATACTTCTTTCTAAAAGTAAATCGTCGGTATTTGATGTATAGTATTCTAAACTTCCTGAAACTCTATTGTTGAATAATCCAAAATCTACACCATAGTTATATTGAGTAGTCTTTTCCCATCCTAGGCCAATATTTCCTAATTTACTATTATAGGTGACTCCTGACGATGTTGAGTATAAAATTTGAGATAAAGGTGGTTGTGTTGCATATGCTGGTACTGCTGCATTACCTGTAACTCCATAACCTGCTCTAAGTTTTAAAGCACTAAGCCATGAGATATTTTGTAAAAATTTTTCTTTGTCAATTCGCCAAGCTAGAGAGGCACTAGGAAAATAGTCGCTTCTGTTTGATTTAGCTAATTGAGAAGCGGCATCATTTCGAATTGAGGCAGTAATTAAGTATTTGTCATCATATCCATAGGTTAGTCTACCCATGTAAGAGTATAATCCCGTTTCAGTAATATTAGAAGAATATCCTGCTAATGTAACATTGGCAGTGGTTAATGCATTCCATTTGTTTTCAGGGTTCTTAATGTTTTGCGCAGACATTTCACTTTCTTCATTGTTGTATTGTGTCTGGCTTTGTAATAATGTAACTCCTATATCGTGTTTACCAAATGTTTTGTTGTATAAAAGTAAATTGTCTAGAGTGTATGATATAGTTTGGTTTTTTGCTAATGAAGCAAAGCTGGTTCCTGAACGTGCTGATGATAATCCATTTAAATATACACCATTTCTATATGTAGTCAAGTCTGGTCCAAAGTTGATACGGTATTTTAAACCGTCTAAAGCTTTTGAGAATCCTCCAAAATCCAATTGCCCATAAATGCTACCAAAAATTCTTAGTGTTAAACGCTGATCTTGTGAATATTTGTATTCTTCGTAAACGTTTCTAATAGTCGAATCTCCTCCAGGATTTTGAATTCTGTTTCCGTTTGCATCAAGAGGTACAGCGTAAGGGAGGTTTTGTCTGGCAGTAATATAAATACCATCTGAACTAGCCACGGCAGATCTTCCTACATTGGATAAACCGTATTCATTTAATCCATAACTAGTGTTAAGGTTAATTCCCATTTGGAACCATTTTGTAGGAGTAATGTCAACGTTAGCAATTCCATTGTAGCGTTTGTAACTTTGTCCTTTTAATGTTCCTGTATTGTCTAAGTATCCAAATGATCCATAGGCTTTCATTGTTTCGGTACCCCCACTAACACTTAAAGTGTGTTGTTGTGTAACACCTGTTTGAGTCACAAATTTTGTCCAATCAGTTGTGCTTACTTTTGATCCGTCCCATACTTCTTTTCCATCTACAATGCTCCATCCTTTTTCGATGTTAGCCCAAGCAGCTGGATCCGCGGTTGCTAGAAATATATCTTTGTCATTGGCAATTGTAGGCTTGTCTCCTGGTTTAAAAGTTCCAGGATTTGAATAATATCTAGCCCAACGTCTTAGTTCGATGTACTCTCCTGCGTTCATTAATGGAGCAAATTCATGAATTTTTTCTGTAATTACAGCTGTATCGTAGTTCAAAGTATATTTTCCGTTTTTTCCTTTTTTAGTTGATACTATGATTACACCATTAGCACCACGAGAACCATAAATCGCAGTTGCAGAGGCGTCTTTTAATACGTCAATCGATTCAATGTCAGTTGGATTGATGAAGTCGATACCTCCTGAATTTAATGGGATACCATCAACTACATATAAAGGCGAGTTGGATGCAGTAATAGAGCGTGAACCACGAATATTAATTCTACCAACAGTACCTGGTCGTTCGTTTGAGCTAATGTCTACCCCCGCAGCTTTTCCTTGCATGGCTTGAACTGCATTTTGAACAGGTCTAGAGGCAATTTCATCGGCACCTACACTCACAATCGATCCGGTAAGGTCTTTTTTCTTTCTCGTTCCATAACCTACCACTACTACTTCTTCTAGTTTTGCGCCTTCTTCTTCGAGTTTAACATTAATGTTTTTTTGGTTTCCAACTTTAATTTCAGAAGTTTTCATTCCAATAAAAGAGAAAACAAGAATATCTTCAGGTTTTGCTTTGATAGAAAATTTTCCATCAAAATCAGTTTGGATTCCTGTTGAGGAATTTTTAATCGATACATTGGCTCCTGGTATCGGTAATCCTGTGTTGTCTTTGATAGTTCCTGTAACTGTATTGGTTTGAGCTAAAGCAGTCATGGAGGTTAACATGATGCTAAAGTAAACCAGATACATGGCTAATGAATTTTTCATACAATAGTTGTTTTTGGTTAATTAATTTTTTGGTTTTTTAAAGTAATTTGTGTGGTTCGCAATTAATAATTATATTTTTTATACTTATCAAAAAAAAAGACTTAATTTATTGCGATATAAAAATATTGTTAACCTTTATTTAACGTATCCTGCTCTTTGAGTTTTTTTACTATTTATTATTAATTTTATTACTTGATAAAAGTGTTTTTTACACTTTTTTTTAATTTACTGATAATGAGTAACTTGTGCTTTTCATGCCTATTTTAAAATTACAACGTACATTTTTAACTAAAAAAAAGTACGAAAAAACTGTTAGGTTTTTTTCAGTAAATTAAGAATGTAATCGATTGTTATAGCTTTGAATCGGTCATTTTTTATAAAATGTCTTTTTTTTACCTGTTTTTGTAGCTTCGAGTTTTGAGTCTTTTATTATTTAGTAAAAATTCAATATTATCATTGTAGCCTAACAGTACAGGATACTTTATCAGTATTAAAATAATAGCTTAGTCCGCTTTTTATTAATAATATATTTCTGTTATGGTTACAAAAAACATAAGGTGGTTAGTTTTTGTTTTAAATTTTTTATTTGTATTGTCAACAAATGCTTCTGTTGTTGATTTAAATAGATATGTTTCAACTAATAATAAAGCAAACTCAAAAAAAATAGAGATTGAAATGTTTTTTTTATTTGGTGCAAAAGCAAATAAAAAAGGAAACGTTCACAGAATAGATAATGCACTAGTTTATGATTTGAATAAGGGATATGGCTTTGACTTTAATACAGAGGCTAATGTAAAGTTGAATTCAGATTCTTTTAGTACCAACGTACCGACCTATTTTTCTGTAAAACTCCCAGAAGGCAATTATAAGGTTTCAATAACCTATGGAAGTACAACTAAAAACACGAATACAACTATAAAAGCCGAATCCAGAAGATTATTTTTGGATCAACAAATACTTAAAAAAGGAGCAATAAAAACTAAGACATTTGTAGTTAATGTAAGAACGCCTAAAATTGATGCTAATTCTAAAATTCAGTTAAAAGATAGAGACATGGATCAGCTAAATTGGGATGATAAACTAAGTTTGGAATTTTTAGGTTCGGTAGAAATTAAAAGTATTAGTATAGTTTCTGTTTCAAATTGTAAAACAGTTTTTTTAGCGGGCGATTCAACAGTAACTGATCAAGATGTAGAACCTTGGGCATCTTGGGGGCAATTCATTACCAATTATTTTAATGAGAATATTGTTGTGGCTAATTATGCTGTTTCAGGGGCATCATTGCGTTCGTTTAAATCTAGTTTACGTTTAAAAAAAGTACTGTCTATTATTAAACCAGGCGATTATTTACTGGTTGAATTCGCTCATAATGATGAAAAAGAAAAAGGAGTAGGAATTGGTCCTTGGGATTCGTACTCAGCTTCTTTAAGAGAATTTGTTCAAGCCGCCAGAGACAAAGGAGCAATTCCTGTTTTGATTACTCCAGTTCAACGTCGTGTTTTTAATGCCGATGGAACTTTAAAACTTACCCACGGTGATTATCCGGATGCCATGCGAAAAGTAGCTCAGGAAATGAATGTGCCGCTAGTTGATTTGACAAAATTAACGACTACTTTGTATGAAAGTTGGGGCGACGAAGCTTCCCGAAAAGCTTTCGTTCAATATCCAGCCAATACTTTTCCGGGACAAAAAGATAAACTAGAAGATAATACACATTTCAATTCTTTTGGAGCCAATGAAATTGCACTTTGTGTGATGAAGGGGCTTCTGGATTTGCAGCATCCTTTAGCTAATTATTTTAGAAAAGAGGTACCTCAATACAAACCGAATCAACCAAATGCTTTCGCAAAATGGACGCTGCCTATGAGTAAGCGTTTTGAAATTGTCAAACCAGACGGAAATTAATTCTATAATCAAATTTTATGTTTTTAAAAAAATCATTACAAGCTGCGTTTTCATTATTTCTACCGTTTTTATGTGTAATAACTGCAAATGCACAACAAACTAAAAAGGTATTCCTTTCTGGAACCGATTTCGAACATCCAGTACAATGGGATTTTATGTGTACTGCTGGAAATAACAGCCAAAAATGGTCTAAAATCAATGTGCCTTCTAACTGGGAATTGCAAGGTTTTGGCGAATATACTTATGGCCGTTGGTACAAAGAATTAAATCAAAAAGAACCAAGTAAAGAAGAAGGTTTCTATAAACATGAATTCCAAATTGCAGCTTCCGATAAAGGCAAAACCATTTACATTGTTTTTGGCGCAGCCATGACAGATACTGAAGTAAAAATCAACGGAAAATCAGCAGGACCAATTCATCAGGGTGGTTTTTATGAGTTTAAATACGATATTTCTGCTTTGCTGAATTATGGTGGAACCAATGTTCTGGAAGCTCATGTGTCGAAACATTCGGCTAATAATTCAGTAAATGCAGCTGAAAGAAAAGCCGATTGGTGGCTTTTTGGAGGAATTTATCGTCCGGTTTGGTTAGAAATCATGGCAAATGAAAATATTGCCCATGTAGCTGTAGATGCTAAAATGGATGGAACGCTAAATGCCAATTTAGAACTTCAAAATATTTCGCAAAAAAGTAGCATTACAGCAACTTTAACTGCGATTGGAAGTACTACCATTTTGGGAAGTTTTTCTTTTGATGTCAATGCAAAAGAAGAACAAAAAGCGATTACTATGCAGTTTCCAAATGTAAAACCTTGGAGTCCAGAGACGCCTAATTTGTATAATTTAAAATTAACATTGAATCAAAATGGTAAAACCATCCATGAAGTAACGGAACGTATCGGATTTAGAACGTTGGAATTCATCAAAAAAGACGGAATCTACGTGAATGGTAAAAAGATTATCATGAAAGGGGTTAACCGTCATGAAATTTGGCCAGAGTCAGGGAGAAGTACCAGCAAGCGTTTGAGTATCATGGATGTCAATTTGTTGAAAGATATGAATATGAATGCCGTGCGCGGTCATTATCCAGCCGATAGTCATTTTTTACAGGTTTGCGATTCATTAGGAATTTTTGTTTTGGATGAATTAGCTGGTTGGCAAAATTCTTATGATACCGAAACGGGGAGTAAATTAGTAAAAGAAATGGTTACTCGTGATGTCAATCATCCTTCTGTGATTATCTGGGATAATGGAAACGAAGGTGGTTGGAATTATAAAGTTGACAGTATTTTTGCCGATTTAGACCCTCAAAAACGTATTGTCATTCATCCTTGGGCTGACTTTAACGGATGGGATGCACATCATTATCCTGCTTTTCAAACCGGAATTCACCGTTTTGTAAATGGTGAAAATGTTTTCTTTCCAACCGAATTTATGCACGCTACTTATGATAACGGTGGAGGAGCAGGATTAGAAGATTTCTGGAATCATTTTAAAGAAAGTCCGTTGTTTGCCGGTGGATTTATCTGGGTTTTTTGTGATGAAGCAGTGAAAAGAGTAGATTGGACTGGAAAAGAACAATTTGATTCGAAAGGTTCTTTGGCAGCCGATGGAATTCTCGGGCCACACCGTGAAAAAGAGGGAAGTTTCTTTGCTATTAAGGAAATTTGGTCACCTATTCAGTTTGCTCCGGTGAGTATTACTTCCAAATTTGATGGTTCTTTTTTCATTACTAACGATTACATTTTTAGTGATTTGAATAGCTGTACCATGGAGTACAAAGTCATTAAAGGCCATAAAGAGGCTTTTTATGGAAATGGAAGCAATATTATTTTAGATCAAGGAAAAATTGCAATTCCTTCTATCGAACCAGGAGCAACTTCTAAAATTAAAATGCCTTTAGCAACTAATTTTTTCGAAGGTGACTGGGTAGAAATTATAGCACGCGACCAACACGGAAGAGAAATTTATACATGGTCATGGACTATCCATAAAGGAGATTATTTTGCTGAGAAATTTTTGTTGAAAAAAGAATCAAAGTCAAAAGTGAGTATCAAAGACGAAGCAGCTTTGGTTTCATTAATCAGTAAAGATGTTCAAGTTTCAATTGACAAAAAAACGGGAAAAATAATTACTGTAAATAATAAGAACGGAATCGTTCCTTTGACTAATGGTCCAACGCCAATTGGTATGAAAGCTGAAGTGAAAAATGTGGAAACTACCATTGAAAATAATACGGCCGTTTGTACCGTAAATTATATTGGTGGAATTAAAAAAATCAAATGGACCTTGACTGCCGATGGACGTTTAAAAATGGAAATGCTAGCGCTAAAAGATGCAGGAGCTAATAATGGTTTTGATGGTGCTTTTTTCCAAGATAAGGTGGATGCTTTTGGGATTACTTTTGATTTTCCTGAAGAAGGAGTAGAAAGTATGAAATGGTTAGGGAAAGGCCCTTATCATGTTTGGAAAAACAGAATCAAAGGAACTACATATGGAATTTGGGATAAAGAATACAACCAAACCATTCCAGGAGAAAGTTTTGAAAATATGGTTTTACCTGAGTTCAAAGGTTATCATGCTAATTTGTATGCGGCATCTTTGAAAGCAAAAGGGAATAATAGTTTCAAAATGTTTGCAGCTTCTGAAAATGTGTTTTTGAGATTGTTTACCCCTGATTTGCCTAAAAATGCGTTTGAAGGAGCTTATCCGCAACCGGCATTTCCAGAAGGGAATATTTCGTTCATGTATGAAATTCCAGCAATGCGTGATTTCAAACCAATTGAGCATCATGGACCACACAGTCAGCCAGCCAGTATTAGAATTAAAAGTGGTGATGACGGTATTCAGATGAATATTTGGTTTGATTTTAGAACTGAAAAATAGTAATTTATTTTGCCACGAATGCACGAATACTATTTTAAATAATAACGGCATATTACACCAATTAATTTCAACTAAGTTGAAATGTGTTTGTGAAAATAGGACACAACGATTGATGAAAATAATTAGTGCATTCGTGGCTAAAGAAAATACAGCCACTAATTCACGAATGATTTTAAAAAAGTATTTCTGGATTACACTAATTAATTTAGACTAGTGTTTGTGGAAATGAAAATATTGAGTTTTAAAAAAAAATAATTAGTGCATTCGTGGCTAAAGAAAAATAATAACAAATAAATAAAAAATGAGAATTACCAAATTAATGCTATTTGCCTTTTTAGCACTTTTTTTAATGCAATTTCAGGCCAATGCACAACAAAAAATAACCGTTTACACGGTAGGAGATTCTACCGTTAAAAATGGTCGTGGAGATGGTTCAGGAGGTCTTTGGGGCTGGGGTGATTATATCGGTCAGTTTTTAGATAGTACTAAAGTTAGAATCGAAAATCATGCATTGGGAGGAACCAGTTCAAGAACCTACCAAAATCTAGGTTTATGGGATGCGGTTTATAAAAAATTAAAAAAAGGAGATTACGTCCTAATCCAATGGGGGCATAATGACGACGGACCTTTGAATGATACTATTAGAGCTCGTGGAACGATTAAAGGTATTTCGAATAAGTCCGAGAAAATAGTAAATATGATGACCAAAAAAGAAGAGGTGGTGCATACTTATGGTTGGTACATTCGTAAAGTAGTGAAAGAAGCTAAAGAAAAAGGAGCAATTCCAGTAGTGATGTCGCCAATTCCAAGAAATACTTGGAAAGACGGAAAGTTGCCAAGAAACAATACGTCTTATGGATTATGGGCGAAACAAATTGCCGACCAAGAAAAGGTTACTTTCATTGATTTGAATGATAGAATGGCTAAGAAATTAGAGCAGTTTGGCGAAGCTAATGTAACAGGAACTTATTTTTATAAAAAAGATCATACCCATCCATCGGCTAAAGGTGCCTTGATGGCAGCCACTTCTATTATTGAAGGTCTAAAGGTTTCAACTAATTCGTTGAAAAATTACATCTTGGAAAATCCGGTAATTAAATTGCCGAGGAAAACGAATCTTTTCCTGATTGGCGATTCTACGATGGCTGAAAATAATAATGAAAATGCGGTGGGTTGGGGTGTAATGGCTCCACGTTATTTTGATACAACCCGAGTGAATATTGTAAACAAAGCCAGAGGCGGAAGAAGCAGTCGTACTTTTGATTTTGAAGGTCTTTGGGAGAAAGCCAAAAAAGAAATTTTACCTGGTGATTTCGTTGTAATTCAGTTTGGACATAACGATGCTGGAAAAATTGATGGAGAGAAATTCAGAGGTTCTATAAACGGAATTGGTGACGAAACGCAGGTCGTAAATCGTGCCGATAGTTTGACCGAAACCGTTCATACCTATGGTTGGTATTTGAAGAAATACATTCGCGAAGCAAGAGAAAAAGGAGCAACTCCTATCGTGATGAGTTTGACACCCAGAAACGAATGGCCAAATGGAAAAGTAGAGCAAAGAAACACGACTTATGTGAAATGGGCTCAAGAAGTTGCCGAAGCTGAAAAAGTTGATTTTATCAATTTGAGTGATAAAGTAGCTCAAAAATACGAAGCTTTAGGTCAGGAAAAAGTAAAAGCATTTTTCCCTAAAGACCATACACATACCGGTAGAGCAGGAGCCAATGCAGTAGCCGAAACCGCTGCAGAACAACTACGAACTTTGAAAAAATTAAAGATTAGTGATTTGGTTTTAAGCAAAAAGGAGATAGAAAATCTGCCTCCGTTGGAATTGAATAAATAAATTTCTATTAGGATAAAAATTGGCACACCGATGAATCGGATTTAAGCAGATTATCACAGATTGAATTTTTTCCTAGAAAAGAAATCCGTTTTTATCAGTTTAATCTGTGTGATCTGTGTGCTAACTTAGCCAACTTACCAACTTTTTTTAAAATATGAGATACCCTTATTCAAAAGGTATCTCATATTTTTTTTGTCCTTTAGGATACACTGCAATCTGGTCGATAATAATACCAGTTTGATTCACTTCAATAGTTATGCTGTGCTTTCCTGTGTTTTCTATTTTTACAGGCAATGTGAAAATAGCTGCATTGCGTAATACATTGGCTTTCCAGTAGGCATCTCTATCATAGCTATTTAATTTGAAAGTTTTGCTGGTATTTGAATCGAATGTAATTGTTGCCTGATGATTGGAATCATTAGCATGTGTTGGAATGAAACGCACTTCCACTTCGTATTCCCCAGTTGTTTCACTGTCAAAAGTATAAGTTACCGAAGGTTTTTCTGCTTCAAAAGAACTTGTTTTTAATGGAAATAATGTGATGGCGGCATTACTGTATCCAAAACCTTCTATCGCTTTCCATTGGTATTTTTTTGCTCCTTGACTTGCAGAGAAATCTTTAGCTTGAATCGCGATTAATTCAGTAGTTGTTGCTTCTTTCTTTTCTTCAATTTTTACTGGATTATCATATTTTATAGCGTCAAAAACAGGTAGTTTTCGAGGAGCCATACTCATCATATTGTTCCATTTACCGTTGCTCATTTTAGTATTGTAAAATTGAGTCAACTCTTCAATGGTATGATAAGCTGCTTCGGATAAATTTTGGAATTTTTCCTTGCTTGAAGCATTGGTACTTTCTAAAGCCAGTTTCCAATACAGGAATTTATGATTCATAGCGGCAGCAGCTTTTACAGGATAGGCAACCAATTGGAACCAGGCATCTTTTCTTTCTTGTGGAATAGAAGTCGATAAATGATTCACTTTTTCTACCAAGGCATCATACATTTGGATTCTTCTTTTGGCTTCTTCTGTAGAAAATTCAGAAGACTTAATAGGAGTAGTGGGTTCCGTTTGACTCCATCCCATATATTCAGGCTTTCTCAACATGGCTAATCGGTAATATTCACTCATGATTTGGCTAACTTCATTAGCAATTTCCGGCTTGAATTCTCTTGCTGCCCAAGCCGTTAAGTGTTGACTGATTTCATTTGGTTTTATCGAATTGATATCCCAGGCTAAATCCATGAAAAATTCCAAATTGTATTCGGTAGGTTTTATATCTCCCACATTGACAATCCACATTTTTCCATCGCCATTTGCGTAAGCTTTAGACATTTCTTCCCAAATTAAACCGGGCTGCATACTGCTTAACCATAGGAAATCATGTGGTCTTCCCCAATAGCTTAAATGGTAATATACACCACCGCCACCAACTCTTTTTTGCTCTTTTTCATTGCTAAAATGCCTAATGTAACCGTAATTATCATCGGTCCACATGAGGGTAACATCCTCTGGAATTTTTAAACCTTTATTGTATTGTTCTAGAACTTCTTTGTACGGAATCAGCACTTGCGGAATTGTTTTCGCCGGTTTTTTGAAGGTTGATGCCAACATTTCTCTTTGTTTGACAATGATTTTCTCCACCATCTCTTTGGCTTCATCGGCATTTTTTGCCCCTTCCATTTGGCTATCATGAACACCACGCATTCCCAAGGAGTAAATGGCTTCGGCTTTGCTGTCCCGCACTTCATTTAGACGCCCCTGCCAGTAGTTGTTGATGTTGGTGCTATTGGTGAAATAATTAAATTCACCCATGGTTTTTTCATTCCATTCATCGACATTGTTGCGCATCATGGGTTCAGCATGAGAAGTTCCTAGCAGAATATTGTATTTCTGGGCCATTTCTTTATTACCTGTGATTTTGAAAAAAGCTTTTGTCGAAGTATGCATGGCCGGCCAGATACAATTGGCTTTCAGGCGAAGTAGCAATTGAAATATTTTTTCGTAGGTTTTAGGGCCAATGTCGCCCGTTTCAGGTTCGAAAGTTTGGGCTGCCCAAGGTTGTAATCCCCAGTCTTCATCATTTAAAAAAATACCACGAAATTGCACCGAAGGACTTTCTGTAATTCCTTCTTTCGGAAGATTCAATACTACTTTTTCTTTTCGAATAGGGTGCACATCGGCCCACCATTTCCAAGGAGAAATTCCTAATCTTTCGGCAGTTTCAAATATTCCATAAACCGTTCCGCGAACATCATTACCTAAAATGAATAAATTGTTTTTTTCTTTAGAAATAGAAAAGCCTTCCCAAGCGCCTTTTATGTTTTTGTTTTGATAAGATTTAAATAAATGATCACTGATTTGACCAATGTAAATGCCGTTTTCAGCATTTGTTTTTTGAGTTGGAATAATTTGTGGTTTTTGTCCTGTGATTTCCTGTATGTCGGTTGCCAATTCATTTACTGCCCATGCAATAAGTGGGTCGGTATTTTGATCGATGTAAATAGTACTTACTTTATTTTTCTCAGCAATTAGAAATTGAGTTTGCTTTTGTTGAGCCCGAAAAATTTGTGTTGTAAAAAGTATTAAAAGTAAAATGCAATATTGAATTTTGCTTGTCATCTGGTGGTTTTTTTATAGCTGTCTAAAATAAGCCAATAAGCTGTAAATAGGAAGCTTTTTCTTGTTTTTTTATTAATTGTAATCGATTACTTAAAACTAGATTTTTTTCTTTATTTTTGAGTTTCAGGCTCCGCTTTGTTTAATGGGGCTGCAATTAATATAGTAAGATGATGAAGTATTTTTTAGTATTTTTTTTATGTGTTTTTTCGAATGTTGGTTTTGCTACAGAATTAAAATCAGATTGGGATAAAAAGATTGTCGTTGCTCAGGATGGAACCGGAGATTTTAAAACTATTCAGGAAGCAATTGATGCGGCTAATACAGATACTGTAAGAGTTTTGATTTTTATAAAGAATGGAATTTACAAAGAGAAAGTGGTGATTCCGTCTTCCAAAAAAGCTTTGCAATTAACAGGAGAAGACAAAGAAAAAACAATAATTACTAATGATGATTATTCAGGTAAACCGAATCCAAATTCCAGCCGTAATTATGGAACTTCGGATTCGTATACACTGTTAGTTCGTGCCGATGATGTTCGAATTGAAAATGTAACCATTGAAAATACTTGGTGCGAGAAAGGCCAAGCTGTTTCTTTACATATCAAAGGAACTCGTTTTACAATTAAAAATGCCCGAATTTTAGGTTGCCAAGATACGCTTTTGACGGATGGAGATTTTACGTATCAATACTATGAAAATTGCTATATCGAGGGCACGACCGATTTTATTTTTGGACCGGCAAGGGCGGTTTTCAAAGATTGTATTATTTATAGTAAAAAAGATTCGTACATCACTGCCGCTTCTACACCCGAGAATCAGGAATTTGGTTATGTATTTTTGAATTGCAAATTAATAGCCGATGCCAATGTGACCAAAGTCTTCCTTGGGCGTCCATGGCGTCCCTTTGCTAAAACGGTATTTATGAATTGTAAATTAGGCAGTCATATCGTTCCAGAGGGATGGGATCCTTGGCCAGATGAGCGTTTTCCGGATAAAACCAAAACCGCTTTTTATGCCGAATACAAAAACAAAGGCAAAGGAGCCAAAACCAATAAAAGAGTGGCCTGGTCACACCAATTAACGAAAGAAGAAGCCGCAAAATATACTTTGCAAAACATTTTTCCAAAAGATGATTTTTGGAAAACGATTCGGTAATTTCTCAGCTCCGCAAAGTCTCTGACTTTGAGGATGTGTTATTCTGTCTGTGACAGACGCAAAAAATATCGGTTGTAAACCGATTAGCACAACCGCAAATTTGTAAACTATGCGGAGCTGTGTGAAAATATATTATTGATTGTTTTAAATAGAATCGTTATTTCTCGCAAATTTCTTTCAGCTTGTTGAGCGCTTTTGGGAAAGTATCGTTCATATAATCTACAAAATCTTCGGAGGTGTCGAGGTCAACTGTAACAGTTGTAATACCATTATTTTCTTCGAAAGTGTAATTCTCAAAACCATTTGCCCATTTGGCTACTTCCTCGCCTTCTGTGATTTCCTCGCCGGCTTTGTAAAGCCCATAATGCTGAATAGAAATAAATTGATTCGGAATGTTCTCTTCAATTCTGGAAACCATACCTCCTTTTTCCCCATTTTCATCCACTCCGATAAATAGGATTTTAGAGCCCTTTTCCCAATTGCCTTCGTATGTTGAGGTAGGGTTAAACATCGCCGTCCAAGCCTCATAGTTTGATTTTTCATTAATGCCCAGCATCATATCATAAACCTGACTTGCGGGAGCTTTAATGCTGATTTTGTATTGTAGTTTTTTCATGGTGATGATTTTTTAAATTGGTCGATTTGATTTTTGAAAGAAAAGAGGTATTTGTTGCAAATGAGCACCAGATTGGGCATTCATTTCCAATGAAAAAATCAGGAACAATAAAAGAAAATGTTTCATTTCAAACAGGTTTAAAAAATGGCTTAACGGCTAGGGCTTGGCGAAGTAGGGGAGTTATGGAACCCTAAACTGTCCGCCCGCACCGAATTTTGTTAAAAGTAATAAATATAATTGAACCGAGAAAACCCCTATTTTGCCAAACCCATGTTATAGGGCGTTTTTATTCTGTCCGAAGTGTAGGGCATTCGTCTAAATTTAAAGTTTGTTTGTTTTTATCGTCACAACCATATTTTAGCATTGCTCTAAGTCTTCCGTTGTCGTCCTTTCCAATACCAATTCTTATTGCAAACCAGCAGTCATTAGATTTGTCCCAATATTCACAACTACCGTAACCGTCACCTGTTTCGCTGTCTTCGTCAACTTCTGACGCTAAAAAAAACATTGAACCTAAAATTGCTTTTCCCGATTTGGTGTCAACAGTTTTATTGTCTTTGTCTATGAGTTTAAATGTGTAAGTCAAATTTGTTAAGTTGTTTCTTGTAACTGTCAGAACATATTTATTAATGTCCTTTGTTGCTTTAAAAGTTGTCTCTTTATTTAAATTGAGGTCTTCAGGAAAATACGTTGTGTCTTTGCCAGTTATAATGTAATTGTCAATGAGTTTTATAGGCTCATTGTAGTCCGCAAGTCCATTTATAAAAGTCTGGTCGTATTGCGATTTGTCTTTGATGTAAATTTCCAAATTAGGTTTGTCAGCCGAAATAGTTTGTAAAGTGTCTACCAAGTTTTGGTCAGTCGCTTTTTCTGTTGTCTTGTTGTTGCAACCATAAAGTCCAAATGCTAATGTCAATATGTAAATTATTTGTTTCATTGTGTCGTCTTTTAAAATGCCCTATAACTCGTATATACTCGCTATAAAATAGCGCATATACACCCCAATTAGGGTAGATTGTCGCTATAAATTTATTTTTGTCATTCGCTAAAGTAAATAAAAAATATTTTCTTACAAAACAAAAAAGCACAGCCTAAGCTGTGCTAAAAAAAAGGGTAGAAGTTTTCTTTTAAGGCACCAATTTAATATTTGGTTTTGGCGCGGTCTTCATGCCTTTTCCCATATAAAAACTAAGGTGAGGCGGCTGGTTGTAGCCTACGTTTTGCCAGGCAATTGCCAGTCGGTACTGAGAGTCGTGCATTAGAGTGTATTGCCTGATGTCTGTTGGAATTGTAGTCGAGTAAATGCGTAATTCGCTGTTATCTTCACTTCTTAAAATCAGTTCCTCACGCCAGTCGCCTAAAATATCGGCTGAAAGGGCAGGTGTGGATTTGGTTCCATTATTAGAACGGGCACCTTCGGCTGTAAAAAGACGGCCTTTTCCGTATTTGTCAATATAATTGGAATTTAGAATTTCTCTTGTTGCATCGCCATCCCAATAAATTAGGAAATTGGCAGCACGAGGCGCATCGCCTATTCTATTCCCTTTGATGTCATACAATCCTCCAGAACCTGACCACCACATTTGCGCACCTACGCGGGTTGAATCAATATTGTCGGCAACACCTCTTCCTACATCTTCATTAGGGGCGGCTGTAAACAATATTTTTCCTGTTGCAGCTGAAAATAGCGCCACTCCAGGACCTTTGGTGCCTTCTTCAATTTCATGAACCCCAAATACTTCCTGACCCAGTATTTCAGGGTCTAAATCGCTTACATGCAACGCATCACCATGACGCAATCCTGTCGTGTACATTCCTTTTCCATCGTCATCTACTACCATAGCACCATAGATAATTTCGTCTTTTCCGTCATTGTCTACATCGGCAACAGATAGTCCGTGGTTGCCCATTCCTGAGTAAGGATTGCTACCGTCTTTAGTATCGAAAATCCAACGTGAAGTTAACTTTTTGTCTTTAAAATCCCAGGCTGCCATTACAATACGACCGTAATAACCACGACACATCACCACACTGGGATGAACGCCATCCAAATAAGCCACACAGGCCGTAAATCGATCGACTCTGTTACCTGTTCTGTCTGTTTTACCATTTCCGCCTTTGCCTCCCCAACCTGCAATATTGCCTCTTTCAGGGATATAAGGAACGGTAGTAACCAAATTTCCTGTTTTGCCATCAAAAACAGATAAGTATTCCGGACCTTGCAAAATCTTACCAAAAGTGGGCGATTTTGGGTTTAAATCACGCCAGTCTTTAGAAGCATCTCCCACCACCTGATTAGCATTGTCGGTAGTTCCATCGGCAGTTTTACAAACGAATTCTGCTATGCCGTCTCCGTCTAAATCATAGACCATAAATTGGGTATAATGAGCGCCTTCGCGAATGTTTTTACCAAGGTTAATTTGCCATAGCAATTTTTCTTCCAAAGTATAAGCTTGAAAAATTGGAGGATCCGTTAATCCGGCAAACGAATTGTCTTTGCCAATTCCCGTCATGTGGACCACGATTTCGTAGCGACCGTCTCCGTCTAAATCTCCCACAGAACAGTCGTTAGCAGAATAACCGGGAACAGCTTTTAGCGGAATGGATAAATAGTTTTTATCAGGGCTGCTGGCGGGAAGTGTAAAACTACCTTTCGCTTCTTTTTCAACTCCATTTAAAACAGTTTTTACAAACCAAGTATTGTCTTCTGCGGGATTGGCTTTGTCGTCAATTAGATTCGTAGCTCCAGTTATGGGTTTAGTGTTGACTTTTACAGCAGCATTTTTTCCGCTTTTTCGATATAAATTAAAAGCCAAATCATCAGCATCGGTTCCTAAAACTCTCCAGTTCACATAAAAATGACCGTTTTCTTTTACTGCAATCAATCCTCTGTCGAGGGATTCCATTTGTCTTTGGCTAAATCCGGCAAGGGATAATTGACAAGCGAGTAAGGCTAAGAAGTATTTTTTCATTATTGGTTTAGGGTTGGTTGAAATTATTAAAAGATTAGTTGTAAATCATTTAGTTAGGACATTGATTCGTTAATAAGGTTTAAAAGAAGTAGTATTTTTATATAATTTCTTTTTTGCTTGATCAAAAAAGAAACAAAAAAATCAAGTCTTCACATCCTCGTCGGTCAAATTTGTTTTCGAATCCTAAAAGAAAAGAACTCCCCCGAAAGGATTCGGGGTCAAACAGCTTTTCTTTTTACGGATTCTTCAAACATTTGACACTCGCCTGCGGATGTTAAGGACATTGACATCCCGTAAATAATCCTAATTTTCGTTTATTAAAACATTTTTTCAAGACCTTCCCATCTTACATTCCATTGTCCATTTTTAGGGAAACCCGGATTGTTTTCGGTAGTGCCGTCCCAACCGGCACACATCATGGCAACAGCAGTTAGGATACCACCATTTCCTGGTAAATAAATTGGTAATCGACCTTCCTGATAATTGTGTCCGTTTACCAAATAGGTATTCGTTTGCACATTCATAAATAGCGCATCAACTGCTTTTTCAGGCATGCCCAATCGAGCGGCTGTCATGGCTGTCATTGGGAAATCCCAACCCCATGTTTCTTTCCACGACCAAGTGTCCCAAATTAAATCGAAAGTATTTCGCATGATTTTTTTGTCCAGCAAAGTAGTTTCCGGTAACATTCCGTAGGTTCCAAAAACCGAAGGATGATCCGTTTTGTATTCCGGATTGGTGTAAGAATCGGTGGCACTCTCTGTCGCCAGATACACATTGTTTTGTACTGGCAATTGCGATAGTTGTAGAATTACATCCTTCCATTTGGCTACTTCGGGTTCGCCTAAACGTTTTTTCCATTCCAAAGCGGTATTTAAAGCCCAATTCCAATAAGCTAATTCATAAGTTGGATTGAATGTTTTTTCGGCAACAAAACGTTCCTGCGCCGGAATGACACCCGGTCCAAGGATGTATCTTTTTTTCTCTTGGTCATAATAAGCAAAAGAAGCCATGAAATCGGCAGTGGCAAAAACACGTTTTTTGTATAAGTCTAAGGTTGCTTTGTCTTTATGGTCGCGGTACATCAACTCGGCATAAGTAATGAAATGTGGCTGTTGCCAAATCAATAATGCACCAATCGATGAGGGTGCTTCGTTACCATCCGGATCGGTCATTTTTTGCCATCTTACCCCATCATAACCTTGTCTTTCGGCTATTTTCTTGGCATTATCATAGACTTTGTTGTACCAAGGCAGACTTTTTTCAAGCAAATTGGCTCTTCCCCAAATCGGAAAATGAACCCCATGCCACCAATGCATTTCCAAGTGTGGTTTACCGTACCAGCTGTTGTATGTCAGTCCGGTTTCCTGAGGAGGTTCGCTTCCGGTGCATTGCAATTTGGTTAAATATTGGGATAAAATAATTCGGCGTTCCAATTCAAATGCTCGTTTGTCTGTACATTGCGAAAAATCTACTGCAGCACCGCTTTTCCAAAATTTTTCCCAGCCCAAAATAGTGCTAGTTTGCACTGCAGGTACATCAGGAATAGTTAAGTTGCTTTTGTAAGCAGGAGCAAATGCGCAACTAAATTCAAAACTGTTGTTTTTAGCGGGAGTCAAAAGAAAATAATGTGCTTCTTTTTGAGCAATCGTCGCATTTCCTTTCCATTTTAGACCGACATTGTAAGTAATCGAATCCATTTTGTGATGGATAATGACTTCGTTTTTTCCATTCTTCGAAAGCGTGCTGGTATAAGCCAAATCAGCTTTCCAAAGATTACCGTTATCGCCCCATTTCATCGTTGGGAAAGGGATTCGCATACGGATTTTGAGATGTCCTTTTTTTATCAAATCAGAAACTACTTTTACACCAATCACATCCTGTTCCTGATGGGAAGCTGTCCAAACTTTTACAGCAGTTCCTTCGAGAGTAAACGAACTTTCGATTTCCCCTGTCCAGACATTTAGTGTTTGTTGGATGTTTTTGATATCCGAAGGTTGTGCCGGTGAGCCATCTTTTTTGAATAATTCAAAACCTAAATTTCCCAGTTGCAAACGGTGTGCATTGGCACGGAAATATTCTACCGCTTTTGCAGCGTGTTCCGGTGTTTTTTGTTGCATCGAATAAGTAACCTTTCTGCCATTCTGTTCAATGTTTCTCAGGCTTTCTTCAAATTGGTAATTTTCGGTATTAGGCACAGCATCCCATCCCCATTCGGATTGGGTTCCCAAAGGAACACCTGCCTGATAATAATCCGGAAATGTTTGTAAACCTGTGGCGTCTACAGTAAAAGCAAATGTTCCGTTTCCAACCGACAAAGAACCTAGGGTGTCGATTTTGGTGATGTTTACATTGTGCCTTGTTACTAAGGCTTTGCGGTCGATTTTATCCTGTGCTTTTGCTGTGGTTAGGAGCAGGCACAAAGAAAGGCTGGTTATTATTTTTCGCATACTTAATTTCTGTTTAAGGTTATACTCATTAGTCCAATAATCACATCATTGGCAATGGCTTTTATTTCGATTTGTTTTAGGTTTTTATTTTTGTCTAAAGGAATATCCAAAATCGTTCCTGCACCGCCTTCAACTCCAAAATCACTAAATCCTTTGATGCCTTTAAAGTCTTTGAAATCTCTGCTAATAGTTCCTGATTTAAGATAGACTCTTGGTGGTTTTGGAGCATTGGTGGTAAAAGCAAAATCATCGGTATAATAGTCCTGTTCGATTGGCCACCAATTTTCAGGGTTTTTTAGTTCCAGTTTTTCGAAGCTTCCATCTGTGTAAGTTACAATTATTTGGCCGTTAATAAATCGGCTTTGCATTGGGTTGGTAGTACCGGCCATCATCAGGTAAGCCTGAGATGCTTTTCCCGAAAGGGGAATAGTTATAGCCTTAGAAAAGTTGTCCCATTGTGATACAAAAGCGATGTTTTTATCGGCAGTGGAAGGCGTGCTAAAAGGTATTCCTTGCGGACTCTTGATTAGATTTTTCGCTCCTGCCCATTTTCTCAATCCGGAGTCGTCAATTTCCGGTTTTATTAGTGGATAACACCAGTTTCCTATTCCTTGTGTTGGGAGTTGAAGACTAGGTGATTGCGCTCTCGGGCTTAGGTATTGGTGTTCAAAAATATTCGTGATTTTATCATTGAAAAACGGATTTAGATTCACGCTTTCCCATTTGGTTTTTGGATTAGCCTGAATGTCCCAATTGTTAAATAAAAGTTGGTTTTTTGTGCCGTCATCAGCAATAATTGAAATCGAATTGGTTCCTGAAACCAGTTGTTCTAAAGGAATTTCGATTTTATTTTGAGTTTCGGTAGCTAAATGAATAGCCTTTTTATTCGCTTCATTATTTACTAAAAAATATCCTTTTATGGCTTGAGAACTATTGTTTTTTAGGTCTAAAAGGAATTTGTTTTCGTTTAAACTATTCGAAAGGATTTCAACTTTTGGCTGAATACTAATATCGATTGCCTGCCACCAAATCATCTCGTTTTGCTTTAGTTTTACGAAGAAACTTTTGTTGCCAAGACCATTTGCAGTTGCATTAATTTGATGTTGGTTTTGCTCGATTTTGCTCAGACAATTTTGACTGTCTTTGATTTCTAAAATGCTTGCTTTTTGTGTTTTTATGCTTATGTTTTCGCCTTCGCAAATGTTTGAATCGTAGCTGATTTTCTCTAATTTTTCTCCACTCCAAATGATTTCAATTTGGTAGGCATCGGCATAAGGAACTTCAATGCTGATTTTTGGGTTGCCGATAGTGGATTCAAGTACTTTCCAACTTACTTCTTTTTCGTTAACGGTTAATTGGCTAATGGATTCATGTGTAGCATTTACCAAGAGTTGCAGCTTCATTTTTGTCGCAAAATGAGGCTTGATTTGGTAACTATCCGTATTGTTTTTTCTTTCAAATGCGAATGCAATATCCGGAACTTCCAATGAGGCCTGATTCCAGGCGATAGGTAATCCGGGTTGAATAGTCAGCGTGTTTTTCAGTGCATCAGGTTGAATGCCGAAAAGTCCTTCTACCAAAGTTCTTCCTGCCATTCCCACCGGGTCGGCAAAATCACGGTATAATTCTCCACGAATGGCATCCTGAAATAGCAACTGCTCGAAACTTCCCGGTGAAGCACCGAGATACATACTTTCGATTAAACCACTTTCCCAAAGCTGATAGGCTTTTTCCGATTGTCCTGCCTGCCAATAGGCGAGGGAAGTGTGCAGAATTTCGGCAAGAGCCACATTGTTGAGCGACCAGTCGTAAGGTTGCCAATTGGTCGTTGAGATGATTTCTAAATTCTTTTTGTCCAAGCCTTCGGCTGCCACCGGAATATGCGGAATTTCAGTGTCAATATAGCGCAATGCTTGATACGCCTGAAACGGATTGGCAACTTCGCTGTCCAAAGCATGGTAAATACTCCAAATAGCAGGAGTGTCATGAGTCAATTGATTGCCCAAAAGGTCTTTGTATTCGGCAAAGGTTCCTTTGTTGTTCAACCATAGTTTTTGCTGAATGGCATTATAAATATGTTGGGCTTCTTTGGCGTAAGCCGAACCATCTTCACCTATGATTTGCGCTAATTCGGCAGCCATTTTATTCGCATAATAATTATAAGCCGACGTATGTGTCACACCACCACCACTATATTGCAAGGCATCACTCGCCCAGATAGCGGCATAGGCGTCGTAGAGTCCATCGCCATCTACATCATAATTTCTTTTTTCCCAGGCCAAATGTCTTTGAATAACCGGCCACATTTTTTTTAGAAAATTAATATCGCCAGTCCATTTGAAATGACGAATCAACTGGTCAATAAAAACCAGATTCATGTCGTAATGGTGCGCTACTTTGTTGTTGTTTGGATTGCGGCTGATGTAACCGCTGGAGAACATCGAAGTACCCATTTTTTCCAATTGGCGGGCATAATTTCGGGTAGTGTCAGGTACAACAGGACCTGATTCCGGTTCGATTACCTGCGAATTTCCATAGCTTTCAAAATGACTTTTGGCTCTGTCATGCCAGCCTAAAGGATCAGCTACATAAGCACCACGCCAGGCATTTAGGTACATTCGCCAGGCTATTGCTCCGTGTAAATAAGCAGGATTTTCCCAGATAGCATCGGCTGCCATAGCCAGTGTACCGCCTAAAGTATTGATATACGGGTCGGGAGTGTTGATTTTAATCCGACTAGCCAATTGTTCCGCTTGATCCAACGCTTTTTGGAATTTTGCAGCTATAGTTTCCTGACTATTATTGTCAATTTTAGTTGCATTTTCAATCAACCAAAAGTCGCCATTTTTCGAAAATTGCTTTAATTGGCCTGTTAGCATAGGTGCTTTATTAGCAGTTGAGGTATAATTTTCTAACGGTGTTTTAAGAAAATGTGCACTCGTTATCAGTACTTTTGAAACGGGAAAAATACCAATTAAATGCTGGTTGTTTTCTGTGTTTTTTTTACTGCTTTCCGAACCATAATCAAGGTTAAAGCTGTTTTTATTAATTTGATATTGGTTGTTAATGCAATATTCCGGTTGTAAATAAAATACCGATTCCGGGTCGCCGCCAATATCTCCGTTTCGGGAAAATTTTTTGCCACTGGCGCCTCCATAAGCCCAGATTAGTGAAAGTTTTTTAGGTATATTTTTGCCTGTAACTTTTACTATAAATCCTTCGGTATCTACCAAAGCAACAATCTGAACGCTCAAAGAAGCATTTTCTAATAAGGCATCTTTGATTTCGTACTCAACCGTTCCGGGAGTGTATTTAGTATTGATTTTATCTGCTTCGGTTATCCATTTGCTTTTGCCATTATTGACAATTCCCAGTTTGAAATTGCCACCCATTCCCGGCATGTAAGTTGCAAATTCAGGTAAATCTCCGGCCTCTACTCTAAAAGCCGTATTGCTTCCGTATAGAGCTCGGTTGAATTTTCGGGTTCCATTTTGTAATACAAAACTCTTTCCTTCAGGTGTATAATGGATTTTACGCTTTATTCCATGCCAAAGTTCTTTTTGCTGCGCAAAAGTGTATTGCATCGAAAACGACAGCAGAAAAAGAAGGATATAAATTTTGGTTTTCACTATAGTTTTGGCTGGTTGTTGATTGGTTTATTTGCTGAAATCTACATTTTTAGAGTTTTCAATTTTTAAGGTCGAATGATCCAAAGCCTGAATACTTACGTCATCCAGATTCCAGTTGCTGCTATAGGAAATACTTCCGGCAGTTTCGGCTGAAATATGTACGTTTTTCAAATTCACATTTTCAACTATCGATTCCTTTAAACCGGCTACCGAGATGGCTTTTTTAGCGCCTTTGATGTCGATGTTGTTTAGATAAATGTTTTTAAAAGTGGGAATTCCACGAGATTCCGGTTCGACTTTAGTCAGCATTTTTTTCCAATGGGGAGGTAGACTTTCTTCGGTATATCCCTCCGGAAGTTTGGAATAGCTGTAGGCTGGATTCCAGTTCATAGAAATACTGATAAAAGTACCTACACTTTCCATTTTGATATTCTCCATATAAACATCTTCAACAGTTCCACCTCGATTGGTTGCCGATTTGATATTCAGTCCATTTTTGGTGCCATAACCCTGAATATTGGAAGCGTAAACATGACGGATACTACCTGAAGTTTCGCTTCCTAAGGTGAATAATCCTGCGCCTTGACGCGCAATACAATTGCGTACCATCACATATTCTGTTGGGCGATTGACTCTCAATCCGTCCCAATCACGACCTGCTTTTAGACAAAAATTATCGTCATTACAATCAATATCACAGTTTTGTACCAGTATCCATCTTGAAGAATCGATATCCACTCCATCGGTACTTGGGCCGTGTCCGCCAATATTGTTTCTGATTTTGATACCATCAACAGTAACGTACTCCGAATACAATACCTGGACTGTCCAAAATCCGGCTCTTTGAATGTTGAGGTCTTTTAGAAATACATTTTTTGAATTGCTTATTAAAATGGTTCTAGGGCGTTTGGCATCATAATCTACAATCCAACGTAAATTTTTAGCCTCGTATTCTTTGCGTAAATTCCAGTAGTAATCCCAGTGTACTTTTCCTTGTCCGTCGATGATTCCTTCTCCATCCAATGTGACGTTTTTTTGGTCCAACACATTGATTAAAGCCGTTGGCCATTTCATTTCGATACCAGCCACTCGGGTGTCAATTTCCGGATAATCGGCTATGTTTTCGCTTCCTAAAAGTATTACTTCTTTTGGGACATTAAAATGGACTCCTTCTTTGATGAATAAAGAAGCTGTTAAATATTTTCCGGGTTTAAAAGTGATAGTTCCGCCACCTTTTTTACTGCATTCATCAATGGCTTTTTGTATGTTTTTTGTAGAAAGTGTTTTACCATCATTCACTGCTCCAAAATCATTTGCATAATAGATTTTAGATTTAAAAGTGTTTTCTTTTGCTCCTACTTTGTTAATCCATTCCGGTTCAAAATTCGTGGAATGGGGTGTTTGTGCCATTTCTTTACAAGAAAAAAAAAGCATTAGAAAACAGCTTAAAATAAAAAAGTTTGGTCGCATTTTGATTGATTTACTATCGAAAATCTTTATTTTATTTCAAATAACTGTCCTGTACTAACCTGTTTTTAAATAGTAATCTTGTTATTATAGAAAATGAGATCGTTTTTGGGAATTTCGTTTTCAATTATTCACCGGCCGAATTTACTTCTTTGGCATCTTTGCTAAATTGATTTTCCAAATCTTGAGTTAATTTTGAAGCAATATTTGGGTGGGTTAGCATTAGGTTTTCCTTCTCTTCAGGATCTTTTTCAATATTAAAAAGTTCAAAAGTAGTTGTGCCATTTTTATGTCTGGTTCTGATTAATTTCCAAGGTTTTTCAATGATGCTTTCCTGTAAATGACCACGAATGTATATCGATTGATTTGGGATGGAATCGTTGTGGATGATAGAATTCCAAACATTTTTTCCTTCAACAGTTTTAGGTATTGATTGTGTGCCAGCCAAAGACAAAATAGTAGGCATGAAATCACTTACTGAAATATAATTGTTGTTTATAGAACGATTGATTTTGTTTTTCCAATACACAAATGCAGGGACTCTGATAGCTCCTTCATAGTTGGTAGTTTTCCAGTCGCGAAGTGGGAAGTTGTTTCCTAAAACATCATTTGCGGCATGCCTTCCTTTGTATTGAATACCTGGGATCCAGTTTTGCATCGCACCATTATCACTCATAAAAAATATGATCGTATTTTTGTCTAAATGGTTTTGTTTTAAGGCTTTTAAAATTTGTCCAATACTATAATCCAAATGCGACATGGCTGCTGCGTAATCTCTTCTGGATTTGTTTGTAATGGTTTTTAAATAGGGTTTTTTCCATTTGTCTTCCTCTTGTAAAGGAAAGTGGGGCACACTATAGCTTAATTGAATATAAAAGTTTTTAGACGGGTCTCTTTTGGTTTTAAGCCAAGTAATGGCTTCGTTTTCAATTAAATCAGTAACATGTCCTTTTTCAGTAATAAATACACCATTTCTGTGCCAACTCGGGTCCCCATTTTTGTATTCGTGACTGTATTGGTCTATTTGGCCATGTAAAAAACCATAGGAATAATCAAATCCATAAGCTTTTGGACCGCTGGTGGGATTAAGGCCTAAATGCCATTTGCCAAATAATGCCGTTTGATAATTTTGTTGATGTAAAGCTTGGGGTAAGGTGGTAACATCTGCCGGAAGGCTAAGATTGCTTTTATCACTTATAGGTGCCACTATTCCCATACGGCTGGAAGGTCTTCCAGTAAAGAAACTAGCTCTGGAAGGTGAACAAGTTGGTGCCGCGTACATACGATTAAGACGGGCTCCATTTTTAGCTAACCAATCTATATTTGGGGTATGTATTTCAGAACCATTGTAACTTACGTCATTCCAACCAGCATCATCAGCTACAATTACGACAAAATTAGGTGTTTTGGGTGGATCAATTTTTTGTTTGATTGATTGCCCAAAACTTAAAAAACCTATTGAAATTGCGGTTATGCAGTTGATAATGCTGTTGTACATGAATGTGGAATTTTTACTTTTTAGATTTTAATTGAACAGAACTGTCGTTTAATTCAAATTCATTGTTTTTAAGCATTAGTATAATTTCGGAACCCGCTAAAAGTACCGGGCCATATCCGTGTGCTGCAAAAGTATTGATTGGTCGATAGTAGTAAAATGCAGGATCAAATCCCATTCCGGTTCCTACGCAGGTGCCTTCTACCTGACCTTTGTCGTTAACTTTTGTGGCAACGGCATTCCAAGCTAGTAAAGCAGCAGGTGCATACGCCGCTTTGTCAATATATCCTCTGTTTATCGCTCTGGCGATTGAATAGGTGTAAATTGCTGTTGCCGAAGTTTCTAAGTACGTATCATTTCGGTCTAATAATTGGTGCCAAAAACCAGTTCCATCCTGATACGAAACTAATCCTTTGATATGTGCTTTTAATTGGTTTAAAACCATGTTGTAACCTGGATGATCTTTAGGTAATGTTTCTAATAATTCCACCATAGTCATCACTGCCCAACCATTAGCACGAGCCCAATGAAATTGAGGATGTTCCTCCATTCCTTGAACCCAGCCATGCATATAAATTCCTTTTTGACTATTGAACATACGCTCCGAAAATTGTTTTACTTGTTTTACAGCGTCATCATAATATTTTACATCGCCCGTTAATTTACCCATTTGAGCCAAAGCAGGAACGCCCATGAACATATCGTCCAGCCATAAGGTGTTTGGCTGAGGTCTGTTTCTTGCTAAAGTTCCATCAGTTAAACGGAATTCTTTATTACTTATATAATCCATAAAACCATCAATTAATGGTCTTAAGTCTGCCTTTAATCCTGCTCTTTGCGCTTTGATCATCGCAGCTGTAATTGCTCCACCATCGTCTAAAGCATGTGGCATCAAAAAACCATGGATTGGAGAAGGGTACTCTTTGTTTTTGTCTAGTTGTTTTTTATAAAAAGGAGCAATATCTGCAATAAGTTTTAATCGTTTATTAGTGTAATCAGCATATTTTTGGTCACCAGTAGCTTCCGTAGCCAATAGCATTCCGGCATAGGTTACTCCCCACTCGTAGCTCGTTAATCTGAAACTTCCGGGTGCGAAAATGCTGTTTTCATTAAGTTCTTTAAGGTTTTTTAACTCCTGTTTCGTCTTGCTGTTTACCATATAAGCAGGGGTCGTTTTTTCTAAAAAATCATAGACTTTGTCTAAAGTTGCTTTGATTTCTTGAGTAGATTTTGCTCCATAAGGAGTAGGATAGTCTGGTTGTAAAAAATGCAGGGGAGTAGTAGCGTCATTTACAGGCTCTTGAGCAAATACACTAAATGGAATCACTAGTAAGCTTGCTGCAATTCCTATTTTTTTTATGGTTTTGAATTTGGTTCTTGAATGGTTCGTTTTCATTTTGGTTTGGTTTTAGTTTTGAATGGTTGTTTAGTTATATTTTACTATTAATTCGGTTTTATTTTACGGCAACATCCCAAACTTTAGAGAATTTAGATTCGCCTTTTGGTCCTCTAATTTTTAAAATTACAACATATTTTCCAGCTTCTTTATAGTGATGAATTGGATTTTGTTCGGTTGAAGTTGTTCCATCACCAAAGTCCCAATTCCAAGAGTTAATTTGGCCTTCAGATTCATCAATAAATGCAATTTCTCTTTGATTCATATTGATGATTTTATGAGACCATTTGGCTTCTAACACTTTTTTGAATTGTGGTTCTAGAGGCATCAATTTGAAGGGTAAGCTATATGATGCGTTGCCATACATAGTGTGTTCTTTTGATAAGTTCCAAAAACCATTGTTTTCTTGTTTGTTTACATCATCATAATCAATGATTGCCCAGCAAAGTCCTATGTTTTTGTTTTCTTCAAGGATTGATTCGATGGCTCTCGAAGGATCGTTTCCTGCATAATCAAAAGGAGTTATCCAGAATTCCAACGTTAATTTTCCAGCTTGTCCGGGTTTGAAATCATGATGGTAGGCAGCATTAGCGTAAGGTAGGTTTTTAATCCAGGGTTGGCTTCCCCAAACCATTGTCCAGTCTTTTTCAACTGCGGGTGTAAAAATATGATAGTTTTGTGCATGTACACCATGATAGGAAAAATAGGCTTCCATGGTATTGGTTAATATTTTGTTAGGATGAAAGCGATCAATGAAAGGTCCTCCTGATTGGTCGGCATCTACAATAAGCTCAAAAGTGTCGTTGTGTAAACCTGAAAGGGAAAAATCCCAATAGTTATCATAAGCTTCGTATAGAAAGTAAAGTCGATTAAGCCCTTTTACCCAGCCTACTTTTATACTTACATCTAAGTTGTTAGGATTAGCTTTGGTGTGTTTACCACTGTCATCCCAAAGTTGGTCCATACCAACAATATAATTTTTTGGGACTAAATCCCAATCTTCTTTGTTTCCGTCTATTGTAGGGATTTTATTGGCAGGGAATTGAAAAATTTGGAAGCTCCTGTTATCTTGAGCTTCAGTAGGAATATAGGTTAAAAATAATATTGAAACGAAGAAGATGTTTTTTATTTTTCGACTTACAAAAATTGTTTTTTTCGCTACTAAATTCTTCATGTTCGAGTAGTTTTTTGAGCTTTTCTTTGAATAGTGTTCTGTCTTTTTTTAGAATTTAATAATTAATTTGAGCGTTTAAAAAGCCCTAACAATAGGTTAGGGCTTCATTAACTAATTTTAAAAACTAACGTGAACAACAATTTAACCTTAGAATCAATATTCTTTTGAATTTACATTCTCTTTCTAAAAATACTGAATACTTTTTTTACACTTCTCAATATTATTAAATAGGATTGTTAATTGAATCCTGTACTGTCCTGTTTTGAAAACAATAGTGTTTTAAAGCGAATCTCGTGTAATTAGTTTTGTAGGGATATAGTATTGTATAGCTTCTTCTTTGGAAACAAATTCAGCGGCCTTCAATCCAAGTTCTTCAAAATTTGTGGTAATTACTGAAATTCCTTTGTAAATAAATTTTTTCATAGGTGTTTCATTATAAGATAAAAAGCCAACATCCTTTCCTGGTTCTAAATTTTTTTCACGGCATTGTTCTAAAAAATTACCTAGGATTCGATCGCTAACACTTATATATGCCATATTTTCTTGGATAATAAATTCTTTAGGATTAGTGATTATTTTATGATTAAAACCAAATTCGGTGCAAAATTTCTTGAAGAAGGTTAATGTTTCCTTTGGGTGGTTTGTGAAAGAAGGGTAGATAAAATGGATTTCCTTGTATTTTTTAAAAAGAGGAATTCCTTCTTTCATAGCCTCGTAGAATGCTTTTCCAAAATCTTGAAAAACATAATTATTTTTAGATTTGGAATGAATGTTCCAATCAATCAGTAATAATTTGTCATTAGAAATTACAGCCAGTGAATTGGGTATTTCTTTATGATCAAAAGTCATAACGACATATTTGAAATATTTTCCAATACTATTGTTAATAATGGTTTTAAAGTTCTCTATGTTGTAATGATGAAACTGTACATCAACAATAATGTTGTCGGCAATATTATTGATGAAAGAATGGTATAGTACTTCTTTGTATGCTTTGAAGGTGTCTAATACTAATAAGACTTTCCGAGTTTCTCCTAAAACGAAATAGCCTTTGTTAGGAACAGAATCGATTAATTTTTGTTCTTTTAAAATAGAGTAGGCTTTAAAAACAGTATCTCTTGAAAGTTGGTATTCTTTACAAATAGTATTTACCGAAGGGAGTTGTTCTCCTTTGGCTAAAATATTTTCAGAAATAGCATTGTTTATTGCGTTGACTAATTGTTGGTATTTTGGTATATCGCTTTCGTGATTGATGTTGAAAGTAAAATTGGTTTCCATTTTTTAAAAACTATTCTGTTCTGGTATGTAAATATAGTTTTTTATTTTAAAAGAGGGTGCGATTGATTATTTTTTATAAAAAAACATCAGCCTCTTTAGTCAAAACAAAAGAGACTGATGTTGAAAGTATATTGTTTCGTTTTAAAGAATTTTATTTAAAAAAATCTTTAAATCAGTGTGTTAAAAACCAATACTGTTTCCGCCATCTACAGCTAAAACAGTACCTGTAACATATTTAGATTCTGCCGTTGCAAAGAAGTAAGCCGCATCTGCAATATCTTCTGGTTCGCCTAAAAATCCCATCGGTGTTCTGCCTAAAACTTTGTTTTTTCTTTCTGGGTCATTGTCTAATGCTTTTGATGACATTTTTGTTTTTATGAAACCTGGAGCGATACAATTGACACGTATTCCAAATTGTGCTAATTCAACAGCCATGGCTCTGGTCATAGCTTCGATAGCTCCTTTACTAGAAGAGTACGCAATTACTTTTGGAATTCCATATTGAGAAGCCATCGAACTGATGTTGATAATACTACCTCCATTGTTGTTTTTCATGTTTTTTACTACTTCTCTACTAATAGCAAATACACTCAAAAGATTAGTATGAATTACAGAAAAGAAATCTTCATCAGTGACATCAGTAAATTCTTTTTTTAAATTGATACCAGCATTGTTTACTAAAATGTCAATAGGAGCTTCTTTGGTAAGATCAGCAATCATAGCAGGAATTCCTGCTAAATTATTTAAATCGAAAATCACAGGAATGGCATTTGGACCAATTTCTTGACAAGCCTCTTCTGTTTTTTCTTTTGTTCTTCCTATGATATATGTTTTAATTCCGTTGTCGCATAATTTTTTTGCAGTTGCAAAACCTAAACCTGAATTTCCTCCAGTAACTATTGCTGTTTTAGTAATCATTATCTACTTGGTTTTTTAAGTTAAAATTCAAAATTAATTATTTTAATATAAATTCTCTATAGAAAGTACATTATTAAGTTAGTTGTATGTTTTAAGTTTTCTTGTAAATGATAAATATGTGTAAAATTAGTATACATATATTTACTTTTGGCTTATTAAGTGTTAATATTACATTATTTACAAAGCTTTATTAATATTTTTTATTTATAAAATATTTGTAAAATGAATGTGATATATATATTTATTCTTCGTTTTTTTTAAAAGATATATAAAAAAACAGGATAGTGCAGGATAGATGTCTTGTGTTGAACAAATAACTTTGAAAAGTTAAATATTGACAAAAAAGAGTTAAAAAAATCACAAATAATTTATTCACCACTTTACACGCTAACCAAATAATGAAGACAAAAATTAACTATTTATTAATTCTACCTCTTTTGGTGTTTTTTACCAGCTGTAGTCGAGACGTATTTGATGAATATTATGGGCGTCCTGATTACTTAGAAGATCCAATTTACCAACAATTGGAAGCCAGAGGTAATTTTAAAAACTTTACTGCTTTAATCGAAAAGGCTGGTTATAAAGATATTTTAAGTAAGTCAGGATATTGGACAGTTTTCGCACCTAATGATGAAGCTTTTACGAAGTATTTTCAAGGAAATTCTATCTCAGATGTAAGTAAGATTGATGAAGCTACTGCTGCTAAAATTGTTAAGTATGCCCTTGTATTTAATGCCTTCCGTACCGACCAGCTTTCTGATTATCAATCAGGTACCGGTTGGGTAATTGATCAAGCTTTTAGAAGAAGAACGGCTTATTACGAGGGATTTAAATATGATGTGGGTTTTGATGGAGTTAGACGTTTAATAGTTGATGTTAATAGAAATGGTGGGCTGTTGAATGCTACTGTGAATGGTGTGTCTGTTATAGACAATAATAACAAGTATATTACTTATTTCGATAAAGAATATTTTGCTGCAAAAAAACTAAACGCTAGTGACTATAATTTTTTCTATCCAAATGCTACTTTTACTGATTTTAATGTATTGGGTGGTTTTATTAAGGAGGCCAATATTATCGCTGAAAATGGCGTGATACAGGAAGTGACTGAAGTTTCTCTTCCTTTAAATAGTATTGATACACATTTAAAATCAGATCCTAATTACAGTATATTCTATGATATTTTACAAAAGAATTTTGTAACATATCCATTTAGCTCTTTAATGACAAATAATTACAGAAATTTTTCAGGAAATTCCGAAGATGTTTTTGTAAAGACTTACAATCCTAATTTAGTTTTTTCGCCTAATAATGAAAATTATCTTAAGGCAGTTGATAATGATGGTCAAAATGATGCCTATACTTTGTTAGCTCCTAATAATGATGCTATGCGAAGTTTTATCAAAGATGTATTAACTAAGCATTTCAAATATGAAGAATTGCCTCAATATGTATTTCAAGATTTAGTAAATGCACACATGGTTGCTGGAGCAGTTTGGCCTTCGTTACAAGGTCAATATCAAAATGGATTAAAAGAAGAATTGCGTTTTGACTTCACTACTGATGTTGCTGATAAAAAAGTATTGAGTAATGGTTTCTTTATTGGTACAAATAAAATACAAAGATCAAATATCTTTTATAGTGTCTATACTTCGGCTTATTTGAACCCAAATTACTCATTAGCGGTAAGGCTATTTAATGATGGGTCTGGTTACAGAGAAATTGTTAGTAATATAGATTCAAAATTTACTTTGTTTTTACCTAGTGATTCAGTTCTTCAATCTTTAGGTTATAGTTACAACTCAATTCAGTTGCGTTGGGAATATTTGTCACCAAACGGAGCCATTTCAGAAATCGGAACCGCTGCTAGAAACAGGTTATTGCGACTTTTTTACAATTGTATTGTTCCAACACCTAACGGAGAATTGGATAATATTGCAACTACTTCAGGGGTTATCCGAACAGGTGATAGCGAACTGTTTGGTGAATATATTCAATGGAATAATAATAAAATATACGCAGCTGGAACAATCGTGGCTGGAAATGCAGTAAATATTTTAGGTTCAGAAAGACAAGAAAATGGAATTGCTTATTTCATAGATAAATTTCCTGAATTTTCAACAGAATTTCAAGGTTTAGCTATAAGTAGGTTGGCCACGCAAAATACACAATATAGTAGTTTTTTTAATTATTTGCGCAATTCCAATATTTATAGAGCATCAGACGGAAAGATCGATGGTACTGATTTGGGAACTAGCTACACATTTATTGTGCCTAATAATGCAGCAATAGCAAAAGCAGTTACTGATGGAGTTTTACCTGCATCACCTACAACTACCATTGCGGGTCAAAGGGATTTAATAGCTGATTTCATTAGATACCATATAATTGTAGGGAGAACAGCTTCAAATGATAATCTAACCAATGGACTTTTTGAAACCTTAAGAAGAGATTCTAAAGGGGAAAAAACCTATGTAAATATTAACAGTGAAGCTAAAAATTTAAAATTCAGTGATAATTCAGGTACTACTGCCAATTTTATACCTGCAAGTAGCAATAATTTAGCTGACCGATCCTTAATTCATTTAGTTGACAACTACCTTAAACTTACGGAATAACATGATACAAAAATTTAATACTATATTTTCAAAAATAACCGTCGTTTTACTATTTCTGTTAGTTAATCCAGTAATTTCACAAACTGTGAAGGGAGAGCTAATTCGTGGTCAAGTTTTCGATTCAAGCGATAATCTTCCAGTTCCAGGGGTTACAGTAGCTGAACAAGATAATGAAAACCGAACTGTTGGGGGTGTAATAACCGATTTAGATGGTGGTTTTGCCATAAAACTTAAAGATGTTAACCACAAATTGGTATTCTCTGCCATTGGTTACAAAACCAAAACGGTTACCATTGGTGCGTCCAAGAACATTAAGGTAACATTGGTATCAACTGTAGAAGAATTAAAAAGTATAGTCATTACAACCAAAAAGTCTACAGATAATGGTTTGATGAGAATAGCTGAAAGAGACCGTACCACCAGTTCCGTTACTATTAATGCCGCTGATTTGGCTCAAACTCAAGCCGCTTCAATTGACGAAGCATTGCAAGGACGTATGCCTGGTGTAGATATTGTTGCATCTAGTGGAGATCCAGGTGCAAGTATGCAGATTCGTATTCGTGGTACTTCTTCTATTTCGGGATCCCAAGACCCTTTGATTGTTGTTGATGGTATGCCTTTTGAAACGCCTGTGCCTTCTGATTTTAATTTCGCTACCGCAGATGATCAAGGGTATGCTGCTTTGTTAAATGTAGCGCCAACCGATATTGAAACGATTACAATTCTTAAGGATGCAGCAGCAACTGCAATTTGGGGTGCAAGAGCCGCTAACGGTGTTTTATTAATTACTACCAAACGTGGATCTGTTTCTGCTCCAAAAATTTCATACACTTTTAGAGGGACTGTATCCAAAGTACCAAAAGCAATACCTATGCTTTCTGGTGATCAATATTCACAATTAATTCCCGAAGCTTTTATGAATCTTCGTGGAGTTCCGCTAAATACCTTAACAGTAAAGGAGTTCCAGTATGATCCACAAGATGTGTATTATTTTAAAAATTATAGTAATAACACAGATTGGTTGGATGCTATCACCCAGACAGGTGTGTCTAATGAGCATAATTTATCTTTACAGGGTGGAGGGCAAAAAGCAAAATATTTTACCTCTGTTGGTCTCTTTGATCAAAAAGGGGTAACAGTAGGAACTGGATTTACAAGGGTTAATGCCCGTTTGAATTTGGATTATGAAGTTTCCGATAGAATTAGTTTCCGTGCAAACTTAGCTTATACTAATTCAAAAACTAACAGAAATTCTGTTAACCCTTTCGGTTCGACAGATATTGATCGTTTGCGTTCAATTGCTTTTAGAAAAATGCCTAATATGAGTATTTATGAATACAACGAGGCAGGAGAGTTAACACCAAATTATTTTTTACCGTTAAATAATGTACAGCGTAGCCTTAATCCTGTTGCTATTGCTAATTTAGCTACTAACGAACAGGTTGAAAATAGAATTGTTCCCCATTTTAATGTTAAGGTTGATTTAGTACCGAAATTGCTTGTGTCGACATTTGATGTTCAATTTGACTTTAGTAACAGAAAGACTAAAGTAATTGAGCCTCAAAGCGCTACTGGTTTGTTGTTTACTTCACCTAATGTAAATTCTACTTCTGAACTTACAGATGATTCAGCTGTTTTAAATACTAAAATAAATCTTCTATTTACTCCTACAATAGGAAAAAACCAAACATTGCAATCTGTTCTTTCCATTCAAACTAATGATAGCCGTGGTGGAAGTGTTTCCTTTCGTAACACTAATACAGCCTCTTCTTTATTTACAGATACATCTATACCTTCAAGAATTACTTCCGTTAGCAGGGGAGAAGGATATGGCGAAGGAAGAAGCGTAGGTGCTGTTTTAAATGCCCAATATGGATTGTTAGACCGTTATATTGTAAATGTAGCCATGCGTGGTGATGGAAATTCAAAACTAACAGGTAAAAATAGATATGGATATTTTCCATCTGTTTCTGCGCGATGGAGGATTTCTGCAGAATCATTTATGCAAAAAGCAACTTTTGTTGATGATTTTAGTATGCGTTTAAGCTATGGTCATGCAGGTAATGCACCAAGAAACGAATATACTTTCTTTAATACCTACAGTGCGTCTACAAATCCATATATTGATTTAAATGGTGTTGTTCCAAACAACATGGAGTTAACTAATTTGCGTTGGGAAACCGTTATTGGAAGAAATTTAGGATTTAACCTTAATATGTTTAATAATCGTGTTATGTTAGATGTTGATGTCTACAGTAATTTGACAAAAGATTTGTTTTTTGCAAATTTACAGATTCCATCCATTTCAGGGTTCAATACTCTTTCAAACCAAAATGTGGGTACCTTACAGAATTCTGGTTGGGAAATAGGATTGATATCTACCCCATATAAATCAGGTAAATGGAAAGTTGATTTTAATTTTAATATTTCTAGTAATCAGAATGTTATCAAGGAAATTTCTGAATTTGTACCTACTGAAAGTGGTTCGTCAATTGTGAATGGTTCTTTTAAGCGTTTTGTACAAGTTGATAATCCTTTTGGTTCTTTTTACGGTTACCGATTTAAGGGAGTGTATAAAGATTTAGACGCTACTTTGGCTCGTGATGCAGGTGGAAATATAATTACTGGACCTAATGGTGAAACGGTATTTATGCGTTTTAACTATCCAGCTTCATCTTATGTTTTCCAGCCAGGTGATGCTATTTATGAGGATATTAACAAAGATGGTAATATCGATTCTCGAGACGTAGTGTATTTAGGAAATAGTAACCCTAAGTTTTCTGGAGGTTTTGGTACGAATGTTTCTTGGAAAGATCAATTTAAATTATCGCTTTTCTTTTCTTACCGTTTAGGAGTTGATGTTGTTAATGGTACTGATATGACCACTACAAATATGTTTAATTACGATAACCAAAGTACCGCTGTTTTATCCAGATGGCGTAATCCTGGAGATGTAACCAATATGCCAAGAGCTCTTTTAGGAGGTGGTTTTAACTGGTTGGGTTCAGACCGTTATGTAGAAGATGCTTCCTTTGTTCGTTTGCGATCTGTAACATTCAATTACATTTTCAAAAAAGAATTTATCAAGAAATTGAGGCTAGAGGCTCTTAATTTTTATGTTACTGCTGACAATTTGTTTACAATCACTAAATACCGCGGACAAGATCCCGAAGTTTCAAGAGAAAGAGGGATTTTCGGTATCGCTATAGACAATGCCTCTACACCACCAACTAGAAGGTTGTCATTTGGATTATCTACTCGTTTTTAATTATATGTATATGAAAACTAAAATAAAACTATCTATCCTTGCTTTGTTTGTCTTTTTAGCAACAACTTCATGTGATAATTATTTGGACTTACGCCCACAAGATGGTATTGTTCGAGATGAATTTTGGAAAACCAAAGAAGATGTACAGGCTGCTGTTATAGGGATATATACGTCCTTGTTAGACAGAAATTTAATCAGTAGACTCTTTTATTATGGGGAGTTAAGAGGCGGTTTAGTGTCGGAAGGAACTAATGCTAATGATGAGATTAGAGATATCTTGAATACCAATGTATTACCAACTAATTCTATTACCGATTGGGATGTTTTTTATCGATCTATCAATTATTGCAATACAGTGATTGAATTGGCTCCTAATGTTAAGAATTTAGATCCAACACTTTCTCAAACACAGCTTAATAATTTTCTTTCAGAAGCATTGGCAATTAGAGCTTATTTATATTTTACCCTTGCTAGATCTTTCAAGGATGTTCCATTGAAATTAGACGCATCACTTTCTGATTCTCAAAATTATCAATTACCAACATCGACACAAAGTGTTGTTTTTGATCAAGTTATAAAAGATTTAGAACTTGCAAAAACCTACGCTACTGAAGACTATGGTAATAATGCGTATAATAAAGGACGAATTACAGTTTATTCTGTTAATGCTTTATTAGCAGATGTTTATTTGTGGACCGAGCAGTACCAAAAGGCTTTTGATGCTACTGATGAAATTGTAAAATCAAATAAATTTGCTTTAATCAATGCTGGGGGAAGTACTTGGTTTAATAGAGTTTTTGCAGTTGGTAATTCAACTGAAAGTATTTTTGAATTGCAGTTCAGTCTTCTTGTTCAAAATCCATTATACGATTTATTAAATGTATTTCCTCAAGTGAGAGCTACTCCTCTAATTATGGAAAATGTTTATGGAATTGATTTTGATGTTCCATCTAACAGAGATTATAGAGGAGATTTTGCAGCTTTAATTGGTTCTACTGGTGCAATTTATAAATACACTGGCTTGAACAATGTCGAATCTAAAGATAGAAATGAAAGTAACACACACTGGTTTGTATATCGTTATGCGGATGTTTTATTAATGAAGGCAGAGGCTGCTGCAAGACTTAATCAGGGTCAAATTGCTTTAGATATTATTTCCGAGTTACGAACGAATCGTAGAGCGCTAAAAGCTACTGAACGAACTCCAGGTGCAACTGATATTCCTGCTCTTATTGATTATATAATGGATGAACGTGCAAGAGAATTAGCTTTTGAGGGTAAACGTTGGTTTGACTTACTGCGTGTTGCCAAAGCCAATAATTACGAGCGTAAACAGTTATTAATTGATGTTGCTACTCAAAACGCACCACCTACAAGTATTCAATCTATTGTGTCAAAACTAAATGATAATAACAGTCATTATTTTCCAATAAATTTCACTGAACTTCAGGTTAATAAGGCCCTTGTTCAAAATCCTTTTTACAAATAATATACTAATCAAGCCATGGAAAAATTATCAAGATTACCTCGTTTGTTATCCGTTTTTTTCTTCTTTATCACTTTTTTGCTTTTACAAAGCTGTACAGAACTTAAGTTTAAAGAAACTACTGACGAAACACAAAACGTTACTGAATTCCTGCGTGATAACGAAGAATATTCCTTGTTTTTGGAAATGTTAGATCTTACAAATTATGCTTCTTATATGAATACTTATGGTACATTTACTGTATTTATTCCTACTAATGAAGCTGTAAACAATTATCTTAAAGATTTAGGTTTTACTTCTTTGACACAAGTTCCTATAGAAGACCTAAAAAAAGTAGTGAAATTACACATTATCGATACCAAATATACCACTGCTTCTTTTACAGACGGTAAATTATTTAACCCAACTTTATTGGGGCAATTTATTATTACAGGTAACACAGTGGTAAATGGTGAATCTTTTAGAACTTTAAATAAAGAAGCTAAAATTCTTACCTCAAATTTAGAATTAGGAAATGCTGTAGTGCATATTACTGATAAAGTGTTAACCGTTGCCAATAAAACATTGGCTCAAACAATTGAAGCCAATCCAGAATTATCTTTATTTACTGAAGTTCTTAAGGCTACTGGCTGGTTTGAAAAATTAAACCAACCTTTAACATTTGACGCTAATAAAACGGGGAGCTTTCTTACTGTTTTAGTACAGTCTAATGAAGTTTACAATAGAACTAAATGGACTAATCCTAAAACTAAAGAGGAATTAACACTTAATACACTCGAAAATTTAAAAATACGTTACAGTCACCTTGGAGATCCAACTAATGCAGCAGATAGTTTGAATTTATACGTTCAATATCACGTAATACCGAAATTGAACTATCTTGCCGATTTTGCTATTACACCAGTATTTGTGACTAAAGCACCTTCTGAAGTTATTAGTTCAAAATTAATTAATGGTGAAATTTTTCTTAATCGCGATATTTTTAACGGAGTTTTAGAACCTGGTTTTTCGGCTATCAGACAAGCAAGTGATTTGACTTGTTCTAATGGTGTTTTGCATTCAGTGGATACCAATTTCACCATCATCAAGCGTTTTCCTTTGCCTGTATATTTTGACCTTTGTGATCAGCCAGAATTTGCCGCTAATGTGGCAAATTATAGAAAGCCTGGTGGTGTTAAATTTGGTCTAGGTCCAGGTAAATTTAAAGACGTAATTTGGACAGGTTCTACAACCTTTACGTTAGATTGGGCACCTTCTTCAACCGCCGTGAATGGCGATGATCTTCGTCCTTTCCGTTTTCGACTTGGTAGTGGAGGATTAAACAATATCGAATTTACAACGCCAGTTATTATTAAAGGGCGCTATAAAATTTGGGTATCCTATCGCCAAACTGATAGAGCCAATACTAATGTGAGAGTATATTTTAATGATAAAATTACCTCGAGAGTTCTTAACATGAGAGAAAAACCAAATAATCCATTTGATACACAGGCTGGTATTCCTGACAATGTATTGGAAACACAAGGTTATAAGCGATATATATTCCCACATGTTCAAAATGATCTTCAATACTCTAGGTTGGTAGGTATTGTTGATGTGGAAACTACAGGAAGACAAAAAATAAAGTTTGTAAGTGATCAAGCAGCTAATTCTGGCGCAAATGATGCGGATCGTTTGGATATTGTGGAATTCCGTCCAGTAGATATGGATCAGATTTGGCCAAAATTTAAAAAAGGTCTACCTGTTCCGGGACAAAGTAATTTAGTTCCAAAACCTAAGCCTGGAGAGCCAGAAAATTAATTTTCAAGTTTTATTTTATTAATTCAAATTTTCCTCAATGATTAAATTTCATTCTTTTTATAAAAAAATTGCTATAACAGCATTAATGGTGTTAGCCTTTTCTTGTTCCGATCCATGGAACGATAGGAATACCGCTAATGAAGCAAACATTGATAAAAGTTTAGTAGAAGCAATTAGTAGCTCTAGTGAGTTTTCTGAATTTTCAAAAGTTTTGGTAGCAACTGGATACGACAAGGTTCTGGCGTCTTCGAAAAATTTCACAGTATTTGTTCCTTCGAATGCAGCCATGAGCCAAGTGCCTGTTTCGGTAATAAATGATCCTGTGGCCTTAAAGCAATTTGTAGGTAATCATATTGCATTGACTTCTTATTCATCGGTTCGTGATACCGATGAAGTTCAAATAGAGATGCAGAGCAAGAAGTTTTTAGTGTTCAAGGGCAAATCTACTATTGATGATGCGACTATCATTAAAGCTGATATGTTAGCTTCAAACGGAATCTACCATGTTATTGATAAACCGCTTACACCAAAGCTCAATATATGGCAATATGTTGCCTCACAATCCGCAACATCTATGATGAGTGCTGATTTGCTTGCTTTGAAAGATTTTAGTATCTACAAAGAGGATATTGAAAAAAAGATTTTATCTGAAACTGCTGGTGCAGGCTATTTGTCCGATTCGTTGACGAATTCTTTTTTAACAAATGTGTATAATTTGAATAACGAAAAGAATTCTTATACGCTCTTTTTAATGGAAAATGAGGGCTATACACAAGAAACAGACAAAATGAAAGCTTACACTATTAAATCTACAACGGATTCAACGGCTACTTATGCGAAGTATTTTACGGTTCGTGATATGGTTTTCAACAAAAAGTACGAACCAAGTCAATTACCAAGTACTTTAACCTCCCGCTTTGGTGTAGAATACGCTATAGATAAAACTCAAATTGTTGGAGAACCAATTCGATTGAGTAACGGTATTGTTTACATCATGAAAAAGGTTGATGTTCCCCTGAACAAACGTTTAGTGCCAATTGTAATTCAAGGAGAAACTGCTGATTTGAGATTTAGTATAAATAGTGGAGCAACTGCTTACAGGGACTTTTTCTTATCTAGTAGTGAGAATATTAAAGATGTTTTTGTTACAAATCCAGGATTCGCGTTGCCGAAACTTGTGTATCTAAGCAGGCTAAAAGATCTATACAGTACTACCTATAGAGTTTATTGGCGTGCCATAAATAATAAAACAACTGTTTTTAATCAAACTATATCGATTGGAGGTACTTATGTCGTAAACGGTACTACTTTTTCATTAATTAATCCTCTTAAAACATTAGCATATATTCCTGTACCAATTAATGATTTTAATGAGGTTTTTGTTGGTGATTTCACACCTTTACAATCAGGTAACATATTAAATTTAACATTATTAGGTGCTAATGTAGCTACTAATGGTCTTAATTCTCTTACTATAGATTATTTAAAAATTGTTCCGGTAGTTAAATAAATATTATTATAAAAAAAATTGGTTATGCTAAAAATTATAAAATCGAGTGGCTTTGTTTTCGCATGTATTGCATCTGTGTTTTTTGTGCAATTGCGTGCTCAAGAAGCACAAGATTCTACCGCAACTTCAATGTCTTCAACAAAATTAATTTTGAATGGATACACCGTAAAAGGTATTGTGTTCAATGCTAAAAATAAAAAGCCATTGTCTGGAATTAGTGTTGCTGTAGAAAATTTTACTTCAACAATTACGGAAGATGATGGAAGTTTCGAGATTGTTGTTCCTAACTATGACGCTGTTTTAAAGGTAAGTGGACAGGATTTTCAAACCAAACTATTTCCCTTGAAAAACCGTAAGTTTGGTTTAGAAATCTTTATGAACGAGTCTAATTATGCTCAAACCTATCAATTGGCAAATTCGGCTAGCGGACATATTATGCAGTATAATTCTACTCAAGCTGCTTCTGTAGTTAATTTTAATAACAATCAGTGGTCAAATCCATCACATGAAAACGTTGGTGCTTTTTTACAAGGAAAGGTCTCTGGTTTGAATGTTATTCGTAATTCGGGGACACCAGGAGCAGGTAATAATCTAACCCTACGTGGTTTTAGCTCTTTGTATGGTAGTAATAAGCCACTGATTGTAGTAGATGGAATGATATATGACGACGAGGATTACGGATCAGGAATTATTTCAAACAATGTTTCTTCCCCTTTTGCTAATATTGATGTTAAAGATATCGAAGATGTTACTGTTATTAAAGACGGTACCTCTCTTTATGGAAGCAAAGGCTCAAATGGTGTTATCAACATAACAACCAATCGACCTACCGAGGTTACTACAAAAATTGATTTTGCAATGTATGCTGGTGTAAATGAACGTCCTGAAAATTATCATGTATTGGATGCTAATGGTTTGCGTACACATTTTACAAGACTCGCTAGTTCATCAGGCTTGAGTCAGCAACAGGTAGCTAGTTTGCCTTTTTTAAATGATACGGCTGGTTCTCCAGGTTATTATTTATATCAAAACAATACCGATTGGCAAGATCAAGTACTGCAACAATCGATGAATCAAAACTATTATTTAAAAGTTCGTGGTGGTGATGAAATTGCAAAATACGGGCTTTCATTAAATTACCTTGATTCTGAAGGTATTGTTGGAGGAACTAATACACAACGTTATGGAACTCGTTTAAATGCTTCATTAAAATTGACAAAAAAATTTAATGTTGATGCCAATTTATCTTTTATTAATAATATCCAAAAGCAGTGGTCTCAAGGAGGTGAGAATTATGTAAGTCCGTTGTATTCTTCCTTAATCAAAGCACCTTTTTTAAGTACAAATGCAATAGACGATTTAGGTAATGTTTCTCCAATACTTTCGGAAGTTGATATTTTTAATCGTTCTAACCCGAACGCTATTTTAGCCAAAGGGATTGCTAATAATAATAATTACCGTTTTTTTGGTAACTTAAAATTTAGTTACTTTTTAAATAATTCATTGAATTTAAACACTATTCTAGGCTTAACTCTTAATAAGGAAAGAGAAAACTTCTTTACACCAGATAGGGGTGTTACAGATTTTATGTTGGGTAATTTCCTTATAAAAAATCAGTCTGGAAGTGATGCGCAAAGCTATCAAAGTTATTTTTTTGATACCTTTTTGAATTATACCAAAAATTTTAAAAATGATCATAATATAGTAACTCGTCTTGGATTCAGAACTCAATCTAGTAAAGCAGAAAACGACTACGTTCGTTCCTATAATTCTCCTACTGACGATTTTACTTTTATTGGAACTGGATCTATTTCCAATCCTATCAGCGGAAGTTTGGCCGAAACAAATTGGTTAAATATATATGCCAATGCCAATTATGATTTTAGAAATAAATATTTTTTAACAGCTTCTTATGCTGTGGATGGTTCTAGTCGTTTTGGTGACAATATGAATGGTAAAGAAAGATTGTCTTTAATGACAGCTATATCTGGAGCTTGGATGGTTTCGTCCGAAAAATTCCTTAAAAATTCGGAGTTTATCAATTATTTAAAGCTACGAGCTTCTGTAAGCGAGACTGGAAATGACGGCTTCAGTGATTATATTGCACAAAAACAGTATGTTTCTCAAGGATTTTTGGGCTTTCAAGGACTTGTTTTAGGTAATATTGGTAACCCCGATTTGAAACCAGAGCGCCAACGTCAATATAATTTGGGTGTTGATTTTGGTTTGTTAAAAGAAAGGCTAAATTTTACAGTAGATTACTTTAGTAAAAGAACAAACAATATGACTACTTTTCAGAATATTAGTACCGTTTCTGGATTTAATAGCGTATTAGCAAATAATAGTGCTATGAAAACAACTGGAGCTGAAACTTCATTGAATGCAAGGGTTATTTCATCTCCTGATTTTACTTTTGATTTTGGTTTAAACATTGCTACGTATCAAAATAAAATTAAAAACTTACCAAATGGTGATATATTGAGCAATTTTGCAGGTGCAACATACATTACTAGTGTTGGTATGGATGCCAACTTATTTTATGGTCTGCAAACAAACGGTGTTTATAGTACAACACAAGAGGCTACAGCTGATGGATTGTCAAGACTAAGTGAAACTGGTGCATTGACAGCATTCAGAGGTGGTGATATGCGTTTTGTTGATCAAAATGGTGATAAGATTATCGACAGTAAAGACCGTAAAGTAATTGGTAATCCAAACCCTGATTTCTTCGGTAGTTTCAATGGAAACTTTACTTATAAACGTTTTACCCTTAATGCTCAATTCAATTTTTCTGTTGGAAATGATTTGTACAACGGATTGCGTTACAATTTGGAAAAAATGAGTAGTTATGATAACCAAAGTATCGCTGTGGCAAACAGTTGGAGAGCAGAAGGTCAACAAACTAATATTCCTAGAGCTGCTTTTGGAGACCCAATGGGGAATTCAGAATTTTCAGATCGTTGGATTGAAGATGGTTCTTATTTGCGTTTAAAGACCTTGGTTGTTAGTTATGATTTTGATGTAGAAAAAATGAAGTACATTAAATATATTAAAATTTATACCACTGCAAATAATCTATTTGTTTTTACCAAGTATTTAGGGTTTGATCCAGAATTTAGTGCTACTTCTTCTTTGTTTGGGCAAGGTGTTGATGTAGGAATGGCTCCTCAATTTCGAAGCATACAGCTAGGTTTACGTCTAGGACTTTAATTTTATTATTTATACAATTTTACAAATGATACAATCAATTATAATTCAATCCTCAAAGAGAGCTACACTTATTGCTTCTTTTGTTTTTGTGCTATGTTTAAACTCTTGTCAAGATTATCTAGATGTGGAGCCAAAAACTAGTTTAACCGAAGAAAATGCGTATAAAACTGTTACAGATGCTGATGCTGCTGTTTTTGGTCTTTATGGTAAATTTGTTGGTTTAGCGGATAAGTATGTTATTCTAAACGAAATGCGCGCCGATTTGATGACTACAACACCCAATTCATCTACTTTTTTAAAGCAACTTTCTGAACATAATGTAAGTCAAGATAATCCCTATATTAGTCCTAAACCTTTTTATGAGGTGATTAATAACTGCAATGATATCTTAAAGAACTTTGATATAATGCTTGCAGAAAAGCGTTTTACTCAAGATCAATACAATCAACGCTATGCTGATGTTGGCTGTATTCGCAGCTGGGTGTATCTTCAATTAGGAATTCATTTTGGCAGTGTGCCTTATATTACTGAGCCTATTTCTACATTGGAAGATGCAAAAAATGCCAATAAGTATCCACGTATACCTTTTTCAGAACTATTGGATAAATTGATTCTTTTTTCAGAATCTTTAGAATACAAAAAACCATACAATGCTCAAAGCACGATGGTAACCAATGTAGATGGATATTCTACAGCCAAATTCTTTATTAATAAAGAATGTTTGTTAGGAGATTTACACTTATGGAAAGCTAATTATACTAAAGCCGCTTCTTATTATAAAAATGTTATGGAAACTGCAAGTACTAGTAGTAACGATACGGAGCGTTATGAATCGTATCGTATTAGTATCTTTGCTGACGGGAATAATCCAAATAACAATTATTTTGTGAGGTATTCTCAAGCTGATAATGCATCAAGTTTGATAAATGGTAATACTTCAGGTTGGCGTTCGATGTTTAGTAGGACTAGAGATGCATTGTGGAATACAGAATGGATTTGGTCAATACCATACACTAGTAATCTTTCATGGGATAATCCTTTTATTAAATTATTCTCTAAATCCAAAGGTGATTATTTGGCTAAACCCTCACAAGCATCCATTGATTTATGGAATAGCAATAAACAAGTAAATATACCTTATGATGCAAGAGGTAGTAAATTAACCTATTTGATGGAAGGTAATGATCCTGTGATTATGAAATACCAATACAAAAGTGATGCAAATCTTACAGGCCCAGAAAATAATGGAGATTGGTTTTTGTATAGAACTGTTAAATTACATTTACGTTATGCAGAAGCAGCCAACCGTGATAACAAACACCGTATAGCAAGTGCCATACTTAATAATGGTTTTCAAGTTGAATACAATCGTGGTGGTGTGAGTAATACATCAGGAAATGTAACTAATATCATGCAAACAAAAGAGCCTTATCCTTACGATTTTGATGCGCGTCAGGGTGATTTTCCAAGATTTAGAGCTAATTGGCATAGAAATGGTGGAATAAGAAGGCGTGCTAATCTTCCTCCAGCACCAGTTGTTGGGGATAGTCTGATTTCTATTGAAAACAACTTGATTAATGAAGCTGCTCTTGATCTTGCTTATGAAGGAAATCGTTGGGAAGATTTAGTACGTGTTGCTAGACGTAGAAATGATCCTTCTTTCTTGGCAGATAAAATCTATGAGAAACTAAGCAAAGAAGGAAATGCAGAAGCTGCTACTGTAAGAGCTAAGTTAATGAATCCAAATAACTGGTATTTGCCATTTAAATGGTAATAATTTACTTTTAATCATAAAAAAAACCGCATCATAGATGCGGTTTTTTTGTGAATTTAAAAATGTTTCAAATTGATGATTTCTTGTTCAGTAAGTAATCTCCAGTTTCCTCTTGGTAGGTTCTTTTTAGTTAATCCAGCAAAAGCTACTCGGTCAATTTTTAATACATCATAATCCAAATGTTCAAAGATATTACGGACTACTTTAATGTTAGAGGTCTTTAATTTAAGTCCCACTTCGCTTTTGGGTTCACCTTCAATATAGCTTATTTCTTCTACAAAAACGCGGTGACCTTCTATTACTAGACCCTTGCTAATTTTTTCTAAATCTTCAAATTTCAAGTTTTTATCTAAAGAAACTTGGTATATTTTTGATGATTTTTGATTAGGAAGCGTAAACTTTCTAATCATATCAGTATCATTTGTAAATAATAAAAGTCCAGTCGTGTTTTTATCCATTCTACCTACAGGAGCAATTTTAGCAGTGGTAGAACCTTTGACTAATTCTAAAACATTGCGGAATTCTTGTCCTTCATCTAATGCTGTAGTAAAGTTTTTAGGTTTATTTAATAGGATATAAACCTTCTTTTCCGGTGTCAAAGTAACACCGTCAAAGTTTACAACATCTCCTGGTTTTACTAAATAACCCATTTCAGTAACTGGATTTCCATTTACTTTTACATTTCCTGATTGAATGTAGATATCGGCATCACGACGCGAACAAACGCCTGAATTAGAGATGTATTTGTTTAAACGAATTTCATCCTTTGCTTTTGGTCTTTTAGCAACTGGATTTGGTTTTTTTTCTATTTTTTTGGTAGCCTCTTCTGAAGCTTTAGCACTAAATTTAGGTTTTTTAGTTCCTTGTGCTCTTTTCGGCAAAGCAGGCTTTGGCTTGTTAGCATTTGGTCTCGAGCTATTAGGTCTAGAACCACCTCTTTTGTTGTTGCCTTCCTTATTATTCATATTATTCGATAATTTTTGCAAAGATAGTATTTATATCCTTGTTAATTGATAAATGCCAATTATAAAACGATAACTATCTCTTTAGTAGGTGATTTTAATTGTTTGTGCCTTTTAAAATGACAAAAGTAGTTTCTTTCCATGCCATAAAACACTTGGGTCAATAAGTATAATACAAAAGACTCCGGACACAATTAAAAATTTTAGGACATTGTGCAGTAATAGAAACTGAATTTTAGTGTTGGATTTCCAAAGATACAGTAAGAAGAAAATTAGAATAATCAGGCAGGAATAAAAGTAAATATCCATATAGCCTACATCGTACATTTCGATTAAAATGTAAATAGGTAATAGCGTAAAAAGGGTTAATATGCTGATGATTTTTTTCGAAGCTTCTTCACCGTAAATAATAGGTATGGTTTTATAATTGTCTACAAGGTCTCCTTTTATGTTTTCTAAATCTTTAATCATTTCTCTAATCAATAATAATAAAAACAAAAAAGTAGCGTGTGCAAAAATCACAACAAATTGTCCCTTGTAGTTTTCTATTTCGTAAATAGGTAATTTGGTGTAATAATATAACAATATGGCGAAAAAAGGCAGTACAGCCATGATTGAGGCCATAAGATTACCTATAAAAGGATATCTTTTTATTTTATGAGAGTAAAACCAAATCAGGAAAATATAAACCGAAAAAAACAATAAAGCACGCCAGGAAATAAACCAAGCAATCGTGGCAACAATGAAGTTTAAAGTAAAATAAACTTTTAGTTTCGTGCTTTGACTCACTAATCGGTCAAGCATGGACTTATTAGGTCGGTTGATTAAATCCTTTTTACTGTCGTAAAAATTATTGATGATATATCCCGATGCAATGCTTAATGAGGAAGCAAAAACAATCAAAAACAAATTGAAATCGAGCAGTACATCTAAGGCTCTTATTTCTGGCGCCAATATAAATATAGCCGATAAATATTGCGCTAAAATTATGATTGGAATGTTGTAACCTCTAATTACAGAGAACAAACTGACAATTTTTAACGCTAAAAGTTTGTGTTTTCTACTAAACATTTTAGACAGTTATTGTTGTGTTCTTTATGGCGTTCTATTAAAATTGATAAACTACTTCTAGTTTATAATCTTTTAATGAAGCTTTGGCACGTTCTAAATCCTCTGTGAAGCCCAGAATGTATCCGCCTCCGCCTGAACCACATAGTTTTAAATAATAATCATTTGTTTCGATACCTTTTTGCCAAATTTCATGAAATTGCTCAGGAATCATAGGTTTGAAATGATTTAAAACGACACGGGATAACTTTTTAGTATTGCTAAACAATGATTTCATGTCTCCACCTAGGAAGTTTTCGACACAAGCATCGGTATATTTTACAAATTGATTCTTTAGCATAGCACGGAAACCTTTGTCTTTAAGATTTTCCATGAAAATATTAATCATTGGAGCCGTTTCACCAATGATTCCAGAATCTAAAAGGAAAACAGCAGCTTTCCCATCAAAACTTTGTGATGGAATTCCTGTTGCTTCAATATGATCTTTTGAATTAATTAAAATTGGAATACTCAAATAGCTGTTTAATGGGTCTAATCCTGAACTTTTTCCGTGGAAAAAACTCTCCATTTGAGAGAATATATTTTTTAACTCTAATAATTTTTCACGAGTTAAGTTTTCTAAAACAGTGATTTTGTTTTGGGCATATTTGTCGTAAATAGCTGCAACTAATGCACCACTACTCCCCACACCATAACCTTGTGGAATACTGGAATCAAAATACATTCCAGTTTCAATGTCATTTTTTAACGATTTTAAATCAAAAGAAACCAAATTTGTTTTTTCGTTTTCCAAGGATTCTAAATAATCAGCAAAACGTTTTAAACTAGCATTAGAAGCAATGGCTTCTGCCGAAGGATTATCATTTTTTTTCAAAGCTCCGTTATAAAAATTATACGGAATAGAAAGCCCTTTCGAATCACGAATAATTCCGTATTCTCCAAAGAGTAATATTTTTGAGTAAAATAAAGGTCCTTTCATGTCTTTAATAATTAACAATTAATAATTGATAATGTATAATTAGTTGTTTTTAGAAGTATTGATTATGCTTGTTAGTATTTTCAATATTTCGACAATTTTAATTTTGATATTTTGATATTCCGATTCAGTTATATAGTTAGTTTTATATAATAAATCCAACCAATACTCTGGTTCATTTGCTTCTTTTAAAGATATGGATAATTTATGAATAAAATCTAATTTACTTTGTGCATGTTCTGCCTCTCTGATATTTGCTCCAATTGATGTGTCTGAACGCAACATTTGTTTTGATAAAACAAATTCTTTTTTTTCAATGAGAACTTTATAAAGAGATACAATCTCTATTGCAAAAGTGAATGACTTATCTTTGATTATATTCTTCTTCTCCATAAAATCATCAATTGTTAATTATCCATTATCAATTGACTTCCCTCTCCAATTTCGTCACAAATGTACTGCTCATTTTGACAATAGCCAACTAATTCGGCTTTAATAAATTGCAGTACTTTTTCTTTTACGTTTTCAGGGTATAAAACATGTACGTTAGCACCTGCATCCAGTGTAAAACATACTGGGGTTTGTGTGTCTTTTCTGAATTTCCAAATGCGATTGATGATTTCTAATGTATTCGGTTTCATTAAGATAAAATAAGGCATCGAAGTCATCATCATGGCGTGTAAAGTCAGCGCTTCACTTTCTACAATTTGAATGAATTCTTCCAGATTACCCTTTTCAAAAATGGCAATCAGTTTGTCTAAATTTTCATGTGCTTGTGCAAATCGCCTTTCGGCAAATGGATGATTATGCATCAACTCATGCCCTACAGTGCTTGAGACCTGTTTTTCGCCTTTATCAACTAATAAAATGGTGTCTTGATAATTTTTGAAATTTTCATGAATACGGTAAGGATACTCCACCCCATATTCATCTGAACTTTCTTTAATATTGGCTTGATTTCCCCAAACTACTACTTCACCTTTTACACTTCGACAAGCACTTCCAGAACCTAAACGTGCCAAGAAAGAAGCTTTTTGATAAAAATACTCTTCAGTCATTTCAGGATTTAAAGCTTTTTCTAAACACATTAGGTTCATAGCTAAAGCGGCCATTCCTGAAGCAGAAGAAGCAATTCCGGAACTATGCGGGAAGGTGTTTTGCGTATCTATGGTAAAATGATAATCTTTTAAAAAAGGCAAATAGCTTTCAATTCGTTCAAAGAATTTTTGAATTTTGGGTTTGAAATCTTCTTTTGGTTTTCCTTCAAAAAGTAAGTCAAACGAAAAATTTCCAGAATTTCTGGTCTTCTCAAAAGCTAGTTTTGTAATTGTTTTACAATGGTTTAAAGTAAAACTTACCGATGGATTGGCTGGGATTTGATTGTTTTTTTTTCCCCAATATTTCACTAAAGCAATATTACTGGGTGCACTCCATTGGTAGGAACCGTTTTCTATTGTTTGAGAATAGCTATTTGGAATAAAATCGTTTGCTGTAAACATGACTGATGAAATTTGGCGCAAAGATACTTTTTTTGATTTATTCGTTCGTTTCTTATTAAGTTATTCGTTACAAAGTTTTGACTATTTTTGAAAAAAAAACGAAATGAACAAGATCATTAAAATAATTGCTGTTGTTGTATTGTGTTTGGGTGTTGGTTATTTTTCGGGAATAGAAACACGTTCGGCTATATTAGACTGGTATCCTACCTTAGTAAAACCAAGTTTTAATCCGCCTAATTGGGTTTTTGCACCAGTTTGGACCTTGTTGTATATCATGATGGGAGTGGCAGCTGGATTGGTTTGGAATCGCTATACTGATGATAAGGACAGGGTTAAAAAAGCATTGGTGTTCTTTTTAATCCAATTGGTTTTGAATGCACTTTGGTCGTATTTGTTTTTTGGTTTACACAACCCAATGTTAGCCGGAATAGAAATTGTTCTTCTTTGGTTATTTATTTATGAATGCTATTTGCAATTTTCAAAAATCAACAAAATTGCGGCTTATTTGTTAGTGCCTTATTTGGCCTGGGTAAGTTTTGCTGCTGTTTTGAATGCTAGTATTTGGTGGTTGAATCGATAATGTTCAGCTTTATTTCTTGAATTTTTGTTCATTTTCTTTAACGCGAAAAGCAACAATTTCTTTGATTAGGTCGTATGGAATAGGTTTGTCAAATGGAAATTGAACGGAACCTTTGCCTTGTTTGTACTGGGATAATGCTGTTGCAAATTGCGTATGACCTGAGGGAGTAGCATACAGTCCGATATGATTTTTGAAGGCTGCAAAATAAACCAAGGGTTTCCCAAATGTTTTATAGGCGGGCATTCCATACGCAATACTTTCAATGCAGTTAGGAGCTTCGGATTTAATGATGCTTCTTATGTTTTGAGTTATTTTTTGAATCTCATCTGGAAGCGCATTGATGTATTGTTCTACATTTTCCATTTTCGATACCTATAAATTACTCAGTAGCATTTGCTTTTTTGAATTCTATGTTTTTTTCGAATAAAAAATCCATTAATTCAAGTGCATTTGAATTTTCGGAAATGATTTTTTTGGATTTGGGGTCAAAGTTGCAAAAGCTAAGAAATCTGTCAATTTCTGTTTTCTTTATTTGTAATGTTTCCGTAAAGAAATTTTCGTCAAAATTGGCAATGGTTATTTCTTTGAAAGCTTCAGGATTGTCTGCTTTTATTTTTTTTCCTTTCAAAAGGTCTCCAAAAAGCATTTTCCCAATTTTGACAAAATCCATTCCGTTAGTAATGGTACCATCATTAATAGCTGGATTTTTTAATTGTTTGGATTGTCTGTAAACGGCAACTTCATCTCTTTTCATTTGTTCCCATTTTTTGTCAAATTTCCAATCAACATCAATTTTACGAATAACTACTTCTTTTAGTTCTTCTGGTTTTTTGTCAATTGCAATAATGATGTTGTTCGTTTCCAAGTCTTCAAAACTCAATTTGATTCTCTTTAATTGATAGTCTTTGTCGTAAAAAAGAATGCTGTCGTTAACATCGGCAACAAGAATAAATTCCCCTTTTTCGTTAGTTTTTGTATTGATTTCCTTTGTTTTGTTAATCACATCTACATTCTGTAATAAAAAACGTTCAGACATCACTTTGCCTCTCAGTAGTTTATGAGTTTGAGAATAGCTAAAATGACTAATTAAGATAAAAATAGCAAGAAGGAAATTTGATTTCATAGGATTAAGATATGTAAGTAAAGTTACAGCATTATCTTTCGAATTCCTTTTAAAATTATGTTAATTTAAGTGAAATGGCATTCGCCAAAATAAATCCGCTCGTCCAGGCGTTTTGAAAATTAAATCCGCCTGTAATGGCATCGATATTCACAATTTCACCAGCAAAATATAGGTTTTCGTGAATTTTGCTTTCCATGGTTTTAAAATTGATTTCTTTTAAATCAATTCCTCCAGCAGTTACAAATTCTTCTTTGAAAGTGCTTTTTCCGTTCACTTGGAAAGAGGCGTTAGTTAATTGTTTGGCTACATTTTGAATTTGATTTTTAGATAAATCTGCCCATTTTGCTTCAGCTGAAATTCCAGAAGCCAAGACTAAACTTTCCCAAAGTCTGTTTGTTATCTCAAACGGAGATTTTTTTGAAACCGTCTTTTTGGCTTGCTCCTGTTTTAATGCTTTCAAAAGTTCTTCGGCTTCTTCAGTGTCAATATCGTTTAACCAATTGACGAATATGGTGAATTGGTAATTTTTGTCATGTAAAATACGGGCGCCCCAAGCCGAAAGTTTTAAAATAGCAGGACCGCTCATTCCCCAATGGGTGATTAATAAAGGTCCGGTTGAAGCTAGTTTGCTGTCTTTAACTTTTACCGAAACCTGAGCCGAAACGCCAGACAATTCTTTTATTCTAGGGTCTTTGATATTAAAAGTAAATAGGGAAGGAACTGGGTTTACTATTGCATGACCTTGTTGTTGAAGCATCTCCCAAATTTTAGGATTACTACCCGTAGCCATTACCAATTTCTCCGCCAGATAATTCTCGTTTTGAGTTTCTATTTTCCAAAGATTCTCTTTCTTAAAAATGGACTGTACAGATTGTCCAGTAAGTACCGAGATTCCAAGTTTTTTTGTGGCTTTTAAAAAACAGTCAATAATAGTTTGCGAGCTGTTAGATACAGGAAACATCCTGCCGTCTTCTTCTATTTTAAGTTCGACTCCATGTTTTTCAAACCATTCAATGGTGTCGCCCGAGCAAAATTGATGAAAAGGACCTCTTAATTCTTTTTCTCCACGAGGATAAAATTTTACTAATTCATTTGGTTCAAAACAAGCATGTGTCACATTGCAACGACCACCGCCAGAGATGCGTACTTTTTGCAATACTTCGGCTCCTCGTTCTAGGATAGCCACTTTTATCTTTGGATTTTTTTCAACGATATTAATGGCAGTAAAAAATCCTGCAGCACCACCGCCAACAATTATTATGTCAAAATTTTGATTCATATTCTATCTGGAAAATCGGAGATGATTCCGTTTACATTAAAAGATTTCATTTTTGTAATATCCGTTTTTTCGTTTACTGTCCAAGGGAATACTTCAAAGCCATTTTGTTGTAAAATTTGGGTGTTTTCTGCATTCAATAATTTATAATCTGGATGTATGGATTTGGCCTGAATCCCTTTTGCGAAAGCGATAGCTTCTTCCCAATCCTCTTCGGTAAGGACGCCAATAGGAATTTTTGGATTTCTTGATTTTAGCTCTTTTAAGGCGTTCCAGTCAAAGCTTGAAACGATAAAATCAGTATACGTCCAGTTTTTATTATGGATGTATTTTTCAATAATTTCGATTACTTTGGGTATGGTTTCGTAACTTTTTAATTCGATATTAACCCAACATCGACGGTTGACTAAGTTTAGCACTTCTTCTAAAGTGGGAATGTATTGCTGATCTTCAATTTTGAATTTTTGTAATTCTGAACAACTCATTTGATTTACAAAGCCTTTGCCGTTTGTCGTTCGGTCAATGGTTTCATCATGAATCACCATAAGTTTAGCATCATTACTCAGGTGAACATCGAGTTCAATGCCATGCGCTTGCATTTCAATCGCTTTTTCGAAACTTATTAGGGTGTTTTCAGGTGTGTAACCCTTAGCACCACGATGTCCTATTTTGAGCATTGATTGTTTTTTTTACAAAGATAGCAAATAGGAAAGTTAAGGATTATTCTAGTTCTAAAATTAATGCCGATTTTCCTTCGATGGTAATTGGCTGACGTAAATCATACGTAATTTGAGTGATTATTTCTTTTCCTTTAGTGTGATTTTCGATATTTTCTTTGAAACGTGCAGTGCCAAATTCTTGTTTTTCAGGGTGGTTGTTTATGATAACCATCACACATTTGTGTGAATTGTATCTAAAATAGACGTATACATTATTTTGTGGGATGTAATGGGTTGTTTTGCCAAAATGGATTGCATCATTGGTTTTTCGCCATTGAAACAATTTACTTGTAAAGTCAAAATAGGCTTTTTGACATTCAGAACGGCTTTCAGGATTGAAAGCATTGTTTTTGTCGGTAGCCCAACCTCCTGGGAAGTCTCTTCTAATGTCTGCGTCTCCTAAACTTTGGTCTCCTGTCATGCCAATTTCGGAGCCATAATACAATTGGGGTATGCCTCTCAAGGTGGCCAGCATACACATTACTAATTTGTATTTACGGATATCATTGTTATAATTGTGATTAAGTCTTCGGCTATCATGGTTTTCGCCAAAAATTAATAGATTATTGGTATTGGAAAACATAAAATCCTTGGCCAATAAATCGTATATTTTTGTTATTCCTTGATCCCAGGTGTCGTCATCTTCATTAAAAACAGTTTGTAGCGCATCTGATAAAGCAAAATCCATTACGCTAGGTAAATACGAATTGAAGTTTTGGATTTTTGCAATAGGACTGTCTTTCTGCCAATACGAAAGTAAACTTTGATTTCGCATGGTAATTTCGCCTACAAGATTAAAGTTTGGGTATTCGTCTGTAATTGCTTTGGTCCATTTGGCTACCTCTTTTGGTTCTGAATAATTATAAGTATCAACTCTAAAACCATCCAAATTAGCGTATTCAATCCACCAAATGGCATTTTGTTTTAGATAGTTTAAAACCAATGGATTGCTAATGTTTACGTCGGGCATCGTAGGGACAAACCAACCGTTGAGGCAAATCATTCGGTCAATTTTAGAGGCGTTTATGTCAATTGCGGTAGTTCTTTTATGATTGGTCTCGGTGTAGGTTTCAAATCGGTGAATCCAGTCGTTCGTTGGAGAATCTTTAAATATCCAATGTTCAATTCCCCAGTGATTTGTAACATAATCCATGATGATTTTAAGTCCTTTTTCATGTGCTTTTCCAACTAAACGTACATAATCTTCATTGGTGCCGTAACGAGGATCAATTTTATATACATCAGATTGGGCATAACCGTGATAGGAATATTGTGCATCATTGTCTTCGCATAAAGGTGTGCTCCAAATAGCTGTTGCACCGAGCGATTTTATATAATCCAAATGCTGGATAATCCCTTCAATATCGCCACCATGACGACCTTGTGGTAGATCTCTGTTGTATTTTTCAGCAGTGGTTTTGTCGTTTTGATTGTTTGGATTTCCATTGGCAAAACGATCAGGCATTAAAAGGTAAACACAATCTGAAGTATCGAAACTTTGTCGTAACGCGGAATCTTTTCGCCTTTTTCTGAGTTCGTATTTTTGAATATGTTTTTTTTTGTTGTTCAACTCGAAAATAAATTCAATTTCATTTTCAGTACTATTTCGAGTATCTATTGTGATAAATAGGAAGTTGGGATTTTCTGTTCGAGTGATATTGGTTATGGCACAACTATTTTCAGAGGTAACCTTGCACTGACTGATGTTTTTTCCATAAAAAAGGATTTCAAGTTCCGGATTGTGCATTCCTAAAAACCAAAAAGGAGGCTCTATTCTTTGTATTAATGTATTGGATTCATTTTTCATAAAAATAGATTACCGAATATTTGTAAAATACAAGCTTGATTATCAGTGTTGATTATATTGTAAATGCCAGCAATTGTGCTAATCGAACAAATATTGTTGTTCTCGCAATGTAGTAAAAATTACGCTTTTTTTAGGTAATCAGGGAGTTTAATTGCTTGAATTGATAAAAAAAGCTGCTCTGGGAAGGAGCAGCTTTGGATTTGTATAATAATTATGATTGAATATTAGATTCTTCCATCTTTAATTTCATCAACAATTTCAGGGTTTAACAAGGTGGTTGTGTCACCAAAGTTTGAAAAATCTCCCTCAGCTATCTTACGTAGAATACGACGCATAATTTTTCCAGAGCGTGTTTTAGGTAATCCTGATACAAATTGGATTTTATCTAATTTGGCAATAGGTCCAATATGGTCAGCGATATGCTGATTGATTTCTTTGGCAAGGTTTGCTTTGTCGCGTTTTTCTCCTGTTTCTTTAACAATAACAAAACCATAAAGGGCATTTCCTTTAATATCATGAGGGAAACCTACAATAGCACTTTCGGCTACTGCTGGGTGTTCGTTAATAGCATCCTCAATAGGCGCTGTCCCTAAATTATGTCCTGAAACAATAATGACATCATCAACACGACCGGTGATACGGTAATAACCTACTTCATCGCGCAATGCGCCGTCTCCACTAAAGTATTTACCTGGGAAGGTAGAAAAATAGGTTTCTTTATAGCGCTTGTGGTCTCCCCAAATGGTTCTAGCAATTCCAGGCCAAGGGAATTTAATACATAAGCTTCCAACGACTTGATTGTCTTCAATTTCATTTCGTTTTTCATCCATTAAAACAGCTTGAATTCCTGGAAGAGGAAGTGTGGCGTAAGTAGGTTTTGTAGGAGTGATAAAAGGTAAAGGGGAGATGAGGATTCCTCCGGTTTCTGTTTGCCACCAAGTATCCACAACAGGACAACGTTTTCCGCCTACGTGGTCATTGTACCAGTGCCAAGCTTCTTCGTTGATAGGTTCTCCAACAGAACCAATAACTTTTAATGAACTTAATGGGTATTTTTGAACATAATCCAAACTTTCTTTTGCCAAAGCTCTAATGGCTGTAGGCGCAGTATAGAATTGGTTTACTTTGTGTTTTTCGATAATTTGCCAAAAACGACTAAAGTCAGGGTAAGATGGTACTCCTTCAAATATTACGGTAGTGGCTCCGTTTAATAGTGGTCCGTAAAGGATATAAGAGTGTCCGGTAATCCAACCGATATCGGCAGTACACCAGAAAATATCATTTTCTTCATAATTGAAAACATTCTGGAAGGTATAAGCAGTGTATACCATATAGCCTGCAGTGGTATGAACCATTCCTTTCGGTTTTCCGGTTGAGCCCGAAGTGTAAAGAATAAATAATGGGTCTTCGGCATCCATGATTTCAGCCGTGTTGTTATCAGAGGCAGAATCTAAAAGAGGTGCTAACCATAAGTCACGACCTTCTTTCATCTGAACTGTAGTATTGGTTCTTTGGGCTACTAAAACTTTTTCTACTGATGGACAATTGTTAAGCGCTTCGTCTACAATTCCTTTTAAGTCGATGGTTTTGTTACCACGATACCCGCCATCTGAAGTGATTACCATTTTGCATTCGCTATCGTTAATGCGGGCTGCAACAGCTGAGGCAGAAAATCCTGCAAACACGACTGAGTGAATAGCACCGATACGAGCACAAGCCAGAGTAGCGATGGCTAATTCGGGAATCATAGGTAGATAAATACAAACACGATCTCCTTTTTGAACTCCTTGACTTAATAATACATTAGCCATTTTGCTTACTTTTTGATGTAATTCATTGTAAGTAAATGATTGTGAAGGTTCGTCTGGGTTGTTTGGTTCGAAAATAATAGCTGTTTTTTCGCCTTTTTTTGCAAGATGACGATCGATACAGTTTTTAGTGATGTTTACTTTAGCATCAACAAACCATTTGATTTCGGCTTCAGCCATGTTAAAATCAACAACCTTGTCCCATTCTTGGTACCAAGTAAAGTTTTCTGATGCGATTTTGTCCCAAAATTTCTTCGGGTCTTTGATCGATTTTTTGTATTCTTTGAAGTACTCTTCGAAATTACTTATTTTGTAACGACTCATGATTTTATGAAAAGGTTTTTAGTTAGTTTAATAATTCTTGAACTTGTTCTACTAATTTCTTTAATGAAAAAGGTTTAGTGATGTAGAGGTTGGCTCCTAGAGCAAGTCCTTTTTCAATGTCTTGTTCTTTATTCTTTGCTGATAGAAAAATTACTTTACAATTTTCTAAGGCTGGGTTTTTCTTTATTTGTTCTAATGTACTGTAGCCATCCACCATTGGCATCATTACATCAAGTATGATGATGTCAGGAAGTTGATTTTGTAATGTGTCTAATGCTTCTTGCCCGTCGCGTGCAATGAATACTTCAAAATTGTTTTTTTTGAAAGTGTATTCCAACGACATTACAATATTAGGCTCGTCATCTACAATTAATATTTTTTTCATTTTTCGGATGTATTGTAATTGGGCAATGTAAAAGTAATAGTTGTTCCGTTACTTTGAGAACTTTCGGCCCAAATTTTTCCTTTATGGTGTTCAATAATTTTTTTACAAATAGCTAATCCTAAGCCGCTTCCTATTGGTTTTTTAATATTTTGATTTCGAGACTGATAAAATTTGTCAAAAACAGCTTCTAGATCTTCTGGATTTATTTCTTTCCCGTTATTGTGAATACTTACCGATACAAAATTAGCATCTTCATAAATGGTGATTTTTATTTTGCCTTCAGTATCTGGACAAAATTTTATGGCATTCGAAAATAGGTTGTGTACTACCTGAATAATGCGTTCTTCGTCATAGAAAGCTTTTATTTCACTCTTTTGTTGGGAATATTCGAGACTTATTTTTTTGTTTATAATTAATTGCTGTAAAGATTCTAAAGTATTGTTTATGGTATTACAAATGTTATTTCTTGAAAGGTAGATCTTTTGTTTGCCTGTTTCAAATTTTTCTAAATCTAGCAGTTTGTCAATTAAACGGTTAAGTCGGTCGGATTCGGCCATGATGTTTTGTAAAAACTTTTGACGAACCTCAGTTGGTATATTCTCATCGTCATGCAAAATTTCAGTAGCTGCTCTAATGGCGGTAATAGGAGTTCTCAATTCGTGGGTTACCGTATCTAAGAATTCATCTTTTTGCATGTCCTTATTGATGAGTTCCTGATTAGCCGACTGAAGTTGTTCGGACAGCATTTTTAATTCATTCGAACTTTCAACCAGTTTTTTATTGATGATGATATTTTCTTTGGATTCTTCTAAAATGCGTAATACTTCAGGAAGACTGATTTTGTCTTCTTTAGCAACGCTCGATATTACAATTTTAGCCGAAGCGGTTCCAATATGTCCAGTGAGTAAATTCTCGGCAAATTTAATAAAACGGGCGTCGGCTATTTCATTGTCTTTGTCGATATTGTATTTTAAATTAAAAATATTCAAGGCTCTTTTTGTTCTTTCGTTTCCTAAAAAACGTTCCAATATTTTTTGAATATCTGAAATATTTGCTGTCCCTTTCCAAACGTAGGCATTTTCGTGATTCGTAATGTAACGGTCAATATCTACAAACATTTCGGCATAGTTACGTTCTCTGTAATTGCCGCTAAAACTTACTGAAACGGCCATGTAACTCAATAAATTGACTAATAAACTCCAAAAAACGGCTTGTGGAATTGGGTCTAAATAGTCAAGTCCAAAAAGTTGAAAGGGTTTTAATAAGGCTACTCCCCAAGGACCTTCTTGTACAAATGTACTTTCGGTTCCTGTTGTGCCAATGGCATATGGGATTAATAAGGTATAAAAACAAATTAGGAAACCTAAAATGATTCCAGTTACGGCTCCTTTTTTTGATCCTCTTTTCCAAAATAAAGCACCAAAGAATGCTGGGGCTAATTGGGCAATAATGACAAATGAAACTAATCCGATGGAAACTAGTGTATAATCTAATACAAAAACACGGTAGATGATATAGGCCAAAATTATCAACATAAAGATGCCTATTTTTCGACTGAGCACGATGCGCTTAGTGTTCTTTTCTTGTGAAATATTTTTCAAAGAACCTATAAATCCATAAGGAATCAATAGATTGTTGCTAAGCATAGTAGCAAGGGCAATAGAAGAAACAATGATCATAGAAATCGCTGCCGAAAATCCTCCTAAAAACACAATAACAGTTAGTAAGTTGTTGTTGAAATGTTGCGGAATCAATAGGGAATAGGTATCGGAATTTAGACCCTGTGTTCCAAAAAGGATATTGCCTCCCCAAGCAATTGGGAATACAAAAATATTAAAAAGCAGTAAGTACAGTGGAAGTAGCCAAATAGCGGTTCTTACATGTTTTTCCTGATTGTTTTCTACTATTGCAGTGTGGAATTGTCTTGGTAAAATGAAGATAGCAAACATAGAAATGAGACATAGAAAAAACCAATTTAGACCATTAGATAAACCGCCGATACTGTTTTTTTTGTCGAAATTTTCTAAAACAGATGCTTTGTTGTAAATATCCTCAAAACCATCAAAAACGAAGAAGGTTACATAAATCCCAATAATTGTGAAGAAGACTAATTTCAAGATAGATTCTATTGCAATTGCGGTAACAATTCCCCTTCTTTTTTCTGAAGCATCAACGTATTTGTTTCCATAATAGGATGCAAATAAAGCCAATGCAATACAAACATAAGTGGTTGTATCCGAATATATATCGGAATTAGCCTGTGTTTGAGTAACAATATGAAAAGTATCCGAAATCGCTTTAAGCTGTAAGGCAATGTAAGGAACAATTCCAAATATTGCAATTAGTGTCACTAAAGCTCCAAGTGATCGGCTGTTTCCATATCGTAGCGAAATAAAATCGGCAATGCTGGTTATTTTATTGATTCGAGATATTTGGATTATTCTTTTCAGAATAATAATCCAAGTGGGGATTATAATTATTGGTCCTAAATAGATAGGTAAATAATCTAGACCTGATTTAGCAGCTAACCCAATACTGCCATAATACGTCCATGCAGTACAATATACGGCTAATGAAAAGGAATAAATATAAGGATTGTTAGTCCATTTTGAACGACTTCTTTTTTCAGACCAATGTGCAATATAAAAAAGTATTACGACGTAAATACTTAAAATCAATAAAAGACCAATACTACTCATAATATTTTTTAATGATTAAGTAGGTGGTTCCAATTGAAAATAACCAAGCCGAAAAAATATAAATGTAAATAATTGGGAAGCCAAATAGGGGTTTTGAACTATCAAACAATAATATAAGCGGAATGTTCAATGCTAATATCATTAGCATTGAAAGGATGATTAATTTTTGTTCATGCCTTTTTTTCATTCCAATTTGAAACACAATAGCCTTACCAATGTAAAGCTATTGTGCAGTTTATTGATTGTTTCGTTTTTAGGAACCTGTTTTAGGTCTCAAATAAATATCTTTAATTATAAAGGTAAAACTTGTCTTCCAAGTTTTTCATTCATTACAATAGCGGCAGCCTCATAAAACGCAAAGAAACCACAAAGAATTCCTTCGTAACCAGCAATAGTATGTAAACTCTCGCTTCCTGTAAAACTTGCTGCAGATAATAATCCGAACAGGATAACTAGAGAGCCAAATATTAATTTTCCAATTGTATTACCATTTAAAGTACCAATAAAAAATGCCAGAGTGAATAACCCCCAAATTCCTAAATAGCACCCCATTGAGGCACCATCAGGTTTTGTTACACCTATTAAAGGCAGTAGCCATAATGTGACTAGTGATATCCAGAAGAAACCATAAGATGTAAATGCAGCCATGGCAAAACCGTTTCCTTTTTTCCATTCCATAATGCCTGCAATTACTTGTTGAGTACCTCCAAAAAAGATGCCCATACCCATAATCATAGCGTTAAGTTCGAAGAATCCGGCATTGTGAATGTTTAATAACATGGTTGTCATTCCAAAGCCAAATAGTCCCAGAGGAGCTGGGTTGGCAGTAGTGTCTTTTAATACTTGTTCCATAAGGTTAAAATAAATTAAGGTTGATTTTGGTTGAATAGAGAAGCAAATTCAGTTTTTTTATTTAGAAAAAAAAATAATATATATATAGCTGTAAATGGTATAGTTATTTTTTAAAACGCTCCCATTTAATTACCATAAATTTATCACCTAATTCCGTTATAATCATTCCTGCACTTGAAAGGGTATCTTTGTTTCGTATATATTCTACTAGTTCTAAATGGTTTAGGATTTTGTAGGTGGGGTGGTAGTTGGTGTTGGCGGGTTTTTTAATATTGAATGATTTTATCCAATTGCTAATACTTACGTGCGAGACACCTATTATTCGCTCGATTTCTCTGAAGCTTAATCCTTCTAGATACAGTTGTAATGCCTTGGTCACGTAATAATCATCTATTTTTTTTCCAATTTTATTTACCGTAAAAAAATAGTTGCATTTTTTGCATAAATAGCGCTGCTTGTTTTTGATAATACCACTTTTAACAATTGCATTGTTTTGACATTTAGGGCATTTGATATCATTCATGTATATAAATTTTGCATAAATATATCAAATTTGCAAATATGTTATGGAATTTTTTTAATAACACATTGGAGTGATGGGTTAATTGCTTAATCCCTAAGTTTTGGACTTGACCCAAAAAAAGCATTTGAAACATTATCAAAAACAAAAAACCCGAACTCTAAGAATTCGGGTTTTGTGGTACCTCCAGGGATCGAACCAGGGACACATGGATTTTCAGTCCATTGCTCTACCATCTGAGCTAAGGTACCGTGCTTGTTGCGGGTGCAAATATAGAATCATTTTTAATATATCCAAAACATTTTTATCAAAAAATCTATTTGTACCTTCGTGCAATCAAAATGTAAAATATGATAGTTACTGTTGATGTGGGTAATACACGAATTAAAGCTGGTGTATTTGAGGGAGATACGAGTTTTGGTTTTTTTGTTTTTGAAAAAGTAGCACTTGGTGAAAACCTTAGAAAAATTTTAGATGACTTTCCTTTGGTAGAATCTGTGGTTGTTTCTTCTGTTGGGGATATTGAAAAAGCTTCTTTTTTAGTTTTTGATTCAAGAGTAAAAGTTTGTTTTATAAGTCGTGAAAATGTTTTTCCTTTCGAGAATAATTATGGCACACCCAATACGCTTGGAATAGATCGAATGGTATTGGCTGCTGGCGCGACCCTGATGTTTCCAAATCAAAATAGGCTCGTAATTGATGCAGGAACGTGTGTTACCTACGATTTTGTAGATGAAAATAATGTGTATCAAGGTGGTGCAATAGCTCCAGGGATGCGTTTACGATATGAATCCATGCATAATTTTACGGCTAAGTTGCCTTTGTTGCAATTAGAAAGCCCGGAATCGTACATAGGGAAATCGACTGCTCAATCCATGCATTCGGGTGTGGTAAACGGATTGGTCTATGAAATTGACGGCTTTATCGATACATATAGAGCAAGTTGTACAAAAATTATCATAATTTTAACGGGTGGAGATGCAGAATTTTTGGCTAAACGATTAAAAAATACCATATTTGCCAATTCAAATTTCCTTTTAGAGAGTTTGAACCAAACTTATCAATACCAAATCAACAATGATTAAAAAAATTATTTCAAGCCTTTTTTTACTTTTCTCTTTAGTGTCATTTGCTCAAGAAGGAACTTCTTCTCCTTATTCTTTTTACGGAATAGGTGATGTAAGGTACAAAGGAACCATTGAAAGCCGTTCCATGGGAGAGATTCAAGTTGAACAAGATAGTATTCATATTAATTTAGATAATCCTGCAAGTTATTCGAATTTAAAGTTGACCACTTTTACAGTTGGAGGTGGTTATAATATGACTACATTAAAAAATAGTGTTAGTTCTGAAAAAGCTAAAAGAGTAACTTTTGATTATTTGGCTGTTGGGTTACCTATGGGTAAGTTAGGAGTAGGTTTCGGATTGATTCCTTATTCGTCGGTAGGGTATAAAATAAATTCGTACACTACAGAGGTTGGAGAAACAAGTACTCGTGATTTTGCTACTGGAGGTTTAACTAAAGCCTTTTTTTCTGCCTCTTATAAGTTAGTTCCAAATTTTACCTTAGGCGCAACTGTTGAATATAATTTTGGCAGTGTAGAAACAACAAATATTAATTTTGTTAATGGAGTAAATATTGGTACTCGTGAGATTAATAAAGCAGATTATTCCGGTGTGAATTTCAATTTTGGAGCAATGTATCAAACCAAATTAAATAAAAAACTGAATTTGTATAGTAGTTTGAGTTACAAGTTAGAGGGTAAATTGGCTTCAGATAATTCAAGAAATATTGTAGTGGTTTCAACTTCAAACGGAATTGATTTTTCAGCAGCTGAGACACCTTATGAAGAATCGTTTAGAACTAAATTGACTTTGCCTAGTGAAATTCGATTTGGTGTAGGGATTGGAGAATCTAAAAAATGGCTTCTTGGAGCACAATACGTTATGGCAAGTGAAGGAAACTTGGTTAATACATACAATGCTTCGTCAAATGTTTCGTATGAAAAAGGATTGAAATACAGTGTAGGGGGGTATTTTATTCCTAACTACAACTCCTTTTCTAGTTATGCAAAACGTATTGTGTACAGAGCGGGCTTAAAATACGAACAAACAGGTTTAATTGTAAATTCAGAGTCAATCAAAGATCAGGGAGTTACTTTAGGTCTTGGATTGCCTATTACAGGAAGTTTTTCAAATGTGAATTTAGGACTTGAATTTGGAAAACGCGGTACAACTAATGCTGGATTAGTTCAAGAGAATTATCTAAAATTAAGCGTAGGACTTTCATTAAATGACAGATGGTTTGTTAAGAGAAAGATCGAATAATATAACTGGTAAATTTGTTTTCATCGTATTCCTTTCTTTATGCTTTTATTCAAAAAAGATAAATTATATATAGTAGTCATGGCTTTTGCTGTGACTCTGTTTTTTGGGTGTGAAAGTAATTTTAAAAAAGTACAGCAGGCTAAGATTGTTGAGTTTACCCCAACAGGTGATGCAAATAATGTTAATTTAAAATATACCGATTCGGGTGTTATTAAAGCCGAATTAGTGAGTTCTAAAATGTTAGATTATGCTGTTGTGTCTTTTCCTTTTACCGAGTTTCCCAAGGGAGTTTTAGTTACGGTGTATGATAAAGGGGGTAAAAAGACCCGTATTACCTCTAATTATGCAATTTCATATAAATCAACTAATATAATTGATTTGCAAGGAAAGGTGAAAATAGTATCTCAAGACGGACAAATGCTCGAAACGGAGCAATTGTATTACGATCAAAAAAATGAATGGTTTTTTACAGAGAAAAGATATAAATTTACTGATTTGAAAGGGTCTTCAAATGGTCAAGGAATTGATTTTAGTAAAGATTTTAAAGTGATAAATTCACAAAGAATAACAGGCGAAGTTTTATCGGCCGAATAAATTTTCAATTTTACAATTATGAATTATTTAAAATATACACCTTACATCTATTTGCTATTTGCTGGTTTTTTTGTTTATGATGCAATAGAAAAATGGAATAATCCTAAAGAAACTCCTTTGTTGAGTCTTTTAATTGCCGGTTTGGGTGTTTTTATGTTTTTCTTCAGAAGACGTTTTGTAAAAAAAATGCAGGATCGTAATCGTAAATCGTAATTAATGGAAATTAGTATTATAATTATTTGTCTAATACTATCTGCTTTTTTTTCGGGGATGGAAATTGCATTCATCTCTTCTAACAAAATTTATCTTGAAATTGAAAAAAAACAAGAAGGTTTTGTTTCTAAAATTTTAACTAAACTTACAGAGAAGCCCTCTAAGTTTATTGCAGCAATGCTTATTGGAAATAATATTGCTTTAGTTGTTTATGGTTTCTTCATGGGCGATCTTTTGATGAAATGGATAGTGTCTTTTAATTATCCATTTTCTGATTTTTTTAGTTTGTTTATTCAAACAGTGCTCTCTACTTTGATTGTATTAATCACAGCAGAGTTTTTTCCAAAAGTGTTTTTTCAGATTTATTCCAATTTCTTAATCAAGTTTTTTGCTGTTCCAGCCTATCTCTTTTATCTCTTATTTTATACGGTTTCTTCTTTTATTATTTGGCTTTCCGATTTGATTTTGAAACGTTTTTTTAGAACCGAAGGAGACCAAATTCAATTGTATTTTTCTAAAATTGAACTAGGAAATTACATAACAGAGCAAATGAGTAGTGTAGAAGATCATGAAGAAGTAGATTCTGAAATTCAAATTTTTCAAAATGCATTAGAATTTTCGGGAGTAAAAGCGAGAGATATTATGACTCCTAGAACCGAAATTTTGGCTGTGGATTTATATGATTCGGTAACAGAATTGAAAGACTTATTTATTGAAACGGGTTATTCTAAAATTTTAGTTTACGAAAATTCGTTAGACGAAATCATAGGTTATGTTCATTCTTTTGATTTATTTAAAAAACCAAAAAACATCAAGTCGGTTGTTATTCCAGTAGAATTTGTTCCAGAAACGATCTTCATCAAAGAAGTGATGGATTTACTTATCAAGAAGCGAAAAAGTGTTGCGGTTGTTTTAGATGAGTATGGTGGTACATCTGGGATGATAACGGTTGAAGATATCGTTGAAGAACTTTTTGGAGAAATTGAAGATGAACATGATTCTGACGAGGAATTAATCGAAAAAGAAGTTGAGGAGAATGTGTATCTTTTTTCAACTCGTTTCGACGTAGAGTATTTAAATCAAACCTATAAATTGCAAATTCCAGAGAGTGATTCTTATGGCACTTTAGGTGGTTTTATTGTAGATTTTACGAAAGAAATACCTCAAAAAGGAGCTGTAATCACCATTGGTGGCTATCATTTTGTGATAGAAGAAGCAACAAATAAAAAAATTGAATTAGTGAAGATGACAGTGAAAGAGTAATTTTTTAATAAAAGTGAAAAATCTTTTAAAATAAAACGTTACTTGTATTGTTATTAGCGAGATAATTGTATTTTCGCAAACTGAATATAAAATTAACGAGAATAAAAATGGCAGTTTTATCAAAAATTAGAGAGCGTTCCGCTTTAATGATTGCAGTTATCGCACTAGCATTATTTGCATTTATCATTGGTGATTTGTTTCAAAATGGTACTTTTAGTAGTACTTCTAAAGATGTGGGAAGCATCAATGGAAAGGATATTTCATTTGAGGATTTTAGAATAAAAGTTAGTAATGTTGAAAAAAGTGGTCAAGGTATCACTTCCACAGCAGCTGCAAATAGAGTTTGGGAACAAGAAGTTTCTGTAGCTTTATTGACTTCTGAATTTGATAAATTAGGATTGAGAGTAGGTGAAAAACACATCATCGAAATCTTAAAATCGGATCAAAATATTGGTCAAAACCCAATGTTCTTGAATGCTGCTGGAATGTTTGATTTAAATAAATTCAAAGACTATTTTAAAGCTAATCCAGCGCAAGCCGATTTCTTAAAAGAGCGTGAAAAAGATGCTGAGTTGAATGCTAAATATCAAATATATAGCACTCTTGTAAAAGCGGCTAATTATACAACTAAAGCTGAAGGAAAATTAAAATATGAAATGGAAGCTAATAAAGCTAACTTTTCATACGTAGGGGCTTTGTATTCTTCTATTAAAGATAGTGAGGTTAAAGTTACTGATGATGAGATTATAGAATACATGAAGAAAAATCCAAAAAGATTTAAAGCAGACGAGACGCGTTCTATTGAGTATGTTTTAATCGAGGATAAGCCATCAAACGAAGATTTAGCTGAGGTTAAATCTAAAATAACAAGTTTGTTATCAGGAAGTGTTGTTTATAATCAAGCAACAGGTAAAAACGATACTGTAGCTGGTTTTAGAACTACTGCTAACCCAATTGAATTTGTAAATTCTAATTCGGATATTCCTTATGATTCTTCTTATGTTGCAAAAAAAGATTTGCCTGCTGTAGATGCAGAACAATTATATAATTTAGCACCAGGAGCTGTTTATGGTCCGTACGTTTTTGGTGATTACTACTGTATTTCTAAATCTTTAGGTAGAAAAGTAGGTGTAAATGCAAAAGCAAGTCACATCTTAATTAGTTATGAAGGAGCTCAAGTTCCAAACCAAAGAGAGAAAAGAACTAAAGAAGAAGCTAAAGCGAAAGCAGAAGAAGTGTTAGCTCAAGTTAATGCTAATCCTGAAGGATTTATGATGTTGGCTTTCCAATATTCTGATGATTCATCTGCACAACAAGGTGGTGATTTAGGTTATTTTGGACCTGGTCAAATGGTGAAGCCTTTTAGTGATTTTGTATTCAATAACGGAATTGGTAAAATTGGTTTAGTAGAAACACAATTTGGTTTCCATATTATTAAAGTTACAGACAAACAAGATGGTGTACGTTTAGCTACAGTAGCTCAAAAAATTGAACCATCTGAAGTGACTTCTGATAAAGCTTTTGCTCAAGCAACTAAATTTGAAATGGATGCTGCTGATAGCGATTTTAATAAAGTGGCTAAGGCTATGAAACTAGCAGTAGTTCCAGCTGTATCTGTTGCGGCTATGGATGAGAATTTTGGTTCTTTAGGGAATCAAAGAGCTATTGTAAGATGGGCTTTTGGTGAAGATGCTAAAGTAGGTGCTGTGAAGCGTTTTGAAATCGCTAATGTAGGTCACGTGATTGCAACTGTAAAAGGTATTGATGATTCGGGATTTGCTCCAATTGATCAAGTAAGACCTTATGTAGAAACAAAATTGAAGAATGCTAAAAAAGCAGAAATCCTTAAAGCAAAAATGACAGCTTCTTCACTTGAGGCTATTGCAAAAGCAACTGCTAGTAAAGTGGAAAATGCGGTTAACGTAACTTTAGACAATCCTGTATTAAACGGAGGTGTAGGTCAAGAACCAAAAGTAGTTGGAAATGCATTTGCTTTAGCTCCTAACAAAATTTCTGCTCCTATCGAAGGAAATACAGGAGTTTATGTTGTTAAAACAACTAGTATTGTAAAAGCTCCTGCTGTTAAAGATGTTGCTCCTTATGTAGCTAAATTAAAAGCGCAATCAGCTAATGATGTTAGTAGAGTATTGCCTGCTCTTAAAGATATTGCCGATATTAAAGATAACAGAAGACAATTTAGCTTCTAGTTTTATATAGATTAATTTTAATTTCATAAAAAAACGTCTCGGACTGAAATTTCAGTGTTGAGACGTTTTTTTGTTTATAGAATTTTAGCTCTTTATTTTAAAATCATGTCTTTGTAACTGATGATTGTTTTAAAACCTTTTGAAGCAAAATAGGTGGTTGGGTTTACCTCCGAAATGACCATAATGAAATCGCCACCCCAAGCGCCAAGGCTTTTCGTTTCTCCGATAAAGTCGGAGAATAAATCTTCTTTTACGGTTGTGGTTTCTAGAATCGTACTCATCAAAGCTTCGTGATTGGCAATTGCTAATGCCATTGAGCCAGCGGTTTTAGCATGGATGATTTCTTGAGTGATTTTGTCTATTTTGCTAACGTTCTTTTCAGTATCAGTTGTTTTATTTTTTCTGTAATTGGCAATTGCTGCTTTACTGCTCTGTTTTTTGTTTAGGTAAACAAAGTATATATTTTCTACGAAACTCGGATGGAAAGGGATGCTTTCTACTTTTGGTTTGCCATTTTTTAATTGGTAGATTATCGGATTGTTGTTTTGTGCGCATGCGATATCATAGCCACTTCCTCCAAAACTTTTTTCTAACAATTCAAAGGCGTCAATTTGCAGCCATTGAGCAATATTATTAATTAATGTAGATGAAGTGCCTAATCCCCATTTTTTTGGAAAACTTAATTCGGTACTGATGTTGTAGCCCTTCTCTTTTTCAAGAAATGTAGGATTTAATAAATAAGCTTCGTGAAGAATTTTAATCAGAGTATGTTTTATAGATTCTTCTCCAGCCAAATTTGGGTCAATAATTTCTGAAAAGGAAATTTTGTCCTCAAACCAAATAGTTCCATCACTGTCGTAACTTACCCAATTGATTTCTGGCTGACTTATCTCTTCAATAATTAGATTTTGACCAAATTTAGTTGGCAAAGCCAAAGCTTTAGCTCCATCTAAAACTAAATATTCAGCGGTAATTAATAGTTTACCGTTGCTGTAAAAAGTTTGTTTTGTTTCCATTTTAGAATTTAAATGATTTACAAATACAATTATTTATTTCTAATACTTTCAACAAAAGAGACCACTCCACTATGTGATACCACATGGTTCTTGAAGTGTTTTTGAACCAAATGACGTTCTTCTTCAGTGGCTTCTAATTGATTTAAAATATTATTCAAATGCATTTTCATGTGTCCATCTTGAATGCCTGAAGTTGTCAAAGAGCGTAATGCAGCAAAATTTTGTGCTAATCCTGCAACAGCAACAATTTTCATTAATTCGGCTGCCGATGGATTTTCAAGCATTTCTAAAGATAGTTTTACTAAAGGATGTAAGCTGGTTAATCCGCCTACTGTTCCTAAAGCCAAAGGGATTTCTAGCCAAAAACTAAAGATTCCGTTTTCTATTTTTGCATGTGATAAACTACTGTATTGTCTCTCTTTTGATGCATAAGCGTGTACCCCAGCTTCGACTGCTCTAAAATCATTTCCTGTGGCCAAGATTACTGCATCAACACCGTTCATTATTCCTTTATTGTGCGTTACAGCTCTATATGGTTCTACCTCGGCAATTTGAACTGCACGAACAAATCGCTCGGCAAAAGCTTCTGGATTTGGAATGTGTTTTTCGGATAGGTCTGCAACGGGACAGGAAACCTCTGCTCTTACAATGCAGTTAGGAACGTAATTGGAAAGGATACTCATCACGACTTCAATGCCTTTTTCTTCTTCCGAAAAAAGTTTGTAAGCCTGTGCCTCCTTTTTTAATATATTGGCAAATTGTTCCAAACAAGAATTAATGAAATTGGCACCCATACTATCCTTTGTTTCAAAGGTAGCATGTAGTTGAAAGTAATTCGGAAGCAGGTTTGTTTTATCTTCAAGTGTAATATCTAGAATTCCGCCTCCTCTTTGTTTCATGTTTTTCGTTAAGTCATGAGTTTCAGAGAAAAATTTAGCTTTTGTTTCTGCAAAAAATAATTCAAGTTTAGAACTATCCCCTTTGTACATAAAATGGACTTGTCCTATTTTTTCGGTTTTAATAACGGTAGCTTTAAAACCTCCTCTGGTTGACCAATATTTTGCCGCTTTGGATGCAGCAGCCACTACAGAACTTTCTTCAATTGCCATTGGAATCGTATAATTTTTACCGTTAATTAGGAAATTTGGTGCGACTCCAAGAGGAATATAAAAGTTACTTATGGTGTTTTCAATGAATTCATCATGAAGTTTTTGAAGTTTTTCATCTGAATTCCAATATTTTTTTATTAATTCGATAGCTTTTGTAGGGCTAGAAAAGTAAGTTGTTGCTATCCAGTTTATTTTTTCTTCCTTGGATAATTTAGAGAATCCGGCTACGGCTGTGTTCATTTTCAATGGATTATGAGTATAAAGTACTGCAAATATACGCTATAGTGTTTTTATTTGCTATTAATTTATTGTCAATTAATTCGATAATTTTAGTCGGATTATTGCGTTTTTAACAGAGTTTTGATTAGATGATTGAGTTTTTTTTATTAATATTGGAAATTTATTTATTATCGTAAGTGTATGAGGACAAAACAATATTCATTTTTTCTTTTTTTGCTAAGTTTCGTTTCTTTTGGTCAACAAAAAATTTCGGTTGAATCTATTTATCGAGGGATGTTTAGAACTCAAGAGATGTACGAACTACAATCGATGAAGAATTCTAATCAATACACCGTCCTAAATTATAATCAAGAAACGCAGTCCTCACAAGTTGATTTGTATAATTTTTCCAACTTAGAAAAAACTGCTACTCTTATTGATTCAAAATCGCATCCATCTATGCCTGCAATCGAAGCTTATACTTTTGATGCAACTGAAAAAATGATGCTGTTAGCTTGTAACTCAACTCCAATTTATCGTCGTTCTTCAACAGCAGATTATTATTTGTATGATATTGCTAAAAAACAGTTGACTAAACTTTTTGATTTTCAAATTCAAGAACCAAGTTTTTCACCTGATGGCAAAAAGATCGCTTTTGCACGTGATAACAATTTATTTGTTTATGATATTGCTACTAAAACAACCCTACAAATTACGAATGATGGTGCTAAAAATGCAATTATCAATGGTATTTGTGATTGGGTTTATGAAGAGGAATTTGAATTTGTTAGGGCTTTCGATTGGTCAAAAGACAGTAAAAAAATTGCTTTTATCCGTTTTGATGAAACTGAAGTTCCTGAATTTTCCATGACTATTTTTGGACATGAATTGTATCCTTATAATCAAACTTTTAAATACCCTAAGGCCGGAGAGAAGAATGCGCTTGTTTCATTGCACATTTATAATGTTGATTCGAAAGCAACCAAAGAAGTAAGTATGAGTAATTATACTGATTTTTATATTGCAAGGTTGCAATGGACCAATGAGGCTAATATCTTATCGGCTCAGGTATTAAATCGTCATCAAGATAATTTAGATTTGCTTTTTATTGATGGAGAGACAGCAGAAAAAAAAGTAGTTCTTAATGAAAAAGATAAAGCTTATGTAGGGGTTACAAATGATTTAACCTTTCTAAAAGACAACAGTTTTGTTTGGACTAGTGAAAAAGACGGATTTAATCATATTTATCACTATGATAAAACAGGAAAATTAATCCGTCAAGTTACTAAGGGAAATTGGGAAGTGACTTCGCTTTATGGAATTGACGAGAAATCGAATACTGTTTTTTATCAATCCACCGAAAATGGTTCTATCAATAGAGGAGTTTACAAAATAGGTTTAAAAGGAAATAATAAATTAGCTCTTTCAAATGCTATTGGAACTAATTCAGCTACTTTTAGTCCTAATTTTGATTTTTATGTGCTTCAATTTTCAAGTGCCACTCAACCTACTACATTTTCACTTATTGAAACTAAGACGGCTAAAGAGTTGAAAGTAATTGAAAATAACAATGCATTAAAAACCAGATTAGCTTCGTATAATTTGCCTAGCAAAGAATTCTTCGTTTTAAAAACAGAAAAAGGAAATGAATTAAACGCTTGGATTTTGAAACCAAAGGATTTTGATCCAGCAAAAAAGTATCCTGTTTTTATGACGCAATATTCAGGGCCAGGTTCACAACAAGTTGCCAACCATTGGAATACATTAGATGATTATTGGTATGCCATGCTAAGTCAGCAAGGTTATATTGTGGTATGTGTTGATGGAAGAGGAACTGGTTATAAAGGTGCTGCATTTAAAAAAGTTACTCAATTGCAATTGGGTAAATATGAAGTAGAAGATCAGATTGATGCTGCCCGAGCGATAGGGAATTATCCGTATGTAGATGCTTCTCGAATTGGAATTTTTGGTTGGTCATTTGGTGGATTCATGGCTTCAAATTGTATTTTGAAAGGATATGATGTGTTTAAAATGGCAATAGCTGTAGCGCCAGTTACCAATTGGAGATTTTATGATTCAGTATATACCGAAAGATACATGCATACACCACAAGAAAATGCAAGTGGATATGACGATAATTCACCAATTAATTTTGCAAAACAATTAAAAGGAAAATATCTTTTGATTCATGGAAGCGCAGATGATAATGTTCATGTTCAAAATGCAATGGAAATGATGTCTTCCTTAATTCAAGCTAATAAACAATTTGATTCTCAAATCTACCCAGATTGTAATCATGGGATTTATGGTGGGATGACCAGAATCCAACTGTTTACTAAAATGACTAAATTTATCCAAGAAAATTTATAATTATGAGTGATTCATTACCAAAACAGAAAGAATTTTTTGGACACCCAGTTGGGCTTTTAATATTGTTTTTTACCGAAATGTGGGAGCGATTTTCCTTTTATGGGATGAAAGCATTACTCATTTTCTATTTAACACGATATCATCTTTTTTCAGATTCAAATGGTAATTTATTGATAGGGAGTTATGCTGCTTTGGTTTATGCCGTCCCTGTTATAGGAGGATTTCTAGCGGATAAATATTTGGGTTTTAGAAAAGCAATTATTTTTGGGGCAATAATGCTTGTCTTAGGACATTTAGGTATGGCTTATGAGGGGAATGCTGCCACACAATCAGTCACAGGTGAGATTAGTCGAGACGAGGTAGCCTTGCAATTTTTTTATTTTTCATTATCCTTGATTATTGTTGGGGTGGGCTTTTTAAAAGCTAACATTTCTTCTTTAGTAGGTGAACTTTATGAAGTAGGTGATAAAAGAAGAGATTCTGGTTTTACTTTATTTTATATGGGAATCAATTTAGGGTCATTTCTAGCAACTATAATTTGTGTTTGGTTAGGAGAAACTTATGGATGGAGCTATGGATTTGGGGCTTCTGGTATTGGAATGACATTAGGTTTGATTACGTTTATTTTAGGTAAAAAATATTTGCAAGGAAAAGGGGAGTCAAAAGTGCCAGCTGTTTTAGATAATAAATATTTAGGTATAAAAATAGAATGGATTATTTATGCTTTGAGTTTTTTATCTGCTTTAGTGTTTTGGCAAATGGTGCAACGCCATGAGGTGGTTTCTTATTCTTTGATGGTAGCAGGAGCACTTTCAGTTGTTTATATTATCTATTATAGTATCACCCAATTGGATAGAAAAGCTAGAGAGCAGCTTATTGCTTTAACAATATTGATTGTTTTTACTGTAATTTTTTGGGCTTTGTTTGAGCAAGCTTACACTTCTTTAAATTTATTCGCTGATAGAATATTAGATAGAACGGTTTTCGGGCATACCTTCTCAGCAGGACAGTTTTTAAGTTTTAATGCTTTATTTATTATTTTATTAGCACCTGTATTTGCATGGTTTTGGGTTAAATTGGGTAAATACAATCCTAATGCGGCCGTGAAGTTTGGTGTAGCCTTACTTTTAGTTGGTTTGGGATTTGGTTCTTTAGTGTTCGGAATATCGATTTCCGGAATGGGGAAAGTAGCCATGATTTGGTTAGTGCTTACTTATTTTTTACACACCTGTGGGGAATTGTGTTTGTCACCTGTTGGGCTTTCAGCAGTAACCAAATTGTCTCCAGTGAAAATTGTAGGTTTTATGATGGGGGTTTGGTTTTTAGCAACGGCAAGTTCTGAATTTATAGCATCGATTTTAGCTAATATTGCTTCTGTAGATACTTCAAATGGAATGGCTCCCGATTTGAATTTGGCTAAGCAAACTTATTTAGTATTGTTTGAATACTTATTTTATACAGGATTAGGCGTTGGCTTTTTATTATTACTAATTTCGCCTTTTATAAAAAAATTAATGCACGGGGTAGATAAAGAATTAAATAATTAATATTTATAATATGGATCAAAATTCAAAAGATCAGTTTTTTAGTAATAATGTTTTAGGTCATCCTGCAGGCCTTTTTGTGTTGTTTTTTACTGAAATGTGGGAGCGTTTTTCTTTTTACGGAATGCGTGTTTTGCTTATTCTTTTTTTAACGGCCTCTTTGACAGGTGATAATCCAGGGTGGGGATGGAATGCAGAGAATGCGGGTGCCTTGTATGGAACTTATGCTTTGCTACTGTATATTACACCTATTTTTGGAGGAATAATAGCCGATAGATATCTTGGCTATAGTTGGGCTGTAGTTTTGGGTTCCGTTTTAATGACTTTGGGGCATTTGGCCATGTTTATGGATACTCCTTTAATGTTATATATTGGTTTAGGATTATTGGTTTTGGGTACAGGTTTTTTTAAGCCTAATATGACTTCTATTTTATCTGAAATGTATAAAAAATTCCCAGAGAAAAAAGATGGTGCCTATACTATTTTTTATATGGGGGTAAATGCCGGAGCCTTCTTTGGAATGATGCTTTGCGGTTATTTGGCTTCTAATTTAGGTTGGCGTTGGGGATTTGGTTTAGCTGGAGTTTTTATGTTATTGGGGACTTTCCAATTCTGGATGGCAAAACCTTTATTTGGAGGAATTGGGGATAAACCTACAGAAGAGAAAAAACAAGCTATTATTGAGCAAAATAAACTTTCTGATAATCCAGAAGATAGACCTAATCCCTTTACAGTTATTGATTATGCTTTAATTGTAATTTCAACTTTAATAGGTTTATTGTATGCTTTTAATGATCCACTTTCTAAAATAGGACATATCAATTTATTTCCATTTACTATTGCAGGATTAGACGGTTCTATTTTTGTTGCTTTAGTTGGTTTAGCATTGTTTCTATTCTTAGTAATTTCTCGACTATTACGTTACACAACAGTGGTGAGAGATAGAATGATTGCTGTAATTGTTTTTGCATTTTTTACTATTTTCTTCTGGATGTCTTTTGAACAAGGAGCCTCTTCATTGGTTATTTTTGCTAGAGATAATGTAGATAGATCTTTAGAAGGAACTTCGTTAACTGTTTTTAATACAATTAATACCTTATTGACTATAGTTCCTTTGGTAATTATTTCATGGGTGTTGATTTTATTAGCTAAACAGACTTGGAAAAAAATTACTTCTTCAGTGGTTATTTTAGCGGTTACTTTTATCTTGGTTTGGATTATCGCTTTGTGGATGTTGAATAATGAATTTAGTAAAGAAGCTTCAGAAATTGACCCAAGTTGGTTTTCTATTTTGAACTCTTTCTTTATTATTGCTCTAGCTTCAATGGTTTCTAAAATTTGGGATAGTAAGTTTAATCCACCTGCAGCAACTAAATATGGTTTAGGATTAATCATTATGGCTATTGGTTTTGGTTTGTTGGCTTATGGCTCGCATGGTGTTCAAGAAGGTGTAAAAGTTTCTTCTATTTGGTTAGTTTTAGCTTATTTATTTCATACTCTTGGTGAATTATTCTTGTCGCCAGTAGGTTTGTCTTATGTTTCTAAATTAGTGCCTGCAAGAATGATTGCTTTCATGTTTGGAATGTGGTATCTGGCTATAGCAATCGGAAATAAATTAGCAGCAGTTCTTGGAGGACAAATTGAAAATATTACTAAAACCTATTCATTGTCAACTTTCTTTTTGATTTTTACCATTGTTCCTATTGTAGCAGGTCTTATCGTAATCGCTTTAAATCCTGTGATGAAAAAATTAATGCATGGCATTAAATAAAAATAATGGCAGTATTTTTGTTGTTTACATAGTATCAATCTTATTATAATTATGAAGAAAATTTTTTTAATTGCTTTATTCTTTTGTGGTCTTGTTACGTCTCAAGCACAGGAATTAAAGTGGTATACAGATGTGAAAGAGGCAGTTGCTGTAAGTAACAAGGAAAATAAACCATTATTTCTTTTTTTTACAGGAAGTGACTGGTGCGGATGGTGTATTCGTTTGCAAAAAGAAGTTTTTCTAACCCCAGATTTTAAAAAATGGGCAAAAGAAAAAGTGGTTTTAGTAGAGTTAGATTATCCTCGTGCGGTTCCTCAATCGCTAGAAATTAAGAAACAAAATTCGGAATTACAGGAAGCTTTTGGCGTTCAAGGATATCCAACTGTGTTTTTTGCAAATGCTACTAATACAGATGGGAGAGTGAATTTTCAAGGTTTAGGAAGAACAGGTTACGTTGCTGGTGGACCAACTGCTTGGTTAGAAGTTGCTAACGGAATTTTGAATCAGAAATGATATAATTTAGTTTAATTGAAAGAATCCCTTTTCGGCAGTAGCATGAAAAGGGATTTTTTGTTTTTCACAACTTTTCTGCCATTGTTTTAGTATAGATTGGTAATTGGAACCATCTGCAATGATTATTTTAGGTTTTACTGTTTGGAGAAAACGGTCTAAGTTGACTTCTGGTGTTTGAGTCAGTACCACAATATCAGGTTTTGAATTTTTTGGAAAAATACCTAAGCTATCTAAAATTAATATTTTTTTGCCATTAAAATAGGCGGTATGTCTTAGTGGTTCTTTCTTTTTTATTTGGCTGAAATGATTAATCAAATAGGATTTTAGCGACTTGTTTTCGGTAATAGTAGAATCATTGCTATAGGTGTACACTTCATTTCCTTCTCTTTGAACCAGAAGTGTCTTCTTTTTTAAATGAAAAACAATCCATTCGCTTTGCTGAGCAATACGCCAGTTGTTAAGTATTAGTGCTGCTTGTAAACTAATGATGGATACAAGTACAAATAGGAGTTGGTTAAAATGAGTTTTTTTAAACCAAAGAATTGTTGTGATGATTACAATATAGCTGAAAATAAGAAACAGTCCATTAAAAGGAATGTCTTTAATGATGAATTGTTCAAATGAGGCAATAAAATGAATAATTTGATTTAGTATTTGTATGCTCCATTCAAATGGTTTTACTAGCCAAATTGTAAGCCCATTTAAAGCTGCTAAAATCATAATTAGTACACCTAAAAGCATAATGACACTCAATAAAGGTATTACTACTAAGTTTGTTATGAAAAATAGTCCAGGAAACTGATGGAAATAATACAAACTTAGAGGCAAAGTACCTATTTGTGCTGCAAATGAAACGGTTAGAATATCCCAGCAGTATTTGATGAATTTGTTTTTGGGTTGCCAATACGATTGTAAAATAGGTTGAAACCAAATGATAAAAAATACAGCAAGATAACTGAGTTGAAAACCTACGTCAAAAAGAAAGTACGGTTGGAAAAGTAAAATTAAAAGTATAGAAACAATTAGCGTATGGTAGATGTTGACGTTTCTTTTTAGATGAAAACCTATGGCTACAAATGAAAACATGGTAACAGAACGCACTACTGAAGCAGATAGGCCTGCTATTAAGGCAAATGAAAAAAGGCTAGTTAAAATGAGGCATAATTTTAAAAATGAGCCTTTCCTGGTGTTTGGAATGGGTTGGAGTATAAAATTTAAGAATAAAAAAATAAAACCCACATGTAAACCAGAGACTGATAAAATATGAACAGCCCCTGCATATTGATAATCTTGGATGATTTCAGGAGCAATTTCTTGACGCTGTCCTAAAATTAATGCAGTTGCTATCGCTAAAGCTTCAGGGTTAAAATGGTTGATTTCTAGATTTTTAGTAATTTTTGAATTCAGTTTAGCAGTGTAATACCAGATGTCTTTTCTAGCTTGATGAGCTATTTTAATAGATTCAGGATTAGCAAAGATTTGGACATATATTTGTTTGTTTTTTAGGTAATTACTGTAGTCAAACTGATTCGGGTTTTTAGGCTTTTTGTTGGGTAAAAGTTGGGTTCGGAGTTGTATAATTGTACCTACTTCAATTGCTTTATTGTATTTCCTTTTAGGAAGATTTATCAGAATTTTTCCGAAATATTTTTGGTTATTAATTGATTGAATGATGCCAACATAGCGGTCATAGTTTTGTATGTTTTTAAATTTTTCTCGAATGACTAGACTAACTAGCACTTCTTTATTGTTTTTTGAGTTAAAATGGCTGTAATGGTTCTTTCGAAAAGTATCGGTTTGAACTATTACGCTGGTCATACCTATCAAAAAGGAAATAAGATAGGAAAGTAATCCAAAACAGAATTTACTAGTCCAAGTTGGCTTTGAAGAACAAAAAGAAAGTGATAAACCAATGAATGAAAGTACTAGTAGTCCAAAAATATATTTAGGATTAGGAATCCAGTAATAAGCCACTAGTATTCCTAGTAGAAAACCAATGCTAATTCTGGCCAATGGAAAATGTAGTACTTTCATAATTCTAAAGTACTAATTTTCTTTAATTATTTAGTTTCTTATAATAAAATTCTATTGATTTTTACAAAGCTTTTTTTGTAGTAAGCTTCTTTAGTCGAGGAGATTATCACTCCTTTTGATGTTGAAGAATGGATGAATTGTATTTCATCGTCTTTTACTTCAATTACAATTCCCACATGATTAATTTGGTTTCGATTGTTGGTCTTGAAAAATATTAAATCGCCTTTTTGAGCTTTAGAAAAGTCTCTTCCTAAATCGATTCCCACTCTGGCTTGTTCTGATGAGCTTCTAGGAAGTTTGATGTCGAAGCGGCTAAATGTGGAGTACACTAAACCGGAACAATCAAATCCAGATTTTGTAGTTCCAGAGCTTCTGTAGGGTGCACCTAAATGATCGGATGCCGATTCGATAATTTGCTCGGCTAATCGATTGTTGCTTTTAGATGTGCTTGCCGAAGTAGATTTACAAGAGGTGAAAACCACTGGTAATAGTAGTAATAGTAGTAGTGGGGTTACTAGTTTTTTAAACATTTAAATCAGAAATTATTAATTGAGCTGTTTTTTCACTAGCCCCTGTTCCTCCTAATTTTTGTTCCAAGGTATCGTATTGGGTTAAAAGATTTTTTCGGTACTCAGGGTTTAGTATTTTAGTTAACTCCTTTTTGATGTTTTTAGTATTACAATTATCTTGGATTAATTCAGTTACTACTTCTTGGTCCATGATTAAATTTACTAATGAAATGTATTTCAGGGTGATAATACGTTTCGCAATTTGATAGGAAATCCAACTTCCTTTATAACAAACAACTTCTGGAACCTTAAAAAGTGCTGTTTCTAAGGTAGCTGTTCCAGATGTAACCAATGCTGCATGTGCAATTTTCAACAAATCATAGGTTTTATTCGAAATGAATTTGATGTTCTTTTTGGTTATGAAGGTTTTGTAAAACTCGTATTCCTGACTAGGGGCACCGGCAATTACAAATTGGTATTCAGGGAAATCATCAACAACACTTAGCATGATTGAAAGCATTTTAGTGATTTCTTGTTTTCTACTGCCAGGAAGTAAAGCAATAATTGGTTTTTCACTCAATTGATTTTCTGTTCTAAAAGTGGCAGCATCAATTGGTTTTTGATTTTGGATAGCGTCAATTAGTGGATGACCTACAAATTCTACAGGATAGTGGTGTTTGTCTTCGTAAAAGTTTTTCTCAAAAGGCAAAATCACATACATCTTATCAATATCTCTTTTGATGGCTTTAATTCGGCTTTCTTTCCATGCCCAAATTTGAGGAGAAATATAATAGTGGGTTTTAATTCCTCTTTCTTTAGCCCATTGGGCAATTCGCATATTAAAACCGGGATAATCAATAAAAATAATTACATCGGGTTGAAATCGAGAGATGTCTTCTTTACAGATTTTAATGTTATTTAATATGGTTTTCAAATTAAATACTACTTCTACAAATCCCATAAAAGCTAAATCGCGATAGTGTTTAACTAATGTTCCACCCACAGCCTGCATTAAATCACCTCCCCAAAAGCGGATTTCAGCTTTGTTGTCTTGTTTTAAAAGCGCTTTCATTAGGTTAGAACCATGTAAATCGCCCGAAGCTTCTCCTGCTATGATGTAGTATTTCATTGTTAGTTTTTAATTTTATAAGTATTCAAAATTACTTATTCCATTTTCAGGAATCAAGTATGATGCTCTTTTAATGGTTTATTGTTTCCAATTCCAAGTGTTGAGTTGTTGGGTAGCATGATAAGCTGTGAGGTCAAACTGAACGGGTACGATTGAAATATAACCGTTTTTTAAAGCCCATTCATCGGTGTCTTCGCCATGGTCTTGGTTTATGAATTCACCAGAAAGCCAATAATAATCACGACCTTGAGGGGTTTGTCTTTTATGGAAATTTTCTTTCCAATAAGCTTTGGCCTGACGGCAAATTTTTATGCCTTTGATTTCCTCCTGTTTTAGTTTTGGGAAATTTACATTCAAAACCACATCTTTTGGTAGTTTATTAGCTAGAACTTCTAAAGTGATTTTGCGAATAAAAGGCTTTATTTCTTCAAAATTTGCATTCCAATCAAAGTCTAATAGCGAAAAGCCTATTGCAGGAATCCCTTCAATACCAGCTTCGATTGCGGCACTCATCGTTCCAGAGTAAATAACGTTGATAGAAGAATTTGAGCCATGATTAATTCCTGAAACACATAAATCAGGTTTTCTATTTACGACTTCGTTAGTGGCAATTTTAACACAATCGGCAGGTGTGCCAGAGCAGCTGTAAATGGCTATAGCATCTTTTTCAGTTGAAATTTTATTTAAATATAAGGTTTCATTGGTAGTAATTGCATGTCCCATTCCGCTTTGCGGTTTATCCGGTGCAACCACTACAATTTCTCCAATTTCAGACATGACAGCAATTAAAGCTTGAATACCCGGAGCGGTAACTCCATCGTCATTAGTAATTAATATTAGGGGTTTATTTTGGCTCATTTTTTGATAAATTGTTTGGGAAGTATCTTATTTTCAAACAAAGTAAATAAATTTTATTGAGTTCGAAGATTATTAGGATTAAGAAAAGAACAATTTTATATCTTTAACAAAAAATTATAGAAGCCTTATCATTGTTGGCTTAGAATTTCCCTTAACTTAGTTTAAAAAATGAATGAATACTATTATTAGTCTTATGAAGAGAAATTATAAAATACTACTTGCCATAGTTTTTCTATCGGTAACATTGTTTGCATTTAAAATGAAATCAGTTTCAGGTGATGAAACGGATAAAGATAAATTGCTATTGGAATTGTTGACATTCGTTATTGAAAAAGGACATTACAGCCCAGCTACTATTGATGATAATTTTTCAAAAGGAGTGTATAAAGATTACATTCAGGCATTAGATCCTTCGAAACGTTTCTTTCTACAATCAGATATTGATGAATTTGCAAAATATGAATTAGAGTTGGATGATCAGTTGATGAATAAAGATTTAAGTTTTTTTTCATTAACATACGACCGTTTAATGCAAAGAATGAAAGAAAGTCAAGATGTATATAAAGAGATTTTGAAAAATCCTTTTGATTATACTATAGACGAAAGTTTTAATACGGATTATGAAAAAGCACCTTATGCAAAAACAAATGCTGAATTAAAAGAGCGTTGGAGAAAGCAATTAAAATTAACTACTCTTTCTTCATTGACAGACCGATTGAAATTGCAAGAAAATAAAGGAAAGCTTTCTAAAGAAGAAACGGATATGCTTAGTAATCCTACATCTACTTCGGATGAGGATGCTGTATCAGAAGCAACAAAAAAAGACGATTCTAAAGCCGTTATTGAAGTTAAATCTTTCGAAGAATTAGAAAAAGAAACACGTACTTCTACTTCTAAATCTTTGGATGAATATTTTGGTTTTATGAAAGATTTAGATCGAAATGATTGGTTTTCGGTTTATATAAATTCAATTACAGCTCGTTTTGATCCACATACGAATTATTTTGCTCCTGAAGAAAAAGAGCGTTTTGATGTAAGTATGAGTGGAACATTGGAAGGAATTGGAGCTCGTTTACAAAAGAAAAATGACTATACTGAGATTTCTGAATTAATTTCTGGAGGTCCAGCTTGGAGAGGTAAAGAATTAGAAGCTGGAGATTTAATTATTAAAGTAGCCCAAGGAGAAGATCAGCCTGTTGATGTTGTGGGTATGCGCTTAGACGATGTGGTTAAGAAAATTAAAGGTCCAAAGGGAACTGAAGTTCGCTTAACTATCAAAAAAGTGGATGGAACTATAAAAGTAATTTCTATCATCAGAGATGTGGTTGAAATTGAAGAAACTTACGCAAAGTCAAGTATTGTTGATAAAAACGGACTTAAATATGGAGTGATTTACTTGCCTAAATTTTATATCAATTTTGAAAATAAAGATGGAAGAGATGCAGGTAAAGATATAGCCATTGAGGTGGAAAGATTAAAACAAGCTAAGGTTGACGGAATTGTATTAGATGTTCGTGATGATGGGGGAGGTTCTTTGTCTACCGTAGTGGATATTGCAGGTTTATTTATTGAACAAGGTCCTATTGTTCAAATCAAATCGGCAGGTAGAAAGAAAGAGGTTTTATACGATAAAGATAAAAAAATTGAATGGGATGGCCCATTAGTAATTATGGTTAATAGTTTCTCAGCATCAGCCTCTGAGATATTAGCCGCTGCTATTCAAGATTACAAGCGAGGTGTAATCATTGGTAGTAAACAAACTTATGGTAAAGGTACAGTTCAAAACGTCATCGATTTAAATCAATTTGTTCGTAGTAATGAGTTAGGTGATTTAGGTGCGCTTAAAACCACTACTCAAAAATTTTATAGAATAAACGGAGGTTCAACACAATTAGAAGGGGTAAGCAGTGATGTTGTTATGCCTGATCGTTATTCGTATTTAAAAATGGGAGAGCGTGATGTTGAAAACGCAATGCCATGGGATAAAATTGATCCTGCTGAATATAGTGTTTGGAAAAGCAATGAAAATTTTAATAAGGCTGTTTTAAATAGTAAAGAGCGTATTGCAGCAAATCCGCAATTCAAATTAATAGATGAAAACGCAAAATGGATTGATGCTCGTAGTGACGAAAATGAGTATAGCTTAAATATTGATAAGTTTAGAAAAGTACAAGCTGCTATCGAAGAAAAAGCTAAAAAATTCAAACCAATTTTTGATTACAAAAACAATTTAAAATTTACATCTTTACCTCATGAATTAGAACAAATGAGTAAAGACAATATCTTAAAAGAAAAAAGAGAACGTTGGCACGAAAGTTTATCTAAAGATATTTATATAGAAGAAGCTTTAAATGTTTTAGATGACTTACAAACCAGAGTTAACTTGAAGAAAAATGTTATCCCTGCTAATAAATTAAAAAAAGAAAAATTAGCTAAATCCTAATCGATTTGAAATGATATAAAGAACGCTCTGAAAACCATTAATTTCAGAGCGTTTTTCTTTTACTGTTATATAAATGAATACAAAATTCGTAATTATTTTAGGGGCTTTTGTAATGTTGCTTTTGGCTTGTAAACAAAACGAAGTTTTACAAATTGAACTTTTTGGTAAATCAAATAAAATTGAAATTGATTTTAAAACTCAATCTCATTTACCTACTGCTTCTGATATTGACTACTTGCCTAAAGCCACTCAATCCCAAATAGTGTATCACCACTATTTTACTTTGTCTTATAATGAAGCCGCCGAACAAGCCGAATGGGTAGCATATTCCTTAAAGAAACATTATGTAAAGAATAGCGATTTTAAGCGCCCTTTTTTTATAGAAGATCCAAAAGTGCTTACTCAATCGGCTGATTGGAGAAATTACAAGAAATCAGGTTATGATAAAGGGCATTTGTGTCCTGCTGCCGATATGGAGTTTGATTTAGATGCTTATAATGATACTTTTTATACCTCAAATATTAGTCCTCAGCAGCCTGAATTTAATTCCGGTATCTGGAATCGAATAGAGCAAAAAATGAGGTTTTGGGCAGTTAAATTCGACGGACTTTTTATCGTCACTGGTGGAGTACTTAAAGGAAGTAAAAGAACAATTGGTAGAGAAAAAGTTGTTGTACCTAATTATTTCTACAAAATTGCTTTAAATCATAGCAATGGGAATTATAAATTAATTGCTTTTTTAGTGCCTAATGAAAAAAGTACTAGGTCTATTTTTGATTATGTTGTTTCTGTAGATGAAATTGAATCTTTAACAGGAATTGATTTCTTTCCTAAACTGGAAGATCAGATAGAAAACAGATTGGAAAAGACTGTTGCTATTGATTCGTGGCTAAGAAAGTAACTTTGAAGAGCGATTTCTTTACCACTCATTCACTTTATTAGCATCCATTTTAAGGAAGATAAAAAGTAAAATGGTAAATCCCCATAAACCGGATCCTCCGTACGAAAAGAAAGGTAGAGGTACTCCAATGGTCGGGAAAATTCCAATAACCATAGCGATATTTACAAAGAAATGAATGAATAAAATACCAGCGGTACAATAACCATATACTCGACTGAATTTGGTTTTTTGTCTTTCAGCAAGGAATATAATTCTTAATAGTAGGGTCACAAATAAGGCAATAACAACTAATGAGCCTATGAATCCCCATTCTTCACCAACCGTTGTAAAAATATAATCGGTGTGTTGCTCAGGTACGAATCCTCCTTTGGTTTGAGTGCCTTCCAAAAATCCTTTTCCAAACCAACCGCCGGAACCTATTGCAATTTCCGATTGGTTAGTGTTATATCCAATCCCTTTCAAATCGACTGTTTTGCCTAATAGAATATTAAAACGGTCTCTATGATGTTGTTTAAATACATTGTTAAAAACATAATCAACGGATAATACAAATCCTGAAATAAGAACAAATATGATGCTACTGGCAACGATATTTCTATCGGCTAATCTGGATTTGAAATACACAATGACAATAGTAATAAGTGCCATTAAAATAACATATTGTGTTTCAAAAATCAAGGTGAAAACGAATAAAAGTATAGCTATAAATCCGGTCCAAATGTACCAAGCAGGTAATCCTTCACGGTATAAAACAACTAGGAAGATACTATAAATTAATGCACTCCCTGGATCGTGAGGAACAATTAAAAGTATTGGTAACCCTAAAATGGAAAGGACTTGGAATTGTCTATTGGTGTCTTTTAGATTGATTTGGCTATCACTCATGTATTTAGCAATTGCTAAAGCCGTAGCTGTTTTTACAAACTCGGAAGGTTGAAGACCAAACGAACCAAAGGAATACCAGTTTGTTTGTCCTTTAATGGTTTTACCAAAAACAAATAATCCGGCAAGAGAGAGTAATCCAATTATGTAGATTACACTAGCATATTTTTCGTAAAATTTACCATCAACAGCTAGAATTATAAAAATTAAAGGAATAGTAAAAGTAATGAAAATCAATTGCTTTATGTAGGTGTCTTCAATGGAGGATAGTGAAGATGAATAGATATTTAGCCACCCTAAAATCACTAAGGTGCTATAAATAATAACACATATCCAATCAATATTTTTCTTTACACTTTGATTTTTCATTTGTGAATGAATCGCTTAGTTAATTTTTTTCTTGGTGGTATCTATTGCCAAATTTGTTTTAATCTCTTTCGTTTTTATACTCGATGAATCTTTTGGTGTAGTCTCTATAGCACTAGCTTCTTTGACACCACCTAATTTTGCATATTCACTTCTTAAACTCTTTTCAAGTACTCTTTTTTCTAAATCGGTTCTTGTGATTTTCTTTCTTAAATATTTTTCAATCATTAAGCTGGCAATTGGTCCTGCAATTGTAGCACCAAATCCTCCGTTTTCTACCATCACAGCAATTGCAATTTTTGGATTATCTTTTGGAGCAAATGCAACAAATATGGAATGGTCCTCAAGCTGTACTCTTTTACCATCAATCTTTGCAAAGTTTTCTGCGGTACCTGTTTTTCCGCAAATATCAATGCCATCTACTCTAAGTCCTCTAGCGGTTCCTAAATTATATACATCAAATAATCCGCTTATAATTGGATCAAAATGTTTTTTGTCAATTGTAGTTTCGTGTTTGACTTTGAATTTAGGGTCTATTTTTTCGCCTTTAATTTTCTTAATGATATGAGGAGTGTAGTAATAGCCTCTGTTTGCAATTGTTGCCATCATATTGGCTAATTGGATAGGTGTTGTTAAAACTTCACCCTGTCCAATAGCATTAGATACAATCGCAGTACTTCGCCATCCACCATTAGGATATATGCGTTTGTATGTTTTAGATGTAGGGATACTTCCTCTTCTTCCTGTAGGTAAATCATAACCCATATAATCTCCTAGTCCAAAACTTTTTACGTGATTACTCCAAACATCTACTGCGTAAGATGGTTTTACATATTTGTTAATGGTTCTCATGTAAGCGGTTCCAAAATAAGCATTGCACGATTCATAAATGCCACGATGCAATTGCAACGCACCTCCATGACAGTGGCATCGCATAAAACGGCCTCTAGCATAGCTAAATCCATGGTGACAAAATACAGTGAATTGTTCGTTGACTACCCCTTCTTGTAGTGCCACTAAACCTGTCAAGATTTTAAATGGTGAACCTGGAGGGTATTCGGCAAGTAATCCTCTATCGTATAATGGTTTTGCAATCGAATCACGATACAAAAGTGTATAGTTTTTAGAACGCTGTCTACCTACTAAAATTGATGGATCATAGGAAGGAGCTGTTACCAATGCTAAAATTTCTCCTGTTTTAGGTTCAATTGCAACAATTCCACCTCTTTTGTTTATCATTAATTGTTCTCCGTAACGCTGGATATCAGCATCAATGGTTAGGTTGATGTCTTCCCCTTGTACAGCAATGGTATCGTATTTTCCATCTTTATAAGAACCAATTTCTCTATTGTATTTATCTTTAAGGAAATATTTTACCCCTTTTACACCGCGTAAAATATCTTCGTAATATTCCTCAACTCCTTGTTTGCCAATTAAATCACCGCTTTTGTAATAAGGGTTTTTTTTAATCGTCTTTTCGTTAACTTGAGTGATAAAACCAAATATATTGGCGCCAAAATCGACTTCATAGTCACGAAGTGAACGCTTTTGAACATAAAAACCTTCGAATTTTCTAATCTTTTCCTGAAAGGCTGCGTATTCGGTTTTGTTTAATTGAGGCAAAAATACTGATGGTAATCTAGGACTGTAAACTTTTGCCTTTTCTATCTTTTTTAAAAAATCTTCTTTGCTGATGTCTAATAATTGACAAAGTTCCAAGGTGTCTATATTTTTAATTTCTCTTGGAATGACCATGATATCATAAGAAGCTTGATTGGCAACTAAAAGTTTGCCATTTCTATCGTATATATAGCCTCTTTCAGGATATTCATATTTTATCTTGATAGCATTATTCTCTGATTTTAATTTGAAAGTATCGTTGATAATTTGCAAATAAAAAATCCGAATTAGGAGCAAAGATGCTGCAACAATAATTATAGAAGGCAGCAGTAGTTTTCTCATCGTTTGTTTGGCTTAATAAGGTAAATTATTATAATGCAGCTAATAATTGTAAATACGGTACTCAATAATGTTCTGAGTAAAATGTCTAAAATGAAACTTACTTGAAAGGCTTCTAAGATAAATAGGGTAAAATGATGCAATACCACAGCTAGAAGTATAAAGGTAAACCTTTCAGGAGTTAAAGATTCATTTAACTTTATGGTTTGGTATTCGTAACTAACACCAAAGGCAAATTTAAAAATATAAGGGCGATAATAAGCTAAAACTACACAGGCTGTTGCATGAATACCACCCGAGTTTGAAAATAAATCCATCATTAAGCCTAAAAGAAAGCTACTCACTAGTAAACCAGCTTTGTTTGAGTTTACAGGATATAAAATAAGGAATAGCATATAGGGTAATGGCAATATAAATCCTAAAAATGTCATGTTGTTAAATATGACAATTTGTACAGTTAATAATAAAATAAACCGTAGTATATTGAGTAACAAAGTGCTATTCATCTTTTAAGGTTTCTTTTTCTAAATTATTAACTTCATCTCTATCTTTACTCTTAATGATGTATACATGTCCTAAATTAGTCATGTCATTAAATAGCTTAATATTTAAAACATAATAATTGGTTTCTTCTTCTTTGTATACTTTGTCAACGGTTCCAATATTGATATTTTCAGGGAAAATAACAGATTGGCCACCTGTGACAATGGTATCTCCTTTTCTAACATTTGCTAATCGAGGAACATCGATAAGTTGCACAAAGCCCGTGTTTTTTCCGTTCCATACTAAAGAGCCAAAATGATTGGATTTCTTTATTTTAGCATTGATTTGTGATTTGGTATTTAAGATACTAATTACAGTTGAATATTTAGGAGATGTCTTGTCAATAATACCAACAATCCCTAAACTATTAATCACACCCATATCTGTTTTTACACCATCTTTGGCACCTGAATTAAGTGTTAGGAAATTTTCGTGTCGGTTATAGGAGTTGTGGATTACTTTAGAAACAATGATGTCATCTGGTGCTGTTCCTTTTAGGTTATGAGGAATTGGTACTTTAGTGGTGTCCTTAGTGTTGAAAATGATGCTTTTAAGTCTGGCGTTTTCAAGTGCTAGAGCTTCATTTTCAGACTTTAGGTTTAGATATTCAGTTATGTTGTTGATTTCTTCGTAAACACCACCTGTTAAAAAATTGGCAGAGCTGATAACTCTGCTTTTGTGATAAGAATGAGACTGTATGGTGAGCAAAAGCGAAAGGCTTAATAACAGCAAAAACAGTAACTTGTTACTGTTTTTGAATATAAAATTAAATATTTGCTGCATTCTCTTAGTTGGTTATTAGTTTCAGATTTGCTGAGTATAAAAGATAAACTTAATGATAATCTCCTTTTCTAAGAAATGGATTTATTTAATTAAGATGCTTTTAAATTTACCAATATTTTTAAGTGCCATTCCAGTTCCTCTAACAACGGCTCTTAATGGATCTTCTGCGATATAAACAGGTAAATCTGTTTTTTGTGAAATACGCTTGTCTAAACCTCTAAGCATAGAACCTCCACCTGCTAGGTAAATACCTGTATTGTAGATGTCGGCAGCTAATTCTGGAGGGGTTTGAGACAAGGTTTCCATTACAGCGTCTTCAATTCGTTGAATTGATTTGTCTAAGGCTTTAGCGATTTCTCTATAGGAAACATCTACTTGTTTAGGTTTACCCGTTAATAAGTCTCTACCTTGTACAGACATATCTTCTGGAGGAGTTTCTAAATCTTCGATAGCTGCTCCAATTTGAATTTTTATTTTTTCAGCAGTACTTTCACCCACAAATAAGTTGTGTTGGGTACGCATGTAATAAACGATATCATTTGTAAAAACGTCTCCAGCAATTTTTACGGATTTATCACAAACAATTCCGCCTAATGCAATTACGGCAATTTCAGTAGTACCTCCTCCGATATCAACAATCATGTTTCCTTTTGGTTGCATTATGTCAATTCCAATACCGATTGCTGCTGCCATTGGTTCGTGAATCAAATAAACTTCTTTTCCGTTTACGCGTTCACAAGATTCTTTTACAGCTCTCATTTCTACTTCAGTAATACCTGAAGGTATACAAACCACCATTCGTAAAGCAGGAGTGAACATTTTCTTTTTTAATGCTGGTATGCTTTTGATAAACATACTGATCATTTTTTCAGAGGCATCAAAATCTGCAATTACACCGTCTTTTAAAGGCCTTATGGTTTTGATGTTTTCATGCGTTTTACCTTGCATTAAGTTAGCTTCCTTACCAACATGCGTGATTTTGCCAGTAATTCTGTCTCTGGCAACTATAGATGGGCTGTCAATTACAACCTTATCGTTGTGAATAATTAGTGTATTAGCGGTACCAAGGTCAATTGCAATATCCTCGGTCATGAAATCAAAAAATCCCATACGATTTTTAGGGGTTTAAAAGTTAAAAATTAGGAGCGTACAAAGTTAAACAAATTAATGTTTGAAATGACGTGTTCCTGTAAATACCATTGCCAAATTATTTTCGTTACAATAGTCAATACTTAATTGATCTTTAATAGAACCTCCTGGTTGGATTACGGCTGTAATTCCAGCTTCTTTTGCAAGAGCAACACAATCAGGGAAAGGGAAGAAAGCATCGCTTGCCATTGAAGCTCCTGTTAAATCAAATCCAAAGTGTTTTGCTTTTTCAACTGCTTGTTGTAACGCATCTACTCTTGATGTTTGACCTGTTCCAGAAGATATTAAAGTTCCATTTTTAGCAAAAACAATTGTGTTAGATTTTGTGTTTTTACAAATTTTAGATGCAAAAATCAAATCTTCGATTTCTTGTTCAGTTGGACTTGTAATGGTAACGGTAGTTAAATCGTTTTTATTGTCAGTGATGTTGTTTCTATCTTGAATTAAAAGTCCGTTTAAACAAGTACGAACTTGTCTTTGTGGTAATTCAACATCGTTTTGAACTAAAATAATTCTGTTTTTCTTTTCTTGTAAAATAGTCACAGCTTCATCCTCATAAGCTGGAGCAATTACAACCTCGCAGAATAATTGGTTGATTTCTTTTGCAGTAGCAACATCAATTGTGGTATTTGAAATTAGTACTCCACCAAAAGCAGATGTTGGATCACAAGCTAAAGCAGCTAAATACGCTTCGCAAATAGTATTTCTTGAAGCTAATCCACAAGCGTTGTTGTGCTTCAAGATAGCAAATGTAGGTCCGTCGTTTTTGAATTCTCCAATCAAATTCACTGCAGCATCTACATCTAATAAGTTGTTGTATGATAATTCTTTTCCGTGTAATTTTTTGAACATGGCATCAAAATCACCGAAGAAAAATCCTTTTTGATGTGGGTTTTCTCCGTAACGTAATACTTGACCATTGTCTATGCTTGCTTTGTAGATTGTTTCATCTGTGTTGAAGTAACCAAAGATAGCTCCGTCATAGTGTGATGATACGTGGAAAGCTTTAGTAGCTAATAATTTTCTATCTTCAAGAGTTGTTGCTCCGTTTTGTTTTGTAATCATATCTAAGAATAAAGCATATTCGTTCATCGATGGAACAATTACAGTGTCTTTGAAATTTTTAGCAGCAGCACGAATCAATGAAATTCCTCCAATGTCAATTTTTTCAATAATATCTTGTTCACTAGCTCCAGAAGCTACTGTTTTTTCAAATGGATATAAATCTACAATAACTAAGTCAATCTGTGGAATATCATGTTGTTTCATTTGTGAAACATCACTTTCGTTGTCTTGACGATTTAATATTCCTCCAAAGATTTTTGGATGTAGTGTTTTAACACGACCTCCTAAAATTTCAGGAAAAGCAGTAATATTTTCAACAGCAACAACAGGTATGCCTAGATTTTTGATAAATTCCTCAGTTCCTCCAGTTGAATAAAGTGTAACATTTTGGCTGTATAATAATTTAACAATAGGCTCAAGACCTTCTTTCGAAAAAACCGAAATTAATGCAGATTGAATTGTTTTAGATGTGCTCATGAATAGATTTAATTATAAAGTGCAAAAATAGTTTTTTAATGTTAAAATTTGCTATCAAAAAATAAGATAATTTTCAATTGCTTCATTTTTTTTATTTCATGTTGAAATCGCTGTTTTTTATTGTGTTAAAAGAATTTTATATTAGGTTTTTGAATATTATTTACAGAATTTTACCATATTAAAAACAGATTTTTTATGTTGCTATATCTTCGATTATTGAAAGAGAGTTTTGCTTTTGCTATCAATGCACTGCGAAATAACAAATTACGCACCTTGCTTTCCTTACTTGGAGTTACAATTGGTATCTTTTCCATTATAGCGGTATTAGCAGCTGTCGATTCTCTGGATAAGAAAATCACGAGCGATTTGAGTGGCTTGGATAAAAACACCATTTATTTGATGAAATTTTCTTTTGGACCATCTGATATTCCCAGTTGGAAGCGCGAGCAATTTCCTAATGTAAAATACGATGAGTATATTTATATGAAAGGGGCTATGACGAATACGGCAGAGTTAGGCTATCAAATTTTTACCAAATCAGAAAATATTAAATACGATTCTAAAATAGTAAGTGATGTAAATATTGTACCAGTTTCGCATGAATTTATAGATATTCAGGGCTTGGAATTTGAAAGAGGACGTTTTTATAATGAGTCTGAATCTAGTTCAGGAGCTAAAGTCATTGTGTTAGGAAAGGATATAGCGACTAATTTATTTGACGATTTGGACCCAATAGGTAAAGAAGTGCGCTTGTATGGACAACGTTTTAAAGTTATTGGGGTTTTGAAAAAAATTGGGGCTAGTATTTTTGGACAGAGTAATGATACGGCCGTTTTTATTCCTGTTAATTTTGTGCGACAAAGTTTTGGTGATAACAATACCTCTTTGACCAATGTAATTATTTTTAAACCGGTTGATGGAGTAGATATGGAAGCTTATAAGGCCGAAATTTCGCAAAAATTAAGAGCTTATCGCGGAATAAAAGCAGGTGAAATTGATGATTTTTTCATTAATGTTTTTTCTGGTTTTACTGATTTTATTGATGGAATTATAGGAAGTATGAAAATAGGAGGTTGGGTGATTAGTGGATTTTCGCTGTTAGTAGGTGGTTTCGGGATTGCAAATATCATGTTTGTTTCAGTTAAAGAACGCACGCACTTAATAGGAATCCAAAAATCATTAGGAGCTAAGAACCGATTTATTTTGTTTCAGTTTTTGTTTGAAGCCATTATTTTGTCAGTTATAGGCGGATTAATAGGTTTGCTGATGGTTTGGGGAATTGCCCTTGGATTAACCAAAGCGCTGGATTTTGAATTTGTTCTCAGTATGGGAAATATTCTTTTGGGAACTGGATTAGCGGGAATTATAGGATTGATTTCTGGGATTTTACCAGCCATTTCAGCTTCTCGATTAGATCCTGTAGAGGCTATTAGAACGGGGATGTAATTTGAACTTAGAGGTTAGGAGTTAAGTGTTGGAATGTTAGTTTTAGTGTGCAGTATCAGTTTTTAGTTTTCAGGTACAGTTTGCAGTGTTATTGCGAGGAACGAAGCTAGCACACTTAGTTGCTCTCGTTATGAGATTGCTTCGTTCCTCGCAATTACTTGGAAAAAAAATCCCATTTGCAATTATTTTAGCAAATGGGATTTTGTATTTATAGAAATTCTAAAATTATCGAATTTCGTTGTTTTGAATCAAATCAATAAACAAGTTGATTTTGTCTTTTAATTCTTTTCTAGCTGTGATAAAATCTAAGAAACCGTGCTCTAAAAGGAATTCAGCAGTTTGGAAACCTTCTGGTAAATCTTTACCAGTTGTGTCTTTTACAACACGTGGTCCAGCAAACCCAATTAAGGCACCTGGCTCAGCAATGTTGATATCTCCTAACATAGCGTAAGATGCAGTTGTTCCTCCAGTAGTTGGGTCAGTACATAAAGAGATGTAGGGTAATTTAGCTTCAGAAAGTTGGGCTAGTTTTACCGATGTTTTAGCTAATTGCATTAAAGAATAAGCCGCTTCCATCATACGAGCACCACCAGACTTAGAGATCATTACAAATGGTAATTTGTGTTTGATCGCGTAATCAATTCCTCTGGCAATTTTTTCTCCTACAACAGCTCCCATAGAACCACCAATGAAAGCAAAATCCATAGCGCAAACTACTAAGTCTTTTCCTTTTGATTTTCCAACCGCAGTACGAACAGCGTCTTTAAGCTTTGTTTTTTCCATAACGTCTTTCAAACGATCAGCATATTTCTTTGTATCTACAAAGTTCAAAGGATCTTTTGAAGTGATGTTAGGATCTAATTCAGTAAATTCATTGTTGTCGAATAAGATTTCGAAATAAGTAGCACTACCTATTCTCACGTGGAAACCATCTTCTGGACTTACAAATAGATTGCGTTCCAGTTCTTCTGCATCAATAATTTTTCCAGTAGGAGATTTGTACCAAAGTCCCTTTGGAACATCCATTTTTTGTTCGGTAGGAGTTGTGATTCCTTTTTCTTGTCTTTTAAACCAAGCCATATTTCAATTGATAATTGATAATTAACAATTGATAACTTCTACAATTATCAATTGTTAATTGTTAATTGTTAATTATAACGTGTTAACGTTGTTCAAGTCAGCAAAAGCTTGCTCAAGTCTTGTATTGAATGTTACTTCACCTTCACGTAACCATTTTCTTGGGTCATAATACTTTTTGTTTGGAGCATCAGGACCAGTTGGGTTACCAATTTGTGTTTTTAAATAATCAATATTGTTTACCATGAAATCACGAATTCCTTCAGTGAAAGCAAATTGTAAATCAGTGTCAATGTTCATTTTAACTACTCCGTAGCTAATTCCTTCTCTGATTTCTTCTAATGTAGAACCAGAACCTCCGTGGAATACGAAATCAACAGGATTGTGTCCAGTGTTGAATTTTTGTTGAACGTAATCTTGAGAGTTTTTTAAGATTTTTGGAGTTAATTTTACGTTTCCTGGTTTGTAAACACCGTGTACGTTTCCAAAAGCTGCAGCGATTGTAAATCTAGGACTTACTTTAGAAAGTTCTTCGTAAGCATAAGCTACTTCTTCTGGTTGTGTGTATAATTTTGAGCTGTCAACATCAGAGTTGTCTACACCATCTTCCTCACCTCCAGTGATTCCTAGTTCGATTTCTAATGTCATACCAATTTTGCTCATTCTTTCTAGGTATGTTTTGCAAATTTCGATATTTTCTTCGATTGGCTCTTCTGATAAGTCAATCATGTGAGAACTGAATAAAGATTTTCCTGTAGCAGCAAAGTGCTCTTCAGATGCATCTAATAAACCATCAATCCAAGGTAATAATTTTTTTGCACAGTGGTCAGTATGTAAAATTACAGTAGCTCCGTATGCTTCTGCTAAGGTGTGGATACTTTTTGCACCTGCAATTGCACCTGCAATAGCTGCTTTTTCACCTGCATTAGAAAGTCCTTTTCCTGCATTAAATTGAGCTCCACCATTTGAAAATTGGATAATAACTGGTGCATTTAATTTTGCAGCCGTTTCAAGAACACCATTAATTGTATTTGATCCTGTAACATTTACAGCTGGAAGTGCAAAACCTTTTTCTTTTGCATAATTAAAGATTTCTTGAACCTGATCACCAGTTGCTACACCTGCTTTTATGTTGTGTGCCATTTTGTTTTTGTTTTTGTGTTAGATTTTAGATTTTTTGTTTAAGTTCGCAAAAATAAGAATTAATTAGCATTAGAAAGGATAATTTATTCCAAAATTTAAAACTGAATGTGCGAAATTATAATCTCTAAACCATTTTTTTCCAGATTCATCCGCAGGATTGAAGGTTTTAAATCCAAAATCAAATCGGACAACAAAGAAATTTAAATCGTACCTAAGTCCAAATCCAGAGCCTAATGCCAGATCTTTTAAACTGGACAAATTGTTAAAAGTTGCTTTTTCGTCAGTTACATTATCAAATACATTCCAGATGTTTCCTGCATCGGCAAATAAAGCTCCTTTTAAGTCTCCAAGAATTTTAAATCGATATTCAGCACTAAGCGCAATTTTCATGTTTGCTTCATTGAAATCCAATAAGGATTCTGTTTTTCCAGGTCCTAAACTATAGGGTTGCCAAGCTCTGTTGTCATTTGATCCTCCTGCAAAATAACTTCTTGAAAAGGGAATGTAATCTGAATTTCCAAAAGGGACAGCAATTCCAAAAAAGCTTCGAAAGGCTAACACATTTTGTCTGGATAAATCCCAATGTTTGATGTAATCAAATTCGGCTTTTCCATATTCTGAATATTCTAAGTTGAAAATTTTATAATTTCCAGCATTGTTTTTATTTAATTCAATTGTTTTTGAAATCAAGGAAAGTAAAGAACCTGCCGATTCTATTTTGGCCTTAAACTGATAAAAATTGTTGTCTTTTAGGTCTTTTTTGGTCGTTTTTGAAAATGTAAAATTGGAAGCCAATATAAAATTGTCTTCACTTAATCGTACTCTTCTCTCAGTAATACTTAAAACTTCTTTGTAAGCGGGGTCTTGGGGAGTTAAACTAGTATTCAGAGTCAAGGCATCGTTTATGAATCCAATTGTGCCTTCGTCGATAATTAAATTGTTGTTAGCATCTACATAATTTGGATTGATATTGTAGGTTTTTGCAATTTCATTTAAGGCATTGTACGAAGAACTATATACGTTAAAGTAATTTAATGGATTCAGATTACGAACATATTGGATATTGAACAAATCAAATCTAGCGGTATTGTTTTGTTTTGGATTCCAGTTGTACGTAAAAATTCCAGTGAAATTTTCTTTATCAAGTCCAATATTTTTTTGCGAAGTATAACCAATTCCTATTTGTGTGGAAGGAATCATGCTTTTAGGGATGATTTTTTCGGTAGAAAAAGGGAAGAATATTCTAGGAAAATTTAATTTCATATCCACACCATATTCAGAAACATTGAAGAATTGGTTATTGGGGTTGGCTAAGTCTTTTGAGGAACCTACATTGGCTCTGGCCGATATTTCTAAAGTTTCAGCGCCATTAAAAATATTTCTGATGGTTAATGCTGGGGTAAATGAGATACCAAAATCCTGTATGTTCGAATGGGTAAAATCAGAAGAAGCTTGAAAACTGTATTTCTTTCTGGGAGTAAGATAGATTTTTGCTATTAAAGAATTGTTTAAGGTATCTTTTTTGTCAATTTCGTATTGGATACTTGGAGCATTAAAAATTTTCAAATTGCTCAAGTATCTTGATGTAAGTACGGTTCTGTAATCGGCAAATAGATTTCCTTTGTTTATAAAAATGGCATCTGTAATTGCTTTAGGTCGGTATTTAATTTTTTCAATTCCGTATAATTTGAAATTCTCGTAGCTAATACTATCGGTTATGTTTTGCTTATTTGTGTTGGGTTTAAAGTCGGTGTAAATGGCAACATCACTTATTTTATAAAGTTTATAAGGTTCCGTTTTGGTTGAATCTTTGTCTTGGTAACTGTTATTGCCTATTTTAATGTTTACATTGGCTTTGTTTTTTTTGCCAATAGTATCTATGTCGTATACAATAGAGGTTGGTTGAAAATAATAAGCTCCATGATTTCTGAAATAGTTAGAAAGACGGTTTTTCTCATCCGAAAAATCGATCGTTTTAAATTGGTTCCCAGATTTAATTAATGGATTTTCTTTTGCTGTTTTGTATAAGGAATCTAGTTGTGGCGAACTAATAGTAGCCGTTATTGTATCTAACAAATAGGCATTGTTAGTTGTGATTTCGTATTCAATTTTTCCTCTTTTAGGTTTTATGGTATCGTGTTTAGAATTGACTACAACATCAAAATAACCATTATTGAAATAGTAATATTTAAGTCTCGCTACCGATTTCTTTGTTTTTGTAGAATCAATAATGACTGGTGGTTCCCCCGTTTTTTTTAAAAAATCATGAATACCGTGATACCAAAAGGATTTGCCAAGGCGATCCACTTGTTTGGCGGATAGCCATTTGGATTTTCTTTCGTATTTACCAGGATTGTTAGTGAATTTTGCTTGGTATGTCGAGTCAGGATTTAGATTAGCTAAATTATAGAGATTTAATCGTAAGCGAAAGCCTAATAAGGTGCTATTAGGTTTTTGGTATAATTGTTCGTGAATATCTTCGTTATTGGTTTTCTTGCCATTTACTGTAATTTGAGTACTTGCAAGAAGTTGTTTTCCTTTTGGAACTCTTTTTTCTGCGTTACAAGCAGCTATAATTATTCCTATTAGAATAAATAATGATATTTTTGCTGAAATTTTTTTCAAGACGTCTAAAATATTTAATTCAAAAGTACATATTTTTATGGTTAGTAAAAACCAAATAAAACTAATAACTAGTTTACAGCAAAAAAAGTATAGGATTATCAATCAAATGTTTTTTGCAGAAGGTGTAAAAGTGATTCAAGAACTTTTGAATTCTAATTTCGAATTAGAACATTTGTTTACTACCCAGTATGATTTTGAGGACGTTTTAGGTAAAAAAAAATCCTTAATACACGAAACCGATTTGAAAAAAATCAGTGCTTTAGCTACACCTAATAGCTGTTTGGCATTGTTTAAAATTCCAGAAGAAAAAACAATTATAGAATCCGGTTTAATAATTGCTTTGGATGATGTGAGAGACCCAGGTAACTTAGGGACTATATTACGTCTATGTGATTGGTACGGTGTAGAACAAGTAATTTGTTCTAAGGAGTCGGTTGATATTTACAATCCAAAAGTAGTTCAGGCAACAATGGGATCTATAAGTAGGGTAAATGTAACTTATGTGGATTTAGAAGCATACATTTCTCAAACGAATTTAAAAGTTTACGGCACTTTTATGGAGGGAGAAAATATATATAAATCTTCCCTTCCTCAAGAAGGAATTATTGTTATGGGAAATGAAGCTAATGGTATTTCAGAAGAAATTGAAGCTTTAATAAAAAACCGTATTACTATTCCTCGTTTTGGGAAATTACAAAAGGCAGAAAGTTTAAATGTTGCCACTGCAACGGGTATAATTTTGAGTGAATTTAAGCGAAATCTAGCTTAAGTTTTTAATGGAAAGTAAAATTAATAAAGACAGCTCTTGTTTTTAATGATTCGATATTTCCTGTCCAAGGGCTATTAGGATCATTATCACGAATAAGTTCGTCTTTAAGGCTGAAACAGCCACGAATAGAAGGGGAAAAGATAAAGTATTCAGAGAAGATGTCGATTCCAAAACCCAACTCGTAATTCGTACTCCATGGTTTTACTCTGAATTTTTGTTGGAGATTATCGTCTTTGGATTTTGAATTAGAAGACAAATTTAGAGTAGTAGACAATCCACCTACAATATAGGGACGAATGTTCCCAGTTCTTACAGAGGAAAATTTGAGTAATAAAGGAAAATGAATATAAGTACTGTTTACGTCGCGTACTGCGTCAATTTCTCTTTCAAAATCTGGAAAATATAAGGTTCTTTTAGTGTAATATAATCCGGGTTCAAAACGAAGGTTTACGTGTTCTTGAAGTTTTAAATCAGCTACAACTCCTACATTGAAACCGGTGCTTTTTTTTACTTGGATGTCTGGACTTACCGTTTTGTAATCGAACTTAAAATCAAAAGAACTAAATCCTAAATAATAGCCAAAATACAGTCGTTGTTTTTGAAAATTCTCTAAATTGATAATAGGATCTTTACTGAACATTCCTTTAGTTTGCGACTGTCCTAAAGTGAACATTAATAAGAAAGTAAAGGCAATTATCTTTTTCATGACCAGGAAAGTTTATTTTTTTGATGCAACATAAATGGTGGCAACCCCAAAAGTTTGTGGCATTGCTTTTACATCTATAAACCCTGTTTTTCTTAAAATATTGTTTAAAGCTTCGCCATATGGAAAAGCAGCCGCCGATTCGGATAGGTATCCATAGGCAACGTTGTCTTTAGAAAATAATTTCCCGATGATTGGTAAAATGTTTTTGCTGTAAAAATTGTAACCTTGTTTGTAAGGTGTTTTTTCAGGTACTGAGGTTTCTAGAATGACAAAAGTTCCGTTAGGCTTTAAAACTCTTAATATTTCTGCTAAACCTTTTTCTAAGTTTTCAAAGTTACGAACACCAAAAGCAACAGTAATGGCATCAAAGTAATTGTCTTCAAAAGGAATACTTTCGGAATCTCCCAAAATCATTTCGATACGTTCAGAAAGATTTTTTTGCGCAATTTTTTTTATTCCCACGTCTAACATTCCTTCCGAAATGTCTAATCCTGTTATTTTTTTGGCATTGGTTTGTGCCATTAAAATAGCTAAGTCTCCTGTGCCAGTTGCAATGTCTAAAATGGTTTCTGGTTTATTTTTATTGATGATTTTGAGTACTTTTTTTCTCCATTTAACATCAATTCCAAATGAGATAACTCGATTTAAATTATCGTAGTTGCCAGAAATGGTATCAAACATTTTGGCGACTTGTTCTTTTTTGCCTAAGGTAGAATCTTTATATGGGGTGATATTTTTGTCCATTTTTTAAATTTTAGCAAATATACTATAATGCCTTTTAAAATGTTCTGGTATTTTGAAATTCAATTTTGGTTTGGTTTTTTTTATTTTTTGAAAAATCACCAAAAGTGGGTATTGTATGACAAATTTTTTATATTGAAATTTACAGCCTGAATTACTTATCATGATTAATAGAGAATTACTTATTCAACTCAGATGGCTGTTTTTTGCGTTGGCAATTTCATTTGTTCTTGTTATTTATTTTGACGGCTCTTCTTTAATAAGAGGTAGAGACTTTATTGAAACGCAAAATACGTTCTTAGGATTAAATTTGTTTTTGGAAATTTTAATTTTCACCTCCTTTAGTATCTTTGTGGTATTTGGTATTAAAGGGTTTTTCGAGATGTTTTCTCGAAAAATTGCAAATAATATTATTCTTATTTCGGGTATGAGTTTATTATTTGTCAATTTATTGTTGTTATGTCAAATTGTTTTTCAAGACTAGAATAGTTTCAAATTAATTTTAAAGTGATTCAAAGTAAAAAAACACCTCTACTGAGGTGTTTTTTCTTTTTTAATATAGGTTTCAAATGTGAAATCGTACAAATGTTTTTCATCTTTAGTTTGAAATTCGCTATTCGTTAGTTCCCATTCATTTTCATTTATTTCAGGAAAAAAAGCATCTGCTTCAAAAGTGTGGTGTACAACAGTCAATTCAATTTTATCGGCAAATGGTAGGCTTAAATTGTAAATTTCTCCACCTCCTATGATAAATGATTCTTCGTTTTTAGGGCAAATTTCAATAGCTTTTTCGATACTGTTTACAACGATACAGCCTTCTGCTTCATATCCTTTTTGTCTTGTAATAATAACATGGGTTCTATTTGGTAAGGGTTTAGGGAAACTTTCAAATGTTTTTCTACCCATTATAATGTAGTGTCCTGTTGTGAGGCTTTTAAATCGTTTAAAATCGTTTGGTAAATGCCAAACTAGCTGGTTGTCTTTTCCAAGTGCCCTGTTTTCGGCAGCAGCAGCGATCATTGTAATCATTCGTTTTTAATTAGTAGGGTTTTCTTCGTTTAGGTTGTTGCTCAATTCTTCAATTTTCTTTTTTTGTAAATCGACTAAGCGGTCAATTTGTTCTCTTTCCCAGTTTTTATCCATAAATCGATCAGTGATAAACACTTTTATGAAATGCAAAATAAATAAAAACAACCAAGTCGTAATTAGCCAAATGTGCCAACTTGCGTTTTCGTTGAAGTGAAAAACGGTTGTGGCTACAAATAAAAATAGGCTAGCTAAAAACAATAAAACAAAATGAAAATAAACTCTTTTTTTCTGTTTTATACGTTTTCTAGCATACTCGTATAATTCATGTTGTTCGGTTTTCATAGGGAGCTGTTTTTTTGTTTATAAAGATAAAATTTAATTTCTAAATGTTGATTTGTGTGGGAAATTATTTGTATTTCATTCTTTCTTTTTTTTGTTAATTAGGAAAAATACCAAAGATAAATTATAAAATTGATTTGTTTTTAACACTTTATTATGTTTTGTCTTAAAAGTTCATCCAAGGTGTTTAAACTTCAAAATAAAATGACTTACTTTGTTACAGAAATCTAAAAATGAAACAGTTATGTCGATTAAAAAACAGTTTGTAAAGTCAAAACCAGTTTGTAAAGTTACGTTTTCAATAGAGGCTAAGGAAGCTACAAGTGCTGCTGTAGTAGGTGATTTTAACAATTGGAATCCTGAAGAAGGTGCTTTAAGTAAATTGAAAAACGGTACTTTTAAAGGTGTTTTTGATTTGGATAAAGATGCAACTTATGAATTCAAATATCTGATTGACGGAGAATATATAAACGAAACAGAAGCAGACTCATTTAAGTGGAATGAATTTGCAGGAGCTGAAAATAGCGTTTTAGAGGTTTAATCTAAAACGCTTTTTTTTTGTTTATACTGCCACGTTGCCTTTAATGGTCTCGTGAGGTTCATAGCCTACGAGAGTGAAGTCGTCATAGTCAAAATCAAAAATGTTTTTTATCTCAGGATTTAAAATCATTTTTGGTAATGGTCTAGGCTCGCGTGATAATTGTAGTTCGATTTGCTCAAAGTGATTGTTGTATATGTGTGCGTCACCGAACGTATGGATGAATTCTCCTGGTTCTAAGTCGCATACTTGTGCTATCATCATCGTTAGCAAAGCGTAAGAAGCAATATTAAACGGAACACCTAAGAAAATGTCGGCACTTCTTTGGTATAATTGGCAGGATAATTTTCCGTTAGCTACATAAAATTGGAAGAAAGCATGACAAGGCGGCAAAGCGGCTTTGTTGTTAGCTACATTTTCTTCGAATGATTTTGATGTGTCTGGTAATACCGATGGATTCCAAGCCGAAACAAGCATTCTTCGGCTGTTGGGATTGGTTTTTAATTCTTGTATTAGATCGGAAATTTGATCAATTTCTTCACTATTCCAATTACGCCATTGATGTCCGTATACTGGACCCAAATCTCCATTTTTATCTGCCCAAGCATCCCAAATTTTTACATTGTGTTCTTTAAGGTAGCCTATGTTAGTGTCACCTTTTAGAAACCAAAGCAATTCGTAAATGATCGATTTAAGATGAAGTTTTTTAGTGGTTACCATAGGGAAACCTTCGCTTAAATCAAAACGCATTTGGTAACCAAAAACACTTTTGGTTCCCGTTCCTGTTCGATCGCCTTTTTGGCAACCATTTTCCATTACATGTTTTACTAAATCTAGATATTGCTTCATTGGGATATGTTGATTTATGCAAATTGTTATACTATAGCACTCAAAAATAGCACTTAAATTAGGATTCCCTTTTTGAAATTTCGTCTCTTATTTTGGCTGCTTTTTCGTAATCTTCTTGTTCAACAGCTTGAATTAATAAGTCATTTAATTCTTGTAAGCTATATTTTATATAAGCTCTGCCGCTTTCTGCTTCAGCCGAAAAAGATTCCGGATTAGAAATAACATCTTCCATTGGTTGGTTTTCTTTGTCTGAATCAGTTGAGCTTGTTTTTAAATAAATACCTGCTTTATCTAAAATGTTTTTATAGGTAAAAATTGGCGCATTGAATCGTAAAGCTAAAGCAATTGCATCAGAAGTTCTGGCGTCGATTATTTCTTCGATTTTATCTCTTTCGCAAATAATACTAGAGTAAAAAACACCATCTACTAATTTGTGTATGATTACTTGTTTAACTACGATATCAAATCGCTCAGCAAAATTTTTGAATAAATCATGAGTTAGTGGACGTGGCGGTTTTATTTCTTTTTCTAAAGCAATTGCAATAGATTGAGCTTCAAAAGCACCTATTACTATAGGTAGTTTTCTCTCGCCGTCTACTTCATTCAAAATCAAAGCGTAGGCCCCATTTTGTGTTTGGCTGTATGAAATTCCTTTTATGGATAATTTGACTAAGCTCATAATTGTTGAAATGAAAAATGTAGTTTTGGTTTTTAGTTTTAGGTTGCAATATTAATTAAAAATTCTGCCAATAAGCAAAGATACGATTATCTTATTTTATTAGGCAGAATTATTTTATTGTTTAGCTTGTAAGCTTAATTGTTTTGTGACTTATACGTTTTTAATTTTTCAATTAATCTTGGTACAACATCAAAAGCATCACCCACGATTCCGTAATCTGCAACCTTAAAGAAAGGCGCTTCGGCATCGGTATTGATTACTACTTTTACTTTAGAAGCATTGATTCCTGCAATATGTTGAATCGCTCCGGAAATTCCAATAGCAATATATAAATTAGTAGCAACGGGTTTTCCTGTTTGTCCTACGTGTTCAGCGTGTGGTCTCCAACCTAAATCAGATACAGGTTTAGAACAAGCAGTCGCCGCACCAAGAACTGTAGCTAAATCTTCAATTAATCCCCAGTTTTCTGGACCTTTTAATCCGCGTCCTCCTGATACTACAATTTCAGCATCAGCAATAGAAACTTTTCCAGATGATTTTTCAACAGATTCTACTTTAATACCAAAGTCATTATCGCCAATGATAGGGTTGAAAATTTCTTCGGTTAATGTGGATTCGTTTTCAAAAATACCGAATGAGTTTTTTGCTAAACCAATCACTTTTACATCAGTATTGATTTCTGTTATATTGAATGCTTTGTTTGAAAAAGCATTTCTTTTTACTTGAAAAGGAGCGGTACTAACCGGTAATGCAACTACATTAGAAGCGTAACCTGCATCTAAGTTTACAGCTACCAATGGAGAAAGATAAATACTATCGGTGCTTGATGATAGAATTACCAGTTTAGTGTTTTCCTGTTGAGCAGCTTGTTTGATAACATCTGCGTAAGCTTTTGCGTTAAATTGATTTAGTTTGTTATTAGCTACTTTTAAAACTTTGTCAACTCCGTATTTTGCTAATTCCGAATTGTTTTCGTTATTAATGGTCAAAGCAGTTACAGTTGTTCCTAATGATTCGGCTACTTTTTTAGCATAAGATGCGATTTCAAAAGCTACTTTTTTAAATTTTCCTTCGGCCGATTCGGCATATATTAATATTGACATGATGATTTATGATTTTAGATTAACGATTTGTGATTTTAGATTTTAATTAAAGTGTTGAATTGGATTTTGTTTTGCATATCTGCAGTCAAAAATCTTCATTCAGTAATCTTAAATCACTTTGGCCTCGTTGTGTAATAAGTTGATTAATTCATCTAAATTGTCAGCTGAAATCATTTTTACAGCCGATTTTGGAGCTGGTTTTTCAAATTTAATTGCTTTAGTATTTGTAGGTGCTTCAGTTGCTTCAATTACATTTAGCGGTTTAGTTCTCGCAGTCATAATTCCTCTCATGTTAGGAATTCGTAAGTCTTTTTCTTCAACGATTCCTTTTTGACCACCAATAATTAAAGGTAAAGAAGTGCTAACGGTTTCTTTTCCGCCGTCTATTTCACGTACAGCAGTTACATTTGTTCCATCAACTTTAACATCAATACAGGCGTTTAGAAAATTGTATCCTAAAATACTAGCTGTCATTCCTGGAACCATCCCTCCGTTATAATCTAGTGATTCTTTTCCAGCAATAACTAAGTCGTATCCTCCTGATTGTATTACTTGAGCTAATTGTTTCGCTACAAAAAAACCATCGGTAGGAGTTGCGTTGATACGGATGGCATCATTGGCTCCAATAGCAAGTGCTTTTCTTAATGTAGGTTCGGTTTCAGGACCTCCAACATTTACTACTGTTACAGTAGCGCCTTGTTGTTCTTGGAACCAAATAGCACGTGTCAATCCAAATTCGTCATTAGGATTGATTACATATTGAACACCGTTAGTGTCAAATTCAGTATCACCGTTTGTAAAATTAATTTTAGAGGTAGTATCAGGAACATGACTGATGCAAACTAGTATTTTCATGTTTTGAAGATTTTATGTGTTTTTTGAAGATTGAGTTACAAAATTAGAACAATATTTCGAATATTTTGGCATTGAATAGGTACTTAAGGAGATTCGTATAATAATTTAGTCCTTTTGTTAGGAATATAGGAAGTTAAATTGCAAGATATTCACATACGAATCCTAAGATGTTAGAATTTAAGGTGGATTATTTAGGTTAATTTGTGTTTTAAATGGTTTAAAATATTTATTTTTGCTCTTTTGAAAATTATATACATACTATATCTAATATGAGAACGATACAATTTAGAGAGGCCATTTGCGAAGCGATGAGTGAAGAAATGCGTCGTGATGAGTCCATTTATTTAATGGGTGAGGAAGTTGCTGAGTACAATGGAGCTTATAAAGCATCTAAAGGAATGCTTGCTGAATTTGGAGAAAAAAGAGTTATTGATACTCCAATTGCAGAGTTAGGTTTTTCAGGAATTGCTGTAGGTTCAGCAATGAATGGTTGCCGACCAATTGTAGAATATATGACTTTCAACTTCTGTTTAGTTGGTATTGATCAAATTATTAATAATGCTGCTAAAATGCGTCAAATGACAGGGGGACAATTTAATGTGCCAATCGTTTTTCGTGGACCAACTGCTTCTGCAGGTCAATTAGGAGCTACACACTCTCAAGCTTTAGAGAACTGGTTTGCAAATACTCCAGGTTTAAAAGTTATTGTTCCGTCAACTCCTTATGATGCTAAAGGTTTATTGAAAGCCGCTATTCGTGATAATGACCCAGTAATTTTCATGGAATCTGAGCAAATGTATGGTGATAAAGGAGAAGTGCCAGATGGAGAATATGTAATTCCTATTGGAGTTGCTGATATCAAAAGAGAAGGTACAGATGTAACAATTGTTTCTTTTGGAAAAATCATTAAAGAAGCATTTATTGCAGCTGATGAATTAGCTAAAGAAGGTATTTCATGTGAAATTATCGACTTAAGAACAGTTCGTCCTATGGATAAAGACGCTATTTTGAAATCGGTTAAAAAAACGAATCGTTTGGTAATTCTTGAAGAAGCTTGGCCAGTGGCTAGTATTTCTTCTGAGATTACTTATATCGTTCAAGAACAAGCATTCGATTTCTTAGATGCGCCAATTCAAAGAATCACTACAGCTGATACTCCAGCACCATATTCACCAGTGTTGTTGAAAGAATGGTTGCCAAATGCATCTGATGTAATCAAAGCTGTTAAAAAAGTAATGTATAAATAATACATAACAAACACTATTAAGGCTTCATCTTACGTTTAGTTTGATGAAGCTTTTTTTTTAAAATTTACTGTATGAGTAAAAAATATCTTTTTTTAGTAATCGTTTTTATTGTGTCTTTGTTTTCTACCCTTTTTGCTCAAACAAAAGTGAGCGGAATGGTTCTAGATAAATCAAATCAGCCTGTCCCTTATGCAAATATTGTGTTTAAAGGTTCAAATCAAGGGGTTATGTCTAATGAAGACGGGCGTTTTTATATCGAATCTCCTCAAACTTATGATGTTTTGTTGATTACATCTGTAGGATTTTCAGATAAAGAAATTACTTTGGAAAAAGCGGTGAATTATAATTTTAAGGTTGTTTTGAAAGATGCAGAGGCGTTAAAGGAGGTAGTGGTTTTTACAGGTAAAACTTCTAAAAAAAACAATCCCGCTCTTGATATTCTTAGGAAAATTTGGGAAAGAAAACGTAAAAATGGCTTGTATCTGTTTGATCAATATCAAATGGAAAAATATGAGAAGGTTGAATTTGATATGAATACCATTGATAGTGCTTTTATGAAAAGTAAGCTTTTCAAAGGAATGGAGTTTGTTTTTAAGCATGTTGATACTTCAAGGGTAACTGGGAAGACTTATCTCCCTATTTTTATTAACGAATCATTATCGGATGTATATGGTAATAATAAGTTGGGCAAAGTAAAAGAGAAATTGAAAGCCAATAAAAATTCTGGATTTAGCGATAATCAACAAATTTTATCCTTTGTAAAAGACTTGTATTCTAATTATGATATTTACAATAATCACATGACTTTTTTTGATAAGAGTTTTACGAGTCCTTTGTCAAAAACAGGAATTGACACCTATAATTATGTCTTGCGTGACAGTGCTTTCATCAATAAGAAATGGTGTTACAATATTTTGTTTTATCCTCGTCGTAAAAACGAACTTACTTTTAAAGGGGATTTTTGGGTTAATGACACCACTTTTGCCATCAAGAAAATTAATATGGCCGTAACTAAAAGTGCCAATATTAACTGGGTAAAAGATATTTATATCGAACAAGAATTTGAAGTTCAAAACGATTCGGTTTTTTTATTGACACGTGACCACATGATGTCGGACTTTGCCTTGAATAAAAAAGAAGAGTCTAAAGGGGTTTATGGTAAACGTACCACATTGTATCAAAATCATCAATTTAATGTAGAAAAACCAGTAGCTTTTTATAAAGAAGAAGTCAATTACATCGATAATGAAGTCTATAATCGAGATGAAAAATACTGGGAGGAGAATCGATTTGAAAATCTAAATAAAGATGAAAAAGGTATTTACAAAATGTTAGATACCTTGCAAACGGTCAAGAAGTTTAAGAAGTTGTATAATTTGGTTTCTATTTTAGGAAGTGGTTATATCCAATTTGGACATTTTGATTATGGGCCTATTTTTTCAACTTTTGGATACAATGAAGTCGAAGGTGTTCGTATTCGAACAGGAGGTCGAACCTATTTTGGCCCAAACGACACTTGGAGACTTCAAGGCTATACGGCTTATGGATTTGATGATAATAAATTCAAATATGGTTTGTCAGGAAAATGGATGGTTGATAAGAAAAGCAGAATCATTCTTTCAGGAGGTAATCGACGTGATGTCGAGCAAATTGGGGCGAGCTTGACTACTACCAATGATGTTTTGGGGCGAAGTTTTGCTTCTTCCTCTTTGTTTAATACAAGTAGTAATGGAAAATTGACCAATATCAACTTATCTAATTTTGCTGTTGAAATGGAACCCGTAAAAAACCTGACCTTTCAATTAGGTTTTTCATATAGAACATTAGAATCAGCGTCTAATACATTTAGCTTGGATTATTATACAGATGCTACTTATACTACAACAAGAAAGGATGTAAAACAATCAGAAGCTAATGTGCAGGTTGAATTTAGCCCAAATCGAAAAATGATTGGTTTCGGGGTAGAAAGAAATGTAGTTGATAGTCCGTTCAGTCGATTTTATGTGAATTATAGTCATGGATTTAAAGGTTTATTAGATAGTGATTTTGACTATGATAAATTACAATTGTATTATAAACAACCGATAATTATTGGTCCATTAGGACGAACCAATATTACTTTAGAATTAGGTAAAACCTTTGGAACAATTCCTTTAGGTTTAATGAGTGTGATACCAGGAAATCAATCTTATTTTACGATAGAAAATACATTTAGTAATCTTAATTTTTACGAATTTATCTCGGATCAATATGCTACGATGCAGTGGGAACACAATTTCCAAGGAAGATTATTTGCTCGAATTCCTTTTATGCGAAAATTAAATTGGAGAGAGATTATTGGTGCCAGAGGAGTGTATGGAACTATTACCGATGCTAATCGTGCCATTAATGCTTCGGGATTGAATTATACAGCACCGGAAAATGTGTATTGGGAATATAGTGCTGGTATTGGGAATATTTTCAAGGTTTTCCGAATTGATTTTACTTGGAGAGGTAATTATTTGAATGCACCCGATGCGCAACGTTTTTCTGTAAAAGGCGCCTTTGGTTTTTATTTCTAAACTAATAAATAGGATTAAAAGTTTTGAGTATCTTTTAGATAGAAATATTTTGTTATAAAAGACTATTTAAATTACTTTTGTGCCCAAATTAAATCAACTTAAGATAATTAAAATGACTGCAGACAAAATAAACACTTTCGATGTTCTTATCGAAATACCAAGAGGGAGTAGAAATAAGTACGAGTACGATTTTGAAATCAAAAGAATGCGTTTTGATAGAATGTTATTCTCTTCAATGATGTACCCTGCTGATTACGGATTTATTCCTGAAACTTTAGCTTTAGATGGAGATCCATTAGATGTTTTGGTTTTAGTTAATGAGCCTACTTTTCCTGGTTGTGTTATGGAAGTAAAACCTATCGGTGTTTTCCACATGGCTGATGATAAAGGACCAGATGAGAAAATTGTTTGTGTACCTGTTTCTGACCCAATTTGGAATAAATTAAATGATTTGTCAGATGTTAATCCTCACTTATTAAAAGAAATCGAGCACTTCTTCCAAGTATACAAGGATCTTGAAAATAAACAAGTAGATGTTGAAGGTTGGGGAGATTTAAGTGAAGCAAAAACAATCATCAAAGAGTGTACAGATCGTTTCAATGCAATTGAAAACAAACCAGAAGGATTATTTAGTATTAAATAATTTAAGTTTATAAAAATGTAAAAAAAGCAATATTCGGTCAGAATATTGCTTTTTTTGTTTAAATTCGTTTGTATAGTGTTGATTATTAACCTTAACCAAAACGAATTTATGAATACAATTATGATTTGGATGCCAGTGATTATGGCATTAGTTGGATTGGCTTTTATGTTTTACAAAAGAGCTTGGGTTTTAAAACAAGATGCCGGAGATGGTAAAATGGCGGCTATTTCGGATTATATTTACGAAGGAGCCTTAGCCTTTCTCAAAGCAGAGTACAGGTTGCTCTCAGTTTTTGTTTTATTAGCCAGTATTGTTTTAGCAGCTATTACTTTTTTGCCAGGTGTTAAAACGCATTTATTAATTGTAATCGCCTTCGTTGTTGGTGCATTCTTTTCTGCTTTAGCAGGAAACATGGGAATGAAGATAGCAACAAAAACGAACGTAAGGACTACTCAGGCGGCTCGTAGTAGTTTGCCTCAGGCGTTAAAGGTTTCTTTTGGAGGTGGAACTGTAATGGGACTAGGTGTTGCTGGATTGGCAGTTTTAGGTTTGACCTCTTTTTTTATTTTCTTTTTTCATTTTTTCATGGATGGTTCATGGACTTCTACTGAAGATATGACGGTAGTTCTTGAAACACTGGCAGGTTTTTCATTAGGAGCCGAATCGATTGCTTTGTTCGCTAGAGTAGGTGGGGGAATTTATACTAAAGCTGCCGATGTAGGTGCTGATTTAGTAGGTAAAGTAGAAGCGGGAATTCCAGAGGATGATCCACGTAATCCTGCAACAATTGCTGATAATGTAGGGGATAATGTGGGCGATGTGGCCGGAATGGGAGCTGATTTATTTGGTTCTTATGTAGCTACGGTTTTAGCTGCTATGGTTTTAGGAAACTACGTGATTAAAGATATGGGTGGAATTATTCAAGATGTATTTGGTGGTATAGGGCCAATTTTGTTACCTATGGCTATAGCTGGTTTTGGAATTTTGTTTTCAATCATAGGAACGATGTTAGTTAAAATCTCAAGTGATGATGCAAAAGAAGCTCAAGTGCAAAAAGCTTTGAATATTGGAAATTGGGTTTCAATTGTTCTTACAGCTGTTTCTTGTTTTTTCTTGGTTCAATATATGCTTCCTGAAGTTATGACTATGGAGTATTTTGGTGAAGGTGCTCAAGAAATTTCATCAATGCGTGTTTTTTATGCTACTATAATTGGTTTGTTTGTTGGTGGAGCAATCTCTTCTGTTACAGAGTATTATACGGGATTGGGGACGAAGCCCGTTTTAGCAATTGTTCAAAAATCATCTACAGGAGCAGGGACTAATGTGATTGCAGGTTTAGCAACCGGAATGATTTCGACCTTTCCAACCGTTTTATTGTTTGGTGCGGCGATATGGTCAACCTATGCTTTGGCTGGTTTTTATGGAGTTGCTTTAGCGGCCTCTGCAATGATGGCTACTACGGCTATGCAATTGGCAATTGATGCATTTGGGCCAATTTCAGATAATGCTGGAGGAATTGCTGAAATGAGCGAATTACCTAAAGAAGTTCGTACTAGAACAGATATCTTAGATTCAGTAGGGAATACAACTGCTGCTACAGGAAAAGGATTTGCGATTGCTTCGGCAGCATTAACATCTTTGGCACTGTTTGCTGCTTATGTGACTTTTACAGGAATTGATGGGATTAATATTTTTAAAGCACCCGTTTTGGCTATGTTGTTTGTTGGAGGAATGATTCCTGTAGTTTTTTCTGCATTGGCGATGAATTCTGTTGGTAAAGCAGCCATGGATATGGTGTATGAAGTGCGTCGTCAGTTTAAAGAAATACCAGGTATCATGGAAGGAACAGCAAAACCGGAGTATGCGAAATGCGTTGATATTTCAACCAAAGCGGCTTTGCGCGAAATGATGTTGCCGGGCGTTTTAACCATTGGTTTTCCTATTGCGATTGTTTTACTTGGAAAATTAGTTTATGCTGATAATAATCAGTTAATTGCTGAAATGTTGGGTGGGTACATGGCGGGTGTAACGGTTTCAGGTGTGCTTTGGGCTGTTTTTCAAAACAATGCTGGAGGTGCTTGGGATAATGCAAAGAAATCATTTGAAGCGGGTGTAATGATTAATGGAGAAATGACTTATAAAGGTTCTGATGCGCATAAAGCGGCAGTAACAGGTGATACGGTAGGTGATCCCTTTAAAGATACTTCTGGGCCTTCTATGAATATTTTAATCAAATTGACTTGTTTAATTGGTTTAGTAATTGCGCCGATATTAGGAAATGGAAGTATAACGCATACTGGGAAAAATATGCCTATAATGGAAATGAATTCTTGTCATATGGGTAATCATGGAGAGGATCATATGATGATGGGGAAATGTAATATGGATAAATGTGTCAAAATTACCAAAGAGGAATGTGCTAAAATGTGTGATGAAATGGGATGTACGCCAGAAGAAAAAAAGGCTTGTTTATCACATTATGACAGCAACGGAAAGTTTGTTGCTCCATCTAATTCTGTAAAAAAAGAATGTTGTGCTCACAAAAAATAAATTATGTTAATAATAAAAAATGCCTCGCAATCGCGAGGCATTTTTTGTCTGTATATATAGGATTAAAACAATCCGTTTAATTCGGCATTGATTCTTTCGATGATGTTTCCTAAGTCTTCAGGGTTGTCCACAAAGTTTATTTTGTCTACATCTATAATTAATAGTTTTCCTCTGTTGTACGTTTGAATCCAAGCTTCATAACGCTCGTTCAAACGACTTAGATAGTCAATTGAAATAGAGTTTTCGTATTCGCGTCCACGTTTATGGATTTGTCCGACTAAATTTGGAATAGAACTTCTTAGGTATATCAATAAATCGGGAGCTTTAACTGTAGATTCCATTAATTCAAAAAGAGAAGAATAGTTTTGGAAATCACGAGTAGTCATTAGTCCCATTGCATAAAGATTAGGAGCAAAAATATGGGCGTCTTCATAGATGGTTCGGTCTTGGATTACTTTTTTTCCGCTTTCGCGAATTTGCATCACTTGACGAAAACGACTATTCAAGAAATAAATTTGTAGATTAAAAGACCAGCGTTCCATCTGGTGGTAAAAATCATCTAAATAAGGGTTGTCTACTACGTCCTCGTAATGAGGTTCCCATTTGAATTGTTTGGATAGTAAAGCGGTTAATGTTGTTTTGCCTGAACCTATATTTCCTGCTACTGCTATGTGCATTATATTGTTAGCGTTTTTTTGATTTGTATTTGTCTTTGGATGTAAAAATAGAAAAAAAAACAGTCTTCGGTAAGTTAAATAGGATTGATTTTGAATTTTATTAATGCCCAAGTGTATAAAAAAAAAGCCATTCGTTTTAGGGAATGGCTTAAAAGATGCTTTATAATGATTGTTTACAATCCGAATGCTGTTTTTATTTGGTCAACATAGTCTAATTTTTCCCAAGTAAATAATTCAACAGTTACTGTTTTTTCTTCTCCTCCAGGAGCAGAGAATGTTTTAGTAACTACTTCTGGCGTACGTCCCATGTGTCCGTAAGCAGCAGTTTCACTGTAGATAGGGTTTCTTAATTTTAAACGTTGCTCGATAAAGTAAGGACGCATATCAAAAATAGCTTCTACTTTCTTAGCAATTTCTCCATTAGTTAAATTTACTTTTGAAGTGCCATAAGTATCAATAAAAATTCCCATTGGCTCAGCAACTCCAATGGCATAAGAAACCTGAACTAAGATTTCGTCAGCAACACCGGCAGCCACTAAGTTTTTAGCAATATGGCGTGTAGCATAAGCGGCACTACGGTCTACTTTACTTGGATCTTTTCCAGAAAAAGCACCACCACCGTGAGCTCCTTTACCGCCATAAGTATCAACAATAATTTTTCTTCCTGTTAAACCAGTATCTCCGTGAGGTCCTCCAATAACGAATTTTCCTGTTGGGTTGATGTGGTAGTTGATTTTATCGTTAAATAAGTGAGCGTAAACAGGATATTTAGCGATGATTCTAGGAATCAAAATTTCGATAATGTCTTTTTTAATTTTAGTAAGCATTGCTGCTTCTTCATCAAAATCATCGTGTTGTGTAGAGATAACAATCGCATCAATACGGATTGGTGTATTGTCATCACTATATTCTAATGTTACTTGAGCTTTAGCATCTGGACGTAAATAGGTAATTTCATTATTCTCACGTCTTAATTCAGCTAATTCTTTCAATAGGTTATGTGAAAGGTCTAATGCTAAAGGCATGTAGTTTTCAGTTTCATTAGTTGCATAACCAAACATCATACCTTGATCTCCTGCACCTTGTTCTTCTGGGTTTTTTCTGTCAACACCTTGGTTGATGTCTGCAGATTGTTCGTGAATAGCTGAAAGAATTCCACAAGAATTAGCTTCAAACATATATTCACTTTTAGTGTAACCAATTTTACGGATTACATCACGCGCAATTTGTTGAACATCTAAATATGTATTTGATTTTACCTCTCCAGCTAAGATTACTTGACCGGTAGTTACTAAAGTTTCGCAAGCTACTTTTGAATCGGCGTCAAATGCTAGGAAGTTATCAATTAATGCGTCTGAAATTTGATCTGCAATTTTGTCTGGATGTCCTTCGCTTACAGATTCTGACGTAAATAAATAGGCCATAAATTATTTTTTTAATATTAAGCGAGGAAAAATAATTGCAAAAAGAACTAAAGGAGGTTTCTGCTTTAGCATTTTTTTCTACTGAAAATCTTCAGTATTCATAATCAACTAGGTTCATTATGAAGAGGTTGCAATCAGTTCAAATTTTTCCTCTTGTATTTTGAGGTGCAAAGGTATGAAACCATTTTTGATTTGTAAATTAATCTTAACTAATTTTTTGAATTAAAAGTTGAGTTCTTGTTCGTGCTTTGTAGAATGGCGTAAATAGTAAGTAAAAAAATGTTAAATTAATTTCAAATTATTTGGTTATTATAAATAAAGTTCGCAAATTTGGTTCAGTTAAAAAAAATATAGATATGCAAACAAATATCAAGATGGCGATGTGTATGGTTGTTCAGAATTTTTTCTGCGGGTATCCTATTGCTTAAACTTGATTAAAAATTATAGCAAAGCCTCCCGAGAAATTGGGAGGTTTTTTTTTGAAATAAATTATAAATAATTAAATAAAATTTTACAATGAGTGATTTAAGATTTGAAACCAATTCATTACATGCAGGTCATGATGTGACTAAGCATTCAGGAACCAGAGCTGTTCCTATTTATCAAACTTCTTCTTATGTGTTTAATAACTCTGAACATGCAGCTAATTTATTTGGTCTAGCTGAGGCAGGTTATATTTATACACGTTTGAATAATCCAACAAATGATATTTTAGAGCAGCGTTTAGCGGCACTGGAAGGTGGAATTGCAGCTGTGGTTACAGCTTCGGGTACTGCGGCGATAGTAACTGCATTATTAGCAATTTTAAAATCAGGCGATCATATTGTGGCTTCAAGCAGTTTGTATGGCGGTACCTTTAATTTGTTTAGTTCTACATTACCAAGGTTAGGAATTACAACAACATTTGTAGATCCATCGGATGCAGCTAATTTTGAAAATGCAGTTAACGATAATACTAAAGTTATTTTTGTAGAAAGTTTAGGGAATCCTAAACTTGATGTTTTAGATCTTAAGTCTATTGCTGCAGTAGCACAAAAAGTAAAAGTACCTTTTATAGTTGATAATACAGTCGCTTCACCTTATTTGTTAAATCCAATTGAACATGGGGCTAATATTGTAGCGCATTCGTTAACGAAATATATTGCCGGTAATGGTACTTCTTTAGGAGGAGCTATTATTGATGCGGGAACTTTTGATTGGAGTAGTGGTCGTTTTCCAGAATTTACAGAACCAAATCCAGGTTATCATGGTTTAGTGTATCACGAAGCGTTAGGGGCTGCTGCATTTATTGCTAAAGTTAGAATTGAAGGATTAAGGGATTATGGCGCCGCTTTGAGTCCGTTTAATGCTTTTCAAATTATTCAAGGATTAGAAACTTTAGCCGTACGTGTTCAAAGACATAGTGAAAATGGATTGGCATTAGCGCAATGGTTAGAGCAACAAGAACAAGTGGCTTGGGTGAACTATCCTGGTTTGAAATCAAGCAAGTATTATGACTTGGCGCAAGAATATTTGCCTAAAGGACAAAATGGATTGGTCACTTTTGGATTAAAAGGAGGTTTTGATGCCGCTAAGAAAGTAGCGGATGAAACGAAGTTATTTTCATTGTTGGCTAATATTGGTGATACAAAGTCTTTAATTATCCATCCAGCAAGTACAACGCATCAACAATTAAATGATGAACAGCAATTAAGTTCGGGTGTTTCTAAAGATTTAATCCGTATTTCAGTAGGTTTAGAGAATATTGAAGACTTAAAAGCAGACTTGAAAGCAGTTTTTAACAGTTTGTAGTGTCTAATTTAAACTTTGCTTAACATCATGAAAGGATTTAGGTAGTATCTTTGAAATATCAAATCAGAAGAGTAGAATAAAGATGGTTTTACTGTCAGAAAAAAAAGGCTCTTATTTGATTTGCTTTTTAAAATAAATTATGCCTCCACAATGTGAGGCTTTAAAATAAACCTAAGTTTAGATTAAAATAGCTTAAAAAAAATTAAAATGATGTTTCAGTAAAGATTATTTTATTATCTTTGGAGCACAAAACAAAAAGAAAATGAAACTTATTATTTGTAAAAAAGCTATGGTTCAATCTAAAGGGATTTGCAGGAGTGCAATTGCTTAATGTTTTTTTATTAAATAAATAAAATATAGCAAAAGCCTCCTAAGAAATTAGGAGGCTTTTTTTTAAAACAAATAATAGATAAATTAAGGAAACAACAATAATGATTACTATCAACAATAAGATGAAAAAACAATCTTCGGCAGCTGTACTTTGCGTACAGAAGCTAGTCTGTTGATGGCCAAAAGTATCGTTTATAATTAAATATATAAACCCTTTTGGTCGCTATCAAAAGGGTTTTTTTATACAACAAATAGAATTCAAAATACAAACAACAAGTCACATTAAATTTAAACATTATGAACACAAGAAGAATGATTACAAGAGCATTGGACTTTATAAGAGGAATAAGGCCAAATAATAGTGAAGAAAATAGAAATAGAATAGAATTGACCACTACAAGATTTGGTGTCAATTTAGAGATGGATGCTAAAAGTCAAAAAAAAGTATCTAATTCATTAACCTTTTTGATGTATTCTAAAGAAAATGAAGCACTGTTTATCTAATTGTAATTTCGTAAATATAGATTTCAAACGCAGGTGATTTCTGGATTTTGTGTTCAGTAATGGCTTGCGTTTGTTTTTTGTATAAGTGTTGGTTTAAAACTAAATCAGCAAAATTTGTTTGTTTGAAAAAATAGTAGTTACTTTGTGCCTTTAAGTTCATAAACGTATTGAAATGTTATAAAGAAAGGACGAGGGAATAGACCCGATGATGCCTTAGCAACCCTTCGATTCATCGAAGAAGGTGCTACATTCTATCTGCTATGGCGGAAAAGATAACAACGCAAATTCTTCTAGTTTATTGAGCTTTCTTTATAATGTTTCCATCATCAAATAAGATTTGAAATTGGAAAATAAACCCAATCCTATTATAATTAAAAATTTCACTACTGAATGTGGTGCTTTATATCCTGTTGTTCATTTAAGTTACCAAGTCTTTGGCCCTGCACTTAATACAGCACCAGTTATTGTTGTGAATCATGCTTTGACTGGTAACTCTCAAGTAATTGGTGAGAATGGTTGGTGGAATGATTTAATAGGAGAAAATAAAACTATTGATACGCGTAAATACAGTATTTTGGTATTTAATGTTCCTGGAAATGGTTACGATGGTTCAATTATTGAAAATTATGCCGACTTTACAGCTAGAGATATTGCCCGACTTTTTATAGAAGGTATTAACTACTTAAATGTTCAGCAATTGTACGCTATTATTGGTGGTTCAGTAGGAGGAGGAATTGCTTGGGAAATGATTGCATTAAAGCCAAAATTGGCTTTACACGTTATTCCTATTGCTACCGATTGGAAATCTACCGATTGGTTGATTGCTAATTGCTTTTTGCAAGAGCAAATTTTAAAAAATTCATCAAATCCAATACAGGATGCCCGAGTTCATGCTATGTTGTGTTACAGAACTCCAGAATCTTTTAAACTGAAATTTGATAGAACCATAAATGAAGAATTAGCGATATTTAATATCGAAAGTTGGCTACTTCATCATGGTAAAAAATTACAAAAGCGTTTTCAGTTGGCTTCCTATAAAATGATGAACCAATTATTAAAAACAATAGATATCACCAGAAATAGTGATTCTTTTGAAGTGTTTGCTTCTAAAATTGAAGCGACAATTCATATCATAGGTATAAATTCAGATTTGTTTTTTACCGCAAAAGAAAATAAAGAAACGTATCAGGAGTTAAAAAAGCATAATGTTAAGGTGTTTTATAAAGAAATAGAATCCATCCATGGACATGATGCATTCTTGATTGAGTTTGAACAATTAAACAACTTACTTGCTCCTATTTTTTAGTAGCAATACAAAATACAATTGAAATGAAAATATTAAAATTTGGAGGTAAATCTTTATCGAATGGTGAAGGAATCAATAAAGTTGTTTCTATAATAACAGATAAAGTAAATCAAGGTGAGCAAATTACGGTGGTAGTTTCAGCTCGTGGTAATGCAACAGATGAATTAGAAGAAATCTTAGCTGTTGCAACTAAAAATGGTGATTATAAAACATTGTTGGATAAATTTAAACAATACCAACAAGATAATTATTTGGCTGTAAATCTATCAGAGGAATTTTCAGTTTTAGATAAATTATTCGAAGGTGTAAGCTTAATCGGTGATTATAGTTCTAAAATTAAAGATCAGGTTTTGTCTATTGGAGAGGTATTGTCGGCTAAATTGCTAACGGCTATTTTAATCGAAAAGGGAATCAATGCGAAGTTTGCCGATTCTAGAATTTTCTTAAAAACCGATTCTAAATTTGGTGATGCGCAACCTTTGGAACAAGTTTCTAAGAAAAATGTTGTTCAATATTTTAAAGACAATAGTGAGTTTATCAATATTGTAACTGGTTTTATTGGTTCTAATATTAATAACGTAACCACTACTTTGGGGCGTAACGGAAGTAATTATACAGCTTCATTGTTAGCTAATTATTTGAATGCACAAGAGCTTCAAAATTATACCCATGTAGATGGAATTTACACGGCTAATCCTGATTTAGTTGCTGATGCTAAGAAAATAGACCATTTAACTTTTAATGAAGCGAATGAGTTGGCTAATTTTGGTGCGACTATTTTACATGCAAAAACGATTATCCCTTTATTGGAGAAAAATATTCCTTTACGTATATTAAATACGTTTAATCATGAAAATGAAGGAACTTTAATCACTGCTACATCAAAAGCGGGTGGGATTAAGACTCTTTCAGTTCTTGAAGATCTCGCCTTGGTAAATCTTGAAGGGAGAGGTTTATTAGGTAAAACGGGAGTAGATGCTCGAATTTTTAAAGTAATGGGAGATAATAATATTAGTGTAAGTATTATTTCTCAAGGTTCTTCGGAAAGAGGAATTGGATTAGTGGTTGCTGCTTCTCAGGCTACTAAAGCGATGATAGAATTGGAAAAAGAATTTGAAAATGATTTTTATTCTAAGGATGTCAATAAGATTTCAGTAACAGATGATGTGTCTGTCATTTCGATTATCGGGCAGGATTTGAGTACGTTTCATAAGCCTTATACAGCTTTGATTCGCAATAAAATTATCCCAATATTGTTTAATAACACTGTTACAGGGAAAAACGTGAGTTTAGTAGTTAAGAAAAACGAACTAAACAAAGCGTTAAATGTGATACATGGAGAGATTTTTGGAGTTTCAAAAAAAATCAATATTGCTGTTTTTGGTCACGGATTAGTTGGAGGAACTTTAATTAATCAAATTTTAGAATCGGCTAAGGCTATTGAGAAAAGAAAAGATATTAAACTGAATATTTTTGCGATTGCCAATTCTAAAAGTGTGTTACTAAATAAAGACGGAGTGACGCCTAATTGGGTAAACGAAATCCAAACGAATGGTTTTTCATACACTATTAAAGATGTAATTGAATATGCTAATGAGCACCATTTGGCCAATTTAATTGCAGTTGATAATACGGCTAGTGCTGCATTCGTAGAGAATTATACTTCTTTAGTTGAAAATGGTTTTGACTTGATTTCATCTAATAAAGTAGCAAATACATTGAGTTATGGTTTTTATAAAGAATTGCGAAAAGTATTGGCTGAAAACCAAAAGAATTATTTGTACGAAACTAATGTGGGTGCGGGATTGCCATTAATTGATACCATTAAATTATTACATCTATCTGGAGAGAATATTACTAAAATTAAAGGAGTGTTTTCAGGAACATTGAGTTATTTGTTTAATAATTTCTCTGCCAAAGATGTTCCGTTTAGTGACATTTTGAAAGAAGCCATTGATAATGGATATACCGAGCCAGATCCGCGTGAAGATTTATGTGGAAATGATGTAGGTAGAAAATTATTGATTTTAGCTAGAGAGTTGGATTTGCAAAATGAATTTGAAGAAATTTCAATTCAAAACTTAATTCCAGAGCATTTAAGGGAAGGTAGTGCTGCTGATTTCTTAACGAAGTTAAAAGAATTTGATCCAATTTATAGTAAAATAAAAGAAGAACAAGAGCCAAATCATGTATTGCGTTACATAGGAGAATTGTCAGGTGATTTGCAAAATGACAAAGGAAATCTTGAAGTAAAATTAGTTTCTGTTCCTTCGGATACGGCTTTAGGAGGATTAAAAGGTTCAGATTCCTTCTTCGAAATTTATACAGAATCTTACGGAGACCGACCAATTGTAATTCAAGGAGCAGGTGCTGGTTCGGCAGTAACGGCAAGAGGAGTTTTTGGAGATATTTTGAGATTATCGGATAAAGGATAAGATTTAAGATTGCAGATTTTAGATTTTTTTTAGGCGAACTTGTCATTTCGACGAAGGAGAACACGAGTGATAGCGAACTGGCGTAGCAATCTCATCAAGAATAAAAATAGTATTTTAAAATAACAACGTGATGAAAATAACATTAGATAGAGTAAACGAAAACTTCCACTTTCAATTAAAAAATGAAAGAGGACATATAGTAAATGTAGATGCGCGTCCGGAGTTTGGAGGTAATGATATGGGCCCAAGCCCAATGGAATTGGTACTAATGGGAGTGGCTGGTTGTAGCGGAATTGATATGATTTCGATTCTAAAAAAACAACGTCAAGAAATCACTTCTTTCAAAGCCGATGTAGAAGGAGAGCGTGTTCAAGTGGGTGAAGCAAAACCGTTTAAAAATATTTATGTAGTTTTTTCTTTGGAAGGAAATATTAAAGAAGACAAAGCTGCTAAGGCTGCACAATTATCCTTTGAGAAATATTGTTCAGTTTCTAAGACGGTAGAACCTACGGCAACGATTCATTACAAAGTAATTTTGAACGGAGTAGAATTAGCTAAAGAATAATTAAAATTGAAATAGACTGAACTAATCTTTTTTAAAGGATTTTTTTGGTGAAATTTAAAGCAATAAGAATTTGTGCAAATCTGTACAATTCGTGTAAAAAATAAAAAAAATGGACGAACAAGAATTTGGTTTTGAAACCCAAGCCATACGTACACATATCGATAGATCACAATATCAAGAACATTCAACCCCTTTGTATATTTCTTCGAGCTTTGTGTTTGAAGATGCTGAGGACATGAGAGCTTCTTTTACTGAGGAAAAAGTACGTAATATTTATAGCCGTTTTTCTAACCCAAACACAACGGAGTTTGTAGATAAGGTATGTGCAATGGAAGGAGCTGAGGCAGGTTATGCTTTTGCAACAGGAATGGCTGCTATATATTCCTCTTTTGCTGCTTTGTTGAGCTCTGGAGATCATATTGTATCGGCGGGAAGCGTTTTTGGTTCTACGCATGCTTTGTTTATGACTTATTTCCCAAAATGGAATATTACCACTTCTTATTTTGATATCAATAAGCCAGAAACAATTGAGAGTTTTATTCAACCGAATACAAAGATTTTATACGCTGAAACACCAACAAATCCTGGTGTTGACGTTGTGGATTTAGAATTGTTAGGTCAGATTGCTAAAAAACACAATTTGATTTTAATAATCGATAACTGTTTTGCTACGCCATATATTCAACAGCCTATTAAATATGGTGCACATATTGTGATTCACTCGGCTACCAAATTAATGGATGGTCAAGGGCGCGTTTTAGGAGGAGTGGCGGTTGGTGATGCCGAATTGATTCGTCAAATTTACCTTTTCTCAAGAAATACAGGTCCGGCAATGTCACCATTTAATGCTTGGGTATTGTCTAAGAGTATGGAAACATTAGCACTTCGTGTGGATAGACATTGTGAAAATGCAGTGAAAGTGGCTGAGTTTTTAGAGGCGCATCCTAAAGTAAATAGTGTGAAATATCCTTTCTTGAAATCGCATCCTAAATATGAGATAGCAAAGAAACAAATGCTTTTAGGAGGGAATATTATTGCTTTTGAAATTAAAGGTGGTCTTGAAGCGGGTAGAGCTTTCTTGGATAAAATTAAATTATGTTCGCTTTCTGCCAATATTGGAGATGCAAAAACAATTGTAACGCATCCGGCTTCTACAACACATAGTAAATTGTCTACTGAAGAGAAACTGGCAGTAGGTATTACAGAAGGATTGGTACGTGTTTCTGTAGGTTTAGAAACAGTAAAAGATGTGATCGCTGATTTGGAGCAGGCTCTTTCTTAAAGATTTCAGATTATAGATTAACGATTTTTGATTGCAGATTTTCTGTAAATCAAAAATCGTTTTTTTATGTTTATTTAATCAAAAAAATTACTTTTGTTTTATTCCTAAAAACAAAAATCGTTAAACTTTAATCATAAATATAATTTCTAATATCTTATTGAATGCTATCTAAGAAAACAAAATACGGAATTAAAGCTTTGACTTTTCTGGCGCGTCAGGAAGATCAGACACCTGTTGCTATAGCTGATATTGCAAAATCCGAACACATTTCGATTAAGTTTTTGGAAAGTATTTTGTTGTTATTACGTCATTCGGGTTTTTTAGGAGCTAAAAAAGGAAAAGGTGGTGGTTATTATTTAATCAAAGAGCCAAAAGATATCAATATGGCCAAAGTGTATCGTATTCTAGAAGGACCTATTGCTTTGCTGCCTTGTGCTAGTCATAATTTCTACGAGCCTTGTGATGATTGTACAGACGAAGCGACTTGTGCAGTACGTAAATTGATGATGGAGGTTAGAGATAATACTTTAAAGATTTTGGAAAATAATTCCTTAGCCGATATTGCTTTTTAAAGCGAAAACTATACAAAACAAAAAAAGCCTTTCAAGTTTTGAATTTGAAAGGCTTTTGTTTGAAATAATATAAGATTAAAATACTAATTTGTATCCAACGAAGAAAAGCATCACTGCTATTGCATTTCTAAGTAATAAGTCTGGAACCTTACCACTAAGCATACTACCGATAAAAATTCCGGGAAGTGAACCCATTAATAATTGAGTTAATAAGGTTAAATCTAAATTTCCCATCGAAGCGTGACCCAATCCAGCCACTAAAGTTAATGGTACAGCGTGTGCGATTTCAGTACCAACTAATCTTGGAGTTGGTAATAATGGGTATAAGAAGAACAAGGTTACGGTTCCTAAAGCACCTGCTCCAATAGAAGTAAGTGTAACTGTAGCTCCTAATAGAACGCCAATTGCAACTGTTAAGAGATTTTGTGTTTTACTCTCACTGTGGAATTTGTCACCAGCATGTTTTTGAGAAAGAACTAATAATTTCTTTTTAAATAAAATCGCTACCGAAGTAAATAATAATGCCCAGCCAAGACTATACTTTATGATCGAATTGATGTGAGTGATATCTGTTTTTATGCTATCTAATATCCATAAAGTTAAGAGTGCAGCTGGAACACTTCCTAGGGAAAGCCATCCTGTGATAGTCCAACTAATGTTTTTTTTCTTGTGATGTACAAAAACTCCACCTATCTTTGTAAAAGCTGCATATAGTAAGTCGGTACCTACGGCTGTTGTTGGGGGAATTCCAAAATATAATAATATGGGTGTCATTAATGATCCACCACCCACACCAGTCATACCAACAATAAAGCCTACTGCTAAACCTGCAACTACTAATCCTATTTCAATGTCCATTATAAAAATATTTGGTGCAAAAATACAATTATTTTATAATAATCCTATAGATTTAGTAGAATTTTAAAATTTTATGTTTTTTATCAATAAAGGTTGCTTGTAATCGATAATACAGGGTTTGTTTTTGAGGTTTATAATAGAAAAAAGTTCCAATTTTTAGCTTTTTTTAGGTTGTTTATTCTTGCTTGTTATTGTTGAAAATTCCAAATTACTTTATTCCTTGTGTTAGTTGTTTAAAAAAGATGCAATATGTTTTTGTATATTAGAAATAAATATTATTTTTGCCGAGTAATCTACTAAACCGATAGGGTAATAGTTTTAATAAAAAAAGGTGATGAGCGAAGCAGTAGTTCAAATATTATTAGAAAAAACACAAGGGTTCTCAATAGAAGAAACTTTTGCGTTTTTAGCAAATGAATATGGTGACAAAGTGGTTTTTTCAACTTCTTTTGGTCAGGAAGATCAAGTAATCACTGATTTGATTGATAAAAGTGGTGCTGCAATTACTATTTTCACATTAGATACTGGGCGTTTGTTTCAGGAAACCTATGATGTTTTTCATAGAACACAAAAAAAATATAAAACAGCTATTAAGGTTTATTTTCCTGAGGCTAAGGCTGTAGAAGAATTATTGGAGAAAAAAGGACCTAATAGTTTCTTTGAGTCGGTTGAAAACAGAAAAGAATGTTGTTATATTCGTAAGGTGGTTCCTTTAAAGAAGGCATTGGCAGGGAATAAGCTTTGGATAACTGGATTAAGAGCCGAGCAGTCCGAAAACAGAAGCGATTTGCAGTTGTTTGAATATGATGCCAACTTTGATATAGTAAAATTCAATCCATTGTTGAAATGGTCATTGGAAGAAGTTCAAAAATATATTGACGACAATAATGTTCCTCAAAACAGTTTGCATAAAAAAGGATTTGTAAGTATTGGTTGTGCGCCTTGTACCAGAGCAATTGTTGAAGGAGAAGATATTAGAGCAGGAAGATGGTATTGGGAACAAAGTCACAAAGAATGCGGTTTGCACGGAGCAAAAAAAGAGTAAGAGACAAGATAATAGAATAAAGAAGATAGATTTTATAATTCGAAGAATTTTACAATCATTAAATCTTTTAATTTTTAAATTAAAAAAATGAGTTCAGTTTTAAAAACAAATGCTTTAGAAAGCGAAGCGATTTACATATTTAGAGAAGTTGTTTCTCAATTTGAGAAACCTGTATTGCTTTTTTCAGGAGGAAAAGATTCAATTACATTAGTGAGATTAGCTCAAAAAGCGTTCTTTCCTGCAAAAATTCCTTTTCCATTGTTACACGTTGATACAGGACACAACTTTCCTGAGACTATCGAATTTAGAGATAAATTAGTGAAAGAATTAGGATTAGAGTTAATCGTTCGTAATGTTCAGGATGCTATCGATCAAGGTAAAGTTGTAGAAGAAACAGGACGTTATGCAAGTAGAAATAGTTTGCAAACAACAACTCTTCTGGATGCTATCGAAGAATTTAAATTTGATGCTTGTATTGGTGGGGCTCGTCGTGATGAAGAAAAAGCAAGAGCTAAAGAACGTATTTTTTCTGTTCGTGATGATTTTGGTCAATGGGATGAGAAAAACCAACGTCCTGAGTTGTTTGATTTATTGAATGGTAAAATTGAATTAGGGCAAAATGTTCGTGTTTTTCCAATTTCAAACTGGACAGAATTAGATGTTTGGAGCTACATCGAACAAGAACAAATTGAAATTCCATCTATTTATTTTTCACACAAACGTAAAGTATTCGTAAGAGACGGAATGATTTGGTCACACTCACCATTTGTTTATCAAGATGAGGATGAGGTAGTAGAAGAAAGAGTAGTTCGTTTTAGAACTGTAGGAGATATGAGTTGTACTGCTGCTGTTGAATCTTATGCTGGTACTATTGCAGAAGTTGTTGGTGAAATTAGACAGTCAACAATTTCGGAACGTGGTGCTCGTATTGACGACAAGCGTTCGGAAGCAGCAATGGAGAAAAGAAAACAACAAGGATACTTTTAATAAGTTAGAAGTTAATAGTTAGAAGTTAGAAGAATCAAAAAAAACAAACAGATTTAAGTTTCGATTGAACTAGGAACTTTAAACCTGAAACAAAATAGTTAGAATGGAAGTTTTAAAAATAGCAACAGCAGGAAGTGTAGATGACGGGAAAAGTACATTAATCGGAAGATTATTGTATGATACTCAATCATTGACAACAGATAAATTAGAAGCAATTGAAAGAAGCAGTAAGCAAAAAGGATATGATTATTTAGATTTTTCTTTGGCTACTGACGGATTGGTTGCCGAAAGAGAACAAGGAATTACAATCGATGTAGCGCATATTTATTTTTCTACAGCTAAGAAAAGTTATATCATCGCTGACACCCCTGGACACGTAGAATATACGCGTAACATGGTTACCGGAGCTTCAACTTCGCAAGTATCTATTATTTTGATTGATGCTCGTAAAGGTGTAATTGAGCAAACCTACCGTCACTTTTTTATCAATAATTTATTGAGAGTAAAAGATGTGATTGTTGCGGTAAACAAAATGGATTTGGTTGACTATTCTGAAGAGGTATTCAACAAAATTAAAGCTGATTTCCAAGCATTGAATGCAAAAAGTGATTATAAAGAGCAAAATGTAAGCTACATTCCTTTAAGTGCTTTAACAGGTGATAATGTAGTGGATTCATTGGGGAAAATGCCTTGGTACACAGGACAAACTATCCTACAACATTTAGAAGCTTTAGAGTCTAAAGATATTTACGATACAGGAAAAACACGTTTCCCTGTTCAGACCGTTATTCGTCCTAAAACAGAAGAGTACCACGATTTCAGAGGATATGCAGGAAAATTATACGGAAACAATATTAAAGTTGGAGATGCTGTGACAGTTTTGCCTTCTTTAACGGAGTCAAAAGTGTCTAAAATCCATTTCTTTGATCAACAATTTGACGAGGCAGTGGCTGGTTCTTCAATCACTATTGAATTGGAAAATGATATCAATGTAACAAGAGGTGATATGATTGTAAAATCAGACGAATTACCAAAAATTGAAAAAGATATTACAACAACGGTTTGTTGGATGGATAGCAAAAAATTAGTTCCAGGAACTAAATATTTGGTACAACATAATACAAACAGAGTTTTGGCAAAAGTAGATAGCATTAAAAATGTAATTGCTACTGATTATTCAGGGGCTACACCAGCATCTCAATTAGGAATTAACGAGATTGGTGAGGTTTCAATCAAATTAAGTAAGGCCTTGTATTTTGATTCTTATGTAGACAACAAATCAAATGGAGCTTTTATCTTAATAGATCCAAATACGAATACAACTGCAGGAGTAGGGTTTATCAAATAGTTTATAGTTTGTAGTTTTTAGTTGATAGTTTTGCTGCCAACTCTAAACAATAAACTCCAAACAATAAAGAAAAAGAAATGGAAAGTTTTAGAACAGAAATAGAAAATCCGATTGTCCAAAAAGAGATTATCGATTTAGAGAAAAAAATTCACGCATTCCGTGGTGGGAAAATTGACGATGAGCGTTTTCGTAGTCTTCGTTTAGCTCGTGGTATTTATGGACAACGTCAGGAAGGTGTTCAGATGATTCGTATCAAATTGCCTTACGGAAAAGTAACAAGTGAGCAATTAAGAAGAATTACTGATGTTTCAGAGAAATATTCTACAGGTCGTTTACACATTACTACGCGTCAGGATATTCAAATTCACTATGTAAGTTTGGATAGAACTCCGGAACTTTGGGCAGATTTGGCTAAAGACGATATTACTTTAAGAGAAGCTTGTGGAAATACAGTTCGTAATATTACAGCGAGTGAATTAGCAGGTGTAGATGTGGATGAGCCATTTGATGTAACGCCTTATGCTCATGCCTTATTCCAATATTTATTGCGTAACCCAATCTGTCAGGAAATGGGACGTAAATTCAAAATTTCGTTTTCATCTTCTGAAAAAGATACTGCTTTGAGTTATTTACACGATTTAGGATTCATTCCTAAAATTGTAGATGGACAAAAAGGATTTAAAATAATGCTTGGTGGTGGATTAGGTTCTCAGCCTTCTCACGCCGAATTACTTTCGGATTTCGTTCCTGTTAACCAAATTATTCCAACTGCTGAAGGTGTAATTCGTATTTTTGACCGTTATGGTGAAAGAGCTAAACGTCTTAAAGCACGTTTGAAATTCTTAATCAAAGATTTAGGTCGTGATGAGTTCTTGCGTTTGGTAGAAGAGGAGAAAAAAGCTTTGCCATTCCATAGCTACGAAATTGACACTACTGCTTTTGAACGTCCAATTGCTGAGCCTTTACTAGAAGTGCCAACAGTAACAATCGAAGATGTTGCTGCTTACGAAGCTTGGAAAAAATCAAATGTAATTGCTCAAAAACAAGCTGGTTATGTTGCAATTGGTGTAAAAGTACTTTTAGGAGATTTTTATATTGACAAAGCAAGATTATTAGCTGATTTGATCAAAAACTACGGAGCCAATGAATTGCGTTTTTCATTACGTCAAAACATTGTAATCCGTAATATTAAAGAAGAAAATTTACCATTCTTCTATCAGGAATTAGCCAAATTAGACATGGTTAATTTAGGATACAATACTATCGGAGATATCACGGCTTGTCCGGGTACAGATACTTGTAACTTAGGTATTGCTAGTAGTACAGGTATTGCTGATGAGTTAGAAAGAGTAATTAAAACAGAATACCCACAATATCTTGATAATACTGAAATTGCTATCAAAATTAGTGGATGTATGAATGCTTGTGGGCAGCACAACATGGCTCCAATTGGTTTCCAAGGGATGTCAATCAATGCTGGAAAATTGGTGGCTCCGGCTTTACAAGTATTATTAGGTGGAGGGAATTTAGAAAACGGAAACGGTCGTTTTTCTGATAAAGTAATCAAAATTCCTAGCCGTCGCGGACCGGAAGCTTTGCGTTTAATCTTAAATGATTTTGAAGCAAATGCTAATGGAGCTAAGTTCTTAGATTATTATGATGCGAAAGGCGAAAAGTATTTCTACGAATTCTTAAAACCATTGGCTGATGTAACTAATCTTACTGAAGAAGATTTTGTTGACTGGGGTAACGCTGATAACTATGTGAAAGCAGTAGGAGTTGGAGAATGTGCCGGTGTAGTAATCGACTTAGTAGCAACTTTATTATTCGAAGCAAAAGAGAAAATTGATTCAGCAAATGCAGCATTGAGCGAGCAAAAATGGTCAGATGCTATTTACTTAGCTTATGCAGGATTTGTAAACGGAGCAAAAGCTTTATTATTAGCTGAAAAAGAAAAAACAAATACTCATGCTGGAATTATTGATTCATTTGATACGGTTTTTGTAGCTTCGAACAAAATTAACTTAGAGACATCTTTTAGAGAATTGGTTTACCAAATCAATAAAAATGAACCTACAGAAGCTTTCGCTAAGCAATACATTCAAGAGTCTATTTCGTTTTTCGACAAATTAGAAGCTTACAGGACAGAAGATTTAGCTAAAGCATAATCAATAAATTATGAGTGAGAATAAAGATAATATTGAAAATGGATCACAGTCGGCAGCGCTAGAACGTAATGAGTTGTATCCAGTGTTTTTAAAGTTGCACAACCTTAGTGTACTCATTGTGGGTGGAGGTAATGTAGGTTTAGAAAAGTTATCTTTCTTGCTTAAATCCAGTCCAAATGCTAATGTTGAAGTGGTTGCAACACGTTTTTTACCTGAATTAGTTACACTTGCTGAAACACATCCTTCAGTAAAACTGACACAGAAAAAGTTCAGGAAAAAAATGTTGAAAAAACGCCATATGGTCATAGCTTGTACGGATGATTTAAAGGTAAATAAGCGCGTTTATGAGTTGTCTAGAAAAAGATATTTGATTTGTAATATCGCTGATACGCCTGATTTATGTGATTATTATTTAGGAGGAATTGTAACCAAAGGAAATGTCAAAATTGCTATTTCGACTAACGGAAAATCACCCACAACGGCTAAACGATTGAGGGAATTTTTTGAGGAAGTAATACCAGAAGACATTAATCAAATGGTGCAGAATCTTAATGATTATCGCAAAACATTGAAGGGTGATTTTGAAGAAAAAGTTCAAAAAATGAATGAAATCACCGCTTCATTAAAAAATAAAGAATAAGACAAAGAATACACAGCTGATATTTGTCATTAAAAACAAAATAGAGCTTTCGTTTCTTTGCAGAAAATAAAATAAGTATAACACAAGCTTTCTGTTTAATTTTCCTCTTCTGAATAGGAGGAACCAAATAGAAGAATAATTAATAATAAAAATGATAGAAACAGATATCCTTATAATAGGAGCCGGTCCAACTGGTTTATTTGCCGTTTTTGAAGCAGGTTTATTGAAGTTAAAATGTCACATCTTAGATGCTTTGCCACAACCAGGTGGACAATTAGCTGAATTGTATCCAAAGAAACCTATTTATGATATTCCAGGATTTCCTGAAGTTTTAGCAGGAGATTTAGTTGATAACTTGATGGAGCAAATTAAGCAATTTGAGCCAGGATTTACTTTGGGAGAACGTGCTGAAACTATCGTTAAGCAAGAAGATGGTTCATTTATTGTAACTTCTAACGAAGGAACTGAATTTCATGCTAAAGTAATTGCTATTGCAGGTGGTTTAGGAAGTTTTGAACCACGTAAACCTTTAATCGAGGATATTGAATTCTACGAAAACAAAGGAGTAAAATACTTTATCAAAAATCCAGAAGAATTTAGAGACAAGCGTGTAGTTATTGCCGGAGGTGGAGATTCAGCATTAGACTGGAGTATCTTCTTAGCTGATGTTGCTTCTGAAGTAACTTTAGTACACCGTCGTAACGAATTCCGTGGAGCTTTAGATTCAGTAGAAAAAGTACAGGAATTGAAAAATGCGGGTAAAATCCACTTGATTACTCCTGCTGAGGTAGTGGGAATCAACGGAGCTGAGCATGTAGAGTCAGTTGATTTGGAAGAAAACGGAGCACACCGTAACATTCCTTGTGATTATTTCATTCCGCTTTTCGGATTGACGCCTAAATTAGGACCTATCGGAAACTGGGGATTAGAAATCGAGAAAAATGCTATCAAAGTAAATAATGCTTTAGATTATCAAACGAATATTCCTGGAATCTTCGCTATCGGAGATATCAATACCTATCCGGGTAAATTAAAGTTAATCCTTTGCGGATTCCACGAAGCAACTTTGATGTGTCAGGCAGCGTACCAAATCATCAATCCAGGAAAACGTTATGTGTTGAAATATACAACGGTATCAGGAGTTGATGGATTTGATGGAACTCGTAAAGAAGCACCTAAAGCAGTTGTAAAAGCCATAAACTAAAAACACCTAGTTGTTTACAATTATAAATAGCCTTACTACTTGCAAGTGGTAAGGCTATTGCTTTACTTTGCATTTCCAAATTTTTAAAATTTTTTTGGAGCGAAACAACTGGATGATCGGTTATTAGGGATTCCTGCTGTTCGCTACTATCTATTGTATTTGCTGGTCGCAATACAATAGGATAATCGCTTCCATCAGGGCTAAAAAGCCATGAAAAGTGATTTTTTATAAACATAAAAAAAACAAAAGCTTAGTGCCTTAGCGCCTTAGCGGCAAAAATGATAGTTATGCCAAGCATTCAGGAAGAAATCAAAAAAAGAATACTCGTTTTAGACGGAGCCATGGGAACCATGTTGCAGCGTTACAATTTTTCGGAAGAAGATTTTAGAGGCGAACGCTTCAAGGATTTTCCACATCCGTTAAAAGGAAACAACGATTTATTATCGCTTACACAACCTAAAGCAATTGCTGAGGTTCATGCTGCTTATTTTGAAGCAGGAGCCGATATTGTGGAAACCAATACCTTTTCAGGTACCACAATTGGTATGGCCGATTATCACATGGAAGACTTAGTGTATGAGTTGAACTATGAGTCGGCTAAAATTGCGCGTCAGGTAGCCGATGAATTCACCGCTAAAAATCCCGAGAAACCTCGTTTTGTTGCGGGTTCTATCGGACCAACAAACCGTACAGCATCGATGTCACCGGATGTAAATGATCCGGGATACAGAGCGGTAACTTTTGATGATTTACGAATTGCTTACAAACAACAGGTAGAAGCTTTGATGGACGGTGGATGCGATTTGTTGTTGGTAGAAACAATTTTCGATACTTTGAATGCTAAAGCAGCACTTTTTGCTATCGAAGAAGTAAAAGAAGAAAGAGGAATTGACATTCCAATCATGGTTTCAGGGACGATTACCGATGCTTCAGGAAGAACACTTTCTGGACAAACGGTAGAAGCTTTCTTGATTTCAGTTTCGCATATTCCTTTGTTGAGTGTTGGTTTTAATTGCGCTTTAGGAGCCGATTTGTTGAAACCGTATTTACAAACCTTGTCTTCGCATACTTCATTCAATGTGTCGGCGCATCCTAATGCTGGATTGCCAAATGCCTTTGGAGAGTATGACGAAACACCGGCAGAAATGCAGGCACAAATCAAGAGTTATCTGGATGATAATTTAATTAATATCATTGGAGGTTGTTGTGGTACCACTCCAGACCATATCCGATTAATTGCTGAAATCGCTAAGGATTATAAACCAAGAGTTTCAACGGCTAGTTTGTAATCCTGCAAGGTTTTTATGACCTTGTAGATTTGTTTCAAATTGTTTCTAAAAAACTGTAAATGTTTTTTTAAAAGTATGAATATAGATGATTTAATAAAACATAATTTTTATCAACAAATTAACAATGATGTAGAACCTTATATAAAAGGTGTTGGATTCGTTGATATGGAAATTTTGAAAGAAGATAATATTTCAGATTTGGAGCATTATATTCGTTATACATCTTTTTATGCCATCCATCTATATTCACTTTGTAGGCAATTAGAAAATGCTGTAAGCTTATTATCTAATTATAAGTATTCAAAAAAAGATGATGTAGGTCGTGGTTATCATCTGTCTTATAATGTTGAAAATTATTTTATTCGATTAGATTCTTTATATGATCGTATTTTACAAGTTATAAATGCAGTTTTTACTTTAGGATTTAAAGATAATGAAGTAAAGAAGTTTAAAATAATTCCAAAATTAGGTAAATTCACGGTGTTACTAAATTCTCTCGATTCTTTAAGTAAAGTTTTATATTTAGAATCAGATACTAATAGAAATATTGTGGTGCATAGACATTCTTATTTAGAAAAAGAATTAAGTATGTTAGAAATGTTTTATCATCCTTTTTTTTCTAATTTAATTTTAAATAAAGTGATTGATGAGGATAATTTTAAACAGATTAGAAAAGAACAATTAGCTTTTTTTCTTAAGCGAAAGAAGAAAGAATTCAAAGAAATAAATGAGAAATGTTTTGAAATAATTTTTTTGATCTTAACAGAATTAGATAAGGAATATATTTCGAAAAAACAAAAGTTGAACCCAAGCTAGTCCCGATAGCGCGGATTTGTAATCCGTGCCCACAAAGAGAATAAAAAAAAATCACGCAGATTCAGTTGATTTTAGCAGATAATAAATCTGCGTGAGAAAAAATATAAAAGTCCAGTTTGTGTCATTCCGAGGAACGAAGGAATCACATAACGGATGTAACAGTGTGAGATTGCTTCGTTCCTCGCAATGACTTGGACGAATAAAAATAAAATAAAAAAATGGCAGCAGAAGAAGCAAGAAGAAATTTAGTTTTATCGGGATTAGAACCGTTAATTATTACGCCGGATAGTGTTTTTGTAAACGTAGGTGAGCGTACTAACGTAACAGGTTCGCGTAAATTTCTTCGATTAATCAAAGAAGAAAAATACGATGAAGCTTTAGATATCGCCAGACAACAAGTTGAAGGTGGAGCACAAATCATCGATATCAATATGGATGAGGGAATGCTTGACGGTGAATATGCAATGGTGAAATTCCTAAACTTAATTGCTGCCGAACCGGATATCGCCCGTGTGCCTATCATGATCGATAGTTCGAAATGGCATATCATCGAAGCCGGACTGAAAGTGGTTCAGGGGAAATGTGTGGTAAACTCGATTTCGTTAAAAGAAGGAGAAGAAGCCTTTATTCATCATGCCCAATTAATCAAACGCTACGGAGCTGCTGTAATTGTGATGGCTTTTGACGAAGTAGGTCAGGCTGATAATTACGAGCGTCGTGTTGAAATTTGTAAGCGTTCGTATGATATTCTGGTGAATAAAGTAAATTTTCCACCGCAGGATATTATTTTCGATTTGAATATATTCCCGGTGGCTACAGGAATGGAAGAGCACCGTTTGAACGCCTTGGATTTCTTTAGAGGAACCAAATGGGTTCGTGAGAATTTGCCACACGCACACATTAGTGGTGGGGTGAGTAACGTTTCATTCTCTTTCAGAGGAAACGATGTTGTTCGTGAAGCGATGCACTCGGTTTTCTTATACCATGCCATCAAAGCGGGTATGACAATGGGTATTGTGAATCCTGAAATGTTGACCATTTATGACGATATTCCAAAGGATTTATTAGAGCACGTTGAAGACGTAATTTTAGACAGACGTGACGATGCAACAGAACGTTTATTGGATTTTGCGGAAAGTGTAAAAGGGACTGGTTCTAAAAACACCGAAGCGGAGGTACAAGAATGGCGTTCAGGATCGGTTCAGGATAGAATTACACACTCTTTAGTAAAAGGAATCGACGCTTTTATTGAGCAAGATGTAGAAGAAGCTCGTTTGGCAGCAACAAAACCGATTGAAGTAATCGAAATCAACTTAATGGCAGGGATGAATGTAGTTGGGGATTTGTTTGGTTCAGGAAAAATGTTCTTGCCACAGGTAGTAAAATCAGCTCGTGTAATGAAAAAAGCGGTAGCTTATTTATTACCATTTATAGAGGCGGCTAAACAAGTTGGAGATAAAGAAGGAAATGGAAAAATATTGATGGCAACCGTAAAAGGGGATGTTCACGATATTGGTAAAAATATTGTTTCGGTGGTATTGGCATGTAATAATTATGAAATCATCGACCTTGGGGTGATGGTTCCTCCCGAAAAAATTATTGCGGCTGCTTTAGAACACGAAGTAGATATTATCGGTTTGAGTGGTTTGATTACGCCTTCGCTGGACGAAATGGTTTTCTTGGCGAAAGAATTAGACAAGCGCGATATGAAAATCCCGGTAATGATTGGTGGGGCAACGACTTCGCGTGCGCATACAGCGGTGAAAATTGCACCTCAGTACAAGGCAACAGTTGTTCACGTAAACGATGCTTCTAGAGCGGTAACTGTTGCAGGAAATTTATTAGACGATAATAAAGAATCCTACACGGTTGCAATTCGCGAAGAATATGATAATTTAAGAGAGCAGTTCTTAAATCGTTCGAGAGATAAAAATTTCTTGAGTATTGAAGATGCTCGTAAAAATAAATTGCAATTGGATTGGGAGCAATATTCACCAATAAAACCAAAGCAGATTGGGGTACAAACTATTGAAATTGATTTGGATGTTTTAGTTCCTTATATCGATTGGACACCATTTTTTCAAACATGGGAATTACATGGTAAATATCCAGCAATCCTAAACGATGAAGTGGTTGGGGAACAGGCTTCGGCAGTGTTTAAAGATGCTCAGGCGATGTTAGAAGTAATTTTGAAAGAAAAGAAATTACAAGCCAAAGGTGTTTACGGATTATTCCCAGCAAATCAGGTGAATGATGACGATATCCAGTTGTACGATGAAAATGGAAAAGAATTGGAAAAATTCTTAACCTTACGTCAGCAATCACAAAAAACTAAAGGGGCTCCAAATATTGCCCTGGCCGATTTTATTGTGCCAAAAGATAAGGGAGTTACCGATTATATGGGAGCTTTCTGTGTGACTACCGGTTTTGGTGTAGACGAATGGGCTGATGAATACCGTGATAAATTAGACGATTATAATTCGATTATGGTGAAAGCCTTAGCTGATCGTTTTGCAGAAGCTTTCGCTGAATATTTACACGAAAAAGTACGTAAAGACTTCTGGGGATATGATGCCGAAGAATCGTTGACCAATGAAGAATTAATCAAAGAAAGTTATAAGGGAATCCGTCCTGCTCCAGGTTATCCGGCTTGTCCAGACCATTTAGAAAAACCTACCATTTGGAAATTGTTAAATGTAGAAGAGAAAATTGGTGTGACTTTGACAGAAAGTATGGCGATGTGGCCTGCTTCATCAGTTTCGGGTTATTATTTTGGAAATCCGGATAGTAAGTATTTTGGTCTTGGAAAAATAAAAGAAGACCAGGTTGTAGATTACGCAAAACGTAGAAGTATTTCAACTGACAAAGCCACAAAATGGTTGAGTCCTAATATTGCAGATTAAAAAGTTTGTTGTTTGTAGTTAGTTGTTTATGGTTCATGAACAACAAACTATAAACTATAAGCCATAAACTAAAAAAATGAAAGTAACAGAACATTTAGAAGCAGCAAAAGGAAAGGCTTTATTTTCTTTTGAAATTGTACCGCCTCAAAAAGGAAGTAATATCAAAGATTTATATGCTAATATAGATCCGTTAATGGAGTTTAAACCGCCATTTATTGATGTAACTACTTCGAGAGAAGAATATGTTTATATTGAAAAAGACGGACTTTTTGATCGTCGCATTACACGTATGCGTCCGGGAACTGTTGGTATTTGTGCTTCTATCCAACATAAATATGGTGTAGATGCTATTCCTCACGTTTTGTGTGGTGGTTTTACTAAAGAAGAAACCGAATATTTATTGGTTGATTGTCACTATTTAGGAATTGATAATTTAGTAGCACTGCGTGGTGACCCAATGAAAGGGGAGAAATATTTTGAACCAACAGTAGGAGGAAATGCTTATGCTGTAGATTTGGTTAGACAAATCAAGGCGATGAACAATGGTAAATTTTTACACGGAGAATTGCCTCTTGAAAACGCACCTGATTTTTGCGTAGGGGTTGCTGGGTATCCAGAAAAACATATCGAAGCACCTAGCTTAGAGGCTGATTTGAAACGTCTAAAAGAAAAGGTAGACGCTGGTGCCGATTATATTGTCACTCAGATGTTTTTTGATAACCAACGTTATTTCAAATTTGTTGAAGCTGCCCACGCTATTGGTATCAATGTACCTATTATTCCGGGTATTAAGCCGGTATCGGTAAAACGTCATTTGCAATTATTGCCTCAGGTTTTCTGGTTGGATATGCCGCAAGACTTGATTTCTGCTATTGAGCAGGCAAAAGATAATGCGGCTGTTCGTCAGATAGGAATTGATTTTGCAGTACAACAATCAAAAGAATTGATTGATTTTGGAGCGCCTTGTGTGCATTATTATTCGATGGGTAAATCAGATAATATTCAAAAAATTGCCAGTCAGGTTTTTTAAGATTTATTTAAATAATATATTTTGAACCCGAATGATTTGATGTCATTCGGGTTTTCTTTTTTAAATTGTAATTATTAAGAAAATTTACATACTTTAGTAGTTAATTATAGGAGTTGTTTTGGTTTTAATTGTATTAAAAAAAGTAAAATGAAAATTAAATTGACGTTGCTTTTAGTTGTAGTTACAAGTTTATTGTATTCGCAAACAGGTGACTTGCATAAAGTGTCTTTAAAAGATAAAAATGATGTGTCTTTAGGGTATAATTTTACCGTGGAAAAAGTCATTGATGGTCGCCAATTTAAAAATAATATTGGAACAGTCCAAAAAGGAGCATTTAACAGAAAAGTTTTAGCTGATTTTGAAACGTCATTATCTGAGGAATTTTTAAATTATTTTGATGTAATTTGTCCTAAACAAGATGATAAACCTAAAATTGCTATTCGAATAAATGATTTATATATCTCTGAATTAACCCGTGCTTTTTCTGAAACAGGTTTTGCATCTATTGTTATTGATGTTATAGAATTTAAAAATGGAGAAAGTTATATTGTAGGCTCTTATAATGCTTATACAGAAAGTAATGGTATGGATGTTACCAATAAACATGATGAGAGAATAAAGTCGGTTATACAGCAATGTCTTAATGATTATATTAAGACAAGTAAAGAGGATAAATTAAATATTATCTATAATGAGTCATTAGTTACAACGCTAAAAAAAGTAGATGGCGTGCCTGAAAAAGGAGTTTATTTGTCTTATTCTGATGTTCTTCAAAAAAGACCGGTTGCTATTGAAGATTTTGAAATTTCTAATAAAAGCGACAAATATTATTTACTTAATAAATCGTCAAATTCAAAAGAAATGAATTATTATGGTTTTAGTGATGGGCAATTTTTTTATATAAATGTATCTAAATATTCTAATTCTAACTATTATGGTAAAGCCGAAATTATTGGAGATAAGTATTATTTAGAAAATGTAGTTTATAACCCTAACAATATGGCTGCAATGACTGTTATGTTTGGATTAGTTGGGGCTCTGATTGCTTCATCGGATACTTCTGGGCCAATGTTAATAGATTGCAATACAGGGCAGCCATCTTTTTTATCTAGAAATGAAATGAAAATAATGTTAGAAGGTTATCCTGAACTTTTACAAGAATATAAAAAAAGTAACAAATCAAGTACAGAAATAAAAAGTATTCTAGTTAAGTATTTTGATAAAAGTAAATCATAATTTTAATCGAAATGAAAAGCAGTCTAAATCTGAAACGATGCCTTTTTAGTTTTATACTGATTACTTAAAACCGTAAACTATTTAGTAATCTCTCTAAAAACAGCTTCGAGATTTTTGTTTTTTTGATTCAATTGCAAGGTTTTTAATCCGTTGTCATGGGCAAAGTCAAAAACAGCTGGGCGCATATCTTTATCGGCAACAAAAGTGAGTTCCCAAGAAAAATCATGAGTGTTTACAAAGGATTTTAGATGAGGTATTTTGGCAATTGCCTGCGCTTCGATTTGGTAATCAAATTCCACTTCAATTATCTGTTCTTTATCGGCAGTAATCAAGGTGTTTAGTTTTTTGTCTGTTACAATTTGTCCTTTGTTAATGATTATTACGCGGTCGCAAATAGCTTCTACTTCTTGCATGATGTGAGTAGAAAGAAAAACCGTTTTGTCTTTGCCAGCATCTCTAATCACATTTCTAATTTCTAATAATTGATTAGGATCTAATCCAGTTGTTGGTTCGTCTAAAATTAAAACATCAGGATTGTGTAGTAAAGCATTGGCTAAGCCTACACGCTGGCGATACCCTTTAGAGAGTTCGCCTATTTTTTTGTGGCTTTCTGTGTTTAATCCAGTCAATTCAATGACTTCATCAATTCTAGATTTGGCTACTTTGTAAACATCGGCATTAAAATCAAGATATTCTCTAACGTATAAATCCAGATACAAAGGGTTGTGTTCTGGCAAATAACCTATGGAAAGTTGAACTTCTTTTGGATTGCTAAGAATATCGTTTTCATTTACCATTGCAGTGCCTTCATCTGGAGTCAAATAAGTGGTCAATATTTTCATTAAGGTCGATTTTCCAGCGCCATTTGGTCCTAGAAACCCCACTATTTCCCCTTTTTGAATTGTAAATGAAATATTATCTAAGGCTTTTTGAGTGCCGTAACTTTTCGAAATATTTTTTACTTCTATTGACATAGGTAGTTATTTGTCTGCAAAAGTAATTAGAAAATTGTTTGTATTGTAAAAACATAGGCTTTGGATTTATATATTTGGAAAAATTAAAATATCTAATAAATAAACGATGAGAAAAATAAGTGTTTTGCTATTTGCTTTTTTGGGTTTTCTTACTCAGGCACAGAATGTTTCGGGAATTGAAAAGAATAATATCGTAAGAATTGAAGAGGCTTTGGCTTCGGATGCGATGGAAGGAAGAGCGATGTTTTCAGCTGGAATCGAAAAATCTTCCGCTTTTATTGAAAATGAATTCAAGAATATTGGTCTTTCATTTTATGCTGATTTAAAAAATTACCGTCAGGAGTTTAAAATAAAAGGAAAAGCTGCGAATAATGTGGTAGGAGTGCTTCCTGGAAAAAGTAAGGCTGATGAGTATGTGGTATTTTCAGCTCATTATGATCATCTAGGTTTAGCTGAAAATGGAGAAGATAAGGTGTATAATGGAGCTAATGATGATGCTTCAGGTACAACAGCTGTAATTGCATTAGCAAAGTATTTTAAGGAAAATAAATTAAATGAAAGAACGATTGTTTTTGTTGCATTTACTGCTGAAGAAGTGGGTGGATATGGTTCGAAAGAATTTTCAAAAAGTATCGATGCTAGTAAGGTAGTGGCAATGTTTAATATTGAAATGATTGGAACTGAAAGTAAGTGGGGTAAAAATTCGGCTTATATAACCGGTTTTGATAAATCTAGTTTTGGAACAATTTTGCAACAAAACTTAGCACAATCTAATTTTAAGTTCTATCCAGACCCATATTCAGCTGAAAATTTATTTTATCGTTCGGATAATGCAACTTTAGCGGCTCTAGGGGTTCCAGCGCATACCATTTCTACTTCAAAAATGGATATCGAACCTAATTATCATAAGTTGTCTGATGAGGTAAGTACGCTAGATTTGGATAATATGTCAGAAATTATCAAAGCAATTGCTATAAGTTCAAATAGCATTATTAATGGTGTTAGTACTCCTACGAGAGTAAAAAGATAATTTTTTATAAAAAAAACTTAAATATTTTTTGCGTAATTGGATTTTTGTCATAAATTTGCCAGCGTTAAAAAAAGTAATTCAAGATAATTTATACTTTAAGATGTCAAATAACCGTTTTTATTTTAGCAATTCATTTTATTTCTTTAGCGAGAGATAAGGATTGTGCTATGGTAATTTGAAAATTAAAATAAACAAATAAAACTAGTATACAATCCTGATGAAAATCAGGATTTTTTTTTGAATAAATGGAAACAAAAATTGCGATACAAGGTATTTTAGGGTCTTTTCATCATCAGGTGGCTCAGGAGTATTATGGACAAGATGTAGTAGTAGATGAGTGTCTTTCTTTTGATGAATTAGTAGATAGTTTGTTGACAGGAAAGTCAAATCAAGCAGTAATGGCAATTGAAAATTCTATCGCTGGTCCCATTATTCCTAATTATGCCTTAATCGATAAAAATAACTTGCACATTATTGGTGAACATTATTTGAGTATTCATCAAAATTTAATGGCTTTGAAAGGTCAAACAATTGAGGACATTAAAGAAGTATATTCACATCCGATGGCATTGTTACAATGTATGGATTATTTAAAACAATATCCCCATATTAAGCTAGTTGAAGATAAGGATACGGCTGAAACGGCTAGAAGAATTCAGCAAAACCAATTAAAAGGAGTTGCTGCCATTGCGAGTAAAGTTGCCGCTGAGATGTATGGTTTAGAGATTTTAGCTCCAGAAATTCAAACGATAAAAAATAATATGACACGTTTTGTGATTATTAACAAAGAAAATTCGTTTGTTCCGGAAAATGAAATCAACAGGGCTTCAATGAAATTTGAATTAGATCATAAAAGAGGAAGTTTAGCTGCGGTTTTGAATGTAATGAGTGATTGTAAAATGAATTTGACCAAAATTCAATCATTGCCTAAAATTGAAACTCCTTGGAAATATTCCTTTTTTGTGGATGTCACTTTTGAAAATTATGAAGATTTTGCTAAAGCAAAATCCTTGTTAGCCATTATGGCTGAATATTTTAAAATCTTAGGTGAGTATCGAAATACAAAGCCTTTGTTGAAATAATTACTATTAGAAAAGAAAATATAAGCAGATTGTTAATACTCGAAAACCGAGAATCGTTCAAAAAGCCAAAATAAAAATGATTACAACAGCCAATAGATTAAATACCGTTGAGGAATACTACTTTTCATCAAAGTTGAGAGAAGTGAGACAATTAGCTTCAGAGGGAAAACCAATTATCAATATGGGAATTGGAAGTCCTGACTTAGCACCTTCTCAGGCGGTTATTGATGCTGTAACTTTGGCAATTCAAGAGGAAAATGCTCATGGGTATCAAAGTTATCAAGGATTACCTGAGTTGCGTAAAAGCATAGCTGATTTTTACATGAATAATTTTCAGGTGAGCTTAAATTCGAATACGGAGATTTTACCTTTAATGGGTTCTAAAGAAGGTATTATGCATATTTCATTGGCTTTCTTAAACGAAGGAGATCAGGTTTTGATTCCTAATCCTGGATATCCTACCTATACTTCGGTTACGAATTTAGTAGGAGCAGAAGCTGTGTATTATGATTTGAAAGAAAGTAATAATTGGGAGCCTGATTTTGAAGCATTAGAAAAATTAGATCTGTCTAAAGTGAAATTAATGTGGATAGGTTATCCGCACATGCCTACTGGAGCAAGAGGAAGTTTATCCTTGTTTGAAAAATTAGTTGCTTTTGCTAAGAAAAACAACATACTATTAGTGAATGACAATCCGTATAGTTTTGTTTTGAACGATAGTCCGATGAGTTTGCTACAGGTTGAAGGTGCTAAAGAAGTAGCTTTGGAGTTAAATTCCTTAAGCAAAACTTTTAATATGGCAGGATGGAGAGTTGGAATGGTTTCTGGAAATGCCGAATTGATTGATGCGGTTTTAAGAGTTAAAAGTAATATGGATAGTGGAATGTTCTATGGAATTCAAAAAGGTGCTATCGAAGCTTTAAAAAGTGATAAATCATGGTTTGATTCCATGAATACCATTTACAAAAAACGCCGTGTTTTGACTGAACAATTGGCTGAAAAATTAGGATGTAAAGTGTATAAAGAAGGAGTTGGATTGTTTGTTTGGGCAAAATTACCAGAAGGAATCCAATCGGCAGAGGAGTTCATCGATACGATTTTGCATGAGAAATATATTTTTATAGCACCGGGAACTATTTTTGGTTCTAATGGAGAAGGGTATATTCGATTTGCATTATGTGTGAAAGAAGAAAAAGTACAAGAAGCAATAGATAGATTTTAATAAAATGAAAGTATTTGTAATAGGAATTGGATTAATAGGTGGTTCGATGGTTTTAGACATCAAAGCACATTATCCAGAAGCTACAATTTACGGGATTGATACTAACGATAAACACTTGCAACAAGCATTAGAGTTAGGTGTTATTGATAAGGCTGCTACAATGGATGATTTAGCAATTGCTGATTTTGTCATTGTCTCGGTTCCAGTAAATGTGGCTCTTGGCTTATTACCTAAAGTGCTTGATTTGATCAATGATAATGCGATTGTATTAGAAGTGGGTTCGACTAAAAATCCTATTTGTGAAGTGGTAGCTACACATTCAAGAAGAAGAAATTTTATTGCGACTCACCCAATAGCCGGAACCGAATTTTCTGGACCTTCGGCAGCATTGAGGGATTTGTTTAAAGGAAAAACAAATATCATTTGTGAAGTAGAAAAAACAGCTTTTAAATTGCAAGAAAAAGCGTTGGAAGTTTTTAAAACCTTAGGAATGCGTATTCGTTATATGGATCCTAAGTCGCATGATAAGCATATAGCTTATGTTTCGCATCTGTCGCATATTAGTTCTTTTATGTTAGGTAAAACGGTAATTGATAAGGAAAAAGATGAACAAGATATTTTTGATATGGCAGGTTCCGGTTTTGAAAGTACGGTGCGTTTAGCTAAAAGTTCGCCAGCCATGTGGACCCCTATTTTTGAACAAAATAAGGCTCAGGTTTTGGAATCATTAGAAGAGTATATTTCTAATTTGACAAAGTTCAAAGATTTGTTAGTTCAGGATAATTATCAGTCGATATATGATGAGATGGCGAGTGTGAATAAAATAAAGGAAATATTAAACGGCATAAGCGTTAAAAAATAGAGTAAAAAGATTTTTAATATAAAAAAACAAACAACAAATAACTAAGAAAATGGAAAACAAGAAAGAAATGAGAAATTGGTTGAACGCATTCAATTTGTCTCACCCATTTGTGATCGCAGGACCTTGTAGTGCTGAAACAGAAGAGCAAGTATTAAAAATTGCTCACGAATTAAAAAATTCTGATGTAAGCGTATTTAGAGCAGGAATTTGGAAACCAAGAACACGTCCAGGAGGATTTGAAGGAATTGGAGAAATTGGATTGAAATGGTTGAAGAAAGCTAAAGAAGAAACAGGACTTTTAATGGGGACTGAAGTAGCTACTGCTGCTCACTGTAAATTAGCTTTAGAATATGATATTGATGTATTATGGGTAGGTGCTCGTACAACAGCTAACCCGTTTGCAGTTCAAGAAATTGCTGATACATTAGCAGGAACTGATAAAATTGTTTTAGTTAAAAACCCTGTAAACCCTGATATGGCTTTATGGTTAGGTGGTGTAGAGCGTTTACACATGGCTGGAATCAAAAATTTAGGAGTTATCCACAGAGGTTTCTCTACTTATGAGAAAACAAAATACAGAAACATTCCTGAATGGCAAATTGCTATCGAATTACAAAATAAATTCCCTGATTTGCCATTAATTATCGATCCGTCTCATATTACAGGTAATCGTAACATGATTCTTGAAGTTACTCAAGAAGCTTTAGACTTAAACTACGATGGTATGATTATCGAAACGCATATTGATCCAGATAATGCTTGGTCTGATGCTGCGCAACAAGTTACTCCAGATGCATTGAAACAAATCTTGAAAGATTTGAAAATTAGAAAAGTAAGCGGAGATAGCGATTTTGAAGCTAAAATGACAAAATTAAGAGCTAATATCGATGTATTAGACGCTAATTTGTTAGACCTTTTAGGTAAAAGAATGAAAGTAGCTGACGAAATTGGTCAAGTGAAAAAAGACAATAACGTAGCTGTTTTACAAAATACTCGTTGGAATGAAATCCAAGAAAAAATGGTTGCAGAAGGTGCTAAAAAAGGATTATCGGCAGAGTTTATTACTAAACTATTCAAGTCGATTCACCAAGAAAGTATCGAACACCAAGAAAAAATTATCAACGGATAATTAACTTGAAATACACATTAGAAATCCCTTTGACTTTGCAAGAGTTAAAGGGATTTTTTATTTCTGGCAAATGTTAAAAACCTTAAACTTTAGACTTTGAACTTGAAACAAAATTTTATCTTTGTCCCATGACAGGAATCGTTTATAAATCAACAGGGAGCTGGTACACCGTAAAATCCGAAGAAGGAAGTTTTGTGGATTGTAGAATTAAAGGAAAGTTTAGGATGAAAGGTATAAAAAGTACCAATCCTATTGCTGTGGGCGACTATGTCGAATATGAATTAGAAGAATCCAATAATCAAGTAACTGGAGTTATTAATACGATTCAGGATAGAAAGAATTACATTGTAAGGAAATCGGTAAATCTTTCTAAACAAACGCATATTATTGCTTCAAATATAGATATCGTTTTCTTGTTGGTTACCATTAATAATCCGCCAACTACAACAAGTTTTATAGACCGTTTTCTGGTTACTGCTGAAGCTTATGGCATCGAAGCAATTTTAGTTTTTAATAAAATAGATACTTTTGACGAAGCAGCCCTTGACGAACAATTGTTTTTACAATATACTTACGAAAAAATAGGATATAAATGTTTACGTGTTTCTGCTCAGGAACGCAAAGGATTAGATAAACTCATCGAATTAATGAAAGACAGGGTGAGTATGTTTTCAGGGCATTCGGGGGTTGGAAAATCAACTTTGGTGAATGCTATTGAGCCGACTTTAAATTTAAAAACCAAACAAATTTCTGATTCTCATTTGCAAGGACAACATACTACTACTTTTGCTGAAATGTTTGATTTGTCTTTTGGTGCCAAAATTATTGATACTCCAGGTATTCGTGGTTTTGGAGTTGTAGATATGGAAAAAGAAGAAATCAGTGATTATTTTCCAGAGTTCTTCAAATTGAAAAACCAATGTAAGTTTAATAATTGTTTGCACAAAGAAGAACCAAAATGTGCTGTTAAGGAAGCTTTGGAGAATGAAGAAATATCTTGGTCACGCTATAATAGCTATTTGAAATTGTTAGAAGGAGATGATGAAAATTACCGCACTGACATTTACGATGAAGACCGAAAAAATAGCGATAAATCGAGAGGTTAATGAGGGTAGTAATTCAAAGAGTATCTGAAGCATCTGTGACTATTGAAAATAGTAAAGTTGCTTCAATTAATAAAGGTTTAGTTGTTTTAGTGGGTATTGAAGATGCCGATAGCCAAGAGGATATTGATTGGTTAGTGGCTAAAATTATTAAACTCCGCATTTTTGGTGACGAAAATAATATAATGAATTTATCGTTGCAAGATATCGACGGAGATATAATTGTGGTAAGTCAGTTTACACTCCACGCAGCAATCAAAAAAGGAAACAGACCTTCTTATATAAAGGCTTCTAAACCCGAAATAGCGATTCCCTTATATGAAAAATTTGTTTGTGCTTTAGAACATACTCTTGGAAAAAAAGTGCAAACTGGACAATTTGGAGCAGATATGAAAGTCGCATTGATTAATGATGGTCCCGTTACTATTTTGATTGATTCAAAAAATAAAGAATAAAATTTGAACGAAAAAAGCTCCTTTAGGAGCTTTTTTTTGTTATATTAGAAATCACTTTTAGAATGGTATATTCATTCAATACTGTTTTTGCCCCAAAATAGTTTTGTGTTTTTTTTACAGGTAGAGCATGTTGCAAAAGTTGCAATATTTAGGATAATTTAAAAACATTATATTTTGGCAAAAATTAATCACAGTAATTATTTAGACGTAGTTGATAGTGTTTGGTCTTCTGCTAAATCAGATGGGATTATGCATATCAACTCTGAGGAAAAATCTTTTAATGGTGAAAAGTTTACTATTCAGGGCAAAGAATTAATTAATTTTGGCACATGTGGCTATTTAGGATTGGAAACACATCCTGAATTGATTGCAAATTCAATTGCCTTGACTAAGAAGTTTGGTACTCAATTATCCATGTCTAGGGCTTATATTCGTCCAACCTATATTCAAGAGTTAGAAGAACTCATGTCTCAAATATTTGATGGCAATAAAGTAATTTGTTATACTTCGACTTCCAATGCTCATATCTCAGTTATCGCAACAATAATTAAATCAAATGATTTGGTAATACTGGATCAACAGGTGCATTTTAGTGTTCAATTTCCATGTAAAAACACTAAATTACAAGGTACAGAAGTGAAAATGGTTAGGCACTCTGATTATGGAATGTTAGAGGAGATGATACGAGAAAATTACAATAAATTCAATCGTATTTGGTATATGGCAGATGGTGTCTATTCGATGCATGGAGATTTACCAGATACCGATGTTTTAAAAAGCTTATTATGCAAGTATCCTAAATTCCATTTGTATTTTGATGATGCTCATGGAATGAGTTGGAGTGGTAAAAACGGTGCTGGTTATATTTATGATCGATTAGGAGTTAGCGAGCGAATCGTAATCATATCCACTTTGGCTAAAGGTTTTGGATGTGTTGGTGGTACGGCCATTTTAGCTGATTCAGAAATGTATCGAAAAACCGATATTTTTGGAGGGCCATTAAGTTATTCTCATCCCTTGTCTCCTGCTAATGTTGGCGCGGCAATAGCATCGGCTAAAATTCATTTGTCTCAAGATATTTATAAATATCAATCTGAATTAAGAGATTTAATGGATTATATGAATTTGAAATTAGAGGAGAAAAATCTAACTAATATTTCTTCGCCAAATTCACCCATTTATTTCATAGGTGGTGGATTAAACAAAGTGACACGTAATTTTGTTCACCGTATTTTAGAGGAAGGTGTTTATGTTAATACAGCTACTTTTCCTGTTGTTCCTAATGATAAATCTGGATTGCGTTTTACTTTAACTCGTCATAATACAAAATCTGATATTGATTTATTAACAGATTTGTTGGCTTTTCATTTGCCAAAAGCAATAGAAGAGGAAGGTGATACAGTAGAGAGAGTTTATAAGGAATTTGGTTGTGTATTAAGAGAAGAACAAAAAGTTTCAGTAGTAGACCGAATTTCTAATTCAAGTTTAGTTGTTGAAAAACATACAACAATTCATGCCATTGATAGCAACGAGTGGGATTTAATGTTTAAAGATAGGGGGAATATTAGTCATTCAGGATTACAGGCTATGGAAGAAATATTTTCTAATAATGAAAAACCAGAAGAGAATTGGAGTTTTCATTATATTTTGGTCAGAGATGAAAAGGCTAAAATTGTATTAGCAACTTTCTTTACAGGAGCCTTGTATAAAGATGATATGTTGGCACAAGAAAATGTTTCTAAACAAATTGAAGAGGTGAGGAAAACCAATCCCTATTATTTATGTTCTAAAACATTAGCAATGGGGTCTTTGTTTTGTGAAGGAGATTTTGTTTATTTGGATGTTGAACATACTGAGTGGAGAAATGCAACGAATCGTTTGTTTGAATTTGTTTCCAAAGTGAAAAAGGAAATTGATGCCACAGCTGTTATCTTCAGGGATTTTGAGGCAGAACATCCTTTAAACTCAATATTAGAAGATGAAGGCTATGTACAGATGAAAATGCCTAATAGTAATATTGTTAGTCATCCAAAATGGAATTCGAAAGAGGAATTATTGGCGCTTTTAGATTCAAAAAATAATGTTAGAAATATTAATCGCTACGTCTTTAGATATGAACATCAATTTAATGTTACGATAAAAAAAACATTAACAAATTTAGAAGCTGAAAAACATTATCAGTTATTTCTAAATGTTAAGAAAGTTAATTTTGCTTTTAATTTTTTTTCTTTTCCAGTTAAGATTGCAAAAATTATATCTAAATATTCTGATTGGGAGTTTATGGAGTTTCGTCTTAAAGATTCGGATGAATTAATAGCTTGTGTATGGTCTTTTTTAGGGAAAGATCATATTTGTCATCTTATTTTAGGGTTGAATTATGATTATAATGAATCACATCATTTATATAAACAAATTATGTATCGTATGGTGAAAAGAGGAAATGATTTAGAAAAATCTAAAATCTACCTAGGTTTGACAGCTGATTATGAAAAACAAAAATATGGAGCAAAATCAGTAGCTCTTTTGGGTTATATTAAGGTCGATGATATGTATAATTTAGATTTGTTATCTTCGCTGAGCGGTTAAATTTTTATAATAAAGGTTGTTCGTAAAACTTGTAATTTATTTATTTGCGTCCATTGTTTATTCCAGTATTATTAAAGTTTTAGATGTTTAAAATACTGTTGTTATAATTTTAATAAAAAAATAAAATGATAATAAAAGAAGTTGAAAATGATTTTATTAAGTATTGGATAGAAGATGATATTCTCTATTCTGAATTTAAAAAACCTACTATTGGAACTAAAGAAAACTTGAAAGCTTTAATAGATTTGAGACATCAAATATCAGCAGGTGAAAAACAATATTGGTGTTATAATTTCGCTGGTATTAAATCTTATGACAAAGATGCGCGTGATTATGCAGAGAAATATGGGCAAGAATATCTGCATGCTTGTGCTGTTATTTTAAATTCTCATATTACTAAATTCATTCTTAATACTTTTATGACTTTAAAAAAACCAGTAGTCCCTTTAAAAGGTTTTACAACAAAAGAGGATGCTGTAAAGTGGTTGAACGAATTGAAAGAAAAGAAATGATTTAGTTAATTTAAGATAGATTAGTTATTTGTAATCTTTACTTAGCTTTTATTAATTTTTTTTAAATTTTCAATTTCGGCATTGTTGTTTTAAAGATATTTCTTATATTTATAAATCATTAGATGTTTTTAGAAATAAATAATGCCAAGATATTCAATCTGTTGTATTCATGTCTAAACTAGAAAACATATTAGCCCTAGTGCGCTCCATAAACCAAGATGAGTTTCAGGAGCAAATTACTTATGGGGATAGTTTAGATGATGTTTACGAAGAATTGTTGTTTTTGTCTAAAAAAATCGAATCTAAAAAACAGCGAACGGCAGTTATTGTAGAACAAATTTCAAATTGTTTTGCAGGTGATTTTTTTAATTATTTACCTATTTCTGACGCTCATGATGAATTAGATGTATTCTGTATGGGATTTAATACCTATATAGAGGAGTTAAAAGCAGCGATGGTTTCTCAGAAATTATTAGAAAATTTACAAGAGAAATTAGTTGTTGAAAAAGACCGCTCAGAACAGTTAATTCTTAATCGAGATCTTTTTTTAACCTATATTGGGCGTGAAATACGAGAATCACTTCTAACGATATCTAAGGTTACAAATTCTATATCAAAAAACACATTAGATCATAACAGTGTTAATCAATTAGAATATAGTAAGTTAGCAGCTGATATATTGCTGGTAACTATAAATGATTTGTTAGATTTAGCTAAAGTAAAATCGAGTCATTTTATCGCTGCAAACAAACCATTTGGTTTAGATCAATTGATTAACTTTTTAAATATTTCATTTTCGGAGAAATGTATTCAAAAAGAAATTGATTTTAAAGTAACAATAGATAGCGAATTACCTAATATTTTAAACGGTGATTGTATTAGAGTTTCTCAAGTATTGTGGAATAGTATAAGTAATGCAGTTAAATATACCCCAGTAGGAGGAAAAATCAGATTGAAAATTCAACTAGAATTTGAAAGTGATGAAGAATATGTGTTACGATTTATTGTTAAAGATTCAGGAGTTGGAATTTCTGATGATAAATTGAAAGTTATTTTACAAGGTTTTGCTCAACAAGATGGGGATTTATTAAATGATAATGGAAGTTCTATTTTAGGTTTAGCTATTTGTAAAAAAGTTGTCGATTTACTTAATGGAGAAATTAAAGTTAAAAGTAAATTGCAAATTGGAACTAAATTTACTTTTACTTTGCCTTTCAATAAATAGAAATTATAGCTATCAGTAAACAAATCTCTTTTTAATAGTAATCATTTTTTTGGTATTACAATTCTATTTTTTTGGTTTCTTCCTGAATTAGCCATTACTTAATAAAAACTAAACTTCAAATGTATTATTGTAGGTTACGATTCGTTAATTATTTTTTAATGTAAAATAGAGTTTACGAATTGTTTTTTTTTGCTATTTGTGAGATAATATTTCTGTATTCTTTGAATGTTTTGGGTTACTATTAATAATTCTTATTAAAAAAAATAAAATAAAATATTTTTTTGTCTGAAATATTTTATTTTTGTAGGAAAGTATAAAGTCAATTATTTCTATTCTTTCTAAGTTTATATGAGAATTATAACTGTAAAATTCGTTTGTGTTTTATTGTTTTTTGTAATAAAACTTCAAGCCCAAAAAAATCAATATCCTGTTTTACTTATAGCGGATAGTTTAAAGGAAAATGCGAATGCTGTAGTTCGGTTAAATCAAATTGATATCGTTATTTCTTCGCAGAGGAATATGAATGTCAAAAATAAAAGAGTGGTTACGGTTTTTAATGAAGATGGATTGTCTGCAATAGATGCTGTTGAACATTACGATAAAAAAACAACGGTTAAGTCAATCGAGGCAGCTGTTTATGATATTTTTGGTAACGAAATAAAAAGAATTAAACGAAAAGATTTCAGAGATCAAAGTGCTATTAGTGGTAGTACACTTTTTTCAGATTCGCGTTATATTTATCTCGATTTTACACCTACACAGTATCCTTTTACTATAATTTATGATAGTGAAATTGAGACTTCAAATACTGCATTTATTCCTAGTTGGTATCCTATCGATGATTTTTTTGTGAGTGTTCAAGAAAGTGTTTTGAATGTGTCGTTTCCTGATAATCTCGGTTTTAAGAAAAAAGAATGTAATTTCAATGGATTTAATATCAAGAAAATCAATGAGTCTACTACTCAGTTAAGTTATAAAGCTAATGCTATTTCGGCTCAAAAAAAAGAACCTTATTGTAGTGCGACACTTGTTTTTCCAAAATTAATGATGGGATTAGAAAATTTTAGTCTTGAGGGGAAAGAAGGTATTGCAAAATCCTGGAAAGAATTTGGTACCTGGTATTACAATGAAATTTTATCGGGGACCACTGAATTGTCTCCTGAAACAGTTGCAAAAATTAAAGCTTTGGTAGGAAATGAAACAGATCCCGTAAAAAAAGCAAAAATAATTTATGATTTCGTTCAAAAAAAATCAAGATATGTAAGCATACAAGTTGGTATTGGAGGATGGAAACCCATGTTAGCCAGTGATGTTGATCGTTTAGGTTATGGCGATTGTAAAGCATTAACCAATTATACTAGAGCACTTTTGGATGTTGTAGGAGTGCCATCGTATAATACTATTTTATATGGGGATACTTATAAAAGAGATATTGTTTCTGATTTTGTATCGGTACAAGGAAATCACATGATTTTAGCAATACCAAATAATAATGATTATATATGGCTAGAGTGTACGAGTCAAGATGATCCATTTGGTTATCAAGGTAAGTTTACGGATGATAGAGCAGTATTAGTTATAAAACCTACTGGAGGCGAAATTGTTCAAACGAAGATTTATGGTGATACAGGCAATTTGCAAAATAGTAAAGGAACTTATATTATTGATGATAAAGGGAATTTAACGGGTGCGATTAAGATTGCTTCCGAAGGGTCTCAGTACAGTAATAAAGCCAATTTAGAAAATAGTCAGCCTAATGATAAAGAAACACATTATAAAGAATATTGGAGTAATATCAATAATTTAAAGGTGGCTAAAATGAATTTTTCTAATGATAAAGAAAAAATTGAATTTGTTGAAGATGTCGCTATAAACGCATCAAATTATGCTTCTGTTTCTGGAACCAAAATGATTTTTCCTGTAAATGTTTATAACCCGCTTACTACTCAAGTAAAAAGGATTAGAAATCGTAAAAATCCATTTGAAATTCAACGTGGTTATAAAGATGTAGATGAAATTGAAATCGAATTGCCTACTGCTTTCGCAATCGAATTTCTACCTTCTAACTTTGAATTGAATTCAAAATTTGGAGAGTATAAAACCGAAATTACTAAAAAAGATGCAACTCATATAGTCTATAAAAGAACCTTATATGTGCATAAAGGATATTATCCTAGTACCGAGTATGATCAATACCGTCTCTTTATGGAAGAAGTTTCTAGAAATGACAATGCTAAAATTATTCTAACCAAAATTTAATCCCAATGAAATTCAAATTTTTTACTATTACCCTTATCTTATTTTTAACTGTTGGTATTGCTCAAGCTCAAGATTTTAAATTGGGAAAAGTTTCAATTGAAGAATTGAAAGAAAAAATACATCCTAGAGATTCGGCTGCGGCTGCTGCGGTACTTTTTGAAAAAGCAGAAAATAAATTAGTTTACAGTCAAGAACATGGTTTTTTAATAGAATTAGTGGTTAAGGCCAGAATAAAAATTTATAAAAAAGAAGGCTATGATTGGGCTAATAAAAGTGTACGATACTATTTGTCAAATGCATCAAAGGAAAGTGTAATGTTCTCTGATGTTGTAACGTATAACCTTGTAGATGGAAAAATTGAAAAGACGAAGTTAAAAAGTGATGGCGAATTCGATGAAATGATTAATAAATATTGGGGGCAGAAAAAAATTACAATGCCTAATGTAAAAGAAGGTTCGGTAATTGAATACGAATATACTTTGCGTTCACCAAATATCAGTAGCCCTAGAGATTGGTATTTTCAGTCTGATATTCCTGTAAATCGTTCCGAATACATAAACTATATACCCGAATTTTTTGTATTTAATACAAATGTTAAAGGATTTATACAACCAAAAATCACAGTTGAAAAATTAAATAAAAACATTCTCTTGAGTTCTAAAGAGCGTGTAAACAATGGACAAGTAACTTCAACAAACTTTGTAAATGAAAATGTTCCTTATCTTGAAACAAAGACTACCTATGTGGTAGAAAACATGCCAGCGATTAAAGAAGAAGCATTTGTAAATAATATTAGAAATTATACTACTAGTATCGAACAGGAATTATCTATGACTAAGTTCCCTAATTCAATGCCGAAATCATATTCTGCAGATTGGGAATCAGTAGTTAAAACAATTTACGAGTATGAAGATTTTGGTCCTGAATTAAATAAAACAGGTTATTTTGAAGAGGATTTAAAAGCGGTACTTGCTGGTTTGAACTCTCAAGAGGAAAAGATAAATGCAATATTAAATTATGTGAAATCATCTGTAAAATGGAATGAGTATTACGGTTATTCATGTAATGATGGAGTAAGGAAAGCCTATAAAGATAAAACGGGTAATGTAGCCGAAATTAATTTAATGCTAACAGCAATGCTTCGTCATGCTGGATTAAATGCTAATCCAGTTTTAATAAGTACACGTTCTAACGGAATTTCTTTTTTTCCAAATAGAACAGCATTTAATTATGTAATAGCAGCTGTAGAAAATGGAGACCAATTGATTTTATTAGATGGCTCAGATTCTTTTTCTGTTCCTAATGTTTTGCCTTTTAGAGCTTTAAACTGGTTTGGTCGATTAATTAGAAAAGACGGCAGTTCTATTGCTGTTGATTTAATGCCAAAAGAATTGTCAATTGATCAAAAAACCATGAGTTTTTCATTTAATGAAAAAGGAGAAGTGGTAGGGAAAATAAGAAGTCAAAAAACAAAACATAGAGCATCTCTCTTTAGAGAAAATATCAAAGGAGAGAAAGAAGATACTTATTTGGAAAAACTCGAAAATAATAATAATAAAATTGAGATTTCAGAATATTCACGAAATAATGAAAAAGAATTAAACTTACCTGCGGTTGAAAGTTATTCTTTTTTAGGTAATAATTTAATTGAAAACATAGGAGGGAAATTTTACATCGATCCTTTGTTGTTTTTAACCCATAAGCAAAATCCATTTAAACAAGAAAATAGAGAATATCCAGTAGATTATGGTTTCCCATTCCTCGATAAATTAGCCGTTACTATTGATATTCCAGAAGGTTATAAAGTAGAAAGTTTGCCAAAATCGACCACTTTGAAGATGAATGAGGATTTAGGTGTTTTTAAATATTTAATTGGATTAAATGGGAATACCATTCAAGTATCGGTATCGAATCAAATTAATTCATCCTTAGTTTCTGCTGATGATTATGTTAATCTAAAAGCTTATTATCAAAAAATGATAGAAAAGGAAAGTGAGAAAATTATTTTAAGTAAAATATAATACGAAATGAGTTTTAAAAATAAATTTATAACGTTGCTTTTTCTTCTGTTTGCGTTACAGTTTCAAGCGCAAGATTTTAAATTAGGAAAGGTTTCCATTTCTGAACTTCAAGAAAAAGTACATCCTAAGGATTCTTCAGCGGTTGCAGCAATCCTTTATAAAAAAGGAAGAACGTATTTTACCTATGACTATCGCAATGGTTTTGTAATGAACCATGAATTTATCTATAGAATTAAAATTTATAAAAAAGAAGGTTTAGATTGGGGAACTTTTGAAGTTCCTTATTTTATCGGTTATGAAAACATGAACGATGATTACCTTAGTTTTGATGAAGCCGCTACATATAATCTAGAAAATGGTGAAATTGTTAAGACCAAATTAAATAGTGAAAGTAGTTTTAAAACCAAGATTGATGAAAATTGGAAAAAAGCTTCCATTTCATTGCCTAATGTAAAGGAAGGTTCGGTGATTGAATTTAGATATAAACTAAAATCAGAGAATATAGTTTATTTTCCAGTATATGAAATTCAATATGATATCCCAGTAAATTATACAGAATATAAGACGGAAATCCCATCTTATTTTTATTATAAAACAATATTAAAAGGCTACGTTGAGATAAAGAATGATTCAAAAGTTGAAAGAGGATCGATTAATTATGCTGATCAAAACAGCCAAAGTGTATCGGTTAGTTTTCAATCTATTAATAGTACTTATACCGCCAAAGATGTACCTGCTTTAAAAGAAGAACCGTATGTTGATAATTTAAAAAATTACAGAGGTGCCATTTTTAATGAATTAGAAAAAACAGCATTTCCTAATAGTGAGGTTAAAAATTATTCGTCTACTTGGGAAGGTGTCGCTCAAACTGTTTTTAAAAGTAAAGATTTTGGCCCGCAGTTAAAAGAAATCAACCATCTGGTAGAGGATACAAAACTTCTGTTGCAAGGGGTTGATGCTCTAGATGAAAGACTTAAAAAAGTTTTTAAGTTTGTTCAGGAAAAAATGAATTGGGATAAGGAGTATGGTTATTTTACCGAAAAAGGTGTTCTGAAAGCATATCAGGAAAGAACTGGGAATGTAGCCGAAATTAATTTTATTTTAATTTCGATGTTACGATTAGCGGGACTAAAAGCCGATCCTGTATTAGTGAGTACTCTTGAACACGGAATTCCTGTTTTTCCTAGTAGAACCGTTTTTAATTATGTAATTGCAGCTGCTGAGGTTAATGGGGAAAGGATTTTATTGGATGCAACTAATAAGTCAACCTCAATGAATATTTTACCTCCTAATGTGTTAAATTGGACAGGAAGATTGATTAGAGAAGATGGAACTTCCGAAGAAATTAATTTAGTTACTAAGAAGCCCTCTAAGCAAAATTATCATATAAATGTATCAATAGCAGCAGATGGAAAGATTTCAGGTAAATATTTAGAACAAAAAACGGATTATCAAGCTTTAAAATACAGGCTAAATGATGCAGATGCTAATCTTGAAAATTATTTAGAGAAAAAAGAAAATGAACTTGAAGGTATTGAGATAAGTGATTATGTTGTTGAAAATAAAAAAGCTGATTTGTCTAAACCAGTTATTGAAAAGTTTAATTTTACCAGCAATAATCATTGTGAAATAATAAATGGTAAAATGTTTATAGACCCATTATTGTTTTTTGCGGTGACTAAAAATCCTTTTTTGCAGGAAAAAAGAAAGATGCCTATTTATTTTGGGTATCCTAGGCAAGAAAGATATAGTATGTTTTTTGAGATTCCTGAAGGTTATGAGATAGAATCTCTGCCAAAATCATTAAAAATGGCAACCGAGGATAAATCATTAATTTTTTCATTAAATTCAGCTGTTAATGATGGACGTATCCAAATTGTGGTTTCAAATGATATCAATATTACAATTGCGACTGCTGATCTTTATGATGGATTGAAGAGTTTTTGTCAAAAAATAGTAGAACAACAGCAAGAAAAAATAGTGCTTAAAAAAATATAATATGAATCTTAAAAATGCTCAGTTAGACGTTGATACTTGGATAAAAGAACACGGAGTTCGTTATTTTAACGAATTAACCAATATGGCACAACTAACAGAAGAAGTAGGTGAGGTTGCTCGAATTATTGCCCGTCGTTATGGAGAGCAATCAGAAAAAGAAAGTGATAAGAGTAAAGATTTAGGTGAGGAACTAGCTGATGTGGTTTTTGTGGTTTTGTGCTTGGCTAATCAAACAGGAATCGATTTGCAGGCGGCTTTTGATAAAAAAATGGATTTAAAGTCGGTTAGAGATAAAGATCGTCACAAAAACAACGAAAAATTGAAATAATTATTTGTTTCGGATTATGATTTGTGAATTGGGTGTGCTAAATTGCGCCCTCAAATTATTGGTGTTAAATGCCTCAGGCGTTAACTTATAATTCACATCTAATAATCATAAAAATGAATTTACTACTACAAACTACATATTCTAAATTAAATGCTCAAATTGAAGTAACTGGTTCTAAAAGTGAAACGAACAGATTGTTGCTTTTGCAAGCTTTATTTTCTAATATTACTTTAAGTAACACATCTAATTCAGATGATAGCGAAGTCATGCAAATGGCATTGACAGGAAATGAAGAAGTAGTAGATATTCATCATGCTGGAACTGCCATGCGTTTTCTTACGGCTTATTTTGCAGTAAAAGAAGGTCGTGAAGTGATATTGACGGGTTCAAGTAGAATGCAAGAACGTCCTGTGAAAATTCTAGTAGAAGCCTTACGTCAATTAGGTGCTGATATTACTTTCTTAAAAGAAGAAGGTTATCCGCCAATTAAAATCAAAGGACAAAAAATCACGCAATCTAAAGTGACTATGGCGGCTAATGTAAGTAGCCAATATATTTCTGCTTTGTTGTTAGTAGCTCCTAAATTAGAAAATGGAATCGAATTGACTTTAGAAGGAGAAATTACTTCTATTCCTTATATCAAAATGACATTGGCCTTGTTGAACGATTTGAATATTCAAACCAGTTTTGATGGGAATGTAATTAAGGTTTTGCCTCAAAAAGAAGTGGAATCAAAAGTGATGACGGTTGAGTCTGATTGGAGTTCAGCATCTTACTTTTTTAGTTTAGTTGCCTTGTCTGAAGAAGCTGAGATTACTTTGAGTAGTTATAAACAATCAAGTTTACAAGGTGATTCAGCTTTGGTTTCTATTTATAAAGAAATGGGTGTTGAAACACAATTTAATGGAAATACCATTACTTTGACTAAAAATAAAAAGTTCAAACATCAAGATGTAACTTTTGACTTGAACAATACTCCAGATATTGCACAAACTATTGTGGTTACTTGTCTTGGATTAGGAATTGGTTGTCACCTTACAGGTCTTCATACGTTAAAAATAAAAGAAACAGATAGACTTGAAGCGTTGAGAATTGAATTAAGTAAATTAGGAGCTAATATTTCAGTAACAAATGATAGCTTAACATTAATAGCTACTTCTGAAATTAATTCTAATGTAAGAATCGGAACTTACAACGATCATAGAATGGCAATGGCTTTTGCTCCATTAGCTTTAAAAGTGCCAATTATTATCGAAAATGCAGATGTGGTTTCTAAATCTTATCCTGATTTTTGGACTGATATGGAAAAATTAGGGTATAAAGTATCGGATTTAATCGGATAAAAAGATTCTGATTTCCCCTAAATCATTGATGCTTTGAGGATTTGTTGTTTTAATTTTAAATTAAACAGCAAAATACTTGACATCGCCTATTTGACAATCGTATATTTGCAGCCGTTAAAAGTAGAAGCTAAAAAAACTTCTGACTTCTAATGTCTAACTTCTAATTTTTTCAAATGAAATTATCACATTTTAATTTTGACTTACCAAAGGAACTCTTGGCTGAATTTCCAGCAGAAAATAGAGATGAAGCTCGTTTAATGGTAATAGACAGAAAAAAACAAACCATTGAGCACAAAATGTTCAAAGACATTATCGATTATTTTGATGATGGAGATGTAATGATTTTGAACAACACTAAAGTTTTTCCTGCTCGTTTATACGGAAATAAAGAAAAAACAGGAGCAAGAATTGAAGTGTTTTTGCTAAGAGAATTAAATGCTGAGCAACGCCTTTGGGATGTGCTAGTGGATCCTGCTCGTAAAATAAGAATTGGAAACAAATTATATTTTGGTGACGACGATTCATTAGTTGCTGAGGTTATTGATAATACAACTTCTCGTGGAAGAACTTTACGTTTTCTCTATGATGGTTCTTACGAAGAATTTAGAAATAAATTGACAGAACTAGGAGAAACTCCAATCCCAAAATATATTAATAGAGATGTAACTCCTGAAGATGCAGAGCGTTACCAAACTATTTATGCAAAAGAAGAGGGTGCAGTAGCTGCTCCAACAGCTGGTTTGCACTTTTCTAAACACTTGTTAAAAAGATTGGAAATTAAAGGAATTAAATTTGCCGAAGTAACGCTTCACGTAGGTTTAGGAACTTTTAATCCAGTTGAAGTAGAAGATTTATCGAAACACAAAATGGATTCTGAGGAGTTAAAAATTACTCAAGAAGCTTGTGATATCGTAAATGAAGCTAAAGGGAAAAGAAAAAAAGTATGTGCTATCGGAACTACTTCAATGCGTGCTATTGAAAGTTCTGTTTCTTCTCAAAATACTTTAAATCCATACGATGGATGGACGAACAAGTTTATCTTTCCTCCGCACGATTTTAGCGTGGCGAACTGTATGGTAACTAACTTTCACACACCAAAGTCAACTTTGTTGATGATGATTTCTGCTTTTTGTGGGCATGATTTAATGAAAAAAGCTTATGAAGAAGCTATTAAAGAAAAGTATAAATTCTATTCCTACGGTGACGCAATGTTAATTCTATAATCACTACATAAAGGTTAATTCATATAAGAACTCGTCATTTACTGGCGAGTTCTTTGTTTTTTGTACTTTTTGAGTGAATAGGTTTATTGCTCAACTTTCTTTTTTTACTTTTACAAAACAAATCCAAAATGTGACTATGATTTTTGAAAACACGAAATCTTTTGCTCAACAATTAGATGCTCAGGATAGCTTACATAAATACCGAAACGAATTTATTTTTCCTAAAGTTAATGACAAAGAGGTTATTTATTTTACGGGAAATTCATTGGGCTTGCAGCCAAAACGTACTAAAGCTTATGTAGATGAGATAATGAATGACTGGGCTAAACTAGCGGTTGAAGGGCATTTTTATGCCGAAAAACCTTGGTGGGATTATCAAGAGCGTTTTGCAAATCCGTTGAGTAAAATTGTTGGTGCAAAACCATCAGAAGTTACCGTTATGAATACGCTTACGGTTAATTTGCATTTGTTGATGGTTTCTTTTTACCGTCCAACAGCAAAACGCTTTAAGATTATTTGCGAGGAAAAAGCCTTTCCTTCGGATCAATATATGTTTCAAAGTCAGGTTCATTTTCATGGTTTTAAAGCTGAAGAAGCTATTATTGAGATTAAAAGACGTGATGGAGAACATAATATTCGTACGGAAGATGTTATTGCTAAGATTAATGAAGTAGGTGATGAGCTTGCTTTGGTGTTAATTGGCGGAGTAAATTATTATACAGGTCAGGTATTTGATATGCGATCCATTACGGCTGCTGGGCACAAAGTAGGAGCTTATGTGGGTTGGGATCTAGCGCATGCCGCTGGGAATGTTGCGTTAGAATTACACGATTGGAATGTAGATTTTGCGGCTTGGTGTAGTTATAAATATATGAATTCAGGTCCAGGAAATGCTTCAGGATGTTTTGTACATGAAAAACATCACAATAATCCCGATTTACCAAGATTTGCAGGATGGTGGGGACATAATAAAGAGCGACGTTTTAAAATGGAGCCCACTTTTGATCCTGTACTAGGGGCAGATGGTTGGCAATTAAGCAATTTGCCTGTTTTGTCTTTAGCGCCTTATTTGGCTTCTGTTGAAATGTTTGACGAAATAGGTATGGATGCTTTAATTGCCAAGAGAGATAAGATTACCGCTTATTTAGAATTTATTTTGCGTGAAATTGATAAAGAAGTGAGTAGTACTTTTGAAATAATTACGCCAGCTAACCCAGCTGAAAGAGCCTGTCAATTATCTGTTTTCTTGCATGGAGAAGGACGAAGTTTATTTGATTATCTTATGAAAAATGGGGTAATCGTTGATTGGAGAGAACCTAATGTAATTCGTTTAGCGCCAGTGCCTTTGTATTGTTCTTTTGAAGACATGTATGATTTTGGACAAATATTAAAAAAAGGTATTTTAGGGAAATAATAGCGACTTCAGGTCAATAAAAAACTCCATTGAAAAATGGAGTTTTTTATTGCTTTACCTTAAATAGGGCTGTTGTTTTTGAAAATTTCTTGATTAACCTCGTCTATGTATTGTAATAGTTCATCTTTTCCTATTCCTTCTGTTGAAGAAGTTACAAAGTAAGGAGGCATTTCGGCCCAATTGTTTGCAAACATTTGTTTTTTGTATGCTGCAATATGAGCGCTAACTTTTCCTTTGCTGATTTTATCGGCTTTAGTAAAGATAATGCAAAAAGGGATTTCGCTTTCTCCCATGTAGGTCATGAATTCTATATCTATGGCTTGCGCTTCATGGCGAATGTCGATTAATACAAAGACGCAGGCTAATTGTTCCCTTTTTTCAAAATAATCGGTGATGAATTGCTGGAAAACGTTTTTAGTTTTCTTAGAAACCTTAGCATAGCCATATCCGGGTAAATCGACTAAGAACCAGTTTTTGTTAATTAAAAAATGGTTGATAAGTTGTGTCTTTCCTGGTCTGGCTGATGTTTTTGCTAGTTTTTTATGGTTTGTCAACATGTTGATTAATGATGACTTACCCACATTTGACCTGCCGATAAAAGCATATTCAGGCAAGAAGTCTTTAGGACATTTGCTTACATCAGAGTTGCTAATTATAAATTCGGCTGAATTGATTTTCATTGTGTTTTTTTATTTTAAATAGCTTATAAATTGGTTTTTTTAAGCCATTCTTCTAATAGATTGTTGAATTCATCTGGGTGTTCCATCATGGCCGCGTGACCACATTTGTCTATCCAGTATAAGGTTGAATTTGGTAATAATTTGTTGAATTCGGTTGCTACTTCTGGTGGGGTAACTTTATCGTTTTTTCCCCAAATAATACAGGTTTGTACATGCATTTTGGGTAAATCTTTAGCCATATTATGACGGATTGCACTTTTGGCAATGGTCAACGTTTTGATCAATTTGATACGGTCGTTTACAGTTGCGTAAACTTCATCGATTAATTCGGGAGTGGCAATTTTTGGGTCGTAAAATACGTCTTCCGCTTTTTTCTTGATGTATTCGTAGTCGCCTCTTTTTGGATAGCTGTCTCCCATGGCGCTTTCGTAAAGCCCTGAACTACCGGTTATTACTAGTCCGGCTACTTTTTCTGGATACATTTTTGTATGATATAAAGCAATATGACCTCCTAGAGAATTTCCTAGTAAAATGACGCGGTCAAAACCTTTGAAAGTAATAAAATCTTTAACGTATTTGGCAAACGCTTTTACGTTTGTTTTTAGTAAGCTTTGGGTGTAAATAGGTAGGTCTGGAATAACTATTTTGTATCCTTTGTCAGAGAAGTAACTAGCTACACCATCAAAATTACTTAAGCCTCCCATTAAACCGTGTAATATAACAATTGGAGTTCCTTCGCCAGCTTCATAGTAACTGTATCGGCCTTCTTTTTTGTAGTTTTTGTCCATGCTTTTGAATGCGAATTTCAATTTGGGCAAATATAGGATTTAATCAGTTAAAAAGAGTTCATCAATTCGTTTTTTGAGGATAGTAATCTAAAATTTTATTCGTTTTTGGCTTTAGATGAAGTTGAGTTGCTTGAAAATCATCTTCTTTTTTGTTTGGTTTATCTTTTTTTTGTGGAAAATACAAATCATTTTTCCGATTGTTTTTGGGTTTGGGTTTAGGTTGATTGTTCATAAGCATTATTAATGCTAATAATCTGATAGACTAAAAATTAAGGGTTTTGCTTCTGAAGTGGGTAAACTTATCAACAAAGTGGTAGAAAGTGGTAAAAGGTGGTAAAATTTTTTATATTTTTGCTCTGTATCATTTAATCAAACTTTTTTGAACTCAATAGTTGGAACATATGAATGTAAAGTCGATGCTAAAGGAAGGGTTTTGTTGCCTGCACCTTTGAAAAAGCAATTGGCCGCTTCTCTTCAAGACGGATTTGTTTTGAAGCGTTCAGTGTTTCAGCCTTGTTTGGAGTTATATCCAATGGTGGAGTGGAATTTAATGATGCAAAAAATCAACAAGTTAAATCGATTTGTAAAAAAGAATAATGACTTTATCCGCAAGTTTACTGCTGGTGTTAAAGTGGTTGAAATTGATGCTTTGGGTAGATTGTTAGTTCCTAAGGATTTAGTGAGTTTTGCTAGTATTACTAAAGACGTGGTTTTTTCATCTGCAGTTAATATTGTTGAGATTTGGGATAAAGATTTGTATGAAAAGTCGATGGATGACGGTGTTGATTTTGCAGACTTGGCTGAAGAGGTAATGGGTAATATAAATGACGACGACAATGGAATATCATAATCCAGTTTTGCTTAAGGAAACAGTTGATGGTTTAAATATTAAGCCTGATGGTGTATATGTAGATGTGACTTTTGGTGGAGGTGGTCATTCTAGAGAGATATTAAGTCGATTGGGACCTAATGGTAAATTGTTTGCTTTTGATCAAGATGAAGATGCGCTTGCTAATGCACTTCCTGATGAGCGATTTGTGTTGATAAATGAGAATTTTAGATATATCAAGCGTTTTTTACGTTTTTATGGAGCGAGAACTGTTGATGGTATATTAGGCGATTTAGGGGTTTCTTCCCATCAGTTTGATGTGCCTGAAAGGGGTTTTTCTACTCGATTCGATGCAGAATTAGATATGCGAATGAGTCAAAAAAATGATTTGAATGCATACAAGGTTGTGAATGAATATGATGATGCTAATTTAAGACGCGTTTTTTATGATTATGGAGAATTGAAAAATGCTCCAGCCTTATCAAGAACTATAATTGAGGCTAGGCATCATCGACCAATAAAAACTACCGATGAATTTAAGGAAGTGTTAGCTAAATACCTTCCTGAAAAAGTAAGGAATAAAGTATTGGCTCAAATTTATCAAGCCATCCGAATAGAGGTAAATCAAGAGATGGATGTTTTGAAAGAATTTTTAGAACAATCACTAGAAATTCTAAATCCAGGAGGAAGATTAAGTATTATTTCTTATCACTCGTTAGAGGACCGTTTGGTGAAACGATTTATGAAGAACGGTATGTTTGAAGGGGAACCTGAACGTGATTTTTTTGGGAATTATTCAGTTCCTTTTAAATCTATTGGGAAATTAATTGTCCCAAGTGATGCCGAAATTAAAATAAATAACAGGGCCAGAAGTGCTAAATTAAGAGTAGCCGAAAAATTATAATAGCAATAGGGATGAGTATTTATAATCTATTAAAAGCAAGATTTTTAATCGATGATGATGCGATAAAAAATTGGCGTTTTATAGTTTTTCTTATTGTGTTGGCTATCATTATGATTGCTAATACGCAACGATACGAACAAAAGGTTTTTAAGATCGCCGAATTGAGCGCTGAAGTTAAAGAACTGCGTTCGGAATTTGTTGATAAGCGTTCGGAATTGATGAAACTTCGAATGGAATCAACAGTTTCTCAAAAAATGGAGGAAAGACAAATTTTTCCTTCCACAGTACCACCTGTAAAAATTAAAGTAAAAAAAGAAGTTGAAAAAACTTTTCTTCAAAAGTTATGGCAGTAGATGATAAATACATATCGTACCGAATCTATCTGGTTGCTTTTGCTATTTTTTTAATAGCACTAGCAGTGGCTGTTAAGCTTACTAATATTCAGTGGGTAGAAGGAGAGTATTATCGTGAATTAGCCAAAGAAAGAACGGTCAAGAACTTTGTTATACCAGCTAATAAAGGAAATATTTACTCGGCTGATGGAAGTTTATTGGCTACTTCAATTCCTAAATATACAATTCGCTTTGATGCTTTGGCGCCTACAAAAGAAAATTTTGAAAAATATGTCAACGACTTATCTGATTCTTTGGCTACTGTTTTAAATAAATCTTCTTTTTATTATCAAAATGAATTGCGAAAAGCGAGAGCTAATAACAATCGCTATTTTTTGGTAGCAAGAGATTTGAGTTACACCGAATATATGAAGATTAAAGGTTTTCCTTTATTTGAATTAGGACCTTATAAAGGTGGGATAATAATTGATCAAAAAACAGTTAGAGAACATCCAATAGGCAAAATTGCCGAAAGAACTATTGGTTACGAAAGAAAATACGATGCTGGTCATACGGATGGTAAAGGAATCGAATGGGCTTACAGAGAATATCTAAATGGTAAAGATGGTAGAATTTTAAAACAAAAAATTGCGAAAGGACAATGGAAACCTATTCGTGATATGAACGAAGTAGATCCTTTAGATGGCTATGATGTGATTTCTACCATTGATGTTTATATTCAGGATATAGCGCATCATGCTTTGTTGAAACAATTAGAAGATTATGAAGCCGACCATGGTTGTGTAGTAGTAATGGAAACGCACACTGGTCAGGTAAAAGCGATTTCTAATTTAGGTCGTGCTAATGATGGAACATATTATGAAACAACTAATTATGCTGTAGCCGAATCTCATGAACCAGGTTCTACTTTTAAATTAGTGGATTTAATGACCATATTAGAGGATAAAGTTGCTGATACTAGTACGGTGTATGATACTTATGGTGGTGTAATAAAATATTCTGGTAAATCAGTTAGAGATTCGCATGAAGGCGGTTATGGGAAGATTTCTTTGGCAAGAGGTTTTGAGCTTTCTTCTAATACTGTTTTAGTACAGGCAGTTTACAATAATTATAAAAACAATCCTTCCAAATTTGTTAATCGTGTTAATTCTTATGGATTGAACAAACGTTTGAATATGGATTTTAAGGGGGAAGGACGTCCTTTTATACCGCAACCTTCTGATAAGAATTGGTCTAATATTTCCTTGCCTTGGATGGCTTTTGGTTATGGTGTTTCGGTTACGCCAATGCAAACATTAGCGTATTATAATGCAGTGGCAAATGATGGTGTAATGGTAAAACCACAATTTGTATCCGAAATTAAAGAATGGAACAGAACCATAAAAAAAATGGAACCAGTTGTTATCAATCCTAAAATATGTTCAGATGCTACTTTGGCTAAACTAAAAGCAGTGTTGAAAAATGTGGTTAAAAAAGGAACAGGTTCTAAGTTGTATTCTAAAGATTTTCCTATGGCTGGAAAAACCGGAACAGCTCAGGTAAATTATGGAAAAAGAGATGGCTCAGGATTGTATTATGCTTCTTCATTTGTTGGGTATTTCCCAGCAGATAAACCAAAATATTCTTGTATTGTAGTAGTTCATAAACCTAATACAGCCAATAATAATTATTATGGTGCTGATGTGGCTGGTCCTGTTTTTAAACGCATTGCACAAAAGATTTTTACCGAAGTTCCTTCGACTAATGAGATTAAGAAATTAGATGGAAAGATTGCAAAACAGGAAAAAAATTATAATGCCTATTACGCAAAGCTTCAAAAAACAAATCAATTGATTCCAAATGTTAAAGGAATGCCTGGAATGGATGCTATTGCTTTATTAGAAAATTTAGGATTAAGAGTGAGGACAAAGGGGATTGGAAAAGTGAAAAATCAATCTCTAAAAGCAGGGCAAAATATTACTAAAAACACAACTATAACCTTAGAATTATCGTGATTATATTAAAAGACATATTATATAGAGTTGCAATTGAAGCTGTACATGGTTCGACAGATATTGCTATCGGTAAATTGGATTTTGATTCCAGAAAAATTCAAGCTGGTGATGTATTTGTTGCTATTCGCGGAACCGTTTCGGATGGTCATGATTATATTCAAAAAGCAATCGATTTAGGAGCTAAAGCTATTGTATGCGATACTTTTCCAGAGCAGTTTGTAAGCGATGTTACCTATGTAAAAGTGGATGATACCAATAAGGCAATGGCTTTTTTAGCTGCAAATTATTTTGGAGATCCGTCAGAGAAATTAAAGTTAGTTGGAATTACTGGTACTAACGGTAAAACTACCATTGCTTCTTTGTTGTATCAGTTGTTTAAAAAAGCAGGTTTCAAAGTTGGTTTACTTTCAACCGTTAAAATTTTAGTGGATGATATAGAATTTAAAGCGACTCATACCACACCTGATTCCATTACGATAAATTACTACTTGAATGAAATGATTCAGGCTGGAGTCGAATATTGTTTTATGGAAGTGAGTTCACATGGAATTCATCAAAAACGTACAGAAGCCTTGCATTTTGCTGGTGGTGTTTTTACTAATTTGTCACACGACCATTTAGATTATCATGCCACATTTGCAGAGTATAGAGATGTTAAAAAATCATTTTTTGATAATTTACCTAAAACTGCTTTTGCTATTTCGAATATCGATGATAAGAATGGAGCAGTGATGTTGCAAAACAGTGTTGCTAAAAAAAGAACTTATGCTTTGAAATCGTATGCCGATTATAAAGCACAAATCTTAGAAAACTTATTGTCAGGTTTATTATTGAAAATAGAGGGCAATGAAGTTTGGGTGAAGTTAATTGGTGTTTTTAATGCATATAATCTTTTAGCAATTTATGCAACTGCTATCGAATTAGGTTTGGATAATTTAGAAACCCTTCGATTATTATCAGAGTTAGAAAGCGTTTCAGGAAGATTCCAATATATCGTTTCAGATACGAATATCACCGCAATTGTAGATTATGCACATACGCCCGATGCCTTAGAAAATGTGTTGAAGACCATCAATGAAGTTCGTACAAAAAATGAACAATTGATTACAATTGTTGGTTGCGGTGGTAATAGAGATAAAGCTAAACGACCAATTATGGCCGAAATAGCTTCTGAGTTGAGCAACAAAGCCATTTTAACATCTGATAATCCGCGCGATGAAGATCCGGATGATATTATTGCAGAAATGGAAAAAGGAGTGCCTCCACAAAATCATAAAAAAGTTTTTGCGGTTACCGATAGAAAACAAGCGATCAAAATTGCATGTCAATTGGCTCAGCCAAAAGATATCATTCTGATTGCAGGAAAAGGACATGAAACCTATCAAGAAATCAAAGGTGTTCGCACTGATTTTGATGATATGAAAATTGTAAAAGAAATTTTAGAACAACTACATAAATAGTAAAATTATGCTGTATTATTTATTCGATTATTTCAATAAAGTATTAAATCTTTCTGGAACAGGAGTTTTCCAGTACATTACTTTTAGATCGTCATTAGCTTTTATTCTATCGTTGTTGTTGTCTACAATTTACGGTAAAAGAGTAATTAAGTTTTTGCAAAGACAACAAGTAGGTGAAACAATTCGCGAACTTGGTTTGGAAGGACAAAATGAAAAAGCAGGAACTCCTACAATGGGAGGACTAATTATCATTTTTGCAACCTTAATTCCAGTTTTGTTGTTTGCCAAATTGCATAATATTTACATTGTGTTGCTTATTGTGACCACTTTATGGATGGGAACAATTGGTTTTATTGATGATTATATTAAAATTTTCAAAAAAGACAAACAAGGTTTAAAAGGAATTTTTAAAGTGGTTGGTCAAGTAGGATTAGGATTAATTGTTGGTAGCGTATTATATTTCAATCCTCATGTTACTGTTCGAACTGATACGGGTAAAACGGATGTTTTTAAAGTAATTAATCAAACGGAACTAGTTGCTCCAGCTCCGGTTTATGAAAAATCGACCGCTACCACAATTCCATTTTTTAAGAATAATGAATTTGATTATGCTGAATTATTAGCATGGACTGGTGATGGTTATGAAAAATGGGCGTGGCTAATTTTTATTCCAGTTGTGATTTTTATTATTACTGCTGTTTCTAATGGTGCCAATTTAACTGATGGTATCGATGGACTCGCTGCGGGAACTTCGGCCATATCGGTCTTGGCATTGGCAATATTTACATTCGTTTCGGGGAATATTATTTTCTCTAATTACTTAAATATTATGTATATCCCTAACTCAGGTGAAATGACAGTGTTTATAGCGGCATTTGCAGGAGCTCTTATTGGATTTTTATGGTATAACTCCTATCCAGCATCGGTTTTTATGGGAGATACGGGTAGTTTGACTATTGGAGGGATCATTGCAGTATTGGCTATTGCAGTTCGTAAAGAATTGTTGATTCCGTTACTATGTGGAATTTTCTTGGTGGAAAATTTATCCGTGGTTTTGCAAGTAAGTTATTTTAAATATACCAAGAAACGTACAGGAGAAGGAAAGCGAATTTTTCTGATGTCGCCTTTACATCATCATTATCAAAAGAAAGGCTATCATGAAAGTAAAATTGTTACTCGATTTTGGATTGTAGCCATCTTATTAGCCATACTTTCAATAGTTACCTTAAAATTAAGATAAGATGAGATTAGTTGTTTTAGGCGGTGGTGAAAGCGGAGTAGGTACTGCTATTCTCGGGAAACAAAAAGGATATGAAGTTTTTATCTCAGATTATGGAAAAATCAAAGAAAGTTACAAGCAAGTTCTTTTACAAAACGGTATTGAATGGGAGGATGAAAAACATACGGAATCTTTGATCTTAAATGCCAATGTGGTAATGAAAAGTCCCGGGATTCCTGATAAAGCCCCCATTGTTAAGAAACTAGTCGAAAAAGGGATTCCAGTGATTTCAGAAATTGAATTTGCAGCTCCTTTTACTAAGGCCATCACGATAGGAATTACAGGAAGTAATGGAAAAACAACCACAACAATGCTTACCTACCATTTGTTAAAATCGGCAGGTTTGAATGTAGGTTTAGCTGGGAATATTGGGAAGAGTTTTGCAGAACAGGTTGCCGAAGATAAGTACGATAGCTATGTGTTGGAATTAAGTAGTTTTCAATTAGACGGAATCGTCAATTACAAGCCTCATATTGCTATTATTACCAATATAAGTCCGGATCATTTAGATCGATACGATTATAAATATGAAAATTATATTGAATCGAAATTTAGAATCACAATGAACCAAACGGAAGAGGATTATCTCATTTATGATGCAGATGATGAAGCGATTTCAGAATGGTTAAAAAAGAATAGAACAAAAGCAAAATTAATACCTTTTTCATTGACACAAACATTTGAAGAAGGAGCCTTTATAAAAGATAATACAATGGAATCAATCATTAATCAAGAAGAGTTCAAAATGGAAACCGAATCAATTGCCTTAGAAGGAAAACACAATCTTAAAAATGCAATGGCAGCCACTTCTGTAGCAAAATTGATGCAAATTAGAAAAGCTACCATTCGCGAAAGTTTATCTAATTTCCAAGGTGTTGAACACCGTCTTGAAAAAGTGTTGAAAATTCAAAATGTGCAATACATTAATGATTCGAAAGCGACTAATGTAAATGCTGCTTTTTTTGCATTGGATAGTATGACTACACCAACAGTTTGGATTGTTGGAGGTGTAGATAAAGGGAATGATTACAATGAATTAATGGCTTTGGTTCGCGAGAAAGTGAAAGCAATTATTTGTTTAGGAGTAGATAATCGCAAAATTATTGATGCTTTTGGAAACGTAGTGGACATCATGGTAGAAGTAAACACAATGAATGATGCTGTTAAAATGGCGCAACGTATTTCTGAAAAAGGCGATACGGTTTTATTGTCTCCTGCTTGTGCAAGTTTTGATTTATTTGAAAACTACGAAGATAGAGGGCGTCAATTTAAAGATGCAGTACATAATTTGTAAATAGAAGTTAGAAGTTAGGTGTCAGAAGTTAGAAATGTTTGGAGGAAAACATACAAACTCATAACCCATAACTTATAACCCATAACTTGATAAAAAAATGAAAAAACTAATTAACAGATTAAAAGGGGATAAAGGTATTTGGTCATTCGTGGCCTTACTGGCTTTGTTTTCCTTTATGCCTGTTTTTAGTGCGAGTAGTAATTTGGCCTATCTAGGTCATGGGACTGGAAATACCTTAGGTTATTTGGTAAAACATTTGGCACACGTAGCCTGCGGATTTTTTATCATTTATTATGTACACAAAGTTCCTTATCATTATTTCCGTTCGATATCCAAATGGATGTTGCCAATTGTTTGGATTATTCTAGCAATAACAATGATTAAGGGAACGATGATTGGTGGTGCAAATGCTAGTAGATGGCTCCAAATTCCGTTTGTGGGGATTTCGTTTCAGCCTTCGGCTTTTGCAGCTTTGGTGCTTTATGTATTTGTAGCGCGCTATTTGTCCAAAACTCGAACTGAACCTATTGATTTCATAGAATCATTAAGACAGTTGTGGTTACCGGTATTTATAACTTTGATGTTTATTTTGCCATCCAATTTTTCTACTACAGCGCTTATTTTTTCAATGATATTAATGTTGGTTTTCATTGGGAAATACCCAATGAAATTCATTGGGATTATAGTAGGTTCTGGGGTTTTGTTTTTAGTGTTTTTTGTATTGATTGCTAAAGCATTTCCGGATGCAAAGTTTTTTAGTAGGGTGAGTACTTGGGAAAGCCGAATTGAAAATTTTAGCACCGATAAACCAGATGAGGATGATTATCAAATTGAGAAAGCTAAAATTGCGATTGCTTCGGGAAAAATATATGGTTTAGGTCCAGGAAAGAGTGTTCAGAAAAACTTTTTGCCTCAATCTTCTTCCGATTTTATTTACGCCATTATTGTAGAAGAATACGGCTTAATTGGAGGATTAGGAGTTTTGGGTTTGTATTTGTTGTTGCTTTTCCGTTTTGTAGTTGCTTCTCATAAGGCAAATACATTGTTTGGGAAGTTGGTGGTGATAGGATTGGGATTTCCCATGATTTTTCAGGCGATGATTAATATGGCTGTTGCCGTAGAATTACTACCCGTTACTGGACAAACCTTGCCTTTAATTAGTAGTGGAGGAACATCTATTTGGATGACTTGTATTGCACTAGGGATAATTATTGGCGTTACCAAAAAAGAAGAAGAAATTGAACAAGAGCAAAAAGAAGCTGCTAAACGAGAAGAAGCACTTCAACGATTAATAGATGCAGAATTAGCTGCTGAAGAAAATAGAAACGAGAGCTATTCAATTGAGGATAAAGTTTCTAATCCGATGAACGCAGTTTTGAATAAATAATTTTTGAATTAATATCTTTTGACAATAATGAAACAATACAAATTCATATTAAGTGGTGGAGGAACAGGAGGGCATATTTACCCTGCAGTTGCAATTGCTAATGAATTAAAATCAAGATTTCCAGATGCAGAGTTTCTTTTTGTCGGTGCCGAAGATAAAATGGAAATGCAAAAAGTACCTCAAGCGGGTTATGCTATTAAAGGTTTGTGGATTGCTGGATTACAAAGAAAATTGACTTTGCAAAATATGTTGTTCCCAGTAAAGTTGATTAACAGTTTATGGAAATCCAGAAAGATTATTAAAGAATTTAAACCGGATGTAGTTATCGGTACAGGAGGATTTGCGAGTGGACCTTTATTACAAATGGCTAATATGCTCGGGATTCCAACATTAATTCAAGAACAAAATTCCTTCCCAGGAATCACAAATAAGTTATTGAGTAAAAAAGCCAATGCAATTTGTGTGGCTTATGAAAATTTAGATCAATTTTTTCCAAAAGGGAAAATGATATTGACTGGTAATCCAGTGCGCCAGGATTTGATTGCTATTGATGAAAAAAGAGAGGAAGCGATAGCTTATTTTAAATTAGATGCTAAAAAGAAAACACTTTTAGTGCTTGGAGGAAGTTTAGGTGCTAGAAGAATTAATCAGTTGATAGAAAAAGAGCTGGATACTATATTAGCTCAAAATGTTCAAATTATTTGGCAGTGTGGAAAGTTGTATTTTGAAGATTATAAAAAATACAATTCAGAAAATGTTCAGGTAGTGGCTTTTATTGAACGAATGGATTTTGTATATGCCGCTGCTGATATTATTATTTCTAGAGCAGGAGCTTCTTCGGTGTCGGAATTGTGTATTGTAGGGAAGCCTGTGATTTTTATTCCTTCGCCAAATGTAGCCGAAGATCATCAAACTAAAAATGCAAAAGCAATTGTAGATAAAAAAGGAGCTATTTTGCTTAAAGAGACTCAATTGAATTCTGAGTTTAGTTTGGTTTTTGAAGCTTTATTAAAAGATGCAGAAAAGCAAAATCAGCTAAGTGAAAATATAAAAGAATTGGCTTTGCCGGAAGCAACCCAGCAAATTGCCGACGAAGTGGTGAAATTAATTAGAAAGAAATAATCAGAAAATAAATTTAGTAGTTATGAACTTAAACCAAATACAAAATGTCTTTTTTATCGGTATCGGAGGTATTGGTATGAGTGCTTTGGCGCGTTATTTTAAGTATATTGGGAAAAATGTTTCTGGTTATGATAAAACGCCAACTATTTTAACGAACGAGTTAATTGATAGCGGGATTGATATTCACTTTGAAGATGAAATCAATTTGATCCCTAAAGATTATTTTATCGAAAATACCCTTGTAATTATAACGCCGGCTGTTCCTAAAAATCATTCGCAATGGAATTATTTTTTAGAGCGTAATTATCAGGTAAAAAAGAGAGCTGAAGTTTTGGGTATTATTACTAAAGATACTTTCTGCTTTGCTGTAGCTGGAACACATGGGAAAACAACAACCTCTAGTATTTTAGGACATATTTTACATGAAAGTGGTGCTGATGTTACTGCTTTTATTGGCGGAATTGTTGAAAATTATAATTCCAATTTAATAGGAAGTGGAAAAACGGTAACTGTTGTAGAAGCAGATGAGTTTGATCGTTCCTTTTTGCATTTGCATCCCAATATTGCTTGTGTTACTTCAATGGATGCCGATCACTTGGATATCTATGGAACTAGCGATGCAATCAAAGAATCATTTACGGAATTTGCTGATAAAGTAGAAGATAAAAATAAATTATTTATTACGTCCGAATTACCTCTTTCCGGCGTAGTAGTAGGAGTTAATCAAGAAGAGGCTTTTTATAATGCTTTTAATATACGAATTGTGGATGGTAGTTATGTTTTTGATGTAAAAACACCTAACGGAATTTTAAAAGATTTCCGTTTTGGATTGCCTGGAAGACACAATTTGATGAATGCTTTAATGGCTCTTGCCATGGCAGTAAATTTCGGTACCCCAACCGTTGCCATTGCAAGAGCCTTAGCTTCTTTTAAAGGCATAAGAAGACGTTTTTCTTATCAAATTAAAACGGAAAATTTAGTTTACATCGATGATTATGCACATCATCCTACAGAGATTAATGCGGTGCATCAAGCGGTAAGAGAGTTGTATCCTGGGAAGAAGGTTTTAGCTGTTTTTCAACCGCATTTGTTTAGTAGAACTAGAGATTTTGTAGATGATTTTGCTAAAAGTCTTTCTCAGTTTGATGAAGTGTATTTGATGGAGATTTATCCCGCAAGAGAATTGCCTATGGAAGGAGTTACATCGGAGTGGTTGTTTTCTAAAATTGACAATGCAAATAAATCCATTGTTTCAAAAGAAGATTTAATTTCGATGATGGTTCAGAACGATGCGGAAGTCATGGTGACTATTGGAGCTGGTGATATCGGAGAAATGGTACAAGAAATTAAAAATGCTTTAAATGAAAAAAATATTTAATTGGACAAACGTCAGATTAATCCTGATGTTGTGCTTGGTTATTTTTCTTTTTTCGTTTACAATAAATCGAAATGAGAAACGCAAACTGTCCAAAATAGATATTGTTTTTGTAGGAAAAAACAATCCTTTTGTCAAAGCTGAAACGGTTGATAAATTGTTAATAGAAAATATGAACAACCGTTTAGCTATTGAAAAAGATAAATTAGATTTGAATAAGTTGGAGCGAATACTAGATTCAAATGCGATGATTGACGAATCAGATGTTTTTGTAAGTATAGATGGTGTTCTAAAAGCAGTGGTAAAGCAAAAGACTCCTGTAGCCAGGGTGGTTGATGAATCAGAATCTTTTTACATTGATTATAAAGGTAGTAAGATGCCGCTTTCGGATAATTTTACAGCTAGAGTTCCATTAGTTTCTGGGAATGTTACTAGTGAAAATAAAGAGAAATTAGCGCAATTGTTTCGTGTGATTTATGAAGATGAATTTTTGAAAAAAAACATCATTGGAATACAAGTTATGCCTAATTCTAGCTTGAAAATGTTCAACAGGAATTACGATTATCAGATTGTTTTTGGTAGTTTGAACAATTTTGAAACAAAATTTAAGAACTATAAAGCGTTTTTTCAAAAAGCAGTTTTAGATAGTACTTTGTATAAATATAAAATGATTGACCTGAGGTTTACAAAACAAGTAGTTTGCACTAAATAATAGAAAATGGAAAAAGAGAATATTGCAGTAGGTCTAGATATAGGGACAACCAAAATCGTTGCCATGATTGGCAAAAAAAATGAGTATGGTAAGTTAGAAATTTTGGGAGTTGGAAAATCCAAAAGTTTAGGTGTGGCTAGAGGAGTGGTGAATAACATAACACAAACTATTCAATCTATCCAGCAAGCAATTAATGAAGCAGAAACAAATTCAGGTTATAAAATTAAAGATGTTGTAGTAGGAATTGCGGGTCAGCATATTCGTAGTATTCAGCATACGGATTATATAAGCAGAACGAATCCAGAAGAAGTAATAGGTGGTGATGATATTCAATTATTGATAGATCAGGTAAATAAATTGGCAATGTTGCCAGGGGAAGAAATTATTCACGTATTACCACAAGAATTTAAAATAGACGGGCAATCTGAAATAAAAGAGCCTATTGGGATGTATGGAGGTAGATTAGAATCTAGTTTCCATGTGGTAGTAGGTCAGGCGTCTTCGATACGTAATGTAGGTCGTTGCATTCAGAGTTCAGGAATAGAATTGTCTGGATTAACATTAGAGCCTTTAGCGTCATCAGATGCGGTTTTGAGTCAGGAGGAGAAAGAAGCAGGAGTTGCTTTGATTGATATTGGTGGTGGAACAACTGACTTGGCTATTTTTAAAGATGGAATTATTCGTCACACAGCTGTAATTCCTTTTGGGGGAAATGTAATTACAGATGATATTAAAGAAGGTTGCTCAATAATAGAAAAACAAGCTGAATTATTAAAAGTAAAATTCGGTTCGGCTTGGCCAGGAGAAAATAGAGACAATGAAATCGTTTCTATACCAGGTTTAAGAGGAAGAGAACCAAAAGAAATTTCGTTAAAGAACTTATCTAAAATTATTCATGCTCGTGTAGTCGAAATTATAGAACAAGTTTTTACTGAAATTAAGGCTTACGGACACGAAGATCCTAGAAAAAAACTAATAGCAGGAATTGTTCTTACAGGTGGCGGAGCTCAACTAAAGCATATCAAACAATTAGTAGAATACATTACAGGAATGGACACTAGAATAGGGTATCCTAATGAACATCTGGCGGGGAATTCAGATGAAGAGTTTTCGAGTCCTTTGTATGCTACGGCTGTTGGATTAGTAATGAACAGTATCGCTAATAATACGCAAAGTGCAGTTAGAAAAGAAGAAGTAGTTCCTCAAAGAACTGTTTTTTATCGTGAAGCAGTTGTAGAGCCTGTGGAGCGTTATCAGCAGCAAGAGGTTGAGGAGGTACAAACTCAAGCACCAGTGCAAACACAAAGTTATTCAAAAAAAGAAGAATCTACAGGGGATAAGATTAAGCGATCGTTTTTTGACCGCTATGTAGACAAGATTAAAGATTTTTTAGATAACGCAGAGTAACAAAAAATAAAATAAAGGAATACAAAATATATTAATATCAAATACCAAATAATATGACGAGCAACTCAGAATTTGGAAGTATTTCATTTGATTTACCTAAAAATCAATCAAATGTTATAAAAGTAATCGGTGTTGGTGGGGGCGGAAGCAACGCGATCAATCACATGTTTAAACAAGGAATCAAAGGGGTAGATTTCATTGTTTGTAATACAGATTCACAAGCATTACAAAATAGTGCTGTTCCTAACAAAATTCAATTAGGTGTTAACTTAACTGAAGGTTTAGGTGCTGGAGCAAATCCAGATGTAGGACAACAGTCGGCTATTGAAAGTATCGCTGATATTGAAAAAATGTTAGATCGCAATACTAAAATGGTGTTTATTACTGCCGGAATGGGTGGAGGTACTGGAACTGGTGCTGCGCCTGTAATTGCTCAGCTGGCTAAAGAAAGAGAAATCTTAACTGTTGGTATTGTTACTTTACCATTTACTTTCGAAGGTAAGGTTCGTCAAGAACAAGCACTTATTGGTATTGAAAAATTACGTAAACAAGTAGATTCTCTTATTGTAATTAATAATAATAAGTTAAGAGAAGTTTACGGTAATCTTGGTTTCAAAGCCGGATTCTCAAAAGCGGATGAAGTATTAGCTACAGCCTCTAGAGGGATTGCTGAAGTTATTACACATCACTACACTCAAAATATCGATTTACGTGATGCTAAAACGGTATTAGCAAATAGCGGAACAGCAATTATGGGATCTTCTGTTGCATCAGGAGAAAACAGAGCGAAAGAAGCTATTATCGCTGCATTAGACTCTCCTTTATTGAATGATAATAAAATTACAGGTGCCAAAAACGTATTGTTGCTCATCGTTTCTGGTTCTAATGAAATTACTTTAGATGAGATTGGTGAAATTAATGACCATATTCAAAGTGAAGCTGGTTATAATGCTAATATCATCATGGGGGTTGGTGAAGATGAATCATTAGGAGATGCCGTTGCTGTGACTATTATTGCAACAGGATTTGATATTGAACAACAAAGCGGAATTGTAAATACAGAACCTAAAAAAATCATTCATACCTTAGAAGATGAACAAAAAATTGTTCATAATCTAAGTAATACTCCAGTAGCGAGTTTTGACTTAAACATTGATAAGCCAGTAAGCGCTCCAGAAGAAAGAGTGGTTTTTGAATTAATCGATGAAGAGGAAGATGTAATAGCTGAGGCACCACAAGTTGTTGAGCAGCCAGTACCTGTTCCAGGGAATGAGGAATTAATGGCAATGTCTGAATTTATTAAAAATATAGATGTTACTTTTGAAATCGTTTCACCAATAAAAGAAGAGGAGTTTACTTTTTCTGCACCAAAAGTAGAAGAAGTTAAAGCTGTTGTTGAACAACCAAAAGTTGTTGAAAAACAAGAACAAACCTCTTTTTCATTTGAATTGCCACTTTACAAATCAGAACCGGTTAAATCAGAACCAGTAAAGTCTGAGCCAGTTGCTGCTAAAGAAGAGAAAGTTATATTTGAATTGACAAATGAAACTAAGGAGATAAAAGTAAATCAAGCGGTTCAATTTGTTCCTGTAACTGAGTTGTCTGATAATGGGGTTATCAAATATTCTCTAGAAGAATACATGGACGCTGAAAACGAATTGTTGTCTTCTAAACCTGTAGCAAAAGTTGTAGAAGAAGTAATTCCAGAGGAATTGAATATTACAATGAAGAAAATTGAGTCGGCTCCAGAAGATTTCACAAGAAATGAAGATATTTCTCCTATTGAAATGACAATCGAAGAAACTTTGCGTTTAAGAGCTGATGAGAGACGAAAAAAATTAAAAGAATTTAATTATAAGTTTCATAACAACGTATCAAAAATTGATGAATACGAAAAAGAGCCAGCTTATAAAAGATTAGGTATCGATATTTCTAATAATCAAACAAATAATGCCAACTCAAGAATTTCTGTTGGAACAGATAGTAATAATGACTTACAATTGCGTTCTAACAATTCTTATTTGCATGATAATGTAGATTAGTTAAATTAATTTCAAAAACAATAACCCGAAGATTGCATTTAATTTTCGGGTTATTTTTTTTAACTTCGCGCAGTGATAATAACAAAAACCAATGCTTGTAATGAGCATTTTTTTAGTTTAATTCACCACTATCAATTAAAAGTCTAACTAAGCAAGTTTGCTTACTTAAAAACATACAAATGAGTTTATCATCAAAAATCATGGATGAAATGAAAACAGCCATGAAAGCAAAAGATACTGTTGCTTTAGAAGCTTTACGAGCAATAAAATCGGAATTACTTTTAGCGCAAACCGCCTCAGGTTCTAAAGAAGAAATTTCAGAAGAGGAAGAAATCAAATTATTACAACGTTTGGTTAAAACTCGTAAAGAAAGTGCTAGAATTTATACAGAGCAAAATCGTCCTGATTTAGCCGAACCAGAATTGGCTCAGGTTGCTGTAATCGAAAAGTTTTTGCCTGCGCAATTAAGTGAGGCAGAAATAGAAGCAGTAATCGCAAAAATTATCGCTGAAACTGGAGCTTCAGGGATTGCTTCTATGGGTAAAGTAATGGGCTTAGCTACATCACAATTAGGAGGAGCTGCTGAAGGAAAAACAGTTTCTTCCATTGTTAAAAAATTATTGGTTTAAAATCCAAAATAAAAGTTCCAAATTCCAATTAGGCATTTTAAAATATTGGAATTTATAAATTTATATTTTGACTGCGTAGTTCAACTGGATAGAATATCAGATTTCGGCTCTGAGGGTTGGGGGTTCGAACCCCTCCGCGGTCACAATTTTAAAGTTTCAAAAATAGTCAAGTTAGTTTGATTGTTTTTGAAGCTTTTTGTTTTAATTAGAAATAGTCAATTTTTTTTGTAAATATCAAATTTCAATGAGCTATGAAATATTATGTCTATGTTCTGGAGAGTGAAAAGGATGGTAGGCTGTATAAAGGTCATACATCTGATATTGATAAAAGAATAAAAGAACATAATTCAGGTAAAACAAAATCTACTAAAGCATATAGGCCCTGGAATTTAGTTTATTTTGAAGTGTTTGATACAAGAGAAGAAGCTGTTCTTCGCGAAAAATATTTTAAGTCGGGAATTGGTAGAGAATTTTTAAAAGAGAAATTAGGGAATTAAGACTGTATGGTTTCTTTCTAACGCTAGGCAACTAGATACCTGTCTGGCGACAGTCGGGGAATATTAGATTTCGGCTCTGAGGGTTAGGGTTCCCCGCCTGCCGGTCGGGCAGGGAACCCCTCCGCGGTCATAATATTTAAGCTTCAAAAATAGTCAAGTTAGTTTGATAGTTTTTGAAGCTTATTGTTTTAATTAGAAATAGTCAATTTTTTTTGTAAAAATCAATTTTCAATGAGCTATGAAATATTATGTCTATGTTCTGGAGAGTCAAAAGGATGGTAGGCTGTATAAAGGTCATACATCTGATATTGATAAAAGAATAAAAGAACATAATTCAGGTAAAACAAAATCTACTAAGGCATATAAGCCCTGGAATTTGGTTTATTTTGAAGTGTTTAATACAAGAGAAGAAGCTGTTCTTCGCGAAAAATATTTTAAGTCGGGAATTGGTAGAGAATTTTTAAAAGAGAAATTAGAGAAATAAAGACTGTATGGTTTCTTCATAACGACAGGCAACTGGATACCTGTCTGGCGACAGTCAGGGAATATCAGATTTCGGCTCTGAGGGTTGGTGGTTCCCCGCCTGCCGGTCGGGCAGGGAACCCCTCCGCGGTCACAATATTTAAGCTTCAAAAATAGTCAAGTTAGTTTGATTGTTTTTGAAGCTTTTTGTTTAAATTCGATTGAATCTAAAAACTAATCGATGGGTCTTACGTTATTTCAATTTTTGGTTCTGTTTGTTTTTGGGGTAATGGCTTTTCAATTGGTTTTAATTCGAATAATAGAGCCAATCTATGTTTTGGTGTTTAATAAGCCTTTATTTCTGCATTTCTATATTTTTACAAGAAGACTCAAGCCTTCACAACAGGATATTTTAAAAGAAAATTTTTCATTTTACAATCGTCTTAGCCAAAAAAAGAAGCGTTATTTTGAGCATCGAGTGAAAGCTTTTTTACGCAGATATGAATTTATAGGAAAAGAAGTTGAAATTACAGATTCTATGAAAATTCTAATTGCGGGCACCTATGTAATGTTGACTTTTGGTTTTAAAAAGTATTTAATTGATTTGTTCTCTAGAATCATTGTTTATCCCACACATTATTATTCTACTTCAAATGATGCCTATCATAAGGGCGAATTTAACCTAGGAATGAAAGTAGTTGTGTTTTCTTGGGAGGATTTTGTTTTAGGACATACAACTTCAAATGATAATATAAATTTAGGACTTCATGAGTTTGCTCATGTTCTACATTTTAATGGTCTAAAAAGTAATGATTCGAGTGCGGCAATATTTTTTGATGAGTTTAATAAACTTATGGAGTATTATAATATTGAGGAATTAAATGCTCAATTACGCGTTAAAAGTTATTTTAGGCTATATGCTTATACGAATCAGTTTGAGTTTTTAGCAGTGATTCTAGAGCATTTTTTTGAAACTCCAGAAGATTTCAAGAAAAACCATCCAGAACTGTTTAAAATCATTGTAAGGATGATTAATTATCAAGAAGCAGCTTAGAGTTTATATAAAAAAAAGTCCCTATTAAGGGACTTTGAAGTGTTTATAGAGTAGTGATTTTTTTTAAATCAGCTACAGTTGCAATAGGGTCTGTGGCGCCAAAAACGTAGCTTCCTGCTACTAGTACATCAGCTCCAGCTTCAGCCAGTTGTGTTGCGTTTTTGTTAGTTACTCCGCCATCAATTTCGATTATAGTATTTGCTCCTTTTTTAGTAATTAATGCTTTTAGTTTTCTAACCTTGTCATAGGTGTTCTCAATGAAAGATTGTCCTCCAAAACCTGGGTTGACACTCATGATTAAAACCATATCAATATCATTAATTACATCTTCTAATAAATCGACACTGGTATGAGGATTTAAAGCAACTCCTGCTTTCATGCCTTCTGCTTTAATTGCTTGTAAAGTTCTGTGAAGGTGAGTGCAAGCTTCCAAGTGAACCGTTAAATAATCAGCACCTAATTTTTTAAAAGTAGAAATGTATCGGTCTGGATCAACAATCATTAAATGTACATCAATTGTTTTAGTAGCGTGTCTTTTTATGGCTTCTAAAACAGGCATTCCAAAAGAAATATTAGGAACAAAAACACCGTCCATGATGTCAATGTGAAACCAATCTGCTTCACTGCTATTAATCATTTTAATGTCTCGTTCTAAATTTGCAAAATCAGCAGCTAAAACTGATGGAGCAATAAGTGTGTTTTTCATTTTAGTTGTGTTGTGTTTGTTTTTTTGCAAAGGTACAAAATCAAATTTCTTTTTACAGAACCATTTGATTGGCTTTGTTAGATTGTACAAAAAAAACTCCGGTTTTTGCCGGAGTTTTTGGTGTTTAAAAGGATTAACCTAAGTATGTTTTTAAGATTTTACTTCTAGAAGTGTGTTTTAATCTGCGGATAGCTTTTTCTTTAATTTGGCGTACACGTTCGCGTGTTAGGTCAAAAGTTTCGCCAATTTCTTCTAAAGTCATTGGGTGTTGATCACCAAGTCCAAAATACAAACGAACTACATCAGCCTCACGAGGAGTTAAAGTTTCTAATGAACGCTCGATTTCAGTACGTAAAGATTCGTGGATTAATTCTCTATCAGGATTTGGAGATTCACCAGAGCGCAATACATCATAAAGGTTCGAATCTTCTCCTTCAACAAGTGGTGCATCCATTGATAAGTGACGTCCAGAGTTTTTCATAGACTCTTTTACGTCGTTTACGGTCATATCAAGTTCTTTTGCAATTTCTTCAGCCGAAGGTGGACGCTCATTAGATTGTTCTAATAATGCATACATCTTGTTGATTTTATTGATAGAGCCAATTTTATTTAAAGGTAAACGTACGATACGAGATTGTTCTGCTAATGCTTGTAAGATAGATTGACGAATCCACCATACAGCATAAGAAATGAATTTAAAACCACGAGTTTCGTCAAAACGTTGAGCCGCTTTAATCAAACCTAAATTTCCTTCATTAATCAAATCTGGAAGTGTTAAACCTTGGTTTTGGTATTGTTTGGCTACTGAAACCACGAAACGTAAATTCGCTTTAGTTAATTTTTCAAGAGCTCTTTGATCTCCAGCTTTGATTCGTTGCGCTAATTCTACTTCTTCGTCAGCAGTAATAAGATCAACTTTACCTATTTCTTGTAAATATTTGTCTAATGATGCGGTTTCACGATTAGTAACCTGCTTGGTAATTTTAAGTTGTCTCATGTTATTGTCTCCTCAAATTTTAATGTGTACAAATACTTATACGTAAGGAGTTGTGAATATGTTACAAAAACTACATTAAAATTTTAAAAAAAAATGAAATATTGGTGCTAAAATAATTAAATGGAAATCCTATAGCCATAATAGTACAGTTTTAATTCTTTGTTTTCAAACGTTTATTATCGGGAGCTATCGTTTTTTTTTAAAATTAGTTGTATGGGTTATCTTCGTCATCCGTGTTGATTATTTTGTCAATTAGATTTTTGGCGAATTTAATTAGTATCAATAGGCCTAAAATATAAATGAATTTTATTTTATCATAATCTCCCATGTCATTTAGCATTAAGAACAAGCAAGGGATGATTATGGTTAAGGAAAAAAAGATTCCTACCCAAGGATTAATTTTTAATTTTCTATTCAGTAATTGGAGTATTTTTTTCATCTTGACGTTTTATTTTTGATAAAACTAATTGAATTGAATACCTGAATTTTAAAAATTGTTATGAGTGGGTATTTTTATGTCATGAATAGACTTTTATGAGTAGATGTTTTTTTTTTAAGATATGATATTCATCTTTTTCAAGAAATCTTTGTAGGTGTCACTCAAATTTATTTTATGATTTCCTTTTACTATAATAAGATTATCGGCTAGTATAATTTCTTCTATTTTATCGATATTGATAATGAAATTTCGGTGGGTTTGGATGAATTTGTTTTTGTCTAGTAGTTCTAATATTTTAGTTAGAGAAATCTGAATTACAAATTTTTCTTTTTCGGTAATAATATTGCAATAACGATTTTCGACTTCAATATATAAAATATCGGATAGTGCCACTTTTTTTAATGATTTTTTCTTTTTTATAAAGAGATATTCTTGGCTAATTACGGTGTCTTGTTCTTCACTCAAAAAAATATTAGGTTGGGCATAGAATTTTTCAACAGCCATTTCTATTGCATATAGGATTTCAAGTTCATTGAAAGGCTTCATTAAGAAACTAAATGGCTTGGTTAATTTAGCTCTTTCAAAAATTTGGCGGTCCTGTGAACTGGTTAAAAAAACAAAAGGTTTAGCCGCATTTGGAATGATATTAATGGTTTCTGCAAAGGTTATCCCTTCTGGTTTGCCATCCAGAAACACATCAATAATAATGATATCAATAGTGTTTTTATAAAATAAATCTAAAGCTTCAGTGTAAGTAGGAGCAATACCTACCACATTATAATTGTTAGCTACTAATACCTTAGATAAAGCATTGCTTTGAGCTGGGGTGTCTTCTATGATGAGAACATTTATTTGATCCATTAGACTTTTATTTTAGGTAACAAAAGTATCATTTTTGTTCCTTTATTCAATTCGCTTTCTATAGTTAGTGAACCTCCATTTTTCTTAACCATTTGTTTGCACAATTGCATACCTAAACCAGTTCCTATTATTTCGGAGTTTTTTTTCTTAGCCAATAGTTCACTATCGCTCAGTAATTCGCTAATGGTGTTGGCGCTCATTCCGATACCGTTGTCTTCAATTATACAACGACAAAAGTTTGTTTCAGTATCTTCGGTGTATATTTTGATTAAACCTTTTTCATTCGAAAATTTAATAGCATTATCGAGTAAATTTCTAAGAATAATTTTGATCGAATCCAAATCTACGTTGATGAAATTGTTTTTAGAAACCTTGTTTTCAAACACTATGGCTTTGTCCGATAGCAAGGCTTTGTAGTTGTATTCAATTTGTTGTACGATAGAAAACAAATGTACCGATTCTTTATGAAAATACAATTGTTTGGTTTGCAACAACGCCCAGTGTAATAAGTTGTCGAGTAAGCTATAAGCTCCATTAGCTATGCTACTGTTGTTTTGTAGGAGTTGGTCTAATTCGTTGTAGTTTTTGTTTTCCAAGGATTCTATTAGTTTGGAATTACTCGTTTTTAAAGCATTGACAGAAGAGCGTAAATCATGACTGACAATAGAAAATAATTGGTCTTTAGTGGTATTAAGTTCGTTGAGTTTGTTTTTTTGTAAAAGGATAATTTTTTCGTTTTTTATTTTTTGCGCATACAGATAAGTTCCAATTAATATGAGAATTAATAAAATTATTGAGGAATACAATAATACGTTTCTTTGGGTGGCTTTCAGTTCGTTTTCTACTTTAAGAACTTTAATTTGTTTTTGCTTTTGAGCAACAGCAAATTTTTTCTCAAAATCAGCAACAGCCCATATTTTGTTTTGATTGTTGAGGGAATCATTCCATTTCTCAGCTTCTTTTCTGTAGACTAAAGCTTGTTTGTAGTTGCCTCTGTTTTCTTCGACAACAGACATGTTTTTTACAGCAATTGCTTTTTTTTCAAAGTCATTAATATTTTGAGTTACGAAATATGCTTTTTTGAAATAATTATAAGCTAGTTGATTTTTGTCTTGCATGAAATATAAATTAGCAACCATCGTGTAAGCAGAATAGATTCCTTCAATATTTTTTTCTTTTTTTCTTAACGCTAAATTTTTATGAAGATATTCTTGAGCTTTTTTCATTTGATTAAGAAATAGATATGTTAAGCCTAACCCTTCATAAATGTCAATATTACTGTATAAAACATTTACTATTTTTGGTAATTTTTCTACTTTTTTATAGTATATAAGTGCTTGTTCAAATTCTCTTAATTCTAAAGAAGCCTTTCCTAACATTATGTTTTTTAAAGGATAGATTTCTTTGGCATCGGACATTAATAGCGATTCTTTTTTACTTTCTTTATAGAGGCTTTTATTATAGAAAGCGTTACTTCTAAAATAATGGCAATAATCAGCTAATTCTTTATTATTATCTGTGTTTATTTGTTTCATTGAATATACCAAAGTAGAATCCCAATTCTTTTGCATGAAAAAGAATTGGGCTTTTCTGAAGTTGGTTTTAGATTTAAATTTTATTGCTTTTTTTTCTAAAAAATATTTTACGGTTGTATTGGAATATGGTTTTTCCTGTGTAAAAGAAACAAGTGAAAAAAGCAATAGAAAAGAAATAAAAAAATGTTTTTTTTTGAACATTAATTCAATTATATTTTTGTTGTGGTTCCCTTAGAAGTTTCTGGATCAATATCTTTTAAATACGATGTAATACTGGTTATTTCTGTTAAGTTATCAGAGGAGTAATCCAACTCCATATACCAAACATTTAAACTTACTGGTTTTTCTTCTTGATAGTTGTAGTCAAAATACAATTGCAATGAATTGTCAATTTCTTCTGGATTAGGTTCTACCCAAGGTAATTCTTTATCGGCAGCATCAATGTAAAGAGTAACTCTGATTTTTAAAATTTGGTCGCCATTTGCCGGAGTGAATAAATTGGCAGATACTAAAGGTGATAATGGATAACTGGCCTCATTTGCATTTGAAATAATAAAAGGCACTTGGTTAATTTGTGAGATTTGAACAACTTTTAAAGGCATAGTCAGTATTTTTTAAGATTAAAAACAATAAAGATATGTTTTTTATGAGAATTATAGCTAAAAAAATAATTGTCACTTTTTAATCAAAAAAAACCCGTTCGTCAGGGCGAACGGGTTTCCTATAATAAACCTTTAGTAAACTAAGATCTGATTACTCTTGTTTAGCCTCACGTGGAGGACGAGGTACAAGTGCTTTTTTAGACACTTTCTCTTTTTTAGTTTTAGGGTCGATTCCTAAGTATTTTACTTGGAATACATCGCCCATTTTAACTACATCAGCAACGTTTTCGGTACGTTCCCAAGCCAACTCAGATACGTGTAATAAAACTTCGTTTCCTGGAGCAGCAGTATATTCTACAACCGCACCAAAATCTAGCATTTTAACTACTTTTACTTCGTAAGCTTCACCCATTTGCGGTTTGAAAGTGATAGCGTCAATTTTAGCTAATACCGCTTTAATTCCAGCAGGATCAGTTCCTAAAATTTCAACTACACCTTGTTCGTCTACTTCGTTAATAACGATAGTAGTACCTGTTGCTTTTTGTAAATCTTGAATCACTTTTCCACCAGGTCCAATTAAAGCTCCAATGTAACTTCCAGGGATAGTTCTAGTGATGATTTTAGGAGCATGAGCCTTAACATCTTCTCTTGGAGTAGCGATAGTTTCAGTTAATTTTCCTAAAATGTGTAAACGTCCATCACGAGCTTGAGCTAAAGCTTGTTCCATAATGTCATAACGCAATCCTTCGATTTTGATGTCCATTTGGCAAGCCGTAATACCGTCTGCAGTTCCGGTTACTTTAAAGTCCATATCTCCTAAGTGATCTTCATCTCCTAAGATATCTGATAATACAGCGAATTTTTCACCGTCAGTGATTAATCCCATTGCAATTCCAGAAACTGGTTTAACCATTTGAACTCCAGCATCCATTAATGCCATTGTTCCAGCACATACGGTAGCCATAGAAGATGAACCATTCGATTCTAATACTTCAGAAACCACACGGATAGTGTAAGGACAATCTGCAGGGATCATATTTTTTAAAGCACGTTGTGCTAAGTTTCCGTGTCCAACCTCTCTTCTTGAAGTTCCTCTTAAAGGTTTAGCTTCACCGGTTGAGAATGGAGGGAAATTGTAATGTAAATAGAATTTTTCTTCTCCTTGTTCAGATGGAGAGTCAATTTGGTTAGCTTCCCTTGAAGTTCCTAGAGTAACAGTAGCTAAAGCCTGAGTTTCCCCACGTGTAAATAAAGAAGAACCGTGAACTGATGGTAAGTAATCCGTTTCGCACCAGATTGGTCTGATTTCTGTTGTTTTTCTACCGTCTAAACGAAGTCCTTTTTCAAGGATTACGTTACGAACCGCTTCTTTATTTGTTTTGTAGAAATATTTACCAACTAATCCAGCTAAGTCAGCATTTTCAGTATATTCTTCTTCTGTAAACAAAGCTTTTGCTTCTTCTTTTACAGCAGCAAATTTTTCTCCTCTTTCGCTTTTTCCTGAAGCTTCCTGAGCAATTGCATAGCATTTGTCATAAGCGGCCGCTTTTACTTTTGCGTAAACTGCTTCGTCTTCTACTTCACCTTCGTAAGTTCTGTATTCAGGATTTCCTAATGCAGCTCTTAAGCGTTGTTGTGCAAGAATTTGAACTTTGATCGCTTCGTGAGCAAATTTAATTGCTTCAATCATTTCGGCTTCTGAAATCTCTTTCATTTCGCCTTCTACCATCGCAACAGAATCCATAGAAGCCCCAATCATCATATCGATGTCTGATTTTTCTAATTCTGCTCTGCTAGGGTTGATAACCAATTTACCATCAATACGTGCAACACGTACTTCAGAAATTAAATTGTAAAATGGAATATCAGATACAGCTAATGCTGCTGATGCTGCTAATCCAGCTAAAGCGTCTGGCATAACGTTGTCGTCATGAGACATTAACTGAATCATTACCTGAGTTTCAGCGTGGTAATCATCTGGGAAAAGTGGACGTAATACACGGTCAACTAGACGCATTGTTAATACTTCGCTGTCACTTGGACGTGCTTCTCTCTTGAAGAAACCTCCAGGGAAACGACCTGCTGCAGCAAATTTTTCACGGTAATCTACCGTTAATGGTAAAAAGTCAACACCTGGGTTAGAAGTTCTTGCGGATACTGCAGTTGCTAGTAACATACAGTTTCCTAAACGCACTACTACTGAACCGTCAGCTTGTTTGGCTAATTTACCTGTTTCGATTGAGATGCTTCTTCCATCTCCTAAATCGATAATTTCTTGTTTTACTTGTGGAATCATAAATTTTCCTTTGTTTTGGTTATACTACGGACGATAGTTGTGTTGTTGTAGTTGTTGTGTCCAATGAAAAACCAAACTTTTTTTTATTGTTTGAACCTTAAAAATATTAAATAAACGATTAAGGTTTTTTATTTACCATTAAGGAATTTAGTTTCATTAAGTTTTTTAAATCTTAACTTTCTTAATTTTTTAATGGTTTTAAAATAATTCTGAATGTAGAATTACTGAAATATTTTAAAAAACAAAAAGAGGTACTTGCGCACCTCTTTTTTGTATTGATTATTTTCTGATACCCAATACTTTGATGATTTCACGATATCTGTTGATATCTTTCTTTTTCAAGTAGTCAAGTAAAGATCTTCTTTTACCTACTAATTTCACTAGTGAACGCTCAGTGTTGTAATCATGACGATTTCTTTTTAAGTGCTCAGTCAAGTGGTTGATTCTGAAAGAGAACAAAGCGATTTGTCCTTCTGCAGAACCAGTGTTTTCTGCTTTTCCTCCGTGTTGAGCGAAAATTTCCGCTTTTCCTTCTTTAGTTAAATACATGCTAATATTATTTAAATGATTTTTATGTATGTCGTACATTTATTGTAAGACGGCAGCAAAAGTAATACTTTATTTTGAATCGGCAATATTTGCTGTTGTTAATTTAACTTTTTAAAATAATTGGGCTACTTGTTGATTTACAAATTCTAAGAAACGTTCATCTTCTGATGTAAAAGGATCTATTTCATGGCTGTCAATGTCGATTTGTCCTATGTTTATTCCGTTTACAAATAAAGGAACCACAATTTCTGATTTTACGGTAAAACTACAGGCGATGTAATTGTCCTGTGCTGAGACATCCGGAACAACAAAGTTATTGTTAGAAACTGCAACTTGACCGCAAATGCCTTTTCCAAAAGGGATAACCGTATGGTCAGTTGGTGCGCCTACGTAAGAACCTAAATGTAGTGTTTGTGTTTCATGATTGGCAAAATAGAACCCTACCCAGTTATAATAGGGTACATTTTGATTTAATAATTCACAAATAGCTAAAAGTTTTTCGTCTCTTTTAAGCGTTTTGTTTTCAATAATTGAAATTACATTAGGATGTAGTTTTGAAAAATCCATTTTTTAGTTTTTGATTATGACAAAAGTATTTCAAAATAGCATTTGAAAAAGTTATAATTTTGATAAAAATCATAAACTTGAAAAAATACCTCATTCTATATCGTCCCTTTTTGATTTTTTTGACCAAGTTTTTCTTGACTTATCTGGTTTTAACATTGGTTTATCAAGCCTATTTGTCTAGTTATGATGTCGATTCGGTAGATGTTATTACTCGTTTTGTAGCTCATAATACCGAACAATTACTTCGGTTTTTTCAAGTTGATTTTTTGGTTCTAAATACTCCTAAAAAAGCTTTAATTTTATTGGAATACAATCAATTAGTGGTTGCTAAAATGATTGAAGGGTGTAATTCTGTAAGTGTAATTATCTTATTTGTTTCATTTATTGTTGCTTTTTCGGGTAAATTAAAACCAACTTTGTTGTATGTTTTAGGAGGAAGTATTTTTATTTATGCTCTAAATGTGGTTCGAATTGCATTATTGTGTTCTGCTTTGTATTGGTTGCCTCAATATAAAACTATTTTGCATGATGTTGTTTTTCCTCTTTTTATTTATGGGGTAGTTTTTGTTTTGTGGGTAGTTTGGGTCAATAAATTTTCTTTGTATGCAAAATAAATATTTCCCAATAGTAGTAAGGTTGTTTGTTGCTTTCAGCTTATTGCTTTGTTTTGTTTTGGTACGATTTTATGAAAATATACTGTTTTATGATCCGTTCTTGGACTATTTTAAAAGCGATTTTAATAATTTACCATTGCCCGAGTTTGATACTTTTAAGTTAATTCTAAATTTATTGTTTCGATATAGTTTGAATACGGGAATTTCATTAGGATTAATTTATGTTATTTTCAAGGATAGTATGATGATTCGGTTTTCGGTTCTTTTATATTCAATAGCCTTCGTTTTGTTACTGATAACAATGTTTTTAGTTATTCATATTTATGGTTCTGAAAATAATTTACTGCTTTTTTATGTTCGTAGGTTTCTGATTCAGCCTATTTTTGTTTTACTTTTTATTCCTGCATTTTATTTTCAAAAGCGAAATTCTTAATTTATTTGTGTAACTTTAAGTAAGTTATTGGATTGGTTAATAAGAAATTATAGCGATATGAAAATAGTTAAGCATTCAGGTGCAGTTGTCAATTTTAATCCGGATAAACTTACAAGTTCTCTTTTGAAATCAGGTGCAGATGTGTTTACAGCTGAATCCATCATGAAAGAAATTAGTCATGAGATTTACGATGGTATTTCTACAAAAAACATTTACAAGAAAGCATTTGCTCTTTTAAAAAAACATACTAATTCACATGCTGCGCGGTACAATCTTAGAGCTGCAATAGAAATGCTAGGTCCAGAAGGATTTTATTTTGAAAAATATATCGCCAGACTTTTTGAAGCGGAAAAGTATGAAGCGAAGACCAATGTAGTCTTACAAGGGAATTGTGTGATGCATGAGGTGGATGTTTTGATAAAAAAGAACAATGTAGTTTCGATGGTAGAATGTAAATTTCATGGAGGTAGAGAAGCAGCTTCTGATGTGAAAGTGCCCTTATATGTTTTTTCTCGATTTAATGATTTAAGGCATAAAGATTTTACATTATTTTCAGCTAAAGAAAAAATTTCTAATTGTTGGATTGTAACTAATACTCGCTTTACGGCCGATGCGATTGCTTTTGCTGAATGTTCAGGAATTAATTTGCTAAGCTGGGATTATCCCGAAAAACAAAATTTGAAAGCTAAAAATAATCACGATTGTTTGTATCCGGTGACTTGTTTAACGACTTTGACCAAGTCAGAAAAAGAAAAATTATTGTTACTAGATATTATCCTTGTCAAGGAATTGATAGGCAATAAAGTGGATTTAAAAGAAATAGGAATTAGTTCTGGGAGAATTAACAATGTGTTGAAAGAAGTTGCTGATTTGTGTAAATGTTATTAATGAAAAAATCGCATTATGAAAATTAAATTTATAGGAGCCGCTGGGACTGTAACAGGTTCTAAAACTTTAGTTGAAACTGATGAAGTTCGTTTTTTAGTCGATTGTGGATTGTTTCAAGGAATTAAACCTTTGCGCGAATTGAATTGGGCACCCATTCCAGTTTTGGCATCAACAATTGACTTCGTTTTATTAACTCATGGACATTTAGATCATTGTGGTTGGTTGCCCAGATTAGTTGAACAAGGATTTACGGGTAAAATTTATTGTACAGCTCCCACCTTAGAAATCACCAAATTAATTTTAATAGATAGTGCCAAAATTCAAGAAGAAGATGCTTTGAAAGCCAATCAGAAAAATTCTTCAAAATATGAAATCGCCGAACCATTGTATACTGTGGATCAGGCTAAAAAAGTATTTCCATTACTCACTGTTGTTGCACCTAATACGATTTTGAATTTGGGAGGAGGAATAGAAGCTACTTATTTTTTGGCAGGACATATCATAGGGGCCTGTAGTATCAGTGTTCAGGCAGAAGGGAAAACGCTAGTGTTTTCGGGAGATATCGGACGCAATAATGATGTTTTATTGCATCCACCTGTAAAGCCCCAAAAGGCTGATTTGGTTTTTCTAGAAAGCACCTATGGTGATCGATTGCATCCAGATAACGACCCAAAATTAGAATTAGTCACTCATATCAAAGAAACGTACAAAAAAGGAGGGACGGTCATTATTCCAAGTTTTGCTGTAGAAAGGGCTCAAAGTATTATGTTTTTACTTTGGGAATTGAAAAAAGAAGGAAGGTTGCCTGATATTCCTTTTATTGTTGATTCGCCAATGGGAGTGGGGGCTTTTGAAGTTTTTTTTAATAATACCAATTGGCATAAACTAAGTCTTGACGATTGTCGGGAAATGAGTAAAATGTTTGTGATTAATTCTGATTATGAAGAAACTTTAGCAGCGATTAATCATAAAGGACCAATGGTAGTTATTGCAGCAAGCGGAATGATTACAGGAGGTAGAGTTTTAAGTTATTTAGAAAATTATGTAGGAATAGCTGAAACAACAATTTTAATAGTAGGTTATCAGGCAGAAGGAACCCGAGGTAGAAAATTAATTGAAGGAGCGAAGTCTATTAAGATTTTTGGCGAATATTATAAAGTGAGAGCTAAAATTGTTGAAATAAAAGGGTTTTCTGCTCATGGGGATCAAGCTGATTTATTGGATTGGCTATCGGAATTGAAAAACAGACCTCAAAAAGTATTTTTAGTTCATGGTGAATCAAACGCTGCAGACGAATTACGAATTAAGATGACAGAACAATACGGATTTAAATGTTCAATTCCGTTAATGGGGCAGGAGTTTGAATTTTAGGTATTAACATTCTTTTGATTTTTTAGTCCGTTTTATTTTTTTACTTTTGCATCATGAAATTAAGAAAATGCATCGGTATGTTTTTGGCTTTCCTACTATTGGTTTCCAATGTAGGTTTAGCATTTGAGGTGCATTACTGTGGTAACAAGATAGCAGATGTTACTATAAAATCTGCGTATTCTACAGTTGAACATTCAAAAAAATGTTGTTCAATTAAGAAAAAAACGCTTTCCTGTTGCTCAAATAAGCTTGTTCATTTTCAAAAAAAATCTGATAATGCTACTGTAAAGACATTCTTTTTTCAAGTAGATGCTCCTTTAATTATTACCGAAAATCCTAGTTTTGTTTTTAATACTGTTTCGAATTTTAAAAACAATTCTACTATTTCCTATCAATGCGATGCAAATGCACCGCCATTGTTTAAATTATACCATCAATTTCTTTTTTACGCCTGATTTAAATGTTTGATAGCCAATCGTTTTTAAACGATTACAACCTCTATTTGTGATTTTTTCTCAAATAGTTTTATTTCAACATTTTAAATCATTTTTTTATGCAAAAAAATATCATGTCTTTGGTACTTTTTTTACTAAGCCTTACCTCATTTTCACAAGAAGATTTGAAGGAAGTAAAATTGGTAAAAAAGAAAAAAGGAATTCAAAAATCGTATACCGTAACTTCAAATACTTCATTGATTACCAGTAAAGAACTGCTTAAAGCAGCTTGTTGTAATTTGGCCGAAAGTTTTGAAACAAATCCGTCAATCGATGTCAATTTTTCGGATGCAATAACAGGAACCAAACAAATAAAAATGTTAGGTTTAACAAGTCCTTATTTGATGATAACAGAGGAAAATATTCCTTCTGTAAGAGGGGCTTCTCAGGCTTATGGCTTGTCTTTTACTCCTGGAACTTGGGTCGAAAGTATTCAAGTGACTAAAGGCGCTGGTAGTGTTGTAAATGGTTTTGAAAGTATTTCGGGGCAAATTAATGCCGAACTTCTAAAGCCTGTTAACGATATTCCTTTTTTTCTTAATCTTTATGGGTCTACTGATTCCCGTTTTGAATTGAATACGCATCTTACGAAACAACTTTCAGATAAGTGGGCAACAAGCTTGTTGTTACACGGAAATGCTAGAGTGACTAAAAACGACATGAATAATGACGGTTTTTTAGATGGACCTTTGGGGAATCAAATTAATATAATGAACCGTTATCAGTATAATAACGCTGAAAAAGGCTTGGTTAGTTTTATTAATTTTAGATACATGAACGATAAAAAGCAAGGTGGAGAAGTTGCTTTTGATAAAGATAGAGACAAAGGAACTACTAATTATTGGGGTTCAGAAGTGAATACAGAACGTTTTGATGTTTCTACTAAGATTGGTTATGTTTTTCCAGAAATGCCTTTTCAAAGTATCGGTTTTCAAAATGCTTTTAATAGTCATAATCAAGAATCGTATTATGGATTGAACTTATATAATATCAAGCAAAATAGTTATTATTCGAATTTAATTTTTAATTCTATCATTGGTAACACGATGAATAAGTTTGCTACAGGTTTGAACTTTACGTACGATAATTATCAAGAATTTGTAAATGCCAACGATTATAGTCGAATTGATAATTCGGTGGGAGCATTCTTTGAATACACTTATGATAACTTAGATAATTTTAGTTTGATTTTAGGAGGTAGAGTTGATAATCATAATCGATTAGGAGCTTTCTTTACGCCAAGATTGCATGCGCGTTTCAATCCTTGGGAGAAAGGAGTGTTTCGTTTTTCGGCTGGTAGAGGAAAACGGTCAGCAAATGTTTTTGCCGAAAATCAACAATTATTTGCTAGTTCAAGAAGGTTTTCATTTTTAGATACTTCAGGCAAAATTTATGGTTTGAATCCAGAAATAGCTTGGAATTATGGGGTGAGTTTTTCTCAGAAATTCGAATTGTTGAATAGAAATGCCGAAGTTGTCCTAGATGTTTATCGAACTGATTTTTCTAATCAAGCCATTGTTGATGTTATGCAAGGTCCACAAGAAGTTTTGTTTTATAATTTAGATGGGAAATCTTATGCTAACAGTTTACAATTAGAATTTAACTATGAGTTGATTCGTAATTTAAATTTAAGAACAGCGTATAAGTTTTATGATACAAAGACGCAGTATTTGTCTGGAAATTTTCAAAGACCTTTTCAAGCAAAACATCGTTTTTTTAGTAATTTAGAGTACGAAACACCAATTACGGAAAAAGGAAAGCAATGGAAAATGGATTATACATTGAATTGGATTGGTCAACAACAATTGCCTACAACGGCAACCAATCCAGAAGCGGATCGATTGCCTAATTTCTCACCAAGTTATGCTTTAATGAATGCGCAGCTTACTCGTGTTTTTTCAGATACATTTGAAGTTTATGTGGGAGGGGAAAATATTGGTAATTACAAACAAATGAAAGCAGTATTAGGAAATGATGATCCTTTTGGAACTAATTTTGATGCTTCTATGTTATATGCGCCAGTTTTTGGACAAATGTATTATGCTGGATTACGATTTAAAATTAAATAATTTAAAAAAGAGAAAGATGAAAAATATTATTATCACTATTGCATTTCTAATCATTGGATTGTCGACACAAGCCCAAGTGAAAAAAAATAAAAATTTAAAATATACAACTGAAGTTAATGGTAGTTGTGAGTTGTGTAAAAAAAGAATTGAAAAAGCCGCTTATGCTGTCCCAGGAGTAAAAACAGCAGATTGGAATATTGGTACACATCAATTGTCGGTTATTATGAATGAAGAGAAGTGTAATCCGCTTGATTTGAAAAAAGCAATCGCTAAAGTAGGTCATGATACGGATGACGTAAAAGCAACAAAGGATGATTATGAGAATTTACATTCTTGTTGTAAATACGATAGAAAGGAGTAATCCTTGAGTAGTTTTTAGGATTCTATTTTTGAGTGTCTTTTTTTTCGTTAATAAAACTTTAAAACCAATTTAATAAATTGTGGTTGAGGTAAATTATTGTTACTTTCACGCACAAATAGTATCGCCTAAAATTAGAATAATGAATAACTTTGATTGGAAAAATTTAATTGACCCGCTTTTTTACATCCATTTTGATATAAATGGGGTTAAAATGGGTATCTATATAGTATTGTTTATTGTTTTTGCCGAAACAGGATTGTTTGCTGGTTTCTTTTTACCTGGCGATAGTTTGTTGTTCTTGGCAGGTATTTACAATCGAGAACTAATCGAAAATATTGTATTCATTGATAGCGATTTTATTAATGTCACTTTGCTTTCTACATTAGTGGCTGTTGCAGGTATTTTAGGAAATATCGTAGGTTACTGGTTTGGTGCTAAGAGTGGTTATTATTTGTACAATCGTCAAGATAGTTTTTGGTTTAAAAAACAATACTTAATTCAATCAAAAGATTTCTTCGAAAGGCATGGAGGAAGAGCGATTATTTTTGCGCGATTTCTACCAATTTTTAGAACTTTCGCACCCATTGTAGCTGGAATTGTTACTATGGACAGAAAAAAGTTTATGTTTTATAATGTATTGAGTTCATTTCTTTGGTCATTTACTTTAATTTTTGCAGGACATTATTTGTATGGCTTTTTGTTAAACAATTATCAAATTGATTTAAAAGAACACATTGAGATAATTGTTATTGGATTAGTGTTTGTTACACTTTCCCCGGTTATACTTAAATTGACAAAGAAAACAAAGCATTCAAAAAACGAAGAATAAAATAGTACTTTTAAAACTAAGTGTATAAAAAAACCGTCTCGTAAATGAGACGGTTTTTTGTTTATCTTAATGGAAGATATTACATCATTCCTGGCATGCCGCCACCCATTGGCATTCCGCCACCAGCATTTTCTTCTTTAACGTCGATTAAAGCACATTCAGTAGTTAAAATCATTCCTGAAACTGATGCTGCATTTTCTAATGCTACACGAGTTACTTTCTTAGGATCGATAATACCTGCTTTTAGCATATCAACGTATTCGTTAGTTTTAGCGTTGTATCCAAAGTCACCTTGTCCTTCAGCTACTTTTGCAACTACTACTGAACCTTCAAGACCAGCATTTTCAACGATAGTTCTTAATGGAGCTTCAACAGCACGAGAAACGATTTGGATTCCTGTAGCTTCGTCAGCGTTGTCAGCAACAAGAGAACTTAATACTGATTTAGCTCTTAATAATGCTACACCACCACCAGCAACAATACCTTCTTCAACAGCAGCACGAGTTGCGTGTAAAGCATCATCCACACGGTCTTTTTTCTCTTTCATTTCCACTTCAGAAGCAGCTCCTACATAAAGTACAGCAACTCCACCAGCTAATTTAGCTAAACGCTCTTGTAATTTTTCTTTATCGTAGTCAGAAGTAGTTACTTCCATTTGACCTTTGATTTGGTTCACACGGTTTTTGATCATTTCTGCATCACCAGAACCACTTACGATAGTTGTATTATCTTTATCAATAGCTACTCTCTTAGCATTTCCTAACATTTCGATAGTAGTGTTTTCAAGAGTGTATCCTCTTTCTTCAGAGATTACAGTTCCACCTGTTAAGATAGCAATATCTTCAAGCATTGCTTTTCTTCTGTCTCCAAATCCAGGTGCTTTTACAGCAGCAATTTTTAATGCTCCACGTAATTTGTTTACCACTAAAGTAGAAAGTGCTTCACCGTCTACATCTTCAGCGATAATCAATAATGGTTTTCCTGATTGAGCAACTGGCTCAAGAACTGGTAATAATTCTTTTAATGAAGAAACTTTTTTATCGTATAATAAAATGTAAGGGCTGTCTAATTCCACTTCCATTTTTTCTGAATTAGTAACGAAATATGGAGAAAGGTATCCTCTGTCAAATTGCATTCCTTCAACAACATCAACAAATGTGTCAGTTCCTTTAGCTTCTTCAACAGTGATAACACCTTCTTTGCCTACTTTTGCGAAAGCAGTAGCAATCAATTCACCAATCACTTCGTCATTGTTAGCAGAAATTGAAGCGATTTGTTTGATTTTGTCTGAATCACTACCTACTACTTGAGATTGTTTAGCAAGATCAGTTACGATAGCGTCAACTGCTTTATCGATACCACGTTTTAAGTCCATTGGATTTGCTCCTGCAGCCACGTTTTTCAAACCTTCTTTTACAATAGCTTGTGCTAAAACAGTTGCAGTTGTTGTTCCGTCACCCGCTAAATCATTAGTTTTAGAAGCTACTTCTTTAACCATTTGAGCTCCCATATTTTCTAATGGGTCTTTCAATTCAACTTCTTTTGCAACAGAAACACCATCTTTAGTAACGGTTGGTCCACCAAATGTTTTTCCAATGATTACATTACGACCTTTAGGTCCTAAAGTTACTTTTACTGCATTAGCTAATGCGTCAACTCCACGTTTTAATCCGTCGCGTGCTTCAATATCGAATTTTATATCTTTTGCCATTTTTGTTTATTACTTTAAAAATTTTAATACTTTGTACTCAATTCTTAATACTTAATTTTAATTTTAGATTATTGCAAGAATATCGTCTTCTCTCATAATCAAATAGTCTTTCCCCTCTAATTTTAATTCGGTTCCAGCATATTTACCGTAAAGTACAGTGTCACCTACTTTAACGGTCATTTCATGATCTTTTGTGCCATTTCCAACGGCTACAACGGTTCCTTTTTGTGGTTTTTCTTTGGCAGTATCTGGAATAAAAATCCCTGACGCTGTCTTAGTTTCGGCTGCAACTGGTTCAATCAGAACTCGGTCTGAAAGTGGTTTAATGTTTAATGTCATGATTTTTTATTTTTTTATTGATTAAATTAAATTTTGCTTCTCTATATTCAGAAATTATGCCAGTCGATTTTTTCTGCCATTTTTTCTTAAAAAAAATGCCAGCTTTGACAGGCTGGCATTTTTGTTCTATTTAGATAGTAATTATTTTGCTGAATTTGGCGTAACTGGTGTCGCCGGAGTTGCAGGTGCAGTTTGTGTTGCAGGTGCTGCAGCTTCAGTGTTTTCAATAATTTTAGATTCACTGTCTCCTAAATTTCCAGTAAAACTTAAGCTAGATAATAGAATCAAAGCGATTAATACGATAGCTAAAGTCCATGTACTTTTATCTAAAAAGTCAGTAGTTTTTTGTACTCCACCTAACATTTGTGATCCACCTATTGAAGATGATAAACCTCCTCCTTTAGGGTTTTGAACCATGATTACTACAATCAGTAGGAAACAAACTATAGTTATTAAAACTAAAAAAATTGAAAATGTGCTCATTATTACTTAATTATTATTTTGTTGTAAAATCTTAATATCCGCTATGCGGTCTGCAAAGAAACTACTTTTTTCTGGATATTTCAAAATTAATATTTCATAAGCTTGAATTGCTTTTTGATATTTTTTTTGTTCTAAATATACCTTGGCTAAAGTTTCAGTCATTAGCGAAGTAGTATCGTCTTTGTTGATGTCTAAAGTAAAGTTAGAAGGAGTTCCAGGTTTGATAGCTGGAATCTTGGGATTGCTCTGAATAAATTTATCAATAATTGCTTCTTTTTTCTTCTTCGAAACATCCTCGTTTTTTGGAGTTGCTGAATTATTATTGGTTTCAGGCTCTCTAACTATTGGTTGTATTCTGGAAAGTTGCAGCCACTCTTGAAACGAATGGGTTTCGTTTTTAGAAAATTCTAAAGGTCTACCTAATTCTAATTTTTCTTCTGGAGTACTACTTGTTTCGTTGTATTCAATAGTGTCTGGCGACTTGGTTTCTATTTCAATATCCTGATTAACCGTGTTGAATGATGGCGGAACGATTTCGATACTGTCAATTACGTTAATAGAAAGTAATTCGTTCGCTTTTTTCTCGAATAATTCTTTTTGAATGGCATTAAATTCTTCCGAACTTATGAAATCAAACAATACCGTTCTGTCGGTGGTATGTGCTGCTGTTACTTTTAATGCCGAATTATACTTAAAACTATTTTCGTTATATAAACCTTTTAAACGTAAAGCGCGGGCACTTTGAAAATACGGAAACTCCTCCAATACCTTTTCTAAAGCAAGAGTTTGCTTTTCGGTAATCGTATTGGGTTTGTTGAGTAAATAGGTATAATCGGTTATATTCATAAATTTTATTTGGTTATTTGGTTATTTGTTAAATCGTTTGGGAATGAACAAATAACCGAATCAATTTGTATTACCATTTGGCTAATGATGCATTAAAGATATCTTGAGTAATACGTTCAAAAATTTCTTTTAAGGCTGTATTTAATACTGCGCCTTGCAATTGTGTAGTTGCAGGATAGTCATAATAGAATTCAAATGGTTTTTCAAAATCGTCTGATTCTTTGTTCTTATTGGTAAAACGTACATTAACTCTAATTTTTAAACGGTTTTGGGCAGCTTGTTGGTCGGCAGTGGCTGTCATGGGGCTAATATGGTAATCGGTGATTTCACCCTCGTAAGTCAAGTCGGCTCCATTTTTAACCAAATTCAAATTCGTTTGACTTTGTAGAATGTCTTGTAATGCTAATGTAAAAGTTCTATCAATTCCTGGTTCAACCAAATCAGCATTGTTTTGGAAAAAATTAACCTGAAAGGTTTTGGCATCAATATTGCCTGTTCCAGTAAAATTATAAATACCACAACCACTCAACATAAAAAGCGTGATTAGTGCAAAAAGTGAATGTATTTTTTTCATGAAAATAGGTAATAAATTCCAATTCTTAAACTCCAAATTCCAATATTCGAAATTCAAAAGTCTGTCAAAGATAGTGAATTTGGACTCTAGCGTTAGCGAACTAGCGGAGCAATTTGGGATTTTAATATTGGTTTTTCTTTTTAAAGGTCGAATTGTTTGATTTTTCGGTAAAGGGTTCGTTCAGAAATTCCTAATTCATCAGCAGCTGCTTTTCTTTTTCCTTTGTTTTTTTCTAAGGACTTTTTGATCATTTCGATTTCTTTTTGCTCTAATCGTAATACTTCCTCTTCTTCAATAGTTTCGGCAAACAAATAATTGTCTTCGGGATTTGTGTACGTTTCAGTGTGTGTAGTTGGTGATACAACTGTTGTTACCGCTTGTTCTTCAAATTCGATTTCGTTATCTTCTTTAGTGCCGTAAATTTTTTGAATAAGATTAGGGTTGATATCTTGAGCTTTTGCAGCGCCACTTTTCATTAGTTCCAATGTGAGTTTCTTTAAATCATTCAAATCACTTTTCATGTCAAAAAGTACTTTGTATAAAATATCTCTTTCGGTACTAAAATCACTTTCGCTCTTATTGCTACTTATTACAGATGGTAAATTACTTCCTTCAGTAGGAGGTAAGTACGATTGCAAGGTAGGGGCTGTGATATCGCGATTGGTTTCTAAAACTGAAATTTGTTCGGCTACATTTCGAAGTTGTCTAATGTTTCCACTCCAACGGTATTTTTGCAAAAGCTGTACAGCATTGTCATCTAATTTTAATGGAGGCATTTTGTATTTATGAGCAAAGTCGGCCGCAAATTTTCTAAATAACAAATGGATGTCGTCTTTTCTGTCTCGTAAAGGAGGTAAGGTGATATCCACAGTGCTTAGACGATAATATAAGTCTTCACGGAATTTTCCTTTTTCAATTGCACTGAAAAGATTCACATTGGTTGCCGCAACAATTCGGACATCTGTTTTTTGAACTTGTGATGAACCTACTTTTAAGAATTCTCCATTTTCAAGAATTCTTAATAAACGAACTTGGGTTGTTAGCGGAAGTTCACCTACTTCGTCTAAGAAAATAGTTCCACCATTGGCTACTTCAAAATAACCTTCACGTGTACTTGTAGCTCCGGTAAAAGCTCCTTTTTCGTGCCCAAAAAGTTCACTGTCAATAGTTCCTTCTGGAATGGCACCACAGTTTACAGCAATGTATTTGCCGTGTTTTCTGTGGGATAATGAATGGATTATTCTAGGGATGTTTTCTTTACCTACACCACTTTCACCAGTAACCAATACTGAAATATCAGTAGGAGCCACTTGAATAGCTTTTTCAATGGCACGATTGAGCTTTGGGTCGTTTCCAATAATCTCAAATCGTTGTTTTATGTTTTGTACTGATTCCATTTCTATTGTTTTTAAAGTGTTCTTTGTTTCTTGTTTTGATTTCTTGATGTTTGATCTAAGAGTTCATATTGAATAAAAGGTACTTTATGGATTTGTTTGAGTATTGTTTGAAGTTGTTTTTTCTACTTTATGCTTAGGGAAATAGATTTTCATAATGTAGAAAGTCACTCCAAATCCAAGTATAAAAGTGGCTATTGCAATGAATAGTTGTTTTTTAGTCATTTGTATGTTTTTAATTTGTCATTGCGAGGAACGAAGCAATCACATCCAGTTTGGATTGATTGAAATTCTTTTTTATATCTTTAGTAAGATTGCTTCGTTCCTCGCAATAACATATAGTGATGGGGTTTTCTAATTCATATCAGAATAACCCACTGCTTCTCCTTTTAATGTTCCACTCGTGCAAGATGTGATTTTTACATTCACAAAATCACCAATTTTGTAATTTTCTTTAGGGAATACTACCGTGATATTTTGTGAATTTCTTCCTGAGAATTCTGCTGCCGATTTCTTAGAGATTTTATCGATTAAAACTTCAACGGTTTGACCAATAAACTCCTGACAAGTACTGAGTGAGTGTTTTTGTTGTAAGTCAACAATTTCCTGGAGGCGTCTTAATTTAGTTTCTTCAGGTACGTCATCTTCCATTTTTCTTTCTGCCAAAGTTCCTGGTCTTTCAGAATAGGCAAACATATATCCGTAATTGTATTTTACATATTCCATTAAGCTTAAGGTGTCTTGATGGTCTTCCTCAGTTTCTGTTGGGAAACCAGTAATCATATCTTGAGTGATTGCGCAACCCGGTATGATGTTGTAAATTTTATCAACTAATTCCATGTACTCTTCTCGAGTGTGCAAACGGTTCATTTCTTTTAAGATACGGTTGCTTCCTGATTGAACAGGTAAGTGAATATGTTTGCAAATGTTTGGATATTTAGCAATCACGTGTAAAACACTTTCGTGCATATCCTGAGGATTAGAAGTCGAAAAACGAATTCTCATTTTAGGAAATGCCTGTGCCACCATTTCTAATAATTGGTCGAAATTTACGGCAGTAGCTTTTTGTATTTCAGAGGCTTTGTCGAAATCTTTTTTCAATCCGCCACCATACCATAAATAACTATCTACGTTTTGACCTAAAAGCGTAACCTCTTTAAACCCTTTTTCATACAAGTCTTGAATTTCTGCCATAATACTTTGTGGTTCACGGCTTCTTTCGCGTCCTCTGGTAAAAGGAACTACACAAAAAGTACACATGTTGTCGCAACCACGAGTGATGGAAACCAAAGCGGTAATTCCATTACTCATTAATCGTACAGGTGAAATATCACCATAGGTTTCTTCTTTAGATAAGATAACGTTTATGGCATCTCTTCCTTCTTCTACTTCTGTTAAAAGATTAGGTAAATCTTTATACGCATCAGGACCTACTACTAAATCGACAATTTTTTCTTGTTCTAAGAATTGACTTTTTAAACGTTCAGCCATACAGCCTAAAACGCCTACTTTCATTTTGGAATTAATGCGTTTTACAGCGTTGTATTTTTCAAGGCGTTTGCGGATAGTTTGCTCTGCTTTATCACGAATAGAACAAGTATTAACTAAAACCAAGTCGGCTTCTTCTAAAACTTGAGTCGTGTTGTATCCGTTACTAGATAAAATCGAAGCAACGATTTCGCTGTCCGAAAAATTCATCGCACAGCCATAACTTTCTATGTATAGTTTTTTGTTGTTTTCGGGTTTGTTTTCTAAAACAAGACTTTCACCTTGTTTGCTCTCTTCTATAATCTTTTCCATTAGTTGTAATTTCAGACTACAAAGATAAGAGAATTCGAATGGATATGACAAGATGTCAGCTAAAGAATTAACAGTAATTTTTGATTTTGTTTTTAGCTACTTGTTGATAATGCTATTTCATTTTTAAACGTATAGAAAGTAGGTGTAATCGAACCTATTAATGGCTGTATTGATTGTTAATTTAAGGGGCTAAATGAGCTATTATCTTATTAATGTATAAGTCTCGTTCGTTTAAAAATAAAAAGTAAAGTCTTTGTATTTAAAAAAAATAGATACTTTTGTCTGAGAAAAATAAAGCAATGGCAAAGAATTTAGTAATAGTTGAGTCACCTGCAAAGGCAAAAACGATAGAGAAATTTTTAGGAAGTGATTTTCAAGTAGAATCGAGTTATGGTCATATTGCCGACTTACCTTCAAAGGAAATTGGTGTTGATGTAGAAAATGGATTCTTGCCTAAATATGAAGTTTCGTCGGATAAAAAAGCTTTAGTTAGCAAACTTAAAACGTTATCTAAAAATGCCGAGACGGTTTGGTTAGCAAGTGATGAGGACCGCGAGGGAGAGGCTATTTCTTGGCACTTGGCGGAAGAATTAAAATTAGATAAAAAGAAAACAAAACGAATTGTTTTTCATGAGATTACAAAGAATGCGATTTTAAAAGCTATCGATAATCCTCGTGAAATTGATTATAATCTGGTAAATGCTCAACAAGCGCGTCGTGTTTTAGATCGTTTGGTGGGTTATGAATTATCGCCGGTTTTATGGAGAAAAATTAAAGGCGGACTTTCGGCTGGACGTGTTCAGTCAGTTTCTGTTCGATTGATTGTAGAACGTGAACGCGAAATTCAAGATTTTAAAGCTGTAGCTACTTATTCCGTTGTTGCCGAATTTACAAATGAAGCCGGAAAAACTTTTAAAGCTAAATTGCCTAAAAATTTCAATTCTAAAAAAGAAGCTGAAGATTTTTTAAATAAAAATATTGGTTCGACTTATAAAGTAGCTGATTTAGAAACGAAACCAACCAAAAAATCACCTGCAGCTCCTTTTACCACTTCGACTTTACAACAAGAAGCGGCTCGTAAATTGTATTTGCCTGTTGGAATTACAATGCAGTTAGCACAACGTTTGTACGAGGCGGGATTGATTACCTACATGAGAACGGATAGTGTGAATTTGTCCAAAGAAGCAATGGATGCGGCTCAGGCTGAAATCATTAAGTCTTATGGAAAGGAGTTTTCTAACCCTAGAACATTTGCTAACAAAAGCAAAGGAGCACAGGAAGCACACGAAGCAATCCGTCCTACAGATATGTCACGTCATACGGTTGATATTGATAGGGATCAAGCTAGGCTTTACGATTTGATTTGGAAAAGAACATTAGCTTCGCAAATGAGTGATGCGCAATTAGAACGTACTAATGTTAAAATTGCAGCAAATAATCATAATGAGTTGTTTACTGCTTCAGGAGAAGTGTTGCTTTTTGAAGGCTTCTTGAAGGTGTATTTGGAGGGACATGATGACGACGAGGAAGAGCAAGAAGGAATGTTGCCTGCTTTGAAAGTGAATGAAAATTTACAAAATAATTTCATTACCGCTACGGAACGTTATTCACGTCCTGCAGCAAGATATACCGAAGCTTCCTTAGTTAAAAAATTAGAAGAATTAGGAATTGGACGTCCTTCAACGTATGCACCAACAATTTCTACAATTATCAATAGAAATTATGTAGAAAAAGGAAATTTAGAAGGTCAGGAACGTAATTATACGCAGCTTACTTTGCAATCTGGAAAAGTAGCAGAGAAGTTGTTAAAAGAAAATACAGGTTCTGATAAAGGAAAATTAGTGCCAACTGATATCGGTACTATTGTTACGGATTTCTTAGTGAAAAATTTTGGTAATATTTTAGATTATAATTTCACGGCCAAAGTAGAACAGGATTTTGACGAAATTGCCGAAGGTAATATCGAATGGGCTAAGATGATGCAGGAGTTTTACGATCAATTTCATCCTACGGTTAAACATGTTGAAGAAAATGCCGATAGAGAAAGTGGAGAGCGCATCTTAGGGGTAGATCCTGTATCTGGAAAACCAGTTTCTGTTCGTTTAGGTAAATTTGGTCCTATGGCACAAATTGGCGATGCTGAAGATGAAGATAAGAAGTTTGCTAGTTTAATGAAAGAGCAAAATATTGGAAATATCACTTTGGAAGAAGCTTTAAATTTGTTTTTATTGCCAAAATCATTGGGTACATATAAAGAGGAAGAAGTGGAAGTAAATAACGGTCGTTTTGGTCCTTATGTACGTCATGGAAGTGTTTTTATTTCGTTACCAAAAGGCGAAGATCCGCTTGCTGTTACAAAAGAAAGAGCTCAAGAGTTAATAGATGAAAAATTAAAAGCAGATGCTCCTATTGCTACTTACAAGGGGGAGCCTGTTCAAAAGGGTACAGGGCGTTTTGGTCCGTTTATAAAATGGGATGGCATTTTTATTAATGTGAGTAAAAAATACAATTTTGATAATTTATCTCAGGCTGATATCGAGGAGTTGATAGAGGATAAATTGCAAAAAAATATAGACAAAGTTATTCATAACTGGGTTGAGGAAGGGATTGTTGTAGAAAAAGCAAGATGGGGTCGTTCCGTTATTTTAAAAGGAAAAATCAAAATTGAATTGAGTAAAGATGTTGATGCTTCCAAATTGACTTTGGCTGAAGTTCAAGAAATGATTGCTCAAAAGACACCTGCTAAAAAAGCGCCAGCAAAAAAAGCTCCTGCTAAGAAAGCAGCAACAAAAAAGAAATAATTTATCTTTTCCTTTTAATTCTTGGGAAATAAAAAATAAGAATAAGCAACTATGATAGGATTTGATTTTCTAGAACCCTTAAATAATGAATTCTTAGCATTTGTAAACTCGCTAAGTACTCAGCAACTAGGAAGTAAAGTGGTTTTTCACACTAAGAACGAATTTCCCGATTTAGATAAGGTTAAAATTGCTTTAATTGGGGTTTTAGAAAATCGCGGAAGTGTTTCATCGAATAGCAGTACAGGTGATTTAAGTATTGTGAGAAAGGAATTGTATCGTTTATTTCCTGGAAATTGGGACATGACAATTGCTGATTTAGGTGATATTTTGCCTGGAAATTCAAAGGAAGATACCTATTTTGCTTTACGCAAAGTAGCCGCTGATTTAATTAAAAAGAAAATAATTCCTATTGTTATTGGTGGTTCACAAGATTTAACCTATTCGCTTTATCGTGCTTACGATGAATTGGAACAAATGGTTAATTTGGTTGCTATTGATAGTAAATTCGATTTTGGAAAAGAAGACGAAGAAATGTCTAGTAGTTCCTATTTGAGTAGAATTATTATTGATGAACCCAATAATTTATTTAATTTTTGCAATATTGGTTATCAAACCTATTACAATTCTCAGGAAGAGATAGATTTAATCGAAAAGCTGTTTTTCGATGCCTATCGTCTTGGAGAAGTTTCGCATAATATTGCTATTGCAGAACCGGTCTTTAGAGATGCCGATATTGTAAGTTTGGATTTAAATTCTGTTAAATCTTCTGATTCGGGTAATTTCAATTCTTTTGCACCCAATGGTTTTAATGGGAAAGAAATTTGTGCTCTTTCCAGATATGCTGGTATTAGTGATAAAGTAAGTATGTTTGGTGTTTTTAATCATGATAATACGGCACAGGAATCGGTGTTGATTTCACAAATTATTTGGTATTTTATAGAAGGTTATCATTATCGTTCAAATGAATATCCATTTGGAAGCAGAGAAAATTATATAAAATATAGTGTTCTTATAGATGAAGAGACTTTGGTTTTTTATAAAAGCGATCGTACAGATCGTTGGTGGATCGAAATACCATTTGTATCAAATGTTAATAATAAACTAAAAAGAAATACGTTATTACCTTGTTCGCATGAAGAATATCTAGCTGCATGTAATCAAGAATTACCAGAAAGATGGTGGAAGGCACAAAGAAAAAATCTTTTGTAAAAGATTTATTGAAAAATAAAACTTACAAAACAGATGTAAAATCGCACTTTATCGGTGATTTTTAGCATTTAATCGATAAAATATTTTTTTTATAATTTATTTAACTCTAATTTTGGAGTGGCTATTTAAATACAGAAAAAAAATATTGTTTTATTAATAAATAATAAATAGGTTTACAAACGAAAAAAATAAAGAATATATAACCCGAATTTATATGAAGAAGTTCATTGCGTTTGCGGCAATTTTGTCACTTTTAATTAGCTGTGGAAAATCGAGTGATAAAGGAGAATTGGTCGGTGTTAAAGGTGCAAAATGGCATCCGGAGAAACCCTATGGAATGACGTTAGTTCCAGGAGGTGCCTATATCATGGGTAAATCTGATGAAGATGTTGCTGGTGTTCAAGATGCTAAAACAATGACAGTTACTGTTCGTTCGTTTTACATGGATGAAACAGAAATTACTAACAGTGAATACCGTCAGTTTGTAGAATGGGTAAAAGATTCTACAATCAGAATGAAGTTGGCTATTTTAGCAGATACACAAGGAGTTAAGGCTGGAGATGGTAAAGGTAAAAAAGCGGGTAGTATTGGTGATTTTGCTTTTAATGATGCTGATCCCGAAAAAATGTCTGCTTACGATAAGTACATGTATGATAATTATTATAGCCTCGGAACCGAAGACGATCAATATGCAGGAAGAAAATTGAATAAAAAAGTAAAATTAATTAAAGATCCACAACAGTATCCAGATGAATATTACGTTGAAGTAATGGATTCTATGTATATTCCTTTAGAAGAAGCCTATAATGGATTGAGAACCATTGATGTTGAAAAGTTGAAATTCCGTTATTCTTGGATGGATATTCAAGCAGCAGCTAAGGCAAAAGTGGGTAAAAGAAAAGACTTTATCAGAAATGAAGAAGTAAAAGTATATCCTGATACTACAGTATGGATTAAGGATTTTGCTTATTCGTACAATGAACCAATGCACAACGATTATTTTTGGCACAAAGCCTATGGAGAATATCCTGTTGTAGGTGTAAAATGGACACAAGCAAAAGCTTTTTGCGCTTGGAGAACCTTAAATAAAAACAGTTATATCAAATCTAAAAAAACGGGTCGTGACTTGATTAATAATTTTAGATTGCCTACTGAAGCAGAATGGGAATATGCCGCTCGTGGTGGTTTGGAATCGGCTACTTATCCATGGGGAGGACCTTATACTAAAAATGACAGAGGTTGTTTCTTAGCTAACTTCAAGCCTAATAGAGGAGATTATGCCGCTGATCAAGCCTTATATACTGTTGAAGCAAAATCGTACGAGCCTAATGGTTACAACTTATATAACATGGCTGGTAATGTTTCTGAATGGACGGATTCTTCTTATGATCCAAATGCTTACGAATATGTATCTACAATGAACCCTAATGTTTTAGATGCTTCTAATAAAAGAAAAGTAGTTCGTGGTGGATCTTGGAAAGATGTTTCCTATTTCTTGCAAGTAAGTACTCGTGATTTTGAATATGCAGATTCAGCTAGAAGTTTTATCGGATTTAGAACTGTTCAAGATTACATGGGAGTTAATAATACTGGAAATACAACTACTAGAAGAGCGAATAGAAATCGATAAAAAAACCCTAATTAATAAATATAAATAAAACCTACACACTAACTATTAAAAATTAACATTATGGCATTACTAGGAAAAAAAGCAATGAATTTTGCATACGGTATGGGAGCAGCAGTAGTAATTGTTGGAGCTCTTTTTAAAATTACTCACTTTGAAATCGGACCATTAACAGGGACATTGATGCTTTCTATTGGATTGTTAACAGAGGCTTTTATTTTTGCGCTTTCAGCTTTTGAACCCGTAGAAAATGAATTAGACTGGACCTTAGTGTATCCTGAATTGGCTAATGGAACTCCTAATCCAAATAAAAAACCAAAAGCGGAATCAACGTCAGAAGCGCAAGGATTGTTATCTCAAAAATTAGATAACATGCTTAAAGAAGCTAAAATTGATGGTGAATTAATGGCAAGTTTAGGAAATAGTATTAAAAATTTCGAATCAGCTGCAAAAGGTATTGCTCCAGCTGCTGACGGAATTGCTGCTACAAAAAAATATAGTGACGAATTGTCTATGGCTGCTGCTCAAATGGAAGCTTTAAACAGTTTGTACAAAGTACAATTAGAAAGTGCTTCTAGAAATGCTGAAGCTAACAAAGAAATTGCTGAAAATGCGGCTCAATTAAAAGAGCAAATGCAATCTATGACGGCAAACATTTCTTCATTGAACCAAGTTTATGGTGGTATGCTTTCTGCAATGAGCAATAAAGGATAATAATTAAGTTTGAAGACTATTTAAAAAAACTACCCCACAACTAATTATTAGAAAATATGGCAGGAGGAAAACTTACCCCTAGACAGAAGATGATTAACCTGATGTATTTGGTTTTCATCTCTATGTTAGCGATGAATGTTTCGAAAGAAGTGATATCAGGTTTTGGATTAATGAACGAAAAATTTGAAAGTTCAAATGCTAGTTCAAAACAAACCAATGATCAAATGTTGGCTGCACTTGATAGCAAAGCAGCAGAGGCGAAAGGAGAATTTGCTGTTGCATCGCAAACGGCTCACAAAGTAAAAACTATTACAGATAACTTTTTTAATTATATTAACTCTCTAAAAGAGCAAGCTACTAAAGGTTTTGAAACGAATCCAGAAACAGGAAAATTACCTTATGAAGACATGGATAAAGGTGATAATGTTGATGATTGGTTTACAGGAGAAGGCTATTCTAAAAAAGGAAAAGAAATTGTTGCCACTATAGAAAAGTACAAAGCAGATATTAAAGCTACGTTAGGTACAGAAAAAAAATACAGTGGAATTATTAAAGAGGTAGAGGAGAAATTCGACCTTTCAGATGTTAAAAACAAAGAAGGTTTAAAAGATAAATATTTGTCTTACCACTTCAAAGGTTTTCCAGCTATTGCTACTGTTGCAAAACTTTCTTCTTGGCAAAATGATATTAACAAAGTAGAGTCTGATGTATATAGCATTGCTTTAGGTAAAGCAGCGGTTGAAGCAGCTTCTTACAGTAACTACCAAGCAATTGTAGTTTTAGACAAAAATGCTTATTTCCAAGGAGAGCAAGTTACAGGAAAAGTAGTTTTAGGACGTTACGATGAAAATACTAAACCATCTGGTTTCTCAGGTCCTGGTAAAATTGTTAACGGTCAAGCGATGATTTCATTAACTGCAGGTGGAGTTGGAGAACAAACAATAGGTGGTCAATTTACTTTTACAGAAGATGGAAAAACGATTCCTTTGAAATTCTCAGGGAAATATGTAGTTGTTCCTAAGCCAAATTCAGCGACTATTTCTGCTGATAAAATGAACGTAGTGTATAGAGGAGTTACAAATCCAATCTCTGTATCATTCGCTGGTATTTCAGATAAAGATGTAAATGCATCCGCTCCAGGTTTGTCTAAAGTTGGAAATGGAAAATATGTGATGAGTCCGCAAGGAGGTAATGAGGTAGTAATTAATGTTACTGGTAAATTACCTAATGGACAAACTGTTTCAGATAAAAGAGTATTTAGAATTAAAGGTATTCCTGGTCCAACAGGAACAATTAGAGGGGAAATGGGTGTTGTAAAAGGGCCAAAATCTAACCTTGAAATTGCGACAGTTGGTGCTAAATTAGTTGATTTTGATTTTGATGTTAATCTTGAAGTTGTTGGGTTTAATTTAAAAGTTACAGGTCAGCCTACAGTAGTAGTTTCAGGTAATAAATTAAATGCACAATGTAAATCAGTTTTGTCTAAGGCAGTAAGAGGTGACCAAGTTACTATCTCTGAAATCAAAACTAAATTAGTAGGAGCAGGTAATTATTTGTTGCCAAGAACAGCTCCAGTAATTTTTGAAATTCAATAAAAAATACTTTTTACCCAGAAGTTTAAATCAATTCTTATTAATGATACTATGATGAATATGAGAAATTTTTTGATAATGGCAATCGCTTTAATTGGAGGAGTGGCTTCTTATGCTCAGTCTAATTTGTTGAATGCTAGAATTCCTGAAGAAATTGGTTTAAAAACTAAAGCACAGCAAATCTCAGATAACGATAAACCTTTGGCTTATGGTTATGTGCATGATAGAGATGTGTTGATGGGTAAAATGGTTTGGGAAATTATTGATTTAAGTGAACGAATTAACTTTCCACTTTATTTTCCAATTGATACGGCAAACATTGGTTCGGACAGACGTTCCTTGTATGATGTTTTGACCAGAGCTATTAAAGAAGAACGTATCACTGAGGTTTATGCGGATAGTTATTTTAATACAAAAAAGACCTATAAAGATATTCAAGCTTCTTTAAGTAGAATTGATACTACAGATGCGGGTAGAGAGCAAATTAATGCTGGACAAAAAGTATCTGAAGAATACATTATGAGATCTGATTTAACAGCTCAAGATGTTACGCAATATAAGATTAAAGGTTTCTGGTATTTTGATAAACGTCAAAGCGAATTAAAGTACCGTCTTTTAGCTATCTGTCCAGTTACGCCTGATGTGTACACGATGAATAGTGAAGAGAAAGATTATATTGAATTATTCTGGATTTTCTTCCCAGATGCTAGAGAGGTTTTGCATGAAGCTAAATCTTTCAACAATAAAAATTCGGCTATGCCAATTTCTTTTGATCAAATTCTTAATGCTAGACGTTTCAATAGCGTAATATACAAAGAAGAAAATGTATATGGCGATAGAGAAATTAAAGAATACATGAAAGATAATGCTCAAAATCAATTGTTAGAAGCAGAGCGTGTTAAGGAGAAAATTCGTGATTTTGAATCGGATATGTGGAATTACTAATTTCCATTCTAACTTATATAAAACTCTTACCTGATGGTAGGAGTTTTTTGTTTTATGTATTTTTGTCCTTTATTTGAAAATGATGATCGATTATTTAATTGTAGGTTGCGGATTAGCTGGAATTTCTTTTGCTGAAGTAGCTTTAGCTAATGACAAAAACATTTTGGTGTTAAGTGATGAATCTCAAAATTCATCCAAAATTGCAGGAGGATTATACAATCCTGTTATTTTGAAGCGTTTTAGTGAAGTTTGGCAGGCTCAGGAGCAACTGGAGTTAATGAATCAATTTTACGCTCATTTGAAGCTCAAAATTCCAGTGACGGTTGATTTCAAAAAGCCTATTTTGCGTAAATTCTTTTCTATCGAAGAACAAAATAATTGGTTTGCCGCATCTGATAAACCCGCTTTGGCTCCTTTTTTGTCCAATACCATTATCACAAAAAAATATGTTGGTATTGATTCGCCTTTTGATTATGGCGAAGTTTTGCATACGGGTTATGTAGATACAGCCTCTTTATTGGAACAATACAAGGCGTATTTAATAAAAGAACAGCTTTTATTGCAAGAAACTTTCGACTATCAGGCTTTAGAAATACTTTCTGATGGTATTCAATATAAAAATATTGAGGCAAAACATATCATTTTTGCCGAGGGTTTTGGTTTGCACTCTAATCCTTATTTTAATCATTTGCCTTTGGATGGAACTAAAGGCGAATTGTTTATTATAAAAGCGCCCGATTTGGATTTGGATGTAATTGTAAATACAAGTGTGTTTATACTTCCGTTGGGAGATGGTTTATTCAAAGTAGGAGCAACGTACAATTGGAAAGACAAAACCGATTTGCCAACTGAAGAAGGTAAACAAGAATTGGTAGAGCGTATCAAGGAAATTATCAATTGCGATTTCGAAATCGTATCTCACTTTGCAGGTGTTCGACCTACCGTAAGAGATCGAAGACCTATAGTAGGTACGCATCCTAGTAGTAACTCTATCCATGTATTAAATGGTTTAGGTACTAGAGGAGTGATGCTTGGTCCTGCAATGGCAAAAGCTTTATTTGAAAATATAGAAAAAGGAATTCTTTTACCTAAAGAAATAGACAGTAGCCGATTTGTAAAACGAAAAAGCTAGTTAGGCTTTGTAATTGGGGTCATAGTGTACAAACATATTGATGTATATGTTTCTTGACCACCTTAATACTAAAGTACCCAGTACAGTAAGTGTAGCAACAATAGCAATAAATGCTGTTTTGATAGACGCCCCAAGAAAAACATAAGAAATAATAAACGTAGCGATTCCTATTGCTACATTTAGCGCATAACTTACGTACATAGCTCCATAGAAAAAGGATGGTTCTATTTGATATACAAAACCACAATGGGAACATTTAGGGTTCATTTTTAAAACCTTAGTGATATTAAATGGGTTTTTGTCTTCATACATGCTTTCATTTTGGCATTTCGGACAAGTTCCTGTTAAAATACTATTTAGTTTGGATCCTTTTTTTAACATTTGCAAAAATTTTTAGTAAAGGTACATTTTTAGTGAAAGTACCAATGTAACAATAGTCACAAAAATATGCTTAATATTCACAATTTATCGGTTTCTTTTGGTGGTACTTATTTGTTTGAAGAAGTAACCTTTCGATTAGGAGCTGGAGATAGAGTTGGTTTGGTTGGAAAAAATGGTGCCGGAAAATCGACCATGTTAAAAATGCTGGCCGGTGATTTCAAACCCGATTCAGGAGTGATTTCTCAGGAGAAAGATATCCGCATGGGATTCCTGCGTCAGGATATTGATTTTGAAAGAGGAAGAACGGTTCTTGAGGAAGCTTATGAAGCTTTTACCGAAATTAAAATTGTAGAAAAAAAATTAGAAGAAATCAATCATCAATTGGTCACCCGTACCGATTATGAAAGTGAAGAGTATGGAAAAATCATCGAAGATCTATCCGATTACACTCATCGTTTTGAATTACTAGGTGGTTATAACTATGTGGGCGATACCGAGAAAATTCTTTTAGGTTTAGGTTTTAAAAGAGAGGTTTTCAACAATCAAACGGAGACTTTTTCGGGTGGATGGAGAATGCGTATCGAGTTGGCTAAATTATTATTGCAAAATAACGATGTGTTATTACTGGATGAGCCTACGAACCACTTGGATATCGAAAGTATCATTTGGTTAGAAAACTTCCTTCGTAATTATCCAGGAGTTGTGGTGATTGTATCGCACGATAAAATGTTCTTAGATAATGTGACTAATCGAACTATCGAAATTTCGCTTGGAAAAGCGTATGATTTCAACAAGCCGTATTCGCAATATTTGGAATTGCGTGAGGAGCTTCGTGAAAAACAATTGGCTACACAAAAAAACCAACAAAAAAAGATTGAAGAGACTCAGAAGTTAATTGACAGATTCCGTTATAGTGCGACCAAATCTTCGATGGCGCAATCTTTAATTAAAAAATTAGATAAGGTTGAGCGTATCGAAGTAGATGAAGATGATAATTCGGTAATGAATATTTCGTTTCCGGTTTCTAAAGAACCAGGAAAAGTGGTTATCGAAGCCGAAAATGTAACAAAAGCTTACGGTGATAAAACGATATTAAAAGATATTTCCCTTTTAGTGGAACGTGGCAGCAAGATAGCTTTTGTGGGACAAAATGGTCAGGGTAAATCGACTTTTATCAAAGCTTTGGTCAACGAATTTGAATACGAAGGAAATATCAAATTAGGGCATAATGTACAACTAGGTTATTTTGCTCAAAATCAAGCCGAATATTTAGATGGCGAAATCACTTTACTACAAACGATGGAAGATGCTGCATTAGATAGCAATCGTTCTAAAGTGCGTGATATGTTGGGTTCTTTCCTGTTCCGTGGGGATGATGTGGAGAAAAAAGTAAAAGTACTTTCGGGAGGGGAGCGAAACCGTTTGGCCTTGTGTAAACTCTTATTGCAGCCTATCAATGTGTTGTTGATGGATGAGCCTACGAACCACTTGGATATTAAGTCTAAAAACGTATTGAAAGCTGCTTTACAAAAATTTGGCGGAACTTTATTGCTTGTTTCTCACGATAGGGATTTCTTGCAAGGCATGTCAAATATTGTTTATGAATTCAAAGACCAAAAAATCAAAGAATATTTAGGAGATATCAACTTTTTCCTGGAACAACGCAATATGGAGAACATGCGTGAAGTAGAGAAAAAAGAGGTGGTAAAAACCGCTTCTCCTAAGGAAAATAAGAAAGTCTCTTACGAAGACCAAAAGAAAGGGAAAACCCTGCAAAACCGTTTGAGTAAAATAGAAAGCCAAATCAGTCAGTTAGAAAAGGATATTCAGAATGACGATAAAATGTTAGCTTCAAATTACGACAAACACATCGAAGATGCTGCTTTTTTTAAAGCTTATAATAAAAAGAAAGCTGATTTAGACCAACTGTTATTGGATTGGGAACAGGTTCAGGAAGAAATAGATAATTTGTAAAAAAATAGGCTTAATTTATTAAGCCTATTTTTTTTGAATGCGCAATCGCTTCTTTACTTTTCTTGAAATAACAAACTTCTACGGAAAGACTTTCTAAATTTTGAAGGGTTTTAGTCACTTTGGCTTTTTTATTTTTAGCTGTTTGTCTAATGTAAATCGCCTGAATGGTCAAAGGAAAAATCTTTGCAATGGCTTCATACAAATAAGGATCTTCCTGTGAATCATCGCCTATGAGTATATATTTTAAATTGGGATAAAACTCCAAAATGTGTTTAATTTTTTCGAATTTATGATTGTGTCCGCCTCTGCCAGTCCAAAAAAACTGAGACAAACTTGTTTTAATATCTTTCAATAATAAAACTGCTTTCGGTAACTGATGAATTTCAGTGAATTTTACGATAAAACGATACAAATTCCATTCGCTGCTGGAAACATAAAAAAAAGTATTGAGTTCCTGATGACCATCTCTTCCGGATTGGCTTAAAGCCTGATAGTGTATGGTTACATCTTCAAATATTTTACGTCGGTTGACATTCTTGAACAAAAGGTTGTAAAGCTTTCGTAAAGGATTCAAAGTATAAGAAACTAAGAAAGTATCATCAATATCTGAAATAATGCCTAAATGGTCAATTTTTGGCCTGATATAGGTTTCTTTTTCCATAATTGTTTTGCCTTTATAATTTAAACTCACCTCATATTCCACCCAGCCGTAATCGGTTTGATTTAAAGGGATGCAAAATTTAAAATAACCATCTTTAAGTGTTCGGGTATGAATTGTATTTCCGTTGTGTTTTAAATAAATATCGGCATTGGGCCAGGTTTTCATTCGGTACATACCAATAATGGAACTAGCATTTTTAAAGTTCTTATCCTGAAAATCGTATTCTACTTTTTTTGTTGGTTGAAAGACATGCCCCATTACGATGAGTTCCTGTTCATTAGCATATCCTCGATAAAGTTTAATTATTGGTTTCATTTGTAGCTTTCTGTTTGCTTTTCAAAATTTTAGGCAATCATTTTGTCTCTGGTGGTCTGGTTTTTCAAAATCAGGCCGATTTCATTTCTGTTCTTTCTTTTGTAGTATATTCTAAATTACTTAATTTTAAAGTAAAATAGAAGTAAAAATGCAGAAAAATAATGTTATGATGGTAGTAAACCCTATATCAGGCGGGGTAGACAAATGGGATTTGATTGAGGAAGTGAAACATTATGCAGAAAATTTAAATCTTAATTTTTATTGTTTTGAGACAACAGGTGTAAATGATTTGCAAAATATTAAAGACTATTATGCAAAATATCAACCCGATAGAGTACTTATTGCTGGTGGTGACGGAACTATAAAATTAGTTGCCGAAGCCTTAGAAAATGAGGATGTTTTATTCGGTATTTTACCTGTAGGTTCGGCTAATGGTTTAGCTACGGATTTAGGTTTGATTAAATCTCAGGAAGAAAATATTGCTATTGCTTTTCAAGATTATTTTGTTGTAATTGATTTTATCAGAATCAATAATAAAATGTGTTTGCATTTAAGTGATATTGGTCTAAATGCCGATTTGATTAAAAATTACGAAAAAAGTCCTTTAAGAGGAAAATTAGGGTATGCCCTGCAAATTTTCAAAACAGTATCACGCTTGCGAAAATCATTTCAGGTTCATATAAAAACTTCGGATCAATTAATTGAAACCAAAGCTCAGATGATTGTGATAGCCAATTCGCAAAAGTATGGAACAGGAGTTATGATAAATCCCATTGGAATCATGGGTGATGGTAAATTTGAATTAATTGTTTTAAAAAAATTAAGTTTGAGTGTTTTTTGGAAAATTATTAGAGGCCAAATAACCGTTTCTTCCAAGGATATTACTGTAATTTCTACTGAAAAAGCGATGATACAAATCAATAAGCCAATTAGTTTTCAAATTGATGGTGAGTTTTATGGTAAAGAAACCAATTTAGACGTTCAAATTAAAACTAGAAAGTTAAAAGTCGCTATGCTAAAAGTATAAGCTTGTTATTTGAAAGGATTTCGCTCTTGCCATTCTAATTTAGGTTCAAAATATTTGAATGTTTTTGCAACGAATGCATTCAAAATAGGATTATTATGTTTGATTAATCCAAAAGTGTCAACTGCTTTTGCGCCAACAGAACTTTTAATTTCTAAAGCCGTTCTTGCAAAAATAATTCGCTTGTATTTTTTATTGATAGAGTAGCCTATCATATCATAAAGCATGTTGAGATAGAGCATTTTCTCTTTTTGGTACTTATCATCATATCCTAAGAAATAGGTGTCTATATCATTACCATTTTTTATTAAAGTGTTGAATCCGATTAATTTATTATTTTCAAAATAGCCATAGAATAAAAAATGATCTTTTAAGTTTTTCTTGAAAATTTCAAAATGATTTTCACCGAGATAAAAGGTGTTAAAAGCAGCTTTTTTAGCAACATTCATATACAAATTATGAATTTCTGTTTGATGCTTTTGAATTTCAGTCAGACTCATTTTTTGTTTGTGTAAGGAATCTGATTTTTTTCGGGCTCGTTTGAATTGATCTCGGTATTTCTTGGTTTTATCGGCAATATAATCATCAAATGTTTCCCAGGAATGTTTGATGTTAAAAATCATATTGGGTTGGGTGGAAAAACGATAAAAAGAATCGAATTCGGGAAGATTAAAGTTTGTAATTTCAGTTTCTGAAAAATCTTTGAATATTGTTAAATGAGGTTTTTTTCCTTTTTTTTGATATTTCTTTTCTAAAGCGTTTGCTACTTCTTTTAATAGTTTGAATAGCGATTTATTCTGTTTTTTTTCATTAAAAGCGATTCCATTTTGTCCTGTTAGCATGTTGTTGCCCAGTATAAGTACTCTGGATCCAAAACGTTTAAAAACAAAATTTCTAATCTTTGTACGTAGGCAATGATCTCTTTCACCAAAAGATGGTATTTGACTCAAATCAAGAAACTGGGATACACAACTCCCGATAAGTTCCTTTTCCTGAAATAAACCTATAAAACAGCAATCCATGTTTTGAGGAGCCGCTGTTTCTAAGATTTGCAGATATTCTTTTGATAGAAAAATATTTTTTTTTGCCAAGTGATTCCAATCCTCAGGAACGTCTTGAACAGTAGTGTAAATCTTAAATGAAAGTTTTGATTGCAATTTTAGAAAAAGTATTAGAGCACTAAGGTACTATTTTAACTATAGTAGAATTATTAAACTCGTATTTTTTATACTTTTAAATAAAAAAAATAATTGATGAGTACATACAACGAAAAAACAGCCGAATCGCTTTTGTCTGAATTAGATAATTGGAACTTTTTTAAAGATGGAATAGAGAAAGAATTTTTATTCAAGGATTTTAATCAAGCGCTCGCCTTTATTGTTCAATTAGGAATGTTAGCTGAGAAGCACAATCATCATCCTGAATTGCACAACGTTTATAATAGGGTTTCTGTCCGGTTAACCACACATGATGCTAATGGAGTTACATTTAAAGATTTTGATTTAGCAAAAGCAATAGATAAATTGTTTTAAAACGAAAACTCCTCTCTTGGTTATAGTAGGAGAGGAGTTCGTTTTTTTATTGCCAAGCGCAAATAATCCCTCCCATAATTGTAAAATTTACTGTCCAATAACCTGCATTTACAAAAGTATATTTCCAGCTTTTTCTTTCAAATAGTGAGTTGATGGCTATCATAGGAAATGCAAAGAAAAGACCTGTTATAAAACCATGTAATGCTCCGTGTTTGAAGGTTCTGAAAGCGGTACCATAATCGGCCATAAAAGCGGCATAGGAAGGTTTAATGTCTTTTGCACCACCGCCACCTATCATACCAAAAGCACCTGTTTGGTGAATAGTTAAATTTTGTAGTACTAAAGAAATTAAAAAGGCAAAGAAAACTGAAAGTCCAAAAATGGCAAGCATATTTGCTCCTTTCATTTTTTCTTCAGTTAAACCAGCTTCCCGCATCCAAATTGATCCAAACACTTTTGGGTTATACCATATAAATCCAACAATTAATGTTGAAAATGCTGCCGTTACAAGTGCTAATAAATTAAATTCCATAATGTTTTGGTTTTTAGGTTAATAAATCAAATATAGAAAAATATATTCATTGAGCAATTTGTCTTTAAACTTGTAAGATTATTACATTTAAAAACAACCACAGTGTGTATTTTGTCGATTTTTTTGTGTTTTTAATCGATAATTGTATTACTTTTACCAGAGTAAATTAAATCAAAGTTTATGAAAAATATAATTACTTCTTTTTTGATTCTTTTGTCGACGATAACAATGGTTGCAAATGAAACTCTATCTGATAAAGAGATCTTGGTTAAATTATATGAAGCAACTGATGGTGGACATTGGAAAACGAAATGGGATTTAAACCAACCAATGGCTACTTGGTCTGGAGTGAAAGTTGTAGGTGATAAAGTAGTTTCTTTAAACTTACAGGATAATAATTTGCATGGACAACTTCCAGTTGAGTTAGGTAATCTGGTTCAATTACAAGAGTTGAATTTACACAAAAATCAATTGGCAGGAAGCATACCAACTTCGTTAGGTAATTTAAAAGAACTTAAACTTTTAGATTTGTCATTTAATAGCTTTTCAGGAGCCATCCCAGCTTCTTTATGTAACTTGACTAATTTGAAAAAGTTAGAATTATACATGAATAGATTAACGGGTGTTTTACCATCTAATCTAGGTGATTTACAAAGTTTAGAAACGTTTGCTGTTTTTAATAATGAAATCGAAGGAACCATTCCAGCTTCTTTTTATCAAATGAAGTCTTTAAAAACGGTTTTATTAAATAGTAATAAGTTGAGTGGTACATTGAGTCCAGATGTGGCTAATTTGACTCAATTGACTAATTTGAGTTTGTTTGAAAATAACTTTCAAGGCCAAGTTCCTTTGGCTATAGAAAAATTAAATAATTTGAAGGAAATGAATATTTCTTATAATAAATTCAATGGTTTAGTTACACAAAAGTTAGCTATGCTAGATACCCTTAATATGACAATGATTAATGAACAAGGGGTAGCTTATTTAATGAATGTAGCAGTAGATGTGGATACAAGACCTATAGTTTCTGAAGAATAATTTTTTTGGTTAGAAAATTGTTTTTTATTAAGTTAGTTTTATAATACGTTTAGTGTTTGGAAACCTGTGATTAACGTCACAGGTTTTTAATTTGTAGAATTGTTTGTTTAGTAGATGGATTTAATTTATCGAGCTTAATCTACAGTTGATTTCAAATAAAAAGCTGTTTGAAAAAAATCAAACAGCTTTTAAAAACAATTTAAATATGAAATTTAATTAGAATTTCCACCTTACAAAGGCTTCCATTGCAGCATAGGTTGCTAATCCTAGTTTGTTGTACAATTGGGCTGTTTCACTATTTCTATCCTCAGCTCTTTGCCAGAATTCTCGAGCGTCACTTCCTTGGAAAACTACACCGTCTTTTTGTGATTGATGTTTAAAAATACCATGTCTTTTGGCTAAAACTTGATCAGGACTCATTGGTACTGCCATTTCAATTTCATCAATTCCCCATTCTTGCCAAGCACCTCTATAGAGCCAAATCCAACAGTCGTTCATGAATTCTTTTTCTTTTAAATTTTTAGCCGCTTCAAATACAGCATCAAGGCACACTTTGTGTGTTCCATGAGGGTCAGCTAGGTCTCCTGCGGCATATATTTGGTGAGGTTTGATCTTTTCAATAAGATCCATTGTAATTTGGATGTCTTCTTTACCAAGTGGTTTTTTCTCAATAGTACCTGTTTCATAAAAAGGAAGTTCCATGAAATGAATTTGACTATCAGGTAGGCCTACAAAATGACTAGTTGCTCTTGCTTCTCCTTTTCGAATTAAACCTTTAATGTATCGAACTTCCGGTATGTCAATTTCACTATCTTTTTTGTTTTTTAAGAATGCAGTAGCTTTTTTGTATATTTCTTCAGCTTCAGCACTTTTTATGCCAAATTTTTCATTGTAATCAATTACAAAGTTTGCAAAACGAAGTGCTTCATCATCTGCAACAGCTATGTTTCCTGAAGTTTGGTAAGCAACATGAACTTCATGTCCTTGTTCTTGTAATCGCATAAATGTACCCCCCATACTGATGATGTCATCATCTGGATGCGGACTAAAAATCAGTACTCTTTTTTTTGCTGGTTCGGCTCTTTCTGGACGGTTAGTATCATCTGCATTTGGTTTTCCTCCAGGCCAACCCGTAATTGTATTTTGTAATTGATTGAAGATTTTGATATTAATTTCATAAGCAGGCCCTGAATCGGCTAATAAATCGCTCATTCCATTTTCGATATAATCGGCATCAGTAAGCATTAAAATGGGCTTGTTTAGGTGTAGAGCTAAGCTCAAAACCGCTTTTCGGATTAATTTATCTGTCCAAGTTACTTTTTCTACTAACCAAGGAGTTTTAATTCGAGTAAGTTTTGATGATGCTTCTTGGTCAAGAACAAATACGGCATTATTATGTTCTTGTAAAAATGATGCAGGAACTAAATTGGTTACTTGACCTTCTACAGCTACTTTAATGATATTTGATTTTCCTTCACCCCAAGCCATTAAGATTACTTGTTTGGCTTCCATAATTTTCTTTACACCAAGCGTAATTGCTGTTCTAGGTGTATTGCTTAAACCTGAAAAATCCTTACTTGCAGCAACTCTTGTGATATGATCTAGAGCTACTAATCTTGTTTTTGAATTTTGTAACGATCCTGATTCATTGAATCCGATATGTCCGTTTCCTCCAATTCCTAATATTTGCAAATCGATACCTCCTAGAGCTTCAATTTTTTCCTCATATTGGGCACAATATTCTTGGATTTCCTCTTTAGAAAGCGTACCGTCCGGAATATGATAGTTTTCAGGTAAAATGTCAACTTGATCCAGTAACAGTTCTTTCATAAAACGAACATAACTATTGATAGAATCGGGTTGCATTGGATAATATTCGTCTAAATTGAAAGTAATCACATTTTTAAAGCTTAAACCTTCCTCTTTGTGCATTCTTACCAACTCGGCGTATAAACCTTTTGGCGATGAACCTGTAGCTAATCCTAGAATACAAGATTCATTTTGCTCTTGTTTTAATCTGATTAATGCTGCAATTTCTTGTGCAACGGCTACGGATGCTGTTTTTGAATTTTCGAAAACTACGGTGTTAATGTTTTCAAATCTTTTTTCAAACCCAGTTGCTTTGTCGACACTGCTTTTTATCATTTTGATTTTAGTTTTGATTTTATATTTAAGATAGGATTATGTAAATTATAATTGTCATGCATATTAAAATGCTAGAGGCTAGATTTATACCTGACCATGATTTTTCATCTTTTATTGTCCATTTTTCTACAAATACGGTGTTAGATTCTGCTTTAGAATAGTATTTAGAAACGAGTAACATGATGATAAAGTTTAAAATAAATTCAATTCCCCAGAGATGAACGAAGTGAATGTTGAGATGTAAAATAAAAGAGGTTAAAAGGTAGAATAGAATACCAAAAAATAGTCCTGCTTTTGCTCCTGCAGCATTAATTTGCTTGACAAACAATCCGGCGATGAGTACTGAAGAAATAGGTATAAAAAAGATTCCATTTAATTCTTGCAACAGAAAATAAAAACCATATGGAGTATACGACATCAATGGAGCTACAGATATGGATATAATAGCCAAAATTCCGGCTGAAATTTTACCATAGTAGGCTATTTTTTCATCAGTTGCGTTTGGGTTTAATTTTTTCTTATAAATGTCTATGCAAAAAATGGTGCTTGCTGAATTTAAAATGTTATTGAACGACCCTAGCACTGCTCCTAAAATAACTGCTGCAAAGAATCCATATAAGGAACTAGGAAGTATTTTTTTTACTAATAAAGGATAAATTAAGTCTGGTTTTGAGTAATATTCTTCTTGGAAATAATAATATCCTATTAGTCCAGGAAGAACAATCACTAAAGGTGTTAACAATTTTAGGCCTCCAGTTATTAGAATTCCTTTTTGAGCTTCTTCTAAATTTTTTGCACTTAACGCTCTTTGAACAATCGTTTGATTCATTCCCCAAAAATAAATTTGATTAATCATAAGCCCTGTAAATAGGGTTGAGAAGGGAAGTACAGAGTCTTCGCTGCCAATAATATCAAACTTTTTGGGAGCAAATTGATAGATATTATTGATTCCTGCAAATATATTACCAGCACCTATTTGATATAATGCTATTAGTGAGATTAATAAACCTCCAACCATTAATCCAATTCCATTAAGTGAATTGGAAATAGCAATGGCTTTTAATCCCCCAAAAATGGAGTAGGCAGATCCAATAATACCAATAATGATAATTATACAAATTATTGACTCATTTTTTGAAATTGAAAAAATCGTTGAAAAGTCAAAGATACTTTCAATATTTAATGCTCCAGAATACAGTATTACAGGCAATAAGGTTACTACAAATGAACTCAGTAATAGGAGTGCTACAAGAGAACGAATATTAGAGTCAAATCGTTTTTCTAGAAACTCAGGAATGGTGGTGAGTTTCATTTTTATAAAGCGTGGAATGATATAGATTGCGGCGATAACCAATGCAATTGCTGAGGTAATTTCCCATGCAATTACAATAATACCGTTTCTATAAGCACTACCATTCATTCCTATTAAATGTTCAGTAGAGATGTTGGTTAACAACATTGAACCCGCTATAATAGGGGCAGATAAGCTTTTGTTAGCAAAAAAATATCCATTTGAAGTGTCCAGATTATCTTTTCTGAGTTTGTAGCTTGTAAATAGTATTACAAGCAAGGTAAAACCAAAAAAGCCTAGGTAACTGTATAACATTTCAAATGGATATTAAGTTATTATGTGATTCTTTAGAATTTTAATTTAACAGGTAAATATTTAGCCACTAATTCTTCATAATAAGGTCTAAGTGCTTTAGAGTCTGGTTTAACAGGAGCCTTAGTATATAAGTCGTAAGGGTTGAATTTTTTAACCCATTCGAACATTTCAATATCTTTTTCAGTCATTAAATGGGTGTAGGCATTCTCTCTGTGTTGCGAGTAAAATGAATGATAGCGAATCATGTATAATGCAGGCTCTGGCAAATAATCTTTCATGATTTGATACAAATACTCATCATGTCCCCAGCTCATTTTTACATTATCTAAACCGCAATTAGGTGAATAAATTCCGTATTTAGTGTTGTATTTTTCGTTTGTACTGTCTGGATTGGCTTCAAAGAATTCAGGGTAAACAATTTTATCCGAAAATTTGCAGCCTACAGGGAAAGTGTCTCCAACTACTGCCCATTGTGGCTCTCCGAATAAACACAAGACTTTTCCAATATCATGTAAAAATCCTGTAAGAACAAACCAGTCTGGATGACCATCGGCACGAATAGCTTCTGAAGTTTGTAACAAATGTTGGAATTGATCTAAATCGATGTCTGGATCACTGTCGTCCACTAAAGTATTTAAAAAATCAACAGCTTCCCAAAGTGACATTTCTTTGCGATCGAATTTTAAAAATTCCTTCTCTTTTTCGCAAACAAAATCATAGGTTTGATAAGTATGATTGATTCTGTAAAATTCTCTTACCGTTTCAACTCTATCCGAATCTACATAATTTCTAAATTCTTCTTTTTCTTTTTTGCTTTCTGCTGGATCAGGATAGCGCTCGATTAAATTTTCTTCCCAATCATCAATTTGATGCATTGGATTATTGAATTTGTCGTTGGTATTTACATTTTTCATTTTTGGTTTTTTTTAAAAGGGAAAATAAATTATTGTTCTTTTGATTTTCAAGCAGTTATAGGGGCTGTTTGTTAATTTCAAAAATACTGACATATCACTTCTTCAAAATGGATAAATGCTTCAAAAACATGGATAAATTTTTCATACTGCAATTTTTTTAACAGATTAATTATGTAATGTTTATTTGTTATTCTTTAGAGTTGATTCTATTCTTTAGTAAAATGTATTAGTGGTTAATTCTTTTTTTGGGTATTAGTAATATTAAGAATGGGCTGCGTTTTAAGTCAATTGCTGCTTTTGTTTAAAATGAGCAATGTAAGTTTTTATAAGAGTTTAATTAGTTATGCATGTGTGTCAACTAAAATTATTAATTATTTCCTCTGTTGTATTAAAGGTGAATTCTAGATGTAGGGTTTAAACCAAAATGTTTTTTTTTACAATTTAAATTAGGCTACTATATAATAGGGTTGATTATTATATACATGATGACCATGTAGTGATTTAGGTAAATAAAGCTTGTGTTTATTTGTTATTGTTGAATAGGTTTTATTATTCTCTTCAAGGAGATTGACTAGTTATTGTGTAATATGCTTGTATTTTTATATAGTTCTTATGTCGTTGAGTACGTAATATTAGGTCTTGTGAATTTATTTGATGTTTTTTTATGTTAAAAAGAAGTAAATGTTTTGGTTTGTAATACAAAATTGAATAGTAAACAAATGAAATTACATAAGTCGTTGTATATTAAGGTTTTTGTTTCTTGTTTTTTTAAAAAAATAACCCAAAAAATATGCAAATCTGAATTTTTGAACCATTTTTTTGTTGCTTTTTGATTGTATTTTATATGTTTTTGACGAATTTGTCCATTTCGAAGAGTTAGTGAAAAGTTAATTTTACCATAATATTATTAACTAATACTAATTAAAAATGAAAAAAACCAAATTCAAATTATTGGCGCTGTTTTTTCTTATAGCGTTTTCAATTAATTCGTGGGCACAATCGACAGAAGTATCAGGAGTGGTTTTAGATGCACAAAAAATGCCTCTACCAGGAGCTTCATTGTTGGTTAAAGGAACATCAAATGGTACTACAACGGATTTTGATGGTAACTTTAAGGTAAAAGCAAAAAAAGGAGACGTTATTGTTTTTACTTACATTGGATACAAAACACAAGAGTTAGTCTACAATGGACAAGCTAAATTGAGTGTAATTATGGTTGAGAATAATTCCCAGCTTGATGAGGTGGTGGTTATTGGTTATGGAACTGTTAAGAAAAATGATTTAACGGGTTCTGTTTCTACGGTAAGTGCAAAACAAATTGAACAGGCAAATAAGGTCGATGCAATATCAGCGCTTCAAGGGCAAACAGCGGGTGTTGTAATTCAACGTACTGATAATAAGCCAGGAGGTGGTGGATTTAATATCCGTGTTCGTGGTTCTAGTACCATTAATGCGAATAAAACAGCTGATAATGGTGGTTTTATGCCTGGAAGAAATCCATTATTTATTGTCGATGGTATTTTCTTAGATGATATTTCATTTTTGAATCCAGCTGACATTAGCAGAATGGATATTTTAAAAGATGCATCTGCTACAGCTATCTATGGTTCTAGAGGTAGTAATGGTGTTGTTTTGATTGAGACGAAAAGCGGTAAAAGTGGAGCTTTGAAGGTTAATTATTCTAATTACATAGGTTTCAAAGAAGCATATCATTTGCCAACAATGCAAAATGGATCTGGCTATATTGAATATCTGAAAGATGTAGTGGTAGGGAATCAATTTGCTTCTGGTAATTATGGTTACAGAAGAGGAGATGTAGTTTTGTCTAATTATTTGTCAGCTGAAGAATTGCAAAATGTTGCTGATGGAGTTAGTACTAACTGGACTGATTTAATATTGAAGAAAGGATTACAAACAAACCATACCTTGAATATGTCTGGTGGAACTGAAAAAACGGTTTATACTGCAGGATTGGGTTATACTAAAGATGAGGGTACTCTTGAAGGAGAATCTTTTGAAAGATTCAATGTTAGAGGTAATTTAAAAAGTGATTTGAATAAATGGATGAACTTAAGTATAGGTAATTATATTACATTTGCAACTCAGAATTCAGGAAGTTGGGAAGGATTTAGAAGTTCGTATCGTTTAAAACCAATTGGAAGGCCGTATAATGCAGATGGCTCTTTAAAATTCTACCCAACAGTAAAAGAGACTCAAATTACGAATCCTTTGTTTGAGGCGGATAATCAAACTAAAGAAACTAAATACCTTCAATACATAGGTGATATAGCTTTAGAGATTAGACCTGCAAAAGGTTTAACATTAACTACAAAATTTGCTCCTAACATTAAATATACAAGATACGGAGAGTGGAGAGGTTTGTATTCTAAAGACGTTGTAGGTCAACCTGCTTTGAGAAGAGCTCAGGTTAACAATTTTAATGATTTATCGTATTCTTGGGATAATATTATCAATTATAAATTTGAAAAAGGTGTTCATGCGCTTACAGCGACTGGAGTAATGTCAAGATTCATGCAACGTAGCGAAGGGTATTATAATCAGGTTAGAAACTTTGCTACAGATGATTTTTCTTTCTACAATTTAGGTGCAGGTTTGGAGGTTAGTAAACCTACCAGTTTTTTCTCAAAACAAACTTTAGAATCCTATACAGGAAGGGTTAATTATACCTTAAATGATAAGTATTTGTTTACTGTAACTGGGCGTTATGATGGTTCATCAGTATTAGCAGAAGGTAATAAATGGGCGTTTTTTCCATCGGCGGCTTTTGGCTGGAAAATGATAGATGAGGAGTTCATGAAATCACAAAAAATATTTTCTAATGCTAAGCTTAGATTAAGTTATGGTCAAACAGGGAATAATGGAGGAATAGCTCCTTTGAGTTCTCAGTCTTTATTGGCTAATGATGCCGTAAATATTGGTGATGTACCAGTTTCAACTGCTTATATAACTGGATTAGCAAATAAAAATTTAACTTGGGAAAGAACTGCAGAAGTTAACGTAGGTTTTGATTTTGGTGTTTTTGATAATAAAGTATCAGGTACTATTGATGTGTACAATAGAAAAAATACAGATCTTATTTTGTTCACAGATATACCAGCTATTACTGGACAACCAGGTGTTTATGACAATGTAGGGGAGTCAAGAAATAAAGGTATAGAAGTTGGACTGAATACTACAAACATTGATAAAGGTGGTTTCAAATGGACTACAAATTTCAATTTTGCTACCAATAAAAATGAAGTTAAAAAACTTTATGGAGGTTTAAATAGAATTCTTACTAACGATTCAGGTATTAATATGGTTATTACTCCAGGGCAACCTGTAGGTGCTATCTTTGATTATGTTTTTGATGGTATATGGCAATTAGATCAGACTACAGAAGCAGCAACATTTGGTCAAAGACCAGGTCAAGTTAGAGTGAAAGATATCAACAATGATGGAAAAATAACTCCAGATGACAGAGCTGTTATTGGTCAGGTGGCTCCTAAATGGACAGGTGCTGTAACAAGTACAATGAATTATAATAATTTTGATTTTTCATTTTTAGTTTCAACAAGTCAAGGTAATAAGGTTTCAAGTAACTTCCACAATAATACAGTTTTCCCTTATGATGGTGAGCCTGCAAGATTATTTAATGCTGCAGTAGTAAATTATTGGACTCCTGAAAATCCATCTAATGAATATTATCAACCAGGGAATGGTGGAAATTATGGTAATTTAGTTAAATATAAAGATGTTTCTTATACTAAAATTAGTTATGTAACATTGGGTTATTCTTTACCTAAAGTAGCTTTAGATAAGCTTAAAATAAGCAGTTTCAGAATATATACTACTGTACAAAATCCATTTGTTATTACTAAATACGATGGTTGGGATCCTGAAAATGCAGGAAGAAATGCGTGGGGAGCCGCTTTTATGTCTCGTACATACATGGCTGGTATAAATGTGAATTTTTAAGGTGTTGAATCAAAAAAATCAAAAAAAATGAAGAAATATTTTAATAATAAAATAATGCTTGCGTTCCTTTCAGTAGGTATGCTAAGTGCTAGTTGTGAATCTTATCTTGAAGAAGAAAATAAAAGTTTTGTGTCAATTGAAACTTCTCAAAAATATCCACAAACATTTGATCAATTAGTTGCTGCGGTTTATCTAAAAGCAAGAGAAACTACTACTAAGTATACTTCTAACATGTATTATGTTCTTGAAGATATGGGTACTGATATTATTACCAGAGGAGGTATTGTAGCAGGAGTTGATGAAAATAATGATTATGTTAATTTTTCGGTTAGGAACTGGCCTGTTCAGGTGTATTGGTCTAATCAATATAGTCTGATTGCATCTGCAAATATCGTAATTGATAATGCTGAAACTATACAAGGGGTGTCAGTTGATACAAAAAAAGTTGGATTGGGAGAAGCTAAATTTTTCAGAGCCATGGCTTATTTTAATTTGGTAGAAAACTTTGGAGGAGTTCCACTTGTTTTAAACCAAGTAAAAACAGCTGAAAGAAACTTTACAAGAGAGACAGAAGAAAATGTTTATAAACAAATTGTTGCTGATTTGACTGATGCATTAGATGGAGTTCCTGCAACAACAACAGTTTATGGAAGATTAACAAAAGATGCTGTAAGACATTTTATGTCTAAAGTGTTATTGACTAGAGGATATAAATCTTTTGGTACTCCAGCAGATTTTACACAATCAGCTTCATTAGCTGATGCTGTAATTGCAAACCATGCTTTAGTATCTTCTTTTGCCTCATTAACAAGTATTGAGAATCAAAGAAATTCAGAGGTGATTTTCTCTTATTTATTTGGTTCTAATTCCTCTTCAATGGGTTGGGGAAATTCAAGACATCAATTGTATAAATTTGAATTTTTTAACTATCCTGGTTTAAAACGTTCAGTTAAAGGTGTAAGCGGAATGCCAACTCCATATTTCTATTCATTATTTGATGATAATGACCAGAGAGCAGCAGGAACTTTTAAAAGAGTTCTCTATGCAGATCAAAATTTTTCAGCTACAATTAACGGGATGACTGTTAATGGTGTTGTAGGAGATACAATTATGTATTTCCCAAAAGTAGCATGGTCAGATTCAAAAATTGCTACTAAAAAATATTTTGTGATCAATCCAGATAAGTATTTTACAAGTGATGGAACAACAGCTGTTCATCATCCTATTTTTAGAAAGTTTGATGATCCTTCAGCACCTTTTGCATATGGAGATCAACGTTCACAAGGGCAGAGAGACATGGTAATCATGAGAAGTGGAGAGGCTTATTTAATTGCTGCAGAAGCTTATTTAAAAGCATCTAATGCAACAACAGCAGCACAGCGTCTTACAACCTTACGTTCAAGAGCTGGTATTACAACACCAGTAACTTCAGGACAAGTAACTATCGATTTTATCCTTGATGAGAGAGCTAGAGAATTAGCTGGAGAAGTTAACAGATGGATGGATTTAAAGAGAACAAACAAACTAGTTGAGCGTGCAAAATTGTATAATCCTCATGTTGCTTTCAACAATGCATTGAAACCATATCATATGCTAAGACCTATTCCTCAAAGTGAGATTGACCTTACTGGAGGTATGCTTACACAAAATCCAGAATATACAAACTAGTTTGTAGAAATATTGATTGTTAAGTTGGTTGGTGATTTATTTACCTCTGAGAAGAGAAGGAGCTTAGTCTTCTTCTCTTTTCTTCTTAAAAATGAAATTGAAGTTTATTTCAAGTCTTATTTTCGGATTGTTTTTGTCAAATAATTCTCGGTATTTTCAATAGTTGAATTTTTTTCTTTTACGAAAGATATCCAACTGTTTAAAATTGATCTTTGAGATTTTTTGATTTCTATTAATTCTGGAAAAGCAGTAAATAAGTATTCAAAGTAATTTTTAGAATATTTGATAGTCAAAGTATAAAATTTTTGCCTCTAACTTTTTGAAAATATCGAAAAGTTTTAAAGTAAAAGAAGCAAACAGATAAAAATGAATTTATTCCGTTTATTAAAATATAGTACTTTTCTAGTTGCTTTATTATTCATTTTGTCTTGTTCCATTAAACCAAAGCGAACAAATTATGTTGATTTAGTAAATCCACTAATTGGCACAGCTCCTTCAACAACTATTAGTTCGCTACAACATGGAGAAGATGAAAAAGAGAATAATGCTCAGGTGGTTCCTTATGTTACGCTCCCTTTTGGAATGACAAATTGGACTCCTGAAACCAAAGCAAAAGAAACTAAATGTATAGCACCTTATTACTATACAGATACAAAAATTACGGGATTTAGAGGGAGTCATTGGCTTAGTGGTTCTTGCGTTCAAGATTATGGAAGTATGACTATTATGCCTGTAAGCGGTTCTTTGAAATGTCAGTCAGAGGAGAGAGCTTCTCATTTTTTCCATGATACTGAAAAGACATTGCCTTATAATTATAAAGTAAATTTATCTGATTACAATATAAATGTAAATATGACAGCGACTAAACGTTGTGGCTTGTTTGAATTTACATATGAAAATGCTGGAGAAGGCCATATAGTTATAAATCCTAATAGTGATGAAGGAGAAGGCTTTATTCAAATTAATCCTGATAAAAATGAAATTGTAGGCTATAATCCAGTTCACAAGATATACCAAGGTTGGGGAGATAAGGCGGGTTTTAGCGGCTATTTTGTTGTTCAATTAGGCAAATCTTCTAATCAATTTGGTGTATATCAAAATGAGAAAATACTAAAAGGGATTACGCAAATTTCAAATCAAGAAAATATAGGTGCTTATATTTCTTTTACAGTTGCAAAAGGTGAAACAATTACAGCAAAAATTGGTACTTCTTTCACCAGTATTGAACAAGCTAGAAAAAATTTGGAAGCAGAAACCAATAATATAAGTTTTTCAGAAGCAAAAGAGAATTTAAAGAAGAGTTGGGAAACTTTGCTTTCTAAAATTCAGGTAGAAGGAACGAATCAAGACGAAAAAGTAAAATTCTATACTGCTTTATACCATAGTTTTTTACAACCTCGAACATTTAATGATGTCGATGGCTCTTATGTAAGTTTTGATGGGGGTAAGCATTTGATGAATAGTGGTAATGAAGACTATTACACTGATTTTTCAATGTGGGATATCTATAGGTCTTCTTTACCATTGTTTAATCTGCTTACCCCTAAGGTAAATAGCCAAATGATGAATAGCCTATTTGAAATGGCTGAACAAGGAGATTGGCTACCTATTTTCCCATGTTGGAATAGTTATACATCAGCGATGATTGGAGATCATTCCATTGTTGCAATTGCTGATGCTTATATAAAAAACAATATTGAGATTTCGGATAAACAGTATGCTTATTTATTAAAAAATGCTTTTGAGTCTCCACAAAATAATGAAGATTATGTCAATGGAAAAGGTCGTCGTGCTCTTAAATCTTATTTAAAGTATGGTTACATACCATTGGAAGACGAAGTTAAAGAATCCTTTCACAAGGCAGAGCAAGTTTCGAGAACATTAGAATATGCCTTTGATGATTTTGCACTTTCACAAATTGCAACTAAGCGTGGAGATAGCATTAATGCTCAAATTTTAAAAGCGAGAGCATTAAATTATAAAAATGTGTACAGTGTTTCTGATTCCTGTGTTAGAGGGCGATTTGCTGATGGGACATTTACACAAGATTTTGATAAGTATATTAGAAAATCATATATCACAGAGGGTACTCCATATCAATATACTTGGTATGTTCCGCAGGATATTAATGGATTATTGAAATTAATGGGAGGTGAGAATGGTTTTAATGACAATCTGGATCGTTTCCACGCTGCTAAACAATATTGGCATGGTAATGAGCCAGGTCATCAAATACCATTTCTATATAATTATGGTGGTCAGCCGTGGAAAACACAAGAATTAGTTACTCAAATCATGCAACAAGAGTATAGTAATGCTGTAGGAGGTTTGAGTGGTAATGATGATGCGGGACAAATGTCGGCATGGTATGTTTTTGCCGCTTTAGGATTTTATCCTGTAACACCATCGGTGCCGCAATATGTTATTTCGGGTCCTCATTTTGATAAAATTACGATACGTCTTGATAAGGGTAAAAAGTTGATTATTAATGCGAAAGGAGCTTCGTCTGGCAATAATTATATTCAGAACATAAGTTTCAATGGTGAGGAATACGACAAAACATTCCTTGATCATTTTTCAATTATTAAAGGAGGAAAATTAGATTTTAAAATGTCTAATGTTCCAAATAAATATTGGGGAATAAAGAGAGATAGTAAGCCTTTTTCAGTATCAAATCTGTAATCAAAAAAGAAGATGAATATGATAAGTCGAGGAGAATTTTTAAAATTAGGAAGTTTGTCATTACTGGGCACTTTTGCGAGTGAACTGGTTATGGCCAATGACTTATTTATAGATAACTCGGCAAAAGTTGATTCCCTTTTGATGAACAAATTACTTTTGAATAATGATGCTAAAGTTAAAAGTCTCATAGAAAGTAGACCACTCGACTTAAATACACGTATTACGGGATATGGATATCGTCCCATAGCCACTAATATTGCCATTCTGGTTGCATCATTTTCTTATTCCAAATCTGAATTTTATCAATCAGATGTGCTTTTAGACTTCTTGAATCATTTTACCGATGTGTTGTTGAAAGCGCAACATAAAGACGGTACTCTTGACGCGGGGGGAAATAAACAATCGCCACCAGATACTGCTTTTGTTTTAGAATCGATGTGTTTAGCAGCAGCAGTTTTAAAAAACAGTAAACAAAATAAAGTTTTAGCCCTAAAAGCTAAAATCCAGTCTTTTATACAAAACGGAGGAGAAGGTCTAGTAACAGGGGGAGTCCATACCCCAAATCACCGCTGGGTTGTATGTGCTGCATTGGCAAGTATTAATTCGTTATATCCAGATGATCGCTATATCAATAGAATTAATCAATGGCTTGCCGAGGGAATTTATATCAGTAAAGATGGTCAGTATTCTGAACGTAGTGGGGTGTATTCGGCTGTAATTAATAAAGCGTTAATTACGATGGCTCGGTTACTAAATAAACCAGATTTACTAACTATCGTTCACAAAAATTTATCAACGTATTATTATTATACAGAGTCAAATGGTGATTTGGTAACCGTAGATTCCAGAAGACAAGATCAGTTTCAAAATCAAACTGTGACAAAATTTTATTTGCAATATCGTTTTATGGCGATCCATACAGGAGATCCTAAGTTTATTTATATGACCAATTTGATTGAAAAAAATCCTGATTTTACTCAAGCAATATTGTCAGATTCCTTAGTAGCTTTCTTAGAAGATGCTAGTTTGCAAAAACAACTTCCTTCTCAATCCTTGCTAAACCATGATTATGAAATGTTTTTTGCTACATCAAGTTTAGCTCGAATCAAAAGAGGAAAAACAGCTATAACATTATTTGGAGGTAACGACAAACCCCTTTTGGTTGTATCAGGCAGATCATCAAACCCTAATTTTCTGATGTATCGAAAAGGGGATGTTGTACTCAATTATATGCGATTATCATCTTCTTTTTTTAGGATGGGTTATTTCAGCAGTGACGGAATTGAAAAAAAGGGGAACAAATATGTTTTAAAGGAAATTAAAGAAGCTGATTATTACCAACCACTGTCGAGTGAATACATTAAGTCGGATGCCGATTACACTTTATCTGAGTCCAAAGATGGTAGGTTTTGGAACAAAATGGATTTTGAACACAGAGAAGTAAGTAATGTTAAAAAGCAAACAACAGTAATAGAGATTGAAGAAATTAATGGTCAGCTTACTCTTGATTTTAAAGTTGATGGTCCTCCTAACATCGAAATTACAATTGAAATGTGTTTTAAAGAGGGAACACAAATTGAAGGTGCAACATTGGGCGGTAAGGGAAATTATTTTTTAAAATCAAATGAAGCTAAGTTGCGTATGGGGTCAGATCAGTTGTTGATAGGTCCAGGATTAGTAGAACATGAAAATGTAAATAATCTGGATAGTGAAGTGTATTCCTATCATAAAGGGACTTTAAGAACAGAAGGGGTTCATGTTTATATCACTGGATTTACTCCTTTTCATCATAAAATGACTTTAGGTTAATAAAGAAAATGATAGCAATGTGGGAAGTTTACTTAATTTTACCAGAATTAAGTTTAATCTGTAACTATTGAAATTATGAAAATTACATTTTTAGGAGCTTTATTGCTATGCACAGCGGGATTTGCACAAAATAATACCGACGCGAGTTTGTATATGAAGGCAGACAAAATAAGTTATTTAACAGATATCGGTTCTGAATCGGGTGATTTGTATCAAACTATAGGACACCACGGACCGGCGGTTGAAAATGAGTGGATGGCTTTACGAATTTATTTTAGTGAAAAAGTAGCAATAGATGTTTATAACAAAGCTAATCCAGGATTAGAATTGAAAAAAGCATTTTGGTATCCAACTCCACAACAACAAAAAGAAGGATGGGGTGCTGATTATTATAAAGTAGGTGCTACTGTAGGTTTAGGTGGTGTGCGTCTTTGGGATGGAGAGAAAGTTGTTCCATTAAATCCAGTGAGTAATCGTTTGGCACACGTTGGAAAAACAACGAATTCTTCTTTTATGGAAATGATTTCTAAAGGAGTGCCATACAAGGGAAAAAAGGTTGATATAAAGGTTCGTGTAACTGTTTATTCAGGGAAAAGAGAGGCTAAAGTAGAAGCATTTAGTCTTACAGGAGAAAAAGTTCAATTTGTGACAGGGGTTAATTATTTTAAAGGTTTCGAAACTAAAAAGGGGAATAATTATATAGCAGTCTGGGGAACTCATCCTGAGGATGTTGCCGCCGAAGTTGTTGGTGTAGGTGCAGCTATTAAGTTCAATCCTAAAGATTATGTAAAGAATACAGATGATGGAACTCAGTATTTATTAATATCTAAACCAACAAAACATTTAGAAACAGAAATTGTTTCTGCCTGTGCAAGAGAACAAGAGATCAATAACTTAGTTAAGTTAGAAGAATATATAAAATAAGAAAGTCTATAGGATTTTTAAAAAAATAAGGTAACAAGAGTCCTTTATTCTTTTAAAAGACTAATACATAGGAAGGATTTAAAACAACGAATATAAAAACAAACCCAAATCGACTTAGAATTTAAAATTGAAATTATGAAAAGAAATTATTCCTTTTTTATTTGTTTAACTCTACTATTACAGTGCTATTTTATGAATGCGCAGTATCATCGCTTTGTAGATCCGATGATTGGTTCAGAAGGGCTTGGTAATGTTTTCATAGGCCCATCTTGTCCCTATGGAATGGTAAAGCCGGGACCTGATAACGATTTGCACGCTAATAGTGGTTTTACTACGAATTTGAAAGAACCAATTTATGGTTTTAGTCAAGTTCATGTTAGTGGAACCGGAGGAGGAGCAAAATATGGGAATGTTTCGATAATGCCTATTTCAGGTGATTTTGGTTCAATTAAACAGGAATCTTTGCGAGATAACGAAAAAGTTGCTTTGGGATATTATGGTGCTCGTTTAACTAAATGGAATATTCAAACCGAAATTACAACTTCTGATAGAGCTTCTTTTTATCGTTTTGTTTTTGATTCGAATGCAAAGAATGCTGTTAAAATTGATTTAGGGAGGTATTTAGACGAATCTATTATTCCGGATGGAAGAGAAGCACAACAATTTGTGGGTTCTCAAGTCGAAGTGATTTCGGATACCGAAGTTCGTGGATTTACGAAAGTTCGCGGAGGTTGGAATAATGGAAGTACTTATACGGTTTACTTTTCGGCTGTTTTTGATCAACCGTTTACCAATTTTTCAACTTGGAAAGGAGAGCAATTTTATCCTAACGAAAGAAATCAAGTTGATGATGGTAAGAAAACAGGAGCGATGTTGTTTTTTGAGGGACTTACAAACAAATCCTTAAAAATGAAAATTGGGATTTCTTTCATTAGTGCATTAAAAGCCAAAGTGAATATAGATAATGAAATTCCACATTGGGACTTTAATAAAGAATTAGCGGAAACCCAAGAAAAATGGGAAAACCTACTGAAAAGAGTTGAAGTAGAAAAAGAAGCTTCAACAGAAAAGAAAACCATGTTTTACACAGGCTTGTATCATACGATGTTGATGCCTGTTGATCGTACAGGTGAAAATCCATTATGGGAAAATAACACGCCTTATTATGACGATTTTTATGCTATTTGGGATACCTATCGTTCTTCTAGTCCATTGATTACATTGTTAAATCCATCAAGAGAAGTGGATATTGTAAATGCAATGTTGCAAATTTATAAAAGAGATGGTTATTTGCCAGAAGCAAGAAGTGGAAACTCTAATGGGCGTACCCAAGGTGGTTCTAATGCAGAAGTAGTTATTGCAGATGCTTTTGTAAAAGGTTTAGAGGGAATCAATTATAAATTAGGTTTAGAAGCCATGTTAAAAGATGCTTTATTTCCACCAGGAGGAAATGAAGAAAAAGAAGGTCGCGGAGGTTTAGTTGATTACAATAGGTTAGGCTATGTTTCTACCGATTATGTTCGTTCTGGAAATCGCACTTTGGAATATTCGTACAATGATTATTGTTTAGCAATTGTTGCTAAAGGAACGAAACGTAAAGGAGAATATTGGCGTTTTATAAAACAATCCGATAATTGGCAAAACTTATGGAGAGATATCGAAGATAATGGTTCTCGTGGTTTTATCATGCCTAAAGATTCCAATAGAAAATGGGTAGATAGTATTCAATGTACCGCTAATAATGGTAAAATTACCTATGTTCCCTATACACCTTTGGCACAAGATTGGCCAAACTGTGTTTGCTGGTGGTGTGGTGTATTTTACGAAGCTAGTTCATGGGAATATTCACTGTCAGTGCCGCATGACGTAGCTATGTTAATTAAAAAATCAGGCGGAAATGAAGCTTTTAAAAAGCGTTTAAATACTTTATTTGATAGAGGTTTTTATAATGTAGCCAATGAGCCATCATTTTTAAGTCCAAATTTATACCACTGGATAGGTAGACCTGATTTAAGTAACGATAGAATTCATCAAATCATTGATCAAAATTATAATGCAAGTCGAAATGGAATTCCTGGAAATGATGATTCGGGTGCCATGTCGTCATGGTTAGCATTTCATATGATGGGACTCTATCCTAATGCAGGACAATCTTATTACTTAATCAATTCACCTTATTTTAAACAAACGGTGATACATCAGGAAAACGGAAAAGATTTTGTCATTAAGGCCAAGAATTTCTCCGATAAAAATAAGTACATCAAATCGGTAACCCTGAATGGTAAAGATTTCGAAAATGCTTTTATTGAACATAGTGATATTGTAAATGGTGGTGTCTTAGAATTTGAAATGGCAGCAACGCCTTCTAAAACCTGGGGAATCAAACAAGTTCCACCTTCTAAATCAGACAAATTAATTGAAGAATAGTATGAAAAAAACAGTTTATCTAATAGCAACATTATTGATTTCTTTTGTTGCTCAATCTAATCCAAATGCTAATGCTGAACTTGCATTAATTAAACGTGTTTTACCTAATCATGCGTCGCAGTTTAGTGTAGAAATTGAATCATCGAGTAGAGAAAAAGGAGATTGGTTTGAAATTGTTTCAAAAGAAAATAAAATTCTTCTAAGAGGTAATAATGGGGTTTCTGTTGCTTCGGCTTTGTATTATTATTTAAATAATTATACTCATAGTCAAATTACTTGGAACGGAACCAATTTAAATTTGCCTAAAAAATTACCAGCTGTTCCTCAGTTAATTCATAAAAAAACTCCTTATGAATACCGCTATTACTTAAATTATTGCACGTTTAACTATACCATGAGCTGGTGGGATTGGGAACGATGGGAAAAAGAAATCGATTGGATGGCTTTGCACGGAATCAACATGCCACTTGCGATTACAGGTGAAGAGTACATTTGGGACGAAGTATATAAATCCTATGGTTTTAAAGATGAAGATTTAAACTCTTTTTTCAGCGGACCAGCATATTTTGGTTGGTTTTGGATGGGGAATTTAGACGGTTGGGGAGGTCCCTTGTCTAAAAATTGGAAAGAATCACACCGCGATTTGCAATTGAAAATTTTAAAGAGAGAGCGTGAATTAGGAATGAAAACGGTATTGCCTGCATTTACAGGTCACGTTCCAGCTTCTTTTAAAAAGTTTTTCCCAAATGCTAAATTGAAAGCAACCAATTGGGAAAATGATTTTGAGGACACTTATATTTTAGATTCTAGTGACCCTTTATTTGCAGAAATAGCTAAGAAATTCTTAGAGATGCAATCAAAAGTGTATGGTACAGATCATTTATATTCTGCGGATACTTTTAATGAAAATACACCACCTTCAAACGATCCTGCTTATTTGTTTGATTTAAGTAAAAAGATTTTTGAAGGAATGAAAGCAGCGGATAATGAGGCTGTTTGGGTAATGCAAGGTTGGCTTTTTTACAGTCATAGAGAATTTTGGGAAGCTCCTCAAATTAAAGGATTATTAGATGCAGTACCAGATGATCGTATGATTATTTTGGACTTGGCGGCAGAGATTGAACCCGTATGGAAACGTACGGAAGCTTTTTACGGCAAACAATGGATTTGGAATATGCTACATAATTTTGGAGGTAATATTTCATTGTTTGGTCGAATTGAAACTGTAGCAACAGAACCAGCAAAGGTTTTGAAAGATCCTAAATCTGGTAAGTTAAAGGGGATAGGATTAACCATGGAAGCTATTGAGCAAAATCCGGTTTTATACGAATTAATGACCGACAATACTTGGCGCGATACTCCAATTGAATTAAAACCATGGTTAAACCAATATACATTAAATCGTTATGGTAAATCTAATGAGACCATTAACAAGGCATGGGATGTATTAGTAAAAACAGTTTATAACGGTCAAGTGATACGTGATGGTGCTGAATCAATTATTGTTTCAAGACCTACTTTTGAAGGATTCCGTCGTTGGGCGAGAACAAAGTTGAATTATGCACCTAAAGATTTATTGCCTGCTTGGGATTTATTTATACAGTCTATTCCAGCTTGTCAAAAATCAGATGGATTTCAATATGATTTGGTTGATGTAACAAGACAAGTTTTGGCTAATTATGCTTTGCCTTTACAACAAGAAATTGCTCAAGCGTATAAAAATAATGACAAAGTAGCCTTTGATAAGCACAGTAAAGAATTCTTAGAATTAATTGATGATTTAGACATGTTATTGGCCAGTCGTCAAGATTTTCTTTTAGGACCTTGGATTGCCGATGCTAGAAAATGGGGCGTTGATGAGCAAGAAAAAGCACTTTATGAACAAAATGCAAGAGATTTAATTACTCTTTGGGGAGGAGCAAATAATAGATTGCATGAATATAGTAACCGTCAGTGGAGTGGATTAATGAGTGATTTTTACAAACCAAGATGGGAGCAATTTTTTGTAGATGTAAAATCGAATTGGGGAACATTTAATCAAACTGCTTTTGACGAAAAAATTAGAGAATGGGAATGGAAGTGGGTTACTGCAAGAAAAGATTTTCCAGTAAAAGCTAAAGGAAATCCAAATGTGATTGCTAAGGCTTTACATAAAAAATATCGTTCTCGCATTATTCCTGTGACCGAGAAAATGGCAACAATTAAATATGATTATTAACTATGGAAACAATTTCTAACCAAAATTCCAATCGTTTTCTCTCACTTGATGTGTTTAGAGGGCTTACGATATGTTTAATGATTGTGGTCAATACTCCGGGAACGGGAGCCCACCTTTATCCTTATTTGGTGCATGCTAATTGGTTTGGATTTACCCTAGCCGATTTAGTTTTTCCTTCTTTCTTATTTGCTATGGGAAATGCAATGAGTTTTTCTATGGGAAAAATGAAAGAAATGGATACTGCATTATTTTGGAAAAAGGTACTTAAACGTTCTTTTATTATTTTCTTATTAGGGTATTTAATGTATTGGTTTCCATTTGTACGTGAGGGGGTAGATGGTGTTTGGGAATTCAAACCTATTTCCGAAACAAGAATAATGGGGGTGTTACAGCGCATAGGTTTATGCTATTTGGCTGCTTCTGTTATGCTGTATTATTTGTCTGAGAAACTGGTGGTTGTTGTATCCGTATTTTTATTATTATCCTATTGGGCCATTCTGTATTTGTTTGGACAATCAGGAGCCGAATTAGAAATGGCAACAAATGCAGTTACTCGTTTTGATTTGTCAATTTTAGGAAATGGACATATTTATAAAAGAGACAGCATTCCTTTTGACCCAGAGGGAATTTTGAGTACACTACCTTCTATTGTTAATGTAATTGTTGGTTTTTTAGCTGGTGCTTTTATTCGAAAAATTGGAAAAACCTATGAAGGTATTGGTAAGCTTTTGATAGTTGGATTCTTATTGATGGCGCTAGGTCGTTGGTGGGATTTAATTTTACCGATAAGTAAAAAATTATGGACCGGGTCTTTTGTGTTGTATACAGTTGGGATTGATTTGTGTATCATGGCTGTATTAATCTATTTTATAGAATTAAAGCAAAAGACTTTTGGTGTAGAATTTTGTACCATATTTGGAAAGAATCCGATGTTTATCTATTTGTTTTCTGAACTTTTTTATATTCTTTTAAGACTTATTCCTGTGAATAATGAACAAGATTCTTTTGAATGGTTTAGTGAAAATATAATTCAAACTATTTTACCAGGGAGTTTTGGTTCCTTTGTAACGGCAATCTTATTCATGTTAGTTTGCTGGGGCATGGGCTGGTGGCTTGATAAAAAACGTATTTATATTAAAATTTAATTAGTTTCAATTTCAGAATTGAATACAAGTCTATGATTTCGAAAATTAAAATTCTGAGCTTGTTCTTACTATCATTATTTGGATTTTTTTCTTTTGGACAGAAGAAAGATGATACTATAAAAATGAATGCTATTCAAGTTATAGGGAGTCACAATTCTTATAAAATAGCCATTGAACAGTCGCTTTGGAAATTTTTATATGCAAAAGATTCTGCAACAGCAAAATCTTTGCAATACACACATATTCCAATTGAAGCACAATTGGATTTAGGTCTTCGAAATCTAGAGCTTGATGTATTGTTTGACCCCAAGGGAGGGCATTATTCAAATCCTAAAGGATTGGCTATTATAAAAGCCTTAGGTCTAAAACCATTAGAGTTTGACGCAGAAAACAAATTAGCACAACCTGGATTGAAAATGTTTCATATTCAAGATATTGATTATAGAAGTCATTATTTAGTATTTAAAGAAGGATTACAGGCGATAAAAAAGTGGTCGGATGCGCATCAGAATCATTTGCCTATTTTTATATTGATCAATGCTAAGGATGATAATAATCGTAATTTAACAGAGCCTTTGCCTTTTACAAAAGAAGCTTTGGAAAGTATTGATATTGAGATTCGTTCAGTTTTTGATGATTCGCAATTGATAACACCTGATTTGGTAAGGGGAGAATTTGCTAGCTTGGAAGAAGCTGTAATAAAGGAGGGTTGGCCAGATTTAGAAGAAGTTAAAGGGCGTATACTTTTTGTTTTAGATGAAAATGAAACAAAGATTAATCGCTATGTCTATGGTCATCCTAGTTTGAAAAACAGAGTATTATTTGTAAATGCTAAAGAAGGTACTCCGGAAGCCGCTTTCAGAATTGTAAATAATCCGATAAAAGATTTTAATTACATTCAAGAATTAGTAGCCAAAGGGTATATGGTTCGTACTCGGGCTGATGATGGTACAAATGAGGCACGAACTAATGATTATACTAAATTTGAAAAAGCAAAAGCTTCAGGAGCTCAGGTGATTTCTACTGATTATTATATACCATCTACTCTTTTTAAATCCACTTATAAAGTAAGTTTTGATTCAAATCAATTTGAAAGAATAAAAAAATAAACCATGTTTAAAAATAAATTCCCCACAGTTTTCCTCATTTATACATTGTTTTTGGCTTTTGGAATCAAAGCCCAGACTAAGGATTTTATTATTGTCTCCAGCCATCAAAAAGCAAGTATTCACGTAGAAGCTAAAGAGCCAAAAGTGGTTCATATTGCTGCTAAAATGCTTTCCGATGATATTTTTGCTGTGAGTAATAAGCAGTTGATTATTGGCAAAAATAGTTCAGGAATCGCTATTATGGCGGGAACTATTGGGCAAAGTAAGTGGATAGATGTTTTGGTATCCAAACAAAAAATTTCCATTACGGATGTAAAAGGAAAATGGGAAACGTATAAAATCCAATTGGTAGAAAATCCAACTAAGGATATTAAAAAAGCCTTGGTTATCGTTGGTTCTGATCGTAGAGCAACGGCTTATGGCTTACTGGAAATTTCCAGAATGATTGGGGTTTCCCCTTGGGAATGGTGGGCTGATGTGACGCCTGATAAAAAAGATAATTTGGTGGTAAAGGTGGAGACTAAGGTTTATGGTTCGCCTTCAGTAAAGTTTAGAGGTGTATTTTTGAATGATGAAGATTGGGGTTTGCAACCTTGGGCTGCTAAAACTTTCGAACCAGAAACAGGAGATATTGGTCCTAAAACCTATGCAAAAGTCTTTGAATTGTTGTTGCGTTTGAGAGCCAATACTATTTGGCCAGCCATGCACAAATGCACTAAAGCCTTTTATTCTTTTCCTAAAAATAAACAAGTTGCCGATGATTATGCTATTGTAGTAGGGACCTCGCATGCAGAACCAATGTTGAGTAATATTAACGCCGAATGGGATCACAAAACGATGGGTGAATACCGTTACGATACTAATTCTGGAGTTATTAAAAACTTCTTTAGAAAAAGAGCGAAAGAAACGGCTCCTTTTGAAAATATTTATACAGTAGGGATGCGTGGTGAACATGATTCGCCAATGATTGTTGGTGAAGATGATTCTGACTCGCAGGTCAAATTATTGGAACAGGTTATTACCGACCAAAGGGCTATTTTGAAAAAAGAAACCGGAAAAGAACCTAATACTATTCCGCAAGCTTTTATTCCCTATAAAGAGGTTTTAGATTATTATCAAAAAGGACTAAAACTTCCTGAAGATGTGCAATTGGTTTGGACCGATGATAATTATGGATACATCCGTCAGTTGAGTAATCCAAAAGAACAAAAACGTTCGGGAGGTGCTGGAATTTATTACCATACGTCGTATTGGGGGCGTCCACATGATTATTTGTGGTTGAATTCGACTAATCCTGTTTTGCTATGGGAGGAAATGGAAAAAGCATACGAGTTCCAGTCAAGAGATTTATGGATTTTAAATTGCGGCGATATCAAACCCCATGAATACAATATCGAATTATTCTTGGATATGGCTTGGGATATGACTCCTTTTGCTAAAAGTCAAAGTGTTAAAACACATATGCAAAATTGGGCTTCCAGAGAATTTGGAACTCAAAATGCTACTCAAATAGCCGATTTATTTTTTCAATATTATCATTTGGCATTTCAGCGCCGTCCTGAGTTTATGGCTTGGAATCAAGTGGAACCAGAAACCAAACCTAAGCCAACAACGCTTACGCAAATTCACTATGGTGATGAGGTGACTAAAAGGATAGAAGCCTATCAACAATTGATAGATACGGTAGAAAAATTGAAAAATAGAATTCCGTCTAATCGCCAGAATGCTTTTTATGAATTAGTTACTTATCCTGTTGTTGGGGCTGCGAGTTTAAATCATAAATGGTTGTATTTCTATAAAAACAAGTTTGTTGCCGAACAAGGTAGAAGCAGCGCCACCTTTTTTGCCCAAAAATCAACCGAAGCTTTTAAACGTATTGAAAAAGAAACGTACTATTTTAACAATGAATTAGTAAATGGTAAGTGGAAAAATATGATGAGTATGGCACCTCGTCATTTACCAGTTTTTGAACCAACTACCGCAAGAATTCCTGTGAGTGCTAAGAAAGCAGAATTGAAATTGGCATTGGAAAGTTATGAAATGGTAGTAAACCATAAAACAGAGAATTCGTATTCGGATGTACTTCCTGTTTTTAATGCCTATGTGAACAATCAGTATTATATTGATGTTTTTATGAAAGGCGAAGGCGAAGTATCTTGGGAAGTAAAACCTAAAGCGGATTGGATTAAGATTTCGCATCAAAAAGGAATTTTAGACAATCATAAAAATAGCCAGCAACGCATTTGGGTAAGCATTGACTGGAATAAAGTACCGAAAGGAGAAAATAAAAAAGAAGCGCCTTTAGGTCATGATTATCAGTTGATTCCGCCTAGTTATAAAGTCAATTCGGCTATTGATTTTGTGAGTAAGGATACTTTAATTACCATAGGTGTTTCGGCCTTTAATCCAAAACTAGAAATTTTAGAAAATTACAAGGGTTTTGTGGAAGACAAAGGCTATATATCGATTGATGCAGCGAATTATTCGAATAAAAAAGAAGGTGCAGCAGCTAAATGGGAAATCTTTGAAGGTCTTGGTTATGCTGGAAAAGTAAGTGTGGGTTTGCCTAGAACGGCCGATTCACAGCTTACAATTCAAGATATAAAAAATAATAGTCCTGTAATGGAATATGAATTTTATAGTTTTAATTTTGGACAGGCTAGTGTAAAAGTACAAGCCATTCCTACCCATGCTTTTTATCAAGGAAGAGGGGTAAGATGCGCTGTAGCTATTGATGATGCTGAACCAGTTGTATTAGATTTCCAAACTTTTGGACGAAGTGAAGAATGGTTGCAAAACGCACTAAAAAATGCCACAGTAAAATCGGCCTCACAGATTATCAATAAGGCTGGAAAACATAAATTGAGGGTTTGGATGGTAGATCCAGGTGTAATGATTGATCGTATATTAATTGATCTAGGAGGTTGGAAAGATTCGTATGCTTTTCCTCCGGAAACTAAAATGTAAAATTTGAAAATAAACTAATGAACTGTTTTAAAAAGGTATTTGTTCTTGTTTTTGTTATTTTAGCTGTTGTTTCTTGTAATTCATTACATCAATTCCCAGCTAAAAACACTCAAATTGCATTTTTATCGGATGTTCATTTATTAGATATTTACGGGACTTTTTCTGATTCGGATTATAAAGGGATTCAAAATCCGTATGACGGAAAATATACCTTGTTGCGTACTATGAAATCGCAGTTACAGTCTACGCGATTGTTCAATGAAAATTATTTTGCTTTCTTGGCTGCATTGGACGATGTGGTGAAACGAAATATAAAAACCGTCGTTCTTCCTGGAGATTTTAGTGACGATGGACAGCCTTTAAATATTAAAGGTATGCGAAAAATATTGGATGACTATTCTAAAAAATACGGAATCCGATTTATTATTACAACTGGGAATCATGATGTTGCTAAACCTTATTTGACTGATTCTGGAAAAACCGATTTTTTAGGTAAAGACGGAAAAAATCAAGTGATTATGAGCAAGGAAGGGATGTATGTTCCTAAAAAATCGGATGAACTTCCTGCGGTGATTACAAAAGATATTGGAACTATGGGTTATTCTGAAGTTTTGGCAGAAATGCGAGATTTTGGTTTTTATCCTAATCCATCTGATTTCTATTGGGAAACCCCTTTTACTAGCTATACTCCAGAAACCTATAATTATGAAAAGGCTTCTCAATTTGCATCCATCAATAAAAGAAATTACCTGATTCCACCTTATCAAACGACTATTCCCGACTTGAGTTATTTGGTTGAAGTAGAACAAGGAATTTGGCTATTAGCCATTGATGGAAATGTATATGTTCCTAAAGAAGCTGCTCAATCGCATCCAGAAAAATCGGCCAATTTCAATAGTCCAGGTGTTGGTTATAATCAAGTTTTGACTCATAAAAAACATGTAATTGATTGGGTGAGTAAAGTTGTGGTAGAGGCTAAAAAGAGGAATAAAACTTTGATAGCTTTTAGTCATTATCCAATGGTAGATTTTACAGATGATGCATCGGGGATGATGCGAAAATTATTTGGAGAGGATAAAATGCAATTGCATCGTATTCCTAGTGAAGAAGTAAGTGAAATTTTTGCAAGAGCAGGAGTCCAACTTCATTTTGCGGGACATATGCATATCAATGATACTGGTTTTAGGAAGTATGATAACGGAAAGGCACTCGTGAATATTCAAATACCATCCTTAGCCGCTTATATTCCTGGCTATAAAATTTTGAATGTAAAAAATAAAAAGAAGATGCAAATTGAGACCGTCACGATAGATTCGGTTCCTAATTTTAAAACACTTTTTCCTTTATACGAACAAGAGTATGCTTATTTGAAAAGTAGTAATGATCCTGATATTTGGGATAGCGGTATTTTAGAGGCTAAAACGTATCGCGAATACACAAATTGGCATCTTAAAGAATTAGTTCGCTCCCGTTTTCTTAAAAATGATTGGCCAGCAGATTTTAAGAATTTTTTAGTCCATTCTTCTGCAAAGGATTTATTTGCATTTGCAAAAGTATCTAGCGCAAAGGCTAAAAAATATAGTGACGAAAATTGGACAGGATTTGATATGATTGTCGATTTTCATCGTTTGTATTCGGCAGATGAATTAGCATTTAAAGATATTGGTAAAAATAGATTAAATCAGTATCGTATTATCATTGATTCCTATTTAGACTGTTATTCCAAACTGACAAATCCTACAAAAAAAGAGGATTCTTTTTATGAGTTTTGCTCCATCTTTAAAAGTTTTCAAAATGGAATGCCATCCGATAATTTTATCCTAAATTTGAATAGAAATATAATCCAAAATTAAATTTGTATAAATCTACTAACACCATGAAATCTAAGTTTCTTATAGTTTTCATTCTTTTAATTTCTTTGCCTCAAGTCATAGGGCAAAATATAAAATTTGAACATTATAATGAGAGTAATGGTCTTTCTTACAATTCGGTTAGACATATTGTACAGGATAAAAATGGGTTTATGTGGTTTGGAACTTTTTTTGGTTTAAACCGATTTGATGGATATCAGTTCAAGCCTTTTATGAGTTCAGAATTAGGACTCAATAAAATTTATAATGATGATATAACCGTTTTAGAATTAGATGAAGCTACTAATGAGTTGTGGATAGGTACTAGGAAAGGACTTACCCGACTAAAAATGAATACCAATGTGTTTACTACTTTCTTTCATAATAAGAAAGATTCTAATAGCATCCCAGAGGACGAAATACGTTCGGTTTTAGTAGATAAATTCAAAAGAGTTTGGGTAGGAACAATGACCGCAGGTGTTTCTGTCTATGATCAAAAAACAGAAAAATTTTCTAAAATAAATTTAAAGAATTTTGAATACGTCAAAGAAATTTTTGAAGATTCCAAAGGGAATATTTGGATAGGTAGTTTTGGTAAAGGTTCAGTTGCTAAAGTTATCTTAGGTGCTAAGGGCGAAATCTTGAAGATTCTTACTTATACCTTGTCTATTCCAAATTCTACTCAAAAAAATCCGTATGTCGATTTTATATATGAAGATGCTAAATCTGATATTTTTGTTGGAACTAGAGAAGGTCTTTATAAATTGAACAAGGTCAATAATTCTTTTGAAAATCTCTATATAAAAGATAGTAATTTAAGAAATAAATTAGGTCCTTACTTTATTTCTATCGCAAAAGCACCTGATGGGAAATATTGGGTGGGTACGCTAGGTGGACTTTTGGTTTGTAATCAATTAGAAGACATTGCTGTTGGAAATTTCCAAAGATATTTTTCAAAACTTACCGATGAAAATTCAATTGTAGGGAATATTGTTAATTCACTTTGTTTTGATAAGTCGGGGGTATTATGGGTAGGAACTGAAGATGGTTTGGATAAATATGATCCATATGGAAATCAATTTAAAATTAATAAGGATATTTCCTTGCACAATGATAATCAGAAACCTAATATAAGAGGATTTGCTAAGACATATGATGGTAATTTAATTGTAGCCACTAGATATAACGGACTTTTTATTTCAAAAGCTAAAACATATGTACCATTATTAAATAGAAATGAAGATATTGCTAGTATTTATTCCAATGATGGTAAGACTTTTTATTGTGGGTTGTGGAATGGTAAAATATTAGTTTATAATTATGTTTCAAATAGTACTCAAATAGTTGATATAGGAATAAGAAAATCACCTCTTATTTCTTTTTTGGTGATAGATTCAAATACGGTTGTTGTTGGTTCTTTTGGAGAAGGAGCTGTGTTTTTAGATACCAAAACATTAAAAATAAAAGTACCTAAAGGAGTTTTATTACCCGATGGTCAAATTAATAAAATAAAGTTAGATCGTTTAAATAATTTGTGGTTTGCCACTGAAACAGGGGTGGCAAAGTATAATTTAAAGTCTAAAAAGCTTAAAGTTTATTTGGCTAAAGGCAACGAAAAGTCTGGATTACCATCCAATAATGTTAGCGATGTTTTGGTGGATACAAACAATGATGTTTGGGTGGCTACTGTAAAAGGATTGGCTATATATAATGCATCCAAAGATGACTTTAACGCCGTTTTAGATCCAAAGGAACTTCATGGTAAATGGATCACTGATTTAGAGATGGATAGTGATGGTTTCTTATGGTTAAATGTAAATAATAACAGTTTAATTCGCTACAAGAAAAAATCTAAAAAAATAAATGTTTATTATGTCGATAGCGGAAATCGATTAGATGTTTTTAATTCTAAAGGGTTTTATTGCTTGAATAATTCGACCATTTTTATTGGAGGTAGAAATGGTATTATTTATTTCTCAACGGATAATATTAATGAGAATAAAGTATCTCCTATACCAATAATCACGGAATTTAAAGTACAAAATAAAGAAATTTTCCCAGGTGTAGAAATCAATGGGCAAATTCCATTTAGTAAAGATATTAATATCAACAAAGAGATTGAACTCAATTATGAGAATCGGAATTTTTCGGTACAGTTCTCTTCCCCGTCCTATACTAATCAACGACTTAATAAGTTTGAGTATATGCTTGAAGGTTTTGATAAAAACTGGATTACAACCAATAGTGACTCCAGAACAATTCAATATACGAATTTAAACCCTGATGAATATATATTTAAAATTAGAGCACGTAACAGTGATGGAATTTGGAGTAAAACGTCCTCTTATAAAATTACTGTTTTATCTCCTTTTTGGACCACTACTAAAATCTTTCTTTTAGTAGTTTTAATACTTGCTATTTCATCTTATTACATTCGAAAAGAAATTAGGTCAAGAATTAAATTAAGACAAGCACTTATGCTAGAGCGTGTTCGAAGAGATAGTGATGAGCGATTGTCTAATGAGAAATTACAATTTTTTACGAATATTTCTCATGAGTTAAGAACGCCTTTGACGTTGATCTTAGGACCGGCTAAACAATTATTGGAACAAGATGAGAGTTTAGAATATGATAAAAATAAACTCCATTTAATTTATCAAAATGCGAATAGACTCTTGTTGTTAGTAAATCAGATTTTAGATTTTAGAAAAGCCGAGTCGGGTAAATTGAAATTAAAAGTATCTAAAACAGAGATTGTCGCTAATACAGAGACTGTGTTTAATTCTTTTAGCCAGTTGGCATTAGAAAAAGACATTAATTTCAACTTCAATTGTGAAGAGGAAATTATCGATGCATGGATTGATACCGATAAATACCATAAAATTCTTTATAATCTGTTGTCAAACGCCTTAAAATTCACCAATAATTACGGAAATGTTGATTTGTATTTAGGTGTAAAAGAGGAAAAAGGAATCCGTACGTTGATTGTTGAAGTGAGCGATGATGGAGTAGGGATTCCATTAGAAAGTCAACAAAAAATCTTTTCAAGATTTTATCAAGTCAAGAGTACCAAAAAAAATAATACTGGTTCAGGAATTGGATTGTCACTTGTGGTCTCTTTAGTTGATATTCATAGAGGTCATTTAAAACTCAAAAGCGCACCAGGAAGAGGAAGTGTGTTTACACTTGAATTACCTATTGATAAAGAAAGTTATAAGAAAAGTGAGGTTTTTGATATTGAATACAAGGAACCAGAGCAGGCTTATGTTTTAGATGAAACTAAAATTGTAAAACCAACTCAAAGTACTGAGTTGAAACAGAATATTTTGGTTATTGAAGATAATCCAGAACTTCGACTTTTTATTGTTGATTATTTGTCTTCCTACTATAAAGTATACCAAGCAGAAAATGGTGATGAAGGTTTGAATCTTTGTCGTAAAATTAAACCAGCTCTTTGTGTGGTGGATGCTATGATGCCTGTTATGGGTGGTTTTCAGTTTGTTGAAGCTTTAAAAGGTGATGAAAATATTAGTCATACAGCTTTGATAATGCTAACGGCTCTGTCTGAAAACGAAAACAAGATTAAAGGATACAATCTTGGGGTAGATGAGTATATGTCTAAGCCTTTTGATCCAGCTGTTTTAAAAACCCGAATTGATAATATTATCAAAACCCGAATGGAGTTAAAACAAAAGTTTTCTGGTGAAATAGAATCCGATGCTTCTACTTTGACTCATTCCCAACTCGATGTTGATTTTATTAATGATTTAACAAATCTGATTGAGAAAAACATTAGTGACCCAGAGCTTACTGCTACTACCCTTTGTTCAGAATTAGGGATGAGTTCTTCTAAATTATACCGAAAAATTAAACAATTGACAGATTTGTCACCTAACGAGTTTATTCGAACTATTCGTTTGAAAAAGGCAGCTCATTTGTTAAAAACCAAAACCCACAATGTTTCGGAAGTTGCCGATCAAGTTGGTTTTAATGATCCGCTATATTTTAGTAGATGCTTCAAAAAACAATTTGGCTATTCTCCAAGCCGATTGATCAAGTAGGTTTTATTTTTTCTAATAGCTCTAAATTTTTCATTTTTCCTTAACAATATAGAATTATTTGTTTTATTTAAAATAATTCTAGTTCTTCAACTATGTAATTTATATATTAGCGGATGTATAATTTATGTTTTGATTTTTTACTAAATATGTTAATTTTAAACTGTTTTTTTAAAAAATTACTACTAATTATTTGCGAACATAGTTTTAATATCTATATTTGTGTAATCGATTACAATTTTTGATTTACAGCGAATTGAAACTGGTTTGTTTTAGGTTTATTGCTGTTTTGGTTTGTGCATACATTTTAACAGTAAATCATTTTGGAAAATCGAATCAAATATTAACAACATTAATACCTTATTACAATTATGAGTCAGACAAACAAAACAGTTGGAAACTATCGTTGGACCATATGTTCGTTGTTGTTTTTTGCAACTACCATAAATTATTTAGATAGACAAGTGTTGTCTTTGACTTGGAGTGATTTTATTTCTCCAGAATTTCATTGGACCAATAACGATTATGGAAATATTACGGCCTTGTTTTCCATATTTTATGCGGTCTCTTTATTATTTGCAGGTAAGTTTGTAGATTGGATGGATACTAAAAAAGGGTTTCTTTGGGCTATAGGTGTTTGGTCTATTGGAGCTTGTTTACATGCTTTTGCTGGTATTGCAACTTCAGGAATTATTACTGGAAATTGGTTTGTAGGTTTTGGGGGTGCTAAAGAGGTGATTGAAGGAATTAATGACACGGCTTTAGTAATAAATGTGAGTGTGACCCTGTTTATTTTCGCACGTTTTGTATTGGCTGTTGGAGAGGCTGGAAATTTTCCTGCTGCAATTAAAACAACAGCTGAATATTTTCCTAAAAAAGACAGGGCTTTTGCAACTAGTATTTTCAATGCAGGGGCAACTGTAGGAGCATTGGCAGCACCTATTACAATCCCTTTTATTGCAGAAGCTTTTGGATGGGAAATGGCGTTTATTATCATTGGAGCTTTAGGTTTTGTGTGGATGGGATTTTGGATTTTTATGTATGACAAACCAGAAAAACATTCAAAAGTGAATACCGCCGAATTAGAATATATCCAGCAAGATATTGTTGCTGATAGTAAAATAGAAGGTTATGTGCCAGAAACGGATACCAAAGTCGCATTGAAAGATTGTTTTAAATACAATCAAACTTGGGCTTTTGCCTTTGGAAAATTCATGACAGATGGCGTTTGGTGGTTTTTCTTATTTTGGACTCCAGCTTATTTGAAATCGGTATATGGTATGGATTCTACAGCTGCGGCCTTTCCATTATTTGTTTTGTATGTTATCACTTTGCTTTCTATTATTGGAGGATGGTTACCAACATACTTTGTAGAGAAAAAAGGAATGAACCCATACGAGGGGAGAATGAGATCAATGTTAATTTTTGCTTTCTTCCCGTTATTAGCTTTATTAGCGCAACCTCTTGGTTATGTAAGTTACTGGGTGCCTGTAATAATTATTGGGATTGCTGGCGCTGCTCATCAGGCTTGGTCGGCTAATATTTTTACAACGGTGGGTGATATGTTTCCTAAAAAAGCCATTGCTACTATCACAGGTATTGGTGGTTTAGCAGGGGGATTAGGTTCTACTTTAATTAATAAAGGTTCTGGTGTTTTGTTTGATTTTACTCAACGTAACTGGAGTGAGATTAATGGAGTACCGTTACTAGAAAAATACCCTCAATTTTTAAATCCAGAAGCTGAAAAAGTATTTTTGAAAGAAAATGAAGTGGCTAATATTGGTGAGTTTTTGAGTAAGCTTAGCGCTTCAGGTCAAACAGTTTTTGATGGTATAAATTCAGGCTATTTGATTATTTTTTCAATTTGTGCAGTATGTTATTTAGTGGGGTGGGTGGTTATGAAATCATTAGTACCTAAATATTCGCCAATTACTGATTTATAATAAAATAGAGTTCTCTTGTTAAATTCAAGAGAACTTTTCTTTTTTACTACTTTATGCATAAAAATTCAATTGGTATAAAGTAACTTTAAACAAAATTAATATCTTTGTAATCGATTACATTAATTCGAATAATTATGACAAAATATAGTTCTAGATACGCTTCTAGCCCAGAAGCAGTAAAAAAATATGATACTCAGGAATTACGTAATGAGTTCTTGATTGATAATTTAATGGAAGCCGATGAACTGGTTTTCGTTTATTCACACTATGATCGATACATTACAGGTTCTGCTGTTCCTGTAAAAAAGGATTTGGTTTTAGAAACTATCGATCCGCTGAAAGCGCCTTATTTCTTAGAAAGAAGAGAGTTAGGAATTATCAATGTAGGTGGTAATGGTTCTGTAGTTGTAGAAGGAACAACGTATGAGTTAGGATTTAAAGATGCATTGTACATCGGAGCTGGAAATAAAGATGTTGTATTTAAGAGTGCAGATGCTAATAATCCAGCCAAATTCTACATCAATTCGGCTCCAGCGCATACAACATATCCTACAGTAAAGGTGAGTTTAGCCGAAGCGAATAAATTACATTTAGGTGCAATGGAAACGGCTAATCACCGTACCGTAAACCAAATGATTATTGGTAGTGTAGTAACTACTTGTCAACTTCAAATGGGAATGACTGAATTAAAGCCTGGTAGCGTATGGAACACAATGCCTGCTCACGTTCATGATCGTCGTATGGAAGTTTATTTTTATTTAGATATTCCAGAAAACCAAGCGGTATGTCACTTTATGGGGCAACCTCAAGAAACACGTCATATCTGGATGAATAATCATCAAGCAGTTATTTCTCCACCTTGGTCTATACATTCTGGTTCAGGTACTTCAAACTATACTTTTATTTGGGGTATGGCAGGTGAAAATTTAGATTATGGAGATATGGATGTTTGTAAAATCACAGATTTAAGATAGGAAAATGACAAATTTATTTGATATAAAAGGAAAAGTTGCTCTTATTACAGGAAGTACACACGGACTGGGAATGGCAATGGCTCAAGGATTAGGTCAGGCAGGTGCAACAATTGTGGTGAATGGAAATTCTTCTCAACAAAAAATTGACGATGCAGTAGCATTACTTCAAAGTGAAGGAATCAATGCTGTAGGTTGTAAATTTAATGTAACAGTTGAACAAGAAGTTAAGGATGCTGTTGCGAAAATTGAAAAAGAAGTTGGTCCTATTGATATCTTAATTAACAATGCTGGAATTATCAAAAGAATTCCTTTGTTAGAAATGGAAGTAGCTGATTTCAGAGAAGTTATTGATATCGATTTAGTGAGTCCTTTTATCGTTTCTAAACATGTGGCAAAAGGAATGATTGAAAGAAGACAAGGTAAAATCATCAATATTTGCTCTATGATGAGTGAATTAGGTCGTAATACTGTTTCGGCTTATGCTGCTGCAAAAGGTGGTTTGAAAATGTTGACTAAAAATATGGCAACCGAATGGGCTAAATACAATGTGCAAATAAACGGAATCGGTCCGGGCTATTTTGCAACGGAACAAACCAAACCAATTAGAGTAGATGGACATCCATTTAACGATTTTATTATCAGCAGAACACCAGCTGCCAAATGGGGTGATCCAAGTGATTTGGCTGGAGCAGCTATCTTTTTATCATCAAAAGCGAGTGATTTTGTAAACGGACATATTTTATATGTTGATGGTGGAATCCTGGCTACAATTGGTAAACCATCAAATGAAGATTAATATTTTAAGAAAATTATAATGAGCACTTTTATCAACGATAACTTTTTATTAGAAAATAAATACGCAGAAGAATTATATCATAATTATTCTAAAAACCAGCCTATTATTGATTATCACAATCACTTGAATCCTCAGTTTATTGCAGAAGATAAAATCTTTAACAATATTACTGATGTTTGGATTAAAGGAGATCATTACAAGTGGCGTGCAATGCGTACTTTAGGAATCAATGAGCAATTTGTAACGGGTAATGGTTCTGATAAAGAGAAGTTTTTAAACTGGGCTAAAACAGTTCCTTATACAATGCGTAATCCATTGTATCACTGGACACACCTGGAGTTGGCTCGTTATTTTGATATTTACGATTTATTAAACGAAAAATCAGCAGAGCGTATTTATGACGAAACTTCTGCTAAAATAAATTCGGCTGAATACAGTACAAGAAACTTGTTACGCAAAGTAAATGCTGAATTAGTTTGTACTACTGAAGATCCGATTGATAGTTTGGATTTCCACGAACAATTGGCAAAAAGTGATTTCAAAACTACTGTAAGTACTGCTTTTAGACCTGATAAAGCCATCTTAATTGCTAATGACGGTTACAACGAATATTTGAATGTTTTAGGACAAAAAGCTTCAATTGAAATCAATACGTATGATGATTTATGTGCTGCTTTAAGAAACAGAATTGAATATTTTAATGCTAATGGTTGCCAACTTTGTGACCATGGTTTAGATCAAATTTATTTTGAAAACTTTACAGAAAGCGAAGTAAAAGCTATTTTCCTAAAGAAAAGAGCAAACGAGGCAATAAGCAATGAAGAAGCTTTGAAATTCCAAAGTGCTATCTTAGTATTCTTATGTGAAACGTACCATGAATTTGGATGGGTTCAACAATTTCACTTAGGAGCTTTGAGAAATAATAATGCGCGTATGCACCGTATTTTAGGTCCTGATACAGGTTGGGATTCTATCGGAGATTATCCGCAAGCTCAAAAATTATCAGCATTCTTAAATGCTTTAGATAGTAAAGATAAATTGACTAAAACAATTATTTACAACTTGAATCCTGCTGATAACGAAGTTATGGCTACGATGATTGGAAATTTCAATGACGGAAGCGTTAGAGGAAAAGTACAATTTGGTTCAGGATGGTGGTTCTTAGATCAAAAAGATGGAATGACAAAACAATTAAACGCTCTTTCTAATATGAGTTTGATTAGTTGTTTTGTGGGTATGTTGACAGATTCAAGAAGTTTCTTGTCATTCCCAAGACACGAATATTTTAGACGTATTCTTTGTAATCTTTTAGGTGATGAGGTGAAAAGAGGTGAATTGCCAGCTTCTGAAATGGAATGGATTGGAAAAATGGTTGCTGATATCAGTTACGGAAACGCTAAGGAATATTTCAAATTTCCTGTAAAATAAGTAAAGAATAAAGTTTAATTTATAAAAAATATAACTTGAAAAAAGTAGTCACTTTTGGAGAAATTCTTCTTCGTTTATCTACCGATAGACACTTGAGATTTGCTCAGGCAGAGTCCTATAAAGCAACTTATGGTGGAGGAGAATTCAATGTTGCTGTTTCGCTTGTAAATTATGGGATGAAAGCAGAATTTGTTACTAAAGTTCCTAATAACGAATTAGGAAGTTGTGCCATTCAAGAAATGCGTAAGCTGGATGTAGATTGTCACAATGTAATGAAAGGTGGAGATCGTTTAGGTATTTATTTCCTTGAAACAGGAACCAGTACTCGTGCAAGTAATGTAATTTATGATAGAGCCAACAGTTCAATGTCAACTTTGAAAAAAGGAGAATTTGACTGGAAAGAAATCCTAAAAGATGCTACCTGGTTTCATTGGAGTGGTATTACTCCTGCGCTTTCTGAAACAGCAGCCGAAGCTTGTATGGAAGCCATCCAAGTGGCTCATGAATTAGGGTTAACTATTTCAACTGATTTGAATTACCGTTCAAAATTATGGAATTATGGTAAACAACCTAAGGATGTAATGCCTGAAATGTTGAAATACAGTAACATTATTTTAGGTGATATCGATACGGCTAACTTTATGTTGGGTTTAGATAAAGTGGATCCTGATTATCAAGAAGTACATACTTTACCTGCTTTGTATGATGAAGTGTTTAAACTATGTCCTGAATTAAAATACATGTCAACAACTTTACGTTATTCTGTAAGTGCTTCTCACCAACGTATCGGTGGAATTCTTTATGATGGAAAAGAAGTTTTCAAAGCGGCTGTGCAAGAAGTAACACCAGTTGTAGATAGAGTAGGTAGTGGAGATGCCTTTATGGGTGGTTTAATCTATGGTTTGAACGAAGAACCATTAGATAAACAACGAGCATTAAACTTTGCGGTTGCAGCTTGTTGTTTGAAACATACCATTTACGGAGATTATAATTTAATTACTAAAAATGAAATTGAAAAATTACTTGATGGTGATTTCACAGGTAAGGTTTCTAGATAAAAAAAGATAAAATGGCTCAATTTACACGTATAGAAGTTGCAACTGCAATGAAAGAAACAGGGATGATTCCTTTGTTTTTTAGTAATGATTTGGAATTAAGTAAAAATGTTTTGAAAGCTTGTTATGATGGTGGTGCCCGTTTGATGGAATTTACAGCAAGAGGCGATTTCGCTCACGAAGTTTTTGCCGAATTGACAAAATATGCTATCAAAGAATTACCAGGAATGATTATGGGAGTAGGTTCGGTAACGGATGCTGCAGCTGCTTCATTATACATGCAATTAGGGGCTAATTTTATTGTAACTCCAGTGTTTAGAGAAGATATTGCTATTGCTTGTAACCGTAGAAAAGTTTTGTGGTCTCCTGGTTGTGGTACTTTATCTGAAATTGCAAGAGCAGAGGAATTAGGATGCGAAATTGTAAAATTATTCCCTGGAGAAATCTACGGACCACAATTTATCAAAGGAGTTAAAGGACCTTGTCCTTGGACGAATATCATGCCTACAGGAGGAGTTTCTACTGAAAGAGATAATTTAAAGTCTTGGTTTGATGCAGGGGCTTACTGTGTTGGAATTGGTTCGCAATTAATATCAGCTGCTGTTTTACAAAGTAAAGATTATGCAGGATTAACTCAAAAGGTAAAAGAAACGATAGCAATTATTAAAGATCTCAGAAATAAATAATAGTAATGATTTTAGGGAAAATATATTTAAAATATATTTTCCCTAAAATATTTTTTAATGTAATTTAGCAGAATTCCTAATCAGTTCAAACGATTGAACTATTTGAAGAAAACTGCCTTAAAAGAATTTAGTAGTATTAAAATGGAAAAATTAAACAGAAAGAATAGAGGTTTAGAGCAGTTAAATCCAATAAAGGTAGTACAATTTGGTGAAGGTAACTTTTTAAGAGCTTTTGTTGATTACGCTTTTCAAAGATTAAATAATGAAGTGGATTTCAATGCTGGTATTGCAATGGTACAGCCATTGGCAGGTGGTATGGTAAACATGATTAATGACCAGGATGGTCTTTATACCTTGTTTATGAACGGAATCAAAAAAGGAGAAAAAATCCAAGATATTCAGTTAATTACTAATGTTGTAAAAGGAATCAATCCTTATACTGATTTTGCTGATTATTTAGCTTTAGCTAAAGAAGAAGAACTTCAGTTTATTGTTTCAAACACTACTGAAGCCGGAATTGAATTCGTTGCAGCAGATACTCCTGACATGCAACCACCAAGTTCATTTCCTGCGAAATTGACTGTTTTATTATACGAAAGATTCAAACATTTTAATGGTGATGCTTCTAAAGGTGTAACAATCATTCCATGTGAATTAATCGATTATAATTCAGAAGCTTTGAAAAAATGTATCTTGCAATATTGTGATTTATGGAAATTGGAAGAAGCATTTGTGAATTGGGTTTCTAATGCTTGTACGTACCACAGCACTTTAGTGGACAGAATTGTTCCAGGATACCCAAGAGCTGAAATTGATGATTACAACAGTAAATTAGACTATCAAGATAATTTAATTGTTGCTGCAGAGCCTTTCTTCCTTTGGGCAATTGAAGGAGGAGATGATTTAAAAGCTAAATTACCATTCCATAAAACCGATTTGAATGTAAAAATTGTTGATGATATTCGTCCTTTCAAAATGATTAAAGTTCGTATTTTGAACGGAGCGCATACAGCAATGGTTCCTGTTTCTCTTTTATTTGGTAATAAATTAGTTATGGAAACGGTTAACGGAGATTTCACAGGTCCATTTGTAGACAATGTTATTAGTGAAATTAGCGAAACACTTCCTATGGATAAAAACGAAATCACTGCTTATGCTGAAGAGGTAATGGATCGTTTTAAAAATCCATATATCAAGCATGCTTTGGCTGATATCGCTTTAAATTCAATTTCAAAATTCAAAGTAAGAGTATTGCCTAGTTTATTAGGATATTATAATGCAAAAAAAGTGCTCCCAACGAGTTTGACTTTTTCATTATCGTGTTTAATTCAATTTTATAAAGGAACTTGGAATAATGAAACCTTGCCAGTAAAAGATACTCCAGAGTTAGTCGAAGCATTTAATAAAGCTTGGGAACTAGGAAATGTAGAATCAGTTGTTGCTTCTGTATTAGCTAATACTGATTTCTGGGGTGAAGATTTAACAAAAATTGACGGTTTATCACAAGCTGTAGTGCTTGCATTAAATGAAATTGAAACCAATGGTATTGAACAAGGGTATATCAATTTTTCTCAAAAAAACTAACAGACAAAAATAGCGTAAACAAAAATGCAAAAGAAATTAATAAAAGTAGATCCTACCGATAATGTAGCTGTAGCTTTAGTAGATTTAACAGCTGGTGAAACTATCGCTTTTGAAGGAGAAGATGTTTTAGTAGTATCGGATACTAAAATGAAGCATAAGATTGCGATGAAAGATTTTGAATCTGGAGATAAGATCATTATGTATGGAGTAATTGTTGGAAAAGCAAATCAAAAAATTACGAAAGGTGATGTGATTTCAACAGTAAATGTAAAACACGAAAGTGCGAAAGTTACAGGTAAGACAGCTTCTATTGGTTGGGAAGTTCCTAATGTGGACAAATGGAAAGATAAAACCTTTATGGGATATCAACGTGAGGACGGGCAAGTAGGTACTGAAAATGTTTGGTTGTTTTTTCCATTGGTATTTTGTGAAAACAGAAATATCGAAATCTTGAAAGATATTTTCGAGAAAGAATTAATGAAACCAAAAGAGAACGATTATCAATTATTATTGCGTTCATTAGTAAAGTCTGAAACAGGTGGCGTGGGTAATGAAGCAGCTTCAAATGATGCTGAATTATTCAATAATATTGATGTAAAATTCATTACACACCAAGGTGGATGTGGAGGAATTCGTCAAGATTCTCATAGTTTAGCTAAGTTATTAGCGGGATACGTAAACAATCCTAACGTGGCTGGAGCAACAGTGTTGAGTTTGGGTTGTCAAAACTTGCAAATCTCAATTTTTAAAGAAGCTTTAGAGGCGATTAATCCTAATAACAAAAAACCGGTTTTAATTTACGATCAACAATCAATCGGAACTATCGAGGCAATGTTGAGCAGTGTAGTTAAAGATTCTTTTGAAGCGATTAAGAAAGCGAATCAAATTCAAAGAACTCCGGCTCCATTATCAAAATTGAGAATTGGTTTAGAGTGTGGAGGATCTGATGGATTCTCTGGAATTTCAGCTAATCCAACTTTAGGTGTTTTATCAGATAAATTAGTGGCACTTGGAGGAACTACAATTCTTTCGGAATTCCCTGAGTTATGTGGAGTAGAGCAAGAATTAGTAAATCGTTGTGTTGAAGATAAAGACGGAGAGCGTTTCTTAGAGTTGATGAAATGGTATGAGAAAACTGTTGTTGATGCAGGTTCAGGATTTGACATGAATCCTTCTCCTGGTAACATAAAAGACGGATTAATCACCGATGCTATGAAATCAGCGGGAGCTTCTAAAAAAGGAGGAACTTCTCCAATTGTAGGGGTTTATGATTACGGTGAATACATCAACGAACCAGGATTTACATTGTTATGTACACCAGGAAATGACGTAGAATGTACTACTGCAATGGTAGGTTCTGGTGCAAATATGGTATTGTTTACAACAGGTTTAGGAACACCTACGGGTAATCCTATTGCTCCAGTTGTTAAGATTTCTTCTAACACTCAGTTGGCTCAAAAAATGCCAGATATTATCGATTTTAATACAGGGGAAATTATTTCTGGTGAGAAATCAATTGAAGCAACAGCCGATGAAATGTTAGAATTTATAATTAAAGTAGCTAGTGGTGAAGTGAAAACCAAAGCTGCAATTTTAAATCAAAATGATTTTATTCCTTGGAAAAGAGGAGTATCTTTATAAAGATTGTTTTTTAGATTTTGTTTTTAGTTAAGAAGGGAGGCGTAATTTTATTATGGCCTCCTTTTTTTATTCTTGATTAACTCTTGTTGAGGATTGTCGGATGAGTAATTTAGGCATTAAAACAACTTTGTCTTCTTGTTTTGTGTCTTCGGTTTTGTTGATTTTATCTAAAAATACCTGTGCGGCCATTTTTCCCATTTCCAATGGCGATTGATCAATAGTAGAAATCGTTAATTCCATGAATTTGGTGAAAGGTTCATTTCCAAATCCAAAAACACAGACATCTTCTGGGATTTTAAAACCAGATTCTTTTAGTTTTTGAATGGCTCCTAATGCGGCAAAATCACTTGTTGAAAAAATGGCGTTAGGTGGATTCTTTAAGGCTAGTAATTTTTCTGTTGCTTCTTGTCCTTCAGGAACATTACTTTTAATTGTTAGGATATACTCATCATTTATAGGAATATTGTTGTCTAGTAATGCTTGTTTGTAACCTCTAAAACGTTCTTTATAAATTTCTATGGAACGATCCCCTGAGAAAAAAGCAATTTTATCACATCCTTGCTCAATTAAGTGTAGGGTTGTTTGATAAGATGCTTCATAGTCATCAATTGTAACGGAACTAACATTTTTCATTTCTTTTTTTCGATCGAAAAAAATCAATGGAATATTTTTTTTGACTACACGTTCAATATTGTGATTATCTTCTGCAGTATGATTAGTTATAGACATTAATATACCGTCAACTTGAGCATTCAATAACGTATTGATGTTTTCGACCTCGCGGTTTTCATCTTCGTGGGATTGACAGATAATAACATGATATCCTTCTGGGTGGAGCGTATCTTCTATACCTCTAATAACCGAAGCAAAAAAATTGGTGTTAATGCGCGGAACAATTACCCCTACATTATTGCTTTTTCCGCTACGTAGGGCTAATGCTAAGCGGTTTTGCTTATAATTCATTCGGTTAGCAGTGTCGAGAACTAATTTTCGAGTATTCGGACTGATTTTCGGATTATTGTTTAGTGCTCTAGAAACAGTTGCCGCTGTGATGTTTAATTCTTTAGCAATATCGTAAATAGTTGTTTTTTCACTCATTATTAATGGTATAACAGGGTAAAAATACTATTTTTTTCAAATATTTATCGTCTAGAGCCTTCTTTTGTGCTGTTCTAAGGTGATTTTATGCTTTTTTAGAGGTTTTTGCAGCTAATTCTTGCTTTTATTGAATAATATATCTAAAATTAATCCTTATTTTTTGATTATATAAAATAAATACTTGATTTTTTGATTAATTATGATTTTTTACACTCTTTTTTTAGTTTGTTAGAAAAAATATTGATAGATTTGTGTAATCGATTACATTTTGTGTTTTATTTTTGTCAAAATGTATGATCGGTTTTGAATGACGATCTCAATAATTTATTTTTCTGTTGCTATGAAAACCAAACGATATGCTCCTGTTTTAATTCTTTTTCCGATGATGTTATCCATTTTGTTTTTTAGTTGTGCTACTTCAAAACAAACAGAGGTTTTGCTAAATCCTTGGAAAGTAAAGCGACAAATTGAAAGAGCGGTTGTTGAGCCAACATTTGCTAATAAATCCTATAGTATTATTGATTATGGGGCAAAAAGCGGTGGTCAGATTAATAATTCGGATGCTTTTAAGAAGGCGATTGAGGCTTGTACTAAAAATGGCGGAGGAAAAGTTGTGGTTCCTGTTGGTACATTTTTGACAGGCCCTATTCATTTAGATAATAATGTAAATCTGCACTTGGAGGAAGGAGCTGAAATTTTGTTTAGTACTAAATCTTCCGATTATCCTTTAGTGAAAACCACTTTTGAAGGCACTGAGTGTATGAATCATTCGCCACTGATTTATGCTTACAATAAAAAAAATATTGCGGTAACTGGAAGAGGAATTTTAAACGGTCAGGCTAATAATGACAATTGGTGGTATTGGTGTGGTGCTAAGGAATACGGTTGGACTTCAGGAAAAGGAAATCAAAATGACCCACAAAATCGAGTTCGTTTAGTAGAAGCTGGTGAAAAAAATATTCCGGTTGAAGAACGAATTTTTGGTGAAGGGTCTTATTTAAGACCTAGTTTTATAGAGTTTTATGAATGTACAGATGCCTTAATCAAAGAGGTGAAAATCATTAATGCACCTTTTTGGGTAATTCATCCTATGAAATCTACAAATATAACTGTTGATGGGGTTACAGTAGAAAGTCACGGACCTAATAATGATGGCTGTGATCCAGAATATTCTAAGAATGTAATAATTAAAAATTGTTCTTTTAATACGGGAGACGATTGTATTGCTATCAAAGCGGGTAAAGATGGTGATGGTCGTCGAGTGGCTATGAAAAGTGAAAACATAATTGTTGAAAATTGTAAAATGCTAGATGGGCACGGTGGTGTCGTAATGGGAAGCGAAATGACTGGTGGTATTAAAAATGTTTTTGTTGAGAATTGTGAAATGGATAGTCCTAATCTAGATAGAGCCATTCGAATAAAATCCAATTCAAGAAGAGGAGGTATTGTCGAGAATGTTTTTGTTAGAAATATTCAAGTAGGACAGGTGGCCGAATGTGTGTTAAAAATAAATATGTTTTATAACGTATATGGTAATCAAACGGGGGATTATATTCCTCAAGTAAAAAATGTAATTTTAGAAGATGTAAAAGTTAAAAATGGCGGGAAATATGGGATTTTAGCTAAAGGCTATAAAGAATTACCTATCGAAAATGTTATGTTTAAAAATGTGACTATTGATAAAGTAGACGAAGCTTATTTTATTGAAAATGTAATAAATCTTCAGCTTATCAATACCTATATTAACGGCAAGAAAGTGGTAAGTCCTAAAAATAATTAATATCAAAATTAATAATAGAAAGATATAATGAGAGCAAAAAAAAATTTATTTACGTTTATTTTAGTAGTAGCATTAGGCTTCACTAGTTGTAAATCGCAAACAACTGCGACTTCAATATCAAATGAGTTAACTTCCCCAAAGTTAAAATGGTCCGAAAAAATGGCACTGACTTTAATGAAGCGTCATCCTCAGGCATTTCAAATTGATGATAGAACAACTCCCAAATGGGATTATGTTCATGGTTTGGTGTTGAGTTCTATTGAGGAACTTTATAAAAAAACGAAGGATGAAAAGTATTATAATTACATAAAAGGGTATGCCGATGCTTTAATTGACGAAAAAGGAAATATAGCTACTTATGAAGAAGATAAGTATAATATTGATATGGTAGTTGCAACTAATATTTTATTTGCTATTTATGAGCGTACTCGTGAAAATAAGTATTTAGTAGCAATCCAAACCATAAGAAAGCAATTAGATTCTCACCCAAGAACTCCAAGTGGAGGATTTTGGCACAAAAAAATCTATCCTAACCAAATGTGGTTAGACGGATTATATATGGGACAACCTTTCTATGCAGAATATACAGTGAAGTTTGAAAATGGAAAAAATTTAAACGATGTTGCTAAACAATTTGAATTAATTGAAGCCAATGACAAAGATCCTAAAACAGGATTATTATACCATGCTTGGGATGAAAGCAAAATGATGCCTTGGGCTGATAAAGTAACAGGAAAATCACCTAATTTCTGGTCTCGTGCATTGGGATGGTATGCAATGGCTTTGGTAGATGTGTTGGATTATTTCCCGAAAGACCATCCAAAACAAAAAGAGTTAGTAGGGTATTTGAATAACTTAGCTGTTGCCTTAGAAAAAGTTCAGGATAAGAAAACAGGATTATGGTATCAGGTAACTGATAAGGCAGGAAAAGAGGGAAACTATCTGGAAGCTTCAGGAACTTCAATGTTTGCTTATGCTTTAGCAAAAGGAGTAAACAAAGGCTATTTGCCAGCTAAATTTAAAAAAGTTGCTAACCATGCTTTTGATGGTTTAACAACCAAATTGATTAAAAAAGATGCTGATGGAGGAATTACATTAACTCAGGTTTGTCAAGTAGCTGGTCTGGGTGGAAATCCATACCGTGATGGTTCCTATGAATATTATGTAAATGAGAAAAAGAAAGATAATGATCCTAAGGCTACAGGGCCATTTATCTTAGCGGCTATCGAATTAAATCGATAAAAAATTTTCTATTAATAAATAGTAAGCCATCCAATATGAAATTAATCAATATTGTTGTTGCTGTCGGATTTGTTTTGCTATCCAATCAGTTTGTTTTAGCTCAAAAAACAAATGAGTTTTCGGAAGTTTGGGTTGCTGATAATGGAGACGGAACTTATAAAAATCCGATTTTACATGCTGATTATTCTGATCCAGATGCGATACGTGTAGGTGAGGATTATTATATGACGGCTTCTTCTTTTAACTGTATTCCGGGTTTGCCCATTTTGCATTCTAAGGACATGGTCAATTGGGAATTGGTGAATTATGCTTTGCCAAAACAACCGCCATTTGATGTTTTTGATAAACCTCAACATGGAAATGGAGTCTGGGCACCTTGTATTAGATATCACAATGATGAATTTTATATTTATTATCCGGATCCTGATTACGGGATTTATATGATTAAAACGAAGAATCCAAAAGGACTTTGGTCAGAACCAATATTAGTCAAAGAAGGGAAAGGTATTATAGATCCTTCACCTCTGTGGGATGACGATGGAAAAGCGTATTTGGCATTTGCTTTTGCAGGAAGTCGTGCTGGCGCCAAAAGTTTGTTGGCCGTTTGTTCGATGAATCCCGAAGGTACTGTAGCTTATGATGATGCAGTGATGGTTTTGGACGGTCATTTGGACGAAGCTACTGTCGAAGGACCAAAGTTTTATAAGCGAAATGGTTACTATTATATTTTTGCACCTGCAGGGGGAGTGCCTACAGGATGGCAAACTGTTTTGCGTTCTAAAAATGTTTTTGGTCCATACGAAAAACGCAAAGTAATGGATCAGGGGAAATCACCTATTAATGGTCCTCATCAAGGAGCCTGGGTACAAACGCAAACAGGCGAAGATTGGTTTTTTCATTTTCAAGATAAAGGTGCTTATGGTCGTATTGTGCATTTACAACCTATGAAATGGGTTAATGACTGGCCGGTTATCGGAATAGATAAAGACAAAGACGGCAAAGGAGAACCGGTTTTGACTTATAAAAAACCGAATGTTGGGAAAACGTATTCAATTAGGACTCCTCCAGATTCAGATGAGTTCGATTCTCCAAAATTAGGATTGCAATGGCAATGGCATGCTAATTATCAAGTATATTGGGGTATGCCTACATCAATGGGGCACTTTACGATGTTTTGTCGTCCGATGCCGGAAAATGCAACTAATCTTTTTGATGTTCCTAATCTTTTGTTGCAAAAGTTTCCTGCTAATGAATTTATAGCGACGGCTAAAATGACTTTCAATGCTCGTTTTGATGGAGAAAGTGTTGGATTAGTTATTATGGGCTTGGATTACAGTATGCTTAAAGTAAAACAGCAAAAAGGGGAATTATATCTTTCTCAGGTTAATTGTAAAAACGCAGATAAAAAAGGTGTAGAAACCGAAAATAATCCTTTGAAGTTAAAAGGGAATACTTTTTATCTTCAAGTGAAAGTAAAAGATGACGGGATTTGTAGTTTCTTCTACAGCGAGGACGGAAATAAATTCCAATCTCTAGGAGAGGATTTTAAATCCCGAGAAGGAAAATGGATTGGAGCTAAACTGGGTTTTACGGCACTTAGAGAAGGAAAAATAAATGATGCTGGTAGTTTAAATATTGATTGGATTCGATTTACAAAATAATTTTACGATGAATACTATTTTTAAAGCTATAATTACGCTGTTTATTTCTAGTACTGTAGGAATCAATATGCAGGCTCAAGTACTTGATAAATCTTGGAAGAGCATCACAGAAATGAATGATGATGTTTGGTATGCTTCAAAAGAGGCAAAAGCGGTTGCAGAAAATGTGTTGCTATATCAACGAAACATAGGCGGTTGGCCTAAGAATATACAAATGCAAAAGCCGCTTACTGAGGCTCAAAAGAAAGAATTAGTTGCTCTTAAACATTCAACAGAAGGTTGTACTACTGATAATGGCGCTACTTGTCAAGAGATGCTTTTTCTGTCTAAAATCTATAAGCAACAACCCGATGAAAACTATAAAAAAGCCTTTCTTTCAGGTTTGGAATATTTGCTAAAAGCGCAATATGACAATGGAGGTTGGCCCCAATTTTATCCACTTAAAAAAGGCTATTACACTCATATTACATATAATGATGATTCAATGGTTAATATCCTTTTTGTATTAAAAGAGATTAAGGATAAAACAGATTACTATTCGATAAAACCATCAGATGAAATTGTTGCAAAAACGAAATTAGCCTTTGATAAAGGGATCGATTGTATTCTTAAAACCCAGTACAAACAAAATGGTGTTTTGACGGCTTGGTGTGCACAACATGACGAATTTACGTTGTTGCCTGCTAAAGCGCGTGCTTATGAACTACCTTCTTTAAGCGGAAAAGAATCGGCTAAAATTGTATTGCTATTAATGTCGATTGAAAAGCCCTCAAAAGAGGTGATTAAAGCTGTCGATGCGGCTGTGGTATGGTTTGAGAAAGTAAAAATAACTGGTTTAAGAGAAGAGAGAGTTGTTCAAAAAGGAAAAATAGTAGAAAAGAAACTGCTTGCTGATACTAATGCAACACCCTTATGGGCTCGGTTTATGGAATTGGATTCTAATATTCCTTTCTTTTCAGATAGAGATGGAGTAAAGAAATATTCTCTTGATGAAATAGGTGATGAAAGAAGAAATGGCTATGCTTGGTATACGAATGAACCTAAAGAGGTATTGAAAAAATACGAGAAGTGGAAAAAAAAACTTTCGGTAGAACCCGATGAAGTTTCTCAAAAAGTAGCTAAAACACCCAAAGACGAATACAATATAATTGTTGCACAAGATGGAAGCGGTGATTATAAAACTATTCAGGAAGCTATTAATAATTCGCCTGCTTTTCCATACAAAAGAGTAACTATTACTATTAAGGAAGGGGTTTATTATGAAAAAGTGCTAGTTCCTGAATGTAACACTAAGATTTCATTAATAGGGGAAAATAAAGAGAAAACGATCATTAGCTATGATGACTATTTTGGGAAAATTAATTTAGGACGTAATAGTACGTTTTACACATCAACACTTTTGGTTGAGGGGAACGATTTTAAGGCAACCAATTTAACCATTCAAAATACTTCTGGGCCTGTAGGTCAGGCCATAGCATTGTCTGTTGTGGCAGATAGAGTGGTGGTTTCTAATTGTATTATTTTAGGAAATCAGGACACTTTATATACTTCAGGTGAAGGTTTTAAGCACTATTATAAGGATTGTTATATAGAAGGAACGGTAGATTTTATCTTTGGAAGCGCAACAGCAGTTTTTGATAATTGTACGATTCATAGTAAAAGTAATTCATATGTTACGGCAGCTTCTACTCCTGAGGGGATTAAATATGGTTACGTTTTTCTGAATTGTAAGTTGACTGCAGCAGAAAAAGCAACGGAAGTTTATTTGGGTAGACCTTGGCGCATTTACGCAAAAACTGTGTTTTTAAATTGTGAGATGGGGAATCATATTCGTAAAGAAGGTTGGAATAATTGGTCTAAACCAGAAGCTGAAAAAGCTTCTTTTTATGCCGAATACAATTGTTCAGGACCAGGATTTCAGCCTCAAAGTAGAGTGGTGTGGTCGCATCAATTAACAAAATTGGAAGCTAAAGAATATACCTTGGAGAAAATTTTAGCTGATTTGAAGTCTAAAGAAAATTGGTTTACAATCTTTAAATAATATGAAAAATAAAATAATTCTTTTTTTATTGTTGTCCACATGTTGTTTTGCCCAAAAAACAACAGTTTATTGCATTGGGGATTCGACGATGGCTAATAAATCAAATCCAACAGAAAATCCAGAACACGGTTGGGCTCAGGTTTTACAACAATTTTTTGATGATAAGATTGTAGTGGATAACCGAGCGATGAATGGTCGTAGCACACGTAGTTTTATTAATGAAAAGCGCTGGGATTCGATTTTGAAAACCTTAAAAAAGGGAGATTATGTTTTTATCCAATTTGGGCATAATGACCAGAAAGAAAATAAACCAAGTGTATATACCAATCCTAGAACGGCTTATCGACAAAATTTAATTCGATTTGTACTAGAAACTAGAGCTAAAGGGGCAACTCCTGTATTGTTTTCATCAATTGTTAGACGAAATTTTAATGCCGAAGGTACTTTGGTTGATACTCACGGACTTTATCCTATGGAAACACGATTAGTAGCTGCTGATTATCAAGTGCCTTTTATTGATTTACAATATTTAACAGAGTTGTTAGAAGAATCGTATGGTGTAGAAGGGTCTAAAAAATTACACTTGCATTTTGCTGCGGGGGAAAGTTCTTTTTATAAAACGGAAAAGCATGATGATACACATTTGTCTTTGCTTGGTGCTACAGAAATTGCCAAACTGGCTGTGGCAGAGTTGAAAAAAACCAATTTAAATTTGAAAAAACACATTAAATAAATATATGAAAAGCAATTCTTTTTATTTCATTCTTTTGTTGTGCTGCAATGTTTTATGCTCGCAATCTAAAATTCTAGATAGAAAAGTTGAAATGGAAAAAATTGTCAGTCGTATTCAGTTGCCTGTTATTCCAAATTACAAGGTAAGTGTTACACAATTTGGAGCCAAAGGAGATTCGGTTACCAATTGTAAGCAGGCTTTTGATATGGCAATGAAATCCTGTTCTAAAAAGAATGGAGGTACTATTGTGGTTCCTAAAGGAGTTTATACCATTAATGGGCCTATCCATTTTGTGAGTAATGTGAATTTGCATTTGGAAGCAGGATCTAAAATCCGTTTTGGTTCTAATCCAAAAGATTATCCTTTGGTTTTAACCAGTTGGGAAGGAACAATGTTATATAATTATAGCCCGTTAATTTATGCGAATAATGTTGAAAATGTGTCAATAACCGGAAGTGGTACTATCGATGGTGAAGCTAAAAACACTTGGATTAAATGGAAGCCACTCGAAGAAAAAGATAAAATGTTGAGTAGAGAAATGAATCATAAAAATGTTTCTTTAAAAGAAAGAGTTTTTGGTGAAGGACACTATTTAAGACCGCAATTGATTCAGTTTTTAAATTCGAAAAATATTTTAATTGAAGGGGTGACTATTGAGGATTCGCCTTTTTGGTGTATTCATTTATTGAAATCGAAAAACATTACGCTTAGAGGACTAAAATACAATGCTCAAAACAATAATAACGACGGGATCGATCCAGAATACTCTAGTAATATTCTAATTGAAAATGTAAAGTTTAATAATGCAGATGATAATGTGGCTATAAAAGCGGGTCGTGATGATGAAGGTCGTGCAAATTCAAATACACCTTCAGAGAATATTGTAATTAGAAACTGCGAATTCAAAGGATTACATGCGGTAGTTATTGGTAGTGAAATGTCGGCTGGTGTTCGTAATGTGTATGTGGATAATTGCAAGGCTTGGGGCTATTTGAAAAGAGGAATTTATGTGAAAACCAATTCGGATAGAGGTGGTTATGTGAAGGATTTGTACTTCTCTAATATTACTTTAGGTCAGGTAGAAGATTGTATTTACATGACCGCAAATTATCATGGCGAAGGTAGCGGATTGTTTCCTTCTAAAATTTCAGATATTTCCATATCCAATTTAAGTTGCGAAAGCGCCTCTAACGCAGGGATTGTTATTGAAGGTTTTCCTGAAAAGAAAGTCGAAAATATTGATTTAGACAGAATCACAATCAAATCAGCTAAAAACGGTATGACATTGACGAATACTCAAAATATTAGTGTAAATGAAATAGTGATAGGTGATAAAATAGGTGTCCCTAGTTCAGTAAAATAATGAGATTTTGTCTGTTTATTTTTTTAGCAAAATGAAAAGTATTGTTATCAGCGTACTACTTTTTTCAAATTCTCTTAAAAAGGCATAAGCTCTTTTCATTTGTGTTTTTACAGTATTAATTGAGATATTGTACATTTCTGCAATTTCTGCATAGCTGTGTCCTTCAACAACATGAGAAACAAAGATTTCTCTTCTGGCCTGGGGTATTTTGTCTACTAGGGTTTGAATTTTAGATTTTTTATTTTCTTCCACTTTTTCAAAAACTTGTTCTTCTTCTTTAGGAAGTTCCATTTTCTTAGTGTCTAAGCTAATTGTTTTGTTTTTTTCTAAATATTGAAGGCTTAGATTTTTGACAGCTCGTGTCGCATAAGCTTTAAATGAAAAGCTAAAGTTTACGGCTTCTTCTTTTTCCCATAGGTATATAAAAAAATCCTGAGCGATATCTTTTGCTACATCTTTATCCTTAGTTATGTTAAAAGAAACTAAAGATAAATAAACAAAATGCTCTTTATACAAATTTTCAAATGTTTCTAGGTCTTTATGAGATGACATTTGTAAATGGTTTTTTTATTGATTGTAATGGATTACATTGTCCAAAAGTAAAATAAAAAGTTTGTTTTTTTTTGGTATATGTAAAAATAGGTAAAAAAAATTAAGAATACTGTCACCCTAAAAAGTTTTTTTGATAACAAATATTTAACAACAGCAATGTTTGATTAGAAAACTAGATAAGCTTGATAGAAACATTATTTAGTAGTATAAAATACAACTGTTTTTAAAAAAAAGAAGGACCAATAATAAACCAATAACTAACTAAAAAGACGATAAAGTATGAGAAGAAGTATTGTTTGAAAAGATGGATATAAAAAAATCGGAAAATCGTACCAGTTTTCCCGATTTAGTATCGTCTTTTAATTGACGTATCGAATTAAATCATTTAAAAAACATAAAATATTAGAAAACAAATTCAATAGCAAAGGAGCTTTTTTTATGCTGCTTTTAAGCTGAATTTATTGTTCAAATAGCATTGTTTTTTATTTAAAAAGAATTAAAAAATAGTATTAATTTAATGTATATTTTATGAACAAAAAAATACTCCTATTGTTTGTTTTTTTTGTCTTTTGTTCCTCTCTGAGCTATGGACAAATGACAGCTACTACTACCTACGATTTTAGAGATGGTGCTATAATCACAGCTGGAAAAAGCACTGATAATGTAGTAACATTGTCTGGAACTTATAGTTTGCACGGAGCAACCTATGGTCTTAATATGAAAGCTGGAGGGCAAATTGATATTGTGGTAGCGGGAAGTTGTACGATTAAATTTTTAGGTTCAGCATATTCATCACTTCAAATGAATGGAGTTGCTGATACTACCGGAGATTTAGGAACAATACCAACTAAAGTGACTGCTGATAGAGTAGATACTTTTCAATTTGTCTACAAAGGAGGAGCTACGACACTGCATTTTAAACTCCTAACACCAGGTTCTGATTTGTATTTACCAAGTTTGCAAGTGATTCCTACTGCAACTAAATATGATTTTAGAGATGGAGCAATCATTAGTGCAGGAAAAAGTACAGATGATGTCGTTTCGTTATCGGGTACTTATGGACTGCATGGGGCAACTTATGGACTGAATATGAAAGTAGGAGGAGTGATTAATGTGGTAGTTGGAGGTAGTTGTACAGTTCGTTTTTTAGGTTCGGCTTATTCTTCTTTACAAATGCAGGGGACTGCAACAACTACTGCTGATTTAGGACTAAAATCTACAAAGGTAACAACGGATCGTGTGGATACTTTTGAATTTGCTTATATAGGAGGTCCAAAAACATTGCGCTTTGAATTAGTTGCCCCAGGCTCTGATTTGTATTTGCCTATTATGGAAATCATTCCTAATGATGCTTATGTTCCAAAAATCGATGTTTGGGATTTTGGTGCGCAACAATTGGACGCGGCTTTATATAATAATAAATTAGATGTTGCAGCAATTAATGCTTGGTATCCAAGTTCGTATGTAGTTGGTTCTGCAAGTACTAGTAATGTAATGCCAGCTTCATTCTCAGCTGGTGATTTAGGATGGGTAGGAGGTACTAATGACCGATTAAGAACGAGTAACACTGCCTTAACTAGATATGATAGTAATGTTGGTTCAGGGGCTTCCGTTGGTTATACGGGAAGAATTTATGTAAACGGTTCTGCTCAGTCAGGTCGCTATTTGAGTTTTAATCTTCAGGAAGATGATGAGTTGACAGTTGTTGCTAATACAGATGCAGCAGGGAAGTTGAATTTCGTATATCTCTCGGATGCCGCTGTGCAATCTGATTTAGTAAATACCTCTACTACAACAACTGAATATAAATTTGTTGCTAAAAAGGCTGGACTTTACAAGATTTATGATCAAATAAATAAACCTAGTTATTATAGAGTTTATAGAAAACCAGCGACTTATGTGGCAGTATCAGGTTTAGTAGATTTAACCAACGCTTCTGATATTCCATCCGGATATACCATTGATTTTACGAACGAAGCAGGGAAAAAAAGAAGCTTCTCAGTTTCTGGAGGTAAATATACTGCGATTTTACCTGCTGGCTATACTTATACACTTAGTGTAGGAAATGCTAATGGTTATTTGATAACTAACGGAGATACATTTGCAGTTACCAAGGATACAAAAAAGTATGATATAGTTATTGCTAAAGTAACACTTTACACAGTAACAGGAAATGTGACAGGTTTAGGAACGGATATTAATAATCTTACTTTGAAATATACTTCTGATCCTGCTTTAAATAAAAGTTATGTTCCAATTCCAGTGGTTAATAAAAGTACAGCGCAGTACACGGTAAAACTGGAAGAAGGAGTAAAATATACCATTTCAGGTGTAGGTGTAAATGAATATGAAATTTTAGCTAATACGATTACTGCTACTGCAAATGCTACAGCTGATGTTGCTTTTACATTGAAACCTAAATATGGCGTAACTATTACAGCTCCTACTCTGGATGCAACACAATTATCAAAATTAGGAGTTAAATTTACTAATATTAATGAGTCGGGTATAAACTATACGTTTACTGATATTTCAACTATTAACCTGCGTAACGGAACTTATTCTATAAGCGCAATTGGTCTTGATGATTATCCTGTAGAATTAGCATTGACTTCTAATTTAGTAATTGCTAATGCGGCTGTTACTAAAGAACTTTCTTTTAAAAAGGTATCTGAATGGTCTTTTGATGATAAAGTAATTCCAAATGGGACAAGCAGTTATAAAGGAATGTTTTTTACAGGTGCTGTGGCAAATGAAATTGCCAAAGGTCACCTAAATGCTGCTGCAGGATCTACTATAAAAATACCTGTATCACCTAATCAAAAAGTGACTGTTACTTATTATTATGCAGCTAATTTTGCAATTGAAGGAGGAACTCCAGTTGTTACTAACAGCGGTAGTACAGGGCTTTTAGAGAAAGTGGATTATGTGTATACTGGAACAACCGCAGGTTTTGTTACTATAAATGTAAATGCAACAACCTATTTTACAGACATTACTGTGGATAATATTGTTTCTTATGCACCGGTAATTACTGTGGGTACTGATAAGGATTACCAAACTATAAATGCCGCTTTGAAAGCTATTTCAAGAATGGTGCGTACTTCAGATCAAAGAGTTACAGTAGTAATCGATCCGGGTAATTATGAAGAAATGATTGTAGTAAGTAGTCCAAATGTGACTTTTAAAAATGCATCTTCATTACCTAGTATCGCACTTAAAAACAAAGGAGTTGATATTGATGCCAATGCTGTTCGAATCACATCTTATTATGGATATGGATATAGTTATTATAGTCAAGGAAATGATACTAAATGGAATGCAGATATTTTGGCAGTAAATAAAGCAAACAATAGTTATACTTTTGAAAATGTGAGTGGTACTACGAATGGTTCTTATTGGAATGCTACTGCTGTAATCGCAGCTAATGGTTTTGAGGCCGAGAATATCATTTTCGAAAATTCATTTAATCAATACATTTCTAAAAAAGAATCTCAAGATAAAGTGGTGATGTGGGCGGTAGGAAATAAAGGTTTGCGTCCTACTGATTATGGAAATACTGCTGTTCAAAATAGAAGTTTCGTAGAAAGAGCTGCTGCAATTGCAATTCCTAACGGAGTGGATAAAACCATTCTTAAAAATTGTAGAATTGTAGGGCGTCAAGATTCTTTTTATGGAGGTGTAGGCTCAAGAGTGGTCATTTACAAAGGAGCAGTAATGGGGGCGGTAGATTATATTTTTGGAGGTATGATTGCTACTTTTTATAAAACTGACTTTGTGATGAATGTAAGTGATGTGGCGGGTGATGCTTCTTATTTAACAGCGCCTCAACAAAGTAGTGGTCGTGGTTATTTATTGTACGAGTGTAGGGTTACTTCGGCTGAGCCAGGTGTTGAAACGGCTTCGGTTTATAGAGCTAAACCAGGATATTTTGGAAGGCCATGGGCGGCAAATACAAGTGAAGTAGTAGTTTACAAGGCTAAAATAGAAACTTCTAATTATCCAGGTTCAGAAGGTTTGTCGTTAATTACGCCAGAGGGTTGGAGTAATTCATTAAGTGGAACATCAAACCATTTGTATGAATTTGGAACAATTGAAGATTCGGGAGTAAATAATTCAGGGAATCGTGTGAGTTGGTCTAAGGTGATTTCGACCCCTGTTCTAGCAGATGGTTCAGAAATTAAACCATTTACTTTTACAAAAGGAAACGATAATTGGGATCCTATTCCTATTTTGGAAACCGTAACAACTTTGCCAAAAGATAATTTTTCAGTAAAAGTAAGTAGTGCTACTTGTAATGGATTGCAAAATGGTGCTATAACCGTGGCTTCTAAAGAGCAATCATTGACGTATACTGTAACTATTAATTCCGCTAATGTTTCATTAAGTCCTACAAACGGCTATACTAAAACAATTGAAAATTTAGCAGCTGGAGTGTATACAGTATGTTTTTCTACACCAAGTATACCAGGATATTCACAATGTTTTGAAGTTAAAATTGAAGAACCAGAGAAAATTGTAATTAATTCATTTGTGTCTAAAAATTCAAATACTATTCGATTGGCTTTAAAAGGAGCAAGTGAATATAAAGTATCTGTTAATGGAATTGATGAAATAGTAACAGCTTCAGAATACAGTGCTAAGTTGCAATCAGGTTTGAATACCATTAGTGTTAGTACTGATTTAGAGTGTCAAGGTGTTTACAATGAAACCGTTTTTGTATCTGAGGGAATTCAGTATTTTCCAAATCCTACATCGGGAACTGTTCAGGTGTATTTAGGGGGTAATGACAATGAAGTTCAGTACAAAGTATTTGATATAGCGGGAAATAAATTGGCCGAGTCTACTCAAACAGTTGCTTCTAATCGAAATATTGTAATTGAACTATCTTCTTATTTGGACGGTGTTTATATGGTACAATTAGAGGGGAAAACTATTAGTAAAACTTTTAAAATTGTAAAGAAATGAGAAATACAGTAATATATTTTGTGCTTTCATTAATAATTCTAAACACAGCTTGCAGTAAGGATGATAATGAAGCCGCTGTTCCTGTTATTGGAGAGCTTTCATTAGCAAGTCCTTTGGATGCCTCAACCTGTGAGGGAATTTCGACTTCGAGTACTAAATGTGAAGTTGTTTTGAGTTGGGAGCCAATATCAGATAACGAAACTTATGTGTTATCAATAACTAATTTGCTTACAAACAAGGTTGTTTTGATTCAGAATGGAATTGAGTCTACTTCCTATAAAGTGGTATTGGACAAAAAAGTACCTTTTTCTTGGACTGTGTCTTCTAGAGATAAAGTGACAAAGGAAATTACAAATAAGAGTTCACTTTGGAAGTTTTATGCCTCAGCAGGAGAAAGTGTTTCAAATTTTGCTCCCTTTCCAGCCGATTTAATTACTCCCATTCAAGATAAAATTGTTACTCCTGTTGATGGTAAAATTACCTTAAAATGGGCTGGTTCAGATGCTGAAGGTAATAATTTAAAATATACAGTGTACATCGATAAAGTGGATGGTAAGCAAACACCTATGACAGAATTAACGAATATCACTGCAACTCAATCGAGTGTTGCCGTAAGTAGTGGAACCTATTATTGGAGAGTAAAATCAACCGATAGTAATAGTAGTTCTTTTTCTCAAATAGTAAGTTTTAGAGTTAATTAATAGGTAGTAAGTAGTGTTTTTAAATTGGAGAAGTCTGAATTTTATTCAGGCTTCTTTTTTATTTACAGTTTCCTTCTAAATAATTAAAAATGAAATAATAAGCTTTGTTTTTTTTGATATATCAAAAAAAGATGAAAAAAAACGATAAAGTTGTCACCCTAAACCCCTTTTTTTATAACATAAGTTTAACATACAAAATACGATATGAAATCAAATTCTGAATTAGTTGATATTCTAAAAGAAGTGGTAAGCAATGGTAGTGTTGATACTTCTCGACTAAAACTCTTGTCGCCCGAAGAACAAGAATTAATTAAAGAGCTAGAAGAGAATCATTTGCTAGATGAGGCTTTATTGTTTGTTGAGTCAATAGATGAAGAGCAAGATTGGCAAGATTTTAAAAATAGAATTAGTCAAAAGAAAAAAACACCAGTAATCCATTGGAGAACTGTTTTTCAATATGCTGCAATTTTCATTGCGCTATTGGGTATTGTTTATGTTTTTCAATACAAATCGGTTAACAAATCTTCCATTGTAATTCCAGAGGATGCGATACAATTAGTTCTAGAAAATGGCGATATCGAGGTTTTAAACCCTGATGGAAAAAAACAAATAATAAAAAAAGAGGGCGGAGTAATTGTTTCTCAAAATGAAAACCAAATCAGTTACAAGTCAAATAAAGAGATTACGGAGTTGGTTTATAATGAAATCAAAATTCCTTATGGAAAAACCTTTACCGTAACCTTGTCTGATGGAACTAAGGTGAGTATGAATGCCGGTTCTTCTTTAAAATATCCGGTTCAATTTATTAAGGGGCACAACAGAGAAGTTGTGCTAGATGGTGAAGCTTTTTTTGATGTTACTAAAGACAAAGCTCATCCATTCATTGTTAAAACAAGAGGAGTTGATGTACGTGTTTTAGGAACAAAATTCAATGTGAATTCCTATAAAGAAGATTTGGACATAAATACCGTATTAATTGAAGGCGCTGTAAGTTTATCAGATGCGTCTAATCCAAGCCAAAAAGCACTTTTGGAACCCGGTCAAAAAGGAACATGGAATAATGCGAAAAAAGAAATTGCTGTTGAAACAGTGGATACTAGAATTTATACTGAATGGATGACTGGCGAATTGGTTTTTAGAAAAACGACATTCAAAGATTTAATCATAAAATTAGAACGTTCCTATAATGTTTCAATTGTAAACCATAAAAAAGAACTTTTAGACAAAAGGTTTAATGGAAGTTTTAATAAGAATGTAGAAAATATTGAAGATGTTCTTACTGCATTAAGTAAAATCCAAAATTTCAGTTATAAAAAAGAAGGAAAACAAATAAACCTATATTAAACTATTTACTAACTACTAAAATAAGCCAATATATGAGGTGAGTGTGTAATTTTTTTAAGGGATAAATGCATAAAAAAAAATCGGAAAATAGTACCAGTATTTCCCGATTTAGTAATGTGTTTTAAACGACGTATCGAATTAATCATTTAAAATCCAACCAAAAGTATGAAAAAAATATTTAACGGGAGATGGCTCTATCCGTACTTACCTAAAATTAGCCTAAAAATGAAACTAACTACACTTTTACTAATACTGTCTTTGGTTAAAATTCAAGCTAGCAGTTATTCTCAAAACACTAAGCTATCTTTAAAATTAAAGGAAGTAACTATTGAGCAGGTTTTTAATAAAATCGAGTCAGTATCTGAATACCGATTTCTTTTTGAAAGCAATCAAATTGATTTGGATAGAAAGGTAAGTTTAAATGTGGATAAACAAAAAATTGATAATGTTTTAAACCTATTATTCAAAGGGACTCCAACGGTTTATTACATCAATGATCGCCAAATTATATTGAAAAATGAAAAGGAAATCGTAAACCAAGGTGTCGTTTTAGATTCAAAAAAAACAATACAGCAAGGAATTCTTGTCAATGGGGTTGTTAAGGATGCTCTTGGAATGCCTATTCCGGGTGTAAATGTCATTGAAAAAGGAACAAAAAACGGAATTCAAACCGATTTAGACGGTAAGTTTTCAATAAAAGTAAATAGTACTTCTAGCGAGTTAGTCTTTTCATTTATTGGGTATGAAACTACCACTAAAGTTGTGGGGCAGAATAAAACGATGACTATTATTTTAAAAGACGAAAGTGCCACTTTAAATGAAATTGTAGTTATTGGTTATGGTAGTGCAAAAAAAGGAGATTTAACAGGTTCCGTTGCTGCTGTTTCGGGTGAAGATTTGAAAAAAACCAACATGAATAATGTTGCTGAAAGTTTAACAGGACGTATAGCAGGGGTACAGGTTACTTCAGCCGAAGGTTCGCCAGATGCAGATATCAAAATTAGAGTGAGAGGTGGTGGTTCTTTAACTCAGGATGCGTCACCACTAGTTATTGTGGATGGTTTTCCTATTGCAAGTTTAAATGATATTGCTCCATCGGATATTGAAACAATAACGGTTTTAAAAGATGCTTCATCTACGGCTATTTACGGTTCAAGAGGAGCTAATGGTGTTATTCTTGTTACGACTAAAAAAGGGAAGGATGGTAAAATCTCGGTTTCCTTTAATACATTTTATGGGCTAAAGAAAATTGCGAACACTATCGATGTGTTAAATCCAGAAGAATATGTGAGATTACAATACGAATATGTAAATCGTTTTGATACAGATGATAGTTCCTTTCAACAATATTTAGGACAATGGTCTGATCGTGATCTTTATTCAGGGATGAAAGGAAATAATTGGCAAAAGCAGCTGTATGGTAGAGTTGGTGAAACCAGAAATCGTGATTTAGGAATTCGTGGCGGAACCGATAAAATGAATTTCAATTTCAATTATGCTAATATTGATGAAACAACAATTATGCTTGGTTCAAAGTATAGAAGAAATAATTTATCTCTTGCACTTAAAAGCAAAGCTTCGGATAAAATTGATTTGTCATTTACCATGCGTTATTCGGACACTAAAATTAATGGAGGAGGTACTAATGAACAAAATGCAAAATCCGTATCTGCTGATGCTCGTTTGAGAAATAGTGTGGCTTTTTCACCTATCCCAATCCCAGGTGTAACAGATCAAAATATAGACGATACTAATGGAGACTTTTTAGTACATCCTTTTACAGCATTAGCAGATAATGACCGACTTCAAAACAGAAAAAACTTTAATGTACTAGGAGGTATTTCTTATGAGATTTTACCAGGACTTAAATTAGGTTCAGATTTAGGATTGGATAATTATAATTATCAAGATTATCGCTTTTATGGAAGTTCTACTTTTTATGTAAAAAATCAAGTGGCTGCAGAAAATCAAAATAAACCAGCTTTAACGATTTCTGATAGAAAGAATGTCACTTTCCGAATTGCAAATACAGCCAATTATGATTTTAAAAAGAAATTAGGAGACGATCATAGTTTGAAATTATTGTTAGGTCAAGAATTAATCAAAACGAATAGTACGGAATTAGCTAGTGAAATTGATGGTTTTCCAGTTTTCTTTAACTTTGAAAATGCTAAAAATCTTTCTTCTCAAGGAGTAGCATTATTTACAGAAACTAACTATGCTCCAGAGGATAAGTTGTTGTCTTATTTTGGACGTTTAACCTACGATTATAAAAACCGTTATTTACTTACGGCTACTTACCGCGCCGATGGTTCTAGTAAATTTTTAGGAAATAACCGTTGGGGGTATTTCCCATCGGCAGCTGTTGCTTGGAAGCTTTCTGAAGAAGATTTTTTAAAGGATGTTTCTTGGTTAAAATTGCTTAAAATAAGATTTAGTTATGGTCAGGCAGGTAATAATAATATTCCTGTGGGGCAAACTTCATTACTGTTCAATTCGAATACTACGACTTGGATTAATAATGTGTCTAATTTTTGGTCAGCTTCAAAAGTGATGCCTAATCCAGACTTAAAATGGGAAACTACAATTACCAATAATATAGGATTAGATTATGATTTATTCAATGGAAAATTAACGGGTTCTGTTGAGGTTTATAAAAATAAAACGAAAGACTTATTGATTAATTTTCCTGTTTCTGGAACGGGTTATGATACCCAATATAGAAATATGGGTGAAACTCAAAATACAGGAATCGAAGCGAGTTTAAATATTACAGCGATCAATAAACCAAATTATGGTTTGAGCTTTTCACTCAATTTTGGTATGAATAAAAACCGAATCAATTCTTTGGGGATTATGAATGATTTTGGTATAGCAACCAATTGGGCTTCTACCGCTATTGGGAATGATTTTGTTGTAAGAGCAGGGCAACCTATGGGGTTAATGTATGGTTATAAAAGTGATGGACGTTATGAAGTGACTGATTTTGATTATAACGGTACCACATATACTTTAAGATCAGATGTCCCAAGTAATTCCGAAATTGTAGGTACTGTTGCACCGGGTGTTATGAAATTGAAAGACATTAATGGTGATGGTAAAGTGGATGCTAATGATCAAACGGTAATTGGGAATGCTAATCCAAAACATACTGGAGGTTTTGTGATTAATGCTAACGCTTATGGTTTTGATTTATCTGCTGCTTTTAATTATAGTTTTGGAAACGATATCTACAATGCCAATAAAATTGAATACAGTACTTTGTTTGATACTGCTTCACAGCAATATAGAAATTTGAGCACAATAATGGCTTCTTCTAATAGATGGACGAATATTAATGCAGAGGGCAATATAGTAACTGATCCTACAGAATTAACAGCGCTTAATGCTAATTCAAGTTTATGGTCTCCATTTATGACTCGATATGTGTTTAGTGATTGGGCAGTTGAGGATGGTTCTTTCTTACGTTTGAACACCCTGTCATTGGGGTATACAATTCCAGCCGATGCTTTATCTAAATATAAAATTTCAAAGTTAAGATTTTATGTTACTGCCAATAATGTTTTTGTGATTACAAAATATTCAGGCTTAGATCCAGAGGTTTCTACTATTAGAAGAACACCACTTACTCCGGGTGTAGATTTTTCTCCATTTCCAAGAAGCAGACAAGTTTCTTTTGGTTTGAATCTTAATTTTTAATTGCTAAAAAAATGAAAAAAGTATTTATATATATATCAATTATTACAATTGGATTGTTAACTTCTTGCAATTCAGATGAGTTTTTGGATGCTCCAGCAAAGTCTACTTTAGATGAATCAGTAATATTTTCAAATGCAGGTTTGGCAGAAGGAGCTGTCAATGGAATTAAAGTTCCGTTTGGTGAAACCAATTCTTATCGTGGTCGTTTTTTACCATGGTATGGATTGAATACCGATGTAGAATGGTATAACACCTCTCAAACAGCAAGTGCTAATACCGAATTATGCAATTATACAACCTCTGCTACCAATACAAATATGAATACAGCCAATAATGCATGGGCAATGATGTATTCAGGAATTGAAAGAGCAAATATTTGTATAAAAGGTTTACGAACTTATGGAAATCCGCAGCCAGGAACTGACTTGGGATATCTTTTAGGAGAATCTTTGACGCTTAGAGCTATTTATTATGCTGATTTGTTGAGAGCTTGGGGAGATATTCCAGAACGATTTGAACCTATTACCACCCAAACATTGTATTTGCCAAGAACAAATCGTGATGTTATTTACAAACAAATTATAGCTGATTTAGGTGAGGCGGCCGAATTGGTGCCTTGGCCAAATGGAAGTACTAAAACTCAAAGTGTAGAACGTATCAATAAGGCATTTGTTAAGGGGTTAAGAGCCCGTTTAGCAATGGCAGCAAGTGGTTTTCAGCAATATCCTGATGGGGTTAGAAGAAGTACTGATCCGGATTTATCAGTCGATAAAATGTATCGATTGGCATTAGAAGAATGTAGAAGTATTATTAATAGTGGTACAGCTCGTTTAGAGACTTCTTTTGAGAGTTTATGGAAAAAATACAATCAAGAAGATTTAACTGCTGGAGGAGAATCATTATGGCAAATTCCTTTTGCAGAGGGAAGAGGGCGTATGTTATATACTTTTGCTGTTCGTCATACATCGATAGATCAGTTTCAAAAAAGTGGAACAAACAGAGGAGGTACTTGTGGTCCATTGCCTTTTGTTTTTTATGATTACAATAAGGCAGATACTCGTAGAGATGTGACTTGTGTTCCTTATAAATTTGGTACAGCGGTAAACGGAATAGCAAAACAGGAATTGAATGACTTAGATACTTGGTATTTTGGAAAATACCGTTTCGAGTGGATGTCTCGAATGGTTACTTCTGCCAATGATGATGGGGTTAACAAGTTGTATATGCGTTATGCCGAAGTACTTTTGATAGCCGCCGAAGCTGCTAATGAATTAGAAGGACCTACAGCTGCAGCACCATACTTAAAAGAAATAAGAAGAAGAGCGTTTCCATCGGCTTCTCAAGCGACTATGGTCGATGCATATGTTAATGCCTTAACATCAAAACAAGCCATGTTTAATGCTATTGTTGAGGAACATAAATTTGAGTTTACGGGTGAGATGGAACGCAAACAGTCTTTAATTCGTTGGAATTTACTAAAAGCAAAATTAGACGAAGCAAAAGTTAAAATGACGAATCTTCAGGCTCGTACGGGTGAATATACAGATGTTCCAGCAACTTTATATTACAAAACGGCTACAGATAATGTATCACTTGTTGTTTATGGACTAAATCGTGGTGAGACATCGAATCCAGGTTCTGAATATTCCTCTAAAACTTGGGTGAAACTGGACGCTATCAAAGTGAATACACTTTATGATGCGACTGTAAATCCAGATCAACATCAGTTTTGGCCTATCTGGCAAGTCTTTATTGACGCAAGTAATGGGCAATTGTCTAATTAATTAGGGATACTAAAAAAATAAATTAAAAAGTTATTTCAGTACTTATTACAAATTCAGTTGTCAATTGGGTTACAATACGTTTTGAGATACATAAAAGATAAAATTATGAAAGCAAAATTTATAATTAAAACATTTTTAGTTTCCCTCTTAATGGTAGGGACACTATTGAGCTGTACAGGTTATAATGAAGATATTATTAATGAACTAGAAGTTGATAGGGCATTCGCTCCAGTTCAATTGACAGCCACTGTTAGAACACAAACTACTGTAGAATTGAATTGGACAGCTCGTGAGAATGTAGACCATTATGTTGTTGAGTTTAGTGCAGATGATCCTAATTTTACAACTATTGCTAAAACGTTGACAGTTGAAGCGTCGGAATTGCCTATTAAAGTGCAAATGGAAGGAGAAACCCTTTATTCTATTCGAGTGAAAGCAATTGTTAATGGAATTGCTGAATCGAATTGGACTACAGTTACGGCTAAAACTCTTTCTGAGCAAATTTTCTCTAACATTATTAATGGAGATATTTTATCTTATGAGGCAACGCTTCGTTGGCCGGCTGGTAGCAATGTAACACAAATTAAATTGATGCCAGGTAATATTACGCATGTAATAACTGCTCAGGAAAAAGCAAATGGAGTTGCTAAAATTACGGGTTTATCAGCAGAAACAGCGTATACAGCTACTTTATACAACGGGACCAAAGTTAGAGGGACCAAAACATTTACAACGGGTGTTGATTTGACGAATGCAATTATTGTAAAACCTACCGATAATTTAATTCAAAAAATTACGGACGCTCCTTCAGGTGCCTTACTTGTTTTAGAGCCAGGAGATTATACGGCACAAACAGGAACAATTACCTTAGCTAAGTCAATTAAAATTCAAGGTTTAAAAAGTTATGATAAACCACTCTTAAAACTTAATTTCCTTTTAGTTGCTGGTAGTGCCAATGTATCATTGATTGATTTGGATTTATCTGGTGGTGGAACAATGACTGATCTTCTTCGTATTAATGAAGCTTCAAATAATTATGGTGCAATAGGGTATCGTGGATGTACGATTCATGATTTCACACGTTCTTTGGTTGCTGCTAATATTGCTGCGAAAATCACCTCTTTTACAATTGAAAATTCGGTTGTTAAAAACGTTAATACTGCTGCTGGTGGTGATTTTATCGATTTCCGTTTAAGTTATATTGCAGACATAATGATTAAGAACAATACTTTTGTGAATTGTTCTTCTGATAGAGATTTTGTTAGGGTAGATGCGACGACTAACTTTACCGGAAATACAAATGTTACTTTAGATTCTAATACATTGTATAAAACAAGTAATAGTTCTACAACTACTTTTAGACGTATTTTTTATGTTCGTTTTGCAACACATACATTAGTTTCAAAAAATAATATTTTTGATAGTACCAATGCTTTGTATGCAAACCAAAGTACCACTAATAATCCAACATTTACTAATAATAATTATACGAATGCGACTAATTTAACTGCAGTTGCAGTCGCACCTATTCGCTATGATGCTTCAGGAACTTCATTGGATCCCGGATTTGCTAGTGCTGCTACAGATGATTTTACAATTGCTAATCAAACTTTAAAAGATAGAAAGGTGGGAGATCCACGTTGGATTAAAAATTAGAAATTACCAATTGGTCAAGGACTAGGTTTACTTAAAAATCTTTAAAACAAATTTGTGCTCTTATTTTTAGATAAAAGCACTAAAAAATATAAATTATGAAATACCTATTTAACTTATACGTTATTTTCATCCTTTTCTCTTGTTCTAAGGATGATGTCAAGGCATCTAACAATGATACTAATGTCGTTGTTTATGTGTCTACACTTTCTATAAATGGTCCTGATATTACTTCAGGTACAACTTCCCAGTTTACAGCCGCTGTTTTACCATCTAATGCAACATCAAAAATTTTATCCTGGAGTTCTTCAGATAATAGTATTGCTACCGTGTCTTCTTCGGGATTAGTAACGGCTCTCAAAAACGGGACAGTAACCATCAAAGCAGTAGCAACAGATAAAAACACTGTTCAAGCTTCAAAAACAATTACTATTTCGTCTTTTACTACTGCTCCAGTGTATGATTATACGGTTTCAAATCCTACTGAATTACTAACAGCGCTTTCAAAGGTAAAAGCTGGAGAAACTATTTATTTGAATGGAGGAAATTATGTAATGAATGCTAAAATAACAATTAGTGTATCGGGAACTGCTGGAAAGGAAATTAAAATTCTAGGTCAAACGGATGGTAGCCGAGCTAAATTAGATTTTTCTTCCATGGTAGAAAACTCTTCAAATCAAGGAATAGTAGTAACAGGTAGTTATATCCATATTAAAGGCATTGATGTTTATAATGCAGGTGATAATGGAATGCAAGTAAGAGGAAATAATAATACCATTGAGTTTTGTACTTTTTCAGAATGTTCGGATACAGGTTTACAAATCGATAATGGAGCGGCTAATAATACTATTTTAAATTGTGATTCTTATTTCAATGCCGATTCAACACTTGAAAATGCCGATGGTTTTGCTTGTAAATTATCAGCAGGAACAGGGAATAAATTTATTGGTTGCAGAGCTTGGCAAAACTTAGATGATGGTTGGGATGGTTATTTAAAAGAAGCAAATAATATTACAACGACCTTTACTAATTGTTGGGCCATTAAAAATGGATATTTAAAAAGTGGCGATGCTGGTCTTGGTGATGGAAATGGATTTAAAACAGGAGGAAGTGATTTAAAAGATTTAAAACACAATGCTGTTTATAAAAACTGTATTGCAGCCGGAAATAAAGCCGATGGATTTGATCATAATAGTAATCGAGGTAATGTCGAAATTTACAATTGTTCAGCATATAGCAATGGAACGAATTACAATTTTAGCAGTACGAACCCATTAGCAAAATTAATTGTTAAAAATTCTTGCGGCATTGGAGATTATGGGAGCGTTAAAGCGGATGTGTTGGATGCAACCAATAATGGATGGCAAAACAATTTAGTAACTGATGCCACCGATTTTGAAAGTACAGATATAAGCCAACTTATTCAAGCTCGAAAAGCTGATGGTAGTTTACCTGATGTGACTTTTATGAAATTAAAAGCTACCAGTGATTTAATTGATAAAGGAATCGTTATTGAAGGAATACCTTATTTAGGAACCGCTCCAGATATAGGTGCATTCGAATTGAAATAATAAGTTTTAAGCAAAAAATATATTCCTAAAAGCATAACTAATATTCAATTAGCGGTGCTTTTAGGAATTGTTTTTTTAAATTGAACTTTCGTAAAAAAACAAGGAAATTTAAATGAAGAAAAAGAATCTTGGTTATAAAAATATTGGTTTATATCAGTTGTTGATGTGGGTAAGTATATTCTTTTTTCAAAACACAAATGCTCAATATTTAAAGGGACTTACACAGCAAAGAGATACTTCGTTTACGACTTACAGCGCCTTTAAAAAAACGGTAAAAACACATCCAAATGCGACTAGGGTAATGGATATGCATTTTGATTTTGTCAAACAAAAAAAAGATATTGTTTATTGTAGTTATGGCAAACGCAAAATGAAATTGGATGTTTTTTATAATGAAAAGGAGAAGCATAAACAAACAGCTATACTAATTATTCATGGGGGTGGATGGCGTTCAGGAAACCGGCAACAGCATCATCCGATGGCGCAAAAGTTGGCCAGTTTAGGTTATGTATGTTTTACACCTGAGTACCGACTTTCTACCGAAGCGCTTTTTCCAGCTGCTATTTATGATATCAAAGCTGCGATACGCTGGGTACGAAAAAGTGCTGCAAAGTATAATATTAATCCCAATCAAATTGTGGTACTTGGATTTTCGGCAGGAGGAGAAATCGCATCTTTTATGGGAACTACGGGGAATATGCCACTTTTTGAAGGTGTGGTGACCAATTCTGATTCGCAATCTCAGGTCAATGCAGTGGTAGATATCGACGGAACTTTATCGTTTGTACATCCAGAAAGTGGAGAAGGGGATGATAGTAAGAATATATCGGCAGCGACTTATTGGTTTGGTTATCCAAAAAAAGAGAATCCTAAACTTTGGGAGGCTGCTTCGCCTTTAAGTTATGTAAGTGCAGCTATTCCGCCTACTTTATTTATTAATAGTTCAGTAGCTCGCATGCATGCTGGGAGAGATGATTATTTAAAGGTTTTGAATGCTAATGGAATTTATTCAGAAGTGCATGAATTCGAAAATTCGCCTCATTCGTTTTGTCTTTTTAATCCTTGGTTTGAACCAACCATTGGTTACATTGATGGTTTTTTGAAAAAAGTTTTTAAGCCATGATCCAGTTGAAGTATCTCAATTGTTTTTTAAAGACCCTATAAAAAAAGCCACAAGATAAAAATCCTGAGGCTTTATAGAATTACAATTTGTACTTGCACGGGCGGAGGGATTCGAACCCCCATCAACGGTTTTGGAGACCGCTATTCTACCCTTGAACTACGCCCGTAAGTAATAAAAACAGCAGTGAAATCCGCTATTTGTGGGGCAAATATAGTTTTATTTGTGAAAATAACTAATGCTTGGAATAGCTATAATGCAGAAAAATGGATTCCTTTTTTTTAACTTATTGTTACTCTGTAAATTGGTTTTAAAAGTTTTTCAAAAATAATAAAGCCTTAGTTAAGAAATCCTAAGGCTTTATGGTCTTTATTGTAAGATCAAATTAATTTTATCTAATTCTTCTGTGCTAAAGTTGGTATTGTCTAAGGCTTTAATCGAATCAATAATTTGTTCCGGTTTACTGGAGCCTATTAATACCGATGTAATTCGCTCATCTCTTAAAATCCATGCCAGTGCCATTTGAGCTAATTTTTGACCTCTTTCCTGAGCCAATTGATTTAATGCTACAATTTTTTCTAATCTTTCGGGCGTAATATGGTCGGCTTTTAAGAATTGTCCACTTGTTGCTACTCTGGAATCGGCTGGAATTCCGGTTACGTATTTATCCGTTAATAATCCTTGTGCTAAAGGTGAAAACGGAATGCAACCTACTTTTTCTTTGCCTAATAAGTCTAAAAGGCCATCCTCAACCCAGCGCTCAAACATCGAATATTTCGGTTGATGAATCAGGCAAGGAGTTCCCATTTCTTTTAGTATTTTGAATGCTTTTTCAGCTTCGGCAGGTTTGTAATTTGAAATTCCTACATACAAGGCTTTTCCTTGTTGAACGATTAAATTCAAAGCTGCCATAGTTTCTTCCAGAGGAGTTTCAGGATCGGGTCTATGATGATAAAAAATATCCACATAGTCTAATTTCATCCTTTTTAAACTTTGGTCTAAGCTTGAAACTAAGTATTTTTTAGAACCCCAATCACCATAAGGACCGTCCCACATGGTGTAACCTGCTTTTGAAGAAATGATCATTTCGTCACGATAATTTTTAAAATCCAATTTCAAGATTCGACCTAAACATTCTTCTGCCGAACCCGGTGGCGGACCATAATTATTAGCCAAATCAAAATGTGTTATTCCATTGTCGAAAGCCGTCTGTATCAAATTACGGCTGTTTTCAAAATTAGAATTGTAGCCGAAGTTATGCCAAAGTCCTAATGAAAAAGCTGATAATTTTAATCCGGAGTTGCCACATCGGCGGTATTCCATATTTTCGTATCGGTTTGTTGCTGGTTGATAGGTCATTTTAAACTATTTTAAGTAATGATTTACGAAAATAGAATTTTTGGTTTAGAATAAGGAAGAGTGAAACTTATTTTTTGCAATATGGTATTCAATGGGATTGAATACCTGAAATAGTGTCTCATTTTTGAAAGCTTTTCTTAGTAGTCCGCCGTGGCGGATATGAGCCCGACGAGCTGCCTACTGCTCTATCCCCCGATGTGCGTTTTGTATTTTCAGTATGTTTACTTAGTAGCGGGAACAGGACTCGAACCTAATGTCCGCCGCGGCGTATATGATCCCTACGAGCTGCCTACTGCTCTATCCCGCGATGTATTTTCAATTTTTTTTTAAGAACCTGTGTCCGCCGCGGCGTATATGATCCCTACGAGCTACCTATTGGTATAAACAAAAAAAGCTTCAGATTTCTCTGAAGCTTTCTTAGTAGCGGGAACAGGACTCGAACCTGTGACCTTCGGGTTATGAGCCCGACGAGCTGCCTACTGCTCTATCCCGCGATGTGCGTTTTGTATTTTCAGTATGTTTACTTAGTAGCGGGAACAGGACTCGAACCTGTGACCTTCGGGTTATGAGCCCGACGAGCTGCCTACTGCTCTATCCCGCGATGTTTCGGGTGCAAAGATACAAATAAATTCGAGATATACAACGTCGAATTTTAAAAAATGTTTTTATTTCGTCTATTGGCTTGATATGACTACCTTTGCAGCATTAAATAAAATAAAATGACAGCACATAAAGCAGGTTTTGTAAATATTATAGGGAATCCAAACGTTGGGAAATCAACATTGATGAATGCATTTGTAGGGGAAAGATTGTCTATTATTACTTCTAAAGCACAAACTACCCGTCATAGAATTCTAGGAATTGTAAATGGTGACGATTTTCAGATGGTCCTTTCGGATACTCCGGGAATCATTAAACCAGCCTACGAAATGCAGGAATCGATGATGGATTTTGTGAAATCCGCTTTTGAGGATGCAGATGTTTTAGTGTATATGGTCGAAATAGGAGAGCAGGAATTAAAAGACGAAGCTTTCTTTAATAAAATTATCCATGCTAAAATTCCTGTGTTATTGTTGTTGAACAAAATTGACAATTCGAATCAGGAACAGTTAGAAGAGCAAGTTGCTTTTTGGACGGAAAAAGTGCCTAATGCGGAGATTTTCCCGATTTCGGCCTTAAAGAATTTCAATGTACCGGAAGTTTTTGGCAGAATTATTTCGCTTTTGCCGGAATCACCAGCTTATTATCCAAAAGACCAATTAACGGATAAACCGGAGCGTTTCTTTGTGAACGAAATCATCAGAGAGAAAATCTTATTGAATTATAACAAAGAGATTCCTTATGCCGTAGAAATTGTTACGGAGGAATTTATTGAAACCGATACCATTATCCGAATTCGTTCGGTGATTATGGTAGAACGTGATACGCAAAAAGGAATTATCATTGGTCACAAAGGAGCCGCTTTGAAAAAAGTAGGAGTAGAAGCCCGTGAGGATTTGGAGAAATTCTTTGGAAAACAAATCCATATTGAGATGTACGTAAAAGTGAATAAAAACTGGAGAAGTAACGCCAATATGCTGAAACGTTTTGGGTATAACCAGAAATAGTATTCAGTGTTCAGTAATCAGTTTTTAGTAAACAGTTCAACGCATTTTAAATACTGAATACTTAATGCTGTATACTGCAAACTAAAAGTGTACCTTTGCAAAAAAATTAAATAAAGCATTTTAGATTTTAGGGGATTCGGTTATTAGGAAACTAATAATTTGAAATCTAGAATCTTAACATCGCCCTGAGTTTGTCAAAGGGCTAAAATTCAAAAAAATGAATAACATTGTTGCGATAGTAGGAAGACCTAATGTAGGGAAATCAACCCTTTTTAATAGGCTGATACAAAGAAGAGAAGCTATTGTAGATTCAGTATCTGGGGTTACCCGCGATAGAAACTATGGTAAAAGCGAGTGGAATGGAAAAGAATTTTCGGTAATTGATACCGGAGGATATGTGCGTGGATCGGAGGATATTTTTGAAGGCGAAATTCGTAAGCAGGTAGAATTGGCTATCGATGAAGCCGATGTGATTATATTTGTGGTGGATGTTGAAGAAGGCATCACACCAATGGATGAAACCGTGGCGAAGTTGTTGCGTAAAGTAACAAAACCGGTTTTATTAGCCGTAAATAAGGTAGATAATGCCATGCGTGAGAAAGATGCGGTAGAATTTTACAACCTTGGTTTAGGCGATTATTACACATTTGCCAGTATTTCAGGAAGTGGAACAGGAGATTTGCTAGATGCTTTGATTGAAGCTTTTCCAGAAAAACCGGAAGTGGTTGAAGAGGAAAAAGTATTGCCTCGTTTTGCAGTGGTAGGACGACCTAATGCGGGAAAATCAAGTTTTATCAATGCCTTGATTGGTAAAGACCGATTTATGGTAACTGACATCGCAGGAACGACTCGTGATGCGATTGATACTAAGTTTGACCGTTTTGGTTTCGAATTTAACTTGGTCGATACTGCCGGAATTCGTCGTAAGGCTAAGGTAAAGGAAGATTTAGAATTCTATTCCGTAATGCGTTCGGTACGTGCGATTGAGCATGCCGATATTTGTATCTTGGTTATCGATGCGACCAGAGGTTTTGAAAGTCAGGACCAAAACATCTTTTGGCTGGCACAAAAGAACCGCAAAGGTGTGGTGATTTTGGTGAACAAATGGGATTTGGTGGAAAAAGATACTATGTCAACCCGTGATTATGAAGAGAAAATCAAGAAAGAATTAATGCCATTTACAGATGTGCCTATTCTTTTCGTTTCGGCATTGACCAAACAACGTTTGTTGAAAGCGTTGGAAGCTTCGGTTCAGGTGTTTGAAAACAGACAACAACGTATTCCAACTTCTAAATTCAACGAGTATATGTTGAAGGTGATTGAGGCTTATCCGCCTCCAGCGACCAAAGGGAAGTATGTGAAAATTAAATATTGTATGCAGTTGCCATCACCAACGCCTCAGTTTGTGTTTTTTGCCAACTTGCCGCAGTACGTAAAAGAACCTTATAAACGTTACTTGGAAAATAAAATCAGAGACAATTGGGACTTTTCAGGAGTGCCAATCGATATTTATATCAGAGAGAAATAAAAATGAAATCCCGAGCCATCGGGATTTTTTTATGGAGTTAAATTAAAGTTCAGGGATTTTTATTCTTGGGCTTTTTTTATAGTAATTATTGTTTGTTATCGAATTTGCGTGTTTTTTGTAGGATTTTGTTTGGTTAGGAAAAATAGTATGATTATATTCGAAAAATAAGTGTTACTACAATCACGCGAAGCCAATTCTATATGGGTAGATTGAGTGATTTTGTAATATATGTAAACTGTTTAGCGGTAATTTAAGCCAAAATAGAAGAATAATGATATATTTAAATAAACTAAAAATATGAGAACTCTTAGAGAATATTTTGATAATGACTTTAAACATTCTAGCCTTGATTCTGAATTCTCTGTAATTATAAATGATACTCAAAACGGGATTATTACAAATTCTAAAACAATCACAATTACTAAAAGAGTTAGAGATGATGTACTCGATTCATGCCGTTTATTAACATATTACATGGAGGATGATGAAAACATGTTTGATGTTTTAGTCGCTATACTCAATAATTTAGACGAACAGATTTCTAATTGTGAAATTGTACATAGTATTTCTAATGATCCTAAAGACTTGAATTTTGGAAAGCATAAAAATATATACTCTAATAGAATATATTTTTATAGCGAACCAATTTTATCAGAAGAAGAAAAAAATACTATTGATGTAATATGTAATGAAAAAAAAATCTATTTAACAATTAGAGGAAAAGAATATATGGATTCAAGATTAAAAGTAGAAAAACCGTTATCGTTTATTTCTCACGATTCTCGTGATAAAGAATTAATTGCAAGGCCTATTGCTGATGGACTTAATTCAAGACTTTGCACAGTTTGGTATGATGAATATACTTTAAAACCAGGCATGAGCTTAAGAGAGTCCATTGAAGACGGACTTAAAAACACAAAAAAGTGTATTCTTATTTTAACTAAAAATTTTCTTGAAAATACAGGTTGGACAAAAAAAGAATTTAATTCAGTTTTTACTAGAGAAATGATTTTTAATGAAAAAGTAATTATTCCAATTTGGTTTGGTATTAAAACTGAAGAGGTTTATGAATATTCACCATCATTAGCAGACACTTTAGCTTTAATATGGCCCGATAAAAATGTTATGACTGAAAACGAATATAAAACAAGCGTTGAAAAATTGATAAGTAAATTACATATTGCTATTACAGAATAAACTACCACTAACAGCTACAAGACCGGATTGTACAATTAGCTTAATGGAAAATTAGTTTTCTATTTGGTATTTTAGCCATGTCTGCTTTACTACCGAAACCTTTGCTTTCAATGCTTTTGAAATAGAAAAATAAAATTAATAATATCAAAATTGACACATTCTAACAAAATATTTTCTGAAATTCGACTTTTAAATTATTCCATATACAAAGCTTGTGGTATAAAACTTGAAAACGTAGCAACTGAAAAAGAAAGTCAAGAATATTTTGCACATAATTTTGAACTGAATAAACTAAAAATCAAATTCAGAATGGCGAAAATTACGCCTACCAAAACAGGGCAATTTGTAGCAATCTGGAAGCGGAATGAAAACGGTATAACAGAACCGCATAGTGTTGACGATGAATTTGATTTTTTCTTGATTGCAACTCGTCAAGGGGAAAGCTTTGGAATTTTCATTTTCAACAAAGCAGTTTTATGCGAAAATAGCGTTTTGACAAGTAAAAAAGGGAAAGGAAAACGTGGAATTAGAGTTTATCCAAGTTGGTGTGTAACTGAAAATAAACAAGCGAAAAAAACTCAAGATTGGCAAACAAAATATTTTGTAGAAATTGGAAACAGTAACGTAATTGACTTGAATAAACTAAAAAAGTTATTGACTTTATAAGGGTTTCAAGTAATAGACTTTTTCGAAAGTTGGTAATAATTTGACACAATTACCTAATAGAAAATCCCTTTACAAACCATAGTCTGTAAAGGGATTTTTAATTGTTGGATTAAACAGTTAGGTTTCTTCTTCATTTCCTTCATCCAAAGTTTCCATCGGATGATCTTCGTACCAGTCTTTAAATGTTTTATTGGTTTTGTATTTATCCGTGAGTACGCAGTACGTCATGTAAGGGATCAAAATAACACCTATAAGATGTAAACTCATTATAATTCTCAAATCAACATTCGTTTGATTGAGACCTGCAAATACAAACACATACACCGTGGTAAACCATACCAATTTGATAGCAAAATTTTTCATAGCCTCATTTTCTCTTAAAGTTACGATTTTTAAACTTAATAAAGAGTTAAGTAAATGGTAATCAATTGGTTGTTGTTTTTGTTTTTAGGGGCTTTGTTTCTCGAAATAGCTATCGGCTGATTTTTTTTATTTATTTTGTTTAAACCTTTTATCTTATTTTTCATCCTATTCAGCACTTTATAAATGCAATGTATGTTGAAAACACATTTACTTTTATTTTTTTTGTTTTTTTCGGTAGTCAATTTTGCTCAGGAAAGCTATTCTGTCCAAGGTCAGGTTTTAGATATTAATACTCAGCAACCGCTAGAATCTGCGAATGTTTTTTTTTCTGTTGCAAAAGATTCGTTGAAATTAGGTTCAACAACAACGGATAAAACGGGTTTGTTTCGCATTCGATTAAAAAAATATGAGGGGCCTGTTTTTTTGAATATTTCATTTGTAGGACATGAAAAATATAAAGATGAGCTTAGTGGGATAGTTGAAAATAAAGATTTAGGAACTGTTTATTTATTTGGTTCAGAGAATGTTTTACAGGATGTAGTTGTTAAATCAGCGGCTCCGCCAATTGTAGTGAAACAAGATACCATTGAATATAATGCTGCTTCCTATAAAGTGAGACCGGATGATAATGTAGATGCTGTTTTGAAAGAATTGCCTGGTTTTCAATTTGATGATGATGGTAAAATTACAGTAAACGGAAAGGAAGTAAATCAAATATTAGTGAATGGGAAAGCTTTTTTTGGCAAAGATGGAGCAGTCGCATTGCAAAATTTACCCGCAGAAATAATCAATAAAATTCAAGTCTCGGATTTTAAAACAAAGCAGGAACAGTTAGCAGGAGAAGATGCTGCGTCCGATTTTTTGAATATTAATTTGACTATTGATGAAAATAAAAATAAAGGGTATTTTGGAAAGTTTCTGGCGGGTTATGGGACCGACGATAGATATGAAGGGAGTTTTTTGCTTAACCAATTTGATAAAAAGCAACGAATAAGTGCAGTGGGTTCTACTAATAATATTAATTTATCCGGTTTTTCTATTGATGAGGCTTTTGGTGATGATAAAAGTAAAAATAATAATGATGTTGGGGCGGCGATTTCCAGAAAAGGAATTACGCAATCCAATTTGATTGGGGTGAATTATTATAATGAATGGTCAGATAAATTAGATACTACGGGAGATTATTCATTTAATAATACTATAAATAAGAACGCTAAGAGTACTACTTTGCAGCGTTTTTTGCCAAGTGGGAATTTAGTAACTGAGTCAGGTTCAGAAGCTCGTATTGAAAATAATAGCCATAAATTTAATTTGGAATTAAATTACAGGCCCTCTAAAACGACTCAATTTGCCATTGAGCCTCGTTTTCGTACCACAAATTCCAAGAGTAATGGTAAATCATCTAGTGCAACTTCAGATGATTTAGGGAACTTATTGAATGATAATAATGGAAAAACGTCAAGGAATAGTAATGGTTTTAATTTTGATAATCAAATTAATATCAATCATAATTTTAAGAAGAGACGTAGGAATTTGAATTTTTCAATCATAAATTCTAATTCAGATAATGGAAATATTGCTTTTAATAATTCGACGACAAAATCATATAAAACAGGAAACACTATTTTGCGTAATCAGAAGAATGATAATAGTTCAAAACGGGACTATTATTATGTAGAAACGGAATTTACCGAACCGGTTTCCAAAACAGTACGTTTAAAAGTTGGGGTAGATTACCGTTGGGAAAATAAAGTAACTGATGAGAAAACGTTTAATTTTGATCAGGCATCACAATCCTTTTCCGTTTTTAATGATAGACAATCCAGTTATATTACTTCTAATCAATATGGCATATCTCCCAGAGCAGGATTTTTTTACGATGACAAAACATTTTCTTTTAATGTTAGAAATAAAACGATGTTAGTCAATTATGATAATAATTCATTCTATTTAGGGAAGGAAGTCAATTTGAAATCAAATTATTTTATTCCTGAATTTCATTCCCAATTTAAATATAAAATAGACAAATCGAACTATGCACTTTTAAAATACGATTACAGAGTAAATTTACCTAGTGCTTACCAATTGTTACCCGTTTTAGATATTAGTAGTACAGTAAACACCGTAATTGGTAATCCTGATTTGGATCCTATTAAAAGACATAGTTTTAATTTTGATTTTAGAAACTACAATGTCAAAAAACGTTCGGGTTATACCGTTTTTATGAAAGCAGATATTGTTGATAGTGATGTTGTGTCAACGAGAATTTTTGCTGAAGATGGAACAAGTCAAACTAACTTTGTTAATATTGAAAATACCTATAGAGCTTCCTTAGGAGGAAACTGGAATGATTACATTAAAAAAAATGGTAATACTTATAAATATGGTTTAGGTTTTAGTACCTCTTATGGGCTTGATAAAGGTTTTGTTAATAATGTGTTTTATAATTCAAATACATTGTCATTTGCTCCTAGAGTTTATATGTCATATAGTTATGGGCAGTTTTTTAATATAGCTCCTTCTTATAGTTTTGCCTATAATGAATCCAAATATGAAAATTATTCTATCGATTCACGTTCAAATTTTGTTCATAAAATGAATTTAAGAATGACGAATTATATACAGGAAAAATTGACTTTCAGTAATGATTTTGGGTATAGTTACAATTCAAATTCAAGAGGGGGAGCTTATAAAAATTCTTTTTATTTATGGAATATGAGTCTGGGTTATACTTTCCTAGATAAAATGTTGACGGCGCGATTGAAAATTTATGATGTTTTAAATCAAAATCAAGGATATACCAGGACAATTACAGACACTTCAATGCGTGATGAGGAAAATAACGTTTTAAAGCGTTATGCCATGTTTTCTTTGATATATAAGGTCAAAAATTTTGCAGGTTTGGAAGCGCCGTCAAAAAGGAATAAGAATTTAGAGGTTAATTAAAAATGATTTTTAAAGACTTATTTTGGAAGCTGAAATCAAGTTTATAAAGTGTATTTCAAAGTAATGCCATAGGTTCTTTGGTCGCCCAATACACCGGCATAATGTCCTGCATTTCCACCGGCTGGTAAAAGTTGTTCGAAATAATCTTTATTGAAAAGGTTGCGTCCCCAAATATGTGCTGATAGACCTTCTGCTACTCGGAAACCTAAACGACCGTTAAAAATCGCATAACCGGGAACAATTAAATATTTGGAAGCAGAGGGACTGGATGAAAATTCCGAACGGGAGTAGGCATCTAATCCAACAAAGAATTTTCCTAGGTTGCCAAATAATTTAGCGTCTTTTGTGTATTCTCCGCCAAGACTTCCTGCCCATTTTGAAACCCCAGGCAAACTCGTTCCTGAAACATCTTTAAATGAAATGGAAGCTCCTGTTTCTTCTAAGGGTAGTGGGGCATTGGTAAATTTGATGTATTTTCCATCGGTAAAGGTAGCCGCGCCATTGATGCTAAAATGGGAGTTGATAGTAACTCCAAAATCAACTTCGGCACCTCTTACTCGTACTTTATCCGCATTAGCCAAATAACCACGGTTAACACCTAATTCAGCCGCCTGAACATTGGTTTGGTAATCGGTAATATCCGTATTAAAGAAAGTAATGTTGAAAATCGTATTGTTGAATGGCGTTGTTTTAGCACCTATTTCATAATGATTTACTCTTTCTGGTTTAATAACAGCCAAATCCAGTGCTGGTTGACCGTTGACAGTAGGAAGACCAGCAACGTTTACGCCCACAGGTTTGTAACTTTTGGCATAAGTAGCGTAAGTATTTACTCGGTCAGTAGGTTTATAAGATAGTGTTAGGTTACCTGAAAAGTCGGTAGCATCGGTATTTTTAGCAAAATTTTGGTCGCTGTATACTAATTTTTTTAAGGCAATTAATTCAGGGTCGTTTGTTTGTAAACCGCCATAAGTACTACGGTTGTAATCGGCATCTTTTTTATCGTAATTGTATCGAACTCCAGGTAAAAGATGTAGTTTTTCCGAAATTGTCCAGTCTAATTGTCCAAAAATAGCTGCTGATACGGCATGAATACTAGCGTCAGTATTAATTCCGTAACCTTCAAATAAACCAGGAGTAGCCCATTTAGAACTTGTTGTACTTTGTGAAAAACGCCATTGTGCATTTCCTGATTCTTCCGTTCCGGTGGTATGTGAATTTTGGTCGATAAAAAAGATACCTCCCACAGCACTAATGTTTGAAGCGATTTGTCCTGCATAACGCACTTCCTGAGTGAATTGCGTTTGTCTGGTAGGATTTTGTGATTTTGCCAATACTTGTAAGCCCGTAAAATCTCTATCATTAGAAGGATCCCAATTCCAAAAACGCCAAGCGGTTGTTGATGTCAATGTTCCTTCTCCAATTTTAGTGTCGATATTTAAAGAAGCACCTCCTAAATCTTGTCCTGAACGCCAAGGGGTATCATGATCAATTTTTCGGTTAAATGGATTAGTACTTGGTAATTGATAATTTAAATCGGCAATGATTTGGTTGAATTGTCGGTAAGCGGCTCTTTGGGTTGGAGCAACTCCTGCAATAACTTGGGCATAACCGTCAGGACGTTGGGTAGTAACATCTGCCGAGAATAAGACATTAGTATTGGCCGTTGGGGTATACAATAATTGTCCTTTAATCCCTAAATTGTTCAAAGTGTTTGTCGATTTTCCTGTAGCCACATTGTCAATTAGTCCATCTCTTTGGGTTCCTGAAAAGGATATACGCCCCGCAATTTTTTTAGTTAATCCGCCTGTTACCGATGCTTTTGCCTGAAGGAAAGTGTAATTTCCATAGCTCACTTCAAAATTAGCTCCCGGGATGAAACTAGGTTTGCGAGTCGTGATGTTAAAGGCTCCTGCGGTGGTGTTTTTTCCAAATAAAGTTCCCTGTGGTCCACGTAATACCTCAATCTGACTGATGTCGACAAAGTCTAAAGTCGTAGCAGCTGGACGCGCATAATACACACCGTCTACATAAAATCCTACTCCAGGATCAATTCCGTCATTGGTCAATCCAAAAGGCGAACCTAAACTTCGAATGTTGATTCCTGTATTTCTTGGATTGGATGAATATAATTGTACCGAAGGGATGAGTTCTTTGATTCGATTCACATTAAAAGCGCCCGCTTGTTCGGCTTGTTTTCCACTTACTACCGAAATAGGAATTGGTACATTTTGAGCTTTTTCAATTTTCCTTCTGGAAGAAATGACCACTTCGGCAAGTTGGTTGTCTTCTTTTAAAATAATTGTTAATGGAGTCGAAGGTATTTCGGTTAAGTATATTTTTTCGGTTTTATATCCTGTGTATTGGATGGACAGGGTAATTGGTAATTTTCCTTGTGTATCAATAGTAAAATCACCGTTTTTATCAGTTGTTGTGCTAATTGTTGTTCCGTTTATCACAGCATTAGCTGATTCTAAAGGATTGTTATCTATTGTATTTACACTTCCCGTAATGGTTTGTGCCAATGTGCTTGAAAGACTTAGTAATAAAAGAGTTGCAAATGTATTTTTTATAATTGATTTCATTATTTTAGTAATTATATATGATTAGTAGAATTTAAACTTAAATTTTTTTTACTGACACATACACATCATGCAATAATGAATTGTTGTATTTGAATTTGATAATGTTTCTTGTTTGGCGCTTTTTTGAATAATGCTTTTTTGAATTGTTTTCATCGTTTAATAATTATAGTGATAATTGTAAATCGATGCAAATATATATAAATTCTATAAAAATAGTAGAATTAAATAAATATTTTTTTATTTGTTCACTAGAGAAGCGATAGTAATCCCTTGCATGGCCTTTAAAGTTTCGTCTCTAATAGTCATCAAGCCGTGTCGTAGCAGGCATTCTGACTCGTCTGTACAATCTGAACAACGTTCGTAAAAATTTAAAGAAGCACAGGGTAATAATGCGATAGCACCATCAAATAAGCGGTGAATATCGGCTAAAGTGATTTCGTCTTTGGATTTTAAAAGGTAGTATCCACCTAATTTCCCTTGTTTACTGCCTACTAAATGCCCACGTTTTAAATCCAATAAAATCTGTTCTAAAAACTTTTTAGGGATATTAGCCGATTCGGCAATATCAGTAGTTTTAGAAATATGATTCGCTTCCTGTTGCGCTAGATAGAGTAGGGCTTTAAGAGCGTATTTGGTTTTTTGTGAAAGCATATACGGTTGTATCTGGCTGGTTTAAACTAAAATCAGGATAAAGATAAATAAATTTATAAATCAGTCAAGAAATTTATAAGATGTTTTTATAATCTTTTAAAATGGTGTTTTATAAAACAAATAAACCACTTCGTTTTGAAGTGGTTTGTCTTTAAGTATTAATTTTAATTTAGTTTTTACAATACTTACTTAATAATTCCACCGCAGCGTCGAAGTGAAAGCTAACCGCTTTTTTTATATCGGAGCAATAATCGCCTTTAATTTTAAAATTAATAAAATAGATGGCTCTATTGTAATAAGCTTCAGGATCATCGGGCGTTAGATTTACTACTTGGTCAAAATCGCTTTTGGCATCGATATTAACCATAGCTTTCGAAATGGCTCTGTTTTGATACGCTTCCACAAATTTTGGATCAATTTCGATGACTTTGTCAAAATCAAGGATGGCTTCTTTGTGCAGGTTTAATTTTGATCTTATGATCCCTCTGTTTTGATATGCCTGAAGGTATTTGGGATTGATGGAAATGCTTTTGGTATAGTCATCAATTGCACCTTTTGCATCGTCGATCATTGTTTTAGAATACGCTCTGTTGAAGTAGGCTTTTTGTATAGTATTGTTTAAAGCGATACTTTTTGTATAACATTCAATCGCTTGTTTGTAATCTTTTAATTTAATGTTTGTATTTCCTTTGCTATAATAGAATCTATAGTTATTCGGATCTAAGGATATAGCTTTGTTATAATCGGCTATGGCCGCAAGATAATCTTTGTTTACATAATAATAGTAGCCTCTTAGGTAGTAATTATCACCGCTTGGGTTCTTGAGAATTTCTTCATTTATTTTTTCAATTTCTTGGGGCATTTCATTTTCATCAATATCTGAGAAGTCTTGAGATTGCATTGTAAAGCTAAAACAAAGTAAAAAAAGGAAAATAACGTTTTTCATAGAAGTAATCATTAGAACTGTAAGTTTTTCAAATGTAGGATATTTATCTTTCATTTTTTAGAAAAATAAGTACTAAGATTTTGTCATTTAAATGCCTCCTGACTTTTAATAAAAAAGTCATATTAGTAAAGAACTTTTTTGATACTAAAAAACCACTTCGCTTTGAAGTGGTTTATTTGTAATTTTATTGTTTCTTTTTTATTGTCGAATGCTTTCCTCGAATAGTAAAATTATGTTTGGTGCAAATTGAAACTGGATTTTACCAACTTCCGCTAGAACCACCGCCAGAGAAACCACCGCCGCCAAATCCTCCTCCGAAGCCTCCTCCACCAAAACCACCGCCTGAAGAACCTCCAAAGCCTCCACCAAAACCACCGCTGTTTCGACCTAGATTGCTTAAGATAATCACATCTAATAAACTAGGGCCGCCACCGCCATTATTGCCTGAATTTCCGCCACCACCTTTATTTCTGGAAGCTAAAATGATGATAAAGACAATGATGATAATGAATGGTAAGATGGGAAAATCTTGTTTTTGTTGGTTTTGTTTTCGAGTGCCTTTGTATTTGCCTTTAAAAACGTCAAATAAAGCATCGGTTCCTTTGTCAACGCCGTTGTAATAACTACCTGCTTTGAACTCAGGAACAATAATATTTCTAATGATTTCACCACCAATTCCTGCTGTTAATCTATCTTCTAAACCGTAGCCAGGATTAATAGCTATTTTTCTATCGTTTTTAGAAATCAGAATAATCACTCCGTTGTCGTCTTTGGCAGTGCCTCCAACTCCCCAGGTTTGACCCCATTTGGTAGCCAGTAAACTAACATCTTCGCCTTTTAAGCTTTCTATGGTAATGACTACAATTTGTGTAGTTGTAGTGTCAGAATAGCGAATGAGTTTTTCTTCCAGTTGCGTTTTTTCATTCTCGTTAAAGAGTTTGGCGTAATCATAAACCGAAGTTTGCAAACTAGGTTTTTCCGGAATGATAAATTGTGAAAAGATACAATTGCTAGAAAAAAGTACAAATAGTAAGAGTACAAATTGAAAAATTCCTTTGGAATTTGAGTTTTTCTGAGTTGGAATTTTCATTATTTATCCTTTTGAGATTTCGTTAGATAATTCATTGGTGTCGCCTTCTTGCCAAGGGAAATATTTTTTAAGCTGTTCTCCGGCTCTTAAAATTCCGTCAACAAGTCCTTGTTTGAAATTGTTTTGTTTGAATTGGACTAGCATAGCATCACGGGTACAGTTCCAAAAATCAGCACCAACAACATCGTTGATTCCTTTATCACCACAAATCACAAAGTTATGATCGTCAACCGCTAGATAAATTAAAACACCATTTTTAAGAGCTGTTTCATCCATTTTTAATTCATGGAAAACTTCTTTGGCACGTTCGTAAGCGTCCATAGTGGTGGTTCGTTCGATGTGCACTCTAATTTCACCAGAAGTATTTTTTTCGGCTATTCGTATAGCTTCAACAATTTCGAGTTCTTCTGCTGGAGTTAAAAAATCTTCTACTTTTGACATGGGAATTATTTTTGAATGAAGATTAACGATTTTTGATTGTAGAAGTTTATATTCTGCAATCAAAAATCGTTAATCGAAAATCTGAAATCTTTTAGAATTTTACTTCCGGAGCTTTATCAGCACCTTCAACAGCATTGAAATAGGCTTTTTCTTTGAAACCAAACATACCTGCAAACAATGAATTTGGGAAGGTTTTGATGTGGGTGTTATATGGTTTAACAGTTTCGTTAAAGCGAGTACGAGCCGTTAAAATTTGATTTTCTGTACTAGCTAATTCATCTTGTAATTTCAAGAAATTTTGGTCTGCTTTTAAGTTAGGATATTGTTCTACCGATACTAATAATCTTGAAAGGGAACTACTTACTCCGCTTTGCGCTTTGTTGAAAGCTTCTAGTTGTTCTGGTGTAATATTAGTTGGATCTACTGTAGTTTGGGTAGCTTTGGCACGAGCCTCAATTACTGCTGTCAAAGTACTTTTTTCATGCTCTGCATAACCTTTTACGGTACTTACAATGTTTGGAATAAGATCATTTCGTCTTTGATAAGCTGTTTGTACATTTCCCCAAGATTCTTCAATGTCTTGACTTAAAGTTACTGCTGTGTTGTTGATTCCTTTAACCCAGCCGTAAATTCCAAAAATAATAACTGCACCTATAATCCAAGGTAAAAATCTTTTAAAATCCATGTTTGTTTAATTTAAAGTTTATTAATTTATTTTTATTTATTTATTTATTTATTTATTTCTAACTCATAACTCATTTTTAATATTAGTCAACTGTACTTTTATAGCTTCTAGTTTGCTAATAATTTCAAATTTGTCTAAGGTTTTCTTTTGTCCTTCTTTCAAATGGGTCTTAGCTCCTTCAAGTGTAAAACCTCTTTCTTTAACCAAATGGTAAATGAGCTGAAGGTTCTTGATGTCTTCGGGTGTAAACATTCGATTGCCCTTGGCGTTCTTTTTAGGCTTTAAAATGTCAAACTCACTATCCCAAAAACGAATCAATGAAGCATTGACATCAAATGCTTTGGCCACTTCACCAATGCTATAGTATCTTTTTCCTGGTTGTAATTCTATGTGCATGTTTTTTTAAATTCCAAATTAATAAATTTCAAAATCCAATATTTTAATTCTAAAATGAGCAATTAACAGTCAAAAATCGTTAATCAAGTGACTGATTACTCTAAAGCTGAACACTGAATACTAATCCAGAGATTGATTTTCTTGGTTAGCTAATTTAGATATAGCAACGTATTCTGCAGCAGAAATATTACCATAATAAAAATTAAGCGGATTTACGACACGACCATCTTTATGTACTTCATAATGCAAATGTGGCGCTTCTGAACGTCCAGTGCTTCCTACATAACCAATAATGTCTCCACGTTTTATTCGTTGTCCTGGTTTGCAATTGTATTTGCTCAAATGCGCATACAAAGTTTCGTATCCATAACCGTGCCTAATCACAATATGATTACCATATCCTGACGCTCTGTTGTCAGCCTGTTTTACAACTCCATCACCTGTGGCAAAAACAGGAGTTCCTTTTTTTGCTGTAAAATCCATGCCTTCGTGCATTTTTCTTACTTTGGTGAAAGGGTCTGTGCGATAACCAAAACCAGATGCCATTTGTTTTAAATTTTCATTTCTGACAGGTTGGATGGCAGGAATGGCAGCCAATAATTTGTTTTTTTCTTTAGCGAGTTTTAAAATATAATCTAAGGATTTGGATTGTATAGCTAATTCTTTGGTCAATACATCCACTCGTTTGGTCGTTTGTAAAACCAGTTGGGTATTGTCATAACCTTCCAGCGCTTTGTATCGATTTACATCGGTAAAACCTACTTTTCTTTCTTCTGCTGGAATAGGTGCCGTATTGAAATAAGTGCGGTATAAATTATTGTCTCGTTCTTCAATGGCTTCGATGGCATTATCAACCTGATCCATTTTTTTATTCAAAACGGCATAATTTAGCTTCAGATTTTCAATTTCACGAAGTAATAAACGGTCTTTTGGGGTGTCAAAATAGGGAGTGTTTAATAAAAGAACAAAGCTGAGAAATCCAAATAAAGCTGAAGCTAGTAAAAACAAGGCTACAAAGCCTACTTTTTTTCTCTTCTTGACTTTAATTTTGCGATATGCCAGATTTTCAGAATCGTAATAATATTTTACTTTCGCCATATTTTAAAATACCCTATTTTTGCAGCTCCAAAAAAAGCGCATTGAACAAATTTAATAAATGTTTTAGTTGTTCGACCCTTTTTTTAGTATTAAATATAATATAAAATTGATTGAAAGAGCTAAAAATTCAGTGATTTAAAAATTGTTGAATTTAGGAGTTTTATAAAAAAATAAATAAAAACTTTGTGCCTTAGCGCCTTAGTGGCAAAAAAAAATAAAAATGAAATCACAAGACATTCGCAAAGCGTATTTACAATTCTTTGAAAGTAAAGGACATTTAATTGTTCCTTCGGCTCCTATTGTTCTAAAAGACGACCCTACTTTGATGTTTAATAACTCAGGTATGGCACAGTTTAAAGAGTATTTCTTAGGAAACGCCACTCCAAAAAGTAATCGTATTGCCGATACGCAAAAATGTCTTCGTGTTTCAGGAAAGCACAACGATTTAGAGGATGTAGGTTTTGATACATATCATCACACTATGTTTGAAATGCTTGGAAACTGGTCTTTTGGAGATTATTTCAAAAAAGAGGCTATTCCATGGGCTTGGGAATTTTTGACTGAAGTGTTGAAATTAGACAAAGACCGTTTGTATGTTTCTGTTTTTGAAGGAAACGAAGCGGAGAATGTGCCTTTTGACCAAGATGCTTTTGATATTTGGAAACAATTCGTTTCGGAAGACCGAATTATTCTTGGAAACAAAAAAGATAATTTCTGGGAAATGGGAGATCAGGGACCATGCGGACCTTGTTCTGAAATTCACATCGATTTACGTCCAGACGAGGATAGAGCTGCTGTTTCAGGTTTTAGCTTAGTAAATGCCGATCATCCGCAAGTAGTGGAAATTTGGAACAACGTATTTATGGAATTCAACCGTAAAGCCGATGGTTCATTAGAAAAATTACCAGCACAACACGTTGATACCGGAATGGGATTTGAGCGTTTGTGTATGGCGATGCAAGGAGTGACATCAAACTACGATACGGATGTATTTACACCGCTAATCGAAAAAGTGGAGCAAATCACTGGAAAAAAATATACATCAAATAATGTCATCCTGAGCGGAGTCGAAGGGGAAGAGCAAAACAAAATCAACATTGCAATTCGTGTTATTGTAGATCACGTGCGTGCGGTAGCCTTTGCGATTGCCGATGGACAATTGCCATCAAACAACGGAGCGGGTTATGTAATTCGTCGTATTTTACGTCGTGCGATTCGTTACGGATTTACTTTCTTGAATACTAAAGAACCTTTTATTTATCAATTAGTTGCTGTTTTAGCTGACCAAATGGGTGAATTTTTCCCGGAAATCAAAAAGCAACAAACTTTGGTTACAAATGTAATTCGTGAAGAAGAAGCTTCTTTCTTGAGAACGATTGAGAAAGGAATTGAATTGATTCAAGAATATATTCATTTAAGAGATGCTGTAATTCAAGAGGGTGTTCAAACTGAAAAAGAGATTGAGGGTAAAGCTGCTTTTGAACTATACGATACATATGGGTTTCCATTAGATTTGACCGAATTAATTGCAAAAGAAAATGGATATTCTGTTAATGTTGCTGGTTTCGAAAAAGCAATGCAGGAACAAAAGAATCGTTCCCGTGCGGCTTCGGAAATGTCTACAGATGATTGGACAGTTTTGGTAGATGGAAATGTGGAAACCTTTGTTGGTTATGATCAGGTAGAAAACTTTGTAAAGATCACTCGTTTTCGTAAAGTAAATTCTAAAAAGGACGGGGTTTTATACCAAATCGTTTTAGATGCGACACCATTTTATCCAGAGGGAGGAGGACAAGTTGGGGATAAAGGAAAATTATTTTCAGCTAATGAGACAATCGATATTTTTGATACGAAGAAAGAGAACAATTTGATTTTACATTTTGCTAAAAGTTTACCAGAAAATGTAAATGGTACTTTTCAGGCTAGAGTATATGATGTTTTAAGAAATCAGACTGCTAAAAACCACTCGGCTACACACTTAATGCATCAGGCATTACGCGCTATTTTAGGGACACATGTGGAGCAAAAAGGATCATTGGTAAATCCTAAAAATTTACGTTTTGACTTTTCTCATTTCTCAAAGGTAACGGATGAGGAATTGCAACAGGTGGAAGATTTTGTGAATGCCAGAATTCAGGAGCAATTGCCATTAATTGAAAGAAGAAGCATTCCTATCCAACAAGCTTTAGACGAAGGTGCAATGGCATTATTCGGTGAAAAATATGGTGATAATGTTCGTGCGATTAAATTTGGAGACAGTATGGAGTTGTGTGGAGGTATTCACGTAAACAACACAGCTGATATCTGGTCTTTCAAAATTGTTTCGGAAGGAGCTGTGGCAGCTGGAATTCGTCGTATTGAAGCGATTACCGGAGAAGGTGTAAGACAGTTTTTTGCTTCGCAAGAAGAATTGTTGAGCGAAATTAAATCGGCATTAAAAAATCCTCAGGATGCTGTAAAAGCAGTGGTTTCTTTACAGGATGAAAATGCGAAGTTAAAAAAACAGATAGAAGCTTTGTTGAAAGAGAAAGCTAAAAATATGAAAGCCGAATTGGCAAATGAACTTCAGGAAGTAAATGGCGTTCAATTCTTAGCAAAACAAGTAGATTTGAACCCAGAGGGGGCGAAAGATTTAGCGTATGAGTTGGGCAATTTAGGGAATAATTTGTTTTTAGTTTTGGCTACTGCCGAAGAAGGAAAACCAATGTTAAGCTGCTATATTTCGAAAGAATTAGTAGCGGAGAAAAACTTAAATGCTGGACAAGTTGTTCGTGAGTTAGGAAAGTTTATCCAAGGTGGTGGTGGTGGACAGCCGTTCTTTGCTACTGCAGGAGGTAAAAATGCAGCTGGCATTCCAGAAGCTTTAGCAAAAGCTATTGATTTTGTGAAATAAATTGCAAAGTACACTAAAATAGAAAACCCTTTTAGTTTGAAAGCAAACTAAAAGGGTTTTTCGTTTTTGGTTATTTATATAATTAGTTGTGACTGGTTTCTATTCCGTTTTCTTCTAAAATGTCTAATAAATAATTGTTTTCTTTTGGGTCGTATTGTTCAATACCGCTTTGATACCATTTCAATAAAACACTTATTTGATAATGGTTATAGCCATCGGTATCAACATTAATACCTAATAAGCCAGCAAGTAGAAATTCATCTAGGACTTTTTCGTTTACAATTTTTTTAGGAATGCCATCAAGGATGTTTCCATTAAGACTCTCATAGTCAAGTCTACCAGATTTAAAACCTTCATTAAAAGCCGTGCTAGTTGAAATTTTTACTTTAGCATGAGGATTTTGTCCCTTAGAATAGCCTTCTAAATAGTCCTGTCTGTAAATAGGGTTGAAAATGTTTTTCATAATATATTTTACTGGTATACAAGTCAAATGTAGAAGCAAATTCGAACTATACAACTTAAAATCGTTGAAAGGAAAAAAAACTCTTTAAACCGCTTTGCGAGTGCATTTGGTCGTTAAAATAGGGTTTTTAAATTGGCTGATTTCGTGTGAAAAAGCAACGCTTTGTACTGTGTTTTTAGCTAAAATTATCTTCATTTTGAATGTATTCTGTGCAATAATAATTTGGTGAATTTTAGAGGTAAGAAAGCACTTTTTAACGAGTTTTTTAGTCGTTAAACCTATTTTGTTGCTATAGCCATGTTAAATATATAGTTTTGAAATCCCAAATTTTTAGTTTAATTAACCTATTTCGTGATGCAAAAAATTACCCACCTATTTTTTTTGATTGCTACTGTAGCTATTCTTTTGACTTCTTGTGCAAATGATAAGGACGATAAGGGGAAAATTTTTATCAAAATGATAGAAACTACTGAAAATGGTGTTTCTGAAAATTCCATTTTTAAGTATCATGACAATCAAATTATTAGTTCTGAAAATTCAAAACAAAAAATCGAATATACCTACAACAGTGGTTTAATTTCTAAAATTGTAAGCTATAATAAGCTAAATGAATCGAGTGTTGTTTTAGAGTATACTTATGAAAATGAGCAATTAGTCAAACTTACTTCTTCTGAAAATTATGTGATTTATTATACTCATGCTAGTGATGGTAAAATTTCATATGAGAATTTTTCGGGTTCTTCAAAGGAAGAAGGACAAAAACTAAGTCATGGTGTTTTGTATTTTAAAAATGATAATTTGGTTAAGAGTGAGAATGTTGTCGATGTAATCGCAGATGACAAAGTAACCACTACTACAATATCATACGAATACGATACTTATAATAACCCATACAATAGTATTGTAGGTTTTAATAAATTATTAGACAAAGCTGCTATTGTGTCTAAAAACAATGTTGTTATGATTGTTGCTGAAACAGCGGTTGTAGTAGGTGATCAAACAATTTCTTCGGCAAAAATGCATTCTATAGCTTATAAATACGACAAAGATAATTATCCAACAGAGCAAGAATCAGAGTCAAGTTTGAATAATCCTAATTATTCTAAAATCCAATATTTGTATTAATATTTTAATACTTATTTTTGGGAAAAAATGTAATGCTGTTTCGTACCGTAATTCCAATTGCTGAAAATCCATTTCCTATTGATTATCATTCCAGAATTCTAAGTCTGGGTTCCTGTTTTGCGGTAAATATGGCGGCCCAATTGGATTATTATAAATTTCAGAATTCCTGTAATCCATTTGGTATTATTTTTAATCCTGTTTCTATCGAAAAATTAATCGAAAGAGCCGTAAATAAAGATTTTTTTACCGAAAAAGATGTTTTTTTTCACAACGATTTATGGCATTGTTTTGAAGTTCATTCGGAACTTTCAAATCCAGATAAAACAACTTTTTTGAAATTATTAAATGAATTAGTTGTTGCAACAAATAACCAAATAACCAAATCAACGCATTTCTTAATTACCTATGGAACTTCTTGGGTGTATCGCCATATAGAAAGTGAGCAAATTGTAGCCAATTGTCATAAAGTGCCTCAAAAACAGTTTTCAAAAGAACTGCTTTCGGTTGAGGTTATTCAAAATTCCATCCTGAATACAATTGCGCTAATTCAAAAAGTAAATCCTAATGTCAAATTTATATTTACGGTTTCGCCAGTGCGCCACATCAAAGATGGTTTTGTAGAAAATACGCTAAGTAAAGCGCATTTAATTAGTGCCATTCGTCAAGTTTTAGAGGATTCTACTATCTATAATCTAAAATCTTCAATCTATTTTCCGAGTTACGAAATTATGATGGACGAGCTGCGTGATTATCGTTTTTATGCCGAAGATATGTTGCATCCTAATCAGGTTGCTATTGATTACATCTGGCAACGATTTAAAGAAACAACAGTTTCAAAATCGGCATTGCCGGTATTGGAAGAGATTGGCAGTATTCAGAGCGGGTTAAACCATCGTCCTTTTAATCCTGAATCAGAAAGTCATCTTAAGTTTGTAGCTAAACTACAAGCTAAAATTGCATTACTTCAAACTCAATTTTCTCACATTCAATTTTAAAAATACGTAATTTTTCGTATTGATTGCCTCTTATTATTGGTTCAATTTTGCTAAGTAACATTAAAAAAAACTTAGATGAAATTGATTCGATACACATTGTTATTAGGGATACTCCAACTTTTTTTCTCTACTTCAGTTTTTGCTCAAAGAAAAGTTCTTACTGACGAAGAAGTTGTTGCCGAGGCTGTAACAGCCGAGGTGGATGCTGTTTTTAAATCGGAAGATTTTTTAAAAAAGAAAACCAAAAAATTCAATGAGGTAAAAGGAACTATTGTTGCCGACATTGGAGTGATTCAAAATGGTAAAGTAGCTACATTCTTCAAAGTAGATAGCGACATTAATAATGCAATGTTTACCAATTTTATTTCGGAATACATTTTAGAACACAAATTCAATTTTAAGCTTCAAAAACAACAGCGCTATAAAATTCGCTATTCCATAACATTTTGATAGAAAACAGTCTAGATCTAAAACGCAATAAACATTTATAAAACAACTTAAAAACGCAAAAAATGAAAAAAATTACTTTAGTGATGTTGGCTTTCTGTGTCGGAAGTACATTACCAGCCTCTGCCCAATTTGGGAAATTATTAGAAAAGGCTAAGAGTGCCGTTTCAGGAGGAAGTGCCGGAAAAAAAACAGGAAGTTTTTCAACTGTTTGGGAATCGGAATTCGATAACAAAGCAACCAGATTAGCAGTTGTAAACAGTAATGGAGATTTAATTGTAGGAACTGATGATAATTCTAGTTCCGTCTTAGACAAAGATGGTAAACCAATATGGAATGGTGATTACAAGAAAATAACAACTAATAGTACTAATAAATCCGAATTGCAGTATACTATTTTTACTGAAAACGGCGGTTATTTGTTTCTTTTTGACCAAAGAAAATTAGGAACGGATAGAGTTGCTTGTATTGATATTAAATCAGGAAAAGAGTTGTGGAATTCTGAAGCTTATCAGGATTTGATTCCAAAAGGAACTAAAGCCGAAGAAGGTTTGGATCAAGGGGAATTAGAAACTGTAAAGTATATTTTTGAATTGGATGCTTTTTTAATTTCTCAACGTGCATCTGTAATTTTAGTAAAAGCTAAAAATGGTGAGAAAATTTGGGAAACCAATCGGTTCAAAGGTGGGGTTGGAAAATATATTTATGATGCTAAAAGAAACGAAATCATAATGGTCAATTTTAAACCTACTGCATTAGGCGCTTTATTTACGGGTTTTAAAAACCAATTGGTAAAAATTAATGCTACTAATGGGGATGTAGTTTGGGATGCCACTTTTAGAGGAACCGTAGAAAAAGAGTTGGTAACACGTCGTGCTATTATTGATTTATGGATTAAAGGAGATAAGTTATTCATGTATTTGGATGGAATTCAGGCATACAATATCAATAACGGACAAAAGTTATGGGAAGCAATTTATGAAAATGATATGCAGGGTGCTAATGGAGGAATGTTTAGTGGCGGAAAACGTTCTAAAATTTATAGAACCTTAGCACAGCCGCTTTTTACGGATGACGCTGTTTATATTGTGATTTTGGGAACTAGAGATAGAACTAAATATGTTGAAAAACACGACTTAGAATCGGGAAAATTGCTTTGGGCTTCTGAGAAAATTACGGGCGCTTTGTGTATGCCAAATATCTACAAAACAGGGGATAAAATAATGGTCCAAGTAGGAGGGAAAGTGCAAGTTCAGGAATATAGATTAGAGACAACTTCATATGGTATGGGAAGTACAGTCAAAGAATGGGTGCCTTATATCTTTTGGGATTATAAAGCTCAAAAAAATAGTTTGCTTTCACTTGATGATGCAACTGGAAAAACCGCTTGGAGATCTGAAAAATTTGACAAACGTATAACAGACTTAATTATTGATTCTGATAAGACGGTTTTTGTAGGCGATGGGGATGAATTTTACGGTTATGACATTGCTTCTGGCAAACAATTATTTGATGTAAAACACAATGATGCCAAGGTTGGTAAAGCAACTGACGTGATTGATTTTGGAGATAAAGTGGTTGTGTTGTCCGAAAAAGGATTAGCTTCTTACCATAAAAAAGATGGTTCGAGAGTTTATGCTACGGAGAAAATAAAAGGGGTAGATTTTTTCTATCACATTGGGGATAATTATTTCTTGAGAGACCAAAGAGACAGCAAAAACATCATTTATGGAATTGATATGACTAACGGAGAAACTAAAGGTTCTGTTCAATCAAAAGGTAAAGGAGGTAGTCCGCAATATGGAAGTGGTATTGATATTACTAAAGACGGAGAGTACATCTTTGCTTTCAAAGGAAGAAAAGTAGAAAAAATCAAAGTAAACAATTAAGCGTTTTTAGTTGTAAATGAAAGGGGGTGTGAATTTTTTCATAGCCCCTTTCTAAATGTATCAAGCGATGAAAAAAATAATACTGTTGTATGGGATTTGTTTTATTTTTTGGACTACCGAAGCACAACAAATTCAGTGGGCATCAAAAGTTATTAAGTTTTCTTCCGATTTAGGGGGAAAGCAAAACGGTATAAAACGAATTTTAGGTAAACCTGATGTATTCCCGCAAGGTGGAAATAGCGGAAATGCTTGGACACCTAAAAATGCTCTTGATGGTAGAGAAATTGTCGAAGTAGGATTTGAAAAACCACAAACTGTAAAGCAAATTGCTGTATTTGAAAATTTAGATGCAGGTTGTGTAACGCGTATTTTAGTAGACAAAGGTTCTGGTAGTTATGATGCGGTCTGGACTCGGAAAAGTGATTGGAGAACACCCACTTTTAAATCAACAGCTAGAACGGATCATGATTATTATTTTAAACGAAAAAGGAGAAAAATTCAGGAAGCACCGGATGTTTTTAATCCTGGAATTGAGTATGCTATTTTAGATAATGCTGTAGCAAATGTTGTAGCAGTTAGAGTAGAATTTAATTTTGCCCTACTACCAGGTCAAAAACAAATTGATGCCATAGGAATATCGGATTCTGAAATCCCAATTCAGGCAATGATAAATACAAAACCAGCGTTTGAAAATTTAGGAGATAAAAATATATTGGATTTTCAAGTAGCCGAATTAAGCAGTTTTATGTTATCGGATGATGGACAAAAACTTTTTTTAACTAATAAAACAGAAGAGGCTGATCAGGTTTTTATTTGTCAAAAATTAAGCGATGGAAAATGGTCTGAACCTCAGTTAGTACCTAGTTTAAGTAAAAATGAATCCTATAATTATGTTGTGAGTTCTAATTCCAATTTCCTTATAAAAGGAGGTGCAAATTATACGAGAAATTCGACTGAAACAGGTTTTACCATTTATGAATTTAAAGACGGTAATTATCAGATAGTTTCTCCGCTTAAAATAACAGCTTATAATAATTACAACGACACAGCTGATTTAAGTGTTTCAAAAGATGGAAAAACGATTATCATGGGTATAGAAACCGATTTTACTCAAGGAGGAGCTGATTTGTATTTTGCAACTAAAAAAGAAGATGGAACATTTGGTTTACTTCAAAATTTAGGTAAAAGTGTGAATTCTGCAGGCCATGAATTGTTACCACAATTGTTATCTGACAATACCACACTTATTTTTAGCAGCAATGGGTATAGTGTTTATGGTGATTTTGATCTTTTTGTGACTTATCGCTTAGATGATACCTGGAAAAAATGGTCAGAACCAATAAATTTAGGGAGTAAGATTAATTCACCTGATTTTGAAGGTTCTCCATTTTATGATGAAGATAAGGAGTTGTTCTATTTCTCGAGTATTGTAAATGGAAAAACAACTTGTTGTTCTATTAAGATGCCTAAAAGTGTTTTAATGAAAGGGAATTAAAGTGAAATCTAATGATGAAATGTGATGGGGGTATTTGTATTGATATTGTTATTTTTAGGGATGATTATTTTTTGTAATTGTTGGGTTGAAATTAAGAGAGAAAAAAAAGATTTTGAAAATAGAATTACCATGTTAGAGGCACAACTTAGGCAAAAAACACAAAAAAACAGCCATTTCGAAAACCAGATATTGCTATGTACAATGCTGATGGAACAAATAAAAGCTTCAAATGCTTTTTTAAACGAAGCTATTTTTGATTTAAATTCCAACTTGTTTGGAGAATTATATCCCAAAAAAGACTTACATTAAAAAAGTTAATCCTATTTTTTTATCTTTAGTGTGTAAAATTAGCCCATGAGAAAAACGCTATTTATTTTTTTGCTATGCACAGGTATTACTTTTTCTCAAAAGTCTAATCATGCAATTGATAGTTTAAAAAATGCACTTAAAATTTCTAATAAATTAGAAAAATTAAAAACTTTGATTCAGCTTTCAGACGAGTATAGTAATATAGACTTGGAACAATCAAAGAAAATATCCTATTTAGCCCTCAGTCAATCTAGGTTGCAAAATAATCCAACTTATATCGCAATGGCATTCAACTGTATTGCGAATGTCCATCAATATAAAAGCGAATTGGATTCGGCTTTGTATTTTCATAAAAAAGCATTGAGCATCCGAAAATCCATTAATGATTCTCTAGGTATGGCAGATACCTATAACAATATTGGTATTGTGTATGATAGTAAAGGCCAATTTGATGCTGCTTTGAAATATTATTTTAAAGCACTGTATTTTTATGAAAAGAAAAAGGATAATGTAAAGCAAGCTATGACCAATACTAATATTGGAATTATTTATAAAGCTCAGAAGGAATATTCAAAAGCCTTGTTGTATTACAGAAGAGCCATCGCTTTGTATTTCAAAACAAGCGACAAATTAGGGCAAACCATGGCGGCAGGAAATTTAGGAGGATTATTGATTAATTTTAAAAAATATCAAGAATCGTTAAAATATTCTTTTATGGCTAAAAAAGGATATCTTCAATTAGGTTGTGAACGATTTGTAGCCTATCCTTTATCAAATATAGCTTTAGTATATGATAGTTTACATCGATATAATTTAGCCGAAAAAAATTATTTAAAAGTAATTCGCTTGCATGATCAATATAATAATTTATATGAAGTAGCCGAAAATGCAAATGCATTTGCACTCTGTTTGATTAAACAAAAGAAGTATAGAGAAAGTATTGTGTTCTCCTTAAAGGCATTGTCTTTTGCTAAAAAATCAAAAGCCAATTTATTAGAAGTTTATGCTTATAAAAATTTACATAAAGCGCATTCTCAATTAAAGGAATATCATAAAGCGAATCATTTTGCCAGTTTGTATATTTCAGGAAAAGATAGTTTGTTTGAATCCGATAAAACCAAAATTATTTTCGATTTAGAAACCAAATATCAAACAGCAAAAAAAGAACAATTATTGATTCAAAAAGAAGCCGAAACCAAACAAAAAAATATTTTGTTGATAGGGGTTTCTGTTTTAACAGTATTGGTTGGACTCATCGGGTTTTTAATTTACCGCCAACAGAGACTTAGAAACAAACAACAGGAACAAGAATTTGAACTTAAAAATGCAATTCAGGAAATTGAAACTCAAAATAAGTTGCAACAACAGCGATTAGATATTTCAAGAGATTTACATGATAATATTGGAGCTCAGTTAACATTTATAATCTCTTCTATTGATAATATCAAGTATGCTTTTGATATCACTAATAAAAAATTAGATGATAAGTTAACAACAATTAGTACATTCACTAAATCGACGATTGTTGAACTTAGAGATACAATTTGGGCTATGAATTCTAGTGAGATTACATTTGAAGATTTAAAAATTCGAATCCATAATTTTATAGAGAAGGCGAAAGAGGCAAAAGATCAAATCAATTTTTTATTTAGTATTTCTAATGATGTCATGAAGGTCAAATTAAGTTCTGTAGAGGGAATGAATCTTTACAGAATTATTCAGGAAGCAGTCAATAATAGCATTAAATATTCGGAAGCTACATCAATTTCTATTCATGTTGTTCAAGTAGAGAAGCAGATTCAACTAACAATTCAAGATAATGGTTCTGGTTTTGACTATGGAAATATTGAAAAGGGTAATGGTTTGCAAAACATGCAAGATCGAATCGAAGCTATGGGAGGTGAATTTAATTTAGTATCACAACCCGGAAAAGGGACTAGTATTAATTTGTTGTTTACCAAAAATGCCTAAAATGAAAAAATTGGTTATTGTTGATGATAATACTTTTTTAATGAAATCTGTTCTGGAAAAATTATCATTTTTTGATGATTTTAAAGTGCAATTTACGGCTATGAATGGGCAGGATTTAATTCAAAAACTAGATAAAAATCACAATGTAGATTTGATTTTGATGGATATTGAAATGCCTAAGATGAATGGAATTGAAGCCACAGAACAGGTAAAAAATAGATATCCCAATATTAAAATAATAATGCTTACCGTTTTTGATAACGATGAAAATATTTTCAAATCTATTAAAGCAGGTGCCGATGGGTATTTGTTAAAAGAAGTTAACCCAAAAGATTTACAGCAAGGTATTTTAGAAACACTTAATGGAGGGGCTACAATGACTCCGTCAATAGCCATGAAAACGCTAAAATTATTTAGAAATCCAATGACATTTGAATCGGTTGTTGATAGTGAAACCTATAGTTTAACAAGCCGTGAAATTGAAGTTTTAGAACAATTGAGCAAAGGTTTGAAGTACAATACAATAGCTGATAATTTATTTCTTTCTGCAGGTACAATTCGTAAACATGTAGAGAATATATATACTAAACTTCAAGTCCATAATAAGCTAGAAGCTATCCAGAAGGCGAGGAATAATAATTTGATTTGATATTTAATAATTCTTTTTCTCTTATTTCTTTATTATATTCGTTCTGAATTAGTAAATGAAAATTATGACCACATTATCTGAACTAAGAAAATGGATTTTAATCGCATTAATTGCTATAGCACTGATAATTAGTTACAATTTTTTTTCTAAAAAGGATAATGATACAAGTTTAGAGTACAACACGAATTTAATCCAGCAGCAAATTCTAAATGTGGGGAAATTAGTCGTAACCGAAGGGCATTTTGCTGAGGTGATTACGTATAAGAACCAACAAAAATATTTGATGAATATGCTTTCATTTGAAAAGAAAGCACTTTTAGTTGTTAATGCGGATGTGACGGTAGCCTACGATTTGCATCAAATGAAATACGATATTGATGAAGCAAATAAAACAATCACTATTTTGAATATTCCAAAGGAAGAAATCAAAATTAGTCCGGATATTCAGTTTTATGATGTAGAACAAAGCAAACTGAATCCTTTTACAGGAGAAGATTACAATAAAATCAACAAGCAGGTTAGAGCTAATTTGGCCAAAAAAATTGAAAAATCTTCCTTAAAGAAAAATGCTCAAAACCGCTTGATTTCCGAACTTTCTAAAATGCTGATTTTAACCAATAGCATGGGTTGGAAGTTGCAATACGAAAACAAAGTAATTGAAAACGAAACTGATTTAAGCCAAAATATTAAATTATAGTGATCAACTTTCAAAAAAATTGCGACCTCCTGTTCTAAAGTATTCTATTTTGTAAAAGAACATTTCAGCCATGTTTTTAGCACGAAGTTTAGCTTCCTCTGCTAATGGTCCTACATAAAGGCTATCAATGGTTTCAGTGAAAATTTCCATCCAACGATTAAAATGTGTTTTTTCTACTGGCAGATGTTTATGAGGAGGAAAAGGACTTCCTGAATAGGTATGTTCTTCCAGTAAGATAGTTTGCCAAAAACGGTACATACGTTCTAAATGTGAAGGCCAATTGTTGCCAATTTTTTCATTGAAAATTGGGCCAATAAGCGTGTCTTTTTGCACTTTTCCATAGAAGGTGTCAACCAATAATTTGATGTCGTCAAGAGTTTTAATATCGCTTAATGCTGTCATTTTTTTTTAAAATTTGAGATTAGAATTTTCAGGTTCTTAACCGATTAATTGGTTGAATAAATCTTGTTTTTCGTTTAGGTATTCATACTGAAAACCTTTTTCTTTCATTTTTGTTTTGATAGCAACAATGTCGTTTCTGTTTTTCAATTCAAGACCTACAACTGCTGGGCCCACTTCACGATTGTTTTTTTTAGTAAACTGGAAATAGGTAATATCGTCTTCAGGTCCTAAAATGTCATTAACAAATTCTTTTAATGCTCCGGGACGTTGCGGAAATTGGATCATAAAATAATGCATCAATCCTTCGTAAAGTAAAGAACGTTCTTTGATTTCGGCAGTACGTTCGATATCGTTGTTACTTCCGCTTACGATACAAACAACTGTTTTTCCTTTGATTTCGTTTTTATAAAAATCCAAAGCGGCAATAGACAATGCACCAGCAGGTTCAACTACCATTGCTTCTTCATTGTATAAACGTAAAATAGTGGTACACACTTTTCCTTCAGGAACTAAAATGATATCGCTTAGGTTTTTTTTACAGATTTCAAAAGTGATTTTCCCTACTTGTTTCACGGCGGCTCCATCTACAAATTTGTTGATGTTTTCCAAAACGGTTACTTCGCCATTGGCAATTGAAGTCTTCATCGAAGGCGCTCCCTCAGGTTCGATTCCTATGATTTTAGTTTTAGGACTCAAATGTTTGAATACTTCTGAAAGTCCAGCAGATAATCCTCCGCCACCCAGTGGAACAAAAATATAATCAATAGGCTGAGTGCAACTTTCTAATATTTCAAGACCTACTGTTCCTTGACCAGCAATTACTTTTTCATCATCAAATGGGTGAATAAAAGCCATTTTGTTAGTAGTGGCATCTATCATTGCAGCTGCATAAGCATCGTCAAAAGTATCTCCCGTAAGTACAATTTCAACAAAGGAACCTCCAAAAAGATTTACTTGTTTTACTTTTTGTTTCGGAGTGGTTTTAGGCATGTATATTTTGCCTTTTATTTGAAGTAATTTACAGGAATATGCCACGCCCTGAGCATGGTTTCCAGCACTGGCGCAAATTACCCCTTGCACTTTTTCTTCAGGGCTAAGTGTACTGATTTTATTGTAAGCACCTCTTATTTTATAAGAACGAACCGTTTGTAAATCTTCTCTTTTTAATAAAATGCGAGCATTAAATTCATTAGAAAGATTTAAATTTTCGGTCAAAGGTGTTTGCATTACGACACCTTCTAATTGTTTTTTTGCTTCTTGTATTTGTTGGAATAAATTCATGTTTTCTAAATAAAAAAACCTCCTTTGTAGGAGGTTTTATAAATTGTAATACTATAATTGATTTACATAAACCTCCTGCATTATTATGGAATAATAATGATAATTGAGATTTGGATGTTAAACGAGTTTTTCATGTTTGATTTTCTGTCTACAAAGATAGCGTAATTATTTGGATCAATATAAAAGGCCTATTTTTTTTCTTCTCCTGGAGGGAATTGTGCTAAGATTTTTGAAACAAAGTCATTAATCTGTTTTTCCTTTTCTATTCTGTTTTCCGAAAGAGTTCCTATTCCTTGTCCTTGCCAAACCAATTCTTTTTTCTTGGCATCAATTAAGTCAATGAAAAGAGTTCCTTGAGTTGAAGAAGAGGTAAAGGTGTTTCCTCCACCCCAAAAATAAGGATTCCATCCCCATCCCCAGCCATAGCCCCAACCCATATTGAATTGGTTTACATCAATTTGTTCTCTTTCTTTAGTGAAAAAATTAATAAGTAAATCTGGGTTTTCACTTTTAGTCATTCCTTTTTGGCTTAAAGAATTGTCTATTGCGTGTAATATTCTTCTTTTGTCTAAATCAGATATTTCAACCTTGTCAATTCCTTTTTTATGGAAGGCATAGGTTTTATATTGTTTAAAATCTACATGGCTGTCGTAATCAGAATTTACTCTTACAGAACTACAGGCATTGAGAAGAAAAAGAAATAAAAGCGGTACAATTTTGATGGTTTTCATAGTGCAATTTTTTTGATTACTAATCTATAATTAAAATTTAGGTATCTATTTGAACTATAAAACAGGAAAAAGTTTTATTAATACCTCTATTTCTTGTTAGTTCCTGTTTTTTTATCATAACCATAAGGACAATGTCGACAACCGCTTTTACAACAATAACCTCTTTTTAAATGATATTTTTCTGTAAAACATTTGTATCCTTCTGGAGTGTAATAGAAATCTTCACCTTCTATTAATTTATTTTCATTACTTTGTCCAATCATTAATTTTTGTTGTTCATTTCTACAAATTTAAAATTTAAAACGCAATGTTTCTCTTTGTTAACAAGTATTTAATACCTAAAGGATTTCGTGGTTTGACCCTGTATCCCTTTGTGATTTTAAAATACAAGGAAGACAAATCTAATGCTGTTTTAATCAATCATGAACGTATTCATTTACAACAACAAATTGAGATGTTACTTCTTCCTTTTTTCATTTGGTATGGTACAGAATATCTGTTTTTGTTGTTAAAATACAACAACAAAAATCATGCCTATCGAAGCATTTCTTTTGAAAGAGAGGCTTATAGCAATGAGGCTGATTTGGAATATCTAAAAAACAGAAGGGTTTTTGGTTTTTTGAAGTATTTGTGGAAGTCCAAAAAATGATTTTAACCGCAAAGAAGAAAAAGTTTTTACAAAGCGCACTAAGAAAAAAATCGGCGTTTATCTGCAAAATCGGCGTGCAATTTTTTAAACATATAAGTCATATAAGTATGTTGAAAGTTTAAAAAGCAGTTAAGTACATTTAAGTTGTTTTCATCAATGAAAACTTTGGTGAAATCCTTTTAATCTGTGGTGTAAATAACGATGTAAAGTTTAGATAAGTTTATTTTCATTTATGAAAATATAAATCCGTGGAATTTTGAACTCAAAGATTTTAAAAATCAATTAGTGCATTCGTGGCAGTTATTAACCGCAAAGTATTCGAAGATTTCCGCAAAGAATACAAAAAAAATCTGTGATAATCTGTGTAACCCGCCTGCCAGCGAGGCAGGTCTGTGGCAAAAATAATGTTGTAAAGTTCTCAAAGTTTAAATTGAAAATAATTTATGAATTTGAGGTCGAAAAGGATGGTGAATCCTTAGAAGTTATACCTTTGCAAAAATTATAAGTTTTGAATCAAGAAGTACAAATACAATTTCCTAATTCCATTTCGGTTACCATCAAAAGGGACGATTTATTGCATCCTGTTGTTTCGGGAAATAAGTTTAGGAAATTAAAATACAATTTGCTTCAAGCAAAAAGTGAAAATAAAAAAACACTACTCACTTTTGGTGGTGCTTTTTCAAATCACATTGCTGCCGTAGCTTATGCTGCTCGTGAAAATGGTTTTCAATCTATAGGCATTATTAGAGGAGATGAATTGCGAGATAAAATAGAAAACAATCCTACGCTTCAATTTGCTCAGGAATGCGGAATGCAATTTGAATTTGTTTCCCGAGAAGTGTATCGTTTAAAAAAAGAAACTTCTTTTTTGACGAGTATACAAAAACATTTTGGTGATTTTTATTTGGTTCCTGAAGGTGGCACGAATCCTCAAGCTGTAAAAGGCTGTGAGGAGATTTTAACACCAGAAGATAGTAAGTTTGATTATATTTGTTGTGCTGTGGGAACAGGCGGAACGATTTCGGGTATTATTAATAGTGCCTTGCCACATCAAAAAGTAATGGGATTTCCAGCTCTTAAAGGCGATTTTTTACAAGATGAAATCCGTATTTTTGTGCAGAATGAAAATTGGGAGCTCAATACTGAGTATCATTTTGGTGGATATGGTAAGGTAAATGAAGAATTAATTCATTTTATTAATCAATTTTATCAAGATACTAAAATTCCGTTAGATCCTGTATATACTGGGAAAATGGTGTATGGTGTTTTCGACTTGATTCAAAAGAATTATTTTCCTGCACATTCGAATATTTTGCTTATTCATACTGGTGGTTTACAAGGAATTTACGGAATGAATGTTAAATTAAAAAATAAGAATTTACCAATACTAACTGTTGATGTTTAAGAAAAGCCTACTCTTATTGATTATTTTGATGCTTGTTAGTTGTCATACTACCAAATCGCCAATTGGTTCAACTAAAAATAATTCCTATTCTTCAAAAAACAAAAAAACAAATCAAAAAAAGGAAGAAGTAATTGTTTCTTCCTCTAGAACTACAGTTACCAATAGTGTTGTTAGTAATTATGTCTTACAATACAAGGATGTAGCCATGAGTAATATGAAAAATTATGGTATTCCAGCGAGTATTATTTTGGCACAGGGAATTTTAGAGTCTGGTGCTGGAAAAAGTGAATTGGCAATGAGTGCTAATAATCATTTTGGTATTAAATGCCATTCAGATTGGACAGGAGACAGTGTAAAACATGATGATGATGAAAAGCAAGAATGCTTTCGAAAATACAATAAAGTAGCAGAATCTTATCGCGATCATGCTCTTTTTTTAAAAGGAAAAACAAGATATGCTAGTTTGTTTGAATTGGACAAAGATGATTATGAAGCTTGGGCAAGAGGTTTAAGAAAAGCCGGATATGCAACCGATCCTAGTTATCCGGAAAAGTTAATTTCCTATATTGAGCGTTACGATTTGGCACAATATGATGCGCAGGTTCTCGGTAAAAAATATGTTGCTAATGAGAATAAAGGAGGGCGAATAACAAGTGTAAGTTCCAGAAACGAAGAATACTATGAAGTTCAAAAAGGAGATACCTTATATTCGATATCAAAAAAATACAACCTTTTAGTAGAGGATTTAAAGCAAAAAAATAAATTGTCTGATAATACACTTTATATAGGTCAGAAATTGAAAGTGAATTAGTAAGAATTAAGAATTAAGAAGGTTAAGTGCTAGACGTAGAAGGATTATATGAAAAATGATAACGATGTCTACAATCACAAATTAGAAATCAAAAATTAAATGTTATACCAAAGAAGTAGTCAGCTTTTTGCTGAAGCAGAAAAAGTAATTCCAGGAGGAGTTAATTCGCCAGTTAGAGCATTCAAATCGGTAGGAGGAACACCTATTTTTGTAAAACAAGCTAAGGGTGCGTATTTGTATGATGAAGATGGTAATCGATTAATTGATTATATTAATTCATGGGGACCAATGATTTTAGGTCATGCTTATGAACCTGTTGTTAAGGCAGTAACCGAGAAAGCCCAATTGGGCACCTCTTTTGGGATGCCAACAGAATTAGAAACTCGAATCGCTGCTTTGGCAGTTTCGATGGTTCCTAATATTGATAAAATACGTTTTGTAAACTCAGGAACAGAGGCTTGTATGAGTGCCGTACGATTGGCGCGTGGATTTACTAAACGAGATAAAATAATCAAATTTTCAGGTTGTTATCATGGACATTCCGATTCTTTCTTGATTCAGGCAGGAAGCGGGGCAATGACTTTTGGAACACCAAATAGTCCTGGAGTAACGGCTGGAACAGCTAAAGATACTTTACTAGCTAAATACAATGATTTAGAAAATGTTAGAAGTTTAATTCAAGCAAATCCAAATGAAATTGCGGCTATCATCGTAGAACCAGTTGCTGGAAATATGGGTTGTGTACCGCCAGTGAAAGGTTTTTTAGAAGGTATTCGTGAACTTTGTACTGAAAATGGAATTTTACTCATTTTTGATGAAGTAATGACTGGTTTCCGTTTGGCCAAAGGCGGGGCACAGGAGTTATTGAATATCAATGCTGATATTGTTTGTTTTGGTAAAGTAATCGGTGGAGGTTTGCCTGTAGGTGCATTTGCAGCCCGTGAAGGAATTATGAATTATTTAGCGCCACTTGGTCCAGTATATCAAGCCGGAACTTTATCAGGAAATCCCTTGGCAATGGCAGCTGGATTAGCCATGCTAGAATCTTTGAATGAAGATGCTGAAGTTTTTCAAAGATTAGAAGAAAAAACAGCCTATTTAGAAGCAGGAATTCATCGTGTTTTACAAGCCAATTCTATTGTTTACACGATTAATAGAGTAGGGTCGATGATATCAGTTCACTTTGATGCTAATCCCGTTGTTGATTTTCAAACGGCTGCCAATGGTGATAATGAAACGTTTAAAAAGTTTTTCCACGGATTATTGAAAGAGGGAGTTTATATCGCACCATCGGCGTATGAAACTTGGTTTATAACCGATGCGTTGACTTATGACGATTTAGATTTTACAATTAATGCAATTGATACCGTTTCAAAAACATTATAGTAAATAGCGAAAATAGATAAAAAAAGCTTCGAGATTCTCGAAGCTTTTTTTATTAGTTATCAATGTTGCCACCAGGTTGGTTGTCCATTCCACCGCCCATTCTTTCCTGCATTCTTTGTTGCATTCTTTGTTGCATTTTTTCTTGATTGCTCTTCCATTTTGCTAGTTGATCAGCGTTTAAGATTGCAGCCATTTTTGTCTCCATAGCTTTTCTTTGTTCAGCCATCATTTCTCTACCTTGACCTTTTTTCTCTTTCATTTGTGCCATCATGGCCTCTCTGTTTTTTGCTTCGTCAACATAAAGTTGTTTTATTTTTTCCTGTTGTGCAGCATCAAGATTTAATTCTTTTGTCATACGGTCCACACGATTTTGAACACGTTGTTCTGGAGTCATTTTTTCCATATCTCCACGTTGAGGTCTTTCTTTTTTCTCCTGAGCAAAAGTTGCTACTCCAACCACTAATAATGCGGCAATAATTAATTTTTTCATTTTTTAATTGTGTTAAAAGTTACTTGTATAAGATGTTGTTTTTTCAAAAAGGTTTAATTCTTAACTTAAAATTATAACTTACAAATTAATCTATTGATACCTATTGTTTTCTAAAGGTATAAAAAATTACTTTTTAATGATGTAGTTGGTTTTTAAAACCACTGGTATACCATTATTAGTAATTCCTTCAATTATTAAATTAATAGTTGAATTAACTTCGTTATTATAGTAAGAAGTGGTTGCATTGCCCTTTTCGTCGGTTTGAAAATAGGGATTCCAGTATAATGTATTTCGTATATCGGCGGTTTTATTTTCTGTAGGTTGTGGTTTGCTATAATTGGGTGAATAAAAGATTCTCGTGTTTTGGAATCCTTCTATAGGTTTAGCAATGGAATGGAACACTTTTTTGCTGGAGTTAGAACCTTTGCCCATTTTAGTATAAATTAGGATAGCTCCATTACCCCCTTGTGAACCAAAAACCGCAGCTCCAGGACCTTTGATCGCTTCAATTTTAGCAACGTCATCGGTCGACATGCTTGATAATAAACTCATATCAGTTTCAATGCCATCTACCAGAACAAGTGCTTGTCCGTTATATCGATTAAAACGAATAGAGTTATTCGTTACGGATACATTAGGAATGGCTACTTGGATAAGTAAAAATATATTAGAATAATGTGGCCCTTTTTCCTCAGGGATATATGTGTAATCAGCAAAACCAAAACGACTTGGACCAGTATCATCTTGCTTCTTTTTACTTATAATTACAACATCTTTAAGTTGATTCTCTTCAGGAATATTAAAGAGTATTTTTTTGTTTCTGATATTTGATTGCATCTGACTAATTGTAGTTTCTTCTAGGTTACTATTTAATTGGCTTTTAAAATCAATAGCAATAGGTTCGTTGTAGATAGAGTCTAATACAAATTTCCCTCTATTTTTTCCTTTTTCGTTTTTAGTATTGAGGAGCATTGTTGCTGTACCACGGAATACAATATCGTTAAATTTAAATTTTCCATTGCTATCCGTAGTTTCATTAAGCATCACAGAATTAGCATTATTGAGCAGAACCATTTGTACCAAACTATTCTCTTTAGGAGTAGTCCCAATTAGGTTTTCTACTTTTCCAGAAATAGTAATTCCTTTTTCGGCTTTGAAATTTTCATTTTCATTGAGTTTTGGGAATTTTTTCCAAACAAAATCGCGCCAACCTTGAGTTAGTAATACTAAGTCTAAGTGAACTAAACGAAGGGGATTAGAGGGGTTAAAATAATAACTGGGATTGTGTACTTTACCTTTAATGTCTGAAGCCATGAGAAAATAGGAATAGATGTTTACTACGTTATCTTGGTTTTCATTGATCCAATTAACGTCGGTAGCCGAAATAGAAAAGTTAGCAATTAGAGGCGTGTTTTGTTTATCCTTAGCTTGTAGGCTTACCGTTACCTTTTCTTTTGGGGCATATTCTTTTTTATCTGTGGTTAGGGTAATGTCTAGATTGTTTTCTTTTGTAATAAAAACCAAGCGTTCGCTTTGAGGGATGGCATTTTCATCATAAAGTGTAATTTGTGATATTCCTTCTGGGATATTTTCTTCGGGCAAAATAAAAGAAAGTTTGGTTTCTTTAAGTTCTTGTGTGCCTTCAAAATAAGTGATTCCTCTTGTGTTGCAAAGGATTGTGAGTGGTTTGTCTTGATGGAGTAGGAGAGTTGCCTTGTTTGTTTTTATGGAAACAATTTTTTTGCCGTCAATTTCATTGAGACTTAGTGAATAGCCTGTTTTTAAGGTTTCGGGCAGATTTATTCTGATTTCATCGTTAGTTGGCGTGCTGATAATGGCATAATATTTTTGATTTTTTTCGGGTTGCAAAATAAATTTACCCATTCCGTCATGCATGCTTTTAAATAGGTTGATAGGTTTGTCATTGGAATCATAAATCGTTCCTTTAACTTCTATGGGAGTACCATGAGTGTCGGTCGCTTTGAAGGCTACATTACCTACTACTTCTTCAATTAAAGAGCCTCCCTCTGGGAAAAAATCAAATAGGATTTCGTTCTTTTTTTTACTATCAACTTCTTCTTTTGTGTTTTTTGCTTTCGGACTTGTTTTGTTTACTTCTTTTGATTGAGCCAATTCATCTTTGGCAATACTAATGATTTGGATTTCTTTTTTAAAGATAAATGTATCACCAAAATTTCGCATCCAATTAGTATAAGCTCTTAATTGATATTTACCTGGTTTAATGCCTAAGGAATCGGCCAAGATGAAGTCGCCATGACCAAGTCCGCCTTCAAGTCGGGTAATATTGCGACTTACGATTTTTGATTCTGGAGAAATGAGTTCAACATAAAGAACATTGCTATGGTCAAAAAGCTGATTGGTATACGCATAAACCGCATAGGCCTTATACCATATTGATTCTCCTATAGGATAATAATTATTGTCAGTATGGAGGTAGATTTTTTCAATTTCAATCGGACTTGATTTCGTTTTCTGAATAGTGTCGGTAGGTACTTGTGCCGTATTTTTTGTACTTATTCCTAAAAAAAGAATTAGGATAAACATTATTTTTTTTGCCATTTTATTAGTTTCTTGGGTTGCTTTGTTTGTTTTGATTGTTGGTTTGAAAGTATAAATGTAATCTATTTATTATAATAGACTCCTTTTTTTGTATTTGGTTTAATCAAATTAACAATTGAATTAGGTAGTTTTTCTCAAAAAAATAGCGCATACATGAAGGAATTTTTTTAAGAGAATAAGACATTTGTCAGGTTTCTTTTTTTGAATATTCCCTAACTTGCCTTACAAACTAAAAAGAATTAGTATGAAACAAGATGAATTAACACAGATTCCTAAAGTTGCTTTTTTCTCCACTCAGGCTTACGATAAATCTTTTTTTGAAAAATACAATTCGGATTTTGGATACGATTTGGATTTTTTTGAAAGTCAGTTAAATGAACATACGGTTAAATTAATTGCAACTACCGATGTAGTTTGTGTTTTTGTAAATGATATCGTAAATCAATCGGTTATTGAGCAATTGGTTGGAAAAAAGGTAAAAGTTATCGCTTTGCGATGTGCCGGTTTCAATAATGTAGATTTGGTAGCGGCTAAAAAATACAATTTAAAAGTGTGTCGAGTTCCAGCTTATTCACCAGAAGCAGTTGCTGAACATGCTATGGCGATGATTCTCACTTTAAACCGAAAAACACATAAAGCGTACAATCGGGTGCGCGAACAAAATTTTTCCCTAAACGGATTGTTAGGTTTTGATTTGCATGGTAAAATAGTTGGAATTATAGGAACTGGAAATATCGGAAAAGCTTTTGCTAAAATTGTAAAAGGTTTTGGTTGTAAAGTATTGGCTTTTGATTTGGTTCCCAACGAAGAGTTGGTCGATTTAGGCGTGAATTATGTGACTTTAGAAACCCTTTTTAAGGAGTCAGCGATTATCTCCTTGCATTGTCCTTTGAATGATACCACGAAATACATCATCAATGAAAAATCACTTTCGTTAATGCAAGATAATGTCATGCTGATTAATACAAGTCGAGGTGCCTTAATTCAAACTTTGGATGTGATTCATGCCCTGAAAAGAGGAAAAGTAGGTTATTTAGGGATTGATGTTTACGAACAGGAAGATAAGTTGTTTTTCAAAGATCACTCCGAAGATATTATTGAAGATGATCAAATCCAGCGTTTGATGAGCTTTCCAAATGTATTAGTAACAGCCCATCAGGCATTTTTTACGAATGAGGCCTTGTCACAAATTGCGATTACTACTTTGAGTAATATTGAGGCTTTATTAGCTAAAAAGAAAATTGATAATAAGGCGGCTTTGTTGGTGTAAGTATTTAAAAAAATAAACCCGACAGTTTTTTGAAATCTGTCGGGTTTAAATATTATGTTATCCAGTTTGGAATTTGGATTTTTTCAATTGGAATTTAAAAAAACTATCCTACGAATTCCACCACTTTACTTTCGCCTTCAACAGCTACTTTAGTCAAACCATGTTTTGCTAAACCTTTCATGGCAGCATCCCATTTTTTACCGCTTAGATTGGCATTCATTTTTAGTTGCTGAAGATCCATTTTATTTTCACTTTTTTTCAATAAATCAACGATGAATTTTTCTTCATCGGTCAATTCTACTGAGATTTTTTTCTCAGGACGCATTTGCGGGAACAATAATACTTCTTGGATAGAAGCATTATTTGTTAAATACATAATTAAACGATCCATTCCAATTCCCATTCCAGAAGTTGGAGGCATACCGTATTCTAGTGCTCTTAAGAAATCTTCATCGATAATTCCGTTTGCTTCGTCATCTCCTTTTTCGGATAAACGCATTTGTTCTTCAAAACGCTCTCTTTGGTCAATTGGGTCATTCAATTCCGAATAAGCATTGGCAATTTCTTTACCACAAACCATCAATTCAAAACGCTCCGTCAATTCAGGATTATCGCGGTGCTCTTTACAAAGTGGCGACATTTCTTTTGGATAATCAGTAATGAATGTTGGTTGGATGTAATTTCCTTCGCATTTTGCTCCAAAAATCTCATCGATTAATTTTCCTTTACCCATTGTTTCATCAACCTCGATTCCCATTCCTTTGGCTGCTTCAAACAATTCTTGTTCAGTTTTTCCAGAAATGTCAAAACCAGTAAAATGTTTAATTGAGTCAGTCATCGTTACGCGGGCAAATGGCGCTTTGAAACTTATTTTGTGCTCACCAAAAGTCACTTCACTTGTACCATTTACTGCAATGGCACAGTGTTCTAACAAACCTTCAGCAAAATCCATCATCCAGTTGTAGTCTTTATAGGCTACATATATTTCCATTGCGGTAAATTCAGGATTATGGGTTCTGTCCATTCCTTCGTTACGGAAGTTTCTTGAAAATTCATAAACACCTTCAAATCCACCAACAATTAATCGTTTTAAATATAATTCGTTTGCAATACGCATATAAAGCGGAATGTCAAGCGAATTGTGATGTGTAATAAATGGTCTTGCAGAAGCACCACCAGGAATCGATTGAAGTACTGGGGTGTCAACCTCTAGATATCCAGCATTGTTAAAGTATTCACGCATCGCACTGAACAATTTTGTTCTTTTGATAAACGTTTCTTTTACAGCGGGGTTAACCGTTAAATCCACATATCGCATACGGTAACGCAATTCAGCATCAGTAAAGGCATCATAAACATTACCTTCTTCATCTACTTTTGGTAATGGCAACGGACGCAATGTTTTACTTAAAAACGTAAATCCGTCAACACGAATACATTTTGCGCCTACTTGAGTCGTAAATAATTCGCCTTCAATACCAATAAAGTCACCTAAGTCAGTCAATTTTTTGAAAACTTGGTTGTATAAGGTTTTATCTTCTTCAGGACACAAAACATCGCGGTTCACGTACAATTGAATACGACCTTCGCTATCTTGTAATTCAGCAAAACAAGCCTTTCCTTGATCTCTCACACTCATCAAACGACCAGCAACAATCACACGTTTTCCTTCTTCAAAATTGTCCTTAATTTGCTTTGAAGTATGATTTACAGGAAAAAGATTCGCAGGATAAGGGTTGATTCCTAAGTTGCGTAAAGATTGCAGTTTTTCTCTTCGGATGATTTCTTGTTCTGATAATGCCATTATAGTCTGATTTTTAAGACCGCAAAGATAACAAAAGAATACAGATTACAGAAAGCAGATTTCAGAATTTTTAGGAGCAGAAAATCCCCGAGTTTTAAGGACGTTTTGTCCCGCTGTTCGTTGCAATCTATTGTGCCAAACAGTGGCACAATAGGATTTCCACTACTATCGGGGCTATTCGACAAAGATTTTGTTTTTTTTAATCAAGGTGGGTTATAAATAAAGATATTTGTTAAGTAAGAAAAAGTTTTAAATTTGCTTTAATAGAGTTGAATTCAAATTAAAAGTCACATTAAATAAATTTCGTATGCTAAAGAAAATGATTGTATTGTTGGTACTGCTTTTTTCAAATTATACATTTTCACAGTTTCATTATTTTTATTTTGGAGGAGGTAAAAGCGAACCCGAAAGATTGAAATATCATAATAAATATTATGATGCGAATCCTCGTGGGTTAAAACAATTTGTAGAAGAAACGGAAATGTCTGATGAATTAAAAGGTGATTTGAAAGAACAGATTAAAAAAATTTCGAATAAAAAAATAACATCAAAAATTTTTACTTACGGAGGATTTGGAACCGGGGCAGGAATTATGATAAATGAGGTAATGACTACTGAAGAGGGAGAAACTTATAATAAGACAAATCTATTTAAAGGTCTTGGGGTTGCTCTTGCTGGAGCAATTATCGGATATATAATTAGTCCTAAAAATAAAGATTATTATGAGTTTGTCAATACTTTTAATGAAAAACAAAATGATAAGATAAATTTTAGTTTAAAAGTTGATTATGATAGGCAAATGAATTATGGATTTGTGATGTCATTTTAGATTATAAATAAATATAAATTGAAAAAAAAATGATTAGATTATACAAAATACTGTGTGTTTCATATTTAATAGTAACACTTACAAGCTGCAACTTCACGGAAAATATCGATGTTCATCCTGATGGTTCTGGGAATTATTCCTTAGAAATGGATGGGGCGGGTTTGCTGGCAATGGCAGGAGATAAATTAGGAAATGAATTAGGAATGAAAAATAACGCTAAGGCAATCGATTCTACTTTTTCGTTCAAAGAAATATTTGCAGCGAAGAAAGATAGTATTGCTAAGTTAGCTCCGGAACAACAAGAAGCTTTAAAGAAATTGGAAAACTTTGTGATGAGAATCAAATTGAATCCGGAAGCTCAACAATTATTATTCTCAATGAATACGCCTTTTAAAAAAGTAAATGATTTGGGTGGTTTGATGGAAAGTATGTCGGCGCTGAAGGATTTAAAAGGAAAATCAGATAAAAGCACTGCTATGTTAAGCGGACTTGGAATGGATAATTCTAAATTGAGTTTTAGTTATAATGGAAAAAACTTTAGCCGAAAAGCAATTGTTGATAAAAACGCTTTAAATACATTCGCCTCTGATTCAACCGGAATGGCTAAGATGATTTTTGCTTCTTCCAAATATACTTTGAAATACCATTTCCCAAAAGCGGTAAAATCAGTTTCTAATCCGGATGCGCTATTCAGTGCAGACCGCAAAACAATTACGGTAGAATATCCTTTTACGGAATATACTGAAAACCCGGAAAAGTTGAACCTAGATGTGGTTTTTGAATAAACACCAATTTCACAAATTGGCACAGATTCATTTGTGCTAATTTGTGAAAATTGTGGTGAAATATCTTTTTGTGTGTCTTTGTGACTTCGTGGCAAATCAAAATAATTAATCGTATTTTTGCGCCTCAAAGTAATACGATGAACAAAAAAATCCAACTTCAGGACTTAGGAAAAAGAGATTATAAATCGACTTGGGAATTTCAAGAGGAATTATTCAAAGGAATTGTAGATCTTAAAATTCAAAACCGAAGAGAAGAATCCAATACGCCTACGCCTAATTATTTTCTTTTTGTAGAACATCCTCATGTATATACGCTTGGAAAAAGTGGTGATTTTGAAAATTTATTGTTGTCAGAAAAACAATTAGAAGCCAAAGGTGCTACCTTTTACAAAATCAATCGTGGTGGCGATATTACCTATCACGGCCCGGGGCAAATAGTAGGTTATCCTATTTTAGATTTAGAAAATTTCTTTACTGATATTCATAAATATTTACGTTTGCTGGAAGAAACCATTATCTTGACTTTACAGGAATATGGTTTGGATTGCGGTAGAAGTGAAGGGGAAACCGGAGTTTGGTTAGGTGTGGGAACACCATTTGCTCGAAAAATATGTGCGATGGGAGTTCGTGCTTCGCGTTGGGTGACCATGCACGGATTTGCTTTGAACGTCAATGCCGATTTGGGTTATTTTGACAATATCATTCCTTGTGGTATTCGCGGAAAAGCGGTGACTACTTTAAACGTAGAACTGGGTGTTGAAAAAGTAGATGAGGAAGAAGTAAAAGCTAAAATTTTGAAGCATTTTATTCAATTGTTTGAAGCGGAATTTGTCACTGTTTAATTTGGTACACGGATGTCACGGATGCAACAGATTATCACTGATTTTTCTTAATTTCTTTGCGAAAACCTTCTGAACTTTGCGGTATAATTTTAGTAAGCAGTAGTAAATCTGCAATCAAAAATCGTTAATCAACAATCACAAATCTAAGGTTAGTTGCTCCGGCAATAATCTAAAACTCATTCGGTGGTACTTAGTTACCCCATATTTTTTGATCGCTTCACGATGTTCTGTTGTTGGGTAGCCTTTATTTTTTTTCCAGTTGTACATTGGAAATTCTTCGTGAATTTTGTCCATATATTCATCACGGTAGGTTTTGGCCAAAACAGAAGCGGCAGCAATGCTCAAATATTTAGAATCTCCTTTGATGATACTTTGATTTGGAATTGACTTTAAAAGTTGAATTTCATCAGGAGAAAATTGTTTTCCACAAGCGTTTTTTAATCCTAATTTGGCATTCAAAGAGCGGTTACCATCCACAATAATAAATTCGGGAGTTGGATTTAATTGTAAAACCGATTCTTGCATGCCTTTCATTGAAGCATTTAGGATGTTGATTTCATCAATTTCATTTGGAAATAGATGAGTAACAGCAAAACTTACGGCTTGTTCTTCTATTATGGGACGTAATTTTTCTCTAACTTTTTCAGATAATTGTTTACTGTCATTTAATATTGAATTATGGAAGTCTGATGGAAGAATTATCGCCGCAGCGGTTACAGGACCAGCCAAGCAACCACGACCGGCTTCATCGGTTCCCGCTTCAAGAATAAATGTAGAATAGTTAGAGGAAAGCATATCTATTGGTGTTTGAACGGCAAAGATTATAAAATTTTTAAGATAATAGCGCTGTATTCTAACGTTTACTTATCATTTAGTACTAATTAAGTTGTTTTTTTATACGGTTTTATCCTTTACCTTTGTCTCAAATATTAGTTTTGAAATAAACCCAAATTATATAGCTATCCCGAATGAGAATTCTCTTTTTACTATACTTTTTAATTGTGCCAATAATGTTGTTTTCTCAAAACAATACAAGAGGTGAGGAGCCTAAGAGAAGTTTTGCTGACCGATTAAAAGGAGGACCAAATGCTAAAGAAAAAGATACTGGTAAAGTGGCTACCATTGATATGTATCGATTCATTACCTTAGAAAGGGATACAACTTATTTAGATACTGCTCTCACGGTAGAAAGAGAGTATAGTCATAATTACCTTCGAAGAGATCTTTTTGGTTTGCTAGCCTTTCCTAACGAAGGACAAGCATATAATACACTGCAATATAGTTTAACGCAGCATACTCCTTTTCCTGAAATGGGATTTAAGGCCAAGCATTTTAATTTTTTAGAAGCGAATCAAATTCGATATGCCTCTGTTGCAACACCTGTAACCGAATTGTATTTTAAATCTATTTTGGCAAGAGGTCATTCTGTAGATTCTTTCTTTGCTGTCAATTTATCTCCTAATTTGAATTTGTCTATTGCTTATAAAGGATTACGTTCTGAGGGAAAATATATAAATGAATTGGCAAGTACAGGGAGTTTCAGGTTTATGATGAGTTATAATACTACGAGTAAACGCTATCTTATCAAATCCCATTTTACCTCTCAAGATGTTTTGAATGAAGAAAATGGAGGGATTACAACTAATAATGATTTTGAAAGCGAAGATGCTAAATTTAAAAACAGACAGCGTTTGCAAGTCTATTTAACGGATGCGGAATCTTTTTTAAGAGCCAAACGTTTTTTTGTGGATCATATTTTTCGTGTGAATCCTACTGCTGCTGCCAATAATTTGTATGTCACACACCAATTTAATTTTGAAAACAAATTTTACAGATACAATCAGCCTACTTTGCTTTCTAGTGTAGGAACTCGTAATGTTTATCGATTTGGTGATGCCATTGTGACCTCTAATTTGTCTGATCAAACCCACTATAATAAAATGTATAATAAAGCGGGCTTGGTTTATGAAAACACTACTTTAGGTAAATTTCAATTTTTCATTGATGATTTTAGAAGCAACTTTTATTACAATAGAATTTTGATTTTGGATGAGGGTGTTATTCCTTCTGTTTTGTCAAGAAATATCAATAATGTTGGAGGTCAGTATGAATATTGGAAAAACAAATGGCACGGTAGATTTTTGCTTTCAAAAGCGATTAGTAAACAAACAATATCTAACATTGAAGCAAAATTAGACTATAATCTTAATGAGGATTTTCAGTTCGTTTTTGGTTATCAAAATATAAGTAAATTGCCTAATGATATTTATAATTTGTACCAAAGTGAATATGAAAATTACAATTGGTCGAATAATTTTGCAAACGAAAAAATCAATATAATCAGTGGAGAAGCATTAACGCCTTGGTTTGATGGTTCTATGCAAATAGCGACTTTAACCGATCATGTGTATTTTGAAAATAAGTCGGCTGATAATTCACAACAATTAATTTCACCTAATCAATTTGGTGGAACAATTAAATACTTATCCCTTAAATTGAGTAAGGAAATAACATTTGGAAAATTTGCGCTGAATAATACCGTTTTGTATCAAAAAGTAGATCAAAGTCAAGCCGTATTAAATGTACCCGATTTAGTAGTTCGTAATACTTTTTATTTTAGTAACTATTTCTTTCAAAGGGCTTTGTTTGTTCAAACAGGGATAACATTTAATTATTTTACTAAGTACTATGCTAATGAGTACAATCCTGTAATTGGTGAATTTTTTGTGCAACAACAAAAACAAATTGGGAACTATCCTAATTTTGACTTTTTCTTTAATGCTAAAATTCAAAGAACTAGAGTTTATGTAAAAGCAGAGCATTTTAATTCGGCTTATACAGGTAATAATTTCTATTCTTCGCCTTCTTATCCGTTTCGTGATATGGCCATTCGTTTTGGTTTGATTTGGAATTTCTTTAATTAGGTTTAGGTATGACTTTTACAGCGATTGATTTTGAAACCGCTACCTCATTTCATCCTTGTTCAGTGGGGATTGTTACGGTAGAGAATGGAATAGTGGTAGACGAATTTGTTTCTTTGATTCAGCCTCCCAATAATCTTTATTCACCTTTTACTATTCAGGTGCATGGAATTTATCCAAGTGATACTGCTAGAGCTAAAAATTTTCTTCAAGTATTTCCTGAAATTCAAAAAAGACTACAAAACAGAGTAGTAGTGGCTCATAATGAAAGTTTTGATCGTAATGTTTTGCTGAAGTCAATGGCTTATTATGGTTTAGAGTATTCGCACCTAAATATTGCTGCTCGTTGGGAATGTACAGTTAAAATTTATAAAGCCAAAGGTGTAAAACCAACTAAATTAAGTGATTGTTGCAAGTTGATGAATATCGAGTTAAATCATCACGAAGCATTATCGGATGCACGAGCCTGTGCACAGTTGTACATGATGAAATAAGATTTTTTTTTCAAAAGTTTAAATACGTAAGTTTTTTCATTATTTTAGTATAATGAATTTATGTCTTTAGCTATGAAGGAAGATTTTTTACACTATTTATGGAAGTATAAAAAGTGGAATACACTTGATTTGAAAACCACTAATGGAGAAACTATTTCAGTTCTTCAAGCTGGGCAATATCTACAGCAAGCTGGGCCTGATTTTTTTAATGCGCAAATCACAATTGGGTCACAAAAATGGGCAGGAAACGTTGAAATCCATGTAAAATCTTCCGATTGGTATGTGCATCATCATGAAAAAGACGAAGCATACGAAAACGTGATTTTACATGTTGTTTGGGAACATGATACTGCCGTTTTTAGAAAGGATAATTCTGAAATTCCTGTCTTGGAGCTCAAGAACTATACTGATAAAGCTGTTTTAATGAATTATCAAAGATTAGTTGCTCCAAAATCTTGGATTTTTTGCGAAAAACAACTGCAAGAATTAGATACATTTCTTTTTAAAAATTGGCAAGAACGTTTGTTTTTTGAGCGTTTGGAACGAAAATCCAAAGCGATATATCAATTGTTAGAGGAAACCAATAATGATTGGGAAGCCGTATTGTTTCGTATGTTGGCTAAAAATTTTGGCTTAAATACCAATGGTGATATTTTTTTAAAAATAGCCCAATCCATTCCGTTTGATGTCATCAGAAAAGAAAGTTTTGAGGTAGAAAATCTTGAGGCTTTATTGTTAGGCAAGGCTAATCTATTAGAAACAGAAAAAGAAGATAACTATTTTAAGGATATACAGTTTAGGTATTTTTTTCTGTTACATAAATACCAATTAGAATCTAAATTGCTGGGACAAGTGCAGTTTTTTAAACATCGTCCAGATAATTTTCCTACGATACGCTTGTCGCAATTGGCCAATTTGTATCACTTACATCAAAATTTATTTTCTAAAATTAGCACTATTGATACTATCGATAAGGCATACGATTTGTTTCAGGTAGGTCCATCATTCTATTGGGAAAATCATTATCAGTTTGACAAAGAAAGTCCCAGAAAAGCAAAGAAGCTTTCAAAAGCATTTGTCGATTTGTTGTTGGTTAATACCATTGTACCAATACAGTTTGCTTATGCAAAAAGCCTTGGAAAAGAAATTACCGATGATTTGATTGATTTATTAGTTGATGTTGCTCCCGAAAAAAATTCAATAATAGACAAGTTTCATACTTTCGGAATTAAGGCGGCTAATTCATTTGAAACACAATCCTTGTTGCAATTAAAAAATGAATATTGCTTGCACGGTAAATGCTTGCATTGTGCTGTAGGGATGGAATTGCTGAAGCAGCATTAATTTGCCTAAGCTATGGGTATAATTTTGTAATTTTGTCGATGATTTTAAAAAGGATGCCAATGTCAGCAATAGTAAAACTTAAATTTTTTTTCGAAAAGTACGGATTTCAGGTTTCTTCACGTCTTGCTGATAAACTTGGAATGCGAGTAACAAGTGTCCGACTTTTTTTTATTTACATTTCATTTGTCACGGTTGGTTTAGGGTTTGGAGTGTATTTAACCTTGGCTTTTTGGATTCGGTTAAAGGATTTAATTCGTTCAAAACGAACCTCTGTTTTTGACTTATAAAAAAGAGAGCCATTTTAAAAATTTTTTAAAATGGCTCTCTTTTTTAAGTTTATTTTTTTTATTCAGATTTATCAGGATTATTTAGAACACTGTTTTTTCTACCATAAGTAAAATAAACAATGACACCAATTCCCATCCATGCAAAAAGTCTAATCCAGTTAGTCCAACCTAAGCCGTACATCATAGCCATACAAACTAAAGCTCCTAGAATAGGTACTACAGGTACAAAAGGAGTTTTAAATTCGCGTACCATATCTGGCTCTTTTTTTCTTAAAATAATTACCGAAATACAAACTAAAGCAAAGGCAAATAAAGTTCCAATACTAGTCATATCACCTACGATATCACCTGGGATGAATGCAGCAAATAGACCTACAATTAAAAGGATTGCAAGATTAGCTTTGTATGGAGTTTTGTATTTTGGGTGAACATCACTAAACAATTTAGGTAATAAACCGTCTCTACCCATAGCATAGAAAACCCTTGATTGCCCTAGAAGTAGCACTAAAATTACAGAAGAAAACCCTGCAAGAATTGCTATGGTTACAAATTCTCCAAGCCATTCGTAACCTATCATATATTTGTTAATGGCAAAAGCTACAGAGGCTTCTTTTCCTCCTGTTCTAAAATCTTCAACCGTAGCAACTCCTGTGAGAACATGTGCAAATAAAATATATAAAACTGTACAAATAGCTAGTGATCCTAAAATTCCGATAGGCATTGCTGTTTTTGGGTTTTTAGTTTCTTGAGCAGCCGTACTTACAGCATCAAAACCAATGAAAGCAAAGAAAACCGTTCCAGCGGCACCTAAGATTCCCATAATTCCTCCAAATGCATGATCTATACCATGTTCGTCTGTAAAAACAGAACTTTGTGGGATATAAGGAGTGTGATTATCTGGGTTGATGAATTTCCATCCAATAACAATAATGAGGATTACAATGGCAACTTTTACAATAACAATTAAACCGTTTACAAATGCTGATTCTTGGATCCCTTTAATTAAAAGTAAGCTAATTATACTTACTATAAATAATGCAGGTAAATTAATAATTCCCTGAACGCCATCTGGTGAAGTTTGAAAAGGAGAATGTGAGTATTCAAAAGGAATTGGGCTAGTGTGCAATATATTGACCAATAAATCATTGAGGTATTCACTCCAGGCAATTCCTACTGTTGCTGCTCCTACAGCATATTCTAAAATTAAATCCCAACCTATAATCCATGCCAGAAATTCTCCCATGGTAGCGTATGTATAGGTGTAGGCACTACCTGAAATTGGGATAGATGAAGAAAGTTCTGCATAGCAAAGTCCCGCTAGAGCACAACCAATAGCTGCAACTATGAATGCTAATGTTACCGAAGGTCCAGCACTTTGAGCTGCGGCAGTGGCAGTTCTTACAAATAAGCCCGCTCCAATGATTGCTCCAATTCCAAGTGCAATTAATGACCAAGCAGTAAGCGTTCTTTTTAATCCTTTTTCGTTATCTTCAGCTTCGGCTAAAAGTTTAATTAAAGGTTTCTTTTTCCAAATAGACATAGGTTCAGTTTTTAGATTATTATTTATCAAAAGTATAGTTTTTTATGATAAAACAATAATTATCTATATCAAATTGGATTGAATTTAGGTAAAATAGTTATAATTTTATAACATGTCATTCTAATAATTCGGTTAAATCATTTGTCATGAACAAAATGTATTATCAGTTTTCTAAAGAACAGCAAAGAGGAATTCTTATTTTTTTTCTCATTATTATTGTTGTTCAATTTGCTTGTTTTTTTGTTGATTTCGGAAATGCTACGCAATTAGATATTGAAGGGCAAAAGTGGCTTTCATTAGAATCGGAAATTCGTACACTTGAACAAGAACAGAAAGGACAAAAGGGAATGTTGTATCCTTTTAATCCTAATTTTATCTCAGATTATAAAGGTTATAAGCTAGGGATGACGGTCGAACAAGTAGATCGCTTATTTGCATATAGAAAACAAAATAAGTATGTCAATTCTGCTGAAGAATTTCAGACAGTAACCGGAGTTTCAGATTCTTTGTTGGCTGAAATAGCACCTTACTTTAAATTCCCAAATTGGGTAAAAAATAATTCGGTAACTAAAAAAAGTTATTTTTCGAAAACTACTTCGTATCCTAATTCAATTAAAGAAAAACTAATCGTAAAAGATATTAATCTAGCCAATCAGCAAGATTTAATGGCTGTATATGGTATTGGAGAAGGGCTTTCCTCTCGGATTTTAAAGTTCAAAAAAAGTCTAGGTGCTTTTGTCTCGATGGAGCAAATGAAAGATGTTTGGGGGTTGTCTCCTGAAGTTATTGAGCGTTTGAGAACTAATTTCAAAATAGGATCGGTAAGTGCTATTAAAAAAATACCTATTAATGATGCTTCGGTTAAAGAATTGATGCAATTTCCATATTTCAAATATGCAATCGCAAGAGAAATTGTAATCTATAGAACTATGAATGGGAATATTAAAAATTCTGCCGATTTAACAAAAATTAAAGGATTGTCTATTGATAATGCAAATATTATAGCCTTATATTTGGAGTTCTAAAAAAAAACAAACCACAATGATGTATTTTGATTCGAGTGAAACACAAAATATGATTGCTCAGTCCATTAGGGATTTTGCAGAGAAAAATATAAGACCATATATAATGGAATGGGATGAGGCTCAAACTTTTCCTGTTCCTTTGTTTAAAAAGCTTGGTGAGATGGGTTTTATGGGGATTTTAGTTCCTGAAGAACTTGGTGGAGCTGGATTAGGTTATCATGAATACATTACTATTGTAGAGGAGTTGTCAAAAGTGGATCCGTCCATAGGATTGTCAGTAGCAGCACATAATTCTTTGTGCACTAATCACATTTTGACTTTTGGTACAGATGAACAAAAAAAGAAATGGATTCCTAAATTAGCTTCTGGGGAACATATTGGGGCTTGGGGTTTAACGGAACACAATACTGGTTCGGATGCGGCAGGTATGAATACAACCGCTAAAAGAGATGGCGATTTCTGGGTGGTTAATGGCGCAAAGAATTTTATAACCCATGCAATTTCTGGAGATATAGCTGTGGTAGTTGTTCGTACTGGAGAAAAAGGAGATTCTCGTGGAATGACTGCTTTTGTATTTGAAAAAGGGATGCCTGGATTTACTTCGGGTAAAAAAGAGAATAAATTAGGAATGCGTGCTAGTGAAACAGCTGAATTAGTTTTTGACAATTGTCGTATTCCGGATGCCAATAGATTAGGTGAAGTGGGTGAAGGTTTTATTCAGGCTATGAAAATTTTAGATGGCGGTCGCATTTCTATTGGAGCCTTGTCTTTAGGATTAGCCAAAGGAGCCTATGAGGCAGCTTTGAAATATTCTAAAGAAAGACATCAGTTCGGGAAAGCTATTTCTGAATTTCAGGGTATTTCGTTTAAATTGGTAGATATGGCAACAGAAATAGAAGCTTCAGAATTGTTATTGCATAAAGCGGCTTTTTTGAAAGAACAACATCGTCCAGTAACTACAGCGGGTGCCATGGCTAAGATGTATGCTTCAGAAGTATGTGTTAGAGTTGCAAATGATGCGGTTCAGATTCATGGAGGTTATGGTTTTACTAAAGACTTTCCTGTGGAGAAGTTTTATCGCGATGCCAAATTGTGTACGATAGGTGAGGGAACTACCGAAATTCAAAAAGTGGTTATTTCGAGAAATCTGTTGAAAGGTTAGGGGTTAGAAGTTAGGGGTTTAGTTGTGTAACCCATAACTCATGACCTTCAATCCTAACTAATTTCAAAAAAAAATAAATAAAATATCCTTTGTATTTCGTAATTAATTTTTACTTTTGCAGCCTTAACGAGAGGAGGTGTCAAAATTATGTTAATTATACCAATTAAAGACGGAGAAAATATCGATAGAGCATTAAAGCGCTATAAAAGAAAATTTGATAAAACTGGAACAGTTCGTCAATTAAGAGCAAGAACTGCTTTTATTAAACCGTCTGTTAAAAACAGAATGAAATTCCAAAAAGCGGCTTACATCCAAAGTTTGAAAGACAGCTTAGAGAGTTAGTAGTTTTCTTTTTGAAACAAATATAACCGTTAGTGGTCAGATTTTTTATAAATTTGATGCTAACGGTTTTTTTTATGGCTACAAATTTAGAAGCATTTGCGGATTATTTACAAAAGGAGAAAAAATATTCTCCTCACACGGTAGGTGCCTATGTTAAGGATGTCTCTGATTTTCAAGACTTCAATAAAGTAAATTTTGAACAGGAGGATATAGTGAAAGTTGAATATACTCAAATTCGTTCCTGGTTGGTTTTTTTGGTAGAAAGTGGGTTGTCTTCTCTTTCGGTTAATCGAAAAGTGGCTTCGTTGAAAGCTTTTTATAAGTTTTTAATGAAAATTAAACATATTGAAGTGAGTCCTTTGTTTAAACATCGTGCTTTAAAGGTGTCTAAAAAAGTTCAGATTCCTTTTTCTGAGAAAGAATTAGAGATGGTGTTAGATGGTTTTCAGTTCAATGATGGTTTTGAGGCGGTGAGAGATAAGTTGTTGATTGAGTTGTTCTATTCGACAGGGATTAGACGGTCAGAATTGATAAATTTAAGACTAGATGCGGTTGATTTTTCGAATAAGAGCATTAAGGTTTTAGGGAAGAGAAATAAGGAACGTATTATTCCTGTTTTGGAGATTGTTTTGAATCAAATGCGTTTTTATCTTAAGGAAAGAGAAGGTTTGTTCTTTGTTAAGGATCCGGAATATTTTTTTTTAACAAAAAAAGGGTTAAAATTAAATGAATCTTTTGTGTATCGATTAATAAATTCTTATTTTAGTAATGTCTCCGAAAAGGTAAAAAGAAGCCCGCATATGTTAAGGCATACGTTTGCAACTCATTTATTAAATAACGGAGCTGATTTAAATTCAGTGAAAGAGTTGTTAGGGCATTCAAGTTTGGCTTCTACTCAGGTTTATACTCATAATAGTTTGTTAGAATTAAAAAAAGTATATGTTGGAGCGCATCCAAGAGGGAATAATGACTCTAAAGTTTAACCATTAAAAAAAATGATTATGAAGGTAAATGTTCATGCAGTTAACTTTAATGTTGACGGAAAGCTAGTTGATTTTGTTCAAGGAAGAATGGATAAATTAGAAAAGTATTATGACAGAGTGGTTTCTTCAGATGTTTATTTAAAAGTAGAAAAGACGAGCGAGAAGGAAAATAAAATCGTTGAGGTTAAAATTAATGTACCGGGAGATGACTTCTTAGTGAAAAAACAATGTAAAAGCTTTGAAGAAGCTGTGGAATTGTCGGCTGAATCATTAGAACGTTTGCTGGTAAAAAGGAAAGAAAAAATCAGAGCATATATATAATTTAAATTTTTTTCAAAAAATGTTTTGATTGAGAGATAAAATCTATACATTTGCAGTCCGTTAGAAATAACGGGCTTTTTTTTATTGATAAATGCCGATGTAGCTCAGCTGGCTAGAGCAGCTGATTTGTAATCAGCAGGTCGTGGGTTCGAGTCCCTCTATCGGCTCTTTTTTGAAATATTGGAATAAAGGATTGGGAAGATACTCAAGCGGCCAACGAGGACGGACTGTAAATCCGTTGGGTAACCTTCGCAGGTTCGAATCCTGCTCTTCCCACAAATAAAGATATTTAAAACCTTGCGTTTAGGTTTTAAGTCGATCTCTCTGCCGGTGTAGCTCAGGGGTAGAGTGCTTCCTTGGTAAGGAAGAGGTCACGGGTTCAAATCCCGTCATTGGCTCAATTAAGTAGGAAATTGAAATTAATATATAACTAAGATTAAAAATTAAGTAAAATGGCAAAAGAAAGTTTTAATCGTTCGAAACCGCACTTGAATATTGGTACTATCGGACACGTAGATCACGGAAAGACTACTTTGACTGCTGCGATCACTAAAGTATTATCTGATGCAGGATACTGTCAAGCTAAGTCTTTTGATCAAATTGACAACGCTCCAGAAGAGAAAGAAAGAGGTATTACTATCAATACATCTCACGTAGAGTATGAAACAGCTAACCGTCACTACGCTCACGTAGACTGTCCAGGTCACGCGGATTACGTTAAGAACATGGTTACTGGAGCTGCTCAAATGGACGGTGCTATCTTAGTAGTTGCTGCTACAGATGGTCCAATGCCACAAACTCGTGAGCACATCCTTTTAGGACGTCAAGTAGGTATTCCACGTATCGTTGTTTTTATGAACAAAGTGGATATGGTTGATGATGCTGAGTTATTAGAGCTTGTAGAGATGGAAATCAGAGATTTATTATCTTTCTATGAGTATGATGGTGACAACTGTCCAGTAATTCAAGGTTCAGCTTTAGGAGGGTTAAACAATGATCCAAACTGGGTACCTAAAATTATCGAATTAATGGAAGCTGTTGATGCTTGGATCGAAGAGCCAGAGCGTGATGTTGCTAAACCATTCTTGATGCCAGTTGAGGACGTATTTACAATTACAGGTCGTGGAACTGTTGCTACAGGTCGTATCGAAACTGGAGTTGCTAACACTGGAGATCCTGTTGAAATCATTGGTATGGGAGCTGAGAAATTAACTTCTACAATCACTGGAGTTGAGATGTTCCGTAAAATCCTTGATAGAGGTGAAGCTGGAGATAACGTAGGTTTATTATTAAGAGGTATTGATAAAGCTGATATCAAACGTGGTATGGTTATTATTAAGCCAGGTTCTGTTAAACCACACAAAAAATTCAAAGCTGAGGTTTATATCTTGAAAAAAGAAGAAGGTGGACGTCACACTCCATTCCACAATAACTACCGTCCACAGTTCTACGTACGTACAACTGACGTAACAGGAGTTATCACTTTACCAGAAGGAGTAGAGATGGTTATGCCAGGGGACAACTTAACTATCAATGTTGAGTTATTAAGCCCAATCGCTATGAACGTAGGTTTACGTTTTGCTATCCGTGAAGGAGGTAGAACAGTAGGTGCTGGTCAAGTAACTGAAATCGTAGAGTAATCTATAATTAATAAATGTATTCAGTGTCGTTTTTGATAACGACACTGAATTTTTACGGGCGTAGTTCAAGGGTAGAATAGCGGTCTCCAAAACCGTTGATGGGGGTTCGAATCCCTCCGCCCGTGCAAAAAAAATATATCATAATGGCAAAAATTGTTAATTACATATCAGAAGCATTTGAAGAATTGAAGTCAAATGTAACTTGGCCAGAATGGGCTGAGGTGCAAAGTCTAACAATTATTGTGGCTGTTTTTTCGGTACTATTTGCTTTAGCAACTTGGGGAGTGGATGAGTTTTTTGCAAATGCATTGGAAGGATTTTTTAACTGGTTAAAAGCGTAGTTTTATATTATGGCAGATAATAATGTTAAAAAATGGTACGTTGTTCGTGCAGTTAGTGGGCAAGAAAATAAGGTTAAGGCATATATTGAAACAGAGATTGCTAGATTAGGGATGTCTGATTATGTGTCTCAAGTACTTGTTCCTACAGAGAAAGTAGTATCAGTAAAAGACGGAAAGAAATTAGTTAAGGAGAAAGTGTATTTCCCTGGCTATGTTATGATAGAGGCTAATTTAATAGGGGAGATTCCTCATATTATTAAATCAGTAACAAGTGTTATTGGATTTTTAGGAGAGACTAAAGGAGGGGAACCTGTTCCTTTAAGACTTTCTGAAGTTAACAGAATGCTTGGTAAGGTTGATGAGTTGGCTGTGAATACAGACACAAAAGCAATCCCATTCAGCTTGGGCGAAACAGTTAAGGTTATCGATGGGCCTTTCAATGGTTTCAATGGTTCAGTTGAAAAAATTAATGAAGAAAAGCGTAAACTTGAAGTTATGGTTAAGATTTTTGGAAGAAAAACACCATTAGAGTTGAGTTTTATGCAAGTTGAAAAAGTATAATTTTCGTTACACTATAATAATCACTTCAATTGCTTCCGTAAGTTGTTGTGTTAAATTTTTTAAAAAATGGCTAAAGAAATTAGTAAGGTAGTTAAACTACAAGTTAAGGGAGGTGCTGCGAATCCGTCGCCACCGGTTGGACCTGCTTTAGGAGCTGCTGGGGTTAATATCATGGAGTTCTGTAAGCAATTTAATGCTAGAACACAAGATAAACCTGGCAAAATATGCCCAGTGCAAATCACTGTGTATAAAGACAAATCATTCGATTTTGTTGTTAAGACTCCTCCTGCAGCAGTTCAGTTATTGGAAGCTGCAAAGCTAAAATCTGGTTCAGGTGAGCCTAATCGTAAAAAAGTAGCAAGTGTTACTTGGGAACAAATTAGAGCTATTGCTGAAGACAAAATGCCAGACTTAAATGCATTCACAATTGAGAAAGCTATGAGTATGGTTGCTGGAACAGCTAGATCTATGGGTATAACTGTATCAGGAGACGCTCCTTTTTAATTAAGAGAAAGACATGGCAAAATTGACAAAAAAGCAAAAAGAGGCTGCTTCAAAAATTGAAAAGAACAAATTATACTCTTTAAAAGATGCTGCTGCATTAATTAAAGTAGTTGCTTCTGCAAAATTTGATGAGTCTGTTGATATCGCAGTACGTTTGGGTGTAGATCCAAGAAAAGCGAATCAAATGGTTAGAGGTGTGGTAACATTGCCTCATGGAACAGGTAAAGATGTAAAAGTATTGGCATTAGTTACTCCAGATAAAGAAGCGGAAGCTAAAGAAGCTGGTGCAGATTATGTTGGTCTTGATGATTACTTACAAAAAATTAAAGATGGTTGGACTGATGTTGATGTTATCATCACTATGCCAGCTGTTATGGGTAAATTAGGTCCATTAGGTCGTATTTTAGGACCTAGAGGTTTAATGCCTAACCCTAAAACAGGTACAGTAACTATGGATGTTGCTAAAGCTGTTGCTGAGGTAAAAGCTGGTAAAATTGACTTTAAAGTTGATAAAACTGGTATCGTGCATGCAGGAATTGGTAAAGTTTCTTTCGGGGCTGAACAAATCGTTGAAAACGCACACGAAATTATTCAAACATTAATCAAACTTAAGCCAACTGCTGCTAAAGGTACCTATATTAAAGGTATTCACCTTACAAGCACAATGAGTCCTGCTATTGCATTAGACCCAAAAGCAGTATAATTGGTAGTTAAAAATTTTTAGTATGACTAGAGAAGAAAAATCAATCGCGATTGAAAATTTAACTGCACAGTTAGCTGGTACAAATATTATTTATGTATCTGATATTTCTGGACTTGATGCAGAAACAACTTCAAACTTAAGAAGAGCTTGTTTTAAAGCAGGTGTTAAATTAGAGGTTGTAAAGAATACGTTGCTTGCTAAAGCTATGGAAGCTTCTGAAAATGATTATGGTGATTTACCATCAGTATTGACTGGTAACAGCGCTATTCTTATTGCAGATGTTGCTAATGCACCTGGAAAAATTATTAAGGATTTCAGAAAAAAAGCAGCAAAACCTATTTTAAAAGGAGCTTATATTAATTCTGAAATTTATATTGGTGATGAGCAATTAGATGCTTTAGCTACAATTAAATCTAAAGAAGAACTTATTGGAGAAATCATTGGATTACTTCAATCTCCTGCACAAAGAATTATTTCTGCTCTTCAAAACCAGTTCGCTGGAGAAGAAACAGAAGCATAATAAAATGGAGTTAACGCTCCGTTTTATATAAAATTGCGCACAATAAATAAATTATAATTTCACAAATCATTTTAAAAGATAGAAAAAATGGCAGATTTGAAACAATTCGCAGAACAATTAGTTAACTTAACAGTTAAAGAAGTTAACGAATTAGCAACAATATTAAAAGATGAGTATGGTATCGAGCCTGCAGCTGCTGCTGTAGTTGTAGCTGGTGGTGCTGATGGTGGTGCAGCTGTTGAAGAGCAAACTGAATTCACTGTAGTATTAAAAGAGGCTGGAGCTTCTAAATTAGCTGTAGTTAAATTAGTAAAAGAATTAACTGGTTTAGGTCTTAAAGAAGCTAAAGATGTAGTTGACGGTGCTCCTTCTAATGTTAAAGAAGGTGTTTCTAAAGAAGAGGCTGAAGGTCTTAAAAAATCTTTAGAAGAAGCTGGAGCTGTAGTTGAGCTTAAATAAGTTAAAACAGTTTTAAAAACTAGGTTTAGGTCTTGAGTTAATCACTCAATGCCTAAACCATTTTTCGTATAATGAAATAGTTCAAATTTTATTATAGATATTAGTTTAAAATACGAAAAAGTTTTTGATCAATACGAAGAAAGAAAATAGACTGATACTTTGTTTATTTTTAAAGATGTGTTGGTTTTAAAAAAAGAAAGTATCCATTAAACAATGTGTTTTACACAAAAAATTACTTTTTTTTAATCAAAATTTTGTCCATTGATGATAACAAATCAGACTGAAAGATTGAATTTTGCCTCTACAAAGAACATACCTCAGTATCCAGATTTCTTGGATGTTCAGGTTAAGTCTTTCCAAGATTTTTTTCAATTAGAAACGAAATCAGACGAAAGAGGCAATGAAGGGTTATACAACACCTTCATGGAAAACTTCCCAATTACTGATACAAGAAATAACTTTGTATTGGAATTCCTGGATTATTTTGTTGATCCGCCACGTTATACAATTCAAGAATGTATAGAAAGAGGTTTGACGCATAGTGTACCTTTAAAAGCAAGGTTAAAACTATACTGTACTGACCCAGAACACGAGGATTTTGAAACAATTGTTCAAGACGTTTATCTTGGTACAATTCCTTACATGACTCCAAGTGGAACTTTTGTTATTAACGGTGCTGAGCGTGTAGTTGTATCACAACTTCACCGTTCTCCAGGTGTTTTCTTCGGACAATCATTCCACGCTAATGGAACAAAATTATATTCTGCCAGAGTAATTCCTTTTAAAGGATCTTGGATAGAATTCTCTACTGATATCAACAGCGTAATGTACGCGTATATCGATAGAAAGAAAAAATTACCTGTAACTACTTTATTCCGTGCTATTGGTTTTGAAAGAGATAAGGATATCCTTGAAATCTTCGACTTAGCTGAAGAAATTAAAGTGTCTAAAACAGGACTTAAAAAATACATCGGTAGAAAACTTGCTGCACGTGTTTTGAATACATGGCATGAGGATTTCGTAGATGAGGATACTGGTGAGGTGGTTTCTATCGAACGTAATGAGATCATCCTTGATCGTGATACTATTATCGACAAAGATAATGTTGAAGAGATCATCGAGTCTAACGTAAAATCTATTTTGTTACACAAAGAGGATGCTAATCAAGCGGATTACGCTATCATCCACAATACGTTACAAAAAGATCCAACAAACTCTGAAAAAGAAGCTGTTGAGCATATCTACAGACAATTGCGTAACGCAGAACCGCCTGATGAAGAAACTGCTCGTGGTATTATAGATAAATTATTCTTCTCTGACCAACGTTACAACTTAGGTGAAGTAGGTCGTTACAGAATGAACAAAAAATTAAGTCTTGATATCCCAATGGACAAACAAGTTTTGACCAAAGAAGATATCATTACTATCGTGAAGTATTTAATTGAGTTGATTAATGCGAAAGCAGATATCGATGATATTGACCACTTATCAAACCGTCGTGTAAGAACAGTTGGTGAACAATTGTCTCAACAATTCGGTGTTGGTTTAGCACGTATGGCTAGAACTATTCGTGAGAGAATGAACGTTAGAGATAACGAGGTGTTTACACCAATTGATTTGATTAATGCTAAAACATTATCATCAGTTATCAACTCTTTCTTTGGTACTAACCAGTTATCTCAATTTATGGATCAAACGAATCCATTAGCTGAGATTACACACAAAAGAAGATTATCTGCACTTGGACCAGGTGGACTTTCGAGAGAGAGAGCTGGATTTGAGGTTCGTGACGTTCACTATACGCACTACGGTCGTTTATGTCCAATTGAAACGCCAGAGGGACCAAATATTGGTTTGATTTCTTCTCTTGGAGTTTATGCTAAAGTAAACGGAATGGGATTCATTGAAACTCCATACCGTAAAGTAACTAATGGAGTAGTTGATTTAGTTTCTGAACCAACTTACTTAAGTGCTGAAGAAGAAGAAGGGATGTTAATTGCGCAAGCAAACATCGAGATGGAGGATTCTGGAAAAATTACTGCTGAAAACGTAATTGCTCGTGAAGAAGGAGATTTCCCAGTTGTTGATCCTTCTAGCGTTCACTATACAGACGTTGCTCCTAACCAAATCGCTTCGATTTCTGCATCTTTGATTCCTTTCTTGGAGCATGATGATGCGAACCGTGCGTTGATGGGATCTAACATGATGCGTCAGGCCGTTCCATTGATTCGTCCTGAAGCTCCAATTGTAGGTACTGGTTTAGAGCGTCAAGTAGCTTCTGACTCTAGAGTATTAATTAATGCTGAAGGGCATGGTACTGTAGAATATGTTGATGCTAATATCATTACTATCAAATACGATCGTTCTGAAGAAGAAAGAATGGTAAGTTTTGATCCAGATGAAAAAACATATAACTTAATTAAATTCAGAAAAACGAACCAAGGAACAAGTATCAACTTGAAACCTATCGTAAGAAAAGGGGATAGAGTGGTTCCTGGACAAGTATTGTCGGAAGGTTATGCTACTGAAAATGGAGAATTAGCTTTAGGTAGAAACTTAAAAGTAGCGTTCATGCCATGGAAAGGGTACAACTTCGAGGATGCGATTGTAATTTCTGAGAAAGTTGTTCGTGATGATATCTTTACATCTATCCACGTAGACGATTACTCATTAGAAGTAAGAGATACTAAATTAGGTAACGAAGAGTTAACGAATGATATTCCAAACGTTTCTGAAGAGGCTACTAAAGACTTAGATGAAAACGGTATGATTAGAATTGGAGCCGAGGTAAAACCTGGTGATATTCTTATCGGAAAAATTACACCAAAAGGAGAATCTGATCCAACTCCTGAAGAGAAACTTTTAAGAGCGATCTTCGGTGATAAAGCTGGTGATGTTAAGGATGCTTCGTTGAAAGCTTCTCCATCTTTACATGGTGTAGTTTTAGACAAAAAATTATTTGCAAGAGCTGTAAAAGATAAACGTAAACGTACTCAGGATAAAGATGCTTTAGGAGCGCTTGAAATGGAGTTCGAAGTTAAATTTACAGAATTAAAAGATAGATTAATTGAGAAACTTTTCTTAATCGTAAACGGAAAAACATCGCAAGGTGTAATGAACGATTTGGGTGAAGAAGTTTTACCAAAAGGTAAAAAATATACTCAAAAAATGCTTTACGCTGTTGAAGATTTTGCTCACTTAAGCAAAGGTCAATGGGTAGCTGATGATGCAACTAATAAATTAGTTAATGATTTGATTCATAACTATAAAATTAAGTTGAACGATTTACAAGGAGCATTAAGAAGAGAGAAATTTACAATTACTGTTGGAGATGAATTGCCATCAGGAATCTTGAAATTAGCTAAAGTTTACATTGCTAAGAAACGTAAGTTGAAAGTAGGGGATAAGATGGCGGGACGTCACGGTAACAAAGGTATCGTTGCTCGTATCGTTCGTCATGAAGATATGCCTTTCTTAGAAGACGGTACACCAGTTGATATCGTGTTGAACCCACTAGGGGTACCTTCACGTATGAACATTGGTCAGATTTACGAAACGGTTCTTGGATGGGCTGGACAAAAATTAGGTAGAAAATATGCTACTCCAATTTTTGACGGTGCTACTTTAGATCAGATTAATGCTTTAACTGATGAGGCTGGAATTCCAAGATTCGGTCATACCTATTTATATGACGGAGGTACTGGAGAGCGTTTCCACCAACCAGCAACAGTAGGGGTTATCTATATGTTGAAATTAGGACACATGGTTGATGATAAGATGCACGCACGTTCTATCGGTCCATATTCGTTGATTACACAACAACCACTTGGAGGTAAGGCTCAATTTGGAGGTCAGCGTTTTGGAGAGATGGAGGTTTGGGCACTTGAGGCTTATGGTGCTTCTAGTACACTTAGAGAAATCTTAACAGTTAAGTCGGATGACGTAATTGGTAGAGCTAAAACTTACGAGGCTATCGTAAAAGGTGAAACAATGCCAGAACCAGGATTACCAGAATCATTCAATGTATTGATGCATGAATTGAAAGGTCTTGGATTAGACATCAGATTAGAAGAATAAATTAGTTTTCAGTCACAGTTTCAGTTTTCAGTTTAATCCTGAAAACTGAGATTGAAAACTGGGACTAAAAATTACAGTTTTTTGAGGATTTATACCCGTAAACCGTTCCGATTTTTTATATAAACCAAGAGGTTTTATAACTAGCACCTTAATGAAGAATTAAGGTTTAGAGAAGTAATTCGTGGTAGTGTTGTAAATATGTTAGTATAAACAAACAAACTTTCAGTTACAACAAGAATCAATTTTTAATTGCAAATAAATCAATAGTAAAAACTATGATGAATAATAGAAACAATAAAGAGAAAAACCAAGTAAAAAGGTTTGACAAAATTTCGATAGGACTAGCTTCTCCTGAATCTATCTTGAAAGAATCAAGAGGTGAGGTTTTAAAGCCGGAAACTATCAATTATAGAACGCACAAACCAGAGCGTGACGGTCTTTTCTGCGAAAGAATTTTCGGTCCGGTAAAAGATTTCGAATGTGCTTGTGGTAAATACAAAAGAATCCGTTATAAAGGAATCATTTGTGACCGTTGTGGAGTTGAAGTTACGGAGAAAAAAGTTCGTAGAGACAGAGTTGGACACATCAACTTGGTAGTGCCAATTGCTCACATTTGGTATTTCCGTTCTCTTCCAAATAAAATTGGATACATTTTAGGTCTTCCATCTAAGAAATTAGATATGATTATCTATTATGAAAGATATGTAGTAATTCAACCAGGTATTGCTAAAAATGCAGATGGTGAATCATTACAAAGATTAGATTTCTTAACTGAAGAAGAGTATTTGAATATTTTAGATACACTTCCGATGGAGAACCAATATTTAGATGATTTTGATCCTAATAAATTTGTTGCCAAAATGGGAGCAGAGTGTATTATGGACTTGTTAGCTCGTATTGACTTAGATGCATTATCATATGAGTTAAGACACAGTGCTAACAACGAAACTTCTAAACAACGTAAAACAGAAGCGTTAAAAAGATTACAAGTTGTTGAGTCTTTCCGTGAGTCTAACGAAAACCGCGAAAACCGTCCTGAGTGGATGATTATGAAAGTGGTTCCTGTTATTCCACCAGAATTACGTCCGTTAGTTCCACTTGATGGAGGTCGTTTTGCAACATCAGATTTGAACGACTTATATCGTCGTGTAATCATCCGTAACAACCGTTTGAAAAGATTGATGGAGATCAAAGCTCCTGAAGTAATCTTGAGAAACGAAAAACGTATGTTACAGGAATCTGTAGATTCATTATTCGATAACACACGTAAAGCTTCTGCTGTTAAAACAGAATCAAACAGACCATTAAAATCATTATCAGACTCGTTAAAAGGTAAGCAAGGACGTTTCCGTCAAAACTTATTAGGAAAACGTGTGGATTATTCTGCTCGTTCGGTAATTGTTGTTGGACCTGAGTTAAAAATGTTCGAATGTGGTCTTCCAAAAGATATGGCTGCTGAATTGTACAAACCTTTTGTGATTCGTAAATTGATCGAAAGAGGTATTGTAAAAACAGTTAAATCAGCTAAGAAAATCATTGATAAAAAAGAGCCTGTAGTTTGGGATATTCTTGAAAATGTAATCAAAGGACACCCAGTATTACTGAACCGTGCTCCTACGTTGCACCGTTTGGGTATCCAAGCTTTCCAACCTAAATTAATTGAAGGGAAAGCGATTCAGTTACACCCATTAACGTGTACGGCCTTCAACGCGGATTTCGATGGTGACCAGATGGCGGTTCACTTGCCATTAGGACCAGAAGCAATCCTTGAAGCGCAATTATTGATGCTTGCTTCTCACAATATCTTGAACCCTGCTAATGGTGCTCCTATTACAGTACCTTCTCAGGACATGGTTTTGGGTCTTTATTATATGACCAAAGAGCGTTTGTCAACTCCGGAAAAGAAAATTTTAGGAGAAGGATTAACTTTCTATTCTGCTGAAGAGGTTAACATCGCGTTAAACGAAGGAAGATTAGAATTGAATGCTCGTGTGAAAATTAGAGCAAAAGATTTAAATGAAAATGGAGAGTTAGTATATAAAATTATCCAAACAACTGCTGGACGTGTATTGTTTAATGAAGTAGTACCAGAAGCTGCAGGATATATCAATGATGTATTAACTAAGAAAAACTTAAGAGATATTATCGGTCACGTATTAAATTCAACAAGTGTACCTGAAACGGCTGCCTTCTTGGATAACATGAAAGATATGGGATATAAATTCGCATTCCGCGGAGGATTATCATTCTCATTAGGTGATATTAGAATTCCAGAGCAAAAAACACAATTGATCGCTGACGCAAGAGAGCAAGTAGAAGGAATTTCTGTGAACTATAACATGGGTCTTATTACGAATAACGAACGTTATAATCAAGTAATTGACGTATGGACTTCTGCAAATGCTCAATTGACAGAGTTAGCTATGAAAAACATTAGAGAAGACCAACAAGGATTCAACTCTGTGTATATGATGCTTGATTCTGGAGCTCGTGGATCTAAAGAGCAAATTCGTCAGTTAACTGGTATGCGTGGTTTGATGGCTAAGCCTAAAAAATCGACTGCTGGTGGTGGAGAAATTATTGAAAACCCGATTCTTTCTAACTTTAAGGAAGGTCTTTCGATCCTTGAGTACTTTATCTCTACTCACGGGGCTCGTAAAGGTCTTGCGGATACCGCTCTTAAAACAGCCGATGCTGGTTACTTAACAAGAAGATTACATGACGTTTCTCAAGACGTTATTGTTAATCTTGAGGATTGTGGAACTCTTAGAGGAGTTGAAGTTTCTGCATTGAAAAAGAATGAAGAAATTGTTGAGTCATTAGGAGAAAGAATTTTAGGACGTGTTGCGTTACAAGACGTAATTAATCCGTTAACTAATGAAGTATTAGTTGCTTCTGGTGAACAAATCACAGAATCGATCGTTAAAGCTATTGAAGCTTCTCCTTTAGAAAGTGTAGAAGTTCGTTCTCCATTAACTTGTGAGGCATTAAAAGGAATTTGTGCTAAATGTTACGGACGTAACTTAGCTACCGGAAAAATGACTCAAAGAGGTGAGGCTGTAGGTGTTATTGCTGCACAGTCTATTGGAGAGCCAGGTACACAGTTAACACTTCGTACGTTCCACGTAGGAGGGGTTGCAGGAGGTATCTCTGAAGAGTCTAGCATTATTGCTAAATTCCCAGGAAGATTAGAAGTAGAAGACTTGAAAACAGTTAAAGGAGAGGATAACGAAGGAAACGAAGTGGATATCGTTATTTCACGTTCTACTGAATTGAAATTAGTTGATGAGAAAACTGGAATCGTATTAAATACACATAACATTCCTTATGGATCTAGTATCTATGTAAAAGATGGAGATTCTATTGGAAAAGGAGAGGTTATCTGTAAATGGGATCCATATAACGGGGTAATTGTTTCTGAATTTACAGGAAAAATTGCTTACGAAGATTTAGAGCAAGGACAAACGTTCATGGTCGAAATCGATGAGCAAACAGGATTCCAAGAAAAAGTAATTTCTGAGGCTAGAAATAAAAAATTAATCCCTACTTTATTAGTATATGGTAAAGATGGTGAGTTAATCCGTTCTTACAACTTACCAGTAGGTGCACACCTTATGGTAGAAGATGGTGAGAAAATTAAAGCAGGTAAAGTATTAGTAAAAATCCCTCGTCGTTCTTCTAAATCTGGAGATATCACGGGAGGTTTACCAAGAATTACGGAGCTTTTAGAGGCTCGTAATCCTTCTAACCCAGCTGTAGTTTCTGAAATTGATGGAGTTGTTTCTTTTGGTAAAATTAAAAGAGGTAACCGTGAGATCATTATCGAATCTAAGTTTGGTGAAATTAAGAAATACTTGGTGAAATTATCTAGCCAAATTCTTGTTCAAGAAAATGACTTCGTAAGAGCTGGATCTCCATTATCTGATGGTGCTATTACACCAGATGATATCTTAAGAATTCAAGGTCCATCTGCTGTACAACAGTACTTGGTAAATGAAATTCAAGAGGTTTACCGTTTACAAGGGGTAAAAATTAACGATAAGCACTTTGAGGTTGTAATTCGTCAAATGATGCGTAAAGTTCAAGTTCAAGATCCAGGAGATACATTGTTCTTAGAAGATCAATTGATTCATACTAAAGACTTTATCGTAGAAAACGATAAGTTGTACGGAATGAAAGTGGTTGAAAACGCAGGTGACTCTACTAACTTAAAAGAAGGTCAAATCGTTACGCCACGTCAATTGAGAGATGAGAATTCTTTATTGAAACGTTCTGATAAAAACCTAGTTATTGCTCGTGATGTAGTTACTGCAACTGCAACTCCAGTATTACAAGGTATCACAAGAGCTTCGCTTCAAACAAAATCGTTTATTTCTGCTGCTTCGTTCCAAGAAACAACAAAAGTATTAAACGAGGCTGCTGTTGCTGGTAAAGTGGATCTATTGGAAGGATTGAAAGAAAATGTTATCGTAGGACACAGAATCCCTGCAGGTACAGGTATGAGAGAGTATGATAACGCTATCGTAGGTTCTAAAGAAGATTACAACGATATGATGGCAAACAAAGAAGAATATATTTACTAGTAAATAATATACTTTAATATTAAAAATAGGAAGATTACCTCGTGTAGTCTTTCTATTTTTTTTATATTGTCACTTTAAAAATTTAAAAAGATGAAAGATCAACAAGAACAAATCAATATTGAATTAGACGAACAAACAGCGGAAGGAATTTATTCTAATTTAGCGATTATTAACCACTCAGCTTCTGAGTTTGTATTAGACTTTATAAGTATAATGCCTGGTGTTCCAAAGGCTAAAGTAAAATCAAGGATAGTCTTGACTCCACAACATGCAAAAAGATTATTGAAAGCAATTGGAGATAATATCCACCGTTATGAGTTAGCTCATGGAGAAATTAAAGATACCGAGCATACTCCAATACCATTAAATTTTGGGCCTGCCGGTCAAGCATAATTTTTAAAAGGTTTTCTATTTGAAAGCCTTTTTTTATGCTTTTTCCTATGTTTAATTTTTAATTTTTAGTAGCTAAACGAGTTTTAGAGTTGTTTGTCGGAAATTTTTTTTACTGCTTTTGTATTGCTATAGATTTGTTTCATAATTAAATACAAACAGTAGAAACAAAGGTCATGAATCACTCAAACACAAATAGTACAAAATCTAAATTGATGATGTCAATTTTGTTTTTTATGTTCTTTTTCATGTTTTCATTTTCGGGCTATAGCCAGTCACAACCTGCTAAGGCTATCGAAATTAAAGGAAATGAAACGGCTACTAATGTTAAATTAGAAAATACTAGAGCTACCTCTAATATGGAATTTGCTCTTTGGTTTATGGGTACTAAACAAGATCCAAATTCAAATATATCTTCAGAAGGTGCTAATGCGAAAAAAGTAATTATTACTTCAGGAATCGCTCCAAATCGTGTTTTAATTAAAGCCTTTTTGAAAAAAGTAGTTAACTACGAAAACGCATTATCATAATTTTAAAAATTAAAAGTATAAAAAAAACGTCTCGAGAAATCGGGACGTTTTTTTGTGTTATGATAAATTTTATTGCTAATCTAATTCAGAAGTAAAGTACAACTTGACACTAGGGTATTTATTTTGTGTCATTTGAATGGTAAAATCTGAATCGGCAAGGAAAACCAATTGATCGTATTTGTCTTTTGCTAAGAATTTTTGTTTGATACGTTTAAATTCTTTGAATTCCTCGTTTTTAGGATCATCAGGTTTTACCCAACAAGCTTTGTGAACTGGGAAGTTTTCATAAGTACATTTAGCGCCGTATTCGTGCTCTAAACGGTATTGGATAACCTCATATTGAAGTGCTCCAACGGTACCTATCACTTTACGATTGTTCATTTCTAAAGTAAATAACTGCGCTACACCCTCGTCCATTAACTGGTCAACCCCTTTGTCCAATTGTTTTGCTTTCATAGGGTCAGCATTGTTAATATATCTAAAGTGTTCCGGAGAGAAACTTGGAATTCCTTTAAAATTCATAATTTCTCCTTCGGTTAATGTATCGCCAATTTTGAAATTTCCTGTGTCGTGAAGTCCTACAATATCGCCTGGATATGAAATATCTACAATCTCTTTTTTCTCTGCAAAAAAGGCATTCGGACTAGAGAATTTTAGGTTTTTCTTTTGGCGTACATGATAGTATGGTTTGTTTCTTTCAAAAGTTCCAGAAACAATCTTGATGAAGGCCAAACGGTCACGGTGTTTTGGATCCATATTTGCATGTATTTTAAATACAAAACCAGATAATTTTTCTTCTTCTGGTTTCACGGGGCGCGTATCAGAATCTTTTACTCTTGGAGAAGGAGCGATAGTAATGAAACAATCTAATAATTCCCTAACTCCAAAATTATTTAATGCTGAACCGAAGAATACAGGCTGTAATTTTCCTTCTAAATAATCTTCACGGTTGAATTTTGGATACACTTCATCAATTAATTCTAATTCTTCGCGAAGTCTTTCAGCCGGTTTTTGGCCAATTATTTTTTCTAATTCAGGGTTTTGAACATCTTCAAAAGCAATCGTTTCTTCAATGTTTTTACGGCTATCACCACTAAAAAGGTTGATGTTTTGTTCCCAAAGGTTGTAGATTCCTTGAAAATCATACCCCATACCAATAGGGAAACTTAAAGGTGTAACTTTTAAGCCTAATTTTTGTTCCACTTCGTCCATGAGGTCGAATGCATCATTTCCTTCACGGTCCAATTTGTTAATGAAAACAATGATAGGAATTTTACGCATTCTACATACGGCAACCAACTTTTCAGTTTGTTCCTCAACCCCTTTAGCAACGTCAATTACCACAATAACACTGTCAACTGCAGTAAGCGTTCTAAAAGTGTCTTCGGCAAAATCTTTGTGCCCTGGTGTATCCAGAATATTAATTTTTTTGTCCTTATAGTTAAATGCCAAAACAGAAGTCGAAACCGAAATCCCTCTTTGGCGTTCAATTTCCATAAAGTCACTTGTTGCTCCTTTTTTTATTTTGTTGCTTTTTACAGCGCCAGCTTCTTGAATAGCACCTCCAAAAAGCAGTAATTTTTCCGTTAAGGTTGTTTTTCCAGCATCAGGATGCGAGATGATTCCGAATGTTCTTCTTTTTTGTATTTCTTCTAAAAAACTCATAGCTAATTCTAAATGGTTCGCAAAAGTACTATTTATAAATGCGATTTGAAAATAAATACGTTTTCAAGTTTTTACTTTCAATCAGTAGTCTAGTTTCTTTTGATATTTAGCATGATTTGAAAGACAATTAGTTTTTTATTAAATAGGTTTTCTTTTCGAAGATAATTTTTTGTTAATACTCAAAGCTAAACTTGTTTAATGTAATTGAATTGTTATTTTTGTTCGCTTTTACTATGACAAAACACAAAGATTTTGGTTTTAAGTTATTATCTTGCCAATCTAAAGTTTAGGCAAAATACATTTGCCTTTTGTTGAAACATAAAACAATACATTTATAAAGAAAATAAGAATGAAATCCATAACTATGAAGAATACATTACTGTTTTTTATTGCGTTACTTTTAAATACTGCAATGAATGCGCAAGAAATAATAAAAGACAGTGTAGTTGTTGATAAGCAACAAAAACCATCAGGTCAAAGACAAAAAATCGATGGAATTATTGCAACTGTTGGGGATTATATTGTTTTGGATTCAGATATTGATAAGGCCTTTTTAGAAATTACAAGTCAAGGAGGTTCTGTTAAAGATATTACTAGATGCCAAATGTTAGGGAAGCTTTTGGAAGATAAATTATATGCACATCAGGCTGTTCAGGATAGTGTTAAAGTGACAGACGCAGAAATTAAATCGTTGATGGACGAGAGACTTGGTTTTATGCTACAGCAACTTGGTTCGATGGAAAAAGTAGTCAAATATTATAAAAAAGATACTGAAGAAGAATTTAGAACCTATTTTTTTGATATTTTGAAGGAGAACAAGTTAAGTTCTGAAATGCAAAAAAAGATTGTTGACGAGGTTCAAATTACACCGGAAGAGGTTCGTAATTTCTTTAAAAAACTAGGAAAAGATGAATTGCCAGTTTTTGGAGCCGAAATGGAAGTTGCACAAATTGTGGTAGAACCTAAAATTACCCAAGCAGAAAAACAAAAGGTTATTGATCGATTGAATGGTTTTAAAAAAGACATTCAGGAAGGTTCTAGTTTTGCTACAAAAGCAGTTTTGTATTCCCAAGATCCGGGATCGAGATCAAGTGGTGGTTTTTATAAAATGACTAGAAAAACGCCATTTGTAAAAGAGTTTAAAGATGTGGCCTTTAGTTTGCAAGAAGGTGAGATTTCTGAGCCATTCGAAACCGAATATGGATACCATATCATTTATTTGGAGAAGATTAAAGGTCAGGAACTAGAGCTGCGTCATATTTTATTGACTCCTGCAATTAGTAAGGAATCCATGGACGAAGCCAAAGAGAAAATAGAATTGATAAGAAAGCGTATTATGGATAAAGAGATTTCTTTTGCAGATGCTGCCAGAACAATGTCTGATCAAAAAGAAACTCGTGCTAATGGTGGAATTTTAATAAATCCAAATACTCAAGATACCCGTTTTGAATTAACTAAAATGGACGCTTCATTGTATTCACAAGTTTCAAATTTAAAAGACAATGAAATTTCGATGCCTATTGTCGATGAAACCCAATCAGGTAAAAAGTTTTATAAGATAATAACCGTTACGAATAGAATTAATGAGCATACTGCTGATTATGCACAGGATTATGTGAAAATTAAAGAGTTGGCTTTGAAAGAAAAACAAATTAAAGCTATCGGGAAATGGTTTGATGAGAAAATTAAAGAAACCTATATTAAAATTATTGGCGAATACAGAGATTGTAGCTTTACTAATAATTGGTTAAAAAAATAATTTGTTCAAAATAAATAAAAAGAGTTAGCTTTATGAATTCATAAAGTTGACTCTTTTTTAATTTAAAATAGTTTTAAAATGTCGGATGTTGCAGCAATACAAAATTTAGTACAAAAACGCATAGAATTAAAAAATGAAATTGCAAAAAAGATAGTCGGTCAAGAGGATGTTATCAATCAGTTATTGTTATGCATTTTTTCAGGGGGTCACGCTTTGTTAGTTGGGGTTCCGGGATTAGCCAAAACATTAATGGTAAATGCTATTTCAGAAGCATTAGGGCTACAGTTTAAAAGAATTCAGTTTACACCTGATTTGATGCCGTCGGATATTTTAGGAAGTGAAATTTTAGATGTCTCGACTGCCGTCGGACAGGAAAATCGTCAGTTCAAATTTATAAAAGGGCCTGTTTTTTCTAATATTATTTTGGCAGATGAAATTAATAGAACCCCGCCGAAAACACAGGCAGCTTTGTTAGAAGCTATGCAGGAGCGTTCTGTTACAATAGCAGGGGTGAATCATAAATTAGAATTACCTTATTTTGTGTTAGCTACGCAAAATCCAATCGAGCAGGAGGGGACTTATCCTTTACCTGAGGCACAATTAGACCGTTTTATGTTTGCGGTTAAATTGGCTTATCCAACTTTTGAAGAAGAAGTTCAGGTGGTTAAAAGAACAACTTCGGATGTAAGTCAAACTATTAATCCATTGTTTACAGCACAAGAAATTATCGATTTCCAACATTTGATTCGAAGAATTCCTGTTGCAGATAATGTTGTAGAATATGCAGTGCGATTAGTAGGTAAAACACGACCAGATAGTGATTTTGCAACGGATTATGTGAAAAATTACTTGGATTGGGGAGCTGGTCCTCGTGCTTCTCAAAACTTGATTTTGGCAGCTAAAGCACATGCAGCCTTTAATGGAAAATTTTCACCGGATATTGAAGATGTTGCAGCGGTCGCTACTTCGATTTTAAGACATCGAATTATTAAAAATTACAAAGCTGATGCCGAAGGAATTACAGAAGAAATGATTATACAAAAGCTTCTTTAGTGCTTTAAAATTGGTCGAATAAGGGAAATTAAGGTCTTTCTATGTAACAACAAGTTTTAAGTTTGTTAGAAATTATTTAGCCTATTTATTGATTGTTTATAAAATAAGTCAAAAAATGCTTTTTTTCTTTATTTAACGGCCTTTGAAGGCAGATTCTTTAATAATGTGTTTTTCGTCTACTTGGGGCTATTAAATTTTTTTTTAATATCGCCTTAAATAACTAAATTTGCATTCCGTTTATAAAAAAAACACCTAAAATTATGGCATTTAGGTTTTATAATTTAAGAAATTTGCCATTAACATTGAAAATAATTCAATTATGAACATTTATAGCGATTACATCAAGGAGATCGAAGAAAGAAAAATTCAGGGACTTCACCCAAAGCCAATTGATGATGCTCAATTGTTAAGCGAAATCATTGCGCAAATTAAAGATTTAGATAACGAAAATAGAGAAGATTCTCTTCAGTTTTTTATTTACAACACTTTGCCAGGTACAACAAGTGCTGCTGGTGAAAAGGCTAAGTTTTTAAAAGAGATTATTTTAGGTGAATCTGTAGTGAAAGAAATCACTCCAACATTTGCATTTGAGTTGTTATCTCACATGAAGGGTGGGGCTTCAATCAAAGTTTTACTTGATTTAGCCTTGGGTAATGATGCCGCTATCGCTCAACAAGCCGCTGATGTTCTTAAAACGCAAGTGTATCTTTATGATGCAGATACTAGTCGTTTAAAAGAAGCGTTTGAAAATGGTAATGCTATTGCAAAAGAAATTATCGAAAGTTATGCTAAAGCTGAGTTCTTTACCAAACTTCCAGATGTTGCAGAAGAAATTAAAGTGGTTACTTTTATCGCAGGTGAAGGAGATATCTCAACGGATTTACTTTCTCCAGGAAACCAAGCACACTCTCGTTCTGACCGTGAATTACACGGAAAATGTATGATTAGTGCTCAAGCTCAAGAAGAAATCAAAGCTTTACAAGCCCAGCATCCTGATAAATCAGTAATGTTAATTGCTGAAAAAGGAACAATGGGAGTTGGTTCTTCTCGTATGTCAGGTGTAAATAACGTTGCTCTTTGGACAGGTAAACAAGCTAGTCCTTATATTCCATTTGTTAACTTTGCTCCAATTGTTGGAGGTACTAATGGTATTTCTCCTATTTTCTTAACTACGGTTGACGTAACTGGAGGTATTGGAATTGACCTTAAAAACTGGGTTAAAAAAACAGATGCTAACGGTGAAATTGTACGTGATGCTAATGGAGAGCCAGTGTTAGAGCAAAAATATTCTGTTGCTACAGGTACTGTTTTAACAATCAATACAAAAACTAAAAAATTATATAATGGAGACCAAGAGTTGATTGATATTTCAAGATCATTCACTCCTCAAAAAATGGAATTCATTAAAGCGGGTGGATCTTACGCGATTGTATTTGGTAAAAAATTACAAACATTCGCTGCTAAAACATTAGGAATTGAAGCTCCTGCTGTATTTGCTCCATCAAAAGAAATTTCTCATGAAGGACAAGGTCTTACAGCTGTTGAGAAAATCTTCAACAGAAATGCTGTAGGAACAACTCCGGGGAAAGTATTGCACGCAGGATCTGACGTTCGTGTAGAAGTAAACATTGTTGGTTCTCAGGATACAACAGGTTTGATGACTGCTCAAGAGCTAGAATCTATGGCTGCTACAGTAATTTCTCCAATCGTTGATGGTGCTTACCAATCAGGATGTCATACTGCATCAGTTTGGGATAAAAAAGCGCAGGCAAACATTCCTAAATTAATGAAATTTATGAATGATTTCGGTTTGATTACTGCTCGTGACCCTAAAGGGGTGTATCATGCAATGACTGACGTTATTCACAAAGTACTTAACGATATTACTATTGATGAGTGGGCGATAATCATTGGTGGTGACTCTCACACTCGTATGTCAAAAGGAGTTGCTTTTGGTGCTGACTCAGGAACTGTTGCTTTAGCTTTAGCTACTGGTGAGGCTTCTATGCCAATTCCAGAGTCTGTAAAAGTAACTTTCAAAGGAGAAATGAAATCATACATGGATTTCCGTGATGTGGTTCACGCTACACAAGCGCAAATGTTGAAGCAATTTGGTGGAGAGAATGTATTCCAAGGTAGAATTATCGAGGTTCACATAGGAACACTTACTGCTGACCAAGCGTTTACATTTACAGATTGGACTGCTGAAATGAAAGCTAAAGCTTCTATCTGTATTTCTGAAGATGAGACATTAATCGAATCGTTAGAAATTGCTAAAGGTAGAATCCAAATCATGATCGATAAAGGTATGGATAATGCTAAGCAAGTATTGAAAGGTTTAATTGCTAAAGCTGATAAGAGAATTGCTGAGATTAGATCTGGTGAAAAACCAGCTTTAACTCCAGATGCAAATGCTAAATATTATGCAGAAGTGGTAGTTGATCTTGATGTTATCGCTGAGCCAATGATTGCTGATCCAGATGTAAATAATGCTGACGTTTCTAAACGTTATACGCACGATACAATCAGACCTCTTTCTTATTATGGTGGTGAGAAAAAAGTAGATCTTGGATTTATTGGTTCTTGTATGGTTCACAAAGGTGATATGAAAATCCTAGCTCAAATGCTTAAAAATATCGAAGCTCAAAATGGTAAAGTAGAATTCCAAGCACCTCTTGTAGTGGCTCCTCCTACTTATAACATTGTTGATGAATTGAAAGCCGAAGGTGACTGGGAAGTATTGCAAAAATATTCAGGTTTTGAATTCGATGATAATGCACCAAAAGGAGCTGCTCGTACTGAATATGAAAAAATGTTATACTTAGAGCGTCCAGGTTGTAACCTTTGTATGGGTAACCAAGAGAAAGCTTCTAAGGGAGATACTGTTATGGCAACATCAACTCGTTTATTCCAAGGAAGGGTAGTTGAGGATTCAGCGGAGAAAAAAGGAGAATCATTACTTTCTTCAACTCCAGTTGTAGTGTTATCAACCATCTTAGGTAGAACACCAAATATTGAAGAATATACAGCCGCTGTTGAAGGTATTAACTTAACTAAGTTTGCTCCTTCTCACAAATTACTAGTGAAATAATCATAAGATTAGTTAAATAAATTAAAAGCCTAAGTTAATTGACTTAGGCTTTTTTTATTGCTTCACTATTTTTTTGTAACTTGTGGTGTAATACAATTTTAAATATAGAACGTATGGCTTTTGATATTGAAATGATTAAAAAAGTGTACGCAAACATGGCTTCTCGTGTTGATGCAGCACGAGACATTGTTGGTCGTCCACTTACCCTAACAGAGAAAATTTTGTATAGTCACCTTTGGGACGGAGTTCCTAAAGAAGCTTATAAACGTGGAGTTGATTATGTTGATTTTGCTCCTGATAGAGTGGCATGTCAAGATGCAACAGCGCAAATGGCCTTGTTGCAATTTATGCACGCAGGAAAGAAAACCGTGGCTGTGCCAACCACAGTTCATTGTGATCACTTAATCTTAGCTAAAAATGGTGCTAAATCTGATTTAGAGATGGCCAATAAACAATCGAAGGAAGTATTTGATTTCTTGTCATCGGTTTCTAATAAATATGGGATAGGTTTCTGGAAACCGGGTTCAGGGATTATTCATCAGATTGTTTTGGAAAATTATGCTTTTCCAGGAGGGATGATGATTGGAACTGATTCTCATACAGTAAATGCCGGTGGATTAGGGATGCTTGCTATTGGTGTTGGTGGAGCTGATGCAGTGGACGTAATGTCAGGAATGTCATGGGAATTGAAATTTCCTAAATTAATCGGAGTAAAATTAACTGGGAAATTGTCTGGTTGGACAGCGCCTAAAGATGTGATTTTAAAAGTAGCAGATATTCTTACTGTAAAAGGAGGAACTGGAGCTGTAGTGGAATATTTTGGAGAAGGAGCAACTAATATGTCTTGTACAGGTAAGGGAACTATCTGTAATATGGGGGCTGAAATTGGAGCTACTACATCCACTTTTGGATATGATGATTCGATGAGAAGGTATTTATCAGCTACAGGTCGTCAAGATGTGGTGGATGCAGCAGATACGGTAGCTTCTTATTTAACAGGAGATCCAGAGGTGTATGAAGACCCTTCTGACTATTTTGATCAGTTAATCGAAATTAATTTATCAGAGTTAGAACCTCACATAAATGGTCCTTTTACGCCAGATAGAGGTACTCCAGTTTCAAAAATGAAAGAAGAGGCAAAAGCAAATGGTTGGCCAATAAAAGTGGAATGGGGATTAATTGGTTCCTGTACCAATTCCTCTTATGAGGATATGTCTCGTGCAGCCTCGATTGTTAGGCAGGCTGTGGAACATGGAATTACTCCAAAAGCGGAGTTTGGTATTAATCCAGGTTCGGAACAAATTCGATATACTATTGAAAGAGATGGTATTATTGCCGATTTTGAGAAAATGGGAACTAAAGTATTTACAAATGCTTGTGGGCCTTGTATAGGGCAATGGGATAGAGCTGGAGCCGATAAAGGTGAGAAGAATACAATAGTGCATTCCTTTAATCGAAATTTCTCCAAAAGAGCCGATGGTAATCCTAATACGCATGCTTTTGTAACTTCACCTGAAATGGTGGCTGCACTAGCAATTTCAGGTAGATTGGATTTTAATCCAATAACAGATACATTGTTGAATGACAATGGAGAAGAAGTCAGATTGATAGCACCAACAGGGGATGAATTGCCTAATCGAGGTTTTGATGTTGAAGATGCTGGTTTTCAACCTCCTGCTGAAGATGGTTCATCTGTTCAAATTGTAGTAGATCCATCATCTGATCGATTGCAATTATTAGCTCCTTTTGAACCTTGGGATAAAAAGAATATTACAGGAGCTAAATTATTGATTAAGGCTTATGGAAAATGTACTACCGATCATATTTCGATGGCGGGACCTTGGTTGCGTTTTCGTGGTCACTTGGATAATATTTCCAATAATATGTTAATTGGGGCAGTAAATGCATTTAATCAAAAGACAAATTCAGTTAAAAATCAATTATCAGGTGAGTATGATGCAGTTCCTGCAGTAGCTAGAGCTTATAAAGCAGCGGCTGTTCCTTCGATTGTTGTTGGTGATCAAAACTATGGTGAAGGTTCTTCTCGTGAACATGCAGCTATGGAACCTCGTTTCTTAGGTGTGAAAGCAGTATTGGTGAAATCATTTGCCCGCATTCATGAAACGAATCTCAAGAAACAAGGAATGCTGGCGCTTACATTTGCTAATGAAGCCGATTATGATAAAATTCAGGAAGATGACACAATTAACTTCCTTGATTTAGTGGATTTTGCTCCAGGGAAACCAATTACATTAGAATTTGTGCATGCAGATGGATCAAAAGATATAATTTTAGCAAATCATACGTATAATGAAAGTCAGATTGGCTGGTTTGTTGCGGGTTCTGCATTAAATTTAATTGCTGCCGAAGCATAATTTATCTTTTTGCTTAAAAAATTGCGTTCTGTTTAAACAGAACGCTTTTTTTTTATATTTCTGCAAAAAATGAACTTAAAGTGTTGAGAAAGTTGGTTTTATTGTATTAAAATGTTAAATTCGCTTTCGTCTACTTTTCGTGCTAGAAAATAGGACTGTTTTGTTTTTATTCTTCAAGGTCTTGATTAATAGAGTACTGTGTTAATTTAAAAAAGTTTTATGAGGTTTAAGTTTTGGATTGTGTTATTGGTTCTATTTAGTACGTTTAATGTTTTTTCTCAGGAAAAATTCATTCAACATATAGTTGCTAAAGGAGAGAATATATCCAAAATAGCAGAACATTATAAAATAAAAGCAACAGCCATTTATGAACTAAATCCAGATGCAAAAAAGGGAATTAAATTCAAAGATGTATTGTTGATACCAGTTTCGAGTACTTCTCAAAAAAATCAAAAAAACATTTCAAAAACCAATGAGTCTGTTGTTGCAGAAGCTAAGCAAGGACAGCATCAAGTGCTAGCCAAAGAAACCGTTTATGGAATAGCAAAACAATATGGAGTAAAAGTTGCCGATTTGTATACTATAAATCCATCTTTAGAAAATAAAGCTTTAAAGGTAGGCGATGTTATTAATGTTCCAATACTAGAAACCAAAACAGAAGTTTTGGAAAAGCCCAAAAATGAAATCGTAAAGTCAGCAGTAGATGTCGCAGATAAACCAGAAGTTAAGTTAGAAGCTAATTTGGATTCTAAGAAAATTACGTCTGAAGTTACCGCTGATAGAAAAGATATTCAGAAATTAGAACAAATAAGTTCCAATGGAAATATAGTTAGAGAAGTTTTAGCCAAAGAAACATTGTATGGAATAGCAAAGCAATATGGTGTTACTGTTGCTGATATTGAAAAAGCCAATCCTATACTAGCCGTTCAAGCTTTACGTGTTGGACAGAGTATCGTTATACCTACAGCCAAAGCAGCTCTTACTCAAGAATCACAAATTGAGGCTAATACACACATCAAAAAAGACGAATTGCCACAATCAAATGTAAAGGGTGCTACTGTAGTTGAGTCGAAAATTAATGTTCCAGATAACACTACCGAAACATATTCTGAAGTAGAAGTTGTTCATGAGGTTCTAGCTAAAGAAACTAAATATGGTATTGCCAAAGCCTTTGGTTTGACGGTGAAAGAATTAGAAAAACAAAATCCTAAGATTGTTAATAGGTTATTAGTTGGGGAGAAGTTAACGATTCGTACCGCAAAATCGAATGTTAAAACACCTGCTAAATTTGATTTCAAAGACGATACATTCGAGGGAGACGAAGGTTTGAGTTTTAATATGAAATCCTATAAAGGGGGTGATTTAATTGATCAATTGATCTGTACAGCATCTGAAAATATTGGTGTTCGTTATAGACCGGGAGGAACTTCAAAAGACGGTTTTGATTGTTCTGGTTTGATGTATTCAACCTTTGGTTTGTTTGATATTCAATTGCCAAGATCTTCTTTTGAACAAGCACAGTATGGTACAAAAATAAATACCGAAGATGTAAAAAAAGGAGATTTAATTTTCTTTAGGACGAATGGCAGGAGACAAATTAACCATGTGGGAATGGTGGTTGAGGTTGCTGATGATGGGGAAATTAAATTTATTCATGCTTCTACTAGTAGTGGGGTGATTATTTCTTCTCTAAAAGAGGAATATTACAGTAAGAGAGTTACTCAAATCAATCGAGTACTATAAGTAGTATTCGATTTTGAAAAAAATAGTATAATTGGCGCTTTTCATTAAGCGTTTTTTTTGTTCCAAATTTTACGGCTGATAAAAAATATATTGAAATTAAAAGGATATCCTGCTGTTTAGCGAAACGATTTTATTCTTATCCGAAGTTGATAGAAACAGTCTTTCCTTTTTTAATTCTTTTGTAGTAGTTATTTTTTTATTGTTAAAAGGTATCTAATCATTAGGTTGTTTGATATTGAATATATAAAAAAAACCAGTGAATAAATCCACTGGTTTAATTAAATGTTGTTTTAATTTTTAATTTGGTTGATTTATTTAAATAATAAATCGAATAATTTCTCCATTTTTGCTAAGCATTTCAATTCGAACGCTTTGATTTTCATTTTTGTTGTTTAAAAGTTTTGAAGCACTTTCAATATCTTTAATTTTTACATTGTCAATACTTAAGATGATATTTCCTAAAAATTCATCTGCATATTGATTTAAGTTTTCATTGTTTATGGATTTAATTTTTACACCATAATCAACGCGGAATTTCTTTTTGTCTTCAGAAGACATATTTTCTAATTCGATTCCTTTGAATTCAGCACTGAAAAATTCGTTTTTGCTTAATGTCACAGGAACTGTTTTTGTCGCATTATCTCTTATAATGACTACATTTACTTTGTCATTTGGGCGTTTTGTGTTTATATATCCTGTAAGGTCAGCGTATGAATTAATCTCCTTGCTGTCAATTTTTACGATAACATCGCCTTTTTTCAAGCCAGCCTTATCAGCACCAGTATTTTTTTCAACTTTATCAATGTAAAAACCTTCGGTTTGTTGTACCCCAAGTTCTTTAGATACTTTTGCGTTCAATTCGCCTCCTACAACTCCTAAAATCCCACGTTGCACATTTCCATATTCCATGATGTCCTCAATTATTTTGCGTGCAATATTTGAAGGAACCGCAAAAGAATAACCTACATAAGATCCCGTCATCGAACTAATCATAGTGTTGATTCCAATTAAATCTCCACGTGTGTTCACTAGGGCGCCACCACTGTTTCCTGGGTTTACAGCTGCATCGGTTTGTATGAACGACTGAATGCCGTCATTGCTTAAATTTCTGGCTTTAGCCGAAACAATACCAGCGGTTACTGTAGATGTAAGGTTGTATGGATTACCAACAGCAAGTACCCATTCGCCCACTTTTACATCGTCTGAATTGGCAAAAGGCGTATAAGGTAATTTTTCATCGGCATCAATTTTTAAAAGAGCTATGTCCATTTTAGAATCGGTACCAACAAGTTTTGCTTTATATGATTTTTTATTGTTCAGCGTAATTTCGATTTCTGAAGCGTCTTTAATTACGTGATTGTTTGTCACAATGTAACCATCTTCAGAAATAATAACTCCTGAACCTGTACCCACTTGTTCTTGAGATTGTCCTCCTCTGTAACCAAAGAAAAATTCCAACATAGGGTCGTTGATTTTTTGACGAGAAACATTTTTTACGTGTACGACGGTGTGTATGGTTTTATCAGCGGCTTCAGTAAAATCAAGTACTTCCGAGTTTAAACCAACTCTTTTTGTATAATTGTCCGAAGCAAGTGTTGTCAATGTTTTTCTGTCATTTGAAAAATAACCATTATCGTCAAAAAATAATTTGTAAGCGCCTAAAGTAGTTGCTCCACTTAGCAAAGACACTAAAAATAAATTAGATATTTGTTTCATAATACAGATTGTTTTTTTGTTTTTGTAAAGTAAATTTAAAACGAAAAACGAATGTTAAAAAACACTTTAACGCTGTTTAACAATGATTAACATTTCATTAATAGTTCGTACTTTTGTGAATCTTAACTTAATATAATGCAATTACATTTTTACAAATACCAAGGTACAGGAAATGATTTCGTAATCATTGATAATCGTTCTGGATTTTTTCCAAAAGAAGATACAAAATTAATTGAACGTTTGTGTGACAGGCGATTTGGAATTGGAGCTGATGGATTGATGCTGCTTGAAAATGATCCTGAAACGGATTTTAAAATGGTTTATTATAATTCTGATGGAAATCAAAGTACTATGTGTGGTAATGGGGGCAGATGTTTGGTGGCTTTTGCTAAACAAATTAATGTAATTGGTAATACCACTTCTTTTAATGCTGTTGATGGTTTACATCACGCCTCAGTCAATGAAGATGGAATTGTTTCTTTACAAATGATTGATGTGGATGCGGTAAAAATTACTCCCGATTATAGTTTTTTAAATACAGGTTCGCCGCATCATGTTCAAATAGTGGATGATTTGAAAAATTTTAATGTAAAAGACAATGGAGCCGCCATTCGATATGGTGAATTGTATGGTCAAGCAGGAAGTAATATCAATTTTGTAAAAAAAATAGATGATGCCACTTTTGCACTTCGTACCTATGAACGGGGAGTTGAAGATGAAACTTTAGCTTGTGGAACGGGTGCTACAGCAGCAGCTATTGCAATGTATGCAACGGGACAAACCAATTTAACAGCCATCAATATGGATGTCGAAGGAGGTAAATTATCAGTTTCTTTCAAAAAAGAAGGAGATAAATATGTAGATGTCTTCCTGAATGGTCCTGCAAAATTTGTTTTTGAGGGAACCATCGAAATATAATTACTGAAAATACGACTCACTTCTCATGGTAACACTAAAAGGAGATTCTATTTACTTAAGAGCGCTGGAGCCCGAAGATTTGGAATTTATTTACACTATAGAAAATGATGAAACTATTTGGGAAGTGAGCAATACGCAAACTCCTTATAGTCGTTTTTTAATTAGGCAATATCTTGAAAATGCGCATCAAGATATCTATGAAGCCAAGCAATTACGATTGGCCATTTGCAAAGATCAGGACTTTCCAGCTATTGGATTAATTGATTTATTTGATTTTGATCCTAGAAACAATCGAGCGGGTGTTGGGATTTTAATTCATAACAAAGCCAATCGAAATGCCAAGATAGGATCAGAAGCGTTGGACTTGTTAATTCGCTATTCTTTCGTGCATTTAAATTTACATCAATTATATGCTAATATTAGTTTAAAAAACGACGCAAGTGTAGCACTTTTTACTAAATTTGGCTTCCAATATATAGGGCTTAAAAAAGATTGGATTCTAATTAATGGAGAATATCAGGACGAAGCCATATATCAGTTAATCAATCAACAATTTTAAATTTTTTAGCTTTGAGCACAAAAAAAATGTTTTCAATCGCCGCGATTGTTGTTATTTCGGGATTGATGATTTATGGATTTGTTCTAATTGGACAAATATTTTCTAATAATACCAAGTTTTCGGAAGAGGAAGTTTATGTACATATCCCAACAGACGCTACCTATGCTCAGGCCTTGGATTCTGTAAAACCTTATATTACTCATTTAGATCGTTTTGAAATGGTTGCTAATAAAATGAGTTATCCTTCTAATGTGAAATCGGGACGCTTTTTATTGACTAAAGGAATGAATAGTTACGAGTTAGTAAAAGCCATGAGAAACAATATTCCAGTAAAATTAGCTTTCAATAATCAAGAAAGAATAGAGAATTTAGCAGGAAGAGTAGGTTCTCAAATAGAAGCGGATAGTGTTTCGTTGTTAAAATCGTTTAAGGATTCTATTTTCTTAAAAGAAAATGGTTTTACCGAAGAGAATATTTTAACCATGTTTATCCCCAATACGTATGAGGTGTATTGGAATACATCGGCAGATAAGTTTAGAGATAAGATGATTAAGGAATACCGTAACTTTTGGAACAAAGAACGTGCGGCTAGTGCTCAAAAACAAGGTTTAACACCTACTGAAGCCACGATTTTAGCTTCTATTGTACACAAAGAATCGGTTAAAAAGGATGAAAGACCTCGAATTGCAGGGGTTTATTTGAACCGATTGAAAGCAGGAATGCCTCTACAGGCAGATCCAACAGTGATTTTTGCTAAAAAGAAAAAGGACAATGATTTTAATCAAACGATTAAACGTGTTTTGTACAACGACCTATTTTTAAATTCACCTTATAATACTTATAAAGTGGTTGGACTACCTCCAGGACCTATTGCTATGCCTGATATTACGGCATTAGAAGCAGTTTTGAATCCTGAAAAACACGATTATATTTATTTCTGTGCTTCTGTAGAACGTTTTGGATACCACGAATTTGCAGCAACTTTAGCAGAGCATAATATAAATGCAAAGAAATATTCGGATTGGATTAGTTCACAAGGTGTTACAAGATAGTTTTGAAGGTTAAAAGTGTTTTATACTTTTTGTTTCTAATTGTAATTTCTAATTGCATGGCACAAAGCGGAATAGCTTCTTTTTTAAAACCTTCAGATACTTTAAACAATAAAAGGCAAAAGGCTGTTTTCGTTTCGGAAGCAGCCTTTTCGGCTATAAGTTTAGTGGGTTTAAACCAGTTATGGTACGCTGATTACCCTCGATCTAAATTTCATTTTATCAATGATAATCAGGAATGGTTGCAAATGGATAAGCTAGGGCATCTCTATTCCTCTTATCATCTGGGCCGATTAGGAAGCGAAATGTTGCAATGGAGTGGTTCCTCACCCAATAAACAATTGGTTTATGGTGCAGGATTAGGCTTTGCTTTTTTGACCGCTGTTGAAGTTTTAGATGGTTTCTCTTCGCAATGGGGAGCTTCTTCAGGTGATGTTATTGCCAATGCTACAGGAACGGTTTTGTATGTTTCTCAGGCATTGCTTTGGAAAGAACAACGCATTACACCAAAATTTTCTTTTCACACTACACGTTATGCCGCTTTAAGACCTGAAGTTTTGGGGGCAAATTTCGCTGAACAAATATTAAAAGATTACAACGGACAAACCTATTGGTTGTCGGCTAATTTGAGATCTTTTTTTAAAGCTTCAAAAATCCCAAAAGTTTTGAATATTGCCCTAGGCTATGGAGCTGATGGAATGATTACTGGAAGAAGCGAAAATCCTATTTTTTTAGCAACTGAAAACCCCTCTAGAACACGTCAATTGTATCTGAGTTTTGATGTTGATTTGACAAAAATCGAAACGCAATCGCATTTTTTAAAGACTTTTTTTTCTGTTTTTTCTGTTTTGAAAATTCCAGCCCCTACGCTCGAATACACTGCTGGTAAAGGGTTTAAGGGACATCTCTTGTATTTCTAAGTTGGATTAATTGCTTGATTTTCAGATTTGTGAAAAAAGATGTATCTTTGCGCGTAGAAATTTCTGAATGTGACAGGTTTAGAAGAAATTTAATTTATGATAAAAAAATGGTATTTTTACACCAGTCTAACTGTAATAATAGTCTTTATTAGTTACAGTTTTAAACCACAAAAAACAGAAGAAAACGAGTGGTTTTTGAAGAAAAATGTTGAAGGAATGCAATACCAATTTCCTTCACTCAAAGAAGAAGCTTATACCAGTTCAAATATTCCTTTTACAGGGAATTTATTTATCGGTTTTAAAGAAGCTATCGGATTAAGAGAATCCGAAAACAAGTACAAAAAAGTAAATTCGTTAGGGTATTTGGGGAAATATCAATTTGGTAACGAAACTTTAAGGTCTATTGGAATTCATGACACTCAAAAATTTTTAAGAAGTCCTAAACTACAAGAAAGAGCCTTTGTTGCTTTATTATCTAAAAACAAATCTATTTTAAAAGACATTATTGAGAAATACGACGGAAAAGTTGTAGGCGGTGTTTTGATTACTGAATCAGGTATCTTGGCTGCTGCTCATTTAGGAGGTGCAGGATCTGTAAAACGTTATTTTAAAAATAATGGTAAACGACAAATTCGAGATGCGTACGGAACTTCGATTCGTAGTTATTTAATCGCTTTTGGAGGTTATGATACTTCGTTCATTCAACCCAATGTAAATGCGGTTGTTTCCCTTTAATAGTAAACCAAAAAAAGATAAGAGTCATTTGTTTATAAATGGCTCTTTTTTTAGGAGTTAATTTCGTCAATAAAAAGGCTTAAAATACTACAAGCTATTTTACTGATGTTCGTACCAGGTCCGAAAATAGCAGCTGTTCCAGCATCAAATAAGTATTGGTAATCTTGATTAGGAATTACGCCGCCTACAACAACCATAATGTCTTCACGGCCTAATTTTTTTAATTCTTCGATAACTTGTGGAACCAGTGTTTTGTGTCCAGCCGCAAGTGAAGAAACACCTAAGATGTGAACATCATTTTCCACGGCTTGTTTCGCTACTTCAAATGGTGTTTGAAAAAGTGGAGCAATATCCACATCAAAACCAATATCGGCAAAGGCTGTAGCTACTACTTTAGCGCCACGGTCATGACCATCTTGCCCCATTTTGGCAACCATAATCCTAGGTCGACGACCTTCTTGTTTAGCAAAAACATCGGCTAGGTGTTTTGCTTTTTCAAAATGTTTGTTCTTTTTTATTTCCTTGCTGTACACACCACTAAACGATTTAATTTGTGCTTTATGTCTTCCGTAAACCGTTTCTAATGCCTGACTAATTTCGCCCAATGTGGCTCTTTCTCGTGCAGCTTCAACGGCAAATTCTAGTAAATTACCAATTCCAGTTTCGGCGGAAAGTCTTATTTTTTCTAAAGCTTCCTTTACTTTCGAAGCATTGCGTTTGGCTTTAACCTGAAGTAATCGTTCCAATTGTTGGTTGCGAACTTTTTCAATATCAATATTTAATATATTTAAAGATACTTCTTTTTTGGCTTGAAATTTATTAACCCCCACAATTATATCCTGTTCGCTATCAATTCGGGCTTGTTTTCGGGCAGCGGCTTCTTCAATTCGTATTTTTGGAATTCCAGTAGCTAAGGCTTTGGTCATTCCTCCTAAGGATTCGATTTCTTCAATATGTTTCCAGGCTTTTTGCGCTATTTCATGTGTCAAACTTTCCACATAATAGCTTCCAGCCCAAGGGTCAACAGTTTTACTAATCTTTGTTTCTTCCAATAAATACAATTGGGTATTTCGGGCTATTCGTGCCGAAAAATCACTAGGCAAAGCCATAGCTTCATCTAAAGCATTAGTGTGTAGGGATTGGGTACCTCCAAAAACAGCAGCGGCGGCTTCTATACAGGTTCGAGCCACATTATTAAAAGGATCTTGGACAGTTAAACTCCATCCGCTAGTTTGGCAATGGGTTCTTAAAATCAGTGATTTTGGATTTTTAGGATGAAAACTTTTGATGAGTTTCGTCCAAATCATTCTGGCAGCTCTCATTTTGGCAATTTCCATAAAATGATTCATTCCAATACCCCAGAAAAAGGATAATCGAGGGGCGAAATCGTCAATTTTCATTCCGGTGGACAATCCTGTTCTTACGTATTCTAAACCATCGGCGAGGGTGTAAGCTAATTCAATATCAGCCGTTCCTCCTGCTTCCTGAATGTGGTAACCCGAAATAGAAATCGAATGAAATTTGGGCATTTTTTTACTGCAATATTCAAAAATGGATGCTATAATTTTCATCGATGCTTCTGGTGGATAAATGTAAGTGTTGCGCACCATGAACTCTTTCAGAATGTCATTTTGAATCGTTCCCGAAAGTTTCTCGGGACTAATACCTTGTTCTTCGGCGGCAACAATGTAAAATGCCATAATAGGTAAAACGGCTCCGTTCATGGTCATCGAAACCGACATTTTGTCCAAAGGAATTTGGTCAAATAAAATCTTGAAATCTTCTACGGTATCAATTGCCACGCCTGCTTTGCCTACATCGCCTACGACACGTTCGTGATCGGAATCATAGCCCCGATGGGTGGCCAAATCAAAGGCAATCGAAAGCGCTTCCTGACCTGCTTTGAGATTTCGTTTGTAAAAAGCATTGCTTTCTTCTGCGGTTGAAAAACCTGAATATTGACGAATGGTCCAGGGTTTCTGAACGTACATGGTCGTGTGTGGACCCCGAAGAAAAGGAGGGAAACCCGCCCCAAAATCCAAATGTTCTAAATCTTCAATATCCTCTTCTTTATAGTTTTGTTTCAACTCAATTCCTTCGGCTGTAACAAAATTTTCAGTTGCCGAATTTTCTTTTGCAAAAGAATATTCGAAACTGGAGTTAACTTCAGATGGCTGAGTTTTGAGTTGAATATGGCGGAGGTCTTTTCGAATCATTTGGGTGTTTTTTTACCAATGTATAATTACTAATTGAATTTTATTGTTATTCGGCTGCGAGTCGTTCCTGTTCAATTTTCTCAGCCAAACGTTTTTCAATTATAGGGGTTATCAGAGTTTTTCGGGGTTTTATTTTTACAAAAGGATACAATTCGATGTTGTCTTTCATCTTGTCTTTTGGATTCGGGTATTTGTTGGTTCCAATTAAGATTTCCTTATCCGAATCAAAAAGCTGTTGTTCTTTGTCGGCACTCTCCTGAATTTTTCTTTTGATAATACCTTCATTCAGTTGTTTTAAAAAACCTCCGTTGGCTTCGATTTCTTTGAATAAAGTCAATGCTTTTTCAGCTAGTTGTTGTGTCAAAGTTTCGATATAATAACTGCCCTCAGCGGGATTGTTGACTTTGTCAAAATAACTTTCGTCTTTCAGAATCAACAATTGGTTACGTGCCATTCGGTCGCCAAATTCATTGCTTTTATGATAAATCGCATCGTAAGGCAAATTAGCAACGGCATCCGCACCTCCAATTATGGCCGACATGCATTCGGTAGTGGTGCGCAACATATTCATATTGTAATCGTACAAGGTTTTGTTGCGTTTAGTTGGGGTTACCAAAAGATGGCAATCTTTGTCATGGTAGTATTCCTTGGCGATTAATTGAAATATCAAGCGCAAAGCACGCAATTTCGCAATTTCAAAAAAGTAATTGCTTCCTACCGCCACTTCAAAAACAATGGATTGATGTATGGTTGGAATGCGGTTGAAATATTCATTGGCATGTGCCAAACCATAAGCCAGTTGTTGCACCATGTTGGCTCCCGCATTTTGGTACAAGCCCATATCGACGCTTATCAACGAACTTTCTCTGGTGTTTTTGGAAAGGAGTTGCAGCGATTCGAAATTGTTTTTTTCTTTAGTTTGGTGCCAATTTCCCTCGCGGGCTAATTGTCCGATAGGATCCAGATTGTAAAAAACCTTTCCTTTTTTTTGAGCAAGGAGGTTATTTATTTTCGAAATAGATTCCACCGATAAAAATTTGAAATCAAAATAGATCGGAGTGTTTTCTAAAGGCAAACTTGCAAGTAGTAGGGCAATATCCAGCGATTCATCGGTTATGGTAAAACGCAGGCTTTCGGCTCCTCTATTGAGTGAATCTAAAGCTCGGTCTATTGATTTTTGGATATCAAAAACAAAGATATTTTGGCAAATTTTAAATTGGGTGGCAAGGGTTGGAGCAGTAGCAATTTGGCTATAGTCGTCCCCATGATAAAAAGGTCTGACTTTGATGTCTTCGGGTGAATTCCAAACTAGATTTTCATTATAGTCGGCTCCATCCAATTCGAATTGGATTTTTTGTTTCCATTGTTTGGATGAAACAGCATCGAATTCTTCGAAAAGTAGAGTAGCCATTTTAGTTTGGTATTAATTCCCCTCTTGAGAGGGTTTAGGGATGTGTTGTATTATTTCTTTTCAATCGTGTCGCCTTCAAATTCAATGATATAGATATCTTCGCTGTCTTTTTTCATAAAGTATTTTTCGCGGGCGTATTTTTCAACTTGGTCAGGATTTTTGAGTTGTTTAATTTGTGACTCATCTTTTTTAATTTCCTCCTGATAATAGTTTTTGTTGTCTTCTAATTCTTCAATTTGATTGTCTAAAACACGATGATCAAAATAAGAATAATTGTCCAGAAATAACATCCAAACGACGAAAAATAATAAGGACCAAATGTATTTGTTACTTAAAAATTTGAACCAAGCTTTTTCTTTATAGGGGTTTGTCATGAGTTGTATTTAATTTCAAATGATGGTTACTTGATTTTTGGGGCTTCGACAGGCTCAGCCTGACAATTCAAGTCAATAATTAAACGCAATAAAATTACAATAAAATTATAGAATTTTTTGATTAATTACGCTGCGAAGCATGTCGATGGCTACAGTGTTGTAATGATTGTTTGGGATGATGATATCCGCGTAGGCTTTAGTAGGCTCAATAAACTGTTCATGCATCGGTTTTAGCGTTTTTTGATAGCGGTTTAACACCTCGTCCATATCACGACCACGTTCGGCGATGTCTCTTTTTAAACGACGGATTAAGCGTTCATCGGCATCGGCGTGAACAAAGATTTTGATATCAAATAAATCTCTTAATTCAGGATGTGCCAAAATCAAAATACCTTCTACTAGCATTACTTTTCTAGGGTGAGTGCTTATGGTGTCCTCGGTACGGTTATGGGTTACAAAGGAATAGACAGGTTGATCGATGGTTTGACCTGCTTTGAGTTGGTTTAAGTGCGCTACCAAAAGATCAAAATCAATGGCTCTGGGATGGTCAAAGTTAATCAAAGCACGTTCGTCATAACTCAAATGACCTGTAGGTTTATAGTAGGAATCCTGAGAAAGTACGCCTACTTCGGCATCCGGTAACTGATTCATAATTTGCTGTACCACCGTTGTTTTTCCACTTCCTGTACCGCCTGCAATTCCTATAATAAGCATAAAAAGGTTTTGTTTGATTTGCTAACAAAAATAGGGATTTAATCGCATTAGGCCACGGATAACACAGATTAAACGGATTAATACAGGTAGTTTTTTGGAAACGTTAAAAGAAACGGTTTGTTTTTGCTCCGCAAAGTCTCTGACTTTGAGGAATCGTTTTGCTGTCTGTGACAGCTATAGTATCGGTTGCAAACCGATAAACACTGCCGCAAAGTTGCAAACTTTGCGGAGCTGGGGTAGCATATAACGGTTGGGCTAAGAGTAGTTGCGTGGTTTAGCGATTAACTTTACAAGTACACACCAAACTGAAAATCCAATAGGATTTTCAGAAGTAGGCTAGAACAAGCAATTACTTTTAGCCATTATTGTGCTTAGTTTTTTTTAAATCTTGCAAGAAAATCATCAAAACTACCAGAGTTTTCAGGTAAGTCAAAGTCGCCATTTTTTGGTGCTGTTGTTTGACCAAATACTTTGTAAAAACTTTCAGTTTCTTTAATCCAAAATATCCAAGCTGTTCCAGTGCTTCCAGAACTATTATTAGCCCCAAAATTTCTTGAATAAATTTCAGAATCTAATTGAGAATCTAAAATTTTAAAATCAAGATTTTTATTTAATGTGTTGTTATATCCGACATACAAAAATTGTCCAATAGAATTGTAAGTAAAATGCAATAATTGACTTAAAAATTTTGTGTTAATTAAAGTTCCATCAATATTGTACACCTCTATTTCCGTTCCTAATCCTTTATTATATAAACGATGTATTCTGTTGTTTAGAACTATTAATCTATCGTAACTGTTATCAATGTAGTCAAAACTGTTACTGTAAATCAGCTGTCCATTAATATCATAAACACGGCATATTTGGTTTTTGTATCCTTGACCTAGCACAAAATTATTTTTACCAATTAAAAAGACTTTATTATTCTCAAAATAGACATTCTCAATTAAAGGATCGTCAGTGCTTAAGTCAATCGTTTGATTATTTATTAGATTACCAGCTTGATTAAATATCTTGTATTTCAGAGAATGTTCCTGTGAATTCCAGATTTCTGTAAAAGCTAGGAATCCATTAGAGAGACTTTTTAAACTTGCATAGATAGTATTAGTTTCTAATGTTTGTTGATTAATTAAAGTTCCGTTATAATCAAATGTTATTAAGTTAATATTTAATTGAGATGGATTTACCTCTTCCTGAACAAAAACTAAATTGATCTGATTGTTATAGTCATAGAGAATATAATTTGAAGAAATACCATAATTTGATATAACTGAAGATATATCAGTTGTTGTTGTATTGCCTGATTCATCAATTCTTATAAATTCTGATAAAGATGTCTCATTATTAGTTCTTAAATAAATGGAATTGTCATTTTTAATAGTTTCAAATCCGAGTCTTAATATCCCTGAAAACATTTGTAAAAAATAGGCATCATTTTTTTCTGGATTTTGTGATGAGTCACTGTCACTAGAACAACTCAAATTAGAAAGAATTAGGACTAATAGAATGATTATGTTTAAAATGTTCTTCATTATGATTTTGTTAGGTTGAAAATTAAGCACAACTCGTTTATACACGCAACAAAGTAGCTACAATCTACCTCTATTCGGTTGTATAGTCGCAATTTTATGCGTTTTAGTTTTTCAAATATATCAAAAAATATTTACAAATATAGGCTTCTGGTTTTTAGATTTAATTGTGTTTGAAAAGCTGGATGCGATTAGCTAAAGCTTAATTTGCTGCGCTTGGGTGCTTCCGCCACGTCGGACAAGTCGCTTTTCGCAATGACAAACTTGATGGGGATTGGGGTTTGCGTTAAGGATGGAAGCGGTATCTCCCGATACAAAAACGAGGCTTTTTGCCGAAGTTTTTATCGGGAATAAAGCGTACAGCCTGACCTGAGCCACGGAGCTTTGCGGAGTGGGGAAGGGAACGCCCAAAAAAAGAATAAGGAATTATGGGTTCTTTTTGGCTTTAATCATCATTTCGAGTTGGTCCCAAAGTTCCTCAGGAATGGCTTCCAGTAGGTTGAATTGGCCAGCGCCTTTGAGCCATTCGCCACCGTCAATCACGATGACTTCGCCATTGATATAAGCGGAAAAATCAGAAACCAGATAGGCAGCCAAATTGGCTAATTCCTGATGGTCGCCCACGCGTTTGAGTGGTACTTTTTGCGCTAAATCGAATTTTTGCGCTAAATCGCCTGGTAATAATCGGTCCCAGGCGCCCTTGGTAGGGAAAGGTCCGGGAGCAATGGCATTGGTGCGAATGCCGTATTTAGCCCATTCTACAGCCAGACTTCGGGTCATGGCAAGCACGCCAGCCTTGGCAGTGGCACTGGGAACCACATAAGCCGAGCCCGTCCAAGCATAAGTAGTGACAATATTTAAAACCGTCACCGAAGTTTGCTTAGAGTCAATCCAGTGTTTTCCAAATGCCAGCGTACTGTTTTTAGTTCCTTTTAAAACGATATCGATGATGGTGTCAAAAGCATTAGCCGAAAGTCGCTCGGTAGGCGAGATGAAGTTGCCCGCAGCATTGTTTAGTAAAACATCGACTTTGCCAAAGCTTTTTAAAACTTGTTGCAGCATATTTTCGACTTCCTCATAATGACGAACATCGCATTGCAGTGGCAGGCAGGTTCCGCCTGTTAGCGTTTCCAGTTCGGTGGCTGTATGTGTTAGTTTGCTTAAATCGCGGGAAGTGATGGCTACTTTAGCACCTAGTTCTAAGAAATATTTCGTCATGGCTTTCCCTAGTCCGCTACCACCGCCGGTAACAACAATTACTTTGCCCTGCAAGGCATCGTCTCGTAACATTTTTTGGTTAAAGTTCATTTTGATGAGGTTTTATGGTAAATATACGAAATCGGTTTTTCTTTTTTGCTAGGACATTTTGTAAAAAGGAACACAGATGACACAGATAAAACGGATTTTAATGAGTTTTTTTAATACAATCTGCGATAATCCGTAAAATCAGTTTAATCTGTGTACCAATTAATAATCAATTTAAATTTTACAAAGTCGTCTCGCAGCTTCTTCTAAAGTAGCATTATCCTTAGCAAAACAAAAACGAATCAAACGCAAATCTTTCCCATTTTCATAGAAAGTAGAAATAGGAATGGCGGCAACTCCGTGTTCGATAATGAGGCGTTTGCAAAAATCTACATCATTTTCATCCGAAATGGCTTTGTAGGACACGACCTGAAAATAAGTGCCTTCGCAAGGCATTAATTCAAAACGACTGTTGGTGAGTAATTTTCGGAAATAATCTCTTTTTTCCTGATAAAACGGACTGATTTCTTCTACCGAAACCGAATCTAAATACTCACTAATGGCTGCCTGAGAAATACTGTTGACGCTGAAAACCAGAAATTGATGTACTTTTTTGATTTCATACATTAAATATTCAGGCGCTACTACATAGCCAATTTTCCAACCGGTAATATGGAAGCTTTTTCCAAAAGAAGCGGTAATTATCGCTCGATTACGTAGGGCAGGACGTGTATTAATGGAGATGTGTTTTTGTTCGAAAGTGATGTATTCGTAAACTTCGTCCGATAGCAAAATGATATTGGGGAATTTTGCTAAAATGCTTTCCAATCTTTCGATATCGGTCAATGACAGAATCTTTCCTGTAGGATTGTGCGGGTTGGTAATAACAATCATTTTGGTGTTGTCATTACAGCCTTTTTCGATTAAATCCCAATTTGGGGTGTAATCGTCATTTAATGGAATTCGGACAGGAATTCCGCCGGATAACAGAACATTGGGTTCGTAAGAGTCGTAACTGGGGTCTAAAATAATGACTTCGTCTCCGCTTCCTACTAAAGCCTGAATACTGCTAAAAATGCCTTGAGTGGCTCCAGCTGTTACCAATATTTCGGTTTCAGGTTGAATTGTTCTTTGGTACGAATACTTAACCAGCTTAGCAATTTTATTTAGTAATGGCGGAAAACCTGCCATCGGAGTGTATTGATGAACGTCTTCTTTGGTCAGTTGAGCTACGATATCAGTAAGTTTTTGATCAACTGGAAAATTAGGGAAACCTTGGGATAAATTGATCGCATTGTACTCGGTTGCCATTTTTGACATAACCGTGAAAATACTGGTGGTGAAATTGGGAAGTTTAGACATGACTTACTTTTTGAAAGTCTAAAAATAAGGAAAAGTACCAATAAGTAGTGTTGATTGAACCATTAAGGGATTAAGTTTTTTAAGTTTAGCTTTTGAAAAAAACTTATGTGACTTTTGTGGTTAAAAAAAATAAATAACCATATAAGTCATATAAGTTCATGTAAGGGGAAGTTCTTAAAATGAAGTGTTTTGTATGGGCTATATGTTTTAATTTATTAATGGGAATTAAAAGCTTAAATAACTTACATGACTTATATGGTTTAAAAAAAAGCAATTATAATCATGTTAGCTAATTAAGAGTAAAGCTTAATAAACTTATTTTCTTAATGGTTTAAAAACAAAAAACAAAAACTACATTTTATGAATAATAAAAATAGTAGGGCGTTTGTGTAAATCTACATTTTCTTTTTTCCATGCCGAAATTTTCTTGGTTTTGATGTACTCCGTTGGCAAGGTGATGTCGGTAGCGATACATAAATGAGTTTCAGGATGTAGTATCTGAATTAAATCTTCTACTAATTTGTTGTTTCGATACGGAGTTTCGATAAAAATCTGAGATTGGTTTTTTTCGAAAGAAAGACGTTCCAAGCTTTTTAGTGCGGTTCTTTTATCGTCTTTTTCAATAGGTAAATAGCCGTGGAAAGTAAAACTTTGTCCGTTCATTCCAGAAGCCATCATAGCTAATAAAATAGAAGAAGGGCCTACTAAAGGAATTACCTGAATCCCTTTTTCGTGAGCTAATTTTACAATTACAGCGCCCGGATCGGCAACACCAGGACAGCCGGCTTCGCTCATTAGACCTATGTTTTTTCCTTCTAATAAAGGTTTGATGAAATCTAAATGTTCTTTAGCATCTGTGTGTTTGTTTAATGCAAAAAGTACTAAATCAGACTGTTTTTTCTCTGGATGAACCGCTTTGATTGATTTTCTTGCTGTTTTTTCGTTTTCTACAATATAATGGTCTATGAAATCAATTGTTCTTTTTACGGTTTGAGGTAAAACATCCATTGGATCACATTCTCCCATTGTTGTTGGGATTAAATAGAGTTTGCCAAAAAACGTGCTTGATTTCATTTTGTTTGTGTTTGGAGTATTCAGCTAAAAATTAGTTGTGATTAGCTTTTAATTTTGAGGCTATGATTTCGCAAGCTTCGTCCAGCATTTGGTAAACCATCTCGAATCCATTGGATATACCATAATAAGGATCCGGAACATCTACGTTTTCATCTGGATACAACTCGTTCATAATGATTTCAATTTTTTCTTTTTGTGTATCATTTTCAGCTAAACGGATTACGTCTCTATAGTTGGATTTGTCCATTACATAGATGTAATCAAAAGTTTCGAAATCCTCTACTTTGAATAGTCGGGCTCTTTGTGAAGAAATGTCTAAATGATGTTGTTTAGCAACAGCAATAGAACGAGAATCTGGTTGGCTTCCTGAATGCCAAGCTCCTGTGCCAGCAGAATCAACGAAGAATTTATCTTTTGGTAGTTTCGAGGCTAAAATTCCTTCGGCCAAAGGTGACCTACAAATGTTACCCAAACATACCATTAAAATTTTAACAGACATTTCCTTAGAGCGTTAGTTTTTTGTGGATATCCTCTACAAATTTTTTGAACTGTTTATCAGTAGCAACAAGATTATCAACTGTTTTACAAGCGTGTAGCACTGTTGCGTGGTCGCGATCTCCTATTTGAGAACCGATGTTAGCCAAAGACGATTTCGTGAATTTTTTGGCAAAAAACATCGCTAACTGTCTCGCCTGAACAACGTGTCTTTTTCTTGTTTTTGACTGTAAGGTTTCAACGTCCAATTGGAAATAATCGGAAACAATTTTTTGAATATAATCGATTGATATTTCGCGTTTTACATTCTTAACAAATTTCTCTACGACGCTTTTGGCTAGTTCGATAGTTACTTCTTTTTTGTTAAAAGAAGATTGTGCAATCAATGAAATAATCGCTCCTTCTAATTCACGAACATTGGTCTTAATGTTACGAGCTACATATTCGATAATTTCGTCTGGCATTTCTACCCCATCACGGAATAAGATATTTTTTAGAATTGAAATTCTAGTTTCATAATCCGGTTGGTGTAATTCGGCAGATAATCCCCATTTGAAACGAGATAATAAGCGTTGCTCAATATCTTGCATATCAACAGGAGCCTTGTCAGAAGTCAGGATTACCTGTTTTCCGTTTTGATGCAAATAATTAAAAATATGGAAAAATACGTCTTGTGTACCGGATTTTCCAGATAAGAATTGCACGTCATCAATGATTAATACATCGATTAGTTGGTAGAAATGAATAAAGTCATTTCTGTTATTTTTCTTAACAGAGTCTATATATTGTTGCGTGAAAATTTCAGCTGAAATATACAGAACTGTTTTTTCGGGATATTTGTCTTTAATCTCAACCCCAATAGCGTGTGCAAGGTGTGTTTTTCCTAATCCTACTCCTCCAAAGATTAGCAATGGATTGAAAGATGTTCCACCAGGTTTATTGGCCACAGCCATACCAGCCGAACGTGCTAATCTATTTGAATCTCCTTCTAAGAAATTGTCAAAACTGTAGTTGGCATTTAATTGCGATTCAATTTTTAAATTTCTAATTCCAGGAATTACAAACGGATTTTTTAATTCAGGATCAAGGTTTTTTAACGGAGCATCTACGTTTTGTGGTTTCACAGGAGGACGACTGGCACTTGGTAACTGTTCTGTAAACGGTTGTTTGTTGCCATAGGTGTTCTCCATTTTAATTTTATAAAGTAACTTTGCATTTTTGCCAAGTTCTTTAGTAAGGGCAACCTTCAATAATTTAACATAGTGTTCTTCTAACCATTCGTAGAAAAATTTACTAGGAACCTGAATGTATAAAGCATTATCGGTAAGTTCAACTGACTTGATTGGTTCAAACCAAGTTTTGTATGCTTGGTCTTGAATATTGTCTTTTATGAAAGACAAACAGTTATCCCATACTGATTGAGCAGTTTTGTTCATAAATTCTGTTAAATTATTATATTTTTTATTCTGTTGTTTGAAGTAAATAACAGCAAAAAAAGATGTTATTTCTTGGGGTAACAAATATGTGAACAAATTTCTTTAAAAAAAAATTTAAGGGCATTGATTTTGTAAAAATATTGTTGTAAGTAATAGTAAAATTATTTCAAAAAATATAAAATTAAATTATGAGAGAATACGAGTTTAAGGTAAGAGTAAGGTATGCAGAAACCGATCAAATGGGGGTAGTTTATCATGGAAATTACGCGCAGTATTTTGAGATGGGACGTGTGGAATGGCTCAGAAACATTGGGATTTCTTATAAATGGATGGAAGAAAATGGTGTGATGCTTCCAGTGGTGTCCTTGACAATGAATTATAAAAAACCAGCTCGTTATGACGATATATTAAGAGTAAAAACGATTTTCAAAAGTCAGAAATCAGTTAAGATTGAATTCGATTATGAAATCTATAATGAACAGGATGAGTTATTAACAATTGGACACTCGGTTTTGGTGTTTGTTGATATGAAAACGGGTCGTCCAATAGCTGCCCCAAACTATGTTAAAACGCAAATTTTACGAATGTAAAAATCTAAGAATCTGATATTGATTATTCTTTAATTTTTACCTCTATTTCGTATAGAGAATTTAAAATTTCGAATAGTTGGGAGGCATTTTTTTTACGCGTTTTTACCTCAATTTCGCAGCTCATTTCCATTTTTTGATGTACAATATCTAAGTTTTTTTCTTTGATAATGCGCATTATTTTGTTCATGTTCTTGTAGTCAAATGAAATTAAAAAATGCGTGTCGATTGTTTTTTCGATAATTGTAGCATTTTCTAATGTAAGTTGAGCGGCGGTTTTGTAAGCTGTAATTAGTCCGCCAACACCTAATTTGGTTCCGCCGAAAATGCGAACAATAACGATAAGGATATTGGTGACAGAAAAAGATTGGATTTGTCCATAGATTGGCATTCCAGCTGAATTACTTGGTTCTCCATCGTCATTGGCTCGGTAACTGATTTTTTCAGCGCCAATTTGGTAAGCGTAGCAATAATGACAAGCGGTTGGGTGTTTTTTTCGAAGTGAATCAATAATAGGTTTGACTTCTTCTTCTGAAGTTATAGGATAAGCATAGCCAAAGAATTTACTTCCTTTTTCTTTAAAAAGAATTTCTTCTGAGGGAAAAGCAATCGTGTTATAGGTGTCTTTCATAATCAATGGCAATGGCAAAAATCAATTTCAATTGTAAAAGTCAATTTAAAAAACATTGCCATTGCCTTTGACTTTTGAAATTGTCATTGTTAGAGTATGTTTTTTTCAAATAGATCGACAACGTCTTCTTTGCCTACTTGTAGATTCCAAACTTGTATGCCTAATGCAGCTGCTGCATCGGTATTTTCTTTTTTGTCATCAACAAATAAAGTGCGCTTTGGTTGTAATTCGTGTTGGTTTAAAAGCGCTTGGTAAATTTCGGCATCAGGCTTGCGCATTCCCATTTCAAATGAAAAATATACTTTTTCAAAACATTGGTAAAAATCGCCGTAGAAGGACGAACCAACTCTTTGTTCGAAAGTTTCGATGTGAATCGAATCGGTATTGCTCAATAAAAACAAGCGGTATTTTTTAGACAGCATTTGTAAAAATTCCAATCGGTACAAAGGGAAATCGGCTAGAATCGTATTCCAAACATCTTGAATTTCTTCGATGGAAGCGTTAGGCATGTGTTTTTGAAAACCAGCTAAGAATTCGTTGCTTGAAATATTTCCTTTTTCAAATTGAATATTCAATTGGTCAAGCTCTTCATTCCATTCTTTTAGTCCTAAATTTTTAAAACCATCCATAGTGGTTTTTTTATCTAGGTTTATAAAGATATCTCCAAAATCAAAAATGATAGTATTAATCATGGTTTCTAAAAATTAAAAGTTCATCCTTAAGGATTAGCTGGGTTTGGTTTGTAGTTGGTTTTATAATTGGTGCTTTTGTTCCATTTTTAAAAGTATTTTGTCCTTTAAATATTCGTGCTTCGTCCCAAAGATTTTCATCAATGAAAGTTTGCAAGGTTTGACGTCCTCCTTCTATAATCACAGATTGGATTTGGTGATTAAATAATGTTCGAGCAATTTGAGGGGCAATATTTTGATTAAAATCAATTACCTCAAAGATAAGGTTTTCTTGGTTTGTATTTTGGTTTGATTGGCAAAAAACAATGGTTTTTTGTTGGTTGTCCAATAGGTGATTTGTTTTTGGAATGCGATTATTTTGGTCTAGAACAATTCTCACGGGTGATTTCCCTGTCCAATCACGAACATCTAATTTAGGATTGTCGTCTATTGCGGTTTGAGTGCCAACAAGAATTGCTTGTTCTTCAGTACGCCATTTGTGTACTAATTGTCTGGAATACGGATTACTAATCCAGACTGGTTTTTGTTTGTTTCTTTCATTTGGAGCAATAAAACCATCTGCGCTTTCGGCCCATTTTAGTATAATATAAGGACGTTGTTTTTGATGAAAAGTAAAAAAACGTTTGTTGAGTTCGTTGCATTCGCTTTCAAGTACACCAACGGTCACATTGCTTCCTGCTTCAATTAATTTTTTGATGCCTTTTCCGGCTACTTTTTCATTCGGGTCAACAGTTCCAATAACTACATTGGGAATTTGGTGCTGAATAATTAAATCACAACAAGGTGGTGTTTTTCCAAAATGACTGCAAGGTTCTAAGCTTACATAAATAGTAGCTTCTTTAAGTAAAGATTTGTCTTTAGCTGAATTTACGGCATTGACTTCGGCATGCGGTTCTCCCGCTTTTTTGTGCCAACCTTCACCTATAATTTGGTCTTTATAAACAATTACACTGCCCACCATCGGATTAGGATAGGTGGTTCCAAGCCCATTTTGAGCTAATTCAATACAACGTGCTAGGTATTTTTCATGTTTCTTCACGGGGCAAAAATAGGTATTTTTGAGTTGTTTTTTAAAACCATATAAGTCATATAAGTTTACATTCTTATTTTTTTTTAAAAAAGGGATTCACTTACGAAAGGGAGTGTAAGTTTTGATGTTATCTGGTTTTGAATTCATTTGCTAAAAATAATTTTAGTTATTTTGCACGTTAACAGTTTTGTTTCTAAACTGAATATGACTATGAGAATTAAAGAATACAGAGCCCAATTTATTCAGGAACTTTCACCTATATATGGAGTGGAGGAAGCGGAAAGTTTTTTCTATTTGATTTTAGAAAATCAAAAACAATTGAAGCGAATTGATTTGGCTTTGAATTCAGATTTGGTTTTTTCGGATTCCGATTTAGACTATTGGAATAGCATTTTGAATGAATTAAAAAAAGAGATTCCTGTTCAATATTTGCTAGGTAAAGCCCATTTTTACGGATTAGAGTTTGAAGTGAATGAAAATGTTTTGATTCCAAGACCCGAAACGGAAGAGTTAGTGGATTGGATTATTGAAAGTAAGAAGTCGGAGGTTAGAAGTCAGAATTTAAGAATTCTGGATATCGGTACAGGAAGTGGTTGTATTGCGATTTCATTGGCTAAAAATATTCCGAATGCTCAGGTTTTTGCCATTGATGTTTCTGAAAAGGCTTTGGCTACAGCCCAAAAAAATGCTGAAATGAATCAAACGGAAGTACATTTTATAAAAACTGACATTTTAAAAACGGATGATTTGGAGAATCTTCCAGCTTCTAACTTCCAGCTTCCAACTCAATTTGATATTATTGTGTCAAATCCTCCTTATGTACGAAATTTAGAAAAAGAGGAAATCAAGAAAAATGTTTTGGACTACGAACCACATTTGGCGCTTTTTGTTGCGGATGATAATGCTTTGATTTTTTATCGAAAAATAGCCGAATTGGCTCAAAAAAATCTAGCTCCAAACGGACAATTATTTTTCGAAATTAATCAATATTTAGGGAAAGAAATGATTGTATTACTCGAAAATATGAATTTCAAGAATGTTGAGTTGAGAAAGGATATATATGGTAATGATAGGATGACCTTAGGGAGAATTTAGAATTCAGAAATTAGATTTGAGAATGCATAAAGCAGACTATAGAAGGCATATTGCAGAAATTGTTAGTATAGAGCAGATTTTAGAATGTAAAGATAATTGTGTGTTTTACGAGAATTTATCTGGGTTATTTATCATGTAATTAATAAGCTTACCAATCTCTAAACTTTTTGTGGTTAATTCTGAGAATAATTCTTCAGAGATGTATTCACAAGCAAATGAATACTCTAACCAAGCTTGGGTTTCTGCATTTTCAGCGTCAGAGTCTGTAAGTTTTAATATAAAATGTTTTTTATATCTTATTTTCCGTGAAGCTTCGGCAATGTTAGCTGATACACTTCTTAACGAACGTCGAATTTGGTCAGTTAATGAATATTTTTCTTCAATTGGAAATGTTTTGGTTGTCTTGAAAATTAACATTGACAATTCGAAAGATTTTTTGTAAGCTAGTAAATCTTGAAATTTCATTTTTTCATTTTTTTATTAAATCTGCCTTCTGATTTCTGCCTTCTGATTTCGGATTTCTGAAAACTATTCGTAACGCAGCGCCTCAATAGGATCGAGCATTGCGGCTTTAATTGCTGGGTATAAACCAGAAACAATGGCTACAGCAAAACTAGTTAAGAAAGCAGCCATAATAGCTTGCCAGGGAATTACAAACACAAAACTAAGGGCAGATGCAATTCCGTAGCCAATGAGGATGCCAAAAATAATTCCGGCTAATCCGCCTATTTGCCCTATAAGTAAGGTTTCAATAAAAAATTGAATGGCTACCGTAGAACGTTTTGCTCCTAATGACTTTCTGACGCCAATTTCACGCGTTCGTTCTGTAACCGATACAATCATAATGTTCATTAAAGCAATGGAAGAGCCTAGAATGGTGATAATTCCGATTACCCATGACGCCCAACCCAAATATTGAGTAATACTTAGAATTCGGTTAATCAAATCGTCACTTCTTACTACAGCAAAATTATTTTCTTTGATAGGACTTAATTTGCGAATGCTACGCATCGAACTAATAGCATTGTCAATAGCTTGATCTAAAAATTCTTTGTTATTCACCATCACACTTACGCTATAATTAATGTTAGCTGCTGTAAATAAGGAACGAGCAACTTGGATAGGAATTAAAACTCTCAAATCTTGACTGTTGCCAAAGGTGGAGCCTTTTTCTTTAAGCACACCGATGACTTTAAAACGAGCACCACGTATCGAAATGATTTTATTGATAGGATTCACATCTTTTAGTAAGCCTTTCAAAAAGTCAGAGCCTACCACACAAACATAGTTGTTGTTGCTAATATCGAAGTTGTTAAAGTTGCGGCCTACACTGGTTTCTAATCCTGAATTAGGTACAAAATACTCATCAACTCCCATTATTGTAATTTCAGGATCTGTTTTTTCAGTGTCAAATTTTACCTCGGCAGTTGAAGTGGCTTTGAAAGAAAGTGAAGTCTGCGCTAAGGGGAAATTGTATTTGTTTTTAAAAGTTACTGCTTCGGGATAGCTAATAATGGGATTGATAATGGTTCGTCCTTCTCCACCTCGTCTTTTAATCGTGTTTTCATATCGATTTATGTTGAATGTGTTGGCGCCCATTGAAGCAAAGTCAGACGAAATTGTGTTTTCTAATGCCGAAACGACAGTTAGAATTCCAACCAATGCTGTAATCCCTATAGCAATAATTAGTACGGTTAAAGTCGTGCGTAGAATTTGGGTTTTGATAGATCCAAAAGCGATTTTTATATTTTCTTTTAAAAGACTGTTCATGAGGATAGTTTGTACGAAAATACAATTTTTGCTAGAAGTTTGTTTTCAAGGCAAGTTATTTATTTTAAAAATTGGATATTTGCACAGCGAAGCAGGAAGTGGGAAGATGGAAGTTTAATACTTCCGGCTTCGAACTCCCAGCTTCCAACTTCTAACTTCTAACTTTTAAAAATGGCATCAAAACCAAGTATTCCTAAAGGAACAAGAGATTTTTCACCAGCTGAGGTGGCAAAACGGCAATATATTATCCAGACTATAAAAAGTAATTTTGAAAAATTTGGTTTCCAACCAATTGAAACGCCTTCGTTTGAAAATTCAGAAACCTTAATGGGTAAATATGGAGAAGAAGGTGATCGTTTGATTTTTAAAATTTTAAATTCTGGGGATTATTTGAATGAACTTAATGATTGTTTAGTTCAATTTGTTAATGGTATGAGTAAATTTTATCAAAATTATTATAAAAATTTTGATGATTATTTAGAGGATGAATTGATTGTAAACTTTCAAAAAAATATTAAAAATTATGCTTCTGGAGCATTGAAATATTTGCAAAATACGAATATTACTATTGAAAGGTTTTCAGAAGATTTATTTCCGTTAATTGTATCAGGGGTTGGAAAAAGTGAATATGAAATTGAAAGGTTTTTGAATTTAGATGAAAATGAACTAACCTTTTTTTCAAAAGCCATTATAGGTAGATTTTATACTGAATTAAAACCTAAATATTTGACGGATTGGTTGACCGAAAAAGCTCTCCGTTATGATTTGACTGTGCCTTTTGCACGATATGTGGTACAGCACCAAAACGAAATAGAATTTCCATTTAAAAGATACCAAATCCAACCGGTTTGGCGTGCCGACAGACCCCAAAAAGGTCGTTTTAGAGAGTTTTTTCAATGTGATGCCGATGTGGTAGGTTCGAAATCATTGTGGCAAGAAGTAGAGTTGGTACAATTGTACGATACTGTTTTTACAGCTTTAGGATTGAACGGAGCGACGGTTAAGATTAACAATCGTAAAGTGTTGTCTGGAATTGCTGAGGTAATAGGTGCTTCGGATAAGTTGATTGATTTTACAGTAGCCTTGGATAAATTAGATAAAATTGGCGAAGACGGTGTAAAAAAAGAAATGATTGAAAAAGGAATTTCAGAAGAAGCTTTGGTGAAAGTACAGCCTTTGTTTTCTTTTTCAGGAAGTATCTCGGAGAAAATCGAGCAACTTTCCAGATTGTTGTCAACATCTGTAGAAGGGATGAAAGGGGTAGAGGAGTTACGTTTTATTTGTGACAAGGTGACTCAATTAGGTTTGTCTACTGCCATTTTGGATTTGGATGTAACTTTAGCACGTGGTCTAAATTATTATACTGGAGCTATTTTTGAAGTTGGTGCACCAAAAGGTGTTGCCATGGGTTCCATAGGCGGAGGCGGTAGATACGATGATTTGACGGGGATTTTTGGTTTGAAGAACATGAGTGGTGTAGGAATCTCATTTGGATTGGATCGTATTTATTTGGTTTTGGAAGAATTGAATTTGTTTCCAGAAACCGTAACTGCTTCTTCAAAGGCTTTGTTTGTTAATTATGGCGACGATGAAGCTTTTTATGCTTTACAAGCGATAAAGAATTTGAGAGCGCAGGGTATAAAAGTGGAACTGTATCCAGATAAGGCAAAAGTAGGGAAGCAATTTCAATATGCTGATAAGCGAAATATACCTTTTGCGGTAGTTGTAGGTGGTGAAGAAATGAGTTCAAATACCTATTCTTTAAAAAATTTGGTTTCAGGGGAACAAATTACCTTGGATTTTGAAGGTTTAAAGAATGCTTTACTTTAAAATTTACTCGAAGTAATAAAAAAAGCTTTGTCGTTTGACAAAGCTTTTTTTTGGTATAATAATCGTGAATTAATAATTGTTTAGAAATCAATTCTAATTTTCAGTCTTTTTTTAGAACGAAAATTAGAGACTGATTAGAACCTAGTAACAAACATATACAATCTATTTGAAATATGTATTAAAATTTTATTAAAATTTTAATTTAAGGCTAAAAAAAAAATAAATTCAGGAAAAAACCACCCTGTAAAATGCTTATTAGGAAAAAGAGTGACAATTTGGCATTTGATGTGGTTTGGCAGTACTTTTGCTATCCAAAGGAAAGTGTAAAAATGAAGTTTAAGAATATTTTTAAAAATAAAGGAAGTATGAGTACTGAGAATACAGAAATCGATAAAGAGATGGATGAAGTAACTATGGAGAACAAGGCTAGTGAAGAGCAAGCAGTTACTGAGGAGTTAAGTGTTGAGGAGCAATTGGCTCAAGACTTAGCGAATGAAAAGGATAAATATTTACGATTATTTGCTGAATTTGAAAACTACAAAAGAAGAACTTCAAAAGAGCGTATCGATTTGTTTAAAACAGCTAATCAAGAAGTTTTATTAGCAATGTTACCAGTTTTAGACGATTTTGACAGAGCTATAGTTGAAATTGCTAAATTAGAAGATGAAACTTTTACAAAAGGGGTAGAGTTAATCCATGAAAAATTAAAAAGCACCCTATCTTCTAAAGGTTTAGAGTTAGTAGATGTGAAAACAGGTGACGCTTTTAATGCTGATTTTGCCGAAGCAATTACTCAAATTCCAGCTCCATCTGACGAATTAAAAGGAAAAATTGTGGATGTACTTGAAAAAGGATATAAACTAGGCGATAAAATTATTCGTTTCCCAAAAGTTGTCATTGGACAATAATAAATGGGGTTCTGTACTAGTGCTAATCAGTACTTTTCTAAAAAATAGATACAAATGAAAAAAGATTTTTACGAGATATTAGGTGTTTCTAAAAATGCTGATGCTGCGGCGATCAAGAAAGCCTACAGAAAGAAAGCTATTGAGTTCCATCCTGACAAGAATCCGGGCGACAAAGCGGCAGAAGAAAAATTCAAAGAGGCAGCTGAAGCTTATGAAGTTTTAGGAGATCCTGACAAAAAAGCAAAGTATGACCAATTTGGGCACCAAGCTTTTGATGGTTCTGGCGGTTTTGGCGGTCACCATATGAATATGGATGATATCTTTAGCCAATTTGGAGACATTTTTGGCGGTGGCTTTGGTGGCTTCGGCGGAGGAAGTCGCGGTGGAGGTCCTCGTCGTGCAAAAGGAAGTAATTTACGAATCAAAGTGAAATTAACTTTGGAAGAAATTGCTAATGGTGTTGAGAAGAAAGTAAAAGTAAAGCGTAAAGTTCAGGCTCCTGGAGTTACTTACAAAACGTGTTCTACATGTAATGGACAAGGTCAGGTAATGCGTGTAACGAATACTATTTTAGGAAGAATGCAATCGGCTTCAACTTGTCCTAGTTGCGGTGGTTCTGGTCAAATTTTAGATCATAAACCGTCTAATGCTGATGCGCAAGGAATGATCGTAGAAGACGAAACAGTTTCTATCAAAATCCCTGCTGGGGTAGTGGATGGAATGCAATTAAAAGTTTCAAACAAAGGAAACGATGCTCCAGGTAATAGTATTCCAGGTGATTTGATTGTAGCTATTGAAGAATTAGAACATGAATTCTTAAAGCGTGAAGGTGAGAACTTGCACTATGATTTGTATGTGAGTTTCCCTGAAGCGGTTCTTGGGGTTTCTAAAGATATCGAAGCAATCAATGGAAAAGTAAGAATCAAATTAGAAGAAGGAATCCAATCGGGAAAAATCCTTCGATTAAAAGGAAAAGGTATTCCTAGTATCAACGGATATGGTAATGGAGATTTGTTAGTTCATATTAATGTTTGGACACCAAAAACATTAAATAAAGAACAACGACAATTCTTTGAGAAATATTTGGAGGATGATAATTTTTCACCAAATCCTGAAAAATCAGATAAATCATTCTTTGAAAAAGTAAAAGACATGTTTTCTTAAACTTTTTGAGTGAATCAAAATCAATAATTATAACCCATTCGCTGCGGCGAGTGGGTTTTTTTATAACACAATTATCGTCTATTTCGCTTGTAATTATTTACTTTTACAACCGCTAGGCCATAATGGCTTACTTGGTGAGCTAAATTCAAAAAATCAGCATGAGTACCTTATTAGAAGTCAATAAAATAGTTAAGCAATATGGAGATTATGTAGCGCTTAACGAAGTTTCTTTGTCTGTTCCTAAAGGCAGTATATATGGACTTTTAGGTCCAAATGGTGCCGGAAAAACATCTCTTATTCGTGTCATTAATCAAATAACCATGCCAGATAGTGGTCAAGTTATTTTGGATGGCGAAAAATTACAGCCTAAACACGTTCAGTATATTGGTTATTTGCCTGAAGAAAGAGGTTTGTACCAAAGTATGAAGGTAGGAGAGCAATGTTTGTATTTGGCTCAAATGAAAGGATTGACAAAGGCCGAAGCCAAAAAGCAGTTGGATTATTGGTTTGATCGTTTGGGAATTCAAGGATGGTGGAACAAAAAGATTCAAGAACTTTCTAAAGGTATGGCGCAAAAAATCCAGTTTGTGGTTTGCGTATTGCACCAACCTAAATTATTGATTTTTGATGAGCCTTTTTCAGGTTTTGATCCTGTAAATGCTACTATTATTAAAGACGAAATTTTAGCATTGAAAGAACAAGGAGCTACGATAATTTTTTCGACGCATCGAATGGAAAGTGTAGAAGAATTATGTGATCATATTGCTTTGATACATAAATCGAATAAATTAATCGAAGGAAAATTAGAAGATGTAAAAAGGCAACATAAGTCCAATAGTTTTGAAGTGGGTATTCTTACGGATAATGTAGAAGGTTTAATGTTTGACATCACACAAAAATTCACTGTTAGCCCAGCTAATTTTAAATCTTTGAATAATGAATTAAAGTTGGAGATTCAAATAGGAGATGCACTTCCTAATGAATTGTTGCATCTCATTACACAACGAGGTCAAGTCACTCATTTTGTCGAAAAAATTCCAAGTGTAAACGATATTTTTATTAAAACTGTAACAGAAAAGCAATAACCAATATTTAAAATTCCAAATCCCAATACGCATTGGAATTTGGAATTTGAGATTTGAATATTTTAAATTATGAGCATAATATCACTAATTATAAAAAGAGAGTTTTTTGCCAAAGTGCGTAACAAATCTTTTATTGTAATGACTTTTTTAAGTCCGTTATTGTTTGTTGTTATTGCTGTTTTTGTTGGTTATTTGAGTTCCATGAAAGCCGATGTAAAAAGGGTAGCAATTCATGATGAAACAGGTTTGTTTGTTTCTGAATTTTTAGCTCAAAATACAGAAGATAATGAGTATCAATACCTAGATTTGTCGCAAATAGACAGTCACTATTTAAAAGATAGTATTGTAAATCATAGTTATGAAGGAATTTTGATTATTCCTAAAACAGAGGATGTAAAGACCTTAGAAAATAAAATTGAATTTGTTTCTAATACGAGTCCGAGTATTTCTTTTATCGAAAATACACAGGGAATTATTGCTCAAAAATTAACCAAAATTAATTTGGAGAAAGCGCATTTAGATACTTTAGCCATACAAAAAGCGCAAGCTAATGTCAATATTACTATTGCTAAAACTTCAGGAGAGCAAGGTCTAAAAGGATTAAATGAGGCTAAAATTGCCATAGGCGGTGCTTTTGGTTACTTAATTATGATGTTTATCATTATTTATGGAAATATGGTGATGCGCTCTGTAATTGAAGAGAAAACGAACCGAATTATAGAAATTATTATTTCTTCTGTAAAACCTTTTCAGTTAATGATTGGGAAAATTATTGGAACCTCTTTGGCGGGAATTTTACAATTTACTATTTGGGTAGTTATTGGACTTAGTCTCTTGTTTACAGCTTCAGTATTTTTTGGAGTAAATGTAGGGGCATCGACAACAATAGCGCCAACAATGGAAGTGCAGTTGCCAACAGAATTAGCAGGAACGGCGCAGTTGTACATTAAAGAATTATGGAATTTGCCTATTGCTAGTATATTACTTGGTTTTGTAGTTTATTTTATTGGTGGTTACTTTTTATACAGTTCGTTTTATGCGGCAATTGGTGCTGCTGTAGACAATCAAACCGACTCGCAACAGTTTCTTCTACCTATTGTAATGCCTTTGGTGCTGAGTGTTTATGTTGGTTTTTTTAGTGTTGTAAACGATCCTCATAGTGACATTGCAGTAGCTTTTTCCTTGATTCCGCTTACTTCGCCTATTGTAATGTTAATGCGACTCCCTTTTGGAGTTCCTTTTTGGCAAATTGCCGTTTCAATTTTATTGTTGTTTGGAACCTTCTTATTGGTGGTTTGGTTTGCTGCCAAAATTTACCGAGTAGGAATTTTGATGTATGGTAAAAAGCCAACTTGGAAAGAATTATTACGATGGTTAAAATATTAATTTGAAGTAACTAAGTGTCAAAGTTGTTAAGTTTTCTATAATAGTAAGAAAAGAAAATAGAATCTTAGTAACTTAGAACTTTAGAATCTAAAAAGTATGAGTAAAATATTAATAATCGAAGACGAATCAGCTATTCGAAGAGTACTAACAAGAATCCTTACGGAGGAGAATGATACTTATGAAGTCGAAGAAGCTGAAGATGGTGTATCGGGTTACGAAAAAATTAAAAATAACGATTACGACTTGGTAATATGCGACATCAAGATGCCTAAAATGGATGGGGTCGAATTACTGGAAGAAGTCAAAAAAATAAAAGCCGAAATTCCAATCGTCATGATTTCAGGTCATGGCGACATGGAAACAGCTATTCAGGCGATGCGTTTAGGGGCGTTTGATTATATTTCAAAACCACCTGATTTGAATCGTTTATTGAATACAGTTCGCAATGCTTTAGATAGAAAACAGCTGGTAGTTGAAAATAAAATTCTAAAGAAAAAAGTAAGCAAAAACTACGAAATGATTGGGGAGAGCGAAGCTATTAATCATATCAAAATGATGATTGATAAGGTGGCGCAAACCGAAGCTCGTGTATTGATTACGGGACCTAATGGAACCGGAAAAGAGTTAGTAGCGCACCAATTGCATGAAAAGAGTGAGCGCGCTTCTTTTCCTTTAATAGAAGTAAACTGTGCTGCGATTCCGTCTGAATTGATAGAGAGTGAATTGTTTGGTCACGTAAAAGGAGCTTTTACATCGGCGGTAAAAGATAGGGCTGGTAAATTTGAAGCAGCAGATAAAGGAACTATTTTTTTGGATGAAATTGGAGATATGAGTCTTTCGGCTCAGGCCAAAGTATTACGTGCTTTACAGGAAAATATCATTACCCGAGTGGGTGCCGATAAAGACATTAAAGTCGATGTGCGTGTGGTAGCGGCAACCAACAAGGATTTGAAAAAAGAAATCGAAGAAGGACGTTTCAGAGAAGATTTGTATCACCGATTGGCAGTCATCTTAATCAAGGTTCCTTCATTGAATGACCGTCGAGATGATATCCCGTTATTGGTAAGTCATTTTGCTGAAAAAATTGCATCAGAGCAGGGAACAGCGGTGAAGAAATTCTCCGATGAAGCGATCAAATTATTACAGGCTTACGATTGGACGGGAAATATTCGTGAATTGCGCAACGTAGTAGAGCGTTTGATTATTCTTGGCGGAAGCCAAATATCCGAAACAGATGTAAAGCTATTTGCATCTAAATAAAAGTTAAAGGTTAAGTGTTATAGGTTAGAAGTATAACCTCATAACTCATAACCCATAACGCAAACTATAAATATGAAACTAAAAAAAATAAACGAAAAGTTACAACTAGGATTAGTTGAAAACGGATTAACCGAGGCAAATGAAGTCCAAAAAGAAACTTTTTCAACCTTAAAAAGTGGGGCAGATTGTGTGATTTTTGCACCTAAAGGAAGCGGGAAAACCACAGCAATTGTGATGAATGTCATTCAGCGATTGGCAGGCAGTAATGAAGAATCGCCACGTGCTTTGATAATGGTGGAAGACAAGGCTAAAGTTCTAGAAATGGAAGAGCTTTTCGAAAAGTATGGTAAACATACCTCTTTAGAAGTTTATGGTGTTCACGAAAAAGGCGACATGGATTACGATAAGAATTATGTTTCTACTGGAATTGATGTTTTAATTGGAACGCCAATCAAGTTAAGTGATATGTTTTCAACAGCGGGTTATAATGTGAACCGTTTGAAAATGTTTATCATAGACGATGCGGATGTGTTGTTACGAGCGCGTCATGAAACAAAAATTATGCGTATTTCCGACAGTATTGCTAAAACGCAACGCATCATTTTTTCGGATTTATACACAGAACGTGTGGCCATTTTAGCTGATAAAATGTTAATTGAGCCTTACGAATTTGACTTTGAAGAAGGAGAAGAAGAGGATGACGATTTTGAAGAAGATGAAGGCGACGAGGAAAATGCTAATAACTAAATAAGAATAAGATGGGATTGATGAAAGTGTTTTCAGGTAGTGAAGTTTTGGCTTTGGTTTTGAAAGAAAAAATAGAAGCGATAGGTGTGGATGTATTGATGAAAGACAATATTCAATCGGCACGGTTAGCCGGTTTTGGGAGCATGGGTGCTGCGGTTGAATTGTTTGTTCAGGAAACCGAATTTGCTAAGGTAAATCCTGTTATTGAGGAGTTTCGGTTGAATATTTGATATGTATTTTGATAATGAGCAAATAAACATTTTGTTTCAGATTCTACAACTGTAGATTTTTAAAACAAATTAGTTTTCAATTGTAAATAATTCCATTGAAGAGTTTTAGGATGATTAGATTTGTCATTTTAAAACTCTTTTTTTATTCCTTAAATTTCATCTGAATGAGTTGCTAAATGCGATATGATATTTTGTAAAGTTTTTAAAAGGGAATGCTAGTTATTTGGTAATATTTTGTTTTTAAGTACATTAGGTTTGGAAATATTGTGAATATTTAGTGTGTTGGAATTTTCGAGTTGAAATTAAGTAACATTAATTTAATTTTATTGTAACAGGGATTATAAATTGAAGAAATAGTTTTACCGAAAATAATAATACTATTTTTTGAATAAATGAAACCAGATGAAATCCTGTTTGAATCTGTTAAAAAAGATAGCCAATTGGCTTTAGAACAGCTGTTTCAAAAATATTACTTTAGTCTGTGCTTATTTTCTAAAAAGTATGTTGTCGATTCAAGTTTGGCAGAAGAAGTTGTTTCAGATGTGTTCTTCAACATCTGGCAAAATCGCAAAACACTAACTGTTAGCAGTTCGTTAAAAGCCTATTTATTTGTAGCAACAAAGAATCAATCATTAAAAGTGATTAGAAACACACAATCAACTTCTTTTGACGAAGATCTAAGTAATTTACATTTAAAACTTTCACCTTATTATAGTAGTGATTCCTTAGAATATAACGAGGTTAAAAACCGTATTGAATTAATTATAAATGAGTTGCCACCGCAACGAAGGATAATTTTCAAACTAAATCGAATTGATGGCTTAAAATACAAAGAGATAGCTGATAAATTAGGTATTTCAGTAAATACAGTTCAAAAACAAATGCTTGAAGCGATAAAGCATGTTTCGCAATACGAATCGCAATTTATTTCCTCAATTCTTTTGATTTTATTTTCATGATGTTTTGGTAACTATTTAGTAACGTCTTTCAATGGTAGGTCTACTGCCAAAAAAGGGTCTTTACAGTAAAAGATCAAATTAAATGAAAGACGAAGTTTTTTACGAAATTGCATTACGATATTTGAATAATACCGCTTCAGAAGAAGAAAAGTATTTGCTTGAACACTATCTTTTGAATGATGAATATAGTAAGAAGTATAATATATTACTTGATACTTTTCAAGGTAAATCAATAAACCTCGAAGATGAATTTAGTTTAGAGCGTGGATTAAAAATGCTACGCTATAAAATTGAACAATCTGAAAAAAGAAAGCTAATTAAATTTAGTAAAAGTTGGGCTGTTGCAGCAACTATAGTCACTTTGTTGGGTTTAGGAATTCTTTTAAAATCTACCATTTTTAATCCTCAAGAAATTCAATATATATCAGTTACTAGTAGAACTGGTGAACGCATCAATATAGTACTTCCTGATAGTTCTTTAGTTTTTTTAAATTCTGGAGCTACACTAAAATATCCAAAACAATTTGTAGATGATAAACGGAATGTGGAATTAAAAGGAGAGGGTTTTTTTCAAGTTAAAAGGAATCCTAATAAACCATTTATTGTGCAATCTGGAAATTTCAAAACAACAGTTTTAGGAACCTCTTTTAATGTTATCAATAAAAAACAGCAATTTCAAGTAATTGTGAAATCCGGAAAGGTTAGGGTTGAAAACACATTAACAAAAAAACATTTCATTTTAGAAAAAAATACTCAGGTTGTTTTCAATTCAGTGGAAGGCGATTTGGTTGAAGAAGCTGTAGATGCTGCGGTCTATACAGATTGGCATAAAAACATACTGCGTTTTGATGCAATAACAGCTAAAGAAGCTTTTAACAGAATTGAACAATGGTATAACGTAAAAGTAGATTGTAAATCCGAAAGAATTTTAAATCGAAAGATTCGTGCTTCTTATAAAAATGAACCAATTGAATCGGTACTTAAAAGTATGGAATTTATGATTGGTATTCAATATACAATTAAAAACGACTCGATACTAATTAAATAAACACTATGAATAAAATCCAGAATTAGAAAAAAAAAACTGGAATTGCGTCAACAATTCCAGTCAGCTTAAATTTTTTAAATCCTATTTGCTTAATAGAAAACACTAAATTATGAAATTAAATTTATACAAAAAAAGGAATTTAGAGTCCTTTACAATTTTAAAGCTTTTTATCATGCTATTTGCGTTGTGGGGAATGACTTCACAATCTGTAATGGCTCAAAGTACTCTCGAAAAAACAATCAGTTTTAATGTAAAAAACGCCACATTACCCCATCTTTTTAATCAATTAGAAAAAGAAGCAAACTGTCAGTTCAGTTTTTCAGATGAAGTCCTGAGCAATAAAAAGCTGTTTACTTATAATTTTAATAATCAAAAATTAAGAACCGTTTTAAATCAAATTAGTCGCGATGCACACTTGAGTTATATGATTAACGGCTCGACAATTACATTCACAGCTTTAAAAAAAGTAAAGGTGTATGGTGAAGTAAAAGATGTAAATGGTTTACCGTTAATTGCTGTAAATGTTCTTGTCAAAGGGACTAATACAGTAGTCCTGACAGATTTTGATGGGAAATTTAATTTAGAAGCTCCTGAAAACAGTACTCTGGTTTTTTCCTATTTAGGAATGCAAAATTTTGAGCAATTAATCAAGGCGGGTGGTGCTTATAAAGTAACCATGCAAGAAGATGTAGTTGCAATGGATGAGGTAGTGGTTACTGCATTGAATATTTCTCGCGAGGAGAAATCCTTAGGTTATTCGGTTGCTAAAGTTAAAAGTGATGAAATAACCAAAACAGTTTCTGGAAACTGGTTAAATAGTTTGAATGGTAAAGTTGCAGGATTGTCATTTACTACGGCTAATTCAGGTCCAAGTAGTTCTATTCGTGTGACTTTACGTGGAGATCAGTCTTTGAATTATGGTAATAATGAAGCATTGTTCGTTATCGATGGAGTACCCGTGAATTCAGGAATGACTTCTACAAATGCTGTAAGTAACTATGCTCAATCCGATGCTCCTGTAGATTATGGTGATGGTATGAGTGATATTAATCCTGATGATATCGAATCTGTTTCAGTGTTAAAAGGTCCAGCAGCAGCTGCATTGTATGGATCAAGAGCAGCTAATGGAGCAATTCTTATAACAACTAAAGCTGGTAAAACAACTAAAGGTCTTGGTGTTAGTGTAAACTCTTCGGTAACTTTTGAAAGAGCAGGTTATTTTCCCGATTTTCAAACACAGTATGGAAATGGTGCTGATATGGGAGCCAGTGAATATTCACTTTGGGATATTTCTTCAGAAATGGCTTCTGATGGCGTTGCTCAATCACGTAATTATTCCAGATATACTTTCGGAGAAAAGTTTGATGCAAACAAGCTTAGGTATTTATATGCTTCAAAAAATTGGGATGACAATACTTTTACTAAGTTACCATGGGTGTATCAAGATGATTGGTATACAGGGCTTTTTAAAACTGGTTTAACAGTAGATAAAACGATTAGTATAAATGGTAATAACGGGAAAGGAACATCTACGCGTTTTTCGGTAACTGATTTTAAAAACGATTGGATAATGCCTAATACAGGTTTTAATCGAAATACCATTTCGCTAGCTATTAATACTCCGGTTTCAGACAAAATTAAATTAAATACTAAAGTTAATTATTATAAAAAGACGAGTGACAATATGCCAGTGAGTGGTTATGATGAAACAAATCCGATGTATGCTCTAGCTTGGGGATTTAATGTAAGTAGTATTCAAGATTGGAAAAATGAATATTTTAATGGACGTTATAATTATGCAAACTGGTCTTCTGCTGGTCAAAACGGAATGGGGCTTGTTTTCCCTGCTTCAGGATCTTTTAATCCATACCGTACGCTTTATGAAGCATTGAATACCCAAGATAAAAATCGAGTATTTGGAAGTATTGGTTTAACTTTTGACATTTTGAAAGGTTTGACACTTGATTTGCGTTCTGGTTTAGATTGGTCTGATGAATTTAGAACACAACGTAAGCCTTTTTATACCGAAGGTTATGAAAATGGATTTTACAGAGAACAAACTGTAAGGTCTGTAGAAAATAATAACGATTTTATGCTTCGTTATAACAAAGAATCCAAGAATGGTCGCTTTGGTCTTTCAACGATGTTAGGAGGAAATAATCGTGTTAACGAATATTTTAATAACAAAATAGCATTGAGTCAATTAGGTGAGGAAGGAATCTACCATACTACAAATTTACCAACAGGCGTTAACCCAGATCCATACAACTACAGAAGTAAAAAAGTGGTTAATAGTTTATATGGTTTAGTGTCATTAAGTTGGGATGATGCTTATTTCTTAGATATTACAGGTCGTAATGACTGGTCAAGTACATTGTCTAGAGGAAATTGGTCTTATTTTTACCCATCTGTTGCGGCGAGTGTTTTATTAGATAAGACATTTAATTTTAAGGAAAATGCAGCTTGGATTGATATGCTAAAAACCCGATTTTCATGGGCAAATGTGGGTAATGATACATCAGCATATTCATTAGATCAGGTATACAGCAACACATCGTTTCCTGGAGGTTATACTTTACCTGGGGATATTCCAAATCCATTAATAAAACCCGAAAATGTTGAAAGTTGGGAAGCTGGAATTGAAGCCAAATTATTCAGAAACAGAATAAGTTTTGATGTTACTACCTATTATTCTTCAACCACTAATCAAATCGTTTCAGTTGATGTCGATCAGATTACTGGAGCAACTGGAATGACAATTAACGCTGGAGAAATTTCAAATCAAGGACTAGAAATATCAGCAAGTTTTACCCCTATCAGAACTAAAAATTTTAAATGGGATTTTGATATTACTTGGTCAAAAAACAAAAATAAATTAAAAAGTCTTCAAGAAGGTTGGGATCCAAGTGTGCCACTACAAACCGATATGGGAACTACTATAGGTAGTAGAACCTATGTGTATTCCTATGTAGGACAAGAAATGCATGTTATCTACGGGCGAGGATTTCAAAGAGCACCCGAAGGAGCAACTTATATTGATGAAAATGGAAATGAAATTGATGCTTCAGGGATGCACATCGTAAATTCTGAAGGTTATCCAGTACTGGATAATTCTCCAGATACAAAAATTGGAAAAGTTAATCCAGATTGGAGAGCGGGTATGGTACAACGAATTAAGTATAAAAATCTATCATTGTCGGCTACTTTTGCGGCTCAGATGGGTGGTAACGCTTTTTCAGTAACCAACTTTGCTTTATCCTACCAAGGAAAACTTAACAATTCTATTGAAGGTAGATATGATGGTTTAGTGCATCCAGGAGTAAATGCCATTCAAAATACGGATGGAACAGTTACGTATACTAAAAATAATACGGTGACTAATAATATTCAAACCTATTACAATAATTATATCTGGAACCGTAATAATACCGAAATGAATACTTTCGATACTTCTTATTTAAAATTAAGAGAGTTACGATTAGATTACGACTTACCTGCAAAATTAGTTAGCAAAATTGGGGTATTCCAAAAAGTGAGTTTTGGTGCTTATGCTACAAATCTATTTAGTATTTCCAATTTTCCTCAATATGATCCTGACACAGGAATGTTAAACGGTTCAAATATTTATAAAGGTATTGAAGCGATGACTTTTCCAATGACTAGAACTTACGGATTAAACGTTCAACTTTCTTTTTAAAAATAACGTAATGAAAACAATAATAAAAATTTTAATAATCGGATTTCTTAGTGTTTTTGCTAGCTGTACTTCTGATTTTGAGGAAATAAATACAAATCCTAATAGAACCAATGTAGGTGATATTAGGGCAAGTGGTATGTTTGAACCTATATTATACAATGGTATTAATGCTTGGCAAAATTATAGCTGGTATTGGAATAATGAGTTGATGCAATTTACTGCTTTCACTGGTGGGGGAACCCGTCAGGAACATCGCTACTTTATAGGTGATCAGGACTGGCAAAATGTTTGGAATACTTATTCTCGCTATACTAACAATGTATTGCATATGTACAATTTAAGTGTAAAGCAAAATGATAAATCATTACAGGCAATTGCTTTGACTTTAAAAGTATTGTATATGTCTAATCTTACCGATATGTTTGGTGATATTCCTTATTCTGAAGCCTTTCAAGTTACTTCTGGAGGAACTACAAAGCCAAAGTTTGATTCCCAAAAAGAAGTTTACCAACAAATGTTTGCTGATTTAGAAAAAGCCAACAGCATGTATGCAGAAAAACCTGTTTTTAGTAAGCCTGCTCTAGATGGAATGTATGGTGGCAATATGGAAAAATGGCAGAAATTTAATAATTCATTGTACTTAAGGTTGTTATGCCGTGTTAGTGGTCGTCCCGAAATGAATTCTGCTGCTAAAATGATGGATATTATAAATAATTCAGCAAAATATCCAGTATTTATTGCTAACGCCGATAATGCAACAGTAAAGTTTACTGGATCGGATCCTTATCGTAGTCAATTTGCAAATACTAATGAGAGTTCCTTTACAAGTTCAGGCCGAAAATTAGCCGAACAGCTAATTAAAATGACGGTCATGACAGATGTAAATGGTAATCAAATTTATGAAGACCCACGTTTAGCCATTTATGGAAAAAAGAATCCAAATTATTTAGTAAACAATACAACTGTTTGGAAAGGAACAATAGCTGGTTGTACAGAATCAGAACAAAGCGTAGCAGACCGTGGTACATCTTGGTTAAATGCAGCCGTTTTTTGTAGAGCCGAAATGCCGGCAAGTTATATGGATTATGCCGAAGTTCAGTTCATTCTTGCCGAAGCAGCTTTGAAAGGAGCTATTTCGGGTGGACAATCAGCTGCAAAGCAATATTATGAAAATGCAGTTACCGCATCTGTCGAAAAATGGGCAGAACTAGGTCAATTTAGTGGAATTCCTGTGACCATTACTTCAGAGAATATCACCCCTTTTTTAAACTCAAATTTAGCATCATGGGATTTAGCCTCAAATAAAAATGAGTTAATCGCTAATCAAAAATATCTAGCACTTTTTTGGATAGGAATGGAAGCCTATCATGAATACCGTCGTACGGGTTATCCTAAATTAACAATTGGGCGTGGTACTGTATTTAACGATTATATTTTACCTACCCGTTTTGCTTATCCCAATACTACAATGGCAACTAACAATACGAATGCTCGTGAAGCATTAAGCCGTATGGGTGGTGAAAACAATATGAAAACTCCAGTTTGGTGGAGTAAACAAGCTATTGAAAGCGGAATCTAAAATTTAAAAAAAAATGAAAAGTTTAAATCAATTACACAAAAGCAAAGTATTTGTATTATTTACTTTCTTAACAATACTTTTTTTATCGGTGTCATGTGCTAATGACAATGAAACTTCTGTAGAACCTTATTTTACTATTGAAGAAAATCCAACAGGACTTGCTGTTGATGTTAATGGACTAACAAAAAGTTATGTTGTGCGAGCTAAAGGACATTGGAAAATTGTTCCACAAGGAGAAGCCAGTTGGGTTAAAGTATTTCCAGCAGAAGGAGATGATGATGGGATTTTCAAAATTATTGTAAATAAAAACAATACGTTTGACAGCCGAATATTAAATTTTGCTTTTATAAATGACGGAAAGGAGCAACCTGCTTTATTCCGTGTTGAGCAGCAAGCCAATGTCCCTTTTATTATTGTTGATAAAGCTGATGAAGGTGTCAGCGTAACATCAAATGGAGGAGAGTTTGGTGTGAAAATAAGTGCCAATGTAAATTGGACTTATAGCTTGTCGAATACGAATTGGCTTTCAGTTGTCGAGGCAAGTGCTACATCAATTAAATTTTCTGCTTTAAAAAATAAAGGAGTTAAACGTTCTGCAATACTCACAATTAGTTCAGCCGATTATCCGTCATTAACAAAAACGATTTCAATAATACAATCTGACGGGAGTGTTGTTTTAGAGGAACATTTCGATTGGTTAGCTTATGGAAGCACCATTTTTTATACTACAACAGCAGAGGCTAGAATAGACAATGCTTGGACTACTGAGGAAAAAGCAAAAGGGTGGACTAGTTCATCAAATGTATTTAGTAACAATGAACAATTGGTTTATGCAAGAACAGGTTTTGTAAAATTAGGCAAAACGGGGTATGGTGGGGATTTTATTTCACCAAAATTTGAAATGCTTGAAGAACCAACAACTGTTAAGGTTACTTTTAAAGCAGTTCCCTATCAAACTAAAGCAGGAACAAAGGATGATAATATTTTAAAAGTTGGAGTAGTAGGTCCAGGAACTGTAAGTGTTTCGTCATTTACAATTGATAACTGGCCAGATTATACTTTGGATCCAGATTGTATTAACATATGGAAATCCCCATCGGCAACCTATTCATTTACAATCAGTGGGGCAACATCGCAAACTCAACTTAGTTTTCTAGGTGGCGATTTCAACCTTGTAGGTGTGGGCGCTGGTAAAAACAGAATTTTCATTGATGACGTAAAAGTCGAAATAATAGAATAATACAATCATGAATCAATCAAGAAGAAAATTTATAAAAATAGGTGGATTAACCACAATAGCAGGATTTAGTGGTTTAGGGTTTACCTTACTTAGTTGTAGTAGCGATAGTAGTATTATCGATGAAAATAATAGCTTAAATATTTCAGGAGTTTCTATACCATCTTCTATCAATGTAGCAAAAGCTGGCGAGGTCATGCTAACAGGAAAAGGGTTTAGAGTTGGCGATACAATGGAGTTTGAATCGTTAATTAATAAAAATATAATTTTCAAAGGAACTGTGGTTTCTGTAACCGAGAATACATTTACGTTTTCAGTACCTTCTGATTTTGAATCAGGAAACTACAAAGTAAAAGTTATAAGAAACGCTCAAGCTCTTATTTTAGGGAATATACTTTTTAATGTTGTAGCGAATACGAACATACCTGATATTTCAGGTAAGAATATCAAAGGTGTCGTTTACAGTAATGGAAAAGGTGTTCCAGGAGTAGTGGTTTCTGATGGTTATGAAGTTACAGTTACTGACTCAGAAGGCCGATATTATTTATCATCATTAAAAAAAGCAGGTTTTGTTTTTATTTCCGTTCCAGGAAATTATGAAGTTATAAATACAGGAAGTGCTCCACAGTTTTTTAAAAGAGTAAGTAATAGTTTAGACGCTATTGAGCAACGAGATTTTTCGTTGTTAAAAGTAGATAATGATAAACATGTTGTGCTTTCCTTAGCTGATTGGCATTTGGCAAATAGAAACAACGATTTAGAGCAGTTTACTTCAAAAGTATTGCCTGATATCAATGCGACGATCAATAAATATTCATCAGATGGGACAAAAGTATACGCCTTAACATTGGGCGATTTGACTTGGGATGGCTATTGGTACAGTAATAATTTTGGATTAAATGAATATGTACCTTATATGAATAAAATAAACGCTCCAGTATTTAATCTTATTGGGAATCATGATAATGATCCCTACTTTGCTAACGACTGGGATGCGGAAAATAAATATAGAGATATTTTAGGACCAACTTATTATTCTTTCAATTTAGGGAAAGTACATTATGTGGTGCTAGATAGTGTGGAATACATCAATACTGGTGGAACACAGGGAACTATTGGGAGTCGTAATTACAGTGAGCGACTAACTAATAATCAGTTAGAATGGCTAAAAAAGGATTTGGCAACAATTACTGATAAGAGTACGCCTATCGTTTTGGCAATACATACGCCACTATACAAGCAACCATCATTAGATGCTAACGGTAATCAGATAAATACGGTTGATTTATTAAACGGAGATGTTTTAAAGAATATAGTAAGCGAATTTACAAAAGTTCATGTGTTGTCAGGTCATACGCATATTAATTACACAGTTGAAGAAGGTAATATTATGGAACATAACACAGCAGCTATTTGTGCCACTTGGTGGTGGACGGGTAAAAATGGTTATGCTAATAATCATATCTGTAAAGATGGAAGTCCTGGAGGTTATGGCATTTGGAAAATGAATGGCAACGATATCAAATGGCTGTATAAGAGTATTGGTTACACTGAAGATTATCAGTTTCGTGCTTACGATTTAAATAGTGTTCATATCACATCGGCTAAATATGCACCCAATTCAACCGATGCTCTATTAGCTCCATATTCGGATGTTTATGCCGCTCCAAGTTCTAATAACGAAGTATTAATTAATGTTTGGGGATATGATGTGCAATGGAAAATTGAAGTTACTGAAAACAATCAACCATTAAAGGTTAGTCGTGTTAAAGAAAAAGATCCGTTGCATATTATTTCATACGAAGCATTACGCTTAAATGCTGGTGCAACCCCAACAGATGCTTTTGAAACCGAAAAAACACCTCATTTTTTTAAAGTGAAAGCTACTACAGTTAATTCAACTTTGACAATAAAAGTGACGGACAGATTTGGTAATGTTTATACCGAAATTATGGAAAGACCAAAGGCATTAACCTTGGGGATGAAATAATGTTTTACTAAAAATAAATATAATGAAATACGTAAAAATAAAAATTGCCTTAGCTGTTTTTAGTACACTAAGTTATAATGCAATAGCACAGGATAAGGTTGTGGGCTATGTTTATAACGATCTTAACCAAAACAATAAGAAGGATAAAACAGAACAAGGTATCAGTAATGTAGCTGTGTCTAACGGAGAGCAGGTTGTACTTACTGATAGTAATGGTAAATACGAACTTCCATTAGGAATCGATAATATTATTTCTGTAATAAAACCTACGGGATACCAAGTTGCAGTAGACAAGAATAACTTGCCAAAGTTCTTTTACAACTATAAACCCAAAGGATCTCCACAATTAAAATTTAAAGGAGTCAGTCCAACAGGGAAATTACCCAAATCAGTCGATTTTGCTTTGATTAAAAAGGACGAAAGTAATGATTTCACAACCTTGGTTTTTGGAGACCCACAACCTTATACTTTAGAGGAAGTAGAATATTTTAAAAAGGGAATTGTTGAGGAAGTTAAAGACATTAAAAATATTCCTTTCGGAATCAGTTTGGGCGATTTAGTAGGGAACGATTTAGATCTATTCAATCCTTATATTGAAGCTGTAAAAGCAGTAGGAGTGCCTTGGTATAATGTGATGGGGAACCATGACATGAACTTTGATGCTACTACAGATAAATGGAGTGATGAAACTTATGAAGCGCATTTTGGTCCGGCAAATTATGCATTTAATTATGGGAAAGTGCATTTTATAGTTTTAGATGATATTTTATACCCTGATCCGCGAGGATTGACACAATATTGGGGCGGTTTTCGTGAAGATCAAATCGCCTTTATAGAAAACGATTTAAAGTTTGTTCCTAAAGATTATCTAATCGTATTGGCTTTCCATATTCCTTTGAGTGAACCAGAAAATGATTCGTTTAGAGATTACGACAGAGATCGATTATTTAGTTTACTTAAAGACTACCCTAATACCTTATCTCTTTCGGCACATACTCACATTCAAAAACAGGATTTTTTTGCTAAAAAAGAAGGTTGGTTAAGAGAAAAACCGCACCATGAGTATAACGTTGGGACGACCTCTGGAGACTGGTATTCAGGTCAATTAAATGAGTTAGGGGTTCCTGTATCAACCATGCGTGATGGAACACCTAAAGGTTATGCTTTTATTCATTTTAAAGGCAATACATATACTGTTGAATACAAAGTAGCTGGAAAGCCAAAAGAATATCAAATGGAAATTTTTGCCCCAAAAGTTGTCGCCAAAGGGAAACGAACAAAATCAGGTATCTACGCTAATTTTTTTATGGGGAATGCACAGGATAAAGTAGTATTCAGAATAGATGATGGAGAATGGCAATCCATGACGCATGTGGAGGAATATGATCCGTCCTATGCGTCTTTAGTTAACCAATGGGATACGTCAGAAAAATTATTGCCAGGAAAGAGAGGTTCTAATCCTATTATTAGTAACCACCTTTGGAGAGGGAATATTCCAACCAAATTAAATGCAGGAGAACATACTATTGAAGTTAAGGCTAAAGATATGTTTGGTAACGAATTTACCCAAAAAAGCAGCTATAGAATTGAAGAGTCTTTAAATTAAACGTAAAAACATTACAAACTAAAACTTGCCTTTACAGAGGCAGGTTTTTTTAATTATGAAATTATGAAATGTATTAAAATCCTGTTGCTTTGGGTTGTTGTTACAATCGTTTCCTGTAAAGCTAAAAACGACAAAATAATTACTGAAAAGGATCGAAAAATTGAAATTCAAGGGCATCGTGGAGAGCGAGGGAATCAACCTGAAAATACTATCGAAGCATTTGTTGGAGCACTTCATAAAGGGGTTGATGTGTTGGAATTAGATGTTGTAATTTCCAAGGACCGAAAAGTAGTAGTATCTCACGAACTTTTTATGTCTTCGGAATATATGTCGAAACCTTCAGGTGAAGCTGTGAGTAAAGAAGAGGAAAAAAACTTCAATTTATATCAAATGACTTATGATAGCATTAAAGCATTTGATGGAGGTTCCAGAGGAAACTTAAAATTCCCTAATCAGCAAAAAAGGAAGACTTACAAACCGCTTTTAAGCGAAGTTTTTAAGGTAATTGAATCCGAAATTAAGACTAAAAAGTTAAATAAGGTAAAATACAACATTGAAATAAAATCAGAGAAAGAGGTGTATGGAATTTATCAGCCACAACCAGAGGAATTTGTTGATTTAGTCATGCAGCTTGTTAAGGATAATCACATGGAAAACCGAATCAATATTCAGTCTTTTGATCCTGTAATTTTGAATATTTTACACAAAAAGTATCCGAATATCGAAATAGCTTATTTGGTATCAAAAGGCAGTATTCAAGATAATTTAAAGCAACTTGATTTTAAACCCAACATTTACAGTCCCCATTTTAAATTAATCAACAATAAACAATCAGTTGATTCTTTGAAATCGATGAAAATAAAATTGATTCCGTGGACGGTAAATGAAGTTCAGGATATAAAACAACAAATTCAATTGGAGGTAAATGGTATTATAACCGATTATCCGGAAAGAGTAATGGGGCAAATGAAAAACTAGTCCTTAAGAACAGAGTTTATTGTTTTTAGACCAATTTTTTCCAACTATTTCTTAGTTTTGCCGTTATAATACTGATGACCCAATTAGAAAGGGTTTAGACTATTAAAGGATGATTTGAGGGTAAGAGGACGGTCTACGCGATTGTCATAAGATTTTTGAAATTTAGTCTAATTTTGTTGTTATTATTGAATCGAAGAAAATCTTAACGACCTTAAAGCTTAAATGAGAAAATCATATCAAATAACATTAATTGTGTTTTTATTGTTTATTGGAGACAGGTTTTTATTAATGTCAAGTCGATTAGATAATTTATGGGAATATGAAACCGGTTATTATATAGGTGATCCAATAGCTCTCGAACAAAATATTGTAGTTAAGAATAATTTCGAAATTAAAATTTCTAAAAACAATGATTCGGCTTCTTTTTATTTGTTAGGATGCTATTTTGGAGAATTAGTTTTATTAGAAAAAGAGAATTTAAAATACACTAGATATATAGCTCATCAAAGATAATATTTTGGAGAGTAAAAAAAAGGAAAACTATGAAATACAAAATGTTGGTCTTGGACATGGATGATACCCTGTTGAACGACGACCATATCATTTCGGAAGAAAACAGAGCCATGCTGGCAAAGGCAAAAGAAAAAGGAGTGAAAATCATTTTGGCTTCTGGCCGACCAACACCAGCGATGATTGAATATGCTAAGGATTTAGGATTGATGGATTCCTATATGATTTCGTTTAACGGCGCTGTAATTACCGATTTGAGTACCAATGAAGTGATTTTTGAGCAAAACTTAACGCAGGAGCAAATTCATACTTTGTATGATTATAGCAAAGCAAAAAATACGCATATCATTACTTATTTAGACGGAAAAGTCGTGAGCGAAACCCGTTCAGAATATATTGATGTGGAAATAAATATTACTGGACTGGAACACGAAGTAGTGCCTAATTTTAAAGAGCGTGTGCAAACTTCGGCAATTAAATGTATTTTGCTGGAAGAACCAAGTTATCTAAAAGAAGTAGAAGCCGATTTAAAAGCAGCCATGCCGCATTTAAGTGTGTGTATGTCAAAACCATTCTTCTTAGAAGCTGCTCAAACCGGAATTGACAAAGGAGCTAGCGTTAAATTTTTAGCTGAAAAGTTAAATATTGCACAAGCTGAAGTCATTGCAGTGGGTAACGCTGGAAACGATTTATCAATGATTGAATATGCAGGTTTGGGTGTTTGGGTAGATAATGTGGATGCGCATTTAAGAGACAAAGGCGATGTGGTGGTAGCTTCTAACAACGACCACGGTGTAGCTGAAGTAATCCAACGTTTTATCCTGGCTTAAGATTTTATATTTCTATTTAAAAACCATTAAACAATTAAGGGATTTTTAAGTGTAAGACTTAATAAACTCAATTGCTAAATGGTTTTTTTCAATTTGTGGTCTTTGCGAGCGATAGCGTGGCAATCTCATCAAGTATTTCTAGAAAGTATTTAAGTGAAGTATCTATTATATGTTGATGAATATCTTAGACGGCACGAGCGTGACGCTTGCACTAGCATGGAATAAATTGTATTTATAATGTATTAATCAAATCCTTCTTCTGAATAATACCATCTGTCATCCAGTTGTTTAATGGTATAAGAAGCATTTGGAATATTTTGATTTCCATAGTTTTTTGGGATTTTATGAAAATCATAAATAATCCTTTTCTCGGAATCAAATATGTTGTTTGCTTTTTTTATAAAAATAATTAGGCTGTCATTTTCTTCTGTTAATCCCGTATATGAAGGATTCTTTTTAGTCCCATTTTTAATTACCAAATCAATATCTAAATCTTTAATCATAATTTCATCAATATCATCTCTATGATAAGAGCCATCAGGGTATTTTTTGATTTTAGATACTAAATTATTCAATTCAACTTTATACTTTAAAACGCTGTTTTCATCAAATGAATTACAGGAGATGAGAGCGAATATAATAAGGGATGAAATGATTTTTTTCATAAAGTTTGTATTGTCAACTGAAGTATTGATCATAAATAGGAAGTCTATTTAATGATTATTTTTAGTGTTTTAGATTGATTGTTTTCGATGTTTTTTACAATGAGAAAATACAAACCTGATTGTTGATTGCTAATATCTATTTTGTTTTTTTCATCAGTAAGTTGTCCTTCTAAAATAAGTTTATTAGAACTGTTGAATAGCTGAAAACTAGATTTTTTATTTGTTTCAACATTGATATAAGCTACAGCTGGATTTGGATAGGCTTTCACTGAATATTCTAAATTTTCAGAATCATCTTCATCTTTTTCAGTGACTAATTCGTTTTTTGAAATAGTATTTATTGTTGATTTTGGTTGGATAAGTGTATCGGGAACCGTATTGTTCATTATGATTGTAAACAATTTTTTTAATTCGATTTTGTTAGTCTTTAATCTAATTACAGATGTATCTGAATTGATAGATACCAATTCTTTTTTATAAACCCCTTTTAAAATGTTTTCATCCACAGCGAAATATTGTGGAAGAAAATCTAGTCCGTAAATCAAATCTCTTTTTATTTTGAATGCACTAATGTAATAGCTAGTGTCGTTAACTTTGTGATTGAAATAGTAGTAGTCTCTATATTTACATACTTTGCCATAGAAAAGGGTATCTCCTTCTTTAGAGGTTATTAAATTAGTATATTTGTTTGATTTGATATTTAAAACTAAGGTGTCATTGTATTTTTTGACTAACAATGTTTCGCCGAAAATTCTATCGAGTTGTTTGTTATTTTTAGGGAAAGGAGAATCGAAGGTGCTTTTAGGTGATTCCAGACTAGCCTCTTCTGCTTTTTTGCATGAGATTACAACCATAAGTAATAAAAATAAATATTTGAAGAGTTTCATAGAATTGTACTAAGGTTGATTATTGAGTTATTTCAAATATATAGAAAAAAACTACAAAATACTCTTTTGGATTCAAATTTTTCTCACTAAAAGAGACCGCGTGAGGGATGGAAGCGGCATCTCCCGATTTTTAAAAACAAGGCTAATGCCGTAGTTTTTTTAATCGGGAATATAGCGGACAGCCCGACCCGAAAGTGGCGAGGAAGCATGACGAAGCCATCTGGAGGGACACGCCCATAACCTAAATTAGAATAAAATAAAATTCCTTGTACAGTTGCTTTATTTGTTTGTAAATTTGCACACGCTATTTTTTTGACAACGATTTCATTAGATAGCGCTTACTTATGGAAAAAAGAAAAAAAGTGGCCTTCTATACCTTAGGCTGTAAACTGAATTTTTCAGAAACTTCGACAATTGCCCGTAACTTACAGGACGAAGGTTTTGACCGTGTGGATTTTGAGGAAGTGGCGGATATGTATGTCATCAACACTTGCTCGGTTACCGAAAATGCCGATAAACAATTTAAACAAGTCGTGCGCAAAGCAATGAAGCTCAATGATAAGGCTTTTGTTGCTGCGGTGGGTTGTTATGCCCAATTGAAACCCGAAGAATTGGCCGCTGTTGATGGTGTGGACTTGGTTCTGGGAGCGACGGAGAAATTCAAACTGAACGATTACATCAATGATTTGTCTAAAAATGATATGGGTGAGGTGCACTCTTGCGAGATTGCCGAAGCCGATTTTTATGTAGGCAGTTATTCTATTGGCGACCGTACCCGTGCTTTCTTGAAAGTGCAGGATGGTTGCGATTATAAATGTACCTATTGTACGATTCCGCTGGCGAGAGGGATTTCTCGTAGTGACGAATTGCAAAATGTACTGAAAAATGCCAAAGAAATTTCGGCGCAAAATATCAAAGAAATTGTTCTTACCGGAGTAAACATTGGTGATTACGGTAAGGGAGAATTTGGTAACAAAAAACACGAACATACCTTCTTGGAATTAGTTCAGGCTTTGGATGAGGTAGAAGGAATCGAAAGATTGCGTATTTCGTCTATCGAGCCAAATTTGTTGAAGAACGAAACGATTGAGTTTGTTTCGAAAAGTAGAACTTTTGTTCCGCATTTTCATATTCCGCTACAATCAGGAAGCAATGATATTCTGAAACTGATGAAACGCCGTTATTTGCGTGAGGTGTATACCGAAAGAGTGAGTAAAATTCGAGAAGTGATGCCGCATGCTTGTATTGGGGTGGATGTGATTGTTGGTTTCCCTGGAGAAACGGATGAACATTTCTTAGAAACCTATCATTTCCTGAATGATTTGGATATTTCGTATTTACACGTTTTCACGTATTCGGAGCGTGATAATACCGAAGCAGCTGCCATGCCGGGAGTGGTTCCGGGTAATGTACGCGCGAAACGTAGCAAAATGTTGCGCAGTTTATCGGTTAAAAAACGCCGTGCTTTCTATGAAAGTCAGTTAGGTACTAACAGAACCGTTCTTTTTGAAGGAGAAAATAAGGAAGGTTACATCCACGGATTTACGGAGAATTATGTAAAGGTAAAAACGCCTTGGAATCCGGAATTGGTAAATACTTTACACGAAGTAAACTTAACACATATTGACGAAGACGGAAGCGTACGAATGGAATTCGTTTCGGCTTTAGTTTAGTTTTTTCTAAATATTTTAAACCATTAAGGGATTAAGGTAATTAAGTGTAGGGCTTAATCAACTTAACTTCTTAATGGTTTTTTTTAAGCCACAGATTTTAAAGATTAGCACAGATTATTTTAATCCTTTTAATATGTGGCAATAGTTTTATTGAACGGCTTCAACTAATCGTACAAATTCGGCTTTGTAGCCTTCTGGGTCTTTAGAAAGTGCTTGTTTGGATAGTTTTACAATTTCGTTGCGGTTTTTGTCCGGAACTAATTTGGAATCTCTTAATTTCAATCCAAACCAAGCTACTGCTGCGCTGAATTTGAAATCTTCAGTTGTTGTCGCTAAACTTTTGTTTTTGTCTTCAATGGTCTGAATCATTTCGATACTTTTTTCACCATCCGGTTTTTTGTAGCGGAATTTGATAGTCGCCAATTCATTGCTGTAATTTCCAGTACTCACCGCTTTTGTATATTTTAAATCAGAAGCAGTATAGTCGCTTTCAATTCCGGTTGGAATGATTTCGTATAAAGCGGTTACGCTATGTCCGCTGCCTAATTCTCCTGCATCAATGGCGTCATTTTTAAAATCTTCGGGACGTAATTTTCGGTTTTCGTAGCCAATTAATCGGTAAGATTGTACGTGTTTTGGGTTGAATTCAATCTGAATTTTTACATCTTTGGCAATGGCAAACATCGAACCTTTGAATTCTTTTCCTAAAAAGCGATTGGCTTCCTGAATGTTATCGATATAGGCGTAGTTTCCGTTGCCTTTATTGGCTAGAATTTCCATTTTACTGTCTTTGTAATTCCCCATTCCGTAGCCTAAACAGGTTAGGAATACACCTGATTTTCTTTTTTCTTCAATCAATGTTTCCATGTCTTTGTTAGAGGAAACACCCACATTAAAATCGCCATCAGTTGCCAGAATGACACGGTTGTTTCCGCCTTGGATAAAGTGGGCTATGGCAGTTTTGTATGCCAATTCAATTCCGGCTCCTCCCGCAGTACTGCCACCTGCATTCAAATTGTCCAGCGCATCAATTATGGTTTGTTTTTGATCTCCCGATGTTGGAGGCAAAACCATTCCTGCTGCTCCGGCATAGACCACCATAGCTACTTTATCTTCTTTTCGTAATTCGTTTACTAAAATTTTCATCGATTGTTTCAATAAAGGCAATTTGTTAGGATCACTCATAGAACCCGACACATCAATAAGGAAAACCAAATTCGAAGCTGGTAAATTATCGGTTGGAATGTTTTTTCCCTGTAAACCAATTTTTAACAAACGGTGTTTGCTGTTCCAAGGGCAATCGCTGTATTCTGTATTGATTGAAAAAGGATGATTGTCTTTAGGTTGCGGATAGCTGTATTTGAAGAAGTTCATCATTTCTTCAATTCTCACCGCATCTTTAGGAACTTTTTGTCCGTTATTGATAAAACGACGAATATTGGTGTAAGAAGCATTATCTACATCAATAGAAAAAGTAGAAAGCGGTGCGTTTTTAGGTGTTTCAAACTGGTTTTCTACAAATTCTTCATAATCTTCTTGGTTAGGAATGCTAGGATTGAGAATGACTGTATCTCTGTTATTGTACCTTCTTTTGGATTCAGCTTTTGCTTTAGCAGGAGCGACCATCATTGTCGTACTGACATTTTTGCTTAAAGTAGTAGCAGCATATTCTTTTTTATCATAAACAACTGAGGCTTTAGGGTTAGAATTTCTTTTTCGTGATGTTCCATATCCAACAACGACAATTTCTTGTAATGATGAGGTTTCACTTTTTAAACTGATATTGATTATTTGAGAATTTTCAATTTTTACCTCTTTGGTTTGATAACCGAGATAGCTACAGACTAATATTTTTCCTTTTTGAGCCTGGATGGAATAATGCCCGTTAAAATCCGTCAGAGTAGCTATTTTAGTTCCTTTAATTGTAACGGAAACAGCAGGAAGAGCGAAGCCATCCGTCTGGTCAGTTATCGTTCCGGTAATGGTGATTTCTTGTCCAAAACTTAGGATAGAAAAGAGCATAGCAAGGGCTAATGAAATAGATTTTAGACTTTTCATGATAATAATTTTTAAAATGTTTGACAGTATTTTTGCGAATTAACGCTTCAGTGGAATTCCGTTTTTCGTGGTAATAATGATGACTTTGTTTTTACCTTTTTCTCCATATTTTGCAATGGATTCTTTTTTCGATAAAACCTTAAGGCTTTCAATTTTTTGCTCACTCAAAGGTGCATAGGGACTTGTAACATTAGAACCAAACAAAGAGGCTTCAGGATACTCTTCTTCATTGATAATATACAAAGCATCTTTAATATGTGGAACTGTTATTACTTTTTCATTCTTATAAAATTTTGTAGTTCCATATTTGGCAATTGGAGCTGCATTTTTTGCCTGTTTTTTTCGCGCTGTTCCATAACCCACAACCACCACTTCGTTCAAAGCATCGGAGCTAGGAGAGAGTTTAGTATTCAATTCATTCGATTTGCTAACTGTTGCATAAGCATTTTTATAACCTATGGTGCTGAATATAAGTTGTTCACCTTTTTCTGCTTCAATCGAATATTTTCCTTCCAAATCAGTAACAGTACCTTTATTTTTTCCTTTGATTTGAACAACAGCTCCAGGGATAGGTAAATTATCTTTTTCATCTACAATAACACCAGTAATTGTTTTTACAGTTTTTTGATCGGCAACAGCCATTTTTGCGGTTTCTTTTAATTCACTGGTAGTAGGAGCTAAACTTTTGGACATCATTTTATCCTTCAATGCTACCACCGCATAATCAGGTGCTTTCTGAATTGAAGAAGTATCAGAAAGTTGTTGAACTTCAACTGTTGTGGTTGTTATTGCCGTACAAGGTTCGTCCGGTGTTTTGATAGTTGTTTCATTCGAAACTACTGGGTTTTTCTTGCTTAATTGTTTTTGCAAAATTTCCGATGCTTCTGCTTTGATGTTTTCAGAAGGAAGTACACTATCAGTAGTAATTTCGTTTTTTTGAAGCACTACTTTGTTTTGTATGCTTTGTGTTGGTGCTTCAATTTGAGAATCTGTTTTAAGAAATTGGTAACCCAAGGAAACAAAGAGCAATAGCGAAGCCGTAATCGCTAACTTTTTCCAAAGAACAATTGCTTTTTTATCTTCTTTTTTATCGAGTTTTTCTTCCACACGAGCCCAAACCTTATCCATTGCTGGAAAATCTTGTTGCTCGGCATTTTGGGCAGCATTTTTGATTTTAGTAAATATTTTATCTTGATTGTCCATGACTAATTCGATTTTTGGTAATACAGACCGTTTACTAATTCCTTTAATTTGGTTTTAGCAGCATTCAGTTGTGATTTGGATGTACCTTCAGAAATGTTGAGCATGCTAGCTATTTCTTTGTGATTGTAACCTTCAATTACAAAGAGGTTAAAAATAGTCTTGCATCCCTCAGGGATATGATGAAGTAAATCCAGTAAATCTTCTTCTTCAAGTTGGGTTACTTCTTGTGTATAAGGTTGCGAAAGCGTTTTTACATCATCGAGATACATGTTGAAGTTGGTTTTCTTTTTAATAGTAGCCAAACATTGGTTGACCGCTATTTTTCTAGCCCAGGCTTCAAAAGCGCCAATTTCTTTCAATTGGTCCAGTTTCGTGAAAATAATATAAAAAGCATCTGCTAAGGCTTCCTCAATTTCTTCTTCCTGTTTCAAATAGCGTTTGCAGCTAGCGTAGAGTTTTGGCGCCAAAAGCTCATACAGCTGACGCTGGGCATCGCGTTGCATTTTTTTACAGGCTAGTATTAAATTTTCGTTTATCACAATATGATCTTTACTAGTAAAGAGGGTTAAAAAAGGAAAAAGGTTGGGACGGTAGTCAATTTTTTTTCAAAATAAAATATTTTTTATTCTAATAATGAGGTTTTGAGTTGATTGGTTTTATTTTTTTACCATATACCCGCCTGCTGGCGAGGCAGGAGTCATATAAGTATTTTAAAGTGTTGAGATACAGTTAAGCTTAAATAGTAAAGTACAAATAAGTTTAAACCATTAAGTTAAGGGAATTAAGTGTAGCGCTTAATAAACTTAACTTAATGGTTTTTGATTTTGAAATACATATCCGCCTGACGGTGAGGCAGGAGTCATATAAGTCTTCAAAAGAGAAAACTTATATGACTCCTGCCTGTCGGCAGACAGGTATATGTTTAATTACAATTTAAGGATTAGTAGACCAAATGCTACTGTTTTTGATAAAAACACGTCGGTTTAGTTTGAGTTGTGCTATAATTAACTCGGCCATATCCTCAGATTGCATTACTTTTTCAGGGTTTCCATCCGTTAGATTGAGGTTTTTAGCCATATCAGTTGCAACGGTACTAGGAGTTAATGCAGTAACACGAATGTTGTATTTACGCATTTCTTGCATTAAAGAATCAGTCATGCCTAGCAAAGCAAATTTAGAGGCACTATAAGCACTGGTCATCGCATTTCCGGCTAATCCAGCTGTGGATGAAATATTGATAATGTCTCCGGTTTGTCTTTCCATCATACCAGGAAGTACGGCTCTGGTTACATAATAAGCTCCCATAAGGTTTACTTGTATGATACGTTCCCATTCTTTAGGCTCTAATTCTAAAAATTTCCCAAAAGCAGCTATTCCAGCATTATTCACTACAATGTCTATAGTTTTAAATTCAGCTAATGCTTTTTCTACAGCGGCATTTACTGAATCGATATCGGCAACATCAGCCGTTAAGGCTAATGCTTTTACCCTAAGTGAACGTGCTTTGGCTGCTACATTGTCAATTTCTTCCTGAGTTCTAGCTATTAAAATAACATTCACGCCTTCTTTGGCTAAAGCCAAAGCGATTGCTTTTCCTATTCCTTTTCCAGCACCTGTAATCAGGGCATTTTTATTTTTTAAATCGGTCATGATGTTTTGAGATTGATTGAATTTTTATAAACGTTAAAGATAATAGAATAGAAGACAAAATGGCTGTTAATGCTTTATTAAAGAATTAAATTATTGTTTATAATCCTTATATTTGAGAATATCTATTAAATCAGACTCCATGAAATCAATTGATCCAGAAGAATTTAAAGTAACCGTTCCTATTAAGCTATCTGAAATCCCTACGAATTTAAACAACAAAGCGAGTGACGATGATAAGGAAGAAAAGCTAGAAAAAGTTCAGGAAAAATTAAGTGCTTTGCAGGATGTGATGTATGCCCATAACCGTTATGGGGTTTTAATTTGTTTGCAGGGAATGGATACTTCGGGAAAAGATAGTTTGATTCGTGAAGTTTTTAAGGAATTTAATCCGCGTGGGGTAGTGGTTCATAGTTTTAAAACACCTAATTCAACCGAATTAGAACATGATTATTTGTGGAGGCATTATTTGGCTTTGCCGGAAAAAGGAAAGTTTGCTGTTTTTAACCGTACCCATTATGAAAATGTTTTGGTTACTCGTGTGCATCCCGAATATGTTTTAAATGAAAATTTACCCGGAATCGAAAAAATGGAAGATATTACGCCTGAATTTTGGAAAAGTCGAATGGAGCAAATTCGGAATTTTGAAAAACACATTTCTCAAAATGGTACTATTGTGTTCAAATTTTATTTTCATTTGAGTAAAGAAGAACAACGAATACGTCTGTTACGCCGTTTAGAAAACAGGGAACATCATTGGAAATTTTCGCCAGGGGATTTAAAAGAGCGTGAACATTGGGATACTTATATGCAATACTACGAAGAAGCCATCAATAAAACGGCAACTGAAAATGCACCTTGGTACATTGTCCCAGCAGATGATAAAGAAATGGCACGATATATTGTCGCTAAAATTATTTGGGAGGAATTACAAAAACGAACCGATATTAAAGTCCCCGATTTAGAAGAAAAAGTAAAAGCTAATTTTGATAGTTATAAAGAACAGTTAGCAAAAGAATAAGGCTTTAAGCCTTATATTTCGGGATAGTCACATTTTTATTTTACCGCAAATTCCCAAATTATATAAGTGTAATTTGCAAATTTGCGGTGATTTTAAAACTAACAGCTTTCAAAAAATGGTTTGTTTTTATAGCTATTACAATTTAAAGCCATATGCCAGTCTCAGAGATACCTGTCCGGCGCCTTTTCCTGGAGTACCATCCGTATTGATGGTTGGAAAATCAGAATAATGTTCGTAACGAGCAGAAATGTCGATGTATTTATTCGCATAACCTATACCTGGAGAGAGTAATAAGGAAGTTTTTTTGTAATTATTTGTTACAGGTATTGCAGCTCCAGCTTCTCCTGTTAGATAAAATTGATCATTCCACACAAAGGCTTTAAGACCAGCTTTGGCTGGAATAAAACCTAAATCTTTTCCATCACTCTCGCTTACAAATAAGTTAGTATAACCTGTTGTTAGGGTTATAGAATACCGCTTGCTAAGATCGTATTGCAATCTTGCATCACCTCCAAGGGTTAATTTATAGGGGTTTTCGGTAGCATAACCCGCATTAAGACCAAAGCCTAATCGAAATCCTTGATCGTATTTCGGTGTTTCTTGGGCATTAACTCCGTTAAATGAGCATAAAGCAAGGGCAAGCATTATCGCTGCCGTAAGTTTTTGTGTTGTTTTCATAATTTGGGGGTTTTAAACGTTACTAAATTGATTTTACAAATTGAAACTTTTACTTATTTACTAAGGCTAATAAACGTTTGATCTTTTGTTATTGGTATAAAATAGACCTTTTTAGGGCTGTTAAAAAAAATATAATTTAGTTAGTAGTGTGATTTACAGTCGATTAATATGTTGAGGTGACTTGCTAATTTTTACTCCGTTAATAGTATTGTGTTCTAAATATTAATGTTAAATAAACTTGCTATCGATTTGCTTCTGCTTACCTTTGTCGCCCAAAAAAATGAAAATGACTTTAGCTACTTACACCAAAGAGTTCTCTTATAATCTCCGTTTGGCATATCCAATTATTTTAGGGATGCTTGGGCATACCATTGTTGGAATTGTAGATAATGTAATGGTAGGGAAGTTAGGGCCTACCGAATTAGCAGCCGTTTCTCTAGCTAATAGTTTTGTGTTTATAGCCATGTCCTTGGGAATTGGTTTTTCTACAGCGATCACTCCACTAGCCGCAGAAGCTGATGGTGAAAAAAATATTCAAAAAGGGAGAAGTGTATTTCATCATGGTTTGTATTTGTGTACGTTTTTAGGTTTTTTTCTATTTCTAGTCGTTTATTTTTCAAAAGAAGCAATGGTATATATGGGGCAACCCAAACATGTAGTTGCCTTAGCAAAGCCTTATCTTGATGTTGTGGCATTTTCCTTAATTCCTTTAATTGTTTTTCAAGGGTATAAACAATTTGCAGATGGAATGAGTCAGACTAAGTATGCTATGTGGGCTACTATTTTAGCCAATGTTATCCATGTTTTTTTGAATTATATATTCATTTACGGAATTTGGATTTTTCCAGAAATGGGAATGTTTGGTGCGGCAGTAGGTACGCTTGTTTCCCGATTTTTGATGTTGGGGTACATGCATTATAAGATGAAAAAAAATGTGAAATTTCATCCCTTTTTTGAAGGCTTTTCACTCAAGGAAATGAAGCGGGAGATGAATCTCAAAATCTTCCGTTTGGGAGGCCCTTCTTCGATGCAAATGTTTTTCGAAGTAGGTTTGTTTACGGGGGCAGTTTGGCTTTCGGGAACTATAGGAGTGGCGAATCAAGCGGCTAACCAAATTGCGTTAAGTTTAGCTTCTTTTACCTTTATGTTTGCTATGGGGCTGAGTGTTGCTGCTACGATTAGAGTAGGGAATCAAAAAGGTTTGGGGGATTTTAAAAAAATGAAAATTGTAGCGTATTCTATTTTCTTATTGGCGGTTTTGTTAGAGGTATGTTTTGCTTTAATTTTTGTTTTGTTTCATGAGCAAATGCCTCAATTATTTGTAAATATGGATAGTCTAACCGATTTGACAGCGAATACCGAAGTAGTTTCCATTGCATCTCAATTATTGTTAGTGGCAGCTGTTTTTCAAATTTCAGATGGGATTCAGGTAGTGGTTTTGGGTGCTTTGCGTGGCTTACAAGATGCTAAAGTTCCTATGTATATCACTTTTGTAGCCTATTGGATAGTGGGATTCCCAGTGTCAATTTATTTAGGATTGTATACTAATTTAAAAGCAGTTGGGATTTGGATTGGACTTTTAGCAGGATTAACAACAGCAGCTTTATTTTTGTATATTCGCTTTCTAAAATTGACAAAGCAATTAATTTTAGAAAAGCATTAAAAACCAAGATAGTTGTTCAGTTTGTATAAATTAGGACAATTAGTAAATAATCAAATTAATTTTAGGATGGAATTACCAAAATTTGTACTAGGCGACAATACCGATTTCCCAGATGATATTTTTATCATTCATTTAGATTACCCAAGATTTATCATCAACCTAAAAGATGATGAAGTTGAAATTATGGAAGAACCAGAAGATTTAGATGAAGCCGAATTAAATGCCGAAATGGAAAGTCTAATTGAGCAAGCAAATGCTTTTTACGACAGAGAAATGGAGCGCTACGAGCAAGACTAACTCCTGCTGAAAAGCATTGAAATAATAGTTTAAAAGCTGTAAAATGATTAATTTTAATTGTTTTACAGCTTTTTTATTCAGTAGGGGTAACAAAATCAGAGTCTAATTGATATAGTATAAAATCAAAAAAAGATACGCCATGAAAACGTTAAAAAAAATAACTGTTGTTTTTGCTTTAGGATGCTTTTGTTTCGTAAATGCACAAATAAATAAAGCGAAAGAAGGAGCAGAAAAAGGAAGTTTTTCTACCTCTTCAACTATGAAAGGAATCAATTCCATTTCTAATTCGATGCCCAATAGGATTTCAATGAATGTTACAGTTCCTAAACAGACTCAAGGAGCTACATTTGGCGAAAAAGTAAGTTCCTCTCAAATCAATGTGAGGTTGATGGAGAATTCTTGTATCGTTTTATTTCCTAACAATGCGGGATATAAGGTGAATTTAAAAGAGAATAGTATTGTTTTTTTAACGGCTAATGAGCGAAATACATTTGGTGAAAAAGTGAATCAAGGCTTACATGCAGCTGGTAGTTCATTGTCACAAGGTGCCTCTTTGTTAGGTGGCGCTTTACCCGGAGGATCTATTATTTCTGCAGCAGTTTCTAGTGTGGGTAATTTATCAGGTGGAGCAGGAGGTGGCGCTGCCGCTGCATCGTATGCTAAAAATGCAAAAAAAGTTTTTTCGATACCAGATCAAGATTCTGATGCTATAATGGAGTTGTCTGATGGTGAGTACGAATTGGTTTTTGTTGTTTTGCAAAAAGCAACTTCCGGGTTAAAAGATACGCTGAAAACACAAGTTAGAATAGGTTTTACGGTTGAAAGTGGTATTTTAAAAACAAAGCATGATACAGCTAAAAATTCCGTTTCTAATATTCGATAAGTTATGAAATCACCTAATTAAGATTTGTGTTTAAAATAGGTTTCTACTAATAATCTAGCGGCTGCAAATGGGGAAGACTCATTATTTTGCACCGCTTTTTTTGTTTTGTCTACTAATTCTTGAATTTGAGGATGATTGAAGAAATCTTCTTTAAGTTGATTATTGATGGTTTCTAGTAGCCAATATTCATTTTGTTCCGCTCTTTTACGCTCAAAATAGCCGTTGTTTTTAACGGTATCGATATATTGCAAAATGATTTGCTCTATTTCTAAAATTCCAGCTTTCGTAATCGCACTACAAGTGCTTACACAAGGTTTCCATCCTGATTTTTTGCTAGGAAAATAATGCAAAGCCCGACTCATTTCTGTCTGAACAATTTTTGATTTAGCGATAGTATCTCCATCTGCTTTATTGATCACAATAGCATCAGCCATCTCTATAATACCTCTTTTAATGCCTTGTAGTTCGTCGCCAGCTCCCGCTATTTGCAACAGTAAAAAGAAATCCACCATACTATGCACAGCAGTTTCACTTTGTCCTACACCTACGGTTTCTATGATTATAGTTTCAAAACCTGCTGCTTCGCAGAGTGTAATTGTTTCTCGGGTTTTTCGGGCTACACCGCCCAGTGTTTCCCCTGATGCTGATGGTCGTACATAGGCGTTTGGATCTTTAGCCAATTCTTCCATACGGGTTTTATCTCCTAATATGCTTCCGTGTGAAATAGCACTACTGGGATCAATGGTAAGTACAGCTACTTTTTTACCTTGTTGCGTTAGATGTTTTCCAAGAGCTTCAATAAAAGTACTTTTGCCTACCCCAGGAACACCAGTGATTCCTATTCGGATTGATTTATTGGCATGTGGCAAGCATAAGTTTATTACTGTATTGGCATTCTCAAAATGCTCTGGATTTGTACTTTCGATTAAAGTGATGGCTCTACTTAATGCCACAGTATCTCCTGCCAATATACGGGATACGAGTTCCTCAGTATTAGGCTGAATTCTTCTGGCTTGCTGAATTTTTTTTAAAATCGCAGCATTGAATTTTTTAGGACTGTTTTCTTTTGAGTCTTTGTTTGCTTTCACTTTTCTACTTTACCAATTGCTTTAAGTAAATTTAAGATATAATATTTGTTTTTTTTTATCCAAATCGCAACAAATAATACATTGGGAACTTCTAAAAACTTTGTTATTTGTGAGATAATAAAATAATTGTGATAATTCTAACAAGCTTTATGATAGCTCCAAATTAGTGAATATCTTTGCAGCATTATGATAAATATAATCCTGATTTTTGTCTATTTACTTATTGGAGTGGCTTTGCAATATGTAAAATGGTTTCCTACTACTAGTTATAAATTAATCAATAAGTTTGTAATTAACGTATGTCTTCCGGCATTGGCTCTTTACTACATTCCTAAAATTCATTGGGATAATAAGTTGCTGTATCTCATTGGAGTAACATGGATTGGTTTTACAGTTTCCTTTTTTTTATTTCGTTTTTTGGGAAAAAAATACGGTTGGTCTAAAAAATTAATTGGTTGTTTGATAATCACCGCAGGTTTAGGTAATACGTCTTTCCTTGGTTTTCCCATAGTAAATGCACTATATGGTTCCGAAGGTTTAAAAATGGCTATTTTAGTCGATCAGCCAGGTACTTTCGTAGTAGTTTCTACGCTCGCAGTAGTGGTAGCTACTATGTATTCAAAAGATGCAACTAGTGGAGGAGCTATTTTTAAAAAAGTAATATTGTTCCCTCCGTTTATTTGTTTTTTAGTGGCTTGTTTAGCTAATATACTTGGTTTAGACTTTCATGATTATATTCAATTTGGTTTGACCAAATTAGGTAGCTTATTGACTCCTTTGGCTATAATTTCTGTTGGTTTACAATTGCATTTTGATAGTAGAAGTAAGCATTGGAAATTTTTGTGGATTGGATTGGCTTACAAATTGTTCCTCACACCAGCGCTATTGTTTTTGCTATATGTTGTTGTTTTAAAACAAAACGGATTAATGATTCAGGTAGCTTTGATTGAGGCTGCCATGGCACCTATGATTATGGCTAGTATTGTGGCAACTTCACACGGCTTGAAACCCCGATTAAGTAGTATGATGATAGGATTTGGTATTCCGATTTCGTTTGTTACTTTGGCTTTTTGGTATTTCGTTTTGCAGTATATTTAAACTAAATTTTTTAGAAGCAGAACTATTACTTTTCATAATAACTTTTTCTCCTGCTATTCGTTACAATCTTGTTTTCTGAACCCCAGAAAAACAAGGATTTTCACTTCTATCAGGGCTATGGATTACTTTTTACGTTTCAAGATATTTTTTTGTAAATAGAAACTAATATATTTGATAAAGGATAGTTAACTATTAATTTGAAGCAATTTTATTTTTTATGGATAAACTACGCAAACGATCAAAACAAATTTTTCTAGTATTCTTTCTAATACTAGCACTTTTGTATTTGGCAGATATACTGAGTATCAATCTTGGTTGGCTTATCTATCCAATCATTTTGATGATTCCGGTACTGTTTTCCTTTGCTATAGTTAATTTGTTTTCAATTTTTGTTTATGAATCTGAATTGAAGGGTAAAATTATACCATTAGTATTGTGTTTGTTGCCTATTATTTTTTTGGTTTATTTGTTTTTGGCCGTTTTGTCAATCCAATGTTAAATTTAAATTGTTGTTAAGGGAGAATAATGAATAGTAATTGTTAAATCAGTTCATGTTCTTTAACAAACATTTATTCTAATTAAATAACGAGTATTACTTTTTTTGACTAATTTTATAGAATTAATATAAATGTAAATACTATGGCAACAATACGATTAGGCGATATCGCTCCAGATTTTAAAGCAGAAACCACTCAGGGTACTGTTCAATTTCATGAATGGTTAGGAGATTCTTGGGGTGTTTTATTTTCACATCCTGCTGATTTTACTCCTGTTTGTACAACAGAGTTAGGAACTGTGGCTAATTATTTTTCTGAATTCCAAAAAAGAAATACGAAGGTAATTGCGTTAAGTGTGGATAGTTTAGAGTCGCACTTAAATTGGATCAAAGATATTGAAGAAACTCAAAACGTAACTTTACAATACCCTATAATTGCTGATGAGAACAAAGAAGTAGCTAATTTGTATGATATGATTCATCCAAATGCGAATGATACTTTTACGGTTCGTTCGGTATTTATTATTGGTGCGGATAAAAAAGTCAAGTTAATTCTAACGTATCCGGCTTCTACAGGACGTAATTTTGACGAATTGTTACGTGTAATTGATAGTTTGCAATTAACGGCTAATTATAGTGTGGCAACTCCTGCTAACTGGAAAGACGGTCAGGATGTTGTGATTTCACCAGCTGTAAAGGATGAAGATATTCCTGCTAAATTCCCTAAAGGATTTAATCGCATAAAATATTACTTGAGAATGACACCACAACCGAATAAATAAGAGTTGATTTTAACCCAATTGGTCATTGCGAGCGCAGCGAAGCAATCACATTTGCTATACATTTTAGTTGTAAACTCAGTGGGATTGCTTCTCTGTGCTCGCAATAAGTTTATTATAACTCCAAATTAATCTTTGCATATTGTAACAACATGATCGTTTTAGCATCTTTTAATTCGCCAGTTGCTATCATATTATACGCTTGTTCAAAAGGCATTTCGATTACTTCAATATCTTCTTGTTCGTGATCCAATCCACCGCCTTCACTTACTTTCATGGAAGCGTCGTATTCGCCAATAAAAAGGTATAGAATTTCAGTTATTGCTCCAGGGGACATGTAGGTTTCCATGATTTTTTGAACCTTAGTAATGCGATATCCAGTTTCTTCTTCGGTTTCTCTTATAATGCATTGTTCGGGTTCGTCTTGATCTAATAAGCCTGCGCAAACTTCAATCATCATTCCGTTTTGATTGCCATTTAAATAAGTAGGTAATCGAAATTGTCGTGTTAAGATGATGGTTTTGTTTTCTTTGTTATACAGTAAAATAGCCGCTCCATTACCTCGGTCATATACTTCTCTTTTTTGTGTAATGATTTTATTGTCGGTTTTTTGATAATCAAAAGTTACTTTGTTGAGTATATACCAATTATCAGATAGTAATTCGGTATTTTGAATTGTTATTTTTGGGTCGTTCATCTTTATTTTTTTGGAAATAAAAAAACGCCCTGAAAAATCAGAGCGTTTTTAGGTTTTATTTTGAAATCGTTTGCTTTCTGTCTGGACCTACAGAAACAATTTTAATAGGCACTTCAAGTTCTTTTTCTATAAATTCAATGTATTCTTTTAATTCAACAGGTAATTCTTCATAAGAAGTCATTCCAGTTAAATCCTGTTTCCATCCTTTGAATTCTTTGTAAATTGGAGCCACATTTTCTTCTTCTACATTATATGGGAAGTGAGAAATGTTGTTCCCTTTATAGTTGTATTCTGTACAAACTTTTAAAGTATCAAAACCAGATAGTACGTCGGCTTTCATCATCATTAATTGCGTAACGCCATTTACTTGTACTGCATATTTTAACGCCACTAAGTCTAACCATCCACAACGTCTCGCTCTTCCTGTAACGGATCCAAATTCGTTACCCACTTTAGCCATTGTCGCTCCATCTTCGTCAAAAAGCTCAGTAGGGAAAGGGCCGCTACCAACACGTGTAGTGTAAGCTTTGAAAATTCCGTAAACTTCTTTGATTTTGTTAGGAGCAATCCCTAAACCAGTACAAGCTCCTGCTGCAGTAGTATTAGAAGAAGTTACAAATGGGTAAGTACCAAAATCAACGTCTAATAAAGAACCCTGAGCTCCTTCGCATAAAATAGATTTGCCTGCTTTTTGAGCTTGGTGCATGTATTCTTCGCTGTCAATGAAATCTAATTTTTTAATTTCTTCGATTGCTTCAAAAAATTCTGCTTCTAATTCAGGTAAGTTATATTGCAATTCTACACCGTAAAAAGCAATCATCGCTTCGTGTTTGTCTGCAAGAGAGCGGTATCTTTCTTTGAAATCTTCTAATTCAATATCTCCTACACGTAAACCATTTCTACCGGTTTTATCCATGTAAGTTGGTCCAATTCCTTTAAGTGTTGAACCAATTTTAGCCTTACCTTTAGAAGCTTCAGAAGCAGCATCTAATAAACGGTGCGTAGGTAAGATTAAGTGGGCTTTTCTAGATATAATTAATTTCTTTTTGATATCGATGTCAAATTTAGCTAATCCTTCGATTTCTTTTTGAAATACAACAGGGTCAATTACAACACCGTTTCCAATAACATTTACCGCTGATTTATGGAAAATTCCTGAAGGAATGGTTCTAAGTACGTGTTTTATTCCGTCAAATTCTAAAGTGTGTCCAGCATTTGGTCCACCTTGAAAACGGGCAATAATATCGTAATTTGAGGTAAGAACGTCAACAATTTTTCCTTTTCCTTCATCTCCCCATTGTAATCCTAGTAATAAATCTACGGTCATTTTTAATTTATTTATTTAATCCTTAATTTGTTTTGGCGATTTTGATTTTGCGCCTATTTAACTAAAAGTTTTATTGATTTTCTTGTTGTTTTTCTTCCGTATTGCTTTTTTTCTTTGTGCCATAGAAATACAAGGAATGATTGTTAATTTCTACATCAAAAATCTCTTCAATTGTTTTTTTGATGGTTTGTATTCTTGGGTCACAAAATTCGATCACTTCACCAGTATCGGTCATAATAATGTGATCGTGTTGTTTGTCAAAATAGGATTTTTCATAATGCGCCTGATTTTGTCCAAACTGATGCTTACGAACTAAAGCACAATCTAATAACAATTCGATGGTATTGTATAAAGTAGCTCTACTGACACGGTAGTTTTTATTTTTCATTTTGATATATAGATTTTCTATATCAAAATGTTCTTCGCTTTCATAGATTTCCTGAAGTATAGAGTAACGTTCAGGCGTTTTTCTATGGCCATTTTTTTCAAGATACATTGTAAAAACATTTTTTACAATTTCTTGGTTTTTATTGTTATTTGTTGAAATGAGTGTCATATTCGGCAAAGATAATTTTTTATTTTAATAGTTTTCAAGTTTAAGTACTTATAAGAGAATAATTTTGTTCTTTTTTTTAGAACTGCAGAAGCCAAACTAAAAAAAGGATTAGAAATTATAAGTCTCTAATTTTTATAAACTCGAGTTACTCGATCAATTCCGTCAATTTTTTTAATGTTTTCAATTAGTTTTTTCAAAATTGTGATGTTTCGAACAACAACGGTTAATTGTCCTTTAAAAAGTCCAGCTTCTCCGCTCAAGGAAATACTTTGGATGTTGACGTTCATATTGTTTGAAATAACTTTGGTAAGCTCGTTTGTTAGACCAATACTGTCCATTCCGGTTATGTTCAAAGTAGCTTTGAATTCTTGTTGTGAAGAATCAATCCACTTTGCCTGCATAATTCGGTATGCATAATTCGATTGTAGCGAAATGGCATTAGGACAATCTTTCTTGTGCACTTTTATTCCTTCGTTGATTGTTACAAATCCAAAAACCTGATCTCCTGGAATTGGGTTACAACAGCTCGCTAGTTTGTAATCTAATTTGTCTTGTTCTTTTCCAAAAACGAGCAAGTCATAATTATTGTGAAGTATAGGTTTGTGAATGTCGGCATCAGCAGTATTATTTCCGCCTCGTTTAATTTTGTTTTTAAAGAAATTAATTAATGAGTTGCTTTTTTGTGCGGCAAAATCTTTTAATTGTTGGTTGTCAATCGTACCTAAACCTACTCGATAAAATAAATCCAAACTAGTTTTAAGATGGAAAAAGTTAACTAATTCATTCGTAACCGTTTCATTTAAAGTGATTTTTAAATGCTTTAATTTACGTGTTAGTAATTCTTTTCCTTCTTCGGCGATTTTCTTCGTGTTCTCATTAAGAACATTTTTAATTTTATTCTTAGCTCTCGAAGTAGTTACATAGTCTAGCCAGTTAGCGGTAGGTTTTTGGTTAGGCGAAGTGATAATTTCTACTTGATCACCGCTTTTTAATTCGTAGTTCAAGGGTACTAGTTTACCATTCACTCTGGTTCCTCGGGTTTTGACTCCTATTTCAGAGTGGATACTGAAAGCAAAATCTAAAGAAGTAGCTCCTTTAGGTAGAGATTTTATATCTCCTTTTGGAGTAAACACATAGATTTCTTTCGAATATAAATTCATTTTGAAATCTTCTACAAAGTCAATGGCATTGGTCTCTGGGTTTTCTAACGCTTCCCTTAATAAGTTAAGCCAAACGTCTAATCCGCCTTCTTCTGAATCCCCATTTTTGTATTTATAATGTGCTGCATAACCTTTCTCGGCAATTTCATCCATACGCTCACTACGTACTTGGATTTCAACCCATCGTCCTTTTGGTCCCATTACGGTAATGTGGAGTGCTTCGTAACCTGTTGATTTAGGCGAGGAAATCCAATCTCTTAAACGGCTTGGGCTTGGTCTATAATGGTCTGTAACAATGGAGTATATTTTCCAAGCGATGAATTTTTCGTCGTGTGGAGCCGATTTATAAACAATGCGAAGGGCGAATTTATCGTAAACCTCGTCAAAAGTTACGTTTTGTGCCTTCATTTTTCTACGAATGGAGTAGATTGATTTAGGACGTCCTTTGATGATATAATCAACTCCTTCGGCATCCAGAGAAGCTTTTAATATGTCTGAAATATCTTTGATATAAGCGTCTTGTTGTTCCTTGGTTTCTTTGATTTTACTGGCAATATCATTGTAAACAGATGGTTCAGTGTATTTTAATCCTAAATCTTCTAGTTTGGTTTTGATGTTATACAGTCCTAATCGATGTGCTAATGGAGCATAAATATACAAGGTTTCCGAAGCAATTTTAATTTGCTTATGGTCGTCCATCGATTCCATTGTTTGCATGTTGTGCAACCTGTCGGCAATTTTTATTAAGATTACACGAACATCATCGTACAAAGTTAAAAGCATCTTACGGAAGTTTTCGGCTTGCATAGATACATTCATGTCTTTTTGTACGATAGAAATTTTAGTCAATCCTTCAACCAGTTGAGCAACTTTAGGATTGAACATGCTTTCAATATCTTTGACAGTTATTGGTGTGTCTTCAACTACGTCGTGTAATAAGGCTGCCGCAATTGAGGTAGCGCCAAGACCAATTTCTGATGCTACAATTTTAGCAACAGCAATTGGGTGAAAAATATAGGCTTCTCCTGATTTTCTTCTTTGTTCTTTATGGGCATCTACGGCAACATCAAAGGCCTTACGGATTAGTTTCTTGTCTTCAGGAGTTAAAGTTTGGTAACTAATACGAAGTAATTCTTTATATTCTTGAGCAATTGCTTTATTTTCTTTTTCGATTTCTATTTCGGTCATATTTCCAGTGTTCATTTTCTAAAAATAAAGATAAGTTTGCATATATGCAAGAGTTGGGATTTCAGATTTTAGAATGCAGATTTCAGATTTCAGAACGGATTCTGTAATCTAAAAACCTCGTTGTCTTTTGGCTTCAAAAATTAAAATAGCTGCAGCAACCGATACATTCATGCTGTCTATTTCTCCTTGCATAGGGATTATGATATTTTGTGTAGCGGCATCGCGCCATTCTTGAGTAAGTCCAGTGGCTTCAGTACCAACAACTAAGGCTGTAGGTTTTGTATAGTCTTGAGTGTGGTAACTAGTTGAATTTTGCAAAGTAGCACAATAGAAATTGATGTTTTTTTCTTTTAAAAAAGCTATGATTTCTGAGGTACTTGCACTTGCAATTTGATTGGTAAATAAACAACCTACGCTGGAACGAACAATGTTTGGGTTGTATAAATCACTTTTTGGATTAGCAATGATTACGGCATCTAGATTGGCAGCATCAGCAGTGCGTAAAAGTGCACCAATGTTTCCTGGTTTTTCTGGGGCTTCGGCTACTAAAATTAATGGGTTTTCCGAAAGTTGTAAATCCGAAAGTTGTAATGACTTGGATTTGGCTACAGCCAAAATTCCTTCGGTTGTTTCTCGATAACTTAATTTTTGGTAAACGGCTGTGTTGATTTCAATGAAATCGGCTTTAGGAGCCAGTTTTTTGGCTTCTGTTTCACTACAAATATCGGGACAAAACAGTATTGTTTCAATTTCATAATTGCCTTTTATAGCTAATGAAATTTCACGCACTCCTTCAATTAAAAAAGTGCCTGTTTGTTTTCTGTTTTTAGCTTTTTCTTGTAATAATACTAAAGATTTTATGAATGGGTTTTGAATGGATGTTATTTGTTTCAAGCGATTCTAAATTTTAGTATTGTAAAAAAAAAATTAAATAGTTCTTTGTACTACTTCAAAAATTTTAGAATCCTCGCATTTTAAGGTCTTTGAAGGGAATTTCATCAATAGGGCATAGTCGTGTGTTGCCATGATAATGGTTTTACCATTGGCATTAATTTTTTTCAAAACATCTAAAACTTCTACGCTGGTTTGAGGATCTAAGTTTCCTGTAGGTTCATCGGCTAAGATTAGTTCTGGATCGTTCAAAAGTGCTCTAGCAATCGCAACACGTTGTTGTTCTCCTCCTGAAATTTGATGAGGCATTTTTGAGGCGTGGTTTTTCATGCCTACCTTGTCTAAAACTTCTTCAATTTTACGCTCCATTTCGTCTTTGTCTGTCCAGCCAGTTGCTTTCAATACAAAAAGCATGTTGTCTTGAATAGAGCGATCTGGTAGGAGTTTGAAATCTTGGAAAACAATCCCAATTTTACGTCTTAAAAACGGAATGTCATTTTCTTTAAGTGTTTCTAAATCAAAGTCTACTACATGTCCATGACCTTCTGTTAAAGGCAAATCGGCATAAAGAGTTTTCATAAAACTACTTTTTCCAGAACCTGTTTTTCCAATGATGTACAGAAACTCGCCGTGGTTTACTTCTAGGTTTACGTTTGATAAGATTACTTTATCTCCTTGATAAATGGTTGCGTTTTTTAATGACAGTACAGCTTGAGACATAATTAACGATTGTTTATGGTGTAAAAGTAATTATCAATTATGAAATAGCAATATCAATCTCATAGTTTTTTGTGGTTTGTTAAAAGATTTGTTCATAATAAAAGCGGTTTGTGCCACGTTATAAAGCCTATATTATAATATATTTGGATATTAAAAAACAGATAAAATGCGTAAATTTTCTTGGCTCTTTTTTTTGTTGGTTTTAGTTAAAACCAATACGCTATCAGCACAGAAATCAACAATATATACTACTGATTTAAAAGATTTTGATCGTGCCATTTCTTTGTATAAGGATAATCAATATGTATCGGCACAATACCTTTTTGAAAAAGTAAAAATGGCGACACATGATGAGGAAACCAAATCGGATTGTGCTTATTACGATGCTAGTTGTGCCGTTCGGTTAGGACATGCTAATGCTGATGTGTTGATGGAATCCTTTTTAGAAACTTATCCAACAAGTTCCAAAAGCAACCAAGCTTACACCGAAGTAGCGCATTATTATTTTAATCAAGGCAATTATTCGGAGGCCTTAAATTGGTTTGAGAAAGTTGATGAGAATCAATTAAATGCTGCCGAAAAAGATCGTTTTAACTTTCAAAAAGGTTATAGTTTCTTTAGTTCAAAAAATAAAAAAGAAGCAACAAAATATTTTAATAAAGTTTTAAATTCAGAAGTGTATGGTTCGCAAGCCAAATACTATCTGGGTTTTATGGCTTATGAAGGCGATAATTATCAAGAAGCTAACAAGTATTTTGATGCAGTAGCCAAAGAAGAAAAATACTCCGAAAAACTATCTTATTATCAGGCTGATATGAGCTTTAAGTCGGGGAATTTTGAAAAAGCAATAGAGCAGGGGCAAAAAGCAATGGCCAAATCAACTCCTGTGGAACAATCAGAATTACACAAGATAATTGGGGAGAGTTATTTTAATTTAAAAAAATACAATGAGGCCATTCCTCATTTAGTAGCTTATAAAGGTAAAAAAGGCAAATGGAGTAATACGGATTATTACCAATTGGGTTACGCTTATTACAAGCAAAACGATTATGAGAAAGCAATTGCTCAGTTTAATAAAATCGTAGGAGGAAAAGACGGAGTTGCTCAAAATGCTTATTATCATTTGGGTGAAAGCTATTTGAAATTGAATCAAAAACAACAAGCATTAAATGCTTTTAAAAATGCTTCAGAAATGTCTTTTGATGAAGCAATCCAGGAAGATGCCCATTTGAATTATGCAAAACTAAGTTATGAATTAGGGAATTCGTATCAAAGTGTTCCTTCGGTTTTGTTAGCTTTTATGGATAAGTATCCTAATAATGCAAATCGTTCAGTAGTAGAAAAACTTTTGATAGATTCGTATATCTCTTCAAAAAACTACAAAGAAGCGATGGTTTTATTGGAAAAAAATAAAAGTCCAGAGAATAAATTGGCTTACCAAAAAGTGACATTTTACAGAGGTTTAGAATTGTATACCGATAGAAATTATACTCAAGCTTTACCAATGTTTCAGAAATCATTAGCTAATGGTGTAGATACGCAATTTACCGCCAGAGCTACTTTTTGGAAAGGAGAAACAGAATATGTGTTAGAAGATTATGATAAGTCGTTATTGAGTTTTAAACAATTTGTAGGAATGACTACTGCGGCTTCTACTCCAGAATATAAAAACAGTAGTTATAATGTTGCTTATGCTTATTTTAAATTAAAAGAATATGAAGCGGCTGGAGATGCTTTTCAAAAGTTTATCGAAAAAGTAAAGGACGATAAAACAAGAATTACAGATGCTTATTTACGATTGGCAGATTGTCGATTTGTAACCACAAAGTATTGGCCAGCTATGGATGCTTACAATAAAGTGATCGAATTAAAAAGTGTAGATGCTGATTATGCCTATTTTCAAAAAGCAATGTGTTATGGTTTTGTGTCTCGAAACGATAAGAAAATTGATGATTTGAATGCTTTTATACAAGCTTACCCTAAATCAAGCTACCGCGATGATGCGATGTTTGAATTAGGAAATACTTACGTAGCTACTAGCAAGCAAGATGCGGCATTAAAATCATACGACAGATTGATTAATGAATATAAAAATAGTGCCTTTACTTCTAGAGCAATATTGCGTCAAGGTTTAGTGTATTACAATTCAGATAGAAATGCTGAAGCATTATTAAAATTCAAAAAAGTAGCCGCCGAATATCCTAAAACACCAGAAGCTCTAGAAGCGGTAGCGACAGCGCGATTAATTTATGTTGATAGTGGTAAGGTAGCGGAATATGCTAATTGGGTTAGAACCTTAGATTTTGTGGCGGTTACCGATGCAGATTTGGATAACGATACTTTCGAATCGGCGATGAAGCAATATGAGCAAAATAATACGGCTCAGGCAATTTCCGGATTCAGAGCTTATATTTCGAGTTTTCCTAATGGAATTCATGCTTTGAAAGCCAATTTCCAGTTGGCACAAGCATATTATGCAGAAGGACAAAAAGACAAAGCAATACCGAATTACCAATACGTAATTAACGAACCAAGGAATGAATATACCGAACAATCTTTGTCTCGATTAGGACAGATTTTATTAGAGAGTGGAAATAAAGAAAAAGCGATTCCTGTTTTGCTTCGTTTAGAAAATGAAGCTGATTTGTTTCAGAATAAAGTCTTTGCGCAATCCAATTTAATGAAATGTTATTATGAGGGTAAAGAATATGCTAATGCAGTAGTTTATGCCGAAAAAGTATTGGCTAATCCAAAAACGGATGATAATGTAAAAAGTGATGCGCAAATTATAATTGCTCGTTCGGCTATGCAAACAGGAGACGAACTTAAGGCTAAAGCAGCGTACGCAAAAGTACTCCCAATTGCCAAAGGAGAATTAGCAGCTGAAGCCCTGTACTACGATGCGTATTTTAAAAACCAAGAAGGGAAGTTTGAAGCTTCAAATACCGTTGTGCAAAAATTAGCAAAGAGTTATGCTGCTTATCGTTATTATGGTGCAAAAGGTTTGATCGTAATGGCTAAAAACTTCTATGGATTGAAAGATAGTTTTCAGGCTACCTATATTTTGGATAGTGTGATTCAAAATTTTTCAGATTTCCCAGAAGTTGTTCAAGAAGCACAAACGGAGTTAAATCGAGTGAAATCAGAGGAATCAAAAACGAATTCTTCTATTGGTAATTAATTAGAAAATAGATAAAAGAATAAAGAGAAGAGATTAAAAAAAAAACTAATTATCTGCTTAAGCTCATTTAGGTTTAAAGGTTTAGAAAGCAGAGTAAAAAATAAAATATGAATTTCAATTTCCAAAATAAAATAATAATAGGGCTGTTTCTAATGGCTTTACAAGTTTCTTGGGCGCAGAAAAAAGATGAAAATATTGGTTCAGAGGTTGTAAATGTGGTAAAACCATATACGCCAGCTGTTTCGGATGCTTCTAAAATTCAAGAATCTCCAGTTCTGGATGATGAAGCTAATGCAAAAAAGGAAACAATAAAATACACCATTTTTTCCTTTCCTGTGGCTTCTACTTTTATGCCTGCAAAAGGAAAAGCAGAAGGTGTAGATAAAGAAGCAAAAGAAAAATTTTATAATAATTATGTGACTTTGGGTTATGGTAACTATGGTAATTTAAATGCCGAGTTGTTTGTAAATCAAAATTTAGGAGCTAATGATTATGTAGGAGGGATGTTTCGCCATTTTTCATCACAAGGAGGAATAAATGATGTGAAATTGGATAACTGGTTTTACGATACGGCTTTGGATGCCTTTTATGGAGCAAATTATGATAGTATGTCATGGAATATTGATTTGGGTTATCAAAACCAAATATACAATTGGTATGGATTGCCAATGGGTTTTGGGGGTTCGTTGAGTGCCGCTGATCAAAATAATTTGATTGGAAGTATTGATTCTAAACATAGCTATAATGGTATTTCATTAGGAGGGAAATTGAGTTTTAATGAAGGAGCTTTCAAAGAAGTAGCAACAAAATTTAGTCATTTTACCGATAGTTTTGATTCGGCTGAAAATAGGTTTTATTTTAATCCTTCGTTAACCTTTGATGTCTCTGAACAAACCGTTAAAACAGATATTATTGTAGATTATGTAGGCGGTACTTTTCAAAAAAATTATGAAAATTCGAACCTAGAACCTATAAAATACGGTTTTACTAATGTGGGTCTAGCGCCTAGTTTTTACATTAACGAAAAGGGTTGGGATGTAAACTTGGGTGTGAAACTTTTTTACAGTATGGATAATCAAGGAAATGATAGTAAGTTTTTAGTATATCCTAATATTAATGTTTCTTATCCTGTAGTGAAGGATTTGATGATATTTTACGCTGGTGCTGAAGGAAGTTTAGAGCAAAACTCCTATATGGATTTTGTGAAAGAAAATCCTTTTATGTCGCCTACTTTGACTATTGCCCCAACAGATCAACAATATGATATTTTTGCAGGATTAAAAGGGAAGTTAGCCTCAAGTATAAGTTATAATATCAAAGGTTCTTATGTGAACGAACGCGGTAAAGCTTTGTATAAAAGTCAAAACTATACCGAAAATGAAACTAATCAGGACTATGCTTTTGGTAATTCTTTCCAAGTGGTCTATGATGATGTGCGAACTTTTAGTTTGTCAGGTGATTTAAAAGCTGATTTTTCTAAAAATGTAAGTTTTGGAATTGGCGGGACATTTAGTAATTATAAGAGTAATAGCCAACAAGAAGTGTGGAATTTACCAACAGTTGAGGTTAATTCGACTTTAGATTTTAACATTACACCTAAGTGGTTTGCTGGTGCAAAAGTATTTTATGTAGGGGAACGAAAAGACATGCAATTCAATTCAGATGTGGTTGTAAATGGTGTTCCTGTTGAATTAAAAAGTTATTTTGATGTTAATGCACATCTAGGTTATAAACACAATTCGCAAATAACGGGATTTTTAAAGTTGAATAATATTTCGAATAACTCCTATCAAAAATGGATGAACTATCCAGTTCAAGGGTTTCAGGTGTTAGTAGGTGCTAATTTTAAATTCGATTTCTAAGAAGTTTTTTTAACCGCAAAGTTTAAAAAGATTTAACCGCAAAGTTATTTAAGATAGCTTTGCGGTTATTTTGTTTAGCAACAGGTTTCTTTTTCCTTTATTTAGCGAAAAACTTAGCACTCTCTGCCTGTCGGCAGACAGGTTTTCGGTTAAACTAAAGTCCTTGTGGTTGAAAAGAATTACTCTGTAAAAGGAATCGCTACTCTTGTTTTATCCCAACCTAAATTTAAGATCATTCCTTTTTCGGCATTGGTGAAAACCATAGAAAAAGCTTCTAGTGATTCTTCTGATTGTGTTGCAGGAACATTTAGTCTAGCTACATCATTATCTTCTTTATACGAATAAGATCCCCAAGCATTAAGGTCTTTGTTTAAAATGATTGTCCATTCTTTTTCTCCAGGAATGGTGAATAAAGAATAGGTTCCAGCCTTAATTTTCGTTTTTCCTAAAAAGACATCTTTGTAAAATGTAATTTCGGTTGCTTCGTTAGCACCTGTTCTCCAAACTTTTCCATTAGGAGCTAGTTCATTTAAACTACGTCCTTTGAGTTGTGGACGACTATACACTACTTTGGCTGTTTTTACAGGGATTTTATAATCGTTTGGGTATGAAGTAGCATCCATTGGGCTTTTGTCAATTCCTGGGAATTTTTGGGCTTGAATGCTGGTTGCTGTAAACAATAGAAGTCCAAAAGCAATTGTAGATAAGATTTTTGTTTTTTTCATGATAATTTAAAGAATAAGATTAATAAAAGTGTTTACGAAGTTAAATAAAAAATCCTTGTTTCAGATAAATAGGTTTGTCAAATACAATTAAAATAGTGTGAGATGAATATAATCAATTAAATTTGTGAGCCGTTCAAATTATCATTTGGATTAATATGAAATAAAAATGCAAAATGACTTTTAAACAAAAAATACATCAATACTACTCTCGCATGCTAGAGGATCGAATAGATGCTTTTCGGGATATGATTTCGGCTTTGACCGAGGATTCTAAAAATGATGCCAAAGGTTCGGCTGGTGATAAACACGAAACGGCTTTATCGATGATGCACTTGGAACAAGAAAAATTTAATACGAAGTTGCGTGAAGTTTTGGATCAAAAAGCGATTTTGGACAAAATTAATCCGGAAATAAGTTCAAAAGCGATTACTTTAGGAAGTTTGATGAAAGCCAATGGAATTTATTTGTACCTGTCTTTGGCTTTGCCAAAAATAACTATTGACGGAATAAATATAATTGCTTTATCGCCTCAATCGCCTTTGGGGAAAAAATTAATGGGGAATGCAGTTGGTTTCACCTTTGAAATTAATGGAACGAAGTATTTGATAGAGGAAGTAGCCTAGTTTTTTGAGTAAATAGTTGTGTAGTGATTTTAACAAAAAAGCTTAAAAAAAATCACATTTGTGTTCAGGTTAGTGCTATTTGTCTAACTGAATTCATTTAAAAAAATAGGAATCCCTAAAAAAAACTTTCGTAAATTCGCCCGCTTAGAAGTTTGACTTTAAAACATATTAAAAATTATGAGTAAGATAATGACAGTCGACGTTTTGTCGAGTATTAAAGGAGCGCAGCCATCGGAGAGCGTGAACCAATTATTTGATGTAATTAAAAATGCAATTCCAGCAAATAATAATTCCTTAAATAATGTCAATCATAATTGTGTGTCGGTTAGTGATTTAAGAGAAGATGTTGTGGTAGAGAGTTCGGCTATTGAAAAACAAATTATTTTAGAAAACTTCCCGAACAAGAAAAATGGTTTTTTAGTTGTTGCTAAAGTTATAGAAGGATAAAATGGATTCTCAGATAAAAAAAATACACCAACAACTGGTGTCTAAACAAATAAGTTGTACCGCTTTAGTTCAGGAAAAATTAGATTTATTGAAGCAAAATGAATACAATTCAGTAAATAGTACTCTGGATTCCATGGCGCTTGAATTAGCAGCTAAGGTAGATGCAAAGATTGCAAACGGAGAAACTATTGGTTTGCTTGAAGGTATTCCTTTTGGAATTAAAGATGTGTACATGGTACAAGGAACTTACACGACTGCAAGTTCTGATTTATTAAAAAATTACAAATCACCTTATACAGCAACGGCTATCCAGAAATTATTAGATGCGGGAGCTATTCCTTTAGTAAAAGAAAACTGTGATAGTTTTGGTCATGGTTCTTCGAGTGAAAATACCATTTTCGGGGCGGTAAAAAATGCAATCAATCCGGAATTAGCAGCTGGAGGTTCAAGTGGAGGTTCAGCAGTGAATGTGGCTAAAGAATATACGGTGTTTTCAATTGGAGGAGATACGGGAGGTTCTATCCGTCAGCCTGCGGGATACAATCATATTTATGGTTTGAAACCTTCTTATGGAAGAATTTCAAGATACGGTTTGATGGCTTATGCCTCTTCTACAGATTGCGTGGGTCCATTGGCTAAATCAATTGAGGATATCCGTATCGTGTTGAACGTAATGAGCGGAAAAGATCCAAAAGATCAAACTTCGATAGTTTCAAGCGAAATTACGGAAGAAGCTCTTACTAATTCTTCAGTAAAAACAGTTGGGTATTTTAAAAATTTCATCGATAGCGAAGCGATTGATGCGAAAATAAAAGCAGATTTCTTAGCTGCTATCGAAAAAATAAAAGCCAAAGGAATTGAAGTAAAAGAATTAGATTTCTTTAAATCGGATATTTTAGTTTCTACTTATTATACCTTGGCTATGGCCGAAACAGCATCCAACTTATCTCGTCTGGACGGAACCAACTATGGAAACCGAATTGACGGTGAAAATTTGATTGACAGTTATGCGGTTACCCGTTCTGAGAATTTCTCTGAAGAAACCAAACGTAGAATTGTGGGAGGAAACCAAGTGTTGTCTCAAGGTTTCTCGGATGAAATTTATTTGAAAGGTTTGGCTTTAAGAGATCAGATTTCTGAAAACTTCAGTAAGGATTTTGAAGAAGTGGATATCGTTTTATCGCCGGTAACACCAGGTACGCCACCTAAAATTGGAGATAGTTTAAAAGATCCTTTGGCGATGTATTTATCAGATGCATACACCGTAGGTTTTAGTTTAGGACAATTACCTACTTTAACCGTACCACAAGGAACAAGTACAGGTCTGCAAATTACAGCAGCAAAGAATAATGATGAATTAGTGATGCAATTTGCTAACTTCTTAAAAGATATTTTATAATGGAATTGGAACAATTAACAGCGGCTATTAAGGCCCACGATTTAGAATTGGTTATCGGACTGGAAACGCACGTTCGATTAAATACCAAAACCAAGTTGTTTTGTTCTTGTCCAAATCAAGAAATTGAAACACCTAACCAAAATATATGTTCGGTTTGTACCGGACAAATGGGAGTTTTACCAGCTGTAAATAAAGAAGCGGTAATGAAAGCTATTTATTTCGGTAAAGCGGTAGATTCTTCTTTTAGTAATGAAGTAATCTCTTGGGATAGAAAGCACTATGAGTATCCGGATAACCCGAAAAATATCCAAATTACGCAGTTCCACAATCCGATTATTCCTGATGGTCACGTTTCATGTTATCGAAATGATGGTACGCAGTTTACTGTAAATTTGACTCAGGTACATATCGAAGAGGATGCTGCGAAATTAATGCACGAAAAGAAAATTTCCTTAGTGGATTTTAATAAAGCAGGAGTTCCGTTAATCGAAATTGTAACGGAGCCTTGTATTCGTAATATCGAAGACGCTTCAACTTATGCGCAGTACATTCAGCGTATTGTACAGAACTTGGGAATTTCTGAAGCGAACCTTGAAAAAGGGGAGTTCAAATCGGATGTTTCTGTGTCTTTGCGTAAAAAACACTCTTACGATTTGAATCCAAGAACAGAAATCAAAAACTTGAACTCGTTTAAGTTTATGGTGGAAGCTTTGAAAGAAGAGGTAGAGAAACAATTCAATTATTATATTGAGCATAAGGAGTTTCGTCCTGATCAAACTACGGTTTTATGGGATGCCGATTTGAAGCAAACGAAAACCATGCGTAAAAAGGAATTTGAAGCGGATTATCGTTTTATTTCTGAGCCGGATTTACCTTTTGTAAACATCAAAAAAGAAGTAGAAGGAATTAAAGTAGATACCTCTGCTTTGCCTTTTGCAGTAGAATCTATTTTGATTGGTGGAGGTGTTTTGCCTCAGGATGCTAAATTCTTCACGGCTGATAGTTTGCGTTCCAGAACTTTTGTGGCAATAAACCATGAAATCAATGATCCTTCGTTTGTGGCTAAAACATTAGCTAATAATATCAAGGCGGAAGATTATGATAAAATCAATAATGTTCAGGATATTATTGCAATTTTCCAATTGTTCAAAGCAGAGAAAATTACAGCGGTTTTAGTGCAAAATGCTTTAGCGAGCTATTTGAAAGACGCTGCTTTTGATTATAAAAAATATTTTGAAGAAAACACCATTTCTGAAGATAAAATTCAGGAAGTAATTGCTAAGGTTATTGCTGATAATGAAGCTGTCGCAAATGATATTAAGGCTGGTGATCAGGGGAAAGCAGGTATTTTAGTTGGTAAAGTTTTAGGTATTATTGGAAAAGGCGCTAATGGAAAAGTAATTCGTCAGATTATCTTAGATAAATTAGGAGCTGTTGCGGTTTCCGAGAAAAATGAAGCACAGGAAAAAGTGGTGAAAGAAGCTATTGCTGAACAAAAAGAAAGTCAGGAAGAAGCATTGCCGGAAATTCCAATCGTTGTAAAAGATGTTTACAGAACACATAAGATTTCGCAATTATCAGAGGCGAATGTAGGTGAGGAAGTTCTATTGTCTGGTTGGGTAGCGAGTGTGCGTGACCATGGTGAATTGATGTTTATAGATTTGCGTGATTCAAGTTATGAAATTTTCCAGGTTAATATCAGTAGAGAAACATTTCCTAATATCGATGAATTAGTAAAATTGAAGCCTGAAACGGTTATTTCTGTAAAAGGAAAGGTTGTTGGGCGTAATGAAGATGATTACAATGCGGGATTGCGTACCGGTAAAATTGAATTAGAAACATCCGAATTAGAGATATTAAACTTGTCAAAAACGTTGCCTTTCGAAATTAAAAGAGCGGCAAAAACCAATGAGGCAACTCGTTTTCAATACAAGTTCTTAGATCATAGAAATGATGAGGTGCGTCGTGCGATTGTAAACCGTCATAAAGTGATTAAGTTAATCCGTGATATTCTGGATGCAGAGGAGTTTTTAGAAATTGAAACACCTATTTTGAGTGCAGGAACAGATGAGGGAGCACGTGAATTTATTGTTCCCACTCGTAAACAAGCAGGTTCTTTTTATACCTTACCACAGGCGCCACAACAGTTTAAACAAATGTTGATGGTAAGTGGTTATGAGAAATATTTCCAAGTAGCGCGTTGTTTTAGAGATGAGGATTCTCGTGGGGATCGTCAGCCGGAGTTCACGCAGTTGGATATGGAAATGGCGTATGCGAGCATGCAACAAATTATCGATTTGAACACGAAATTGTTCAATGAAGTAGTGAAAAAAGTATATGGTAACAAATGGATTTTGCATCCGTTTGAAGTGCTTACGTATAAAGAAGCGATGGATTATTACGGTTGTGACCGTCCTGATTTGCGTTTTGGATTAAAAATGCAAGACATTACCGAAATTGTAAAAGAAACTACATTCCAAGTTTTCTCTAAACCAATTGAAGAAGGTGGAATTGTAAAATGTATCAAAGTTTCGGCTCAAGAGCAAGGAAACAAGCGTATGTCTAAAGGTCAAATTGAAGCTTTGACGGCTATTGCACAACAACACGGTTTAGGAGGATTAGCATATATCATCGTAAATGAAGACGAATTGCAATCGCCAATTATTAAGTTCTTGGGTGAAGAAATTGCAGCCGGAATTATTCAGGCTACGAATGCTCAGGTGGGTGATATTGTATTTTTCTCGGCAGCTGATTATGCTACAGCAAATAAGGCTTTAGATGCTGTACGTCAGGAAATGGGTAAAATGTTGCATTTGATTAATGCTAAAGAATTACGTCCGGCTTGGGTAGTTGATTTCCCAATGTTTGAAAAAACAGATGAAGGTCGATGGACATTTACACATAATCCATTCTCTATGCCGGCCATTTATGATTTGCAAAAGCATATGGAAGGAAAAGAAGAAGAAATTGGTACTATCATTGCGCAGCAATACGATATTATCCTGAACGGATACGAAATTGGAGGAGGTTCTGTTCGTGCTCATAAATCGGAAATTCTGGAAGCAACTTATAGAAATATGGGTTACAATAAAGAAGAGATGATTAAGAGTGTAGGAACGATGTATAAGGCTTTCCAGTATGGAGCGCCGCCACATGGAGGAATCGCTTGGGGAATTGATCGTTTGATGATGATTTTAGAGAAAAAAGCCTCTATTCGTGAAGTTATGGCTTTCCCTAAAACAGGAACAAGTGAAGATTTGTTATTTGGAGCTCCATCGCCACTGTCTGATAAAAAAGTAGAGGAAATGAATGTGAGAATTATTAATAAATAGTTTTCTATAATAAGAAAAAGAAAGCGGATTGGTAGAAGTATCAATCCGCTTTTTTATATGTAAGATTTTGTTTTTAAGTTTAGGAACGAGGCTTGTTAAGTCCTCTGTCATAAAGTACGATGCTTCCTGATACAGAAACATTTAAACTTTTCTCTGATTTGAATTTGACTAAAAAATGGCATTTTTCCATTGCTTTTTTGGATAGACCATTATCTTCTGCGCCTAAAAGGTAAACGCATCTTCTTGGGTGTTCAAAAGTTTCTAAATCGACTGCTCTGTCGTCTAATTCAACACCGACCAATCGTGCGCCTTTAGGTAGATTGTTGAAGAAATCTTCAAAGGTTTCGTAATGAAAATAGGGAATAGACTTCACGGCATTGTGCGTGTCACAGGCTTGTTTCGCATATCTGTTTCCGATGGTGAAAATATAACTGGCTCCCAGATTTTGAGCTGTTCTCCATAAAACGCCTAAGTTTTCAGGGGTTTTACCATTCTGTATTCCGATTCCGAAAAATTCGTTTTTAAAATTGTCGTTCATGCTGCAAAAATACGAACAGTTAGTAGTATTGTCAAATTTTAAATTCTATTGAAATAAATAAGGGTTTTATTGTTGAAATTGACATATTTTGTTGATAACTTAAGACTATATAAGGGTAATTTTAACGCTATATAAATTGCGTTTTTATATATTTGCGTGTTATACAAAATTACATTTAGAATAGAACATATGAGCGAAGAAATCAAGAACAATTATTCGGCAGATAGTATTCAGGCATTAGAAGGAATGGAGCACGTAAGGATGCGTCCTTCCATGTATATAGGTGATGTTGGAGTTCGTGGACTTCATCATTTAGTATATGAAGTTGTTGATAACTCTATTGATGAGGCAATGGGTGGTCACTGTGATACCATCAGTGTTGCTATTAATGAAGATGGTTCTATTACAGTAGAAGATAATGGACGTGGTATTCCTGTTGGAATTCACAAAAAAGAAGGTGTTTCGGCATTGGAGGTTGTAATGACTAAAATTGGTGCTGGAGGTAAATTTGATAAAGATTCCTATAAAGTTTCCGGAGGTTTACACGGGGTAGGGGTATCTTGTGTGAATGCTTTGTCTACTCACTTAACAGCTACGGTTCATAGTAGTGATGGTAAAATTTACCAACAAGAATATGAGAGAGGTAAAGCTTTGTATCCGGTAAAACAAATTGGAGATACTTCTAAGAGAGGGACAATTGTAACTTTCTATCCAGATCCAACCATTTTTACACAAACTACGGAGTATTCGTATGATACTTTGTCGGCTCGTATGCGTGAGTTGGCTTACTTGAACAAAGGAATTACAATCAATTTTTGTGATAAAAGAGAATTAGATAAAGACGGAAATCCTCTTGGGGAAGTATTTCATTCTCAGGAAGGTTTGAAAGAATATATTCGTTATTTAGATGGAAACCGTGAGCCTATTATTGGTCACGTTATTTCTATGGATAATCAAAAAGCCGAGATTCCGGTTGAGGTAGCTTTAATTTATAATACGAGTTACTCTGAGAATATTTTTTCTTACGTAAATAATATTAATACACACGAGGGAGGAACGCATTTGCAGGGATTCAGAATGGGATTAACTCGTTCTTTGAAGAAATATGCCGATGCTTCTGGAATGTTGGATAAATTAAAATTTGATATTTCTGGAGATGATTTCCGTGAAGGTTTAACGGCTATTATTTCGGTTAAAGTTTCTGAGCCTCAATTCGAAGGACAAACAAAAACCAAATTAGGTAACAGAGAGGTTGTTTCTCCTGTGAGTCAGGCAGTAAGTGAGATGGTAGAGACGTATTTGGAAGAAAATCCAAATGACGCTAAAATCATCGTTCAAAAAGTAATTTTGGCAGCTCAGGCGCGTCACGCAGCTAAAAAAGCGCGTGAAATGGTACAACGTAAAACCGTGATGGGTGGCGGTGGATTGCCAGGTAAATTATCCGATTGTTCTGAGCAGGATCCTGCAAAATGTGAGGTGTATCTTGTCGAGGGAGATTCTGCGGGTGGAACGGCTAAACAAGGTCGTGACCGTAATTTTCAAGCGATTTTACCATTACGAGGTAAGATTTTGAACGTTGAAAAAGCAATGCACCACAAAGTTTTCGAAAACGAAGAGATTAGAAACATCTTTACTGCTTTAGGGGTTACTATTGGAACAGAAGAAGATAGTAAAGCTTTGAATATTTCAAAATTGCGTTACCATAAAGTAATCATCATGTGTGATGCCGATGTCGATGGTAGTCACATTTCTACATTGATTTTGACATTCTTCTTCCGTTTTATGAAAGAATTGATCGAAGAAGGGCATGTTTATATTGCTGCTCCGCCTTTATACTTGGTTAAAAAAGGAAATAAGAAAGAGTATGCTTGGAACGATGTTCAACGTGATCAGGCAAATGAAAGAATGGGAGGAAGTGCTAATATCCAACGTTATAAAGGTCTTGGAGAGATGAATGCTGAGCAGTTGTGGGAAACTACAATGGATCCAAATTTCAGAACGTTACGTCAGGTAACTATTGAGAGTTTAGCAGAAGCTGATCGTGTGTTTTCTATGTTAATGGGGGATGAAGTACCGCCACGTAGGGAATTTATCGAGAAAAATGCGGTTTATGCTAATATTGATGCATAAAAAATAGTTTTTTCGGTGGTTATTTTGAGTAATAAATTGTAGATTAGCGAGAGTTAACCAATTTTTTTACTTAACCGAATAAACGTTTTAATATGAAAGTTACTATTGTAGGAGCAGGAAATGTTGGCGCAACCTGTGCAGACGTTATATCTTATCGTGGAATTGCTAGTGAAGTAGTTTTGTTGGATATCAAAGAAGGTTTTGCCGAAGGTAAGGCTCTAGATATCATGCAATGTGCTACAGATACCGGGTTCAATACTCGTGTAATAGGAGTTACTAATGATTATTCAAAAACCGCAAACAGTGATGTGGTGGTTGTAACTTCTGGAATTCCTAGAAAACCAGGAATGACTCGTGAAGAGTTGATAGGTATTAATGCAGGCATTGTTAAATCGGTTGTGGAAAATATTTTAACCTATTCTCCAGAGACTATTATTGTAATGGTTTCAAATCCAATGGATACAATGACCTATTTAGCATTAAAGTCAACAGGTCTTCCTAAAAACAGGATAATAGGTATGGGAGGTATTTTAGATAGTTCTCGATTTAGAACTTATCTCTCTCTTGCTTTTGATAAACCAGCTAATGATATTTCAGGAATGGTAATAGGTGGTCATGGTGATACAACGATGATTCCTTTAACACGTTTGGCTGCTTATAACGGAATACCTGTTAGTCAGTTTTTGTCAAAAGAGGTATTGCAAAAAGTGGCTGCAGATACCATGGTAGGAGGAGCGACCCTTACAGGGCTTTTGGGGACATCAGCTTGGTATGCACCGGGAGCTTCTGTAGCGTTTTTGGTAGACAGTATTTTGAATGATCAAAAAAGAATGATTGCTTGTTCTGTTTATGTTGAGGGCGAATACGGTCAAAATGATATTTGTATTGGAGTGCCATGTATCATCGGTAAAAATGGAGTTGAAGAGATTATCGATATTCAATTAGATGATAATGAAAAAGCTTTATTTGCGAAGAGTGCTGATGCAGTTCGAGCTATGAATGATGCTTTAAAAGGTATTTTGGCTTAACAAATTTCACATAATAGAGTGAAGACTGCAATTTTGCAGTCTTTTTTTTGAGATTAATTAATAAATAAATTGGTTAATCTTAACCAGAATTATATATTTGCTCGGTTTAAAAAAAGATTTATAGCCATTTTTGTTCAATTTGGAAAAATAGTAATAGCTAAAGTGTTGGTTATTAAGGCTTGATGAAAAAATAAATTTAAAATAATTAATTTTTAGTAATAATGCAGAATAAAGGACTTATTAAATTTTTCGCAATTCTATTTGCATTGGTAAGTATTTACCAACTCACGTTCACTTTCGTTGCTAATGGCGTTAAGAGTGAAGCTAAAGCTTTCGCAGGGGATAATCCTGATAAAGAGCTAAAATATTTAGATTCTATAGGTAAAGTTCCTGTGTTGAATCTAGGCTTTACTGAATTTACATATGATGAGGTAAAAAACAAACAATTAAATAAAGGTCTGGACTTAGAAGGGGGAATCAATGTAATTCTTCAAATTTCTATAAAAGATGTATTGAAAGGATTAGCTAATAATTCTAAAAATCCAGTTTTTAATAAGTCATTGGCAGATGCAACTGCTAATTTAGAAGGAAATAAAAATTACTTAGATAAGTTTTTTGAAGCTTTTGAAGCGAATTCAAAAGGAACAGTAAAATTAGCTTCTCCAGATATTTTTGCAAACAGAAGTATGCAGGGTGAAGGTGGTGTTGATTTTCAAATGACCGATGCTCAGGTTCAAAAAGTAATCAAAAGAAAAGTTGGTGAATCTATCGAAAGTGCTTACAAAGTATTAAGAGAGCGTATTGATAAATTTGGAGTAACTCAGCCAAATATCCAAAAATTAGGAGAATCAGGAAGAATCTTAGTAGAGCTTCCAGGTGCTAAAGATGTGGATAGAATTAAAAAATTATTGGGTGGAAAAGCACAATTAGAGTTCTGGGAAACTTATAAGATAGAAGAAGTTGGTAACTTCTTGATGGCTGCCAATGAAACTTTGAAAAAAACAGAGGTTACTAAAAAAGAAGCTAAACCAGTCGTTAAAGATTCATTAAGCGCTTTATTAACGGATGCAAAAGATACAGCTACTGCTAAAAAAGGAAATAATCCTTTATTAGACAAGATGATTGGTCAAGGTGGTGGACCAGTATTAGGTTTATTTGCACCAAAAGATACAGCGGTAATCAATGCTTATTTCAAAAGACCAGAAATTAGAAATTTATTAGCTGCTGACCAACGTTATGCAAAATTTGTTTGGAGTAAACCAACAAATTTAACTGACAAAGATGGCAAACAAATTGAAGCTGTAGAATTATATGCTTTAAAAGGTAACAGAGACAATGTTCCAGCGATGAACGGAGGTCTTGTAACGGATGCAAATGATACTTTTGACCAAATGGGTAAACCTGCTGTTTCTATGCAAATGAGTCCACAAGGTGCTAAAGTATGGGAGGAATTAACAGGAAGAGCTTTTACTCAAAAGAGTTATATAGCAATTGTCTTGGATAATGTAGTTTATTCGGCTCCAGGTGTTACTAGTGGGCCAATTGCAGGTGGTAGATCTGAAATTACTGGATCATTTGATATTACAGAAACTAAAGATTTAGCTAACGTATTAAACGCAGGTAAATTACCAGCTTCTGCTGATATTATACAATCTACAGTAGTTGGACCATCTTTGGGACAGGCTTCTATTGATGCAGGTATGATTTCTTCTATTGTAGGATTAGTTCTTGTATGTTTATGGATGGTATTCTATTATGGTAAAGCAGGTTGGTATGCTAACTTAGCGTTAATATTAAACTTACTTTTCTTATTCGGAATTATGGCAAGTTTTGGTTTTGTTTTAACATTACCAGGTATTGCGGGTATCGTATTAACATTGGGTACAGCGGTTGATGCGAATATCATTATTTATGAAAGAGCAAAAGAGGAATTGCGTGAAGGTAAATCTTTATCAGATGCTGTAATTTCGTCTTACGGATGGCATGGAGCGATGCGTTCAATCATTGATGCTAACGTGACTCACGTTTTAACTGGGGCTATCTTGTTTATTTTTGGAACTGGACCTATTAAAGGTTTTGCTTTGACATTACTTATTGGTATCGTAACTTCATTGTTTACCTCAATTTTTATTGCAAGAATTTTTATTGATAGAAATATTTTAGGAAAAGCTAGTTTGACATTTTCAACTAATATTACTAAAAATTGGTTTACTAACTTCCACTACGATTTTATCAAAATCAAAAAGATTACCTATGTATTCTCATCTATTGTGGTGATTGTTAGTTTGATTTCTATTTTCTTCGTTAATGGATTAGATGAAGGTGTTGATTTTGTTGGAGGTAGAACATTCCAAGTTAAATTTGAAAAGCCTGTAGACGCGGTAGTTGTTTCTGAAGAATTATCAGCTGCATTTGGTACGCCAGTTGAAGCTAAAGTTTTAGGAGATGCTGATCAATTAAAAATTACTACTAAGTATAAAATTAAAGAAGACGGTGTTGCTGTTGACGAGGAAGTGAATCAAAAATTATACAAGGCATTATCTAAATATTACACTAATGTATCTTATGATAAATTCACTAATACTTTTGATGGAAAAAAAATAGGTGTACTACAAGCATCTAAAGTAGGTGCTTCTATCTCTGAAGATATTAAAACAAACTCTTATTGGGCGGTTTTAGGTGCTATGGCTGTTATTTTCTTATACTTGATGATTTCATTCCGTAAATGGCAGTATTCATTAGGTGCTGTTGCAGCTGTTGCTCATGACGTAATCTTTGTATTAGGAATCTACTCTTTATGTTATAAATTCATGCCTTTCCACATGGAAATGGACCAACATTTTATCGCAGCTATCCTGACGGTTATTGGTTATTCGATGAATGATACAGTAATTGTATTTGATAGAATAAGAGAATTTATTATTGGTAACCGTAAAGGATCATTTGTAGAAATCGTTAATGCTTCTATTAATACTACTTTATCTAGAACATTGAATACTTCATTGATGATGATACTTGTTTTATTAACGATGTTTATTTTTGGTGGAGAATCAATTAGAGGATTTATTTTTGCAATGTTAGTTGGTATTATTGTAGGAACGTATTCTTCTTTATTTATTGCAACACCAGTATTAGTTGATTCGATTTCAGTTGAAGATAAAAAACAAATTGAAGAACAACACAAAGCTGTTTAAAACAATTTTATTCTGCATAAATAGCCCTAACTTTTGTTGGGGCTTTTTTTTGTTCTAATTTTAATTGCAAAATGTAGTTTATGTTTTGATTCTTTTTTTAACCCCTGCTTTTTTAATATATTTACTTCATAATAGGATTTCCCCAAATCTCAACTATTTAAATATTGGAAGAATGAAAAAGAATATACTTTTATTTGTCTTTGTCTGTCTCGTTGATTTGTTGTTTTCTTCGAGTTTGTCAGCTCAAACACCTACGCCTACAGTTACTTCGCCAATTTATTATTGCCAAAACAGTGTTTCAATTCCTTTGACTGCAACAGCTTCTCCAGGTGGAACATTAAATTGGTATGGTACTTCAGCGACTGGAGGTACTTCTTCTTCTGTAGCTCCAAACCCTTCTACAGCGGTTGTGGGGACAATGTCTTATTATGTGAGTCAAACAATAGCCGGAGTTGAAGGAAATCGTGCTCGAATTGATGTTAATACGGTTGCTAATAATGGAAGTAAAATTCTTTTACTTAGATGTGATCGTACGCAAATTGCTGCTCCTAGTAATATTTATAATGCTGTTTTTTTTGATTGGACTAATACTCCAGGTGTTCCTAATCAATATACTTATAGTTATACAATTGATGGAGGAAGTCCAGTATTTGGTACTAAAAATGATGGAACTCATTTGCAAGTAGATGGTTTAACACAAGGTCAATCAGTAACATTAACGGTATGGCATACGACTTATCCATGTGATCGTTCTGATATGACTTGTACAGTGCCATGTCAAACTTTTTCAACCCCTACTTTCAATCAAATAGATCCTATTTGTGAAGGTGAAGTTCCTCCTGCATTACCAACTTCTTCTTTAGAAGGAATTGAAGGTACATGGTCTCCTTCTGTTATTGACAATACAATGACCACTACTTATGAGTTTAGTCCAAATGCTAATGAGTGTGCCAATAAAACAACAATGACCATAGAGGTAAATCCAGATAGTCCCGGCTTTGAAGATTTTACAATATGTTCCGGTAGCCCAGTGGCAAATTTAGATTCAACATCACCAAATGGAGTTACTGGAAGTTGGGATGAATCAGTTGTTGATAATTTAAATTCAGCTGATTATACATTTACTCCCGATTCTGGACAATGTGCTACACCTCAAACTATTTCAGTTACTGTAATTCCATCGAATACTTTGACTGATTTTAGCTGGACGGTTACAGAGGCTTTTGCTGAAAACCAAATAATCACTATTTCGGCGACAGCGGCTGGTGGCGATTATCTTTATCAATTGGATGAAGGTCCTTTACAATCTAGTAATGTATTTGAATATGTAGCTTCAGGGACACACTCAGTAACTGTAGTGGATCAAACAGGATGTAGTGAACCTATAACCAAATCAGATATAGTGGTGATTAATTTCCCTAAATATTTTACTCCAAATAATGACGGATATAATGATTATTGGAATGTACCTGAGTTAAGTTCGCAACCCTATGCTTATATTCGAATTTTTGATCGATATGGAAAGTTTTTAAAACAAATCAGTCCTAATGGAGCAGGATGGAATGGAACCTATAATGGACATTTTTTACCTGCTGATGATTACTGGTTTGTTATTCATTATATTGAAAATGATGTGGTTAAGGAATTTAAATCCCATTTTGCTTTAAAGAGATAAAAAAATTGAGGAATTCTTAAAAGTAATTTCTCAATTTTTTTGTGTTAAATTCCAGTTTTAATTTCACCTATTATAAATTCAGAACCCTCTTTGTAATTGGTATTGTAAAAAACTTTTACATCATTTCTTTCGGCTAGTTTTCTAACCAGATTTAATCCCATTCCTGTTCCTGATTCTCCTCTTGATTTTTGTCCTAAAGTGTAAAACATTTGGAATATTTTTTCAGCTTGATTTTCGGGAATTCCTGGACCATTATCTTTAATTGCTAGTTGTTGCAGCTCTTTGTTGTAGGATATGGTAATTTCTGTAATGTCTTTATCGTTGTATTTAATGGCATTGGACAATAAATTTTGTATGATTTGTTTAAATGCAACCGACTGAAAACTGATTGTATGATTTAAGTCAATTTTGTTAATTTTAATGTTATTATTTGGATTGATTAACTTAATTACAGTATTAACTTCATTCAGAATGTTTATCGCTTCTTTACCTTCATTATTTTCAACATTTTTAGAATAATGTAATAAGTCATCAATTAATTTAGACATAGCAGCTGCTGATGTTTTAACCATGTCAAATAATTCATTGGCATGATCATTTATCTCTAATATGTGTTCGTCCTCAATAAATTCAATTAATGATTTAATATTATTTAATGGTGATTTTAAATCATGAGCAATAATATTTGCAAATTGTTCCAACTCACCATTTTTGGTAACTAATTGCTCATTTAATTTTTGTAATTCTTGTTCGTAATCCCATATTTTTAAGAAAGAATCAACTTTTTTCCTTGTTATTTCAGTATTTAAAGGTTTGAATAAGAAATCGATAGCTCCTAGTTCGTATGCTTTATTGATATATTTGTCTTCATTGCTTATTGCTGTTACAAATAAGGTTGGGATATTAGCTGTTTTAGGGTGTTGTTTAGTGATTTCTACAAATTCGTATCCATCCATTTCGGGCATTTGAACATCGACCAAAATGAGTGAAATTTTCTCTTTTAATAAAATTTGCAAACCTTCATTTCCTGAATTACAGGTAATAATTTCTCTGTTGGGTTTTTCTAATATGCTTTTAAGTGCAATTAAATTTGCGGGTTTATCATCTATTAGTAATAATTTATGTTTTACAGTATTCATTATTAATTTTATTTGAAATGTTTGTGGTATTTAATTCAATATGTTTGTTGTAAATGACTTTCGCAGCATTTGGCATTTTTTCAAATTCGGCTTCTTTGCAATCTTGTATTATAGTCGTTCCATTGTTTTCGGCAATTGTTTTTAATCCTTTTGCTCCATCTTCATTCGAACCAGATAACAAAATCCCTAAGCATTTATCTTGAAATGCCAATGCAAATGACTCAAATGTTACGTCTATTGATGGGCGACTAAAATTAATTAGTTCGGAAACGTCTAATGAAAACGTTAAATTGTCCTCAATTAGTACATGGTAATTTGCTGGTGCCGTATATAGGAATCCTTTTTTTAATTCGTCTTTATCTTCGATTTCTTTTACTTGATAATGAGTGTGTTGTTGTAAAATGGTTTCAAAGGAGGAAACGGTGTTTTTTAATCGGTGTAGAATGACAACAATAGGCGTATCAATGCTTTTGTCTAATTGTTGTAAAATAGACAAAATAACATTAAAAGCTCCTGCAGAACCACCAATTAAGATAACGTTAGGTTTCATTTTATTTTTTGATATATTTTTTCCTCACGGTCAATTTCTTTGAAATTTTCGTACACCGAACTAAAACGTAATGATTCTTTTTTTCCAATAGCCAAAAATCCATAAATGGGTAAACTATCATAAAATAGCTTTAAGGCCTTATTTTGTAAATCATTATTGAAATAGATTAAAACATTTCTACAAAGAATTAATTGGCATTCTTTGAAAACACTATCTGCTACCAAATTATGATTTGAAAACAAAATGTTTTGTTTTAATTCGGAATTAATCATAGAGTGTTTTTCGTCTGTAACAAAATAATCGTTTAAAGTTTCTTTTCCTCCACAATCAAAATAATTTTTGACATAATCTTTGAAATTACTGTTGTCATATATTCCTTTTCGAGAACGTTCTATGGCATTGCTACTAATATCTGTTCCATAGATTCTCGTTTTATCGAAGAGTTTGTTTTCTTTTAAAAGAATATTTAACGAATACGCTTCTTCTCCAAAGGAACAACCAGCACTCCAAATAGTTATTTTAGGATAACTATTTAAATAAGGAAAAACTTTTTGTTGTAAGGCTTTAAAGAAACTAGGGTCTCTGAAAAAATCACTCACATTAACCACTATTTCATTAATGAAATTTTGAAAAATGATAGGATTATTGATTAGTTCAAATTTCAAATCGACCGTGTTTGTCATTTTGTTGATTTCCATAAAACGATTCACTCTCCTGAGCATAGATGCTTTGGAATAATCACTAAAATCATAGTCGAATTGCATCTTTATCGTAAAAAGCAACTCATCGAGTTCATTCAAAGTAATCATTTATAAATCCAAATGCTGATTAATGAAATTAGTTTTTGAATATCAATAGGTTTTGATTGATAATCCGAAGCTCCTGCATTTAATATCTCATCACGATCACCCTTCATTGCCTTTGCGGTTAAAGCAATTATAGGTAGATTTTTCCATTTTGGATTTTCTCTTATTTTTTTTGTGGCTTCAAATCCGTCCATTTCAGGCATCATAATATCCATCAAAACAATATCAAAACTTTGATTTTCTTCTAAGGCGTTTAAGGCTTCGATTCCATTAAAAGCCGTAGTTATTACAGCCCCTTTACTGGTTAATGCAGCCGATAACGCATAGATATTTCGAATATCGTCGTCAACAATTAAAATATTTTTGTCTTTCAGAATTTCGCCTCCAGCTAGGTTAGGAGCTGTTTCGTAAGCTTTGTTTTCTGAAGTTTCCACTTTGTTTAAGAATAATAGAATTTCGTCTTTCAAGCGTTCTGTAACGTTGTCTGTTTTAATAACAATACTATCAGCATTTTTCTCTAGTTCTAATTGCTCATTATCAGTTAAGCTTTTGCCTGTATTGATAATAATTTTAATCTTTTTGTTTTTGGAAATATTTTTTAATTCAGAAATAGCTTTGACATTATCAGAATCCGGTAATCCTAAATCAATAATGGCACAGTCAATATCGACATTGCTTAGTATGTTTTCGGCTTCAGATCGAGAATAAGCCTGTAAGCAAATGGTATTTTTGTCGTTTGCATGTAGCAATTGTTTGATGGAATAATTTAATTTTTCATCATCTTCCAAAATCAATACTTTTTTAAATACTTTATTGATTTCCTCGTCTATGGATTGGAAAGCATTTTTAAGTTTCTCAGGAGTAATTGGTTTTACTAAAAAGTCAAATGCGCCCATTTCTTTGGCTAATTTTTCTCTTTTCATTCCTGACATAACATGAACAGGGATGTGTTTTAATTCGGCATCTTCTTTCAGCCATTTTAATACTGTCCATCCATCGATACCTGGTAGTTTCATGTCTAAAATAATCGCTTTTGGATTGTATTTTTTGGCATATTGAAAACCAGTTTCTCCTTGATGCGCAATAATCGCTTTAAAACCATTATTGTGTGCTACCTGCAGCAATACCTCAGCGAATGATGGGTCGTCTTCAATAATTAAGACGGTTTTATCATCAATATCAGCTAGATTTCTATCATCATTTATGTTTGCAGCTAAATCAATTAATTCTTCGTTTGCCTTTGGGTATTCCGACTCAATACGTTGTTCTTCTTTTACGGCTGAATGGGTTCTTGTTGTTTGAATTGGAGAAACTACTTCTTCCGTTGAATATGTATTAGAATTTTCTTGTTCCGTTTTGTATTGTACAGGGATCAAAACACCAAAAGTACTTCCGTGGTTTAATTGGCTATCAAAAAATACTTCTCCATCCAGAAGTTGGGCTAATTGTTTTGAAATGTACAATCCTAATCCTGTACCACCATATTTTCTGCTGGTAGAACTATCAGCTTGTTGGAAACTTTGAAATAGCTTTTTCTTATTTTCTTCAGAAATCCCAATACCGGTATCTTTAATTTTGATGCATAATATTTCGCTCTTATCTAATGCAAAGAGTTTAGGATTGTTAAAATCGCTATGATCTTTGGCTGCATCAAATGTCATCGATACGGTTCCACCATTTGGAGTGAATTTTAAAGCATTCGATAGGAAATTTTTAAGTATTTGTTCAATTTTACCAATATCTGTAAATAATTCTCTAGGGCAATCATCGGTTATTTTGGTTTCAAAATGGATTTCCTTTTTGTCCATTTGTGCTCTAAAAAGACCATCCATATCCGAAAATATTCGTTCCGAAACAGTATTTTCAGGATAAACTTCTACTTTACCAGCTTCAATTTTTGATATATCTAAGATATCAGTGATAAGATTGAGTAGGTCTTTGCCAGAGGTGTTAATTACAGATAAGTTTTCTAATTGTGCGGTAGTTAAGTTGCCTGAGGGGTTATCTTTTAATATATCAGATAAAATTAAGATACTGTTTAAAGGTGTTCTTAATTCATGCGACATATTAGCAAGAAATTCAGATTTGTATTTACTAGCTTGAGCAATTTCTTCTGTTTTTACGTTTAATTCTTCTTGAGCGATAATAAGGTCGTTATTTTTTCTCTCTATTTCGTGATTTTTAGTTTCGAGTTCTCGACTTTTTTCTTCTAAATACGCATTGGTTTGTTCTAACTCGGCAGCTTGTTTTTTTAGTTCTTCTTCTGATTGTTGAAGTAATAAAGTATGTTTGTTAAGTTCGTCGTTGTTTTGTCTTAATTCTTCTTCTTGAACTTGCAAGATGTTATTTTTTTTGTTTATCTCTTCCATAGAAATTTTCAGTTCTTCATTTCTAATGAAAACGGCGATTGCATTTCCTAGAGATTCCTTTAGTGTACCTAATAATTTTTGGTCAAACTCTTTAAAGTTCTCTAAAGAGCCAATTTCGATAACACCAATTACTTCACTTTTATATAAAATAGGAGTGATTAAAATATTATAAATGGCTGATTTACCTAATGAAGAAGAAACATAAGAGTATTCTTTTGATAGGTTATTCAAACATTTTTGTTCATTGTATTTTGCAACTTCGCCTATTAAGCCTTCACCAAGAGCAATTTTAGTTGGACTCTTATCATTATCAGCATAACTGCCAATTTTGATTAATGTATCATTGTTTTCTCTATAATTCTTGATGTAAAATGTTGCTTGACATCCATTAGTTTGTTGGCTTAAAACTTTACTTAGGTTAGAGCCAAAATCATTAATATTTTTTGAACTAATAATGGTTTTATTTACATCAATAATGTTTTTCTCTAAAAGACTATTTTCAATAGCTTCATCATTAAATTGCTTGAGTTTAGTAGACATGGTATTTAGCGATTGATTTAAACTATCAGCAGCACTTCTTACTTTGATGGTATTTCCAAATTGACCAGCGCTTATTTCTGTTGCTAAATGAATTTGTTCTTTAATGGCTTCGGTTAGTTTTCTTACTGATTCTCTTATCGAATTCAATTCGAAATTCCCCGATAATTTGTGTTCAAATTCACTGTAGCCTAAGGCTATTTTTTCAATTTTAAAAGCTATTAATTTTAAAGAATTAGAGGTGTTTGTAATTAGTTTAAATACCGAAATAGCAGTGCTAATTAATAAAAGTACAAGTAAAATGATTGCTGCGATACTAGCATTGACAGTTTGTTTTTTTTCATTTTTTACCAATACTTTAATTTCATTGAATTTTTTTATTTTAAAGTCATTCAATTGATTGTTTACTTTTTCGGCTTGCTGCCACCATTCTTCAGGAGTTGTTTTTAAAGTTCCTTTAAGTATTGATTCGGAATTATTTAAGAAGGACAAGTATTCAGTTGATTTCTTGTATTTAAGAATAGCGTCATTAATATGGTCATCATTATAATTTTCTAACTTAAAAGTTGAATTGTCATTGGTGTTTCTTAAGTTGGCATAATAACCATATAAATCATTATGAATTGAATCATCTATTAATTTATCTAAAACAATTCCTCGAATTAAATTAGCAGAGCGTTTAGAGTCAACATATGCTTTAAAAATGTTGGCTTGTTTGGCTAATAATGCGTTGTTGCAATTAATTATTTCACGTTCAATCAAATTATTGAAGATGTGATTTAAAGTAAGGTACTTATCAAAATTATCTGCAGATGAATTTGTTTGTTTATTTGTTTCATAATGAATGCTGTGAATGATTTCTTTTGCTTTTTCAATATTACTTTCAATGATAGAATCTTTAGAATTATGATTAGAAAACCATTCTAATGTTTCGTTCATCTTTTGTTTAAGTTCTGTTGTTTTCGTATCGTTAAACTTTGAATATTCAGTCCAAGTTCTTTCGTTATTAATTAAAGTTAGCCCTTCAGAAAAAGCAATTATTTCTTCAATACTACGACTGCTATTTTCAATTCTTTCAAATTTCTCGTAGGTTTTAGTAATATCGATTATGGTAAAGTAAATAAGTCCTACAATAGGGATAAGTAGAATTGTTATTAGTTGTGTTTTAAAGGATAAATGTTTCCACATGTTTGATGATAATTGTAGTTTTTATAGGTAAATTTGGGTTTTTGTTTTTACGACAACAAATTACAAAAAGATAGTAAGATTATGTTTGAATATTACAAAAAAAGCATTTCAACTTGTGATGAAATGCTTTTTTTTGATTTTATGCTAAGATTTAGTTGTTAGCTTTTATGTTTTTAATGTATTGTGTTAATTTTTTTCCATACATGGATTCCTTTATTTTCGGACTCATCGATTTTGCTATGGTGTCTAAAAATTTTACGTTGATATCGTAAACTTCTGCTAAGGCAATATAGGGAGCAATTTCATGGTCTTTATTGTTCATCGCATAGTTAACAGCAAATAGGTACTTGCGTTTCATGTTTAATTCCTGCAATTGACTAAGACTATCTACTGCTTTAGTGTCTTTGCGTTTAATTGCTTTAAATTTTTGTTCAATAAGACTTAAATTTTGATCTTTATATCTTTCAGTTGTTTTTTTATACTCTTCATATAATTCGTGGTTTTTAGAACCTGTAATTTTTGCATCAGAGAGAAATGCATCCAGATTAGTTTCTAAGGTCATTTTGCCTGGTTCGGCAAAAAACATGAGGTTGTTGTCTAATGAATTAGAAACACCTCTATCCACAAATAAATAAAGCATTTCTGGAGATTTTAAATCTAAATAACTTTCAAATTTTGAATCACCTTCAATTTTTATAGTGTCAATTGCAATTAGTGAAGTGTCAACAAATTTTTGAATGTATAAAGTCCCGTCTTTTAGTCCTTTTACATTTCCTGTAATGTGTAAATTTCCTTTTGGTTCTTTTTTGTCACATGCCGCTATTGCTAGTAAAGCAACGAATGCAAGAATTGATTTTTTCATTAGTTAAAATATTTTGTGCAAAGTAAAGAAAATAGTTGAGAAACCGAATAGTTGATACAATTCTGTTTTAATAGGTTTAAAAAAATATTAACCTTTTAACCAAGCTTCTTTTAATTGTTTTTTAGATTCATCAAAAACTTTCAAAGTTTCTTTTTCAATCATAGGTAATTTTACTATTCCTTTTATGGTTTCTTCTTTACCATTACGTTTTATTTTTATTGTAATGGCTTCATTTTCTTTCCATTTAGTACTTTGACTGATTAAATCATAGATGTTGTCTAGATTGTAGTTTTTATCGTTAATGCTTAAAAGTAGGTCATTTCCTTTTAGCCCTAGATGATCAAAGAAAATATTTAATTGCATATTTGGAGCTACAAAAATTTCTTTTGATGTAGGGTTTACATTAATGTATGGTGTGTTATTATCTTTTAGAAAAACGGCAGCTGCTTGCTGTGTTTTAGATTTTCCAACACCAACTTTACCCAAAAACAGATCATATGGAATAGGGGTAGGACCAGCAACATACGTTTTAAGAAAGTCACCCACTTCAGGATAAGTTAGTTCTGTTATTTTGCCAAAAAGTTCTTCATCATTAAAAGCTTTTGAAACTCCGTATTCATTTGATAATTTTTGCATTAAATCTAGAATTCCACGTTGACCATTGCTTTTTTCTCTGATAATAATGTCGATACACATTCCAATTAATGCTCCTTTTTGGTAAACATTTAAATACTGTGCTTTATAAGGTTCTTTTAATACATTAGCACTCATTTTTGTAAAAGGCATTGTGTCGTTGAGTGCTTTCGATTCTTCTATTTTTTCTGCAATTCGATTGTAAAAATCGGATTCAGAGATTAGACCTTGGTTAATTTGAAAAAGATTAGCAAAATATTCGGTCACACCTTCGTACATCCATAAATGTTCGGACATTTTGGGTGCATTATAATCAAAATCTTGAATTTCTTTCGAATGAATAGTAAGTGGTGTAACTATATGGAAAAATTCATGAGAAACTACATCCATCATCGATTTTACTAATTCTTCTTTATCCATTATTTCGGGTAAAACAACTGTAGTAGCCGTTGGGTGTTCTAGTGCTCCAAAACCATGTGCATCATCCTCTTTTAGACTTGATAAGTATAAAAGAACGCTGTATTTTTTTGTAGAATTGATTTTGCCTAAGAATTTCTTTTGGGCAATCATCATGGTTTTCATTTCTGGAGTAATGCTTTCGGCAGTATATTTTCCTGTTGGGGAATACACACAAATTTGAATATCCATCCCATCAACTGTAAAAGTAGTATAATCAGGTTTTGAATACATGATAGGATTTTCTACAAGTTCGGCATACCGTGATGTAGTGTACACATCATTGGTATCGCTAGAATCGATGTCCGTCAATGATGTTGCTCCCCATAATGTTTTAGGATGATTTATACTTAATTGGTAAGGATTTGAAAGATAATTGTCAAAATAACCTATGAAACAATGAGTGTTAATCATGAAATTTTCTCCAGCAATAATATTTGAACCTGCTGGTGAAAATACATCTTCGTTGCCAAAACTAGTTCCTTTTTCAATGTCGAAAGTGTCATTGACTAAATAGGTGATTTTACTTAAAGATTTAGCATTTGATATTGTCCAAGTGTTTTCATCTGTTTTTTTGACTAACAATAAATTCCCTTTTTTATCATATGCCTTTAAATCTTCGATGTATTTTCCATAATTGCTCTCGGAGTAGGTTCCAGGAACTGTTTTTGGTATTCGATAATTGATTTCAGTGCTTTTTATTTTAGGGGCTTTAATAGTAACTAAAACTTGATCGTTTTTTACTTCATTTAAATTGATGGTAGCCTCAATTGTGGCTAGTGTGTTTTTGCTAGTTTGAACAGACTTACAACTCCAAACCAAAGAAGTGAAGGCAAATGCTAATAATAATTTTTTCATATAATGTTTTGAAATTAAGTGGTTTAGCTCTGTTTTTAAACAGCGCAAAAGGTATAAAAAAAACACCCGTTCTTGAGAGTGTTTCGTAGCGTTAGTCTAGTTTATTTTTAATATAGTATTTTCCATCTAAATCGTCATCAAAATCATCAATTTTAAGAGGTTTAGGTTTAGGTTTACTAGCCGAAGCTTTCTTTTTCCACATTTCAAATTTTTCTAGAGGCATCTTTTTTTTCATGATTTCCAGAACTTCTTTTTCAGCCAATCCAAATTCTTTTTTTATAATTTCGAATGGATTTCTTTCCTCTAGGGCTAGTGTAACAAGCTTTTCAGTTTGTTCAAAACTCAGTTCTTTACGGTTACTCTTTTTCATCACGTGAAAATTTATTCTAAATAGGTTTTTTTTAAATTAAAAATGATCTTGTAACAGATTTCAATATTAATAAAAAAAATAATTACTTCACATTTTCGATGTTTTTTTTTGTCGAGATTTTTTTAGTAGGAGAATGGAGTATTTAGAAAGATGATTTTTTGAATAATTGGTGTTTAAACTTTTGAATAATAAGCTTTTTGTGATTTTTGGAGCTATAAAATAGCGATGTATGATTCTTTATTTAAAAAATAAATGTGTGCGCTTTCTTTTATAGCGTACTCTTACGTTTTTGTATAGTAAAATAGTCTCGTTTTCATTTCGATTTGATTTTTTCTACTTTAAAATGACTCTTTTTTTGTTCACATTCACTACTATGATGGCTGAAAAAAGTATAAAAAACGATATCCACTTTCCAATTATACCTTTTTTGTACAAAAGAGAATAAACCATAATAAATACAATCGGGTGGTTCTAATACAAAAAAAAGTTAAAACAATCCTTGTAAAGGAGGACTTTTAATCCCGATTTTTTGGTAGTCAAAAGCCATTTTTTCTTTCAATAGACTAGCATAAACGGATCTAAAATCGATTTGGTATTTTAAATCTCCTTGTGATAAATCGCTTAGATTTGGGTTGTTGCCTATTACTTTTCCGCGGTTTTGTCCACCAATGACAAACATTGGAGCGGCAGTTCCGTGATCTGTTCCATTTCCATTGTCTTTAACTCTTCTTCCAAATTCCGAAAACACCACGATTGTTACATTTTGTAATAAATTGGCTTGTTTTAAATCTTGGTAAAAACTGTATAATGCCGAGTCTAATTCCTTGAATTTATTGTTTTGGATGGCCAATTGGTTGTCATGGGTATCATAGCCACTTTGAGAGGTGTAATATACTTTTGAATTTAAATTTCCTTTTATTAAACGCGCAATCCATTCTAAATTTTTCCCTAAAGCATTTTTAGGATAGCTGGTTTGGGTACTCGATTTACTTAGTGCTTTTTGAATGTCTTCGGAACCTTCCAAAACTGAATTGGCTACTTTTCGAACAAAATCCAACGAAGGATTTGAAGATAAAACATCGGTTTCTTCTTTATTGTTTTTTATTTTAAAGCGGTCTGGATCTTTGACGGTTATTGAATTTGGGTTGTCTCCTTTTAAAGAAAGATTATCGATTGAGTCAATATTAATTCCTGCAGTTGGGTTGTGAGTGACACATTGTAAATCAAGATAACGTCCTAACCATCCTTCATTAAGGTATTGATTAGAGTCGGTAGCGGTTTGCCAAATTTCTTGACTTCTAAAATGGGAGCGATTAGGTTCAGGATATCCTACGTTTTGAATTACCGATAAATCACCATTTTGTTGCATTTGAGCAAATCCTTTCAAAGAAGGATGAAATCCCATTCCTTTAGTAGTCGAAATTACTTCGTTTTTGGAAATAGCAATATTTGGGCGTAAATCATAATACAATGGATCTTCAAAAGGAATAAAAGTGTTTAAACCATCATTTCCTCCATTTAATTGTACGAAAACTAAACATTGTTCTCCAATAATTAAATTTTTTTGAGAACCATAAGAGAACAAAAAGTTAGGAAGTAACAATGTTCCTCCTGTTAATGTTCCTGTAAGTGATAGAAAATTTCTTCTGTTCATAATTCGATTATTTTAGGAGGTTTTTAAATCAATTGAAATTCAGGTTCTTTTACCATTGCATTGAATAGTCTTAAAACAGCTTGATTGGCATTTTGAGCTTGCGAATCAAAATCGTATTTTAAAATTGTTTCAAAGTCTTTTTGGCTTTCATTGTCAACTTGGAATAGTAGTCTGTCTGATAATTCACGTATAATTTGTTTGTTTGTTCCTGTTTTCCAACTTAAATTGACCATCGTTTTTCTAAAATTGGGACTATTATTTTCTTCCATCCTATTTTCTTTGGTTTTTTGGTTGAAAATTTCTCTTCCACTGCAATACAAATCAGCCAGATTGTTACGTTGTAAATAAATTTGAGAAGTCAACCAAGATTTACCACCTTCCCAGCCTTTTACGTTTGGTTGGTTAAATAAATCCATTCCTTGTGCCTTCAGGAAAGCCACCAGAGGACGGTTTGACCTTGGGTTTATTTGTAATTCTGAAAGAATCTGGAGGCTGTATTCTAAAGGGTTTTTGATTTTAGAACCCGCCGTTTTTTTGTCAAATTCTTCCGTGACTATTTTTTCTAATAGGGGTTTTATTTCAAAATTTTGCTTTCTAAAATAATCTCCATAGTAGGTTACTAGTGCTTCACTCGGTGTATCGTAAATAAACCATTCCAAAATTTTTCGAGTAAAAAGATAAGGGCTATTTTTTTGTTTGAAAATGATATCTACTAAATCATCTGCTTTGAAATGTCCTTTTTTGCCAAAATATACAATTTCATCGTTATCAGCAATTCGGTCGCGATAAATACCTCCATTTTCTCCAAGTCCAAGTCCTGCTAAGGCTTTTGCTCCATTTTTAATATCGTCTTCGGTATAATTACCTATGCCTAGAGTAAAAAGCTCGAGTAATTCTCGGCTAAGATTTTCATTGATTTTCCCTTTTCTATTATCTACATTATCTAAATAGCGAAGCATTGCATTACTTTTGATAATCGCTTTAGTTAATTCTTTAAAGTTCCCAAAAGCATGTTTCCTTAGTAATTGATTGTGTTCAAAAACCCAATAATTAACCTTTACTTTTTGAAATGTTGCCACAAAATGATTGTGTAATAGTAAGGTCATTTTTTCCCTAAGAGGGAAATTATCGTTTTTCATTTTGTCTATCCACCATGATTTCATTTCTATTGAAGTTAGCGCTTCCTGTCTAAGAAATTCCTTTTTTTTATCTTCAGTAAGTGCTATTGATTTTTTTCGGAGCGCTCTTAAATCAGCTAATGATTTTGGGCTGTCTTTTAGAAAGTCAGGGATACTATTTTCATATTCTGTTTCGAAAGAAGCCTGTAGGAATTTTGATATTCCCATTTTTTCAATTTTTTGAGCTTGTTGGTTTGAAAAACCTAAACGGAGAGACCAAAGTGAATTAGGATTCATAAGCAGTTGCATTTAGATTTGTGGTTTTTTGATGGTTGCTTTGGTTAAGATAATTAATAACGCAAAAGGTTTAATTGAGTTTTTTTAATAAAAATAGGAAGTACTTGGGTAGGGAAAACGAGTTTTTAGTTGTCTTATTATCACAAGTAGTTTTATTAATCATTAAAAAAGTACTATTATGAAGACAATAAAAACAGTAATTGCATTTATTTTTCTAGGATTATTTGCAGCTGAAGCTCAAGAAGTAAACTTAAAAAATGAGACTAAAGCCAATATTTCCACAGATAAAATGAGTTATTATCAAAAACGTGGTGCAGAAGATGCGCGATACGAATTGACATTTACAGCAAAAACAAAGGCTGATGAGAAAGCTTTTTGGAAAGAACAAAAGGAATATGAAAAGAACTTGAAAGCCAAAGATCGAAAAGCCTATCGTGCTTATATTGCTAGTAAAAAAGAAGCCTATAGCGAACATTATGATCATTGTAATGGGCACTGTAATCATGATCCTATGTTTTACAGTCATGCGAGTTTTTATTACTATGGTTATGAAAGACCGTATTATCAAAGTACCTATAGTAGTCCTAGCTCAGTAAGTACAAGAATTAGTGTGGGAACACCTAGTTTGCGATTAGGGCTTTAATTTTTTATTCTTTTAAGGGAATGAATTGAAAACAAAGAAGCCGTCTTAAATTATTGCTTAAGACGGCTTCTTTGTTTATTAATTTGGCGCTTATTCTACATAAACTTTATTTGGGTCGTAACCAAATAGTTTTTTCTCTTTGATAATTTCAGCAACTCCTTTCGGTAACATTGGTTCCCATCCTGTTTTTCCTCTATTTATCATTTTAAGAACTTCACGAGAGAATATTTTAAGGTTTTCTGGATTGTAATCTTCTACATCGATTACTTTACCGTTAAACTTGAAGAATTTGTATAATTCTTTCATTCGAGGATGAACTTTTAAATTTTCCGAAGTGGTTACTTCTCCGTTTTCATCTAGCATTGGGTACAATAAAACTTTCATGTCACGGAAGAATAATTTACCAAAAGCTTCCAAGATTCCCCCACTTAGGTGACGATAGTATTTTTCGTCAAAAATATCTACTAAGTTGTTAACTCCCATGGCAAGTCCCATGCGGGCTTTTGTATAATTAGCAAAATATTCTACTACTTTATAGTATTCCTGGAAATTAGAAATCATTACGGTTTGCCCTAGCGAACAAAGTAATTCGGCACGATCCATAAAATCTCTTTCATCAATTTCACCATCCGAACGTAAGTTCGATAAAGTAATTTCAAAAACAACCAAGGTATTTTCTTTTTCCACCTTATTTTCTTCAAGGAACATCTTCAGCGATTTCTCGTACATGTCCATGTTCACCTTAGTAACAGGACGGAAACTTCCTCGTATAGCTAGGATGTTTTTTTTGTATAGTACAGCAGCTGGTAGAATGTTTTTACCTTTAGGATTGAACATTACGGCATCAGTCATACCATTTTTTACTAATTGTAAACTGATTAAACGATTGTCTACTTCTGCAAATCGAGGACCCGAAAAATTGATAGTGTCTATTTCTAGTTGGTCTTTATCTAAGTGATCGTATAAATAGCGTAATAATTTTTTAGGATCATCGTATTTATAAAAAGCACCGTAAATTAGGTTAACCCCTAAAATACCGAGTGTTTCTTGTTGTAATCGGGCATCTGTTTCTTTAAAACGAATATGAAGAATTATTTCGTTGTAATCTTCGTTAGGGTCTAGTTGGTAGCTGATTCCTACCCATCCATGTCCTTTAAATTGTTTTGCAAAATCGATTGTGGCAACCGTATTGGCGTAGCTAAAAAATAATTTGTTGGGATGTTTGTCACGATTTAGTCGCTTTTCAATAAGGCTAACCTCGTGCGAAAGCATTTTTTTTAGGCGGTTTTCAGTTACATATCTTCCGTCTTTTTCAACACCATAAACGGCATCACTAAAGTCTTTATCATAGGCCGACATTGCTTTTGCTATAGTACCAGAAGAACCTCCAGCTCTAAAAAAATGTCTTACGGTTTCCTGTCCAGCGCCAATTTCGGCAAATGTTCCATAAATATTTTCGTTTAAATTGATACGTAGTGCCTTGTCTTTAATCGAAGGGATTTGAGCAATCACTCTATCTCCTTTTAGTTTTATTTCGCTACCCATTTTTTTAGTTTAAATTTATGTTTTTGCCTGATGTTACAAAGTTAATTAAATAGCTAGCCTAATAAAAGATAAATAATCCTATTTTTGTGAAAAATTTAGGATTTGAAGGTATATTTTTTAGGTACAGGCACCTCTCAGGGAATTCCAGTTATTGGGAGTGATCATCCCGTATGTAAAAGTTCAGATAGTAAAGACAAACGTCTTCGTGTTTCTGTATTGATTCGTTGGGATGAATATTCGTATGTAATTGATTGTGGTCCTGATTTTAGACAACAAATGTTGGCTTCTAATTGTCATAAAGTAGATGGTATTATTTTTACCCATGAACATGCAGATCATACTGCTGGCTTAGATGATATAAGACCCTTTAATTTTAGACAAGGTGAAATGCCTATTTATGCTCACGAAAGAGTAATTGCTAATATGAAAAGTCGTTTTGATTATGTATTTGAAACGGTTAATAAATATCCAGGTGCACCATCTGTAAAAACGATAGAGGTAAGTAATGATGAACCTTTTTCAATTGGAGATAAAGTCGCTGTTCCTATTAATGTGATGCATGGCGATTTACAAGTTTTTGGTTATCGCATTGATGATTTTGCTTATTTAACGGATGTAAAGACTATCGAAACCGCTGAGGTAGAAAAACTTAAAAATTTAAAAGTTTTGGTGGTAAATGCATTACGCGAAGAACCTCATTTTTCCCATTTTAATTTAGAAGAAGCTTTGGCCTTTATTGCTCTAGTAAAGCCCGAAAAGGCTTATTTAACCCATATAAGTCATATTATGGGTTTTCATGAAGAAGTACAGCAAAAACTTCCTGAAAACGTATTCCTTGCCTACGATAATTTAGAAATCACCCTGTAAATTTTATACAATGAAAAGATCATTTTTGTTATATACCTTTATTTTATTAGTGCTAATTAATGTTTTTACGTATTCGTTTTTAAGTAATGAAGTAAAATTTGAACAAGAACGCTATAAAAGAACAACTAAGAGATTAAAAGATAGTTTGAATTCGCTGACTTTGAAATTAAATGATGCTAATTATTTTTCGTTAGAAAAAAATGAAAATGCTCAAAACTATTTAGATTCGTCAAGTAAGCCAATAGCTTATGAAAAGTTGATTCCTATTGTAACAGAAAAATTAATGGATTTGAATTCGAATCCTAAAGGGAATCCTTATGTAGGGCAAGATCAAATAGGGGAGAACAAGTTTATTATCAATAAGGTGAAAGTTTTAAACCACCGATGGATTATTGCAGATTATAGTGATGGAAAAATGTGGGGTGAAGTTTTGTTGAAATATTTTGTAAACGAAGACGAAACCATCTCTTTTGAAGTGATGCAGTCTTTTTTATATGCGAAATAAAATCTTTTCCTGCTTTTGATTTTTTAGAACATATAAGTCATTTAAGTTTTTAAAGTCTTGGTTTTTAATTATTTTTGAGTTTAGAAAATATAAGTACAATTTAGATTTGATTTGATACAAAAAAATCCCGTTCATCAACTGAACGGGATTTTTTTATAGGTTGAATCAAATTATTTTTTTCTAGCTAACACTTTTTCAGCAGCTTCAAAAATTGCTTGATTGTTTAATTTGTATTTTTCCATTAATTGCTCTGGAGTTCCTGATTCACCAAAACTATCTTTAACAGCAACAAATTCTTGTGGAGTTGGATTGTTTACGGCTAATACACCAGCAATGCTTTCTCCAAGTCCTCCAAGGTAGTTGTGTTCTTCAGCAGTAACAATACATCCTGTTTTAGCCACCGATTTTAAAATAGCTTCTTCGTCTAATGGTTTAATAGTATGAATGTTGATTACTTCAGCAGAAATTCCTTTTTCTTCTAATTTTTCAGCAGCAATTAAAGCTTCCCAAACTAGGTGACCTGTGGCAACAATTGTTACATCAGTTCCTTCGTTTAACATAATTGCTTTTCCAATGATGAAAGGTTCGTCAGCAGGAGTAAAGTTAGGAACTACTGGACGACCAAAACGCAAATATGCTGGACCGTGGTGATCTGCAAGAGCGATTGTAGCCGCTTTTGTTTGGTTGTGGTCACAAGTGTTGATAACAGTCATTCCTGGTAACATTTTCATCAAACCGATATCTTCAAGGATTTGGTGAGTAGCACCGTCTTCTCCTAAAGTTAAACCAGCGTGAGAAGCACAGATTTTTACGTTTTTATCTGAATAAGCAACTGATTGACGAATTTGGTCGTAAACCCTTCCTGTTGAGAAGTTAGCGAAAGTTCCTGTAAATGGAATTTTTCCACCGATAGTTAAACCAGCAGCAATTCCAATCATGTTTGCTTCAGCGATTCCAATTTGGAAAAAACGCTCTGGGTGATTTTTTTTGAAATCATCAAATTTTAATGATCCAATTAAATCTGCACAAAGTGCTACTACGTTTTCATTTTTTTGACCTAATTCAGTCATACCCACTCCAAAACCTGAACGAGTATCTTTACTTCCTGTATTTATATATTTTTTCATTTTCTAATTTAGATTTTTGATAGCATTCTACAGAACACTAATTACTGGATACTTTTTAGTAATCTCCTAAAGTTTCAGGATTTTGAGCTAAAGCATTTTCTAGTTGAGCATCATTAGGTGCTTTACCGTGCCATGCATGACTGTACATCATGTAATCTACACCATTACCCATTTCAGTGTATAGTAAAACACATACTGGTTTACCTTTTCCTGTTCTAGATTTTGCCTCATTCATTCCAGCAATAATTGCTTCAAGATTATTTCCTTCTTTAATTTCAAGAACATCCCAATCAAATGCTTCAAATTTAGCGCGAAGACTTCCCATACATAAAACTTCGTCTGTTGTTCCGTCGATTTGTTTTCCGTTAAGGTCAACAGTGGCAATTAAATTGTCAACTCCTTTTGCAGAAGCATACATGATAGCTTCCCAGTTTTGACCTTCTTGCAATTCACCATCTCCATGAAGTGTATAAACAAGGTGATTGTCGTTGTTTAATTTTTTGGCTTGAGCAGCTCCAATTGCAACTGACATCCCTTGACCTAAAGATCCAGATGCAATACGTACTCCAGGTAAGTTTTCATGTGTAGTTGGGTGTCCTTGTAATCTAGAATTTAACAAACGGAAAGTCGCTAATTCTGATACTGGAAAATAACCACTACGTGCAAGAACACTATAGAATACGGGAGAGATATGACCGTTTGATAAGAAGAATAAATCTTCACCAATACCGTCCATGTCCCAACCTTCTTTGCGGTCCATTATGTTTTGATACAAGGCTACCAAAAATTCGGTACAACCAAGAGAACCTCCTGGGTGACCTGAGTTAACAGCGTGTACCATTCGAAGGATGTCTCTTCTTACTTGGATAATTAAATCGTTTAATTGTTGAGTGTTAGGTTTCATTTTGATTGTAAAAGTTAAACTGCTGCAAATGTAATTTTTATTTTGCCGTAAGACAAATGATTTTTGGAATAGTTTGATTTCAAATGTATTCGCAATACATCTGTAAGTTTAGTTTTTTTGGTAGTACAAATAGAGAAGTTTTAATTTATAAATGTAAAAAACACACTAATTGTTTTAATTGAATACTCAGCTAACTATTGTAATTACTGAATTGATGAAATAGAAGGTATTTTTTTAATGTTTTATTTTTTTGAAACGATTTTTAAAAAAATGAAATTTATTTGCGACTATCTCTTGTAGATGTTTTGTGATATTTTAACAATTTAATTAACTATTGTTGCAAAATGCAATCGGTTTCGTTGGTTAAAATAAACCTTTAGACTAGTTTTTTTGCTAAATTATTCCATCCACCACCATTGTGAACATGTGAAAAATTATTTGCTTTTAAAAATTTTACAGCCGATGCACTTCTCATTCCAGAAGCACAACAAGTGATAATAGTTTGATCTTTTTTTAGTTTCAAAATATAATTTTCTAGTTCATTTAGAGGTACGTTTATGGCACCACTAATGTGACCTTGTTTGAATTCGGCAGCTGTTCGAACATCTAATATAATTGCGCCTTCTTTGAGTAAATCGCTAAAATTAATTTGGGTAGTATTACCAAATATTTTTTTTAAGAATTGAATCATTTTTTATTGTTTTGATTGATAATAGTTTACTTCTAACCAAGAACCGCCATTGTAGCATTCAATGTTGTGTTGGGCGAGAAAATTTTGTGCTTGTCCGCTTCTGTAACCCGAGGCGCAACATAAGATTAAAGGTGTTTTAAGTTGCTTTATTTCTTCTAGTTTTTCAGCTATTTGATTCAGGCTAATGTTAATAGCGCCAGAGACATGACCTCCCATGAATTCTCCATAAGAGCGAACATCCACTATCGTTCCTAGGTTTTGCTTTAGTATATTTTCTAAGTTCATTATTTATATTTTTTGAGCAAAACTAATTGAACTAAACAGCTTAAACAGTAACTTTTGTTACAAACGAGTTATAAATGAAAAAAGCCTTGACTGAGCAAGGCTTTGGTTTTTGTAATTCTTGATTTATTTAATTTCTTCTTCTTTGTCTAAATTGGTGTTTTCCGGGATTACTTGATTTTCTCCTTTTAAATAGCTCGGTAAATTTAATCCAGCCATATTGAATAAATCGTTTAGTGGAGGAACCGTTTTCATCATTCCTGAAACAAAATTTGCTGTTGAGCCATTTCCGTCGGTTCCATTTCCTGAATCCCAAACGGTAATTTTGTCAATTTTGATGTTTTTAACCGCTTCCACTTGGGTTTTAACCAATTCAGGTAATTTTTCAATTAATAGTAATTGGAATGCTTGACCAGGGTCGCCACCTGCGGCTTCTACCACTTGTTTGTAACCTTCAGCTTGTTTGGTAAGAATTTCGTATAAACCTTTTGCTTCGGCTTCCATTTTTGCATAAATCGCATCGGCTTCTCCTTTTGCACTTTCTCTAATTCTTTCGGCTTCGGCTTGTGCTTCAATAATAGCACGTTGTTTTGCGATTTCGGCAGGAATTACCACATTGGCAATTTGTGTCGAACGCTCTCTTTCAGAACGAGCTGTTTCGGCTTTTTGTTCTGCAATATATGATTCTTCTAGGGCTTTTGCTTGTTGTACTTTTTCGGCAGCAATTGCAATACGAAGGGATTCAGCCTCTTTTTCTCTACGAATTGCTTCCGAATTAGCAATAGCTATTTTGGCTTCATTTTCACCTTTGATCGCAATTGCATTCGCTTCCGAAGTTTTAACTCTTGTATCTCTTTCAGCTTCGGCTTTTCCAATAGCTTCATCTTTTGAGGCTGCAGCAATACTGATTTCTCGATCTTTTTGAGTGATGGCAATTTTTACGTCACGATCTCTGTGCGTTTCGGCAATTTGAGTATCTTTTTCTCTATCGGCCAAAGCTTTTCCGGTTTCCCCAATTTTTTCCTGTTCAGCAACAGAAATTTTAGCTTCATTGATGGCTTTTGCGGCAGCTTCTTTTCCAAGAGCTTCAATATAGCCTGATTCGTCTTTGATATCGGTTACGTTTACGTTAATCAGTTTAAGACCAATTTTGCGCAACTCGCTATCTACGTTTTTCGAAATATTATCTAAAAATTTATCTCGGTCAGAGTTAATTTCTTCAATAGTCATCGTAGCGATAACCAAACGTAATTGCCCGAAAAGAATATCCTTAGCTAATTCTTGAATTTGTTCAGAAGTTAAACCTAATAATCGTTCAGCTGCCGTATTCATGCTATCGGCTTCTGTAGAGATGGCAATGGTAAAACGACAAGGAACATCCACACGGATATTTTGTCTGCTCAAAGCATTGGTCAAATTAGCTTCAATAGATAAAGGTTTTAAATCTAAGAAAGCATAATCTTGAATCACAGGCCAAATAAAAGCTCCTCCACCATGAACACATTTGGCAGAAGTACCTCCAGTTTTTCCGTAAATGACTAATATTTTATCCGATGGACATCGTTTGTATCTGGATATTAGGGCTGAAATAGTTGCAAAAAAGACAACAGCTGCTACTGCAATAATAAAAATAGGTGTCATTGATTGTGTTTAAATAGGTTGAACGATTATAATATTGTTTTCAATTTTTATGATTTTTACCACATTGCCTGAAGTAATTTTCTCAGTATGCTCTGTCATAGCTTCCAACTCATGAAAGCTTCCATTGATGCTAATCATGATTTTTCCTTTTCCTGATTTTTTTTCAGGAATTGTTAGGTAAACTTCTGCCGATTTATTTAGGGTGTTTTCGATTTTAAAAGAGTTGTCTTCTTCTAATTTTTGGACTTGTTTGATGATTATAAAAAATAAAAAAACAAATACACAGCCCACAAAAAAGGCAACACTAATCAATACAATAGTATTGTTTATGATATTGAAAAATGATATGCCAGTCCAACTAAAACCTAATAAAAAGTTGATGAGGTTTCGCAAAGAAAATAATTGAAATGTAGTATCGCCACCGCTAAGGTCACTATCAAAATCAGCTTGAAGGCCATCTGTCGAGTCAACACCTAAAAATGTCATTACAGTTTGAATCGCAAAAATTAAGGTCGTCGGGATAGCAATATACCAAAAGGTTTTAAGTACAGGGTCTAGGGATTCTAGTAATTCCATGGGTATAACTTTTTATTGTTTTATTAGTAGTTATACAAACATAATGAAATTACTTACCAAATAAGTATATATGTGTAAAAAAAATAGTATGATTTTTAATTTTGTTCGCTTTCTTGGATTTGCTGAAGTAAAAGTTCAAGGAATTTTTGTCCTTCTTCCCAAAATCCTAATTGCGATGCTAAATTAAGATGTCCTTTAGGGCCAACATTATAAAAAAGGCTTCCCCAGTTTTTAGCTAAAAATTCCGCTCTTTCAACTGAAATATAAGGATCGTTAGAACTGGTAATTACAATAGAAGGATATTTTAATGGTCCTAAAGGGATAGGAGCGAAGTTCCAAATTTCTTCCGGAGTATGGTCGGATGATTCTACATCGGCGGGAGCTACGAGTAAAGCGCCAGCAATTTTGCTAGTATCATTTTGTTGTGACCAATGGGCTATCAATGAGACGGCAAGACTATGCGCTACAATAATAATGGGGGTATCAATACTTTTGATAGTTGCATCGAGATTGCTTAACCAATCTTGTAGTTGAGGTTCGTTCCAATTGTCCTGAACTACTTTTTTTGCATTTGGAAAATGATGTAACCAATTGTCTTGCCAATGTCCTGTTGTCGAATCTCCTAATCCGGGAACTATTAATAAGGTGTGTTGCATAGAAATTGAAACTAAAATAGGGTAATGATTTGAATTTACTTAATAGAAATAGTTTAAGAACTACACGACAACATCGAGCAACCTACTTTGTTTCTTGCCCAATCAGGACGTTTAGCGAACCATTTTTTCTGGTCTTCTTGTTCAGAATATGGATTTTTCAATAAGTTGAAAAGTTCATCAATCAAGCTATAGTCACCTTTGTCGGAGGCATCGATGGCTAATTGCGCCATATAATTACGAAGCACATATTTTGGATTAACAAGATTCATTTTTTCGGCACGTTCTGTATCGGTTGCGGTTTCTAATTGTAAACGCGTCGCATATTTTGTAAACCAGTTGGTCCAAGCTTCCGTAATTTTAGGAAATTCTTCAATAGAACTATAAAAAGCATCCTGAATAATCATGATACCTTGCACTGGTTTTTCTTTTTGAAAACGACTTAGGTTTCTATAGAAAATTGTCATGTCAGTTTCTGTCAGATGCAAATTGTTCTCTAATTCCTGAATGAGTTTTTGATCGTTTTCATCTTGAGTGAAAAGGCCAATTTTAGAACACATCATGTCTAAATATTTGTTTTCGAAACTAGTACCAAAATCGGCTAAAACTTGCTCTAATCCTTCTGTTTCTTCAATTAATGGATATATAGCATTCGCTAATTGGTATAAATTCCAAAGTACTATATTGGGTTGGTTTCCATAACGGTAACGTTTGTGTTGGGAGTCGGTAGTATTAGGAGTCCAGCCATAATCGTAACCTTCCAGCCAGCCATAAGGACCATAATCAATAGTCAAGCCTAGAATAGACATATTATCGGTGTTCATTACGCCGTGTACAAAACCCACGCGTTGCCAGTGAATGACCATTTCAAGGCTATTTTTGGACACTTTTTTGAAAAATTTCAAATAATTTTCTTTAGATGGTTCTCCAATTTCGGGATAGAAATGCTTTATAGTATAGTTAACCAATGTTTTCAGTGTCTCAATATCATTGCGAACCGCAAGGATTTGGTAATTTCCAAAACGTAAAAAACTAGGAGCAATGCGACTAACAATGGCTCCTTTTTCATAAGCAGGATTACCATTGTAAAGTACGTCTCTTAAAACTTTATCACCTGATAAAGCCAGAGATAAAGCTCTGGTAGTAGGAACGCCAAGATGAAACATGGCTTCGCTGCATAAATATTCACGAATGGAGGAACGCAAAACTGCTAGTCCATCGGCAGTTCTGGAATAGGGGGTTTTTCCAGCCCCTTTAAGTTGGATTGCCCAGCGTTTATTATGGTGAACAATCTCGGTTAGATTTATCGCGCGACCATCGCCTAATTGTCCTGCCCAGTTGCCAAATTGGTGTCCTCCGTAGCACATCGCATAAGGTTGGGTATTGGCTAAAACTTCGTTTCCTGTGAATATTTTTTTGAATTCCTCTGATAAAGCATCTTCTGAAGATAATCCTAAATTTTCCAGCATTTCAGGAGAAATATGAATAATTTCAGGATTAGCAGTTTGTGTTGGGGTAACAAATGAAAAACAAGCCTGCTCGACTTGACGAACGTAGTTTTCTGTAATTGGGTCGGCGGGTAGTTCTTTGTTGAAAGTATCTTGGATGTTGAGTTTCATTGTTATTGTAATTATTGGTATTACAAAGTTAGCATTTATATTCATCATTAAGAATTAAGGCGATTAAGAGTTTTTTTGAACCATATATCCGCTTCTTGTCGAGACAGGAGTCGTATAAACTTAATTTAAGAATTAGGGTTTTTAAAAGTTAATATAAGTTGTGAAAGATTAGGGAAGGCTTAATTTCATAATGGTGAAAAAAACGTTGTTTTTTTGCGTAAGGGATAGCAGTGGAAATCCTTTTATTTTTCTTTGAAAAAAAAGAAAAATAAAAGATTGAAACGGATAGCCCGACCCTACCGGAACGAAGTGGAGGCAGGGATACGCCCAAATGCTTTTTGAGAAGTCTTAGTTTGCTGTTAAATATGATTATGTTTTTATAAATTAGACTATCTTTGCGCACCCGAATAGTCGGGAAAACAATTGGGATAAAACCTTAATATGAAGTTTGATTTATTACAAAAAGACCCACTTTCTAAAGCCAGAGCAGGAAGTATTACCACAGATCACGGTGTAATTGAAACGCCTATTTTTATGCCAGTGGGCACCGTTGCTTCGGTAAAAGGAGTGCACCAAAGAGAATTAAAAAATGATATTAATCCAGATATTATTCTAGGGAATACATATCATTTGTATTTGCGTCCGCAGACTAAAATTTTAGAGGAAGCAGGCGGATTGCATAAATTCATGAACTGGGATCGTAATATTTTGACTGATTCAGGAGGTTATCAAGTGTATTCGCTTTCTAATAGCCGAAAAATTAAGGAAGAAGGAGTAAAGTTTAAATCGCATATTGATGGTTCCTATCACACTTTTACGCCAGAGAATGTAATGGAAATTCAGCGCACAATTGGGGCTGATATTATCATGGCCTTTGACGAGTGTACACCTTATCCATGTGATTACAATTATGCAAAGCGTTCGATGCACATGACCCACCGATGGTTGGATCGTTGTATTAATCATTTAGAAAAAGTACCCGTGAAATATGGTTATGACCAAGCTTTTTTTCCTATCGTTCAAGGAAGTACTTATAAAGATTTAAGACGTCAGTCGGCAGAATATATTGCTAATTCAGGTCAAGTAGGTAATGCAATTGGAGGTCTTTCCGTAGGGGAACCAGCCGAAGAAATGTATGCCATGACTGAAGTGGTTACAGAAATTTTACCAGAAGACAAACCTCGTTACTTGATGGGAGTGGGTACACCAATTAATATTTTAGAGAATATTGCTCTAGGAATTGATATGTTTGATTGTGTAATGCCTACACGTAATGCCCGTAACGGAATGTTGTTTACTGCTAATGGTACCATTAATATCAAAAATAAAAAATGGGAAAATGATTTTTCGCCAATTGATGAAATGGGAATTACATTTGTAGATACAGAATATACTAAGGCTTATTTGCGTCATCTTTTTGCTGCAAATGAATTTTTAGGAAAGCAAATTGCCACCATTCACAATTTAGGTTTTTATATGTGGCTAGTTCGCGAGGCTAGAAAACATATCTTAGCTGGTGATTTTAGGCCATGGAAAGAAATGATGGTGAAAAATATGAGTCAACGGTTGTAAAACAAAGCTGGAAGCTTGGAGCTGGGAGTTTTCTAACTTCTAACTTCTAACTTCTAACCTCTAACTTGAAAATATGTTAACAATACTAGATAAGTACATCTTAAAAAGATATTTAGCCACGTTTGCGGCTATGTTGTTGATGTTTATTCCTATTGGAATTATCATTGATGTCTCAGAGAAAATTAACTTTATGATCGAGAATAAAGTTCCTTTTCTAGCCATTGTTATTTATTATTATCATTTTACCATTTATTTTGCAAATGCCTTATTTCCGATATTTCTTTTCTTATCGATAATTTGGTTTACTTCAAAATTGGCTAATAATACCGAAATTATTGCAATTTTAAGTTCAGGGATTTCGTTTACACGATTTTTAAGACCTTATTTCATTGGTGCTACCATAATTTCGATTTTTGTCTTATTGATGGGATTTTATGTAGTTCCAGTGTCGAGTGAGGGTTTTAATAATTTTCGTTATACCTATCTGCGAAGAGATGGAAAAGAACGGATGAGGGGGGATAATACGGATGTGTATAGAAGACTCAACGATAAAGAGTTTTTGTATGTAAGTAATTTTAATCCAGCTTCTAAGATGGCTTTTAATTTTGCTTTGGAAAAATTTGAGAAGGAAAAAATGGTTTCCAAAATTACGGCCAGCAGAATCAGATGGAATGAAAAAGATAGTACTTACACCTTGTTTGATTATACCAAAAGAACGGTAGGTAAAGTAGATGATAAACTTGAAACTGCAGCTGAAAAAAATGTAAAATTTAAATTTGAATTAGAGGATTTAACACCAGTTGTTTACATTGCCGAGACGCTGCGTTTGGATGAATTATTCGATTTTATTGATAAAGAAAAAAAGCGTGGTTCATCTAATATAAATACCTACATGGTAGTTTTATATAAAAAATTTAGTGTTCCTGTATCGGCGTTTATTTTGACAATTATAGCCGTTGCCGTTTCTTCAATGAAAAGACGAGGAGGTATGGGTATGAACCTTAGTATTGGTATAGCCGTAGCATTCGGATTTGTGTTTTTTGATAAAATTTTTGGAGTATTGGCCGAAAAATCTACATTTTCACCATTTGTAGCCGTATGGTTTTCAAATTTCATTTTCAGTATACTGGCTGTTTATTTACTTCGCAATGCCAAACGATAAACTTAAAAGTTATTTACACCTTCATTTAATTGTTTTTATTTGGGGTTTTACAGCTGTTTTGGGAGCTTTGATTTCTATTCCAGCCGATGAAATTGTATGGTATAGAATGCTTATGGCTTCTGTTTTTTTAGGATTTTATATTGGTTTTTCTAAAAAATCATTCCGTATTACTTGGACTTCTCTCTTGCAGTTAACCTTGGTAGGTTTATTAATCGCTTTGCATTGGATTTTTTTCTTTCATGCAATTCATGTTTCAAATGTTTCAATAACCTTGTCTGTCTTTTCATTAGGGGCTTTTTTGGCATCCCTCTTAGAACCTTTGTTTTATGGTAGAAAAGTGTTGTGGTACGAAGTGTTTTTTGGTATCATTATATTAGTAGCGCTTTCGGTTATTATGCAAGTTGAGATGGGGTATTTACAAGGGATGATTTACGCATTTGTTTCCATTGTTTTAGGAGTGCTATTTACCTTATTTAATGGAAAATTGATTCAAAAACATGATTCGGCAGTAATTACTTTTTACGAGTTTTTGGCTGGGGTTTTATTTATTAGCTGCTATTTTGTTTTTCAAAATAAGTTTACGCTTGATTTTTTTAATGTTTCACTGACTAATTGGTCATTGTTGTTTCTTTTGTCGTCCATTTGTACTGCATACGCTTTTACCGCTTCTGTAAAGGTGATGAAACAATTAAGTCCTTATACAGTAATGCTAACAACGAATTTGGAACCCGTTTATGGTATTATTTTGGCTTTTTTCATTATTGGTGAAAAAGAAAAGATGAGTGTTTCTTTTTATGGAGGTGCGCTGTTAATAATAGCCGTAGTGATTTTGAATGGGATTTTGAAATATAAAAATTCGGGTAAAAAACAATAGCTTTTTTTTATAAAAAGTTAGTTGTTAAATGGGATGATTAAATGGATATTTTTTGTTATTCTTTGAAAATTAGTCTAGTAATGTTTTTTACTTTTTTGTTTAAGGATTATTAAACAGCTTGTATCTTTGCCATCCAATACAAAATAAAAAAATTAGCAGGTGTAAATGATTTAAAGTTTTATATTTGCACTTCCAAATAAAATAATAACGCACAAATCCTATGGAATATTTAGATTTTGAGCTTCCAATAAAAGAACTAGAAGAGCAATTAGAAAAATGCCAAATTATTGGACAAGAATCAGATGTTGATGTGACTGCTACATGTAATCAGATTAATGATAAGTTAATTGAAACCAAAAAGAAGATTTACGAAAATCTTACCGCTTGGCAACGTGTACAATTATCAAGGCATCCAAGTCGTCCTTATACTTTGGATCATATAAGAGGTCTTTGTGGTGATACTTTTTTAGAGCTTCATGGAGATAGAGGTTTCAAGGACGATAAAGCGATGGTAGGTGGTTTAGGGAAAATTGGTGGTCAATCTTTTATGATTGTTGGTCAACAAAAAGGATACAATACTAAAACACGTCAATATAGAAATTTCGGGATGGCTAATCCTGAAGGATATCGTAAAGCATTACGATTGATGAAAATGGCTGAAAAGTTTGGAATTCCAGTAGTAACTTTAATTGATACTCCAGGAGCATACCCAGGATTAGAAGCTGAAGAGCGTGGACAAGGAGAAGCTATTGCAAGAAATATTTACGAAATGGTTTTGCTTAAAGTGCCTATTATCTCTATCATTGTAGGTGAAGGTGCTTCGGGTGGAGCTTTGGGAATTGGAGTAGGAGACCGCGTTTATATGTTAGAAAATACTTGGTATTCAGTAATTTCACCAGAATCTTGTTCTTCAATTTTATGGAAAAGCTGGGAATACAAAGAGAAAGCAGCGGAAGCTTTAAAGTTGACTTCTGCCGACATGAAAAAACAAGAATTAGTGGATGATGTAATTCCAGAACCACTAGGAGGTGCTCACTATGATAGAGAAACTACTTTTAAAACAGTTGAAGAATATATCTTGAAAGGATACAATGAATTGAAAGATTTATCAACAACTGAATTAATTGCTCAGAGAATGGATAAATACACTAAAATGGGGGAGTTTAAAGAATAACAACTACATTTTAAATATACAATCCGTCTCGTTCCTGAACGAGACGGATTTTTTTTGGGTTATAAACAAAAAAACTTCATTTATAAACAAGTTCTAGTAATAACTAAAGTGTGTTTTTTTTAAAATTTGTGTTACTTTCGTTGTATGGAAAATTTCAAAAATGTAAAACCGGTTAAGGTCGATAAATCTACAATAATAAACCTGGAAAAAGGGAAGTTACCTCCGCAAGCTGTTGATTTAGAGGAAGCTGTGCTTGGAGCAATGATGATTGATAAAAAAGGGGTAGATGATGTAATTGATATTCTACAACCTGATGCATTTTACAAAGATGCTCATAGACATATTTTTGAGGCTATTGTTCAATTGTTTACAGAAACACAACCAATTGACTTATTAACTGTTTCTGCCCAATTGAAGAAGAATGGAAAATTAGATGTTGCGGGTGGTGATTTTTATTTAATTCAGCTTACACAAAAAATTTCCTCTTCTGCACATATTGAATTTCACTCAAGGATTATTCTTCAGAAATTTATCCAACGAAGTTTGATTCGAATTTCAAACGAAATTATTGAAGAATCTTATGATGAAACTACTGATGTATTTGATTTATTAGATAAAGCGGAATCTAAATTATATGAAGTAACTCAGGGGAATATCAAACGTAGTTCTGAAACAGCTCAAAGTTTAGTTTTACAAGCAAAAAAGAAAATTGAAGAGATTAGTAAAAAAGAAGGTTTAAGTGGTGTTGAAACTGGATTTACTAATTTAGATAAATTAACTTCAGGATGGCAACCAAGTGACTTAATTATTATTGCTGCCCGACCTGCAATGGGAAAAACCGCATTTGTATTGTCAATGGCTCGAAATATGGCTATCGATTACGGTCATGGAGTGGCAATTTTTTCCCTTGAGATGGCTTCAGTTCAGTTAATTACTCGTTTGATTTCTTCTGAAACAGGTTTGTCTTCTGAAAAATTACGTACAGGTAAATTAGAACCGCATGAGTGGACTATGTTAAGTACTAAAGTTAAAGATTTAGAAAAAGCACCATTGTTTATTGATGATACTCCTTCGCTTTCTATCTTCGACTTAAGAGCAAAAGCCAGACGTTTAGCTTCGCAACATGGAATTAAGATAATTATTATCGATTATTTGCAGTTGATGACAGCGGGTGGAAATCAAAAAGGAGGAGGAAACCGTGAGCAGGAAATTTCTACAATTTCTCGTAACCTAAAAGCTTTAGCCAAAGAATTAAATGTGCCTGTAATTGCACTTTCACAATTATCGCGTGCTGTAGAAACTCGTGGTTCAAGTAAAAGACCGTTATTATCTGACTTACGTGAATCGGGAGCTATTGAGCAAGATGCTGATATTGTATCGTTTTTGTACCGTCCGGAATATTATAAGATTGAAGAGTGGGATGATGATGAGGCTGCTCCAACAGCTGGTCAAGCCGAAATTATGATTGCAAAACACCGTAATGGTGGAATTGAAAACGTGCGTTTAAAATTCTTAGGGCATTTAGGTAAGTTTGATAATTTAGATGATTACAACAGCGGATATGATGATGATTTACCGTCTTCTATGAATCAAGATGATAATTCGTTTATTACTAAAAATTTACCATCTCCTCATGAGGCTTTTGGAAGTAATTTAAATGACGATGATGATGATGATATGCCGTTTTAAGCTAAAATAAGTTATATTTGAAATTAAAACATCATATGCTTTTTAGAAAAATAGCTTTTTTTACTATTGTTTTAGTTTCTTTCTCAGTGAAAGCTTCTTTTATTTTGTTGCCCATGGATGAAACTACGCAGCAAAATCACTTAAAAGCATACGGAATCACCTATTGGTGTTTAGAAAAAAAGTATAAAGCTAGTTGGCTCCTCAATTATCGTGGAGGTTCTTTTTTATTACCTGATGCTCCTGAAATTCGAAAAGAATGTCAGATTAGAGGTGTGAGTTTTGAACTGATTTCAGATGCTGAACAACAATCTATTTTAGACGAAATAGCAAGTCCTTCTCAAAATATGGAGAATGTTATTTTGGAAAAAGCACCCAAAATAGCTGTTTATACTCCTAAAGGCAAACAGCCCTGGGACGATGCAGTTACACTGGTATTAACTTATGCCGAAATTCCTTTTACTGCAATTTATGATGAAGAAGTTTTAAGTGACCAATTAGTACTCTATGATTGGTTGCATTTACATCATGAAGATTTTACTGGTCAATATGGTAAATTTTATGGTTCTTATCGAAATGCTCCTTGGTATATCGAACAAAAAAAAGAGGCTGAAAACTTAGCTCAGAAATTAGGGTTTTCAAAAGTATCTCAAGAAAAAGGTGCTGTTGCTAAAAAAATTAGAGATTTTGTAGTAGGCGGAGGCTTTATGTTTGCAATGTGTTCTGCAACTGATAGTTTTGATATTGCTTTAGCTGCTGATAATATTGATATATGTGAATCGATGTTTGATGGTGATCCAAGTTCTCCTAATTACCAATCTCAACTTAATTATGGTAATTCTTTTGCTTTTAAAGATTTTATTTTAGAACGTAGATCAGATCGTTATGAGTTTTCTGATATTGATATGACCGAAAAAAGGGTTGTGCCGATGGAAAAAGATTATTTCACACTAATGGAATTTTCGGCCAAATGGGATCCAATTCCGAGTATGTTATGTCAAAATCATACGCAGCTTATTAAAGGTTTTATGGGACAAACCACTTCATTTGATGCTAATCTAATCAAAACTAATGTTCTTAATCTTGGAAGCTGTGAGCTAAATGGAGAAGTGCGTTATATTCATGGACAAAAAGGAAAAGGGATGTTTAGCTTTTATGGAGGTCATGACCCCGAAGATTACCAACATAAAGTGGGTGATGCTCCAACAGTTTTAGATTTGCATCCTAATTCTCCAGGATATCGATTAATCTTAAATAATGTTTTGTTTCCTGCTGCAAGGAAGAAGAATCAGAAGACCTAGAAAAAAAAATATTTTATTCTTTGTCTAGCTTTAATTTGTAATGGTATCCATTGATGTCAGTTGCCATTATGCTGTTAGAATTGATATGTTCGCTGATTATTTCAATTTCATTTGGGTCATCTTCTTTTTTGACTACACCTATTCCTATTTCTGATTCAATATTAATATACCCTCTTACGAGTTTACCATTTTCGTCCTTTCCTACTATTTGATGATCAAATTTTTTATTTTTTGATTCGGAATGGTAGTATAGCTGGTCGTTACTTTTTTTGCTTGTTTTCGTAGATGAACCTATTTTTAGATAGGATGGTATAGTTTTTTCTTTATCGGTAATTTGATTTCCTTCATTCAAGCATGAAGTTACAATAATGGGTAATCCAATAAAAAACACTCTAAAATAACTACTTAGGGGGATCATAGTTTTTCGTTTATTGTTTCAATTTGTTTTTGGTATGGAACAAATTTAGAACGAATAAAGGAGGTTTTTTTACGGAAAACCGTAAATTGGTTTGGTTATTTTATTTAGTTTTTTTTTTTGACAATTAAATCAAGCCCAAATCTTTTGTTATGGTAATTAAGTGAACATTGTTGTTAGCTTTAAAGTAAGTTTTGAGTTTGTTGATTCTTTTTTCAATACTACTATTGCTATTTGGATGGATTTCTAATTTTTTGAATTCAGTAGTAATTTCGGATATTATATATCCTTTAGACAATAGCTGTAGTAATTGAATGTCATAGGCTTCAATTTCTATTATTGCTTTTTTATTTAAAGAGTGTTTTTGATCTTCAGGTAGGAGAATCCTTGTGTTGTTTTTGTACGTTTCTAATACAGCAGTTTTTAAATCGTTTATGCTATTTCTGCCTTTTACAACATAAGCATTGATTTTTTGAATATCAAAAAGTGAATTTATTTTGAATGATTTGTCCTCTATGGAGAATATTATGGTTTTTATTTCTGGTTGAATTTTTTTTATAGCTGTAATAAGTTCTTCTCCATTCTTAATTTTGTTTTCACGATGGTCTTCTTTAAATGATAGGTCGCTTATTATGAGTTCAAATGGTGTTTTGTCATGTTGGGCTTTTTTTATTTTTATAATAGCGTCATCGCAATATTTTACATGTTCAATTTGAGGAATAGCTAATTTCTCTAATGTCGTTTTTATAGTTTCTATGATAGAATCTAAATCTTCTACAATTAATACTTTTTTAAACATAAATAGGATTGTTATGTTGGAATAGTGATATTGGATTTTAATCCTTTATTTTGGTTTTTCTCAAATGTAATTTTCCCATTGATAGTAGAAATTCTATTTTCGATATTTTGAAGTCCATTTTTCTTAATAGGTTTTTCAAAATCGATTCCTATACCATTATCGTAATAATTAACATGTAATTTGTTTTCTTTCTTTTTAAAGGAAAGAAGAACAAGTGTGCTTTTACTATGTTTTTTCATGTTTACTAAAAGTTCCTGAATTACTCTATAAATGGTGATTTTTTTTAATTTAGATATACTTGTCCAATCAAGTTCCTCTAAACCATTGATTATAATATTTGTTGTTTTACTATTAAAGCTAGCGATCATTTCTTTTAAGTTTTCAGAAAATAGATGCTCTGTTTCTATATAGTTGTTTTCTCTTGATATATTTCTGGTAGTTGCATATATGTTATCTAAGTTCTCTAACAGTTTTTCTGATACATTCGGTGAGGATAAATCTTGTGTTTCAGCAAAATTAATTGTCTGATAGATTTCATTAGCCAATTCATCGTGCAGTTTTTTTGCAATCCTTGTTTCAGTATTGTAGGCAGTTTGTAGTTTCTCCTTTTTGTTTTTTTCGATAAGGTAATAATAAATAAAACCTGTAATTATTAATAATATAGTGATAACAAAAGTTGTTACAATATTTTTGTTTCTCTCTTGTGCAGTTAGTAGTTCTCTTTCTGTTTTTAATTTTATATTCTCTTCTTTCTCTTTTTTAGAATCGAATTTTAGTTTGGCAAAGAAATTTTTTGCTTTTTGCCTAATATCGGTTATACTATCATTCAGAGAGATGTATTTTAATGCGTATTTTTTGGATTCACTTCCTTCAGTGTTTTTGATCAATAGACTTAGCGCTATTAAGCGATCATCAGGATTATTGTATTCAGTCGCTTTTTGATATAATAATTTGGCATATTTATAGGAATTAGGTTTGTTTTTATTTGCATAATATTCATGAAGATAGAAATAGTTTGATGTTAAATAGTAATCATTATCCGCTGTTGAATCCATTTTTAATCTTAAAAGAAAGGATTTATTTAGGAATTTTATAGCATTAATATTTCCAAGTTTGAATAGGCAATACCCATAATTATTAAGAATTGTTGAATAATCATTTTTATTATTTTTGATTCCTTTTAAATTTAAAAGCCTTTCGTATACTTGAATAGCCTTATCAATTCTGTTTAGTAAAATATAAGTGTATCCAATATTAATATAACTTGCTATTTTTCGTTTTTTTTCTATTTTATATTTTAAGGTTTTATTATAGTAATATAAAGCTTCTTCATATTGCTTTAAGTATAAATAATTACTACCAAGCATTGCATAAAATTTAAAATTATTTTTTTGATTATTAAATTTTTCAGTTAAGGATAGTGTTTCAATAATTGAATTTTCTGCACCAGTATAATCGCCTTTTAATTGTTGACATGTTACTATTATAAACATGTTAGTAGCATATTTTTTTAGCTCCAATTTAGGATTAATATCTAATCTTATTTTGTTAGCATAATAAAAGGCGCTATCGTATTTATTGTTGTCATAATAGTTATTGGCAAGTTGGTAATATTTGTTAACTTGTTTTTTATCTTTCAATACTTCAATCGGCTCTTTCTTTTGTACACAAGCGTTAAGGGAAAGAGTAATTATGAGATAAATAAAATATTTAATTTTTTTGGGGTACTTTTGGTAATTCATAGTAAGGAAATCTAGTACTAAAATACTATTTTTCGTTAAAATGTGAGGTGGTTTATATTGAAAATAGTAGGGTGTATTTGAATTAAATTTAGTGTAAATAAAAAAACCTCATCACGCTTAAGCGGATGAGGTTTTCTATATAAGTAAGTAGTCTTAAATTGAGTTGATAAAACGTTTATTTTACTTTGTTAAGTACTGCTTTGAAAGCTTCTGGGTGGTTCATTGCTAAATCTGCAAGAACTTTTCTGTTCAATTCGATTCCGTTAGCTTTTACTTTACCCATAAATTGAGAATAAGACATTCCTTCTAATCTAGCTCCAGCGTTAATACGTTGAATCCAAAGTGAACGGAAGTTTCTTTTGTTTTGCTTTCTGTCACGGTAAGCATAAAGCATTGCTTTTTCTACCGCGTTTTTAGCTACTGTCCAAACGTTTTTACGACGACCAAAGAAACCTTTGGCTTGTTTCATTATTTTTTTTCTTCTTGCTCTTTTAGCAACTGAATTTACCGATCTTGGCATAATTTTTACTTTTATTTTTGTAGCAGGCGACCCGAATTTAATCAAGGGTACTTATTGGCCATACTCCAAGGTTATTAAATTGTTTTAACCTAAAGAAATTTATCTAAAGACTTTTGTCGATTAGATAATTCTTAATTGTTGTTTGATACTTTTCATATCTGTAGAGTGAACTAGCGCTGAGTGTGTCAAAGCTAATTTACGTTTCTTAGATTTTTTAGTCAAGATGTGACTTTTAAAAGCATGCTTTCTTTTAATCTTTCCAGAGCCAGTAACTTTAAAACGTTTCTTAGCGCTAGATTTTGTTTTCATTTTAGGCATTTTTCCTAGTTTTTTGAATTTATTCTTACTTACTTATTTTATGTTTAGTTTAAAATAAAAGCAGTTACACTTATTGTTTTAAACTTTAACTATTTCTTTTTCTTAGGAGCAATGAACATAATCATTCTTTTTCCTTCAAGAACAGGTAAAGCTTCTACTTTACCAAATTCTTCTAGATCTGTTGCTAATCTTAATAATAAGATTTGACCTTGATCTTTATAAATAATAGAACGTCCTTTAAAGAAAACAAATGCTTTTAATTTAGCTCCTTCTTTTAGGAATTTTTCGGCGTTCTTTCTTTTAAATTCATAATCATGCTCATCTGTTTGAGGACCGAAACGAATTTCTTTAACGACAACCTGTGAGGATTTCGCTTTTAGAATTTTTTCTCGTTTTTTCTGCTCATAAACAAACTTTTTGTAATCCATGATTTTACAAACCGGTGGATCAGCATTTGGCGAAATTTCGACTAAATCTAATTCAAGTTGATCAGCTAATCGCAAAGCATCTGCTGTTTTAAAAACTCCTGGCTCTACATTTTCACCTACTAGTCGTACTTCCGGCACACGAATAAGATTGTTTATTCTGTGCGCATCTTTTTTTTCTACTCGAGGTTGGAAACCTCTATTGTTTCTTATTGCTATGGCTATAAAATTTAAGTTAAACAGTAAATACTTTTAATGTCTTGTTTATTTCTTCGTTTACAATTCTGACAAATTCTTCAATTGTAACGCTGATGTTTGCTTTTCCTTCTTGACCCTGACGACGTATGGAAATTGTTCCGTTTTTCTCCTCTTCCTCTCCAACAATCAGCATAAATGGGATTTTTTGCAACTCTGCATCTCTGATTTTTTTACCAATTGTTTCGTTTCGGTTGTCAATTAGCCCGCGAATTTCGTGATTTTCTAGCAAATCTAAAACTTTTTTGGCATAATTTTCATATTTCTCGCTCAAAGACAAGATTATAGCCTGCTCTGGCATTAACCATAAGGGGAAATTTCCTGCTGTGTGTTCTAGTAAAATTGCTATGAAGCGTTCCATAGAACCAAAAGGAGCACGGTGAATCATCACTGGTCGGTGAAGTTCATTGTCTGATCCTTTGTATGTTAGTTCAAAACGCTCTGGAAGGTTGTAGTCAACTTGGATTGTTCCTAATTGCCATTGTCTCCCTAAAGCATCTTTTACCATGAAATCCAGTTTAGGTCCGTAGAAAGCTGCTTCACCGTATTCGACAACAGTATTTAATCCCTTGTCACGTGCAGCATTAATAATAGCATTCTCAGCTTTTTCCCAGTTTTCGTCTGTTCCTATGTATTTTTCTCTGTTTTCTGGATCTCTTAATGAAACCTGAGCAGTGAAGTTTTCAAATCCTAATGAACCAAATACATATAATACAAGGTCGATTACTTTTTTGAACTCGTCGTCTAATTGTTCTGGAGTACAGAAAATATGAGCGTCGTCTTGAGTAAATCCGCGTACACGTGTTAATCCGTGTAATTCCCCTGATTGCTCGTATCTGTAAACTGTACCAAATTCAGCGTAACGTTTTGGTAAATCTTTGTATGACCAAGGTCTTGTGTTGTAAATCTCACAGTGGTGAGGACAGTTCATTGGTTTCAATAAGAACTCTTCGCCTTCTGCTGGAGTATTTATGGGTTGGAAGCTGTCCGCGCCATATTTCGCATAATGACCAGAAGTAACATATAGTTCTTTTTGACCAATATGAGGAGTAACAACTTGCTCATAACCTGCTTTTTTTTGAGCTCTTTTTAAGAATTGCTCTAATCGGTCTCTTAAAGCAGCTCCTTTAGGTAGCCATAAAGGTAAGCCTTGGCCTACTTTTTGAGAAAAAGCAAATAATTCTAATTCTTTACCTAGTTTTCTGTGATCACGACGTTTTGCTTCTTCTAATAATTCTAAATATTCAGTTAGGTCTTTCTGTTTTGGAAATGAAACACCATATACTCTAGTCAATTGTTTGTTTTTTTCATCACCTCTCCAGTAAGCACCAGCAACACTCATGACTTTCATGGCTTTGATAAGTCCTGTATTTGGAATATGTCCACCTCGGCATAAGTCGGTAAAAGTATCATGATCACAAAAAGTGATTGTTCCGTCCTCTAAATTCGAAATCAATTCTGTTTTGTAAACATTGTTTTTATATAGTTCTAAAGCTTCTGCTTTTGAAACAGGACGTAATTTAAATTCGTGTTTACCTCTGGAGATCTCAAGAACTCTATCTTCTATTTTTTTGAAATCCGCTTCAGTGATTTTTTGATCTTCAAAATCTACGTCGTAATAGAATCCGTTAGCGATAGCAGGTCCAAGAGTTAATTTGATTCCAGGGTACATTTCCTCTAGTGCTTGGGCCATTACGTGAGAAGTAGAGTGCCAGAAAGCTTTTTTTCCTTCTAGGTCGTTCCAGGTATATAATATAAGACTGCCGTCGGTTGTTAATGGTGTTACTGTTTCAATAGTTGTACCATTGAAAGAAGCTGAAATTACATTTCTTGCAAATCCTTCGCTAATGCTTTTAGCAACATCCATCGGAGTTACGCCTTGCGCAAACTCTCTAACTGACCCATCGGGCAAAGTAATCTTAATCATTGTTAGTTTAATTTTGAGATTGCAAATATATAGTATTCAAAAAATACATACAATATATATTATAGTATAGTGTGTTTCTTTTTGGTTATTGTGTATAGGTGTGTTTTTCAGGAGCTATTTCCCGCTATTCATTTCAATCTTATTGTTTTTAAAGAAAAAACAATAAGGATTTCCATTTCTATCGGTGCTAGGGAAGTTGCTTAAAACGGTATTTCTATAATTGTATAGTGTAAAAA
>NZ_JBHSOQ010000002.1:0-800834 GCF_042656445.1 Flavobacterium sp. GCM10022190
GCGCGAAACCCACCACAAGATGAGATTTCTTTTAAGGATCGTGGGAGATGACCACGTTGATAGGCTATAGATGTAAAGGCAGTAATGTCATAGTCGAGTAGTACTAATAATCCGTAAGCTTATGTACACTTTTCCCCCGATGTAAATCGGGGGAGGAAACTTTCTAAATGAATTAAAATTCTTTATCTCAGTATGTTAAAATATTGTTTAATTAATAATTAACAATTTATAATTGATAATTAATAATTAAAAGCTGCTTGCAGCGAATGACCTTAAGGTGGTTATTGCGGCGGGGCTCACCTCTTCCCATCCCGAACAGAGAAGTTAAGCCCGCCTGCGCAGATGGTACTGCATTTTGTGGGAGAGTATGTCGTCGCCTTTCTTTAGTGAAGCCCAGCTTGTAAAAGCTGGGCTTTCTTGTTTTATATACATTCCAGAATTGATTATAGATACTTTTTTTTACAAATTGGATAATCAAATTTTTGAAAAAAATTTTGCAAAACATCAAACCCTATCCAAAAATGGATAGGGTTTGATGTTGTTTAATATAGGTAAGTATTTAAGATTTATATTAATTAGTATAGATTGTCTTTTTATTACTGAGTAATTCAGGTAGGATAAAGCGTTGTGATTTTCTTTTAGATTAATCTCAATACAAATTATTTATGGATTGAATTTTTATATTTTTAATTGTGTTTTTAAAATTATAATTTAATTAAAAGGATTATTGTTGGTTTTCAAGCTTTTCTTGTAGATAACTCAGTATTTCTGTGGTAATTGGTTTTGGTAAAAAATCAATGACCATAGGGTATTGTTTTGATTTTTCATGGTCTTCGGGGTCGATAGTTGATGATAATACGACTACTTTAGTAGATACTTTTGCATATTTTTCGGTATTAAAACTGTTTAAAAAATCCCAGCCATCCATAACAGGCATGTTTAAATCAAGAAAAACTAGTTGTGGTACTTCCTTACCTCCTTCGTTTATAATTGAATCAAAATATTGTAATGCTTCTTCTCCGTTTTTTGCTGAATCAATATTATTTGAAAATGATTTTTTTATGATAACTTTTTTGCATAACATTAGAGTGATCGGGTCATCATCTACACACAGGATTAAATCTAACATGTTAATTGTTTTTGAACGTTAATGTAATTGTAGTTCCTTTGTTTAATTGACTTTCAATACTGATATTTCCTTTCATAGCTTCTACTTGAGATTTTACAAGGTATAATCCTAATCCTTTACTATCAGGGTAGTCATGGAATCTTTGATATAAACCAAAAATTTTGTCTTTATTTTTGTTAAGATCTATACCGATTCCATTGTCTTTAAAGATGAGTTTTACACTGTTTTCAATTTGTTCAGCGATAACTGAAATTTTTAAAACTCTATCTTTGGAACTATATTTTAGTGAATTTGTTAGTAAATTTAATAATATACTTTCCAAATAAGTTTTGTTAGTGTTTAATACGGCAACACTATCTAGGTTTAGTTTAAGTATAGGATTGTATATTTCTATTTGATTTGTTAATTGATTAAAAACATTTTCAAATATATCTTTCAAAGACACATTCTCTTTTTGGATAGATGCATTGTCTTTTATGATCATAACTTTTGTTAAATCCTCAATTGTTTCATTTAGTAGATGTGCTGATTTATTAAAGCCATCAAGGATTTCTTTTAGTTCTTGATCTTCAATTTCGATATCTTCCATCAGATTTAAAAGCCCAACTAAATTAGACATTGGTGCTCGTAAATTATGAGAGGTTATGTAAGAAAACTGTTTTAAATCTTTATTGTTTTGCGTTAATTCTTTAATTAGTTGTTCTTTTTCTTTTTCTTGATTCTTTTCATCCGTTACATCTCTTTGTATCGATACCCAATGCGATAATTCTTTTTCTGAATTATATATAGGAATCATTGTAAAGCGCAACCAAAATTCTGTTCTGTCTTTTTTATAGCATCTAATTTCAAGTAAACCTTCTTCTTTGTTTTGGATGATTTCAAAGATTCTTTTTAAAATCGTTTTTTCAGTGTTTGGACCTTTTAAAATATTCAGAGTGTTGTTGATTATTTCGTTAGATGTATACCCTGTCATTGTTGTAAAAGCGGGGTTTACGTATATTACTTTTGGAAGTGATCGCTTGTTGAAATTTGCTTCTGTGATAACAATTGATTCTTTTGTTTGTAAAATTACTGTTTCAAGTAGCTTTAATCGTAGTTCCTCTTCTTTTTGTTTAGTAATATCTTGAAGTGCTCCAATCATTCTAATCGCTTTGCCGTTTTCATCTTTCAAAAGAAAACCTCTATCTAAAACATATTTGTAAGAACCATCAGCACATCTAAAACGATATTCATCTTGCCATTTTTCTGTTTTTTGTTCAATAAATGAATAGAGTTTTATTGACATTTTAATACTGTCTTCGGGATGGATGTTTCCAAACCACCAACTAGAACTGTCTCCAACTTGTCCTTTTTCGTAGCCAAAAACAGCTTTTATTCCTTTGCTCCAATTTAATTTATCTTCTTGTATTTTCCAGTCCCAAATTGTGTCACTGGTCGCTTTTGCTACAATGTCATATTTTTCATTGGATTCTTTAATTTCATTATTGGTATTCTCTAGTTTTTCAAAGATGTTTTTGCTTTTTGTTTCATTGTTCTTTAATATAGTTTTGAATGCAAAAGCTGTAATTATAATTAAAGTAAAATCCTTTACTAGATTGAAAATTAGGTAATATTCGGGATTTAGAAAAAGCTGGGAGAGTTTATAAAGAAAAATCGCCAAAACAAAGGCAATTAGTAAGTAAATTAGGGTTATTTGACTTGTTTTTCTTTCCATACAATCAAATATAATTAATAATTGTTAAAAGCGAAATTTATGCAAAAAAAAAAATCAGGCAAGCTTTTTTTCTAACATATCAAAGGGTTGTTGTTATAATAAATATATATTAAAGTCGATTGTAAAGTATTTGATAAATATTTTTTATATCAAAATAAAGTGTACCTTTGCAGCCATTAAAAATCACAGATGGAAGCTATTAGAAACATTGCAATTATTGCCCACGTCGATCACGGTAAAACCACTTTGGTTGATAAAATTATGTATCACTGTCAGTTATTTCGTGAAAACGAAAATACTGGGGATTTGATCCTTGATAACAACGACTTAGAGCGAGAAAGAGGTATTACAATTACTTCTAAGAACGTTTCTGTTTCTTATAAAGGAACAAAAATTAATATTATTGATACTCCTGGTCACGCCGATTTTGGAGGAGAAGTAGAACGTGTATTGAACATGGCCGATGGTGTATGTTTGCTTGTTGATGCTTTTGAAGGACCAATGCCACAAACTCGTTTTGTATTACAAAAAGCTATTGATTTAGGATTGAAGCCTTGTGTTGTTATTAATAAAGTAGATAAAGAAAACTGTACACCTGAAGAAGTACATGAAAAAGTTTTTGACTTGATGTTTGAATTAGGTGCTACAGAAGAACAATTGGATTTCCCTACAGTATATGGTTCTGCTAAGAATAACTGGATGTCAGACGATTGGAAAAATCAAACAGAAAACATTGAGCCATTATTGGACATGGTAATTGCTAATGTACCAGCTCCTAAAGTTTCTGAAGGAACTCCACAAATGTTAATTACTTCTTTAGATTTCTCTTCTTTTACTGGTCGTATTGCTATAGGTCGTTTAGAAAGAGGTACTTTAAAAGAAGGAATGCCAATTTCATTAGTGAAGAGAGATGGTAAAATTATCAAATCAAGAATAAAAGAATTACATACTTTTGAAGGTCTAGGTCGTAAAAAAGTAGAAGAAGTAAGTGCTGGTGATATTTGTGCAGTTGTGGGTATTGAAGGATTTGAAATTGGTGATACTATTGCTGATTATGAAAATCCTGAAGCTTTACAAACTATTGCAATTGACGAACCTACAATGAGTATGTTGTTTACAATTAACGATTCTCCTTTCTTTGGTAAAGAAGGTAAATTTGTTACTTCTAGACACATTCGTGAAAGATTGACTAAAGAGTTAGAGAAAAACTTAGCGATGAGAGTTGCTGAGACTGATTCGGCAGATAAATTTATGGTATTCGGACGTGGTGTATTACACTTGTCAGTTCTTATTGAAACAATGAGAAGAGAAGGATACGAATTACAAATTGGTCAACCACAAGTAATTATCAAAGAAATTGACGGTGTAAAATGTGAGCCAATTGAGGAATTGACAATCGATTTACCTGAAAATCTTTCTGGTAGAGCAGTAGAGTTTGTTTCTGTTAGAAAAGGTGAAATGCTTTCTATGGAAGGTAAAGGAGAGCGTATGATTGTTAAATTCAACATTCCATCTCGTGGAATTATTGGATTAAGAAATCAATTGCTAACAGCTACGGCTGGTGAAGCGATTATGTCTCACCGTTTCATTGGTTACGAACCATACAAAGGAGAAATTCCTGGACGTAACAACGGTTCATTAATCTCTATGGAGAATGGTAAAGCTATTCCTTACTCTATCGATAAATTACAAGATCGTGGTAAATTCTTTGTTGATCCTAATGAAGATATTTACGAAGGTCAGGTAATTGGAGAAAATTCTCGTAGTGATGATATGACTGTGAACGTAACTAAAACTAAAAAGTTAACAAACGTTCGTTCATCTGGTGCTGATGATAAAGCTCGTATTGTTCCTGCAATTAAATTCTCTTTAGAAGAAGCTTTAGAATATATTCAAAAAGATGAGTATGTAGAAGTAACTCCAAAATCATTGCGTTTAAGAAAAATCTATTTGAACGAAAATGATAGAAAAAGATTCAAAATCTAATTTTCTATAAATACATAAAAAAATCCCAAATTTCATTAAGTTGAGATTTGGGATTTTTTACTTTTGATGGTTAGCGCTTCAAACTAAAATGGCCTTTGATTTCTTTACCGTTTTCAAGTTTGACAGTAAACCAATAATCATCAGCAGGTAAAGGTTGTCCATTTATTGTTCCATCCCAACCTTGGCTTTGTGGATTAATGTTTTTTATCAGTTTTCCATATCTGTTAAAAATATTAATGACAGTTTTAGAATTAAAAGTTGAATTTATTCCTTTTATTGTCCAATAATCGTTGTAACCATCATTATTAGGTGTGAAAAATCTTGGAATACCTAAAATAGCTACCGACTGTTCAGCTACGCCACAACCATTTTTATCTCTTATATAAACTTGGTGTATACCTGCAGAAACATTTTCAAATAGATTATTATCCTGATATAAATTTTCACTGTCATCTAGACTATATTCATAGCTCCCAATCCCATTTACAGTAATTAAGATACTGTTGTTTTCGCTTAATTCATTTACTTTAATATTGGCTATTTGAGCCATTTCAGATGCAATTACCGTAATAGTTCGTGTTCTACTACACCCTTTTTGAGAGCTAACAGTTACTGTGTAAGTTCCAGCTTTGTTGACTGATAATGTTGCTTTGTTTTCGTTGGGTAAAACCTGATTGTCTTTGGCCCAAACATAATTATAGATAGTTGGTAAACTTCCATCCAGTATGCCAGCATCGAGTGTTACAAAATAATTGGGCAAATTCTTGCAAACATACACATCGGCGAGATGATTAGTGTTAATATCAATATCGGGTTTGGGATTTACGATAAGAGTAACATGTGGACCAACACCAAAACAACTATTGTCAATTTCATTATCAACTCTAACCCAAATTTTTTGTTCTTTGGGCGAAAGTGTATTTCGATAGCTTGTTGTATTTATAATTTCGTTATTTTCAGCTAAAGCATCTGCTTCAGAAGAATAATATTTAATAGAATAATTTGTTTTAGGTTCAGGTAAAAGTGTTAAAATGCTATTGGATGCACTACTAAAATCAAATGCAGTTATTTTGTCATAGTCATCATTTGTTGCATCAATATAATCGTCACAATTTTCAAATGTAAGATTATAATTTGGAGGTAATTGTGAGGCAGAAACCAGCAAATTAATTTTTGCAACAGCATAACAACCATTATTGTTAGTTACTCTTGTCCAAATTACAGAACCATTATCTGCTTCGTAAGCTAATGGATTTGTAATCTTTTCTAAAGGATTGTTTGTTTCAGCTGCCAAATTTGAGGTGAAATAATCAAAAGTCTCGTTTTCGTAGTTAGCTGATATTTCATTGTTTTTTACCGTAAGATTAAAAGAGGATCTTGAATCTAAATCATCATCGCATTGTTTGATATTGATATCCTTTACAATTGGTAAATCCAAAACAGTTAATGTGGTTTCTTCAGATAATAAACCACAGGAATTCCCAAATTTGTTTAAAAATGCTCGGTATTTATAGCCATTCAGGGATTGTTTAACAGTCGAGATATTTAAAGTGTTTGAATCGACACCAGAGTAAGTACTGTTGTTGCTCAAATCATTCCAATTTGTTCCATCGGTAGTAATTTGCCATTGAATCCTTTCTGCATTTGAAGTTATTGAAACTGAAGCATTTTGATTTAAACAGATTGGTATGATTTCGGGTTGGTTTGTAATTGTTATAAGACCAGAAGTCAAATAATTGGAATTAGGTGTTGTATATCCATCATTTCGGCTTGTTACAAGTCCATTGTTGTCAACTGTTGCTGGGAAAATAGTTCCTAAAATAGGATTTCTATTTGTACTTGTAAATCCTGCTTCTGTAACATCATCACATAAATCGCCATCGCTATCCAAGTCTCTAAAGTTTTTTATTCCATCGTTATCTGTGTCTGTACCATTACTTCCGGTTTCCACAGAATCTAAAATACCATCATTATCACTATCTAAATCTAAATAGTCTGGAATTCTGTCAGCATCCGTATCTATCGGAGTTAATTGAGTTTCGAAAACATCATAGATACCATTTTTATTAGCATCATTAGTGTTTAAAACAAAATTATTGGCTTGGCTTTCTATTAAATCAGTAACACCATCATTATCAGTGTCAGTATCTAATTGGTCTACAATTCCGTCACCATCAGAGTCTTTGGGTACGCAAATTGCAAAAAATTTCATTGTAGTTCTATTGGCTTGTGTATCTAAAAGATTTTTGTGAGTAAAACTAATAGAATTGACTAAATGGGTTAAGAATTTAAAGGATGTTGAACCAGCAGTCAAAGGTGTTATTCCATTGATTTGAAAGCGAATTTCAAATGAGGAATATTCAGTAACACCACTTTCATAAATACCATCATAATTGGTGTCAATTAATAACTCATTATTTGGGTTAAGTACAGTTATTGTTTTATCTGTTTCCGTTGTTATTGTATATTCAGCATTTGCATTTAATAAATCGGTAGTATTAGCAGAAGTTACATATTCAATACCAATACTTATAGGTTTATTGAATGTCAAAGTGTATTTTGCAAAATTTCCTTTTCCTGCAGGTATATTAGAAATAAAGCTACCGTCTGAGTTTCCTGTAATAGGGGTATTGCTGACGGTTGTTGAAGTGCTAGTAGTTCCAGTATAGGAATTGGAATAGGAACCAATATTTAAATTTCCAGAAGAAATGTTCGAAATATTCAGGTTTTGGTTCCCGTACGATTCATTACAATTGGAAATTCCGTCATTATCATGATCCAAGTCAATATTATCATTAACAGTATCATTATCGACGTCTGTGGTACAATTACTCACAGGAATGATGTCGGAGATTAGTGTAGTGTTACATCCTGTAATACTTCCTCTTACTTGATAATATCCGGGTTCAGTTGGTTTGTATGTGTTAGAATTGCTATTGCTAATTGGGGTATTATTAAAATACCATTGATAACTATCATAATTTAAAGTAGTGTTAACATCCAAAATAATATTAGGAATACATGAAGTTGTTATGATATTGATTTTGTCAAAAGTAATTTCTGGTTTTGAATCAAATCCTGAATAATAGCCACCATAAGTAGCTGCATTATTAGTGCCAAAGTAAGATACATAAACTTGTCTAGTTGATTTAATTGTAATATTACCATTCAAATTGGCGATAGTATATACAACAAAATTAGGGTTTCCTGTAACTTCAACTGGATCTGAATTGATAGGGTTATTGTTTATTGAAACAGTAGCATTTTTTTCAGTAATAATATTTAAACCGCCATTATATAAAGTGTTACCTATCGATTCAATCATAGGGATATTATCTACAACATTTGGAGTTGCACAATTGATAGGAGGTACGTAAAATAAGTTTTGGTTTGCAATTGGGTTGTTTTGCGGATTTTCATTGTTATAGGGAGGTGGGTTTTGTTTTAATCCGCCAATACATTGGTAAGCAAATACATTTTCTGAAGATCTCACATATAGATTACCGTTTATGAATTCGGATCCATCAATTGCAATATATTCTCCTGCTTGTAGTGTGTAACTGGGAACTGTTTTATCATTCAAATAAATGGTTGTTTGTGGTTCATGTGCTACGATTATAACACGTTCTATTTCATCTGGTCCTACACCTTTTACGAAAATATATTCTTTACCTGTTTTTTCAATTGGGACTATTTGATCAAAACCTATGTCTCTACCAGTTGGCCTTAAAACACCATCGCCAAAATCTCTAACAACGATACTATTACTACCACCAAATGATCCAGAATTAACAACAATAGCTTTGTTTGATCTTACAAGTGCACCAATGATTTTGGAGCTGTTTGAGGTTTGGGAAGTTTCGTTTTGAATATTTTCTAGAGCAATTATGTAACTTTCGTTTTTGTTTAAATTGATAGTTATAGGGCCTGTCACAATTGTTCCATTGGCTAAAACTGTTCCAGCAGGTATATTGGAGATAGTTACAGTGGTGTTGTTGTCTGTTGCCAAAATAGAAGCAAAATTAAGTAGTGAACTGTCAAATAATGGGTTTGTCATTGCACCAAGTCTAAAAATGGTTCCAAGGGCACTATTTCCTTTTGTGACTAATCCACCAGCATGATTATAACCATTATTTTGATTTAAACCCGCATTTACCCTAACACTGCAATACACTAAATCGTCTGCCTCGATAATGTATCCTTTGTTGCTATTTTGTCCCGTTTTAATTTTTGGAACGAATAATTGCGTATCCTCTCCAACTCCTATTGGGAATACGTAAGGGTTATTTTTGTTTATCGTTGCATTGATAATTTGTCCACCAATGGCAATAATTTTTATTTCCACATTTTTAGTAGTAGGTGTGGATATGTATAGATAATGATCTCCTGCTTTTAGCCCTTGATCTTGACAAGTTAGAGGAGGGATATAATGAGTTTTACTAAACTGGCCGTAGCCTTTTAGCATCGCACAAAAAAAGAATACTATTAAAATTTTCTTCATTTGCTAAATGTATAAATTATTTGTTATTATTTATCTTTTTAGCGAAAAATGGCCTTTTATGCTTTTGCCATCTTCAAAAATTAAATTAAACCAATAATCATCAGCAGGAAGTAAATAACCGTTAAGTGTTCCGTTCCAATTTAAGTTTGAGGACTGAAATTCTTTGATGAATTTTCCAAAACGATTAAAAATACGGATAGTAGCTAGGGGAAGCGTATTTAAATTTTTTATGGTCCAATAATCATTATATCCATCTCCGTTTGGGGTAAAAAAGCGAGGATAGTCTAGTATAATAAAAGGAAAAGGAACCGACTCAGTACATAAACTTTTATCACGGGCACGGGCAATATAATTACCAGGTGCTAGCTTCGTAAATTCAGGACTTTTTTGATAAAATATTCCGTCTATAGAAAATTCAAAATCACCATTCGAAATAGATTCAATCGTAGCAGTATTATTATCCCCTCCAAAATTAGTTGTTTCAACAGCTGTAATAATGTTTGCAGGAAGTTGGTTGTCAGTCTTTAAAATATTCAAAGTTAATTCAGCATAATAAGCACAATTGTATGAATTTGTTACTTTAGCAATTACTGTTTGTGTCAAAGTTTGATTTGTATAATGTAATGGATTACTAATAGGATTGTTATTGTTTTTTGCATCCAATATATTCTCATAATAAGTAATCTCACTTAAAGAGGTGTTATTGTTTTTGATTGAAGTATCTGCTTGTGTTAAATCAAATGTTTCTTTTTCATTTCCATCAAAATCACATAGCGATAGGCTACTATTTTTTAGTTCAATTTGTGGGGTGTATTCAATTTTGATGTCTTTTGTTGCTACACAAGTAGAAGGGGATAAAGTAACTTCAACTTTATAAGTTCCTGCTGAAGTAACTGTGTAAGAAGGATTAGTTTCTAAGGGAAGAAGAAATCCGTCTTTATACCATTTGTAGCTATAATTTGGAGATAATTGGGTGTCTATTATATAATTTTCACCAAAACAAATAGCATTATTTGAAGCTAATAACCGATCTTCTCCTAAGTCAATTTCAGAATTGAAACTGGCCGCTTCTACAAAAATAGCCGAATCGTAATAGACAAATCGATCATCTGCAACAACTAATTTAATATGATAGGTTTTTCCTGGTATTACACTTGATGTAGCATTTAGAATTTTAGTTTGTCCAGCGTAATTTATGGGGCTATTATTGTTTGGATTGGTATTTAATTGACTAAAATAAGATTCGTTTTTTGCTTCACAACCATCTTTAAAAACGATTTTAGGATGTATGTTAAAAGAGGATACAGGAATAGTTGTTCCCGGAATTATGGCTAAATTTTGATAAGGATTAGTACTTCCTTTTTCTTTGATTAAAAATGCAAAACCATCAGAAAATTCACAAGGATAATTATCTTGGTATTCATTAGAAGCTAAAAGATAATTAAAACTGATGCTGTTTGTAAGGGGAATAAAGTCAAACTCTAATACTGTAGCATTTACCGAATTAATATTTAATGTTTGGTTAAGATCAGTATCTCCAAGCCAGGAGTTATTACCATCATTAAAGTCTCTAACAAATGGCCCCGAAGCATTACTACTGCTTCCGGAACTTAATATAATTCCAGATTTAAAAGGAAAATTTGAAGAAGTGTTGGTAAATGTGCCATAGCTGTTTTTACCTGATGTATGCGTATCTCCTTTAACTGTTTCATTTGAAATTTGTAAGCAGGAACTATTATTGGTCAATACATTGACGAGTTCAGAAGCATTTTTTGCATCGTCTATACTAATAAACTGAGCCTGTATTTTTGAACTTAAAAATACACTTAAAACACAATATATTATTGATTTGTAGACTTTCATAGTCTTACAAAGTTAGTATAAATTGATGTTTTAGTTTGTAGTATTACACTTTAAAGTCTAAATTTTTATTTCTTTTTCAATTAACAAAGAAGCTTGATTTAACTTTTCTGAATTAAGTGGTTTTACGATGTAGTTTTTAACCAACGGATAATTTTTAGTCATTTCTAAGTCGGAAGGATCGATCGATGATGAGACTATGAAAATGATGATTTCTTTGGAAAAAGTGATATGTTCTAATTCGTCTAGGAATTGCCAACCATCCAAAACAGGCATATTTAAGTCTAATAAGATAACATCTGGTAGTTTTAAAGGGGTTTCAGCATTTTTTATCAGTTCATCAAGAGCGGTTCTTGGATTATGAAAGGAGATGATTTCCTCACAAAAATTATTTTTTGTGATTAGCATGCTCATTAGTTTTATTGATAGTTTATCGTCGTCAATTATGTAGGTTATCTTATTTTTCATCAAAATACAATTTAAAAGTGCTTCCTTCTCCTTCTTTACTTTCAATTTCGATTTTACCTTTCATGGCTTCAATTTGATTCTTTACAATAAATAGGCCAATTCCTTTTGCATCGTCATTTCCATGGAACGATTTGTACATGCCAAACAATTTATGTTTGTTTTTATCAATATTTATGCCTAATCCATTGTCTTTGAACGATAGTACATGGAAATACTTTTCTCTATGGAAGTTAATTTCCAATTTGGGATAACGATTAGGTGACTGATATTTAACTGCGTTAGATATAATATTTTGTATAATGTTTTCTAAATAGGAAGGAATAACTTTCAAATATATATCCTCCTCGATATTGTGCGTAATACTAATTTTACTTTTAAAAGGGATACTGTTTTTTTCAATTTCTGTTTTTAAATGAACAGCCGTTTTTTTTGTTTTTGAGTTTTTCTGTATCGTTAGTACTTCATTTAAGTTTTCAATTGTTTCGGATAATTTTTCGGTTCCTTCTTTAAACATTTCAATAAAACTGAGTTTTTCTGTAGTGTTATCTGTATTTTCAATCACATCGAGAACCATTTGTAAATTGCTAGTATGAGAACGGATGTTATGTGAAACAATATGAGCAAAATTTAGCAGTTTATTGTTTTGTTGATTTGTAACTTCAAGGATGTTCTCAAATTCAATTTCTTTATTTTTAGTAGTTGTAATATCTCTGCCAATGGCAATGAATTTGGTGCAAACGCCATTTTGATCAAAAATTGGTTTCAAGTTTAATTTTAGCCAATATTTTTCGTTTTGTTTATTGGTAAGTTGAAATATATTTTCAATTTCTTCTTTATTCTGAATGGCTCTTTTTATATCGTTTATTTTTTCATTGTTTGTCTCTGTATTATTACAAAGACTATCTATTTTTTTTCCAATAATTTGTTCCAAATTAGTTTCAGCGAGTTTCAGATAAGACTGATTAGCCCATATTGTTTCTCCATCGGGATTTGTAACAATGATTAAGTCAGTCGTTTTAGAAACAATAAGAGAAAGTATATCAGAGGTTTCTACAGAATCAATTTTTTTTAGAAAGCAAACTAAAAAGTTTTTATCATTTATGAGGAATTTTTTTCCAGATGCAATTTGAATAGGAACTAATTTATTGTCTTTTCTTTTTAAAATGGTTTCTTTAGTAAAAGGAATATTTAAATCGATATCAGTTTGGCTTAATGAAGGGAATAAAAAAGAGTAATTAGCATTGGTTAATTCATTATTAGTAAATGCTGTAAGATCATAAATTTGATTGTTACAATCGGTTATTATTCCTGTTTTTGTTTCAATAATGATTATCGCTTTTTGAATACTTGAACAAACGGTTTCGTATTTTTGAATAACCGATTTTAGTTTTATGATTTGTTCTTCCTCATGTGTGACATCCTTAATAGAACCATAAATTCTGTTTATTTTATCCGATTGATAATCCACTTGACAAACACATTCTAAATGCTTGATTTTATTATCAGAAGTAATAATTTGAAATTTGTCACTAATAGGGGTGTCGAATTCCATCGAACGGTTAATTAGTGATTTAAAAAGAATTAGATTTTTTCGGTTAAAAAAAGTTATTATATTTTTAATGCAAGGACTAAAAGATTCTGATACTTCAAAAATTTCTTTGGTTTTGTTGTCCCAAAGAATCGAATTTGTATTAAGGTTGATATCCCATTTTCCTATTTCAAAATTTTTTTTAAAATAAAAATCCAGATTTGTTTGCATAAATAGTAATTGTAAAGAATTGGATTAAATTTTGATTTGGTTGAATGGGTATTATTTAATTGACATGTAAATTAAGTGTTTTTACTTAAGTAAATATATCTAAAAAATAAAAGTACCCAAGTTATCTACAATCTACAAATAAAATCGATGAAAAGCATCTTTTTTTTAGAAGGTATTTTTTTTTAATACTCTTTTATTTGTTAAGATGTTAAAGTTTACTTTTTGATTTTGAAGTTTTATTATTTTTCTTGAACCGTAATTAAGATATTCTAAGTTTTTATATTCAAATGGAATTCCGATAATTTAGTCGTATTTTTGTATAAATTGCATATACATGAGCGATATTTCACCTTTATTCAAAAAACCCACTTATCCCATTAATCAATCACTTCTTGAATATTTAGAACGTTTTGATAGGATATCTAAAGTAGCTATATCATATGATGATTTATTACGCTTTTCAGGTTCTATAAATGTCTATGATAAGAATGATCATGATACATTATGGGCAAGAGTGTTTTATAATGAATTCGAAAGAAATGAGATTGATTTGAATTTGAAAAAGATATATTCGCTGCTGCATTCGGATGGTAATTTAGATATTATTAAGTTCCTAAATGTAGACGCAATTGATTATTGCACTTTTGGAAATTCAAAACCTTTCAGAATAAAAGTACGTAATGTTTTAAATGATAATTACGTACATTTTTACATAAAAAAAGCCGACGCATCTCGAATTTACGGATTGGAGTTAGAACATATATTGTCACCAGATAAAATTAACTTTTTAGTTTATCAAGACACCCTGATCGAAGAACATATAATAGGAATTCCAGGTGATGTATTTATGGAAAGCTTGCTTCATAGTTGTTCTGAAACTGAAAAATCACAAATAGCAAAGGAGTTTGTAAAATTTAATGAGCGATGTATGATTCGGCTTTTGGGAGATATGCGTGCGTATAATTATGTAATTGTACCTATTCATGATTTTGACCAAGTAGTTTATAAAATTAGAGCTATCGATTTTGATCAGCAGTGTTACGAAGGGAATTTTAAAATCTATAGGCCGCAATTTTTCAAGGAAAATTATCCTATGATTAAATTAATTAAAGATAAATTACAAAAAAGCTCCATCGAACAATACAAACATGAAGAGCGAGCCGCTCTTGCCAAAAGAATTATTTCTGCAGAAACACGGATTCAAAAAATTCTTCGAATCATGTCTCACGATACCATCGCTCCAGAAGCGCACATAGAACAATTAAAACTAGAATTATACCGTTATACGAATGATTTAAATTTTAAAAAAGCAACTTCAATGGGCTTTGTTTTAAGTGCAGCATTTAAGTTTGTGACCCGAAATTTCAAACATCCTGAATTGTTTAAATAGGATTAATAAAAATTGAATTAGAAATGAAAAAAGTCTCTTTAGTAATTTTAGCATCTGTTTTATTTGCTTTTTGTCAAAGTGAAACTCCAATTGTGAATGAATTATTTGATTTGCCTAAGAAATTAAAGGAAGTTTCAGGAATTACGTATACAAATAACTCAAATTTAGCATGGCTATTGGAAGATAGTGGGAATGCTAATGAAATTTACGGAATTAATAAGGAGGGAAAACTTGTAAAAACAATAACAATTTCTCAAACTAATAATATAGATTGGGAAGATATTACTAAAGATAGTCAAGAAAACTTATACATAGGTGATTTTGGTAATAATGACAACATTAGAAAAGACTTGGCAATCTATAAAATTGCTAAAGATTCCTTGGATAATGAGTCGGTGATACCTTCCTATAAAGTGAGTTTTGCCTATCCTGAGCAAACCGAATTTCCACCAAAAAAGACCCAACTCTTTTTTGATGTAGAGGCTTTTGTGGAGTACAATAACAACTTTTATCTTTTTACTAAAAACCGTAGTAAAGGTTTTGACGGAACCACATTTTTATATAAAGTACCCAATAAATCTGGTTTTCATTCTGCTAAATTGTTAGCTAAGTTTAAGGCAGAAGGTAATTTTGAAAATGCAGCTATTACAAGTGCCGCCATTAGTAATGATGGTAAAAAAGTGGTTTTACTTAGCCATAGTCAAATCTGGATTTTTGAAAATTTTACTTCCGATAATTTTTTCTCTGGTGCCGTAAAAAGAGTCAAACTCAATCATTTTTCGCAAAAAGAAGCAATTTGTTTTATAGACAACAAAACACTTTTAATTGTGGATGAAAAAACGAAAAAAATTGGTGGTAAGTTGTATCAATTGGATTTGAATTCATTGCATTAGAATCCAAATCCAAGACCAAAAGCGATTCGAACTTCTTCATCGGCAGTGGCTTTAAAATAGCTTAATCGAGCGGTTAGGGTATTTAAACCATTGAGCCATAAACCACCACCTATGGACTGATGCCATTTGTTAGAACTTTCGCCCTCTAGCCAAACTCTACCGTAGTCATATCCACCAAAAAAGCCATAAGACATTGGAATTAAACTATTTTTAATTTTTCCAATGGAAAATCGGATATCACTACTTTGAAAAAAAGATTGATTACCAATAAAACGTTGATTTCTAAATCCTCTAAGGTCAAAATCGCCTCCTAGGGCTGCAGCTTGATAAAATTCATAATTAGAATTCAAAATTGCCTTTGCTTTCAATAAAGTAGCTATAACAATTTTGCCTTGAGCATCTATTTTATGATTGAAATTCAATTTGGATTCCAATGTTGGAAAGTTTTGTTTGCTGTTGTTTGTATTTATTTTCCAATTTGCCGCTATCAAAAATCCCATACCCATGGATGGAAGTGAAGGTATATCGTAATTTTCATAACTGTACTGTGTTGTTATTCCAGCAAATTGTTGGTTTTTAAAGATTTTAGGATTAACAATATTGGGGATTGAAATATAACGATCCGGGGTGTTTTCTACATCAAAATTTTCATAAGCAATTTGGAAACTTAGTTTACTCCCTAAACGACCTATTTTTTCAATTTTTGGAGCCAATTTTAACATACTAATTTTAACCCGATTATAATTCATCCCGTTGATTTCATCGGTATTAGCAGTTTGATTTCCATAGCCAAAATAATTGATTGCAAAATTGGGACTTGTAAATTGAGTATCAAAACCAAAATTCCATTTTCCTATTAATTTAGGAACACCCAATTGGTAATTAAACTCAAAACCATCTGTAGCAAAATAATAGTTGGCTTTAAAAATGTGTTTAAAAGTATAAGGATTCTGCTTAAAATGATTTATAGTATAATTAGTATTTATACCTAATTTAATCCCATCGTCTGGATTAAATCCTATTGAAGGGATTCCCGAAAAAGCATTGTATTTTGGTTTTTGATAATTGTAATAATTGGTTTCATAGTCATCAGTCAAAAGCTTTTTAGTATTTGAAGCGGTATTAAAATTGTTTTTTTTGCTTTTAAAATCGATAATACTAATGTTTATTCCGTTAGAAATAGAGTAGGAGTCGTTGTTTTGACCTCCAATCAATTTGATTTTTATGGCTGATTTTTGAGTGTTTTGTGATTCAAATACATCTTCGTCATCTAAACCATATATCCAGATATTTTTTGTTGATTGGGCATTGAATTTTTTAGTGAGAACTAATTCTTCTCCTTCTTTTTTCATTCGTAAAGAAGAAATTTCAACTTCATGTTTTGAAATTGGATTGATTGTAAAACGGTCTTTTTTATTAGTTCCAACAATAATGGCTGTTTTTTGTAAAACGCTATTGTATTGCGTTGCATAATTGACTAATTGTTTTTTTCTGTTTTTTAATTTTTCTATTATAGAAGTAATTGTAGCATCTTGAACTTCCTTTGGTAAATTACTAAAAGCATTGTCAATACTGACGTCACTTAAATTTTCTTGGATGAATTTAGCTTGAGTAATCCAATCTTTTTCCTCTGCTTTTTTCAAAACCGCAAGATCTAATGGATAGGGTTCCCTATTAAACCATTTAACATTTTTGATATTGTTTTTAAAACTTTGCATATGACGAAGCGATGGGATGTTCATCAGCAGCGATAATAAAGTACCGTCATATTTAGTAAAGGCCTGATCACGATCACGAGGGATGGATTTGTAAATAACCTTATCATTTGTTTTATATTCGGCCCAACGCCATTGATCAAAGTGCCTGTCCCAGTCGCCAATAAGCATGTCAAATAATCGTGCTTTGATGTATTCTTGTTCATCAACAGCATATTTTTCGTCTTTTTGTAAATTTTCAAGGAGTTCATCGGTGGAAATAATAGCTCCAGATTTGCCAAAACTAGCAAGCTCTTTTTGACTATCTGAAGGTCTTTCTTCTACATAATACAATTCGTCACCAAAATTACTATTGAAATCACCTAAGGCCTTTTGTTTTGGGATGAAAAATAACTTTGGATTGCTATGGAAAACGCCAATTGGTTTGGCTAATTTTCCAATCGCTAAGTTCGTATAAGGATGTGATGTGGTATAAAAATCATATAGGAATTTCTCGGCATAGGTGTTTTCAAATTGATTTTCTACATATTGGTCTTTGAAGGCAACACTTTGCAAAAATCGGCTCACGCTCTTTTTTAAGGCGCGCATCGTATATTCTTTACCCTCTTTTGTTTCAAGTCGTAGCGATTTAGATTGATGTCCCCCACCGGCTCTATTGGGAGTAAGACCGCCATATAAACTGTCTAATGAAACAACAGGAACATCAATTAACTGACTGTAATATTGTCGATAATGATTGCCAAATAGAAATTTATGAAAGAGACTCTTTTGAGTCATCTCGCTACTGTAAATCGAAGTTTTTGTTGTATTTGCGAAAGAAGTTGCGTAATGATTTAGTTTACTTTTTTGAGGTTCTAAAAGTGTTTTTTCAAACAGATTCGTAACTTCATTATTTTCAATTCCAAAAAACTGAACAACTGATTTTCCATTGGTATAAACCGTTACAATCGCAAAACCATTTTTCCCATAGGAAAAGTCATTAGGAAATATAGCTCTTGCAGCTTCTGATTTTGAACCAGCACCGCTTATAATTTGTTTGACGTTTTGATTTTCGATGTATTGTAAATTGTGATCGTGTCCAGAAACAACAATAACTTGATCTTGATTTTGCAATAAAGTTTTTATGCGTTTAACTAAAATTTGATATTGCTTGTTTTGAATATCCTGCGGACTAATTCCTGATGTTTTTCTAACTAAATTGATAAAAGAACCCAAAACAGGTAGCGGAATTTTTTGTTCGAGTGGGAATAATTGTTTTTCTAAAGAAAATTGTCCACCATGTGTTCCGTTACTCATCAAAGGATGGTGCATAGCAATGATTATGGTCTTGTCTTGATTTTTGTTTAAAATACTTTCTAATTCTTCAAAGAAAGCTTCACGAGTTTTGATGGAACAATCATCATTAATTGTTGGAATTTTATTCCAATCCTCTAAAAACCATTGACTATCAATAGTAATCAGACAAATTTGCTCATTGATTTTTTGGTCATCAATCGGACAACTATTGGCTGGTAGAAACGCTTTTTTGTTATTGAGAAATTGATTAACTAATTTTTCTTGCTGTTTTAATCCATCAATTCCAGAATACCAATCATGATTTCCAGGTATGAATATTGTTTTTCCTTTAAATCCTGCTGTAATGGCTAATTGTTTGTTTAGTTTTTCAAAAGCAATATCATACGCTTTTTTGTCTTTTTCATTAGGTATTCCTTTTGGGTAAACATTATCACCTAAGAACAATAAAGTTGCATTTTTGTCGGAGGCTACTAGTTTATTTTGTAAAGCATTAAGTATCTTTTGGGCATTTTCTTGATCAGCATTTCCAGCATCTCCGATTAAAAAAAAGCGATGTGCAATTTTTGTGGTGTCCTTATCGTTTGTAAGTAGGTTTTTAATTGAATCTTTTCCATATTGAGCCCTATTAGTAGAACAAGAAATGTTTAAAACTAACGCAATAGAAAGGATAAAAAATATTTTGATTTTTAAGAACTGTATAACCGAAAACAATTTCATAATTTAGTAGTATAAATATTCACTTATGAGCTTTACAGACCAAGTACAAGATTTTGTTAAAAATTTACTCAAAGATAAGCTTTCTGAAGCATTTATCTATCATAACTTTAATCATACATCTGAGGTAGTAAAGGCAGTAAAATTACTTTCAGAACACGAAAATATAAGCCTGGACGAACAAGAAGTGTTGCAAGTGGCAGCCTGGTTTCACGATACAGGTTATGTGCAAGGTTTTGAGAATCATGAGGAAAATAGTGTGAAAATTGCTTCAGAATATTTGACAAAAGAAGGGAAATCAGCCGATTATATATCGAAAGTGAGTGATTTGATTTTAGCTACTAAATATGATTTTGTTCCAACAACTCTGCCAGAAAAAATCATGAAAGATGCCGATTTTTATCATTTTACATTGGCAAATTATTGTGAGCGTTGTAACCTTTTAAGAGAAGAATGGGATTGTTTTAAATTCAAGCAACTACCAAATGATTTGGCTTGGGCCAAAGAAAATTTGAAAGTACTAACACAGTTACATCAGTATTACACGGATTATGCTATAGCTAATTGGCAACCTCTAAAAGAAAAAAATATTACCATCATTAAAGAAAAAATAGCGCAAATGGAAGAGGTAAATCAACCTAAACCAATAAAAAAAACTAAAGAAGAAAAACAAGCAAAAACGCCAAAACCAGATAGAGGAATTGATACTTTATTTAGAGTAACATTAAGTAATCATACGCGTTTAAGTGGTATTGCAGATAGTAAAGCAAATATTTTATTGTCAGTAAATGCAATTATTATTTCAATTGCACTTTCATCGATCATACCTAAACTTGATAGTCCAAATAATGCCCATTTGGTAATTCCAACATTTATCATGCTAATGTTCAGTGTAACTTCTATTGTTTTTGCTATTTTATCCACAAGACCCAAAGTAACAAGTGGAACTTTTACCCGAAAAGATATTGAAGACCAGAAAGTGAACCTGTTATTTTTTGGAAATTTTTACAAAATGCCATTAGATGAATACGAATGGGCCGTAAATGAAATGATAAAAGACAATAAATATTTGTATAATTCTATGATTAAAGATTTGTATTTCTTGGGCGTTGTACTTGAAAAGAAATACCGATTACTTCGTATTACTTATAATATCTTTATGGTGGGGATAATTATTTCTTTTTTGTCTTTTTTTCTAGCTTTTTACTCAGATAGACTTTAATTAATAGCGTCTAGCAAATCTTTATAGGTATATTGAGATTCTATTGATTCATCGGTGTTTAGAACTTTAATTCTTAGCGCTTTTAATCCGTTTACACCTTGAAGTTCTTCTACTTCAAATTGTTCAATTTGAGGTTCAAGAATACCTTTGAATTGAAGGAATTTAATATATTTCAAATATTCTACTTCTTCGTATTGATGAGAATATACAATTGTTATTTTTTCTTTTTGTGTGATACGTTCTTTTGTTCCTTTGATATTTGCTTTGTCAATTCGTTTTTTTACTACTTCATATCGAGCATTGTAGGTTCCGTCAACATCAAAGCGTTTTTCGTCCATTCTAAATCGGATCGATATAGGTGAACTAAAAACTAAAATTAAAGAACTTACATCTAGTTTGTAAGGAAGATTCTTTTTAAGACGATGATGTTCTAACTCCATCTTGCATAAAGTTTGTAATTGCCACAATCGTAAGTTGTTTAAATACATTAAATCAAACGATTGGTTGGGAGTAATAGAATCACCTATATAAATATTGTGTTCTACGCCATCGGTTTTGAAGCGTTCAAAATAGTGGGGGAAAATTTGTTGTGCTTCATTTTGTTCATGGTCAAGAACATCGGCCATTTTTTTATTGATAATCGCCATTGCTTCGTCAAATTGTTTTCGAGCATGGTAAAAAAGATTCGTTTTAGGATCTAAATTTTTAAAGTAAGTATCAATTAAAAATTGCTCTTCTTTATCGATAATTGTGTTATTCAATAAAGGGTGAACTTCCTTTTCTATATAGTTTTGAATTTGTTGTTCTGTATCTGCTTTTAAATCTTTTTCTAATTCTGAAAAGAAAGTATTTAGTTCAAATTTTCGTTGTTCTAATAATGGTAGTCTACGAATTGTTTTTGACACTTCGAATATGTTCAAAATACTTTGCAATTGAAGTCTTAAGTCTTCTTTTACGGTATTATTTCGATGTTCAGAAGAACCATTTATATCTATTTGTCCATACAAAGGATAAACCTCTTTGAAAACAATTTCTTTGAAGTTGTAGTTTTTAGTATTGTCGTTAATTTGTAAATATTTTTGAGCTTCAGCTTTAAATTTCCATGAAACACTTGAATGAATGGCAGTATATTCACGTTGGATAATTGCTTCAATTTCATTTTGATAATCGGTATTAAAGCGTTCGAGTGTATTTACAATATTAGGTAATATTAAATTGAGATTATTAGCATTGATACTGTTTAATTGTTTTGGTACAGCCGAAACAAGTTCTATGATACCTAAGAGTTTACCGTCTTTAACAATAGGGGTAAAGATGCAACTTTTAATATTTTGATTCAGGAGTACTTGGGCAAATTTTTCATTTCCAGGGATTTCTCCAAAGGCTTCTACATTTGAAATAATGAAGTTTTCTTTAGTTTCTAGAAGCTTGTTAGCAGGACAATTTAAAAACGCACTACAACATTCTGTGTCATTACTGTTTTGAAGGATGAAGCTGTCAATTTTTGTTTTTTCATAAGGTAATTTTGTAAATCTAGCTTCGTCTTCATTATAAATACTGATACCAATTTTTAAATCAGGAACTTTAAAGAAGGATCTAAAAATGTTTTCAATTGATTTTTCATCTTCCTCTGTTTTATTGTCCCTTTTTAAAAGATTACTCTTTAAATTTGAAATAGCAGTTTCTTTAGTGGCGTCAAATAAGCTAATGATACCAAATCCTTTTAAAACCCAGCTTTCGTGAGGAAATTTTTCTTTCCACAGCGCTACATTTTCAAAATTATCCATTAATTCGTCAATGTCTGCTGTGCTTAAATTTGGAGCTTCTTTTAATGGGTAAATATCTACGAAATCGGCATTGTATAGAATTCGATAGTGATAAATTACGCCATTAGCATCCGGAATATCATAAAATAAGGGTTTGTTATAATCAAAATTTTGATTGTAATAAGCGTTTAAAATCAGAATACAGCTTAAAACATAAAATTGATCATCACTAAAATCTTCAATTACTAAATTAAAATCGCCAGCATTTTTTAGAATTTTTTTAAATCTTTTAGAATAATTGAAAGTGATATTTTGAAAAGGTATGGTAACTGCTTTTATTTCATTATTAGTTAATGCCGTTGGGAATAAATCGGCAAGTAAGTTTCTAATAATTTTTTTATTATTTGTTATGATTGAAAAATCTTCAATTCCAGTTCTAAATTCTGGAATTGGCTCTATTTCTTTCAGTAAAGATTTGGCATAATTGGAACGATAATCAATATCTGATAAGGCAATTTCTTCCAGTGACTCAATAAGTTTATGAAAAGAAATTATAGTTTTAAAAGGACTCTCTTTGAATAAAAGATGATTCATTTTACTTTTTGTTTAGTATACAAAAATAGTGAATTATCCTGATTTGATAGCCTAAGTAGAAATAGAAGTTGTGCTATTGTTTTGTTAAAAGCTTTTTTTTGCAAAAGGAAACTAAGGCTTCGTTTACTTCTCTTAATTCTGGCGTTAAAAGAGTTATGGCTCCTGCCTCGTTATTAGTAAGTTCCATTTGACAAGTTTTACATTTGTATTCTTTTAGGTGGTTAGTAATACTTCTGGAGGTAACAATATCGTGACCAAAAAGGGTACAGTATAGTTTTTTTCCAATGAAAACGGTTTTACTTAATTTAAAATCCATAGAACTAGAGGTTAATTTGGTTTTGGGATTATAAAAATATTAAAACCTAGATATAAATACGTAAAAAATCGACTAAGTACTTGTTTTTGTGTGTTTTGTAAGTCTTGTTTTATTTTAAAAATAGTTGGTAAATAAAAATCTCCAATAGTATGAACCATTGGAGATTAATAAATAAACTAAAGAAATAATGAAATTGGGATAACTAAGATTTTTGTTCTTTGTTAAAATAAACTAAGTAGTAATACATTTGTTTTTCTTCGTCCCATCCTTTTTCAACAAACTTTTCAGCACTCTCAGGATTGATAAAATCCATTTTGATTTGAATGTTGGTGTCAAGGTTAATAACATTTTTGATAGATTTTCTAGCGTCACTTACGGCAGCATTTGCAATAGGGAAGGAAGTAACGTCTTCAATGCTGTATTTTTCACCTTTGTCTACTTTATAGTTTTTAAACTCAGGAATCAAATCAGGATTGTCTAACACTTCATTTAGGAAGTTTTGTTCTTCAAATTGATCGTTTTTGGCAAAATAGTTTACCGAACGGTTCATGAACATTACTTCTTCTTTTTTGTCCTCTGCTGGGAAAACAACATCTTTAGCAAATCCTTGACAGAATTTAAGATACTTTTTAGTAATGAAGTTTTCATCTTCAAACGCATCAACAGATAAGAAGTGTTCTAACCAATAACGCGCATCATAGCGGTTGCTATCAACAGTTAGGATTTTATATCCTTCTTCTTTTTTATGATTGAAAATCAAACAGCCTTTGTCTAATTTATTTAAATTGATTCCTTGCTGTAGAATCATTTCTAGATTAGAAGCTTTTTCTTCAAATTGTAAAAAATCGGTTTGTAATTCACTTTTAAAAATACCCACTACATCCACTGGTGTATTGTCGATATTTACATTCGTAATATGTGCAATATAGACTTCTCCATTTTTTATATGTGGATGATTGGATTGTTCAAATAAATGTTTGGTGATTTTTTTAGAAACCTCATGGGTGTTATTTGGGTTTTCAAAAATTTCAGTGGCATATTTGTACATGTCATTGTAATCCAAATCCACTTCGTGAGCAAATTGATAATAGTTTTCTTCTTTCTCTCTAAAGGGTTTCAAGAAGAATTCTTTGATTAGCGGAACAATTTCATCTTGTAAGCTAAAAGGTTGCTCTGATAAAAAGATAGCCTCATTTCGGCTTTTATTTCCTACTCTGTGAATAGAAAGTGTCTCGATGTGTGCGTTGAATAAGTTGATCATGTTTTGTTTGTGTTTTTAGATGCGAAAGCCAAGAAAAAAGACTGTTATTTTGAGGTCTTCCATCTTGGCTTTTGAATAATTTTATGCGGTTATTCTAGTTCCAATTTTCTTCAAAGCCGTAATCTTCGTAGCTGTCGTCTCCTTCAAACATATCCATGTCGTCATCATCTAAGCCATCTTCGAATTCGCCATAAAAATCATCTGCATTATCTGCTTCAAAGTTTTTCTCTAAAGCTTCATCAGGCATTTCACCATGAGCAAATAAGGTTTCTGGATAAATTGCTCCGGCAGTTTGTTCTTCAATGGCTGCCAATTCTACTAAGAAAGTCCACATATTAATAAAATCATATACATAAATGATTTTAGTGTTTTCTTCGTTAAGAATGTCCGAAAGTTTATAATCACTCATGATTCGTTGTTCACCAGGAACATCACCAGTGTCAAAAAGTGAAATTTCATCTTCTTGATTCCAAGTTTCATCACAAGTGTAAAAAGAAGCGACTTCCATACCATCAAATCCAAAAGAGTTGAAGATTGCATTGTGTAAATCTTCTAAAGTATCGTCTTCCAAGATGGCGATATCTCTAAAAATATCTTCTTCGGCGTCTAAGATTACTCTAAATTTATAAACCATAATCGTTGTTTTTTATAAAAAGCCAAAGGTACATTTAATCCTTTTTAATCCCAATGCGATTTGTGAAATTTTATCAAAAAATCAAATAAGTTTTGATTATGAGTTAGTTGCTTTTTATGAATCGTTTGATAGTCTTAAGGTAACGCTTGTGGTAAGTGCTGTGTGCAGGGTACTTTCTGCTTGATGTCATGTTGTTAAAAACTAAAGCGGTGAGCAACAGGATTACTACGCCACTTAATACAGGAGATAGTATGTACCAATAACCTAAGCTTTTTATTTTTTGTGTGCCAATAACCGCTATCAAAGCAGTAGCTCCTCCTGGGGGATGTAGTGTTTTTGTAACTTGCATTGTTACGATTGATAAGGATACAGCAAGTGGTGCGGCGATGAAAAGGGTTTCGGGAAATAGTTTGTTAATCGTAACACCGATAATAGCTGAAATAAGATGGCCTCCAACCAAATTTCTTGGTTGTGAAAACGGACTTTCGATAATTCCATATACTAATACACTTGAAGCTCCGAATGAACCAATTAGGTAAACAACATCCTGATGTGAAAATTGTTTGCTTTGGAAATAAGCAATAAGTCCGATTCCAACAAAAGAACCTAAAAACGACCAAAACTGTTCTTTATAATCAATTAGTGTTTCTTTGTATAAGATGTATCGGGTTTTGCGATAGCTTCTTTTGATTTTAGCAGTGGGCATAATATTTATTGAATTTAAATATTTGGAACAAAAGTGTATACTGTGTTTGGGTATATTTTTTTTGCGGTATATTTAGAGATAAAACAGGCGGCTAGTATTGGGAAAAATAGAGTGTAATTATTAGTTAATCCACAAACTAAAAAAATGGCTGTAAGAGGAGCATGGATGCTCGCGCTCAAAACAGCTGCCATGCCTATAATCATAAAATTGACAGGGATTATTTGAGTGTCGAAAAAAGTATTGAGTACAGAGGCTACTAATGCTCCCAGAAAAGCACCAATAAATAAACTAGGCGCAAAAACACCTCCATCTCCTCCGGAAGCCAGAGTGATTGAGGCTACTATGGGTTTTAAAAGCAAAATACCAATAAAACTAAATCCTAATGTAAGTGTTAGAGGGATTTCATTGCTGTTGATAATTGTTTTTATTGCATGATAACCCTCTCCGTATAATTGAGGAAAGATAAAAAGGGATATGCTTAAAATAAAAGAGCCTAGTATGATTTTGTAATAATGAGTTTCAATTTTTGCAAATTTAGATTTGAAAAACAATACACATTTGGTTAAATATACCGAATTGATTCCGGCTAAAACTCCCAATAAAATAAAATAAGGAATTGCTTTAAAATGCCAGGTAGCAATGTTAACTGAAAAAAGAGGTTCTTCTTTTAGTAAAGTTAATAATCCAAAAGCAATTGAAACAGCAATTAAATTTGAGATGATAAATGCCCTGCTAATTTTTCTGGAAATAACTTCAATTGCAAATAGGATTCCGGCAATTGGACTGCTAAATAAAGCGGTAATTCCTGCTGCAACACCGGCGCATATCAATTCGGTTTTGTATTGGCGAAATATATTTTCTTTTTGATGTGCTACTGAGCCAATGGTAGCGGTGGCAACAACAGTAGATACTTCGATACCGGTAGATCCTCCAAAAATTACTGTTAATAAACCATTGATGGTGTGCGAAGGGATTTTGTACGAAGGGAGATGTTTAGTTTTAGAATTAGTGCTTTCAAAAACTTCTTTAATTCCTTTGTTTTCTTTTTTCTTAAAGAGATATTCACGTAAAAAATAAATTACCGATAAACCAAAAACAGGAAATAAAATATAGAAATACGGATTAACATTGGCTTGATGAAAAAATATTTCTTCGTAATGTTCCGTCATTTTTTTTAAACTTATTCCTAAAAAAGCAGAAAGAAAACCAATTAAAATAGAGACGATTACTAGTTTTTGAAATTTAATTAGGTGGTAGTTTTTTTTAATTCGAGCAGTGGTTTTCATTACTTGAAATCTTTAATGAACGCCAAAATTATGTAAAAAAAATAAAAACCTGCGTTTTCGCAACAAAAAATTAGTTTTTTTTAACTAGGGAAAAATGTTGAATATCTGCTTTTGATTTATCTACTAATGAGATTTTACAACAAAGAATCGGTTAATTTGAGTTTTTTTTTTGGGGTTTAGAGGTAAATTAACTTAAGAAATTACAGTTCGTAAAATTCAATCGGAAGTTCATCAGGATCGCAAATAAAAGTGAATCGTTTGTTGGTAAATTCGTCAATACGAATGGGTTCGCTATTGATTTTTTTAGTGTTTAGGAAAGTAATGGTGTCATCAAGATTGGTTACTGCAAATGCGAGATGACGTAATCCGCAGGCTTCAGGTCTGGAAATTCTCTTTGGTGGATTAGGGAAAGAAAATAGTTCGATGCAGTAATTATTATTTAGTGCTAAATCGAGTTTGTAGGATTGACGTTCTTTTCGATAAACCTCTTGGATAATTTTTAAACCGAGAATCTCGGTATAAAAATGTTTTGATTTTTTATAATCCGAACAGATAATGGCAACATGATGGATTTTGTTGAGTTGAAGCATTCTTGAATTTATTGATTTAGTTTGCGAATTACTTTGGCAGGGTTACCAACGGCAAGAGAATTGTCGGGGATGTTTTTGGTTACCACCGAACCGGCTCCGATAACAGATCCGTTTCCGATTGTTACTCCGGGGCAAATAATTGAATTGCCTCCTATCCAACAATCGTTTCCTATGGAGATGGGTAGTGCGTTTTCAAGTGTCTTTCTTAGTTCGGCATCGAGTGGGTGAGTAGCGGTGTAGAGTTGAACTCCGGGTGCTATAAATACATTCGAACCGATAGTTACTTTTGCACAATCCAGCACTACACAGTTTACATTAAAATAAACATTGTCCCCACAAAAAATGTTGTACCCATAGTCGCAATGAAAAGGAGGTTCGATGTATAAATTTTGACCAGCATTCGGGATTAATTCTTTTACAATTTCTTTTGCTTTTTTGGTTACTCGGTATTCAGTAATGTTTAATCGGTGTAGCAAATTTTTAGCTCTTCTTCGGTCTTTAATTAAGATGGGGTCAGTCGCTAAATAATACTCTCCATCGATCATTTTTTCTCTCTCTGTTTTCATGTTTTTTTTTGGTGCTTTTTTAAGGTGTTTTTTCAGGTCGTTTTTTAACTGTTTTTGAAGGTTGGAAATGGTGTTTTGTGGGGCTTTTTTTAGTCTCAAAAATGACGAAAAAAAAGCTTTTTAAAATGTGCATTTTTAAGAGATGAATCTTACTGGTAAATATAGGTTAAAAATCTAAAAACGGAATTTCTTTAGAGTGGTATTTTTTGATGGATAGAATAGAGGTTGTTTTTTGAGAGATGCTTTTAGGGGTGAATTTTTGAAGCTAAAAGTAGCTAGAGTGGAGGTTGTTTAGAATTAAAAATCAGCTTTTTTTTTGAAGCTAAAACGGATGTTGTTTTTACTTAAAGTTATTGTTTATATAATTGTATTTAATGTTATTTGTATTTTTGATTGTGTTTGTTGTTTTTGAGTTCATGAAGCATTTTTTAAGTTGTTGTTGGTGGTTTTTTTATTTGTTAATTTACTTATTTGAATAAGTAAATTTAAAATACTGGAAATAAATATTTTAAACTGTTATTATAGATTATCTCTATAGCTGTAAATTATAGATTTTTAAAGGATTTTTGCTTGATATTATCAAAGAAATCAAGATTTATATATTTTTTAGTTCTTAATTTGGTTTGAGTGCATAATGAAGTTATAGTTTTCAAAAATAGTTTTTATTTTTAGATTTAGAATGATGTTTTGAAGTTTATTTTATTTCATTTTTTTTGTCTAAAAAAAAGTGATGTTAAGGAGCATTTTGGTGTGTTGATTTCTTCTTTAATTTTTAGTTGAAAATGAATCTGAAAAATAGTAATTCAAATGATTTTTTTGGTTTTCATTTTCTGATGTTGATTTTGGGATTGATTTTTAAATTGGTTTCAGACTCTTTTTAAAAGATCAAAACTGGAGTTTTTTTTGCTTTTTTTTCGGTGTTTTTTTTGCTGATTTCGAGGCGTATTTTGAGTTAGATTTTGGTAGTTTTTCAGAACAATTTTGATACCAAAAATCTTGTTTTTTGAAGTCTGAAAAGTAGGTTTTTTTAAGTGTGAAATTGATGTCTTTTTTGAGTTGAAATAGTGTCGTTTTGATAATGGGAAAATGTGTTTTTAAGAAGTGATTTTGATCTCTTTTTTCAGTAATAAACAGTACTAATTTTTTGTTAAGTAGAAGGATAAAACAATATAAAGATTGTAAATTCGGGAGGCTTTAAAATCAAAATTACTAATATGAAGTAAGTAGTTTGGTTCGTTTTTTTGGTGTTTTTTAAATGACTTTTCAAGCTCAAAAGGTGGCTATTTTTGACTCGTATTCTGAATTATAAAAGAAGGTTTTGAGTGATAAAACGAAACTTATGTAGTGAATTTTTGGGCAACTTGGTGTCATCCATGCGTGGAAGAATTGCCCTATTTTGAGCAACTCAACTCAGAGAAAAATGAGCTAAAAGTAGTGTTGGTTAGTTTGGATTTTAAGAGTCAATATGAGGTAGACTTATTACTTTTTTTAGCAAAAAAAGTAATCAAATTTAAGATGTTTTTACTACAAATAAAGATTATGATAGCTGCTTGTCATTAGTTAATAAAGGCTGTTCAGGCGATATTCAGATAACTTTAATAATCAAAAAGGGGTGAAATTTTTTTATCGAGAAGGCATTTTCTAGTTACAAAGAATTAAATCAACATATCAATTCAATTATTAATTAACAATTTTATACTATTAAAAAATTAGCATTTTTATTTTTTTCGGTAGCCGTGTTTTTATCTTTGGCTTTTACTTTTAATCCACCTGTACCTTATAAAATTGGTGTTACAGCTACTGATTTAATATTAAAACCAGTTGATGATAAAAATGTATAGCATATTTGATAATAAGAAGAAAATGACTTTATAATGGTGTTTACTTGCTATTAATTTCCATTTGCAAAAAAAATACTAGGATCGAGTTAATGATTTAGCTAAAACATACAAGTCAAAAGGTTATGTTTTGTAGCAATTAACCCTAATGATCTAATACTTGAACCGTCAGATAACTTTGAAATGATGCTAAAAGGTGCAAAAGAAAAAGCTTTTGTTTTTCCTGGGTTAGACGAGGATAAAAAAAAATATCCTCAATACGGTGCGACAAAAACACCTCATGTGTTTTTATTAGTTAAAAACAGGGTGGTAAAATACATTGGTGCCATTGACGATAATGTAGATAGTCCTGCTGATGTAAAGGAAAATACCTTGAAGATGCTATTGCTGCTTTAGAAAGTGGTAAAACTCCTTCTCCAGAAACAACTAAAGCAATTGGGTGTGGTATTAAGGCTAAAAATTAGTATTATGTAATATTAATAAGAATATATTATAAACTGAACTACCCCCAGAAAGTATAAAGCTTTTTGGGGGCAGTTTTTTTTACTTATTTGTGTTATTTCGAAAAACGATGTAAACTATAGGTCATTGCAGATAGAAGGAAAAATGCGTTTACTTGGTGAATTAATCCTAGCCATAATGGTACGCCGTAAAGTAATGTAAATACACCTAGGGCAAACTGCACAAATACTAGGAATACAAGTGCTTGTAAGCTTCTTTTTTGGTTAAAGTCAATGTTGTATTTGCTGCTTTTGTAATATAAAAAAAGAATCATACCAGTTACAACATAAGCTAAAGTTCTATGGATGAATTGTACGCCACTTTTTCCTTCAGTGAAACTTAACAAAAGACTATCTTGTTCTAAGAAAACACTGTCGTGAATAAATTGCCCATCGCTCATTAATGGCCAGTGATTATGAATTAAACCTGCATTTAAACCTGCAACAAAACCCCCATATATAATTTGTAATAAAAGGAAAAATAGTGTGTATCGGGCTATGCTACGCAGTGTTTTTTCAATGTTTCGTTTTACAGGGTAAATCAAATCTAAAGCTACCCAAAATGTATATGCAAAGGTAATGAAAGCCGTAGTTAGGTGTAGCGCAAGTCTAAAGTGACTTACATCTGGATTGTCGATTAAACCGCTTTTAACCATAAACCAACCGAAGAAGCCTTGTAAACCTCCCAGTCCTAAGAGGATAAGGCATTTTTTTAAGGTTTCCTTGTCTAAACGCTTTTTAATAAGGAAATAGACAAATGGGATTATAAATACGATTCCGATAGCACGTCCAATAAAACGATGAAACCATTCCCAGAAATAAATAAATTTATAATCGGAAAGTGTAAAGTTGTTATGAATATTGATTTTTTGATATTCAGGAAACTGTTTGTACTGCTCAAATGCTTCTTGCCATTTTGCTTCCGTAAGAGGAGGAAGTGTATCGGTGATTAGGTGCCAATCGGTCATGGATAAACCGGAGTTTGTTAACCTTGTAATTCCTCCTACAACAACCATTATGAAGATTAATACACAGCCTGAAAGTAGCCAAATGATAACGGGTTTGTTCTCTTTTTTCATTTTATGTTTTCTATATTGTTTTGGAACTTATTTTACTTTTTCTAATCCCAGTTTTGCGGCACGTTTTAAAACAAACTGGTAGGCTGCCTCATACTCATTTGGGATTTCGCCTTCAAGAATAGCTTCTTTTACTGCTTCTTTTAGGATACCAATTTCACGAGAAGGTTTCAAATCGAATATTTCCATAATTTGTTCCCCAGTAATAGGTGGTTGGAAATTACGGATGGAATCTTTTTCTTCAACTTCGACAATTTTTTTACGAACTATTTCGAAATTTTTATGGTACTTCTTGAATTTCGCAGGGTTTTTAGTTGTGATATCTGCTTCGCAAAGGGTCATTAGGTTTTCGACATCTTCACCTGCATCAAAAACCAGTCTTCGAACAGCAGAATCTGTTACGATATCCTGTGCTAAAACAATTGGTCGTGAACTCATAATGACCATTTTTTGAACAAATTTCATTTTTTGGTTCAATGGCATGTGAAGGCGTTCAAATAGTCTTTTGACCATTTTTCCACCCAAAAATTCGTGTCCATGAAAGGTCCAGCCCTGTTTTTTATTGAATTTTTTTGTTGGTGCTTTTCCAATATCATGCAAAAGTGCCGCCCAACGCAACCAAACGTCATCAGTATTAGGGCAAATATTGTCGACTACTTCAAGAGTATGGTAAAAATTGTTTTTATGCGTTTGACCTTCAATTTCTTCCACCTGATTTAAAGCAGTTAATTCAGGAATTAATATGTCTAAAAGTCCCGTTTTGTATAAGTATAAAAAACCAATAGAAGGTTTTTCAGTTGATAAAATTTTGTTCAATTCGTCAACAATTCGTTCTCCAGAAATGATTTTGATACGTTCGGCATTTTTTGTGATTGCCTGAAGCGAATTTTCTTCAATATCAAAATTCAATTGGGTTGCAAAACGGATCGCACGCATCATGCGTAACGGGTCGTCAGAATAGGTAATGTCTGGATCTAATGGCGTTTTTAGAATCTTATTTTTCATATCAATTAGTCCATTAAACGGATCTAATAGTTCACCAAAATTAGCTTCGTTCAATGATAACGCCAAGGCATTGATGGTAAAATCTCTTCGATTTTGGTCGTCTTCCAATGTTCCGTTTTCTACTATTGGATTGCGGCTGTCACGAGTATAGGATTCTTTACGAGCCCCTACAAATTCGATTTCGGTGTCTTCATAACGCAACATTGCCGTTCCATAGTTCTTAAATACCTGAACTTTTGGTTTCTTAGGAAGTAATTCTGATACTTTTAAGGCTAATTCAATTCCGCTGCCCACCGCCACAATGTCAATGTCTTTTTTAAAATCACGACCTAAAATCAAATCTCTTACAAAACCACCAATAACGTAACTTTCAACTTGAATTTCATGTGAAGCTTGAGTTATTATTTTAAAAATGGGATGATGTAATGATGCTTTGTAGTTCATAGTTTATTTGCCACTGAATGGTATTTGATAATTAGAAACGTTTAAAAATTACCGCAAATTCGCAAATTAATTTTTTGAATTTATAATGCGTTTATATTCTAATGATATTAGGTTAAAGTTAGCTAGTATGGCTAATTTGTTTTTTGATATTTTTAAATAGTTGATGCATTGATTGTAATGACTATTATTGAAACAATCTACTGTTTTTATCTCAAGAATAATTTTATCATAAACTACAAAATCAGCATAAAATTTATGATTTAAGATAATGTCTTTGTATTGAACAGTATATTCTTTTTCTCTTTCGAAAGGAATATTTAATTTTTTTAATTCATATTCTAAAGCATCTTTATAAACAATTTCAGAAAAGCCTCCACCTAAATTTTTATGGATTTCAAAAAGAATTCCCATTAATTGAAAACTTTCTTCTTTGTGTCATTAAACTTTTTTGTTTAAATGTAATTCGTGAATTCGTGGCTCATTAATTACTTTCTAATAATCTTCACCTGAGAATCATTAGTCAACTTAATAATAGTTGACGGATTCTGGCAAATTTTTTCGCGATGTAAATTTACAACATAGTCTACACCTTTTATAATTTCGGGACTGATTTCTTTAAATGATTTTGGAGTAGGTTCTCCAGAAATATTAGCTGATGTAGAAACCAAAGGATTTTTCATTCGCTCCAATAACTTATAGCAAAAAGGTTCTTTTACCAATCGAACAGCTAAGGTATCGTCGGCGGCAATGATGTTTTTAGCAACATTTCGAGGATGATCCAAGATTAAGGTAGTTGGCTTTTCAGATAGATCAATAATTTGCCAGGCGACTTCTGGAATTTCTTTAAAAACATTGTAAATCATTCTTTCGCCATTTACTAAAACAATCATGCTTTTTGTTTCTTCACGTTGTTTTAATTTGTAAATCTTGGCAATTGCTTCGGGGTTTGTGGCATCACATCCAATTCCCCAAACGGTATCAGTAGGGTATAGGATAATACCTCCTTCTTTAATGATTTCGTAGGCTTTGTGTACTTCGGTATTAATATCTTGCATGGAATCTAAATAAAAGCAAAGGTATTCAATACAAGTTGTTTTAAGAAATTTGTTTGTTGTTTTTAATGTAAAAAAAGGCTTTGGGAATTGTTTTTTTAAGTACAATGCCCTTCTTTTTTGTGTTTACACATCAGTAATTTTATAAATAGGAACTGACTTTATTTTTAGTTTATTGTGATAAATATACATGTTAATTAGTCGTTCTGAAATAAAACCAAAAACTCTTGCTTGGTATTGGTCAGTAGGGATTGTAATTCTTTTTTCTAACTCAAAAAGAATAGAGAAAATCCAAGTATGGTATTCGTCAAATAATTTTTTTGAACATAACATCATATTACCCATATGGAATAATTTTCCATTGTCAAGATGAATATTAATGCTTTCTTCGTATTCTGGAAATTTTTCAAGAATTATTTTTTTTGTTTCATCCCAGTCTTCTTTTCTATGATCTTTACAGTAATTAATTCCTAAAGTGTATTTCTTTAGTTTATAGGGGATACCAACAATTACGTCATACTCTCGCAAAATAGAAGCGATTTTTTTAGTAGTTTTTTTGGGATTTGTTTTAAAAAGTTTAGTGTTTTTGAATTCTTCTCCTGTTATTTTTTTTTGTTTTGATGGTTTTAAATTATAGAAAGGATTGTAAAAATTAAAATACCTTCTGTAATGGCATATTCCAACATATTCAGCCTCCGTATAATTTTTCCATATCCAATATGTAGCGGTTAGTTCGCAAAAATTTGGGTTTTTAGAAGCTATATTATCTAGAGTATTATCTTTTAATATGTTATCCGAAATAGTAGGGTTTGTGCCTACTTGGATGGGTATAAATAAATCGTTTTGTAAAAGAGGAGATTCTTTGTGAGTAACTACAAAAATTTTAACCATTATTAGTTGTTTTTTTTACTGTATTTAATGCTGATGCAATGATTTGGTGCATGTCGTAATACTTATATTCGGCTAATCGCCCACCAAAGATAACATTTGTTTGTTCTGACTTTTGTTTGTATTGTTGATATATTTTTTGATTTTTTTGGTCATTAACAGGATAAAAAGCTTCTTTTTCAGAAGTCCAATTTTCAGGATATTCTCTTGTAATGATGGTTTTTTTTTGTTTGCCAAACTCAAAGTGTTTGTGTTCTATTATTCGCGTGAAAGGAATTTCTAGATCATTGTAATTGATGACTGCGTTTCCTTGGAAATTTTCGATATCTAGAACTTCTGTTTCAAAACGCAACGAACGATATTCTAATTGTCCAAATTCGAAATTAAAATATTCGTCAATTTTTCCAGTAAATACTATTTTGTCAGCAAGAGATTCATAATAGTCTCTGTTTTCGAAAAAATTAGTATTTAATTGTAGTTCTATACCTTTTAACAAGCCTTCCGTGATTTTATTGTAACCTCCAATAGGGATTCCCTGGTATTTATCGTTGAAATAATTATTGTCAAAAGTAAATCGAACAGGAAGTCTTTTTATGATAAATGCAGGAAGTTTTGTTGCTTTTCTTCCCCATTGTTTTTCAGTGTATTCTTTAATTAGAGTTTCGTAAATATCTTTACCTACTAATGAAAGTGCTTGCTCTTCGAGGTTTTTAGGTTCTTTAAAACCATAATTTTCAATCTGCGATTCAATTATGTTTTTAGCCTCTTGAGGTGTTTTGGTTCCCCATAGTTGATAAAAAGTATTCATATTGAAAGGAAGGTTGTAAAGTTTTCCTTTTGAGAGTGATAAAGGAGAATTAATGTAATTGTTAAATTCGGCAAATTGATTTACGTACTCCCAAATCAATTTATCATTGGTGTGAAATATATGTGCTCCGTATTTATGGACATTAATATCTTCGGTGTTTTCACAATATATATTGCCTCCACTGTGGTTCCTTTTGTCAATAACTAGACATTTTTTTCCCAATTTGGTCATTTCATGTGCAAAAACACTACCAAATAAACCAGATCCAACTATTAAATAGTCATATTTTTTCTCCATCACGCAAAATTAAATATTAAATAGTAAATTGCAAGAAATTTATATTAAAGTTTATGAGGGGTAAAATTCAGGTAGGTTATTTAGTTTCGTACGATTATGAAATGTTAAAAAACTCTTTGCCATCTGTTTATAATGAGGCGGATACTGTGTTTTTAGCAATTGATAAAAATAGAAAAACCTGGAAAGGAGAGTCTTTTAATATAGAGGATTCATTTTTTGAATGGCTTACTACTTTTGATTCAGATAATAAGGTAGAACTTTTTGAAGAAAATTTTTACGTACCAGAATTGAGCGCCATGGAATGTGAAGTGAGAGAACGAAAAATGCTTTCGGAAAAAATGGGAATAGGGAATTGGTTGATTCAAGTTGATTCGGATGAGTATTTTGTAGATTTTAAGAAGTTCATTGCTGATTTGAGAAAATATGATTCATACTTGATAAATCCCGAAAAAAGACCAATACAAATTGGTGCTTTTTGGTTAAATTTATATAAGTACACTAATAATGGGATTTTATACGTGGATAAACCTCACAAGTTAGTAGTAGCAACTAATTTCCCTAATTATAAATGGGGTAGGCAAACTAAACAACGTGTAATCTATACAGATACCATTTTATTACATGAAACTCTGTCTCGAACCGAGGAAGGTATTAAGTTCAAAATTGAAAATTGGGGGCATAGTCATGAGGTAAATAATGATTTTCTAGATAAATGGAAAAAAGTGAATGAAAATAATTATAAAGAGTTTAGCAATTTTTATTATATAGAACCTGAGCGTTGGAAAAAATTAGGGTATTTCCCAACTAAAACCTTAAATGAAATAAAACAATATATGGGTCAAAATAGTCAATTGAGGCTTTCTATATCTCAGCTCTTTTTTAAAAATTTCGGGCAATGGTTTAAGCATTTGTTTAAATAAAAAAAGGTAAATTTTTTTTTGCCTTTTTTTCTCCAATATTATTCTTGCTTTTATTGAAAAGTTTTTAGTTTTTTTTATTTAGAATCAATTTCTTTAGCTATTTTTAGTAGTGTTTTTACAACTTCTTTTTACATAGGAAATCATTTTCCATGAAAGTGAGTGCTACTCTAAAAGTAGTGCTTAAATTGTATTAATAAAATAAAATGGTTACTTTTGAAAGCATTTTATATATACATATGAAGTTTAAAATTCATCCTGATTTTGTTGAAAAAGAGTCGTCTTTAGTTAATGTTATTAAGGGGTTTAATTGTTCAGGAGAAGTTTTTGGAAATGGTGATAGAAATAAAATCAAACTTTTTGACTTAGATGGTATAACTATTAATATCAAATCGTTCAAGATTCCACATTTTATCAATAAAATAGCGTATCGTTACTTTAGAAAATCAAAAGCCAAACGTTCTTTTGAGTTTGCTACTCAATTAATGGAAATGCAAATAGGGACACCTAAACCTATTGCTTTTTATGAAAACTATGATGCGATAGGACTAAAGGAAAGTTATTATGCTTGCGAACATCTTGGGGATGTTTTTGAATTTAGAGCCCTTGTTGATGATAAAACTTTTGTCGATAGAGAAATAATCATCCGTCAGTTTACACAGTTTACTTTTGAGATGCACCAAAAAGGAATTGAATTTCTAGACCATTCTCCAGGGAATACCTTGATTAAAAAAGGCACTGAAAATAAGTATCAATTTTTTCTAGTCGATTTAAACCGAATGAATTTTCATACCGTTATGGATTTTAATTTACGGATGAAAAATTTTAATCGTCTTACTCCACATAAAGAAATGATTGCAATCATGAGTAATGAATATGCAAAGCTTTACACCGCTAAAACAGAAGTTGAAATTTTTGAGAAAATGTGGGGGGAAACTCAGGTATTTCAGGAAAAATTTGCCCGTAAAAAGCGATTGAAAAAGAAAATTAAATTTTGGAAAAAATAAAATCACCATCAGTAATATTATGAAAGCATCTGTAATAATGAGTACTTATAATGCCGAAGAGTGGCTAGAAAAGGTGCTTTTTGGATTTAGCGTACAAACCACTACTGACTTTGAAATTATTATAGCTGATGATGGTTCAAATTACAAAACAAAGGAAAAAATAGAAGAACTTAAAAAATTAATTTCTATTCCTATTGTTCATGTTTGGCATGAAGACAATGGTTTTCAGAAAACTAAAATTCTAAACAAAGCTATTCTCGCTTCTAGTACAGACTATTTAATTTTTACAGATGGGGATTGTATTCCTCGAAATGACTTTGTTGCTACACATTTGAAGTTTAGGCAGAAAGGATTTTTTCTTTCTGGAGGGTATTTCAAGCTTCCAATGGAAACTTCAAAAATAATTTCAAAAGAAGCAATTTTTAGCCAAAAATGTTTTGATGTAAAATGGTTATTGCAAAATGGAGTAAATAAATCATTTAAAAACTCAAAACTAAAAGTTCGAGGTGCTTGGTCAAGGTTGTTAAATTTTGTAACTCCTACAAATGCCAGTTGGAATGGACATAATTCTTCTGGTTGGAAGGAGGATTTGATCGCTGTAAACGGATTTAACAATGAGATGCAATATGGAGGAGAAGACCGAGAGTTGGGTGAGCGTTTGTTTAATTATGGATTGAAATCCAAACAAATACGGTATAGTGCTATTTGTATTCATTTAGATCATGCTAGAGGATACGTTAGTGATGAAGCTTGGAAGAAAAATAATGAAATACGCGATTATACAAAAAAAAACAAATTGGTTAGAACTGATAAAGGTATTGATTCTAATTAAGTTTTAGGTATTTTGCTAATGAAGGAATAATTAAATCCGGTGTAAAATGATTGTATAAATCTAATGCTTGGTTTTTCATTTCTTTAGCATTTTTAGCTCCATATAATTCTGGTTTGAAGTCTTTTAAGTGTACTGATACTGTTTTTTGATTGTCATCAAATGAGTTCCAGGCTTCTTTTATAATCCAAGTTGAGAAAATGGTAAACGTAGGTTTGTTTAATGCTTTTGCCATATTTACAGCTCCTCCTTCGTTACCAATGAGTGCGTCACAATGATGGGTAAGAGATAAAAACTCTCTTATCGTTTTTGGAATAATGTTGATTTTTATGTTTTGCTGTGTTTTAGAATTGCATAAATTAAATATTTCTTGAGCTTCGTTTATTTGTGAGGGAATATAATTAAAAAGTAATGTGGCATTTGTTTCTGCTACAATGAAATCTAGTAGAGTAGCCATATAAGTACTTGGGTAAGTTTTGGTTTTTCCACTTCCTAAAACACCTATCATATAGATTTTATTAGTGAAATCAATTTTATTTTCAATTAATATTTGTTTTCCATTTTCGATTTCGGTGTCTGTTAGGAAAATTTCAGGTTTTATTTTTAAAGTTTTTTTTAGGTTTAAAGGTTGTAATAAGAGCATTCTATTTTCAAGTGCTAATCCTGCGGTAGTTTTAGGCACAGAAAGTTCTTTTACGGTATCAGTATAAATGAAGCTGGTGTAATATTTGTAAAACCCAATTTTAGTCTTTGCTCCCGAAAAAGCGACAATTAAATTACTTTCTAGTTTACCATAAGCGTCGATAACAATGTCATATTTCATTTTTCTGATTTTAAAGCAAAACTTTAGAAGTTCAAGTTTATTTTTTTTTGCTTCGTCAGTAAAAAGTATTAGGTTGTCAATATTTGGATTGTTTTCTACAACAGGATTTGTAAAAGGATAAATGAGATAATCAATTTGTGCGTTTGGAAATTCATTTTTTAATGTATTACATAGAGTTGAACTAGCAAGTACATCGCCAATCATTTTGTTTTGAATTACAAGTATTTTCATTTTCTAGAAAATCAAATGATTATATAAATTGGAGCAAATAAAAATTCCAAATCCCAATTTAATGTTTCTATTGGAATTTGGAATTTAAAATATTAGTTTTTTGTTAAACCGCTACATCGTACTCTCTTAACGCATTGTTTAGAGATGTTTTTAAGTCAGTTGATGGTTTACGAGTACCAATAATTAATGCACATGGAACTTGGTATTCACCAGCGGCGAATTTTTTAGTGTAACTTCCAGGAATAACCACTGAACGTGCTGGAACAAAACCTTTCATTTCAACTGGTTCGTCACCTGTAATATCAATAATTTTTGTTGAAGCCGTCAAACATACGTTAGCACCAAGAACTGCCTCTTTACCTACGTGAACACCTTCTACAACGATACAACGAGAACCAATAAAAGCACCGTCTTCGATGATCACAGGGGCAGCTTGTAATGGTTCTAAAACACCACCAATTCCAACACCTCCACTTAAGTGAACGTCTTTTCCAATTTGAGCACAACTACCTACAGTAGCCCAAGTGTCAACCATCGTTCCAGCGTCAACATAAGCACCAATGTTTACATAACTTGGCATCATGATAACTCCACTAGAAATAAACGAACCGTAACGAGCAGAAGCACCAGGAACTACACGAACACCTTTTTCAGCATAGTCTTTTTTCAATTCCATTTTATCGTGGTATTCGAAAATTCCAGCTTCCCAAGTTTCCATTTTTTGAATTGGGAAATACATTACTACCGCTTTCTTAACCCATTCGTTTACTTGCCATCCGTCACCTTTTGGTTCAGCAACACGTAATTTTCCTGAATCTAATAATTCGATTACTTCTCTAATCGCATTCGTTGTTGTTTCTTCTTGCAACAAAGCTCTGTTTTCCCAAGCTTGTTCTATAATTGTTTGTAAATTGCTCATTTTATATTTGTTAATTATTTTATTTTTTTTAGTGGATTACCAAATCTTTTTAAATACAATTCTCCTATTTTTTGTGCGCCGCTAGTATTAAGATGGTCATTGTTTCTATACACTATAGTATTGTTGAGTTCTATATCACACTGTCCATTTTGACACATAACTTTGTTGAGGTCGATGATACTTATAGAAGGGAATCGTTTTTTTATTTCATAGATAATATAATTGTTGCTTCTTTTGTATGCTGGTATTGAAAAATCTTTTTGAGAGAAATAAACCGTATTTTTTGACTTTACTAATTTAGCTCGGTGCAAATTTAATTCGGTTGTTCTTCTTAGCGCGTCAAAAATAATTATTTTTTTTCCACTTTTTACCAATTCGGACAAAGTCTTTAGTGTGACTTCGTATGTTTTCTTGTTTTTTGGTTCTGAAATTCCTTCCCAATTGGCTGCAATAAAAATATATTTAAATTGTTTGGCAAAGTTTAATCTATCAATCGCATATTGTTCAGGATACAATGCGGAACCATCTGGATTTAATGAATTCATTAAAGGGTATCCGCCAGCAGCACTATCGTGGATGTAAAATCCAGCGTCTTTAGCTAAAACATCAAGAAATGCAGCGGTGTGATTGGCAAACGAATCTCCAATAAGCATCCCATCTAATGTGTCTTTTTTTATCCCGATATAGCAATCTTCGCAATTCCCTATTTTAAGTTTATCAAAACACTGTCCTCTTAGTTTGTTTGGATAATTTTCCTTTGGTATAAATTCAGTCAATTCTGGATGTCTTTCGGGAAATCCATCTTTAGCATCTAATACACCATAGATGCCTGAAATAATTAGTAAAGCAGGAATAAAAATGATTAGAAGTGTTTTCTTAAAATCAAACTTTAAAGTAGTTCTAAATGGTTGTTCGATAAATTTCCACGAAAGGTATGAGAGAACAAAAGTGAGCGCTATAGCTAAAATTCGAATGGTTCCCTCTAGATTTAAACCTAAATATTTAACGAAAACAAAGATAGGCCAATGCCATAAATATAAAGAGTACGATATAAGTCCTATACCGACTACTATTTTGTTTTCGATTAGTTTATTTATCAATCCTTTTTTGTTGATGTCTTGACCTGAAAATAGAAGTAGTGCTGTTCCTAAACAAGGCCATAAAGCGTTGATACCAGGAAAAATACTTGATTTATCTAATACTATTGCAGGGATTATTATAAGAAGGAAACCTATTAAAGAAAGGAGGTTGTTTTTTTGCTGGTTTAATTTTGGTAAGTTGTTCCAATTCATAGCTAAAGCGGAACCAATTGCCAGTTCAAATAGCCTTGCAGGGAGCAAAAAATAAGCAGCTGAAGGATTGGAATAGCTTTGATAAATAGAAAATAATAAAGCTATAAAACAAAGGGTGTAAATTATGATTGCTCTTTTTTGAGAATTGAATTTTTTATGTAGTAATAATAAAAAGGGCGGAAGTATAAAGTAGAATTGTTCTTCGACCGAAAGAGACCAAGTATGTAAAAATGGTAATAAGTCGGAGTTTTCAGCAAAATAATTTCCTGAAGTGATGTATAAATGTATATTGTTGCTGCATAAAAGGGTGTACAATAATGTTCTAGAATAAGCCTCTAGGTTATTGGCAAACAATATAAAATAAGAAGGTATTGTAATTACAATCATTATAAAGACTAAAACGGGTATGATTCGTCTTATTCTTCTTAGGTAAAAGTTTGTATAGGAAAATGTCTTATTTTGTATTTCTTTATCAATGATTGATGTAATAAGAAATCCAGAGATTACAAAAAATATATCAACGCCTATATAGCCGCCCTTGAAAATGCAAAATCCTGAATGAAATAGAATAACAAGTAATATGGCAATGGCTCTTAATCCGTCTATATCAGGCCTGTAGTATTTAGAATTCATTCAGTTTTTTAGTGTTAAAGAAATTTTAATTTTTTTGCAAATATAAACCTATTTTTAAAACAAAATTGATTCAATTATTATTGTCTGCTGAAGTTTTAATAAAACCAGATCGTTTATAGTTTTTACAACGTGGGTTTCTTTGAGTATCTTTGCGCAATACTAAAATAATTATGCCAAGAATTCTCGCTATAGATTACGGACAAAAACGAACAGGGATTGCTGTTACCGATGAGCTTCAAATCATCGCTTCGGGCTTAACAACGATTCCTTCGGCTACCACTATCGATTTTTTAAAAGATTATTTTTCAAAAGAAAAAGTAGAATTGGTATTGATTGGAGAACCCAAACAAATGAATGGAGAACCATCTCAAAGTGCTTCGATAATTAAGGGGTTTGTTACTCATTTTACCAATCATTTTCCTGAAATGAAAGTAGTACGTGTGGATGAACGATTTACATCCAAAATGGCTTTTCAAACCATGATAGATAGTGGTTTAAAAAAGAAACAACGTCAAAATAAAGCATTGATTGATGAGATTTCGGCTACTATAATGTTGCAAGATTATTTATCTCGAAAAATGTTTTAATAATTCTTTGTTAAAACGATAAAATTTAGTGATAAATGTAACTTTTTCAATCCAAATCACTCTTTTAATTACAATAATATTAGAGTATCTTTGCGCCGATTAAAAATAATATTATGTCTGATACAACCATACGTTCACAAAGTGATGTAGTTCTTATTGGGGCTGGAATAATGAGTGCAACTCTAGGCTTGATTCTAAAAGAATTACAGCCTGATTTAACTATTGATATTTACGAAAGATTAGATAATGCTGCTGCCGAAAGTTCAGATGCGTGGAATAATGCAGGGACAGGTCATTCAGCGTTTTGTGAGTTGAATTATACTCCTGAGGGACCAGATGGAAGCATTAATCCTAATAAAGCGATTAGCATAGCAGAGTCTTTTGAGGTTTCTCGTCAATTTTGGGCTTATTTAGTACAGCAAGGAAAAGTATCTTCACCAGAGAATTTTATCAAGAGAATTCCACATATCAGTTTTGTTTGGGGAGATGAAAATGTAGAATACTTAACTAAACGATTCAAAGTATTACAAGCAAATCCACTTTTTGAAGAAATGCAATTCAGCACCGATTTTGCGGAATTGAAAAAATGGATGCCTCTTGTAATGGAAGGTAGAAAAGAATCAGGGAAGGTTGCTGGTACTACAATGGCTATTGGTACAGATGTGAATTTTGGTGAATTGACTCGAAATATGTTTAGTCATTTAACTAAAATGGAAGGAGTAAACATGTACTTTCACCATGAAGTTAAAAAATTAAGACAACGTGAAGATAAGTCTTGGAGAATCAAAATAAACAATTTGACTGACGGAAGTGTTAGAAAAGCCTACACAAAATTTGTTTTTATTGGAGCTGGGGGTGGATCCTTGCCATTGTTAGAAAAAGCAGATATTCCAGAAGGAAAAGGTTTTGGAGGATTTCCAGTAAGTGGGCAATGGTTGCGTTGTACCAATCCAGATGTAATTGCGCAACATGAATCTAAAGTTTATGGTAAAGCAAGTGTAGGAGCACCACCTATGTCGGTTCCACATATTGATTCAAGAATGATTAATGGGGAAAAACAATTGCTTTTTGGTCCATTTGCAGGATTCTCTACCCGATTTTTGAAAAATGGGAAATATTCGGATTTGCCAAAATCCATTCAATTGGATAATATTGTACCAATGGTGATGGCTGGAATTAAAAACATCCCATTAACAAAATATTTAATTGAACAAGTACGTCAATCGCCTTCAGATAGAATAAAAGCTTTACGAGAATATGTTCCATCAGCTCGATCTAAAGATTGGGTTTTAGAGCGTGCAGGACAACGTGTACAAGTCATTAAAAAAGACGAAAAAGAAGGTGGTAAGTTAGAGTTTGGAACAGAAGTTATTACTTCTGCAGATGGTACTTTATCCGTTTTACTAGGAGCGTCACCTGGTGCATCTACAGCTGTTTCTATTATGATTGATGTTATTAGCAGATGTTATAAAGACGAAATGAAAACTCCTGAATGGCAGGCTAAGTTTAAAGAAATGATTCCTTCTTACGGACAAAAATTAAACGAAAATCCAGAGTTGTTAAAACAAGTTAGAGAGCATACAGCAACAGTTTTAAAATTGCAATAGGCTAATTTTTATAGAAATCAAAGAGAATCCCAACTTATTGTTGGGATTCTTTTTTTACAGTTGTAAGTAACTGTGTGGTTTTTAATATGTTTTCGGACAATCCAGTCATCCAAATTAATTGTTCGATGACCAATTGCGCTTCTTGCATTTTTATTTGGTAAGCTTCTTCGTCAATTAATTGAATTTGTTGGAGTTCTTTTGCTCTAATTTTTTTCAATTCAGTAAGTCTTTGATCTAAATCTTCGTTGGACACGAAAGTTTTGGTATCTGGATTTGGATTTTTTAATAATTCCATCGCTATTTCTAAATTAGAAATCACTTTGTTTACTACAACATTGAAAGCTTTAGACGCCTCAGTTGTTTTATGCGATTGAATATAGGTTCCCAATGAAGCTAGTGAAGAAAGTAACGAATGGTTTAAAACAGTTAGCTTGTAAACCTGTGGTAATTTGTTTTGTTTAGACTTGGGTTCTTGTAGCATTCGTTGGAACGAAGCCATAAGATTTCCTATTTCAATGAAGGCTTGTTTTCTAGCCAGTCGGTATTCTGTTGATACATCCACTTTTGTGTTGTATATTACAGAAATTTCTTTTAAGTAGTTTCGATTTGCCTCAATAGCACTTTGAATATAGGAAGGAAGATTTAAAAACTCCCAAGATGGCCATAAAAAATAATTAGCTAATAAGCATAAACAAGCGCCTACAATAGTGTCTAAAATTCGGTATTCTAATACATTGCCGTTGTCTGGTGATAATACACCGTAAATTAAAACTACATAAATAGTAATAAAAGTAGAACCAATTTTGTAATTGGTTGGATTAAAGGTAAAACCAAGTAACATGGCAATGATAGCCATTGTGCTAATAACATATGAATCCTTGACTATATATAGAATACCAAAAGCAATAAGACCTCCAATAAGAGTTCCTATTATTCGATGATAGGTTCGTTCATTTGTGATTCCAAAACCTTGTTTCATAATAACCACAATCGTCAAAATAATCCAGTATACATTTTCTAAAGGGAGTATTTTTCCAATCATATATCCCAAAAGAATAGTAATAGTTATTCGTAGTGAATGTCTAAAAACAGTCGATTTGAAACTTAGGTTTTCTACAAAAGTACTAAGCGGATAATACTGTGGTTTGATAAATTTTTCAATGTCTTTATCTCTTCCTTTTATTAAATCTTTAGTATTATTATTTGTCGAATATGCACGCTCAAGAGTAATGATTTTCTCCACCTGTTTTTCTGCATAATGGAGCATGGTAATGAGCATCAAAACCTCTTCTGAGGAAGATTCGTTTTGGATATTTTTCTTATAATCGTTTATCGCTAATTCAAATTGTTGTAAGTTTTCAATTAAGTTGTGTTCAGCCAAATACGGTTTATGGTTTTCAATACTTCTCGACAAGCCTTTCATGTTTTTGGCTAAGCTGTAAGCTAAATTTTGATAGGATTCGAGTGCTTTTGGATAACCATCAAATTTTTGGTGAAATTTATTATGATCAAAAGAAGTTGAAATAGCTAATTCCATGATTTCAACCAAAGAGATAAAACTCAATAATAAATTTCGGTTTTGTCCTGATGAACCCGATTTGGTTCGGTTAGTAATAAGTACTTCTCGGATGTTTTCATGCAAAACATTAAGTTCAACCTGAAGATGCAACTGTTTTTTAGTAATCGCTTTTCGATTAGAGTTCAGTTCCCAAAGATCACCACGTAATTTTAGATATTTTGCTGTAAGTCGGATGCATTCAGCCAATTGTAATTCGACATAGCGATTGGGTTTAATATGAAAAAAAATCACTGAAATGAGAGTGTAAAATAAACCACCCGCTAATAGTAGTCCTGAATATTCTAGCATTTCCCATCCTGTATTCAAGTGTGCAAAAGCAAGAGATAAAGATAATAATGCCGAAAATGAAACCATGGTTGCACGCTGTCCATACACTAAAATCATCGATACACAAAAGATTAATACAATCAATGTGGGATAAAATAACCAGGGTAATGGGTAAGTCAGATTTATAATCAGATTTACTCCAGCAATAATAAATGAAGTAACTAATAAACCATTTATTTTATGTTTTAAATTGCTCGGAATGTCACTAGGAAAAGTAAAGAAAGCACCTAAAGCAATCGTAAAACCAATCGCAAAATTATCTAGATAGGAAAATAACAAAACAGGTGAAACAGCGGCAATTGTTATTTTAAGAGCATTAGTAAACTCAGTACTTGAAACAAATTTCTGAATTCTTGAAATCATACTTTTTTAGATAATACACAAAGGTATGAATTGTGAGGTGGATTAACAGGCAAAAAAGGACTCTTTTTTAAGGATTAAATTTTAAATGACTATTTATTGTTAATCCTTTAAGCATTGTTTTAAATTTACTATTTTTGGCAATCCTAATCTAAGGGATTATAGCTTTAAATAGCCTAATAAATTTTTAATACAATAACAATGATTTTACCAATTGTAGGATATGGTGATCCGGTTTTAAGAAAGGTAGGAGAGAATATAACTCCTGAGTATCCTAATTTGAAAGAAACGATCGCAAACATGTACGAAACAATGTATAACGCTTCAGGAGTGGGATTAGCGGCTCCTCAAGTAGGATTAGCGATACGTTTATTTGTTATAGATGCAACACCATTTAGTGACGACGAAGATTTAAAAGCCGATGAACAAAATCAATTAAAAGGTTTTAAACGTACTTTTATTAATGCTAAGATTATAAAAGAAGAAGGAGAAGAGTGGGCATTTAATGAAGGCTGTTTGAGTATTCCAGATGTTCGTGAGGATGTATATCGTAAAGAAAAAGTTACTATTGAATATTGTGAAGAAGATTTTGTAATGAAAACAGAAGTTTTCGACGGTTTGATTGCTCGTGTAATTCAACACGAATACGATCATATCGAAGGTATTTTGTTTACCGACAAAATTTCTTCTTTGAAAAAACGATTAATCAAAGGAAAGCTGAAAAATATCATGGAAGGAAAAACATTCCAAGATTATAGAATGCGTTTTTTTGGTAAAAAATCAAGATAACAACTTGTTTTGGTATCGTTTTTGACAAAATTTTGACACATAATAAAAAAATCAATTCTTAATAATAATTAATAAAGCATGAATTTAGAAAAAATATTAGCGATTTCAGGAAAACCAGGTTTATATGTTTTAAAAGTGCAAACACGTACTGGTTTTGTTGCTGAATCATTAGTTGACGGAAAGAAAATCACGGTAAATTTAAAAAGTAATGTGAGTTTGTTATCTGAAATTTCAGTGTACACTTATGAAGGTGAAAAACCACTGAAAGAAGTTATTGCTAGCATTGCCACTAAAGAAAACAACGGTCCTGCAATTTCTCATAAAGAAGATAATGCAACTTTGGCTGCTTACTTTAAAGAAATTTTGCCTAATTATGACGAAGAAAGAGTATATGCATCTGATATTAAGAAAATAATAAACTGGTACAATACATTGCAGTCTAAGGGATTCATCGAAGCTGAAGCTGCATCAGAAGAAGTAGCTGAGACCGTAGCTGTAGAAGCAGAAGCACCAGCCGAAAAACCAAAAAAAGCTAAAAAAGTAACTGAATAATTACTTCTAAACAGTATAAAAATCCTGTGCTCTAATCATCTTAGAATACAGGATTTCTTATTTTTACACAAAACTATTCATAATGAACGCAAGACAAATTCAACTACAAGCTTTTGAACGATTATTAGATATTATGGACGATTTGCGTGCAAAATGTCCTTGGGATAAAAAGCAAACCTTGCAAAGTTTACGTCATTTAACAATTGAAGAAACCTACGAATTAGGTGATGCCATTTTGGATAATGATTTAAATGAAGTCAAAAAGGAGCTAGGCGATTTGTTATTGCATATTGTTTTTTATGCAAAAATTGGTAGTGAAACTCAGGATTTTGATATTGCCGATGTTTGTAATGATATTTGCGAAAAATTGATTCATCGTCATCCCCATATTTACGGTGATGTATCCGTGAAAGATGAAGAAGAGGTAAAGCAAAATTGGGAAAAACTCAAACTTAAAGAAGGAAAAAAATCTGTACTAGAGGGAGTTCCAAGAAGTTTGCCTGCCTTAGTCAAAGCGAGTCGTATTCAGGATAAGGTAAAAGGTGTAGGCTTTGATTGGGAAGAATCGCATCAGGTTTGGGATAAGGTGCAAGAAGAATTAGAAGAATTGCAAGTCGAAGTACAATCAGGAAATCAGGATAAAATAGAAGCTGAATTTGGCGATGTTTTATTTTCAATGATTAATTATGCCCGTTTTTTAAATGTTAATCCTGAAGATGCTTTAGAACGTACCAATAAAAAGTTCATTAAAAGATTCCAATATCTTGAAAGCAAAGCAGGGGAATTAGGTAAATCCCTAAAAGATATGACTCTCGCTGAAATGGATGTTTTTTGGGAGGAAGCGAAGCGACTTCCAAAATAACAGGAATTGAAAATCTTTGATTTTCACATATTCCAATTTTGGGAGGAAGCGAAGCGACTTTAGGAGTTAGAAGTTAGGAGTTAGAAGTTAGAAGTTAGAAGTTAGAAGTTAGAAGTTAGAAGTTAGAGGTTAGAGGTTAGAAGTTAGCAATGAACCTAAAACCTAAAACTAAAGTAATAACCCTTAAACTAAAAATCAATCTTAAAACAAAGAGCAGCTTGTTTTTTGAAAATAAAAGTATTTTCTTGAGGAAATAGAATCTTCTGATTGTCCATAGTTATGGCTATAGCCATTTTTTTGTTTTTCGCAGCATTCACAAAACAGGGAATACTCGCTAAGGTTAAAACACCTCCACCTGCAGCAATATAGGCACCTGTGAAATCAAATTCCCAAGTATTTGAATTTGTATTGCTTAATTGTACGATGCCTCCAATTGCTGCAATACCTAACCCCGCACCAAATATTCTCCAAGCCATTTTTTTCTGTTTTTGACTTTTTTCCAAATAAAAGTCTTTTGTAAAAGGGGTTTTGGGTGTTTGTGAAAATGAATTAAGCATTAAAAACGCCATGACTATTGAAATGATATACTTTTTCATAGCTCAAAAAAATAAGGCCTACTCTTTCAATATGCAGTTTTCGGCAACGCTGAGGTAGATGATAAAATTTACTATTAAATTACTAAAAAATAGAATACTATTTTGTTTTTGATAAAGCGAATATTTCCATGTAAAGAGGACTAGTAAAGAATAAATTGTCTAAAAGAATTTTTTAATTCCAATATTTCTGACGAAGTTCTTGTTAATTTTTTGAGTTTTATAAAGATGGACAGCAATTCTGAATCTCGAGTAATGAAATTATTTTTATGAATTCTAAAATAAAAATTTCTGATTTTTCTATTTTAAAAGATTTAGAATTTGCAATTTATTAATTTCACAATAGGGTCTTTTTTTTCAATAGTAACTCAAAAAAATATAGGTTTTATCAAATGTTAAATAGGATTCGTAAATAGCAAGTTATTAAAGGTTTTTTCTAATTTTAGTCTTAAAATTCTATTTTTTTTAAGTTTTACATAACCTTTATAAATATACATCAATGAAGAAATTGAGTCGTCTTGTTTTTGTTTTTACCATAATTCCTTTTTTGGCGTTCGGCCAAATTAAAAACAGAGCGTTCTTGCCTAAATACGATAAATTATTAAAGAAAGCTTTGCTACAATCAGGTGAAAGAAAGGATTCCTTGCGCTATTTTTTAAATACTGTTCCCAAGGAGTATTATGAAGCGGCTTCTTTTCTTATTGCATACATGCCCGAACGCGATTTGAAAACCTTGAGTATTCCTTATATCAAAGATCAAATTGATGGAGCCTACAAGGTGAAAAAAGAGTTTCCCTGGTGTTCTAAACTACCCGATTCTATTTTCTTTAACGAAGTCTTACCGTACTATTGTTTTGATGAAGAAAGAGATAACTGGCGTAATGATTTTTATTTGAAATTTTCCCCTTTGGTTAAAAATACCAAAGATGTTCGTCAAGCGATTAAAGCAGTTAATGCTAATATTAGAGAGTTATTATCCGTAGAATACAATACAAAACGTAGCATAGTAAATATTAGTCCGTTTCAATCTATCAAAGAAAAAATGGCAACTTGTACTGGACTTTCTTTTTTATTAGTTGATGCTTTTCGTTCAGTGGGTATTCCTGCTAGAATGGCTGGAACTCCTATGTGGACGAATATGAAAGGAAATCACAGTTGGGTTGAGGTTTGGGTAGATGGTCAGTGGTATTTTACAGAGTATTATCCAGAAGATTTAAATAAAGCCTGGTTTTTAGCCGATGCCGGAAGAGCCGATATCTCGAATCCAAGACACTGGATTTATGCTTCTTCATATAAACCTAAAGAGACTTATTTCAGACTGGAATGGGATACGCTCTCAACAGCTATTCATGCCGAAAATGTGACCAAAAGATATATTGATTTGTATGCCAAACAACAACTTTTGGAAAATTTAAAACCAGATGAGGTTTGGATTAGTTTGCAATTGTTCCAATCGAAATCAGACAAAGAGCTTCAACGTGTGGCTGAGAAAATAGTAATTGAAAAAGAGGGTAAAACAGTAGATTTTGGTTATTCTCCTTCACCTATAGACGACTTGAATAAGTTTTTAAAATTCAAAGTCAATAAAAATACATCCTATCAATTGGTTTATCAAGACGCTCACGGAAAAGAAAAACGAACCGAGATTTCAGTAAAGGCTCAGGAAGAATTATTTAAATTGTATCAAGATTAATGGTAAATTAAATACGTTGCTAATATCGTTTTTCATAGATAGTAAAATAAAACGTAAAGCTAAACCTCTTTGAAATCTGTTTCAAAGAGGTTTGTTTTTTTTTGAAAGAAAAAATGTTTCATAATAAATAGAGTATAAAGTTAGGATTTTAAGTTTACTTATCTCTTTTCAATTTCTGAATCCATTTAGCTGTAATGTAAATTAAACTCAGACAAAAAGTTATTCTAAAATATACTTTTAAGTCATAGTTTGAGATTCCTTTTGTTTCAGGATTTGATATTCTATCTGCGAAACAAAAAATTACAATAGCTGTTAAAACTAACCAACTATAAAAAATTAGTTTGATAATAAAATTGAGAATTGTTTTCATCCAATAATTTTTGTTTATACTTGGTTGTTTTGTGAAATTATTCATTTTTTTAATAAGTAGAGGACAGGCATTATAAATCCGTGTTATAGGGCTCTAACTTTGTATGTAAATCTGAGAAGTCGGCTTTTCATAGCCTAAGTTTAGTTAGATTGCCACGCTATCGCTCGCAATGACTCAAACCGTCAAGCCAGTATTTGCGAGGAACGAAGCAATCTCATCCAGTATTTCAATATTTTTATGTAAACGTTAAGAATTTACATTTAGTAAACCTTATAATAAGTGTTACGATTTTTGTTTTATTTGTATGTAGTCACTCCTGGCAAACGAGCTCCATTGGAAGAGGTGTATGTTTTTATTATTTAATATGTAAATCAAACTCGTCCTGATATAGCTTAAACAAGTCGGGTAAAGTAATGCAATTAATATTTAACTCACGACACATAGTTGGGATTTTTACAAAGAGTTTGTTGTCGTTACTTTCAGAGGATTCTTCTGTTACCAAATATACAGTTTCGTTTTTTGAAATTAAGTTTAGAGATAGTAAAATAAGCTTCATGTCAGCATCATTAAGATGAGAATTCTTTAAAGTTTCAAATTCTACTTCAGTAATTTTTCTTGTTTTCTTGACTATTGAATTAACAAAAACTGAATTTAATAAATGATAAAATAGTCTTGTATTTGGAGGGATTATTAATTCTGTATTATATGGGATTTTTGCAGATTTTTTAAAATCTTTGTCGTTTAAAAAATCTAATTCAGAGAGGATAATGCCTTTAGCAACATAAGAACATTGTTGGTGGACCTTATCAATTAAAATAATTTCTCCAAATTGAATTTTTTCTTTTATGAAATTATATAAAATTTTATTTCTATCGAATGGTAAGTAATAACGAACCAACGATAACAGTGAGTTAGTGTCAATTATTACTTTCATTGAATATATTTATCTAATTTATCAGGGGTTATATTTAATGACTTACATACATCATATTCATTTATTACTCCTTCATAAAATGCTGTCTGAATGGTTGATATTAATAATGGAGAATTAATAGGTTTAGGAACAGCTCCACCTCTTTGAACACCATTTTGTTTGTCTAACTCTTTTTGTTTTTGTATTTCTACCTGTTTTAGTCTGAATTGTTCATCAAAATCAGCTTTTACATTATTATAGTCTTTTGGAGTTATTTGATTATTAAGCAGAAGTCTTGTAAATATTGCTATTTGGCTTAAATGAGTGTTTTTTGATATTTCTTCTATAATTTCATAATTATAATCATTTGATTTTGTTGCTTTATCAAGATTTTGGATAACATTACCATATTCTCCAGCGATAAAATTGAAAGCAAAATCATTGCACCATTTTTCAATTTTAGATAAATTATGATTTGCTAAATCAGCTAAATCTAAATTGTCTACTTCTTCAATGTTTAAAAGATAATGACCTAACTCGTGAGCTAAGGTAAATATCTCACGTCTAAAAGAATTTTGTTGTCTTTTTAGAACAATTACGTTTGGATTTAGGAAAAAGCCGTCGATGTTTGCTTTTTCTTTCTTGTTCCAAGTTTCTATAAACTCAAAAACTAAAATGTTTTTTTCTGCTAATTTTGAAATTAGTGATTTTAAAAAATCTCTTTGTTTGTCTTGAAATTCAGGATATAAGATTTCTCGAATATCAAAAGCAACCTTTTTAGGGTTATCAGAAGTTTTAAAAATTGGTAATATTCTATCTGTATTAATTTCAGCTAATTTAGAAATAGCTGAAAGTGAGATTTTAAACTCTTCAAACTGATTTACAATTTTCTTAGCTCCAATATTTAAATCGGCATCAAATTTTGATTTTCTAAAGAAGATACTAGCATCTTTAGAAACTTCCGGTGATTTAGGATCTAAATAAAAATGAAGTCCTTTATTAAAAACCTTATCAATTCTTTTTAAATGGCTAATTTTTATATTTTCTGTAAGTATCTCTTCTTTTGATATCGGATTTTTTAATCCTTCACTTATTAACATAATAAGTTCATCTATCGTCATATTAAATAACGATAGAAGATATTTAAGTCTTTTTATGTTTTGTTCTACCTTCAAGAATTCTTTAAAAAATTTATTTGCAAGATTACAACTTATTTTTCTTTATTGCTAACGCTCTGTAAACTTAAGCCTAACAAATATATAAACACTATTTGTATTACAAAAAATGAAGAAACAATGATTTTGAAGAAAAACCTTAAACCATCTTTTTCAGCTTAGGAATATCTTTAAGGATTATTTTTTTTCCTTTTAATTCAATCAATCCGGATTTATTAAAATCGGAAAGTAAACGAATACAGCTTTCGGTAGCGGTACCAATCATACTGGCCAATTCGTCTCGGGTCAATTGGATTTTTAAGGTGCCGTCTTCGTTTTTGCCAAAGGTATCCTGAAGATAGAGTAGGGTTTCGGCCAGACGTTCTTTTACTGTTTTTTGTGCCATGTTTACCATTTGGCTGTCGGCTTCTTTCAGGTCACCGCAAATGGTTTTCATCACATTCATCGAAAATTGGTTGTTCTTGTCAAAAAATCCCATGATTTCGCTTTTAGGAACAAAGCATACCTGCATGTCTTCCAGCGCAACAGCACTCAGGTTTACCGGTTCGTCACTTATCATCGAACGTTGTCCTAAAAGTTCGCCTTTGGTTACCAGTTTTACGATATGATCTTTCCCATTCGGACTTAATTTGGTCAATTTACAAACGCCGTCTTTCACGCAAAAAATGCCATTGACATTTTCGCCCTCTTCAAAAATCACCTCTCCTTTTTTTACTAAAAGGGAAGTCTTACATTCTGCTAGACGTACTAATTCTTCTTTGTTTAGTGCTTTTAGGGAGCTGAATTCTCTAACGATACATTGTTCGCATTTACTCATTTTGACATGGTTTTTTGATACTGTAAAATTAATCATTTATATGATATATATCATATTTTTCCCAATATTCATTGAGGAACTTTGCATCAGGTAAAAAGAGCAAAGTTATGGATACACAAAATTGTTTCCATTGTGGTTTAGATATTGTAAAAAAGGATGAAATTGTATTTGATGCTAAAAAGTTTTGTTGTGCTGGTTGTAAAACCGTTTACGAAATTTTTAGTCAAAATGATTTAACCTCTTATTACGATTTTGAAAAATCACCTGGAGCGAGTCCGCAGGACATTAAAGGAAAATATAATTTTTTAGAAAATGAAAGTATTGTTTCGAAATTACTGGAATTTCAAGAGGATACAACCGCTATTGTTTCACTTAGCATTCCTCATATACATTGTAGCTCTTGTATTTGGATTCTGGAAAATTTACAACGCCTTCAAAAAGGAATAAGTAATTCGCAGGTAAATTTTCCCGAGAAGAAGGTTCGTATTATTTATCATTCGGATGAGGTTTCGCTTAGCGAAATTGTACAGTTGTTGTGTTCAATTGGGTACGAACCCTATATCAGTTTAGAGGATTACGAAACTTCTAAAACCAAAACCGATCGCAGTTTGACCTATAAATTAGGGGTTGCTTTCTTTTGTTTTGGGAATATCATGTTGCTTTCCTTTCCAGAATATTTCGAGGTAAAAGAATTTTGGCTAGATAATTACAAACCCTTTTTTAGATGGTTAATTTTTGCCTTATCGTTGCCTTCGTTTTTTTATTCGGCGAGCGGATATTATGTTTCGGCATACAAAAGTATCAAGTCTAGAATGCTCAATATTGATATTCCAATTGCTTTGGGGATTATTGTAATGTTCATTAGAAGTACTTATGATATTGTGATGAATCATGGCTCTGGTTTTTTTGACAGTTTGGCCAGTTTGATTTTCTTTATGCTTTTGGGAAAAATGTTCCAAATCAAAACCTATAGTTTCCTGAGTTTTGAACGTGATTTTAAATCCTATTTTCCCGTTGCAGTTACCCGAATTAATACGGATGCTTCCGAAGAAAGTGTCGCTGTTTATGATATTCAAAAGGGCGACCGATTGTTAATTAGAAATCAGGAATTGATTCCGGTTGATGGGATTTTGATTAGCGAAAAAACTGCCATTGACTACAGTTTTGTAACGGGTGAAGCCATCCCGATTAGTAAACGATCTGGCGATAAAATATTTGCCGGAGGAAAGCAATTAGGGGAAGTTGTTGAAATGGAAGTCTTGTTTTCGGTATCACAGAGTTATTTAACACAGCTGTGGAGTAATGATGTTTTCCAGAAGAAAGTGGAACAAAAGTATAAAAGCATAACCGATAGTATTTCAAGGTATTTCACACCTATATTACTTTTAATTGCTTTTGTTGGGTTTTTCTATTGGATTTTTATAGATGCTAATATTGCTTTCAATGTTTTTACTGCCGTATTGATAGTGGCTTGTCCGTGTGCTTTAGCATTAACAGCTCCTTTTACATTAGGAAACATTTTGCGAATAGTAGGAAAACAAAAATTCTATCTCAAAAATGCCTTGGTAATCGAGCAATTGGCAAAAGTAGATACGGTGGTTTTTGATAAAACGGGGACGATTACGACCAACATAAAATCGAATATTACTTATGAGGGAGAGCCGCTTTCTGAGAACAATTTGATTCGGATAAAATCGTTACTCAGAGCTTCAAATCATCCATTGAGTAGAATGTTGTATGACTTTTTACCTAAAATGAGTAAAAGAGTTATTAGTGATTTTGAAGAAATAACTGGAAAAGGAATTCAAGGACAAGTGATGAATCGTATCATCAAAATAGGTTCAGCAGCATTTGCAGGAAAATCAGAAGAAAATAGTGGTTTACAAACTTCGGTTCATATTCAAATTGACGATGCGTATTTTGGGAAATATGTGTTTAAAAACCAATATAGGGATGGACTGGAAGAACTATTTAGAAGTCTAAAAAAGAACTATCAAATCAAAGTTTTATCGGGTGATAATGAAGGTGAAAAAGCCGCTTTAGAAACACTTTTACCTGCCGGAACCGAATTGGTTTTCAATCAAAAACCAGAACAAAAACTAGCATTCATCAAGCAATTACAAGACAAGGGGAAAAATGTGATGATGGTAGGTGATGGATTGAATGATGCTGGAGCCTTAGCACAAAGTAATGTGGGCGTTTCTATTTCGGAAAATGTAAATGTTTTTTCACCTGCCTGTGATGCGATTTTAGATGCAGGACAATTTGAAAAATTACATTATTTCCTAAAACTGTCTAAGAAAGCCATGCAGGTTATTAAGATGAGTTTTGGATTATCATTACTCTATAATGTAGTAGGGCTAACTTATGCTGTAACGGGGCAATTAGAACCTTTAGTAGCAGCCATTATAATGCCTTTAAGTACTATTACCATAGTGAGTTTTGTGACGGTAATGAGTAATTATTATGCGAAGAAGTTATGAGTTGTGAGTTGTGGGTTATGAGGTTATAAACGTAAAGAATCTTTTCGGTAAAATAAAAACAGCTTGTATGATAAATGTCATATTTTCTCTAAAAGGTCTAAAGTAATTTTGTTAACACAAATTTAAGGTATGAGTGTCATCTATTTATTAATCACCATTAGCATAATCGTCGCTGTTGCTTTTCTGATTGCCTTTTTTATGGCAGTCAAAAACGGTCAGTTTGATGACGATTACACACCATCAGTCAGAATGTTATTTGACGATGAAGTAAAATTAAAAGCCCAAAAAGAAATACAAACAACAGAAGAAAAACAAATTTAATTATGGAAATGCAACAGTTTTATTACGACAACAAAATTGTTAAAAAGTTCATCTACGCTACCATAGTATTTGGGGTAGTAGGGATGGCTGTCGGACTTTTATTAGCAATCTTATTTTTATTCCCTAACCTGACTGATGGAGTTTCCTGGTTGAGCTTTGGTCGTTTGAGACCTTTGCATACCAATGCCGTTATTTTTGCTTTTGTTGGGAATGCCATGTTTGCTGGAGTGTATTACTCATTACAGCGTTTGCTAAAAGCGAGAATGTTTAGCGACCTTTTGAGTAACATTAACTTCTGGGGATGGCAATTGATTATCGTAGCGGCGGCTATTTCGCTTCCTCTAGGATATTCAACATCTAAGGAATATGCCGAGTTAGAATGGCCTATCGATATTGCAATTGCGCTTATTTGGGTGGTTTTTGGTATCAATATGATTGGAACAATCTTAAAACGAAGAGAGCGTCACTTGTATGTAGCGATTTGGTTCTACTTAGCCACTTTTGTTACTGTAGCGGTATTGCATATTTTTAACAGTTTGGCTTTGCCTGTTTCAGCATTAAAAAGTTATTCTGTTTATGCTGGTGTTCAAGATGCCTTAGTACAATGGTGGTACGGCCATAATGCGGTAGCATTTTTCTTGACAACCCCTTTCTTAGGAATGATGTATTATTTTATTCCAAAAGCGGCTAATCGTCCTGTATATTCTTATCGATTATCTATCGTTCACTTTTGGTCTTTAATCTTTTTATACATCTGGGCTGGACCACACCACTTGTTGTATTCTGCTTTACCTAACTGGGCACAGAATTTAGGAGTTGTTTTCTCAGTAATGTTGATTGCTCCGTCTTGGGGAGGTATGATTAATGGATTATTGACTTTGCGTGGAGCTTGGGATAAAGTGCGTGTAGAACCAGTATTGAAATTCTTCGTCGTGGCAGTTACAGGTTATGGTATGGCTACTTTTGAAGGACCAATGTTGTCTCTTAAAAATGTAAATGCTATTGCGCACTTCACCGATTGGATTATTGCTCACGTACACGTTGGTGCATTAGCTTGGAATGGATTTATGGCTTTTGGTATCATTTATTGGTTGGTACCTCGAATGACTAAAGGACCTTTGTACTCTTTAAAATTGGCTAATGTTCATTTCTGGATTGGTACTTTAGGAATTATCCTTTATACATTACCAATGTATGTTGCTGGTTTTTTACAAGCTTCTATGTGGAAACAATTCAATCCTGATGGAACCTTAACTTATGGTAACTTCTTAGAAACCGTAACTCAAATTATTCCAATGTATTGGATGAGAGCAGTAGGAGGAACGATGTATGTAGCTGGTATTTTAGTTTTAGTGTATAATATCTACAAAACAGTTCAAGCCAATAGTATTGTTGAAGATGAGTTAGCAGAAGCACCAGCTTTACAAAAAATAAGTGCTGGAAGAATTAAAGGGGAGAAATTCCACCCTTGGTTAGAAAGAAAACCTATCCAATTGACCATTTTAGCAACTGTAGCTATCCTGATTGGAGGTATTATTCAAATCGTACCTACGATTATGGTAAAATCGAATATACCAACCATTACTAGTGTAAAACCGTACACACCATTAGAATTAGAAGGACGTGATTTGTATATCCGTGAAGGTTGTGTGGCTTGTCACTCTCAAATGGTACGTCCGTTTAGAAGTGAGGTAGAACGTTACGGTCCTCAATCTAAAGCAGGGGAATTTGTTTACGATCATCCATTCCTTTGGGGATCAAAACGTACTGGTCCTGATTTGTTAAGAGTTGGAGGAAAATACAATGACAACTGGCATTTTAACCACATGTGGTCTCCACAAAGTACTTCAGCAGGTTCTATCATGCCAGGATACAAATGGTTATTTGATAATAAAGCTTTGGATATTTCTGATATCGAAGGAAAAATGGAAGTAATGAGAACTCTAGGCGTTCCTTATACGGATGCTGACATTGCAAATGCTGAAAAATCAATTCAAGAGCAATCTAAAAAAATTGAAACCAGTTTACACTCTGATCCTGACTTTGTAAAAAGTTATGAAGAAAGTAAAAAGAAAGCAGCAGCAAGAGGAGAGCAATTTGTTCCAATGAAAGATAGAGAAATTGTAGCCTTAATTGCTTACATCCAAAGATTAGGAACTGATATTAAAGTGAAAACGAACTAAATAAAGAAGTATCATGTTTGAACAAATAAAGCACAATATGGAAACTATAGCAGGAGTGGAGATTTATCCAATACTGTCGTTGTTGATTTTCTTTTCCTTCTTTGTGGGATTAGCACTTTGGGTTTTCTCCTATAAAAAGGAAAAAATCGATGAAATGAGCGAAATTCCATTAAGAGATAGTTTGTAGTATAATTTCAAAATAAGTAAAATGAAAAAATTAATCCCAGCATATGTAAGAGTACCAGTATTTTTCTTCATCATCTTTGGTGCTATAGAATATTTTATTGACTCTGGAGATAGGGCAGCCTTTATCAAATACCCTATGGTTGACCTTGTTTTAGTGATAATTTTAGTGCTATTGATTGCTGTAGAAATGGTAATTAGCGCTGCAGATGCTATCGTTTATCAATTGTTGCCAGAGGAAGAAAAAGCAAGATTAGCTGCCGAAGAACAATTGCCACTTAAAGAATCAACTTGGTTTAAAAATTTGATGAAAAAGTTAACAAAGAGCGTTCCTATCGAAAATGAAGGTAGCTTGCTGTTAAACCACGATTACGATGGTATCAAAGAGTTAGACAATAATTTACCACCATGGTGGGTGTATTCTTTCTATGCTTGTATCATTTTTGCAGCAATTTATTTGGTTCGTTTTGAAATTTTAGGCGCTGATAACCAGGAAATGGAATTGAAAAAGGAATTGGCTCAAGCCAAAATTGAAGTGGCAGAGTATATGAAAAATGCTCCTGATTTGATGGATGAAAAAACAGTAACGCAACTTACAGAACCTGCTGATCTGGCTATTGGAAAAGCAACTTTTGAGGCTAATTGTGCCGCTTGCCACAGAGCCGATGCAGGAGGGCAAATTGGACCCAACTTAACCGATGATCACTGGATTTTAGGCGGAGGAATTAAAAATATTTTCCACACGATTACTAATGGTGGTCGAGACGGAAAAGGAATGATTTCTTGGAAAGGGACATTGAAACCTAAAGAAATCCAAAAAGTAGCCAGTTATATTATGTCTTTAAAGGGAAGTAATCCTAAAGATCCAAAAGCTCCGGATGGAGAAATCTGGGTAGAAGAAGCTGCTGCTCCTGTAACAAAATAAATAATATAATCCATTAAGGAATTAGGGAAATGGTTTTAAAATTTTTATAAAAAGCCTAATTCCTTGATGGTTAAAAATCTAAAGTTTTTAGATTATAAATCAAACACAAGATGTCAAATTTACCAGACGAAACTTTTAGTAACGAAAGCTATCGAGATAGCATTGGAACCATTGACAGCGAAGGAAAAAGGAAGTTTATTTACCCTAAAAAACCTTCAGGGAAATTCTACAACTATCGAAAAGTTTTGAGCTATTTCCTGTTGTTGATTTTGGTGGCTAATCCGTTTATAAAAGTCAATGGAAATCAGTTTATGATGTTCAATATTTTAGAACGTCGATTCAATATTTTCGGATTTCCATTTTGGCCTCAGGATTTCTATCTCTTTGTGCTTTTTATGATCATTGGGGTGGTATTTGTGATTTTGTTTACTGTCATTTTTGGACGTATATTTTGTGGTTGGATTTGTCCGCAGACCATTTTCCTCGAAATGGTTTTTAGACGAATTGAATTCTGGATAGAAGGAGACAGAGGTGCTCAAATGCGATTAGCTAAACAAGCTTGGGATGCTGAAAAAATTAGAAAAAAAGCCTTAAAATGGTTTGTGTTTTTGTTGATTTCTTTTGGTATAGCCAATGTTTTTCTGGCCTATTTAATTGGGAGTGATGCTTTGATTGCTATGATTGAAGAAGGGCCTGTAAACCATATTAAGACTTTGATAGCCTTATCGATTTTTACTGGAATCTTCTATTTTGTTTTCGTTTGGTTCAGAGAGCAGGTATGTATCATTGCCTGTCCCTACGGAAGATTACAAGGGGTACTTTTAGATAATAAATCAATAAATGTGGCCTATGATTTTGTTCGAGGCGAAAAAGAAACTGGACGTGCAAAATTTAATAAAAAAGAAGATAGAACCTTAACCGGTAAAGGAGATTGTATTGATTGCCGTCAATGTGTGAATGTATGTCCTACGGGAATTGATATTCGAAACGGGACGCAGCTGGAATGTGTGAACTGTACAGCCTGTATCGATGAGTGTGATACCATCATGGAAAGTGTGGGATTGCCAAAAGGGTTGATTCGCTATGCATCGGAAGATGAGATTGAGAAGAAAGCCCCTTTTAAATTCACCACCCGAATGAAAGGGTATACCGCAGTTCTTACCATTTTAGTGGGAATGTTAATAGGTTTGTTGTTCTTGCGAACAGATGTTGAGGCGTTGATTTTACGATTACCAGGTCAGTTGTATCAGCATAAAGGCGAAAACATTAGTAATGTGTTTACGTATAAAATTATCAATAAGACCAATGATGATTTTAACAGTATTCATTTTAAGTTGAAATCGATTAAGGGGAATTTAAAAGTAGTAGGAATGCAAACTTTGCGAGTACCGAAACAAGGAATGACTAGTGGAACTTTATTTATTGAAATCAATAAATATTTGCTAGAAAGCGATAAAACAAAATTAAAAATAGAAGTCTATAACGGTGATAAAAAAATAGAAACTACCAGTACTAGTTTTTTAAGCCCGAGAAGTTTTGATTAAAAAAAGGATTGTTTTCTTCAAAAAAATAAGAGTATGAAAAAAATAAATTGGGGAACAGGATTAGCCATAGCCATTGCACTGTTCATAAGTTTTATATTGTATTTTGTGATTAAAGTACAGTCTAATTCGAAATACGATAATGAATTAGTGGTTGAGGAATATTACAAACACGATGCCCGTTTTCAAGAAGAAATGGATCGTGTACAAAATGCACAGGATTTAAAAGTAAAACCAATTATAACCAAAACCAACGAAGGAATTACAATTGAATTCCCAAAGAATTTTAATGCTACCCAAATTACAGGTACTGTGTCCCTCTACAGACCGTCTAACAAAAAATTAGATTTCGATACTCCGATTTCGTTGTCTAATCCAACTTTGCTCATACCTAAATCAAAATTGGTAGGCGGTCAATGGGACATAAACATGGAATGGCAGTACGCCGGCAAAAAATACCTGACTAAAGAACCGATTTATATAAGTTTATAGTTTATAGTTTAGAAATGTAACTATAAACAACAAATAATAAACTCCTAACAGAAAAAAAATGCTTTACACCGCTTTGTTATTCGGACTAATTAGTAGCCTACACTGTATTGGGATGTGTGGTCCTATTGCTATGATGTTGCCTGTAGAGCGAAGTAATCCGAGCAAAAAGATAATGCAGATAATGAGTTATCATTTTGGGCGAATTTCGGCTTATGCAACCGTAGGTTTTGTTTTTGGATTGTTAGGGAAAGGTTTTTACATGGCTGGGATGCAACAAAAAATGTCAATAATTATTGGCTTATTAATGATTTTGGTGATACTAATTCCTGAAAAAACATTTGCCAACTATAATTTTTCCAAACCGGTATTTCGATTGATTGCTAAAGTGAAAGAAACTTTAGGAAAACAGTTTAAAAAGAAGACCTATCAGTCTCTTTTTACCATTGGTTTATTAAATGGTTTTTTGCCTTGCGGAATGGTGTATGTGGCTTTGTTTGGAGCCATTGCTATGCAGAGTAGCAGTCTTGGGGTTTTGTATATGATTTTGTTTGGATTAGGTACCGTTCCTTTGATGAGTTCAGTGGTTTATATTCAATCGTTCATCAGTTTAGGTATGCGAAACCGTATTCAAAAAGTAATCCCTTTTGTAGTGGTTTTAATAGGTTTTTTGTTCATTTTAAGAGGATTAGGTTTGGGGATTCCTTATGTATCACCCGCAACAGTTAGCTTGTTTGTACAAGCGAATCCTAATTGTCATTGAGGTTTTTTTTATTTTAATAGATTCGGTTGAAAAGCGGCTTTCTTTTTAGGAAGCCGTTTTTTTATTCTTTCTTCAAGCTATGCAAAAGCATACCAATAATAACTAATACTATTCCAATGATAGAATACAGGTCAGGCAAATGTATTTTTAATAGAAGGATTTCTCCAAGGAGCGCAAAAAGCACTTCTGCCGATTGTGTAGCTTCAACTGACGCTAAAGCTTTTTCCTCTTTTTGTACTTTATCAGTTGCCATAAAGAAAAGAACCGTTGCAATCACTCCAGAGCATAGCGCTACAACCAATGTCTGTCCCAATTGCGGTATACTAGGTAATTCGTTGATGGTGAATCCATAGAGTGATAACCCAAACCAAAAGGGCAAACTAGCCAGCGTCATTCCTAAAGTTCGTTCCAAAGCGTTTAATTTTCCATTTGTAATTTGCATCATTTTGCGATTGCCCAGCGGATAAGCAAAAGCCGCAATTACAACAGGTAAAGTGCCTAGTAAAATTTCTTGGGTTGAAACCGATTGAGCCTGGCTAATTTGCATAATGACAATACCTGACAAAATGATTAATGAGAATAGAAGGATTGGTAAAGAAATGCTCGATTTAAAACTTGTTTTGTTTATCAATGGAGCAATAAACATCCCAGCAATAATTGTAATTTGCCAAGTACTTGCAACTAACCATGAGGGACCATATGCAGCAGCAAATGTCAATAAACTATAGAACAAACCAAAACCGATGCTGCTCCATAAGATCCATTGCCCTAAATTCAGACTCATTTCGTTAATTAAAAACTTTAATTTTTTTCTAAAAAGGACTAAGAGTAATAAGATTGGTGTCATCCAGAAAAAGCGCAAAGAAGCACTCCATATCCAATGTCCGCCTTGAATAGCCATTAATCGATTAAATACAAAGGTTACAGCAAAAAATAAGGCCGATAATAGCCCTAAGGCAATCGCAAGGGATTTGTTAGATTTCATTAAAAAATTGGGGTGTTTTAGAATTGTATTTCTATAAGGCAGTAGTGGTTATCCCATTCCTGAAGAAGCTGAAGAAGCGGTCGAAATGATATAATTAGTGGCGTAAACCGCAAATAAAACGAGGTGATTTTCAAGTGGTATTTTGTCAAAATAAATGCAATAATTGTAACGGAATTTTCGCCAAACAAATTCAGGTTTAAAAAACATTAGAACTTCTCCCGCTTTATTTTCTAGGATATATTTGTTATGAAAAAAGCCTTTTCCTTTAAGCACAAACTCTTGTCCATCGGCCATTACAAACTCAATGTGTCCTCGCCAATTCATACCAAAAGTAGCTATGTCAGTTGCATTTTTTGATAAACTAAAAGTCGTTTTAAAAACTCCTTGTGGTTTTATCGCATAAGATTCCGCATCCGAAAGTTTGATTTCAGCATTGCGAAAAAATAAACTCTCGTAGAGCAATTCTCCTATGAGTTGCCCGTTTTCCTGTAGCTGAAAGGTTTTTTTATTTGTCGAAATAGCTTCCATAGCGTAGTTCATATTTCGGAATTACACTGTAAATTTAAAAATAAGATGGAACATAAAGAAAGATTAGGTTTATTATTCTTTAAATTACATCAATAAAGTAGGATTAGTTTTTGAAATGCTTGATTCTGGGGCAAATTTCAAAGTTTTTTTTAGTTTCTTGTCTCAATAAAAAAAGGGGAGGAGTAAAAGTGTAAATAAGAACCCTCCTTTAAATCGCTTTAAAAGAGGTTTCATATTGTTTTTTGTTGAAATTAGTTTTTAGTAACGGATGTACTACAGCTACTACGGCTATTATTACCTTTTTTTATCCGTTTGGTTGGTCGGTGGGAAATTTACTCATATCCATGAAGAATATTTCCCAAGTATGTCCGTCAAAATCTTCAATAGTTCGTTGCTGCATAAATCCATAATCTCTCATTTCATTGGGTTCAATTCCACCTGCTTTAAGCCCATTTGTCATCAGATTATTCACTTCTTCAATACTTTCTAAAGACAATGAAAAAAGGCCTGCAATGTTAGATTTTGTATCAGCTATTGGCTTTGTAGTAAAAGATGAGAATTTTTCATGATTGAGTAACATCAAAAAAATGCTTTCACTCCAAACCATACATTTTCCTGCATCGTCTGAAAATTGAGGATTGTTTGTAAAGCCTAATGCAGTATAAAAAGCCATGGATTTTTTAAGGTCTTTTACTGCTAAATTGATGAATATTTGTTTTGCCATTTTTTTTAAATTTTATTGTTTCTTGAAATTTTATCTTTATATATATAAGATATTAGAAGTACTGCTAAAATAACCAATGGCATTATCATATTGCCAATTTCTTTGTCAACAATGGCGTGGCTAATAAATGCAAATAATAAATTGAAAGTAAATCCTGCATAAGCCCATTCTTTTAACATTTTTGGTGTTTTAGGATATAGAATAGCTATTACACCAAGTATTTTTGCAACGATTAGGGCATAGGCAAAATAGTCGGGATAGCCTAATGCTTTTGTCCCAATAGTCATGTATTGTGGTGCGAAAATCCAAGTAGCTAAGGGCATTACACCTTCCATAAGAGCAATAATGATAGTAGTTACCCAAAATATAATTTTATTCTTTTTCATAATAAATTATTGGTTTAGTGATATTAATAAAGTATCCAGTTGATTTAATCCCATTGTAAATCCTTCTTTAAAACCCATTTCTATAACTGTTTCTAAATCGGCTAAAGTTTTATATTTTGCAATGATAGTTACTAAAGTTATATTATTTTCTTCTGTAAAGGTATTAGTCCATTCTGTTCGCGGCATTGCTGTGTTTATTACTCCATTTTCATCGCAAAAGGCATCTAAACCAGTATAGCTCTTTTGATGTTCAATTTTTAAATAGTCGTTTTTGCACCAATGCACTTCATTTTCAGGGCTTATCATACAATATAGCCAAGTTCCACCTTCTCTAAAATCCATTGACTTGGTTTTGTTTTGATACGGTTTTGGTGCCCACCATTGGTCAAGTAATTCTGGTTTTGTCCAAGCGTCCCAAACTAATGATAAGCCTGCATTAAACTCACGTTTTACGTTTACTGTTTGTGTTTCTTTGTCGACAATAAAGTCAAATAATAAATTACGGTTCATTTTTTTGTTTTTTAATTATAGTTAATAAATTGTCTAGTTGATTAAACTTGGTTTCCCAAATTTTTCTGAATTGTTCAAGCCATTTGTCAATTTCTTTCATTTTGTCAATTTCAAGGGAATAATAAATTTCTCTGCCTTGATGTTCTTGTTTTATCAGTTCGCATTCTGTCAAAATCCGCAGATGTTTTGAAACCGCTTGTCTTGTTGTGCTGAAGTTCTCTGCTATGGTGTTTGGTGTCATAGGTTGTGATGCGATTAAGACGATTATGGCGCGTCTTGTTGGGTCTGAAATTGCTTGAAAGATATCTCGCCTCATTTTTAATATTTATATATGAAACTGTTTGGTTGCAAATATACGTGCAACTTTTCGGTTTCTCAAAATTTTTGTCTTTTTTTTTTAGATTTTAAAATTTTGTTTCAATATCTATTTGCATTGTCGGCTTAAGATTGGTCATAACATCATCCAAAAAAAAACATCAGGGTATAAATTATTTATTTTAAAGCGAGAAAAATTGTGTTTTAAAGTATGCAAGCTATCCAAGGAATTTCTCGCTATCAGCCAGAGCTTAGTAATTTAGAAGTTAAAATTACAGCAGATAATCCTATTCGGTTTATTGATGTTTTTGTAAAAACTATGTTTTATATTTTTAAAAACTCGATTGTAAGCCATTTTAATTTTAGTCTTTGGCTTTTCTAAAAAATAAACCTCTTTTACATCGGTTTAAAAGAGGTCGAATTTTATGTTTTTTAGTCGAAATTTGTTTTTAGTGGAGGTTTGTAACGCCTACGTTGTTGTGTTTCGTTTTTTTAATTACAATTTTTCGGTTCCCCAATCTGTGTCCATCTTCCTGAGTAACATTTCCAATTTCGAATAATTTTTTTTGCAAACCATTTTGTTCCAACTTTTTCAGCAGTCATAATTATTTTTTCGGCTTTTTGAGAATCATCCTGTTGATTATCGTGAATTAAAGTAATTTCAAAAACATTTTCACTAATTTCAGTTTTTGATATTTCTAGTTTTGGTTTAGATTCGTTTTCTGGAAAATTGTAAAATATAGTTATTAACTCTTCAGGAGTTTTTATGTCACTTCTTGATGCTATTTCAATATTAAATTTTTCAGTATCTAATACTTCAAAAGACTCATTACAAGATAATAAAATTAAAGAAAATGCTAAGGCTACTATAAATCTCATATATTCTTTGTTTAACTATTTCTATTACAAAGACCCACAATTTCAGACTATGAAAAATACCACAGACTAAAAACAAATATAGCGTTTATGTTATCACCCAGAGCTTGTCGAAGGCTAAAATATAGTCGTTAAGCTAATCCATGAAATAGTGATTGTGAATTAGTATTGTCATTGCATGATGAAATAAAAAATCCGATTTGAGGGTACAAATCGGATAAGGAAATTAATGTGTTTGGTTCTCGACTACGCTCTAGCTTACAAAAGTTGTTATACTGTCATCGAAAACAAGGCGGTTTCAGGGGCTTTTCGTTTTAAATGCAAGTCAAAAGCCATACAGATATTTCGAACATAGGCTTTGCCTTTATCGGTTACCTGAATGCCGTTTTCCTTGATGATGAGGATGCCGTCGTTTTCCATTTCGTGCAATTGTTCTAGTACTTCCGGAATTTCAGGAAAGTAGTTTTCTGTTGTGTTCCAAGTAGTTTCAAATTGGCACATCAAATTCAGAATGTGTTTTCGGATAATCAAGTCTTCATCAGTAAGTTGATGTCCTCTAAAAATAGGCAGTTTGTCCCATTCTAACAATTGATAGTAATCGTCGAGGTTTTTCTCGTTTTGGGCAAAACTGTACCAGCTATCACTGATTGAAGAAACTCCCAAACCAATCATTAATTGGGTTTTAGAGGAGCTATAGCCCATAAAATTACGATGTAATTGTCCTTTTTTGAAGGATTGGTATAAGCTATCAGTAGGCAGCGCAAAATGGTCCATACCTATTTCGTGGTAGCCGTTTTTTTGCAATAATTCTTTGCCTACTTGGTATAAAATTCGTTTTTCTTCATCTTTTGGAATGTCTTCGTCTTTAAAACCGCGTTGTCCATTTCCTTTTATCCAAGGCACATGGGCATAGCTGTAAAAAGCCAATCGGTCGGGTTGTAGGGATTTGGTTTTTTCGATAGTATCCACTACGTTTTCGATGGTTTGGAAAGGTAAACCAAAAATAATATCGTGTCCTATGGAAGTATAGCCAATTTCTTTGGCCCAAAAACTTACTTTGGCTACATTATGAAAAGGCTGTTCGCGGTGGATGGCTTTTTGTACTTTTTCGGCATAATCCTGTACACCAAAACTCACTCTTCTAAAGCCTAAATCGTAAAGTTTTTGCAAATGAGCATAAGTGGTATTGTTAGGGTGTCCTTCAAAACTAAATTCGTACTCTTGGGCACGTGTGGCATAGGCAAAAATTCCGTTGATTAAATCTTCCAAATTTTTAGTCGAAAAGAAGGTAGGAGTTCCACCGCCTAAATGAATTTCTTTAATAATTGGTTTTTCGTCTAGCAATTTACTGTATAAACGCCATTCTTTTATAACCGCTTGAATATAGGGAGATTCTACTTCGTGATTCTTTGTAATTCGCTTGTTGCATCCGCAAAAGGTACATAGACTTTCGCAAAAAGGAAGGTGAATATACAGGCTGATTCCTTCTTTGGCATTACTTTCTTTGAATGCTTTTTTGAAAGAGTTGGTCCAATTTTCATAAGTAAATTGGGTTTCATTCCAGTAAGGAACAGTAGGGTAGCTGGTATAGCGAGGACCAGGTACATTGTATTTTTGAATCAAAGAATTTTTCATGATCAATTATTTTACTTTCCAAAAGTAGTTCGATTAGAACGTACTAGAAATGATAATTGTCATACTTTGTGAGTTGTGAAATATAAAAAAATAAAACAGCGACTTTCAATTGAAAATCGCTGTTTTTATACTTCTAACTTCTTCTAACTTCAAACTACCTTTTAGAAATTACTCTTCTTGATTAAGGTTTCTAAGTTGTTTTAGTTTTTCTTTCCAGGTTTCTAAACTTTCTTTGTGGATAGCAATGTTTTTACGTACTTCTAGCACAATTGAGTTTTCTTTTTTGGCATTTTTAGTATTGGTAAAAAACTGAATGTTGTTTTCTAACTGGAAAATTTCGTTTTGTACTTCTTCAATCTTACGAATGATGAAAATCTTTTCGTTTTCTAGTTTTCTACTATCATTACTTTCCGAAAGGTTTTCTAGTTTGTTAGCAAAACGCATCATATCTGAATCTTTCTTACTCAAACTTAGTTTTTCAAACAACGCATCAAGAATTTTATTGAATTTACCTTCGATATGACGTCTGGTAAAAGGAACTTTACCAAAGCTTTTCCAATTCTCAATATGTTGTTTAATGGCATCCAAATCGGTTTTGTGGTCACCCACAAGTTGGAATTCTTTGAGGGTCTCTAAATAGGCTTTCTTTTTGTCGAAAGCTTCCATTTCTTCCGTATTGTGTTCGCTACGGTGTTCCTTTAAGCGGTCAAAATAATGGTTACAGGCTTCTTTAAATTCAGCCCACACCTTATCAGAATATTTTCTAGGGACATGGCCAATTTTTTTCCAATCTTCCTGAATTTGCTTCATGATTGGAGTTGTAGCAGCAAAATCTTCACTGTCTTTCAACTCGTTTGCTTTGGCAACCAAGGCATTTTTCTTGTTTAGATTTTCGTTTTGTTCTTTTTTAATGTCTTTGTAAAACGAATTTTTGAAGGCATTAAAGTTTCTAACAGCATTTTTAAAAGCAGCCCAAGTGTCTTCATTTACATCTGCAGGCACTTTACCAGTTGAGAAAAAAGCTTCTCTTAAGGCTTCTACTTTTTCAATTTGAAGCAACCATTGCGAATGTGCATTGACTTTTATCGTAGCCAATTCTTCAATTTGAGCAATAATAGTTTTCTTTTTCTCAAGATTTTCTAGCTCAGTTCCTCTCATTTTTTCGAAAAGGACTTCGCGTTTATCATGCATTTTTTTAGTTAAATCACTAAATTGATTCCATATTTCATCACGGAATTCTTTTGAAACAGGACCTAACTCTTCTTTCCAAATACGGTGTAAGTCTTGTAATTCTCGGAATGCTTTATTGATGTCTTCTTCGTGAAGTAGTTCTTCAACACGTGCAATAATTTTTTGTTTTTGCTCAAGGTTGTGTTTAAAGTCTAGGTCTCTGGCTTCTCTATCTAAGTGTAGATAATCGTAAAAATTTTCTACATGGAAATGATAATTGTTCCAAACGTGATTGTATTTGTCTTTTGGAATTGGACCTGCATTTTTCCAACGTTCTCTAAGTTCGTTAAAATGTTTTAGCGTGTCCTTAATATTCTCATTTGGATTAATTAACTCTTTTAGTTCTTCTACAATGGCTAAACGATTGTCTAGATTGGCTTTTAAGCTATTTTGTAGACTTTTAAAGTGGGTATTTTTGTTTTCCTTATAAAGGGTATAAAATTGATCAAATTTTGATTTTAAAGGGAAATGATATTGAAAATCTTCTGTTGTATCTGGATTTTCTGCAAAATATTCTTCCTTTTTTTCCTCTATAAAATGGTTGTATTTAGATAAAAAGGCCTTTTTAATTTCCTCTACATGCTCACGTATCGACATAACGGCTTCATTCGAAACCAGTTTTTGTAATTCATCGACAAGTCTTTCCATTGAAAGGCTGTCATAGTCAAGCATTGGAATTTCATGACGGCCTTTAAGGGTTTCATCTTCGTGTTCTTCGGCATTCGAAGCCTCGATTTCATTTAAGGCTTGTTGCTTTTTTAAAACATCCGTGTTTTCTACTGTTTCTTCAGTAGCTAGGTCATTAGCTGCTTCAGTTGTAGTTTGAACATCAGTAGCTAAGTTTCCATCTGTCTCCTTATTCGTTTGTGACAGGTTATCATTCATTTCTTCTAACATTTTTTTAAATGTTTAAGGTTGCTGTAAATTGGTTAAATCGATGTGAAAGATACTAAAGGTCTCTTGAAAAACAAAATATTTCCTATGTTTATCACTTTTTATAGCCCAAACAAAATGAATTAAGGGGATTTTTCGTCAAATAAAATGCACAAATTAGCTTGTTTTACAAATTAGATTTGACTTTGGAAAAGAATTTATAAAGAGGTTTCGAAAGTATTGATAGTCCTAAAGGTCAAATTAATTCTGGCTTTTACTATTTTTTTGCTTGGAGGCAGGCGATGGAGCCAATGGGTTTGCGTTTCGTCTTTCATGACTAGTAAACTTCCGTTTTCTAAGAACAAACTCACGGTTTCTTTGGTGGATTTATGTTTGAAAGCAAATTTTCGTTCGGCACCAAAACTCATCGATGCAATGGCACCATTTTTTTTCAAATCTTTTTCGGCATCGCTATGCCAAGCCATTCCTTCATTGCCATCATGGTATAAATTGAGCAAACAGGAATTGTAGGTTTCCGCTGTTTTTTCTTCGGCTAATTGTTTTAAGGCAAGTAATTCTTCGGTCCAGGGTAAGGCTTCTTTTGTAATTTTTGAATAACTGTATTTAAAATAGCGATCTCCGTACCAAGCCACTTTTCTTTTGGTAGTAATAAGTTGGCCAAAAATGATCGCTTCATCATTACGCCATTCAATTGTTTCTAATAAACGATTAAAATAAAAATGCGCTTTGTGGTAATCCATCACTTTACCATAATACAATACCGTTCCATCTTTGGGTAAGCGGTTGTCGTTTGGGTTAAATTCGGGATTAAATAAATCCATTTTTAAATTTTCTAAAGGGTTATTATCGTAAATAGCTTTTAGTTTTGGCGATACATTTCGATGTGTTTTTTAGATAAGCGCTGTTTCAACCATTGCATGATTTTGTTTTTTTCTGCTTGTTCTAATTCGTTTTTACTTTTATAAATAAGAATAGGGACAGTGCGTATACTATCAGTTGTAGCATTAAAAACATGATTTGAAATCGAGATGTTTTCTATTGTTGGGAACAAAATTTTCATTTCAGCCAGAAGTTTTGAGGTATTGTAACTATTGGCTTCAATTTGTTTTTTTAGCTTTAAAATTGTTACGTCTTTTTCACTTAAAGTCGATTTGTTAAAATTGATTTCGTTTAAGATGTCACTTTTTAAATCCGTCGTGTCTTGTTTAATTATCAGCTTTGTGTTTTTTAGATCGTATTCTTTTAGCCTATCGTTCAGCTCTTTGATTTCGGATTTGTTAAATCGTTTGCTAAGAAAACCCAATTCTAAACGTTTTGGATTTTTGTTAAATACGGATTTTTTATAAATGATTGTGATGCCTTTTTCGGTAAACTCTTTTTCGGTAAAGACATTAATTTCATGTTGGAATTTTTTTTCTTCAAATAGTAAATAGGCAAAATAGATACTGGGAAGAATAAATATAATAAGTAAGGTACTGATATAGTATTTTACTTTTTTTTGAGTGGTTTCGTCAAGTTGTTTTTTAATAGGGTAGGACAAGTATTTGACAATCAAAAAGGTGGATATACAGATAAAAATACAGTTAATACCATAGAGATACATTGCTCCCAGAAAGTATTTTAAATTGGCTGTAGCCAGACCATAACCTGCTGTACATAGCGGTGGCATTAAGGCAGTTGCGATCGCAACACCAGGTATGGGATTTCCTTTTTCGATTCTGGTTATTGCAACAGCCCCCACGATTCCTCCAAAAAAAGCAATAAGGATATCATAAATATTAGGAGAAGTTCGCGATAATAATTCCGGTTGAGCCTCTTTGAAAGGGCTGATAAAAAAATAGATGGTAGATACAATTAAACTAACAATTGTTGCGATGAATAAGTTTTTTAAGGACTTTTTTAATAACTCAAAATCATAGGTTCCTAGGCCAAAACCAGCGCCAACAATAGGTCCCATTAAAGGAGAAATAAGCATGGCACCTATAATTACAGCTGTCGAGTTTACATTTAAACCTACAGAAGCGACAACAATAGCGCAGGCTAAAATCCATAAATTAGAACCTCTAAAAGTAATGTTATTTTTTACAGTATCTAAAACTTTTGATTTATCCTCTTCTCCTTTGTGAAGGTTGGTATAAGAGAAAATTTTCGTTAGTATTGCTTGCATTATTTTTTTCTTAAATTTAGTTTTAAGGCAATAAAACCGATAATACCAGCGGTTAGTGAAGAGAGTAAAATAATAAATTTAGCATTGTTAATGATATGGTGATCATCAAAAGCTAATAATGTTACAAAAATGGACATCGTGAATCCAATTCCACCTAGGAAACCAACCCCAATGATAGTTTTCCATTTTAAGTCTTTAGGTAATTTACATAGACCAATAGCGACTGCTAAAAAGCTAAACAAGGCAATTCCTAATGGTTTTCCAGCGATTAAACCCAGCATGATTCCCATACTGTAATGTAAGTGTAATGTTTCAGCAATATCTGAACCTAGAACGATAGCTGTATTGGCTAAGGCAAATAAGGGAAGGATAAAAAAGGCTACCGGTTTGTGTAAATAATGTTGCAATTGATAAGAAACCGATTTTTCGCTTCCATCTCCAAAAGGAATTACAAATGCCAATAAAACCCCTGTAATGGTAGCATGTATTCCTGAGTTTAACATAAAATACCACATAATTACTCCACCAATAAGGTAAGGAATTAGGTTTCTTACTTTCATTCGATTAAGGATGAAAAGAACCAATAAAATAGTGGCTGCGACTCCTAGATTGAACCAAAATATAGTTTTAGTATAAAAAATAGCAATCACGAGTATGGCACCTAAATCGTCAATAACCGCAAGAGCTGTTAAAAATACTTTTAGGGATAAAGGAACACGGTTTCCTAATAAAGACAAGACTCCTAAGGCAAACGCAATGTCAGTAGCCATAGGGATTCCAGCTCCTGATTGTGCTACAGTTCCCCAATTGAGTGCTAAATAAATACCAGCAGGCACTAACATTCCTCCTAGAGCTGCAAATATGGGTAATAAGGCTTCTTTGATGTTAGATAGTTCGCCAAGGTAGATTTCTCTTTCAAGTTCCAACCCAATGAGCAAGAAGAAAATAGTCATTAAGCCATCGTTAATCCAATATTCAAGGCTTTCTGTACCTATTTTCATGTGCCAAGTATGTAAATAGTCAGTTGAAAAAGCAGAGTTTGCCAGCAATAAAGAAACAATCGTGCAGGCGATTAATACCAGTCCACTGGATTTTTCATTTTCAAAAAATTCTTTAAACAGGTCTGTTTTGTAAAGGCGTTTAATTGTTTTTTTCATGATAAGGATAAAATTTAAGCCAATTACTGTGTGAAAAACAGAATTTAGGCATTAAATAGATTTTAGAATAGGCCTTAGATAATAAATTAGGCCTACTGCAAAGTAACGAAATACTTGTTCAAACCCAAGAGTACAAATGTTAATATTCAAATTTGAACTTTTTATTGGCTTCATTTAAACTAGAATAGTGATGCGTAAATTATAGATTTAGAGTACACTGTAATTTTTTTTTAGAAAAACAGTATTTTAAATAATTAACGATTGTTTTATTGATAATAGAGGCTTTTTATGTAGCATTAGATTAAAACTATCATATTGGATATTTTAATTTGGCCTCAATGTAGTATTTTTGAATTGTGTAATAAAATTTGCAATACGCCTTTATGAAAATAGTTATATCCCCTGCCAAATCGTTAAATTTTGAGAGAGAATTGCCTACGGCTCAGTTTTCACAACCTTCTTTTTTAAAGGAATCTCGTCAAGTACATAAAGTTTTAAAACAGCAATCTCCAAAGGAATTATCCGAATTAATGGCTATTTCAGATAAGTTGGCCGATTTGAACTGGCAACGCAATAAAGAGTGGAAAACGCCTTTTACCCCTGAAAATGCTCGTCCTGCGATCTATACCTTTGATGGAGATGTGTACACCGGTTTAGATGCTTTTACGATTCCGGTTGAAAAACTGGAAGTGCTTCAGGATAAATTACGAATTTTATCGGGCTTGTATGGTATTTTGAAACCATTAGATTTGATGCAGGCGTATCGATTAGAAATGGGGACTAAATTACCTATCGAAGACAAAAAAAATCTTTATGATTTTTGGAAAACTACCTTAACGAATGCTTTGAATAAAGAATTAAAAAAGGATGAGTTGTTCGTGAATTTGGGCAGCAATGAATATTTTTCAGCGATTGATGCCAAAGCGTTGAAAGTTCCTGTTATTACTCCTGATTTTAAGGATTATAAGGATGGTAAATTAAAAATGATTAGTTTTTTTGCCAAAAAGGCTAGGGGAATGATGGTGCGTTATATTATCGATACTCAGGCAGAAACGATTGAAGATTTAAAAGGTTTTAATTACGAAGGCTATCAGTTTGATGCTAATTTGTCTAAAGGGAATCATTTGGTTTTTACTAGGTAGTTTTTTTTTGAAACATATAAGTCATATAAGTTTTTGAATTTTAAAGTAAAATTTTAAAGTATATATAAGTAAAAAGCCGTTCCAAAATCATTTGGAACGGCTTTTTGTTATCAAGCATTTATAATCTGAAATCTAAATTCTGCAATCTAAATTAATGCATTGCATCGGCAGGATTGACTTTGTTTTTGCCTTTTTTGATTAATAAAATAAAAGGAATGCAGCATAAAAACAGCAAACCTAGATAGAGAAAAATATCCATGTAGGCTAAAACAGTACTTTGTTTAATAACTGAAAAATCAAGTACTTCGTAAGCTTTTTTCAGTGATTCGTTAATCGAATAGCCTTTGGATATAAAACCTTTTTGCAGCTGAGCTATTCTTTGTTGTACTTCAAAAGTGTTACTGTCAAGATTAGCTATTAAATTTACACGGTGCATCTGTGTTAATCGGGTGATGAAAGTGGTAATGATGGCAATACCAAACGAACCACCTAATTGTCTCATCATACCTGTAAAAGCAGCTCCTTCACCAATATTCTTTCCTTTTAATGTTGAGAGTGATAGGGTAGTGATAGGTACAAAAAGCAATCCTAAACCAACACCTCTTAATATTAAAGGCCAAAACATATGTTCTACACCTGTATCAGGAGTCATGTTATAATACATACTCAATGTAAAAATGAAAAAGATTAAAAACCCTACTGCTACCATGTAACTTTGAGGAACACCTTTCTGAATCATTTTCCCCACAAAAGGCATCATTATAGCAGTGGTGATGGAACCTGGAATCAATAATAAACCAGCGTCAGTAGCTGTCCATCCTAGTATAGCCTGAGTATAAATAGGAATAATCAATGTTGAACCGTACAATCCAAAACCCATGATGAAACTCATTATGGTTCCAATTCGCAAATTACTGTCTTTTAATACTTTTAAGTTTACAATAGGATATTTGTATACTAATTGTCTCCAAATAAAAAGGATGAGCCCCAATAAAGAGATAATACTCAATGTGACTATTGTGCTGTCGTTGAACCAATCATCTTGTTGTCCGTGTTCCAAAACAAATTGTAAAGAACCAATAAAAGAGGCCAAAAGTATAATTCCGTACCAGTCTACCTGATTGGATTTTAATTTTTCACCGTATTTAGGGCTTCTTACAAAGCTTAAGGTTAACAATGTAGCAATAATTCCTAAAGGGATATTGATGTAAAAAATATAAGGCCATGCAAAATTATCTACTAAATATCCTCCTAATGGCGGCCCTAATGTAGGGCCCACAATTACACCCATTCCGTAAATAGCTTGCGCCATTCCTCGTTTAGCTACAGGATAACTTTCGGTAATAATGGTTTGGGCTGTAACCAGCAATGCGCCACCTCCTAAACCTTGTACAAATCGGAAGGCAACTAATTCCCAAATGTTAGTAGCATTTCCGCATAAAAAAGAAGAAACTGTAAAAGTAATGATCGATACTGCAAAATAATTACGTCTTCCAAATTGTTGCGAAAGCCAGCTTGTCATAGGGATTACAATAACGTTTGCAATGGCATAGGCAGTAATTACCCAAGCTACATCCGTTAGGGTAGCTCCTAAGCTTCCCCTCATATCGGTCAAAGCCACGTTGACAATAGTGGTATCAACAATTTCCAGCAAAGCACAAAGTACTGCGGTAATGGTTATGATAACCCTCCTAAAGCCATATTCTACTAAATCGTCGTCTGCTACTGTCATTTTTATTTAATATGTACATCTACTTCTACGTTCATTCCAGGACGTAATAGTTTTACTTTTTCAATATCATTAGTCGCATCAATACTAATTTTCACGGGTAATCGCTGAATCGTTTTTACGAAGTTACCAGTTGCATTATCTGGAGGTAAAATAGAAAAACGAGAACCTGTAGCAGGAGAAAAGGAGGTAATGGTTCCTTTGAATTCGTAATCAGGATAAGCATCTACTTTTAAAGCTACTTTTTGACCAGCTACCATTTTGTTCAATTGTGTTTCTTTGAAATTGGCAATTACCCAAGCTTCATTGTTATTGATAATGTAAAATAAAGATTGCCCTGGTTGTACCAATTGTCCTGGTTGAAGGTCAATTTTAGAAACCTGTCCGTCCATTGCTGCTGTTACTACAGTGTAACTCAAGTTCAATTTAGCTGTTTCTAATAAAGCTTGTGCTTTTTTGATATTAGCCGAAGCGACATCAATTTGTTTGTCTGATACTACCGATTTAGCCTGTGTAACGGATTTTTGAAAAGCGGTTGCTCTTTGTTGTTGTTCTAATATGCGAACTTGATTTTCAGCTTCTTGTTTTGCAGCTAAAGCCTGTTCATATTGTTGTTTGGTAATCGTATGATTTTTATACAAATTGCTGTAACGGTTAAAATCATTTGTTGCCAATCCTAATTTGATTTTAGCAGTTTGAATATTTCCAGTAGCCGATTTTACATTGGCATCCGAAACCGAAACACTAGCTAAAATACTACCTACATCTGCTTTAGAAACTTCATAATTTCCTTGAGCCGCTGCCAATGCTGCTTCGGCCTCGTCAATTTTTAGTTCATAATCTTTATGGTCAATCGTAAACAAAGTATCTCCTTTTTTTACAAAATCATTGTCTTTGATGTAAACCTTGCTAATATAACCCGAAACTCTAGGGATGATAGGAGTCATGTATTTTTCTACTTGAGCATCATCTGTGCTTTCGTGAGATAAGGAATGAATGTATTTGTAAGAACCATATATAACACCTAATAGTACTAAACTACCTATTATAGTTATAAATTTTTTATTTGTATTTTTCTTTTCCATTTTAGGTATCGATTATATTTTAGAAAGATTGAAAGTTTGGTTTAATTGACCTGAAGCTGCTAATACATTGTAATATTTCTGAATTACATTCGTTTTGGCTACGGTTTTATTGATTTTTGCACTTAATTGTTCAACATCGGCCTCTAATAAGTCATTGGTGTCCGCTAAACCATTATCGTATTTGTCTTTGATAATTCGGTAGTTTTCTGAAGCCTGTTCAACTGCCTGTGAATAAACTTCGTCTTGTTTTAGAGCTAAATCATAGTTTTCTAATGCTTTTTGTACTTGAATTTTAATATAGTCAGTTAGCATGTTTTCAGCGTTTTGAACTTCGGCCGCTTTGCTTTTGGCAATTTTAACTTCGGTGCCATTTTTAAAAATATCACTGATGTTGTACGAAAGACCTATTCCAAAATTCATAGCATTTTGTACCGTTACCACATTTTTTAAATCCAATGTAGTGTAACCCGCTAAAAGGGATAGCGAAGGATAATAACCACTTCGAGCAACTTTTATACTAGCTAAACTGGCTTTCTCTTGAAAGCGTAAGGCTTCTAAATCTTTACGATTTTCTAATGCTGGATTTTCATCTTTTGGAAGTGTATTCATTTCCAAAATAGCCAAATCACTTTCATTCACTTCAATTTTAGTATCTGGATTCAATTTTAATAAGGTAGCCAATTCATAATTCACTACATTTAAATCGCTTTTTGCCTTATCTAAAGACAATTTTACCTTAGAAAGCTGCAATTGTGTTTTTAGCAAATCGTTTTTAGGTACGATTTCGTTTTTTTCCAATTCGGTAAAATCTTTGACACGTTGGGCTGCACTTTTGTAATTTTCAGTAAGCAATTCAACTGTTTTTTCGGCTTGGTACAAGGCAATATAATAATTGATGACTTGCATAGCCGTTTCTTCTTTGGTTTGCAAAGCATTGGCTGTTTCTGCTTGGTATAAATTATCCGAAACCTTGATACTATTTTGTAATTTGAATCCAGAAAAAATAGGCAAGTTGGCCGTTATTTGTCCAAGTACTAATTGGTCTACATTGGGTGCTTTTGATTGTGAACCACTTTCATTTGTTGCGCCATTGCTTTTTAAATCGATATCTGCTTTTGTCAATCGTTGGTATTGAGCAGAAGCTTTCAAATCGGGATATCTGTGGTTTTTAAACGATTGTAATTCGTATTTTTTAGTCATTACCTTGGTATTGGCCAAATTAACTTCATTGCTTTTCTCCCAAGCCAGTCGGATGGCTTCCTCTAGTGACAAACTCTTTTTGTCTTGTGCATTTGTGGGAGCTATTCCCAGAATAAAAACACCAAAGAGTAGTAAATAATTAGCTTTCATAGGTTAGCAGTGCTTTTATTGTTTGTTGAATATGGGTTTTAAATTTAGTTTGTAGGTACTCCTCAAAAGCTTCATCCGTTTCGAGATTCAATAGTTTTTTGAAATAAGCTTTGTTCATGCTAAAGTGGAAAAACGTACCCATAATTGTTGGTGGAATTAAAGGAATATTTACGTCTTTTCTAAAGATTCCTTTTTCTTGTCCTTCATGGATAATGGTTTCCAAGGATTTTAAATTTTTGTCTCTTACTTCGTTTAAGACTTTCAATTTATCTTCTTTTTCTTCTGATGAAAATTCGAAATGTAAAATTCGGTAAATGCCTTTATTGCATCTGATACGATTGATATAGAGTTCAATGAGCTTATCTATTTTTTCCACCGGATCTAACTTTTCATGAGATAAATTTTCAATTTTAATCTTCAAATCCGAGGTACGATAAATAATCAAAGCTTCTAATAATTTTTCTTTCGAACCAAAATAGTAAGAAACCATGGCGATATTAATATCGGCTTCTTTAGCAATAGTTCGAATGGAAGTTTTTTCAAATCCATTTTCTGCGAATAGTTTTTCGGCAATCAGAAGAATTTGGATCTGTTTTTCATTAAAATCAGTTTTCACTTGAATTTATTTTTGAATTACACTGCAAAATTAAACAACTGTTTAAATTAAACAGTTGTTTAATTTTTATTTAACCTAATATTAACATTTTAAAACCGTTAAAAAAAAGCTTATTTTTTGGGGTTTAATGGCTTGTTTTTTAGTTTTTTTGTGTGGTATTTTGTAAATCAAGATTCGATTTACTACTATCAGTTGTCTACTATATTAGTATTTCGGTTTTGAATATTCTAATAACTTCAAAGCGAACAAACTAGCGGGTAGGAGTAAAATTTGTGAATATCTATTTCTAAATTTCTGTATTTATTAGGTGCTAAAATTTATCTTTGGCATCCTTAAAAAATTAAAAATATGAGCGCAATTTGGTACGAATGCAAAGTAAAATATAGAAAGACGGACGAAACTGGAAATCAAAAAATGGTAGGCGAAATCTATTTGGTAGACGCTATTTCTTTTACTGAAGCCGAAAGTAGAATTAATGAAGAAATGAAGGCTTATGTGAGTGAAGAATTTAAAATTGCGAATATTAAAGTAGCTAATTATGCCGAAATTCATCCTTTTGAAAATGCGGATAGATGGTTTAAGTCCAAAATTTCTTTAATTGCTTACGATGAAGAAAGTGGAAAGGAACGCAAGACCAATATGTATTTTCTGGTTCAGGCTAATGATGTAAAAGAGGCTTATGATAATACTGTTCATACTATGAAAGGCACTATGGGAGATTATAGTATTCCGGCTATTTCAGAATCGGCTGTATTAGACGTTTTCCCTTATTTTAGTGGTGATGAGGACGAGTTAGAACAATTAGAACGATTCAATACCTTAAAAGCTTCAAAACCGGTGATCGCTGAAGTAGAAGATCACATGGAATTTGTAACAGAGACCGAGGAGGAAACAATATAAATTAGGACTGTCCGCTATGCGGACTAAATAAAAAATAGGCCACAGATGACACTGATTGAACAGATAAAAACGGATTTTTACAACTCTTTGTGAATCATAATCTGCGATAATTTGTTAAAATCCGTTTCATCTGTGTGTCAATCTCAATGATGGTTTACGAAACAGATAGTCGATATATAAATTATTGAGATTATAAAGTGCAAAATCGCAAATTAGTACTACCATGTGTAGGCTAGTTTGCGATTTTTATTTGAAGATTATTTTAAAAAGAGTAATAAGACCTGTAATCAAAATCAAAACTAAAACAATCGATTTGAATTGTGTTTCCGAAATCCGACTTAGAATTTTTTTGCCTATGTAGGTTCCTGCAATACTAACACCAAGTAAAATAGGGATGAGGTACAAATCGTGTTGGTGAACATAGCCGTTGTAGGTATATACAAAACTTCTGCTGGAATCAATGGCCAAATCAATAATGGCAGAGGTTGCAATAAAGACTTCCATTTTTAGGTTGTAAGCCGCTAAGGTCATTCCTCTAATGGCTCCACCTGTTCCTAGTAATCCCGCAATTAATCCAGACAAGGTTCCGCCCAGTATGGAATTAGAAAGAGTTGGCTTGATACTAATGTTTTTAAAAACAAGAAAAAACAAACTGATTAGAATTAAGAACGCAGCAAGTGCAATTTCAAGAATTTTAGTTTCAATGTATTTACTGATAAACGATCCTATAATTACAAAAAGAACTGCGGGGACACCTATGGTGAGCAGTAGTTTTTTGTCAAATCCTTTTCTGAAAAAAGCTATTTTAGTGATGTTACTCGAAACATGAAAAAGTGCAGTAATCCCTAAAACCGAATGAAAATCTAAAAAATAACTAGCAATTGGGACAAAGAATAAAGAAGAACCAAATCCGCCTACGGTTCCTAAAATTTCAGCTAGTAACGCTAATAGTATGAATAGGGCTAGATTTTCCAAGAGATGTTGTTTTGGCCAGAAAGGCATTAAGTTATAACAGCTTATTAGCAGGTATTTGTTATGTAAAAATACACTAAAAAGGCATAACTAACTCTTTTTTTTCGAAAAGAAACCCTGTCTATTTGTAGAAAATATTTATGATTTTTTATTCTTAAATTTATAAATGTTTGGTAAAAATTAATAAAATATTGGCAAAAATATAAAGGAAAGTTGCTAAATTTATAATAGGTTATTGTTCGGTTAACTTCTATTTAAGCCCATTATTTAATGACAATAACAAGGAGAGTATTAATTAATTTTTTCAATTATGACAGAAGAATTCACAATTATAGAGAAAGAAGATATTGCTTCTCTAAAGTTTCCAACTACAGATGTATTGGAGGATGATATCGAAGTAAAAACAAGAATAAGCGAGATAAACAGGGCTTTATCTTTAGGGAATTTAGAACACTCAAAAATTAAAATTTTTTTTGAAGACAATGAATCCAAGAAGATTGTCAATACTACCGTTTGGGCGGTAACAGACAAAAATGTCGTTTTAAAGCAAGGGGTTGTAATCCCAATTAATCGAATTTATAAGCTGTTTTAACAGCAAGTTCAATTGTTAAATTTCCCAAATCTATAATTGTATTTTTGAATGTTTTGGGATGGAAAACGGCGCAAGCCTCTTCGGAGTTTGCGCCGTTTTTTATTGTTTTTTCAGGCGAACAGGTATTCGATGAAATCGACAAATAGTTAGTTGCATTTGTAATGTTCCTAGGTTAAAAATTTATCTAATAATTATAATCATTTTTATTTCATAAAACTATTCCATTGGATCATTAAAATTATATTTGTTAAACTTAACATAGATTTATGTTTAGCTAATCAATTATGAAAACTACAACTACTAGAAATCAGGTTGTTGAACATGAGAATATTTTATATCAAGCTATCATAGAAGGAAATATAAACACACTTGAAAAATTACTACATAACGACCTGTTATTTATTATTCCTAATGGAGAAATGATAACCAAAGAAATAGATTTAAATATGTATAGAGAAGGAACATTTAAAGTTAATGAAATTGTTCCCAATATGGAAGCTTTAAATATAATTGATGATGTGGCTGTTGTTGTGGTTTTAATGGAATTGAAAGGAAGTTATAATTCAGAATCTTTTGAGGCAAAATACAGATATATTCGTTTTTGGAAAAACTTCAAAGAGGGTTTAAAAGTTATTGGAGGAAGCGGAATTACAGTTTAATTCAATTCCTACCAAATATTTCAATTAAAATCATTGTTACAAATAAGAATTACTTTGTCAGTATTCGGTTTTAATGAAAATGTGAATTTTTCAAAGGAAAAATCTATAGGTTTCAAATGTGAATCAGAGAGATGGGTAAATTAAAATGATTTAGAAAGTTAGAAGAGATTCAATTGCGTCTGGCTTTAGCCAGATGATAGAATTTAATTGAGATGGGGTTTAGATAAAATCAATACTATTTAGGCTTAAGCCAATTTAAAACCATATCGATAAGTGAATTCCTTTTTCGTCATCTTGTCATTCTGTAAGAATCTCATCCAGCCATTCGATTATCTTTAGTTAAGCTATTTGCTAATTGTTACAGTATCAGAATGCACTAATCAAACATCAAAGAGTGTCTACTTATTTCGTTATCCTTAAATTGAGTGTTTGTAAAGCTTAAAACTAGCAGAAAATTTAAGGCAAATTTTATAGTTGATTTTTATTCTTTTGTCAGTGTATATTTATCTCCATTAGAGTTTGTTAATAGTAGAGTGTTTCCCTTTAGGTTATAATTCCACTCGTAAGACAAAATCAGAGTCCAATCGAAATCGGCTGTCCAAATACATTTATTTTGAAAGTTAATGGAATTGCTTGAAATCGAATAGCTTCCATTACAAATTGCTGGATATCTTGCAGTTTCGCTTTCGCCTGAATATGTTCCATTATTGAACGTTAATTTCACATTAGCAGTAGTTCCATTTCTTTCAAACATCCCCACGTATTCACCATTAATTTCAGTTGGTAATTTTTCGACATCATTATTGCATGAAAGGGTTATAAATACAATCCCTATTAATATTATTTTTATTAGTTTCATAAGTAGCTTTTTTTAATAGATGTGTTTTTGTATGAAACGTTGCGTTATTATGTACGAAGAACTATAATTTAAATATCCTGTGAGTAGTTATTAGTAGCAATCGTTTAGTAGTTTGGGTATCACTTCGCTGTATCATTTTCTTTATTGCAAAGATTTTTTTATAGATTATAACCTATAGTAAATTTTGCGTATCCATTTTTTACTTTTACTCTACTGCCAGTATAATAGTCATATTCTAATAAAGTTGAAAGACCTTGATATATTCCAAATTCAAAGAATAAGTCATTTATTTTGAATCCAGTTCCCAAATTAATTCCTAAATCAATATTAGATTTTATTTTGCCCAAGTTCCTGCTTACTGATTTTTGGTCAAGTAAAAATCCAATTTGAGGTCCAGTAATTAAGTAGATTTTGTCCCAAAATTTAAAATCTAATGAAGTATTTAAATAAGTTAGTTTATAGTCAATTTGGCTTTGTTCTAAACTAATTGTTTGCTTTGTTTTAGTTCTATCTCCTTGTTGAGAAAAAAATAGTTTAGGTCTGAAGTCAATTTTGTCATTGATTTTCAATTCATAAAGAGTTCCTAATTGAAGTCCAAATGATTTTTCTGCAGAAATACTTGAACCAAATCGGTTTGTGAAATAGGAATAATTTAAAGCTGTAAAAATGCCAAGATTTTCTTGTGAGTAAGTTAAATTAAAAACTAGAAATATAAGACTGCTAAAAATAATTTTTCTCATGGTTATAATGTTTGCACGAATTGTTTGTAGATTTTACTTGTTTTTTATCATAGAATGCACCAGTTGGTTTTTTTTAAATGTTTTTTATTGAGCCACGTTGCAAACGCTACGATTTTTTCTTTTCATGTAAGTAGGTACTTAATGTAATCGAACAGCAGTAGCGGTTTAAATTACCATACCCACAATCTTGTCATGTTGACGAAGGAAGCATCTCATCTAGTAACTCGACAAAGTTTAGTGTATGATAGTTGCTTGTTGGTGCGGGTGTTTTTTTAGCTAATCCAAGTTCTCCACTTCTCAACTACTTTCCACTTTCCATTGACTTTTTTTAAGTAAAAACCAGTTCCACTTCCACAAAGACTTCCGCAATGATGTTCTAATTCTACAAAAGCTTTTTGTCTGTCTTGCGAAAAAATTGGAATGGACAAATTGTAAAAATCATATTTTTTTCCGTTTTTCTTTTTTGCTAATTCTATCTCGAGAGTTGTTGAATTTAGTTTTTCCGATATCTCTTTGTCAATCTCTATTTTTTCAGGATTTGAGTTTTGCTCTAATATGCTTAAAGAATCTTTCGATGTAAAGAATTCTTCTCCGTTGACTTTGTCATTTAATAAATTGTTAATATAAATATTTCCGGGAATAGGAGGAAAGACCAGTCCATCTTTCCTTTTGATTGGAATATCAACGGTTATTTTATTCAATTCGCTGCAAAACATTCTAGGATTAGGTCTATTTTTAAAAACATCAAGACTGTCTTGTTGAATAATTGCTTCAACAATTTTGTTTATATCGTCTGTTGATTTAGACGCAAGATTAACTTCTTCACTTTTGGTTTGGCATTTCAAAAAAGTAAAGGCTACGATTAATAAAACGATAAGTTTCTTCATTCAGCTTTTTGTCTTTAGATGCACAGTTTTTAAAAATATCTGCTAACTAGTCTATAAATCTGATAAAATCAGACCTATCACTCCAATTTTGGTTGTATAGGTCTGACGATTGTCAGATATAATTTTACCAAATATATAAATATAATCTTATGTTTTATTAGAAGCACTTATTCTTTAAAACAAAAAATACCGCCAATTCACATTTTAATCTGCGAATTGGCGGTAAATAAATTTATAAAAAGGAAAAACTATCGGATAGCTTTCACAAACTCGGCAATTTTTGTTGTTCCTTCTTCGGATAGGTGTTTGATAAAAGCACTACCAATAATGGCACCTTTGGCGTATTGGGTAGCTTGATTGAAAGTCTCTGCATTGTTGATTCCAAAACCTACAATTTGAGGGTTTTTCAGATTCATGTTGGCAATGCGTTTGAAATAATCTTCTTGTACGTTTCCAAAGCCAGCGGAAGATCCCGTTACACTCGCTGAACTTACCATATAAATAAATCCGCTGGAAACACTGTCAATAAAACGAATACGCTCGTCAGAAGTTTGTGGGGTAATCAAAAAGATGTTGATTAGTCCGTATTTGTCAAAAATAGCCTTGTATTCTTCTGCATAGACCGCCACCGGTAAGTCAGGAATAATCAATCCGTCAATGCCAATTTCAGCACATTTTTGGCAAAAAGCTTCCACACCATATTGCAACATCGGGTTGAAATAGCCCATGATAATTAACGGAATAGAAACGGTTTTACGAATGGCTGCCAATTGGTCAAACAGGATTTGAGTGGTCATTCCGTTGTGCAAAGCTGCTGTAGAACTCGCCTGAATGGTTGGTCCATCAGCCAATGGATCGCTAAAAGGCAAACCAATTTCAATTAAGTCGATACCATTTTTTTCTAAGTCTTGGATAATTTGTACCGTATCATTTAGATTTGGATATCCCGCCGAGAAATAGATGGATAGTATTTTTTTGTCTTCTTGTAATTTTTGTTCGATTCTGTTCATTGTATAGTTTCGATTTTTACCACTAATTGTATTTTTATTGTAAACCATTAATTAATTAAGTATAGTTAAGACTTAATTTTCTTAATGTCTTAATGGTAAAATTAATAGTTAATGCTATTTGTTTTTAATTAGTAACAATATAAGCCCAAGCGGTTTGTAGCGACTCTAAGGTTACTTCAATTCGTTTGTAGTGTAAACCTTCGTAGGTGTCGGCGCGATTTACATCTTCTTCAGTAATATCATAGACAATTCCTGTTACGATGTCATCTGGATTATCAGTCGCCGTAATAATAGGATATTTTTCTAAACCAAATTCTTCTTCGATTTCGATATAATTGATAACAAATCCAATCAATCGATCGGGAACACCTGATAAAGTGCGTCCAAATATTGTTTCTTGAATATGTTTGTCTTTTAATGTTCCGTAAGCAAATAATTTTTCCATTGGTGCTATTTTGAAAATTAAATTTTCTTGTTTTTTGCGTTAGGGATGGCAGCGGTAGCTCCCGATTTTTCATCGGGACTATAGCGTACAGCCCGACCCCGATTTTTTCTATCGGGGGTAACGCCCTAATTAATATTTAAAATATTCGATATAATTGTTTAAATCCTTATCGCCTCGACCTGAAAGACAAATTACTACGATGTCTTCTGGTTTGAATTTTCTTTCGTCTAAAACTGCAAAAGCGTGCGATGATTCAATTGCAGGAATAATACCTTCTAATTTGCTCAATTGTAAACCGGCATTCATTGCATCGTCATCGGTTATCGAGAAGAATTCAGCGCGACCACTTTCGGATAAATGGGCGTGCATAGGTCCTACACCTGGGTAATCTAAACCAGCGGAAATAGAATAAGGCTCCGTGATTTGTCCGTCGTCTGTTTGCATTAAAAGGGTTTTGCAACCGTGAATGATTCCTACTTTTCCTAATTTACTAGTAGCGGCACTATATCCCGTATCAATTCCTTTTCCTGCTGCTTCTACAGCAATGATACCTACTTCTTGTTCGTGTAAAAAGTGGTAAAAAGTTCCAGCAGCATTACTACCGCCACCTATACAAGCGACAACGTAATCTGGATTTTCACGTCCTTCTTTTTCTTTTAATTGCCATTTTATTTCTTCTGAAATGACACTTTGAAAACGGGTTACCATATCAGGGTAGGGATGTGGTCCAATAGCTGAACCTATAATATAATGCGTATCTACAGGGTTGTTAATCCAGTCACGAATGGCTTCGTTAGTCGCGTCTTTTAACGTTCTAGAACCTGAAAGCGCAGGGCGTACCGTTGCACCTAACATTTTCATACGCGCTACGTTTGGAGCTTGGCGGGCAATGTCAATTTCTCCCATGTACACAATACATTCCAATCCCATTAAGGCACATACCGTAGCGGTGGCCACACCATGTTGTCCTGCACCAGTTTCGGCAATAATACGTTTTTTACCAAGTTTCTTAGCTACTAAGATTTGCCCGATAGTATTGTTGATTTTGTGTGCTCCAGTATGATTTAAATCTTCTCTTTTTAGATAGATTTTAGTATTGTATTTTTCAGAAAGGCGTTTGGCAAAATACAACGGGCTGGGACGGCCTACATAGTCTTTTAATAATTGGTCAAACTCAGCTTTAAAATCTGGTTCGGCCATGATTTTTAAATAGTTTTGGCGTAACTCCTCTACATTTGGATATAACATTTCAGGGATGTAAGCTCCTCCAAATTGGCCATAATAGCCTTTTTCATCAACGTTGTATAACATTTTATTTGTTTTTTATTATTGGGGACAATTCGCGAATTGTCCTTACATCATTGGTATTTTTCAATCCAGGTTCTATTTCAAATTTACTGTTTACATCAATAGCATAAATAGGTAAATCCGTTTTTAGTATTTCATTAACAGCATTCATTTCGTTAAGACCAATTCCGCCACTCAGGAAAAAAGGTTTTTTTGAAGGGTATTTTTCCAATACTTTCCAGTCAAATGTAGTTCCGTTTCCTCCAGGTAATTTTCCTTTGGTATCAAAAAGAAAATAATCGCATACTCCTTCAAATGGAGCAAGAACAGCGAAATCAAAATCATCGGCAACCGAAAAGACTTTGATTATCTCGATAGAAGCTGCTAAACTAGCTTTCAAATTTACGCAAAATTCTACAGATTCTTTACCATGTAATTGTACAGCCTGCAAATTATGTATTTCTACTTTGCTAACAATATTTTCAATCGTTTCATCAACAAAAACGCCTGTTTTTTTTATGGATTCGGGCAGTTGTGGAATGACAGCGTCAAAATATCGGGCTGATTTTTCCCAAAAGATAAATCCCATATAATCGGGTAGGAGCGTCCCTACTTCGAGTATATTATCGGGATATTTCATGCCGCAGACTTTTAGTTTCATAATTTGTTTTTTTTAACCGCAAAGTTTTTTTTACCGCAAAGGACAGAAAGCCCTTCGACAGGCTCAGCGTAACACGCAAAGTAAACAAAGCTGTAAGCTGAATACTGAATACTGAATACTGAATACTGCCTTCTAATTCCTAACTTCTAACTTCTAACTCCTTAATAAATTCCGTTGCTGCTTGTCCAGCATTATCCGTTTTCATAAAGTTTTCACCAATTAGGAATCCTTTATAACCATAAGGTTTTAGTTCTTGGATGGCTTCAATCGAACTAATACCGCTTTCAGAAACTTTAACAAAGTCATTTGGAATCATGTCGGCCAATTGCTTGCTGAAATCCAAACTCACTTCAAAAGTTTTTAAATTTCTATTGTTCACCCCAATCATATCTAAAGTAGGCATGATGGATTTTTCTAATTCTTCTTGATTGTGAACTTCTAATAAAACTTCTAGTCCTAAATTTTTAGCAAATTCCGATAAGGATTTGATTTCTTCGCGTGTTAAAACCGCCGCGATTAGTAAAATCAAATCGGCGCCATGGGCTTTTGCTTCTAGGATTTGGTACTCATCTACAATGAATTCTTTTCTTAATAATGGAATGTTTACCGAAGCTCTGGCTAATACTAAATCGTCTAGCGAACCGCCAAAGTATTTTCCATCTGTTAAAACCGAAATTCCACAAGCGCCTGCATTTTCATAGCCTTTTACTACTTCTTCCACTGAAAAACTATGATTGATAACCGCTTTCGAAGGCGAACGACGTTTGTGCTCGGCAATGATTCCTGAGTTGCTGTTTCTTAGATTGTTGCTTAAAGAAATGATTTTTTTTCCAAAGAAAACCGATGCTTCCAATTGGGAAACAGGAATAATTGATTTTTTAAGTTCGACTTCTCTCTTTTTATCAATGATGATTCTATCTAATATGTTCATTGTTTTTTGTTTAGAGTTTAATTGGTTTAAGGTTTAAAAAGTTCGAGTGCTGAAACTTTGAACCTTAAACTTTAAACTAAATTTATCTGCTTAATTCTTGTAATTTTTTCAAGGCTGCTAATCCTTTTCCAGAGAATAAGCTTTCCTTAGCTTGTTCAAATCCTTCAAGAGGTGTACAACCAGTAACAGTTGCAATTGCCAGTGCTGCATTGGCACAAACCACATTGTTTTGTGCTTCAGTTCCTTTTCCAGAAATAATATCGATAAACATTTGAGCCGATTCAGCAACGGTTTTTCCACCTTCGATATCACTTTGTTTAATTCGTTGCACACCAAAATCTTCTGGATGAATCATTCCTTCAGTACTATGAGTGATTACCTTGGTTGCACCTGTTAAAGATACTTCGTCATAGCCATCTAAGGCGTGAACAATGGTAAAATTACTATCGGTATTTTGATATAAATAGCCATACATTCGAGCTAATTCGAGGTTAAAAACACCTAATAATTGGTTTTTAGGAAATGACGGATTAATCATTGGTCCTAAAATATTGAAAATAGTTCTTACCCCTAATTCTTTTCGGATAGGTCCCACGTTTTTCATTGCGGGGTGAAATAGAGGAGCATGTAAAATACATATTCCAGCCTGATCCACACATTTTTTTAGAAAATCCTGATCGTTACTAAATTTAACGCCTAAACTTTCCATTACATTACTAGAACCAGTGATCGAGGAAACCCCGTAATTTCCGTGTTTGGTTACTTTTACACCTGCTCCTGCTGTAATAAATGAAGCCAAAGTAGAGATGTTAAAGGTGTCTTTTCCATCACCTCCTGTACCCACTAAATCGATAGTGTTGTACTCGGATAAATCGATACGCACACACAATTCCTGAAGTGCTTCTCTAAATCCTGATAGCTCTTCAATGCTTATGCTTCGCATCATATATACGGTTAAAAATGCTGCAATCTGACTTGGGTTGTAGCTCCCGTTAGAAATATTAACCAAAACGTTTTTTGCTTCTTCTCTCGAAAGTAATTCGTTATTGATTAATCTATTTAATATGTTTTTCATTTTTTTAAGTTGCTAAGAATTTTGGTGACGAAAATTCTAAGTTTTTTTAACTGAATACTGAAATCTGCAAACTGCTTACTAACTATTTACCCAGTTTTCAAGCATTTTTTTACCATTTGGTGTCAAAACACTTTCTGGGTGAAATTGTACCCCACGTACATCGTAGCTTTTATGGCGTAAGGACATTACTTGACCATTTTCATCAAAAGAAGTGGCTTCTAAACTATCTGGCAAAGTGGCGTCTACAACCCATGAATGGTAACGTCCTACTTCAAATTCTTTTTCTAAACCTTGAAAGGTGATTTCGTCATCAACAACGGTTTTTACGGTCGTCGCTACGCCGTGGTACACCTTGTCTAAGTTAGATAAGGTACCACCATAAACTTCTCCAATAGCTTGTTGGCCTAAACAAACACCAAAAATACTTTTTGTGGGGCCATATTTTTCGATAACAGGTTTGAGCAACCCCGCTTCATCTGGAATTCCAGGGCCTGGTGACAAAAGAATTTTATCAAATTGAGCAACATCCTCTAATTCAAATTCATCATTTCTATATACTGTAACCGCACAATTTAAATCTTCCAAATAATGTACTAAATTGTAAGTGAAGCTATCGTAATTATCTATAACTAATATTTTTTTCATTTTATTTTTTGGTTTAAAGTTTTAGGTTCAGAGTATAAAAAACTGAACACTAAAAACTGAACACTGAATACTTTTATATTGTTTCTGCCAAATCTAAAGCGGTATTTAAAGCTCTTAATTTGTTATACACTTCCTGCATTTCACTTTCTTCGTTAGAGCTCGCTACGATACCGGCACCTGCTTGGCAATGCAATTGATGGTTTTTACTCAAGAACGTTCGGATCATTATTGCATGATTAAAATTGCCTTCAAAATCCATAAAACCAATTGCTCCACCATAAAAACTTCGACTCGTGGTTTCATAATCTTCAATTAATTGCATCGCTCGGTGTTTAGGAGCACCACTTAAAGTTCCTGCTGGAAAAGTATCCGCAACGACTTGCATGGTTGTCGCATTATCGTGTAAATGTCCAGTAACTTTAGAAACCAAGTGGATTACGTGTGAGAAGAATTGCACCTCTCTATAACGCTCTACATTTACATTATGTCCGTGACGACTTAAGTCATTTCGAGCTAAGTCCACTAACATTACGTGTTCACTGTTTTCTTTTTTATCTTCTGATAATTGTTTGGCCAATACAGCATCTTTTTCGTCATCACCTGTTCTTTTGAATGTACCAGCTATAGGATGAATTTCGGCTTTACGGTCTTTTACGATGATTTGTGCTTCTGGAGAAGATCCAAAAATTTTGAAATCACCATAGTCAAAGAAGAATAGGTAAGGAGAAGGGTTGATGCTTCTCAATGCACGATATACATTGAATTCGTCCCCTTTGAAACCTTGGGTAAAACGTCTAGAAAGTACTAATTGAAATACATCTCCACGGAAACAATGTTTTTTTGCCAAGGCTACATTGTGTTTGAACTCTTCATCCGTTAAATTAGAGAAGCCATCACCTTCTTTTGTAAATTTATAAGAAGGAATATTTCTAGACTGCATCAATTGTTCGATTTCATCGATATTATTTCGGTCGTCTACACTGTGACAAAAAATATACGCTTCATTTTTAAAATGATTGATGGCTATGATGTTTTGATACACGGCATAATATACATCCGGAATGGCATTGCTATTTTCTTTTTTGGCAATACTAATTTTTTCAAAATAACGAACCGCATCATAAGAAATATAACCAAATAAACCATTGTTGATGAATTTAAAATTGGTTTTCTCTGATTCGAATTTTCCTGAGAATTGCTGAATTACTTCTGGGATATCCGTTTGTGGATCGATTGCAATTGTTTCGGTAGTACCATCTGGAAATTGCTTAATAATGGTTTCGTTTTCAATTTTAATGGATGCAATAGGATTACAGCAGATATAAGAGAAACTATTATCATTTCCGTGATAATCACTACTTTCTAGCAATAAACTGTTAGGAAATTTATCTCTGATTTTAAAATACACGCTAACAGGGGTTATAGTGTCAGCTAGTATTTGCTTAAATTTTGTATTTAATTTAAATGGTTTCAATTGTAAAATAGTTAAAATTTATAAGCATTTGTTTGTTTTTCGTTTGGCATAAAAAAAAGGCCTGTCGTGATGACAAGCCTTTTATATTTATAGATTATAATACCATAGGAGCTTACTTCACGACTATTGACGTAAATTGTTCCACCACCAAGTATTATTTGTAATTGTTGTTTTCATATTGCAAATATAAGAATGTAATTTTAATATGCAAATGTTACAAAATAAAAAAAATAAACAATGTTTAGTTGATTCGTTAAAACACAAAAAACCCCTAAGGTTTGAAGTTAGGGGCTCTTGTAATAGTTTAATGCTATATTAGAATTTGATAGCTACAGCTAATTCAAAATCATCATAGATTGTTTTGTCTCCTAATCCTTGGAAGAAGTTTCCAGAACCGTATTTAATATCGTATTTAGTTCTATCTACTTTGAAAGCAGTTGTAGCTGTATTTCCTTTTACTGCTAAATCAAAACTAACTGGTTTAGTAATTCCTTTGATTGTTAAGTCAGCAGTTACAGCATAAACGTCTTTTGCTTTTGCACCAATTTTTTTGATAACCAAAGTTGCAGTTGGGAATTTTTCAGTTCCAAAGAAATCGTCTGCTTTTAAGTGACCATTTAATTTTGCTTGGTAATCTCCGCTTAAATCAGTTGCATTCAAAGAAGTCATGTCTACAGTAAATGTTCCACCAACTAATTTTTTTCCTTTAAATACTACAGCTCCATCTTTGAAGTTTACAGTTCCTGAGTGTTCACCAGTTACTTTTTTACCAACCCATTTGATTGTTGATGCTTTAGCATCGATTTTTTTAGTTTGAGCGTTTACTGAAATTCCAGCTACAGCTACGAATAATGCAATTGCAATTGTTTTTAAATTTTTCATGATTGTTCTAATTTGATTTTAATTAATAATTATAAAGTGATAAATAATTCTTGTTCTGATTTTCTAACTTTTGGATAATGTTGCGTTGTGTCTTCCTCATGTCTATAACCCAAAGTAGCAATTAGCGAAGCGTTTAACCCTAATTTGTCTAAACCTAAAATTTCATTTACTTGAGTAGGATCAAAACCTTCCATAGGTGTTACATCAATTTTTAAATCGGCTGCTGCATTCAATAAGTTACCCATCGCTAAATAGGTTTGTTTTGAAGTCCAAACATTCTTAGTTTCTTCAGGTAAAGTTAGTATTTTAGATTTCATAAAATCGCCAAATCCTACTAATGTATCCACAGGAATATTTCTTGTAGCACTCATATTATTGATGTAGCTGTCGATAGATTGTTCGGCTAAATTAGTTTCATTAGCAAAAACGATAAGATGTGAAGCATCAACAATTTGGGATTGTCCCCAAGCCGCTGGTTGAATTTTAGCTCTCAATTCTGAATTTTCAACAATGATTACTTTGTAAGGTTGTAATCCGTAAGACGAAGAGCTTAAACGAATGGCTTCTTTTAAAATGTTTAAATCTTGATTTGATATTTTTTTAGTTGCATCAAATTTTTTTGTTGCATATCTCCAATTTTGATTTTCTATAAAGGTATTCATGATATTATATTTATTGATTTCTGTATTTTTCTAATAGTTCATTTAATTGTTCCAATTCTTCTTTACTCAGATTTGCTGTCAAAGCATTTTCGTGAGCAGTTACTTTAGGGTCTAATTCAGATAGAACATTTAGCCCTTTTTGAGTAATTGCAACTTCAATTTTACGTCTGTTGTCTGGGCAAACGTTTCTAGTAACTAATTCTTTTAATAATAGCTTATCTACCAGTCTTGTTGTGTTACTTGTTTTGGCAATCATTCGTTCTTGAATGACACACATATTAGCTGGATTCCCTTTTTGACCTCTTAGGATTCGTAATACATTGTATTGTTCTCCTGATAAATCATAAGGTTTTAAAACTTCATTAAACTTTTCATTCAAAATATTGCAGGTGTACATGATATTGAGAATAATTTTCTTTGAAAGGTCTAATGCGACCGTACTTTTTATTTCATCTTCAATTTTCATTCCAATGCTTTTTTTATTTGTTGGTACAAATGTAACACTTTTTTTATTTGTATATACAAATATTACCATTGAAAATTTCATATTTTTTTGTTAAGATTATAACAATAGGCTGTGATTACCTTATTTTATGGGGATTTGTGTTATTAGTTAAAAAAAGTTTTTATTGGATTACTTGATGAAATTAATTTTCATAAAGTAACAATCTGTTTCTAACTCTTAGTAATTCAGCTTGTAAAGCATCGATTTTTTGCAGTAAATTAAGGACAACATCAATTCCTTCAATGTTAACTTGTAGTTCTTTGTGCATACGAACAATTTTTTCAATTTCATAAATAGATTCTTTATGAACATATTGAATGTTGTCTACAAACTGAATTTCAATTAGGCCATTTTCGTCAAGTGTGTTAAAAAAACTCATCTCAAGTTTGTAATGTTGGCATAAGGTATTTATTGGGATAAAATTTTCGGTATTCATGATGTTTTTAGTTTAGAAAGTTCTGTAAATAATTCTAATTCTCTTGGAGTAAGCTTTGTAGGGATGGCTATTTGAAAGCTAATGTACAAATCGCCAAAAGCGCCTTCTTTTTTATATACAGGAAAGCCTTTTCCTTTCAGTTTTACCTTCGTTCCGTTTTGGGTACCTGGAGGGATAGTAAGTTTAGCTTTTCCGTCAAAAGTAGCTACGGTAATTTCTCCTCCTAAAATGGCTTTATACAAGTCGAGCTCTACGGTAGTGTATAAATTGTCTTTATCGCGTTTAAAATCAGCTTGATTATTTATTGTAAATGTAATGTACAAATCTCCTTTAGGTCCTCCGTTTCTTCCTTCGCCACCATGTCCAGCAATTTTAATAGTTTGTCCGTTTTCGATACCTGCTGGAATCGTAAACCGAATAGTGTTGCCATTAACAGTAATCGTTTTTTTATGAGTAGTGTAGGCTTCTTTTAAATCAAGTTGGAGTTCGGCTGTGAAATCTTGTCCTTTAAAAGGATGAGTAGAAGTGCGACTTTTTCCTCTGCTACCAAAAAGTGATTCAAAGAAATCCGAATAATCGTCACTAGCGTCTCTACCATAACTATTAAAATCTTCATGAGGTTCACTGGTGTTGTAATAGCGTTGTCCTTGATGTGCTTTTTCATATTCAGCAGCATGCTCCCAATGTTCGCCGTAAGCATCGTATTTTTTTCTTTTTTCAGGATTGCTTAATACTTCATTTGCTTCGTTTACTTCTTTGAATTTTTTTTCTGCTTCTTTGTCATTCGGATTGATGTCGGGATGGTATTTACGGGCTAGTTTTCGATAGGCCTTTTTAATATCAGCTTCAGTAGCATTTTTTTCTACTTCTAACACTTTGTAATAATCTATAAATGCCATAATAAATTGATTTTATAATTATTAATGGGTTAGTTTTTTTAAAAGAAATCACAATTAAAAGGGTTTAAATAAGTGCAACTTAGTACTATAAATTTAGTTAAAATTTAGGTGATATTGGATAGTTTGATAGTGTTTTTTTAATTGTTAATGCTAGGCTAGTTGGAATTATAAGAGGTAAAAAAAATGCCTGAAAAGCAATTCTTCAGGCATTTTCTACTTTAAATTATTTGTAAAAGACTTATTCTTTGAACAATTCGGACATTAATTTTTTACTTCCTACAATCCAGAGCAAATCATTTCTTTCCAAAATAATATTAGATTCTGGATTTAAGATTCGGTTTCCTTTGCGTTCGATGCTAACCACTAAACCATTTGTACGTTCTCTTAATTTTGATTGACCAACAGTTTGACCAATGAATTCTTCATTTTTTAATTGAATTTGACGTAAAATTATTTCGTCAGGAACTGTTTTTTTAGGAATTTCTACCTCGTGTTGTTTTAAAAAGTTTGCAAATTCTTTTACTTGCGCATCTGAACCAATCACGCAAATTTCATCTCCAGGAAATATACGTTCGGTTTTATTTGGAATTTGAATCACAATTTCACCACGTTTAATATAAGCGATGTTCACACCCAATAATTCCCTCATTTTAATTTCGCGTAATGTTTTTCCAGCTAAATTGGATTCTTTTGAAATTTCAAATGTTGTCATGTGGCCATCCCAAGAAGTCAAATAGGCATAATGACGGTCTATCTTTTTTTCTTCTCTATCATTAAGGTTTGTAAGGAAATGACTTTCTATTTTATGATATTGTTCGTGTAATTTTTTAGGGAAAAGCAAATAAATAACAATGGCGATAATTAAAGCAAAAAAGGCAATTACAGGGGAGAAAAAGATGTTAAGTAAGAATCCAATATAGAAAACGGCCAATGCCATTCGGAAAAAGAATAGCATTAAAATAGGTCCTCGGTATCTTTTTTCTTCAAATAACAAGTCAACTTCTTTTACAGCAACTCTTCTAAGGGAGAGCGCCCATAAGAAAGGTGAAATAATAACTATTGTAATTAAAGCCGCAATTGCATTTCCGAATTTAGAATTTTCTACTAATGGCAATACAAATTTAGACGACATCAAAATGATTGAAGTGATGATAATAGTGTGTAAAAGGATTTGTACTAAATGGGCACGAATAACCACTTGCCAGGTACTTACAGATCGAATGGCTTGAGCATTGGAGCTATAACGGGCAATTCTTTTGGTCCATTTTCGAGGTAATTCTCGTTCTAAAAACACCGAAAATGGGACAGCCATTTTAATCATAAATGGGGTAGTAAATGTGGTTACAGCCGAAACAGCAACTACTACGGGATAAAGGAAATCACTAGTTACATTCATTGTCATGCCCAGTGTAGCGATGATAAAAGAGAATTCGCCTATTTGGGATAAACTCATTCCTGTTTGAACCGATTGTTTAAGCGGTTGTCCAGAAATGATAGCACCAATTGTAGAGCTAATAGATTGTCCAAAAATGGTAACAAAAGTCAAAATTACCACTGGAATAGCATACTCGTACAAAGTATGAGGGTTGATTAACATACCTACCGATACAAAAAATACGGCTCCAAATAAATCCTTGACAGGTTTGATTAAATGTTCGATATGTTCTGCATGTGTTGTTTCGGCTATGATAGAACCCATAATAAAAGCACCTAATGCAGGTGAAAAACCTACGTTTGATGCAAGTATTACCATCATTAAACACAAAGCCAATGATAGAATCAACAGCATTTCGTCGGTGAGTAGATGCTTTGTTTTTTTTAATAAAGTAGGAATGAAAAAAATACCACCCACAAACCAAGCAATTAAGAAGAAGCCTAATTTGAAAACCGACATAATTAATTCGCTTCCCGAAAATTGTTGACTAACCGCAACTGTAGATAATAATACCATCATTAAGATGGCTACAATGTCTTGTACAATAAGGGAACCAATTACAATTCCGGCAAATTGTTGGGCTTTTACTTTTAATTCATCAAATGTTTTTAAAATAATAGTGGTGGAGGAAATAGAAAGAATTACGCCTAAGAATATAGAATCCATTTGCTTCCAGCCCATCCATTTTCCGACCAGAAAACCCACTAATACCATGGTGATAATTTGAGTAATAGCTGTTATTGAGGCCGTTCCGCCTACTTTCATTAACTTTTTGAAGCTAAATTCAAGTCCTAAACTGAATAATAAAATGATAACCCCAATTTCTGCCCAAACTTCAACACTGTGTACATCTTTGACAGATGGGAAAAAATCAAAATGGTTTCCTGCTAAAAATCCAGCAATCAAATAGCCAAGAACTAGTGGTTGTTTAATTTTTTTAAACAGCAAAACAGCAATACCAGCCGTCATAAGGATTAATCCTAAGTCACTAATTAGGGGTTTTAGATGTTGGGTTGCTTCTGCAACTGTGGCAACTGTACTCATATATGATTGTTTTTTGCAATAGTGCTAAAAATACTAAAAGCAGTTTTGATGTGCAATTTTAGTGTGCAATTAACATAGATTTATAAAAAAATCCCGTCCTGAAAATTATCGGGACGGGACTTGGTATAGGTTGATGAGCAATAATTAAATCCCAATAAAATTACTTGGAGTAATTTGTAATAATTCAGTTTTGATTGCATCAGAAACTTCTAATGTACCAATGAATTCATGGATTGATTTTTTAGTAATTGCCTCGTTTGTTCTTGTTAAACCTTTTAATGCTTCGTAAGGATTTGGATAGGCCTCACGACGTAAAATCGTTTGGATTGCTTCCGCTACTACCGCCCAGTTGTTTTCTAAATCTTCGTGGAATTTAGCTTCGTTTAGTAACAATTTATTCAATCCTTTTAAAGTTGCTTCAAAAGCAATGATGGTATGTCCCATTGGTACACCTATATTTCTTAAAACAGTACTATCAGTCAAGTCACGTTGTAATCTTGAAATAGGCAATTTAGCCGATAAGTGTTCGAAAATAGCGTTAGCAATTCCTAGGTTTCCTTCTGAATTTTCAAAATCAATAGGGTTTACTTTGTGTGGCATTGCTGAAGAACCAATTTCTCCTGCTTTGATTTTTTGTTTAAAATATTCCATTGAAACATAGGTCCAGATATCACGATCTAAGTCGATGATGATATTGTTAATGCGTTTCAAAGTGTCAAAAAAGGCTGCAAAATGATCGTAGTGCTCAATTTGAGTCGTAGGGAATGAATGGTGTAAACCTAAATTTTCTTCTACGAATTTAGTTCCAAATTGCTTCCAGTCAATTTGTGGGTAAGCTACGTGGTGCGCATTGTAGTTTCCTGTTGCTCCACCAAATTTAGCAGCAAATGGAACATTGAATAACAAACGCATTTGCTCTTCAATACGCTCCACAAAAACCATGATTTCTTTTCCTAAACGGGTAGGTGAGGCCGGTTGTCCGTGTGTACGGGCGAGCATAGGAACAGCCGCCCATTCTGTAGCCAACTCTTTTAATTTAGCAATCACCGCAATTAACGAAGGCATGTACACTTTTTCAAAAGCTTCTTTTGTAGAAAGCGGAATAGCCGTGTTGTTGATATCTTGAGAAGTTAATCCAAAGTGGATAAACTCTTTGTGTTCCGATAAACCTAATTTTTCAAAAGCATCTTTGATAAAATACTCTACCGCTTTAACGTCGTGATTAGTAACTTTCTCTGTTTCTTTAATCCAAAGGGCATCTTCAGTAGAAAAGTTTTTGTAGATATTGCGTAAACTGTCAAATAAATTTGGGTTTACATTTTTTAATTGTGGCAAAGGCACTTCGCACAGCGCAATAAAATATTCAATTTCTACCAAAACACGGTACTTGATTAGTGCTTCTTCAGAGAAAAAAGGGGCTAATGAAAGGGTTTTATTTCTATATCTTCCATCAATAGGAGAAATAGCATTCAATTCGTTTAAAGTCGTCATCGTTGTATTATGCTAATAGAGTTGTTATTTAGTCCGTGATACAAAGTTGTATTTTGGTGCTATTTTTTTGAAAGGCACAAATATAATGAGAAGTTAGAAGTTAGCCGTTAGAAGTTAGAAGTTTTTTGCCATTTAGTTGTATTTTTTCCTCTTTTTATTGGAATTGCGCTAATAATTGGTTTTTTAAAAGCGGAACACCTTCCGAGGCTACCATCGGAATTGTTTTTAGCGAATTTCTTAAGTTAGGAATTGCAATAGGATTGGGGTCTATATAAAAAATAGGGGTTTTGGCTGAAACATAATCTAGCAGTCCTGCTGCAGGATAAACCTGCAAAGAGGTTCCAATAACAGCAAAATAATCTGCCCCTTCCGTAATCGCTATGGCTTCTTCAAAAGCAGGAACAGCCTCACCAAACCAAACAATATGGGGGCGTAACTGATGATTGAAGCTGTCTACATTGCCTAAATTCAGATCGCCCTCCCAGTCTAAAATGTATTTTGGATTTTTGGTGCTTCTCACTTTTCGAAGTTCACCATGCAAATGCAGTACTTTTTTACTTCCAGCACGTTCGTGCAAATCATCTACATTTTGAGTAATGATATGTACGTCAAAATGAATTTGAAGTTGCGCTAGTTCGCGATGTCCTAAATTGGGTTTGACATCATTAAGTTGGCGTCTTCGCTGATTGTAAAAATCCAGAACCAATTCAGGATTTTTTCGCCATCCTTCTGGTGATGCCACTTCCATTACATCGTGTCCTTCCCAGAGCCCATCGCTATCTCTGAAAGTTTTAATGCCACTTTCGGCACTGATTCCTGCTCCGGTAAGTATTACTAACTTTTTCTTCATTTTATTTTAAGATTAATTTCATCAGTAAATCGGTTTGTTCATCATTGCCTAATTTAAAAAGATGTTTGTCAAATTCAATAAAACCATTCTTTTTATAAAAATTTAAGGCTCTGTGATTTTCTTCCCAAACGCCTAACCAAAGATAATTTAAGTTGTGAATTTTAGCTATTTGTAATGCCTGATTGTATAATAACTGGCCAATTTTAGCACCGTGAAATTCTTTTAAAACATAGATGCGTTCTATTTCCAGACCATTTTCGTCTTTAAGTTCAGTTTGTGCTTTAGCAAAATTTACTTTTAGATATCCAAGAGGTTCCTTGTTAAGAATGGCAAAGTAAAATTCAGAATTTGGATTTGATAATTCAGAAGTAAGCTTATTAATAGAAAATTTATCTTCTAAATATTGTTTCATGTTTTCTTCAGAATTCATTTCGGCAAAAGTTTCTAGAAATGTTTGTGTCCCTATTTTTTGTAGTTGCTCTATTTCGGTAACTGTTACTTTTTTTATTTCTATCGCATCCATGTTTTGTTGTTTTTCTACGAATTTAGTTAAAGTTTTTTGATGATAGAAGTAAGCTATTCTTTTTGATTGAAATAGAAAAAAGATAAAAAATGTATTTTTGCGCCAAAATTTAGAGCATCATGATTGATTTAGATTACCTCGCTTACCTTGAAACCATAATAACTGACCATCGTAAAGAACGCTTTCTGGAAGTTTTAGAAAACCGAACCAAGCACTTTACAGTTGCTGTTGAAGATGTGTATCAGTTGCATAATACCTCTGCGGTGATGCGCAGTTGCGAGGTTTTTGGAATCCAGGAATTGAATGTAATCGAGCAGCGTTTTGGAAAACGAATTGATAAGCAAATTGCTATGGGAGCCCAAAAATGGGTGGATATCATCCGTCATGATTCGGTAAAGGGTTGTATCACTTCTTTAAAAGAGAAAGGTTACCAAATTATCGCTACAACACCGCATGAACAAGATTGTACGCTGGAAAAATTTGATATCAGCAAACCAAGCGCAATCTTTTTTGGAACAGAAAAAGAAGGTCTTTCGGAAGAAGTGATGCAAAATGCGGATGGTTTTTTAAAAATTCCAATGGTAGGTTTTACCGAAAGTTTGAATATTTCAGTCTCGGCAGCTATTATTATTCAGGATTTAACCAATAGACTACGACGTTCGGATATCGATTGGAAATTGACCGAAGAGGAGATTTTACAAAAGCGTTTGGATTGGTCCCGCAATTCGATTCGAAATATTAAAGGAATTGAAGCTCGTTATTACGAGGAGAATCCTAGACAATAGTTTTGCTTAACCGCAAAGAGCACAAAGTTTTACGCAAAGTTCGCAAAGAAAAATTTGTGAAAATTTGTGTAATCTGTGGTAAAATTAATTAACAGTAAAGAGAGTGAAAGATTTCATTTTTTAAATAAAAACGCAAAGTTAGCAAAGCTTTGTGTCCTTTGCGTTTTCACAACACAACTTACAAAAAAACTCGGCGAACTTTGCGGTAAAAATATATTTCTATTTCTTTATAAACATGATTAATCCCAACACGCTTACAATTAAAATACAAAGTGCAGCCAGAACCATCGATAAATCTCGGATATTTTTCCCGGCCCAATCCATAAAAAGGAATTTGTGGAATATGGCAAAAGAATAACCTTCAAGCATATCTGAACTTTTCACTTTGGCAGCCAGTCGTGAAGTGGCCGTTTCTATGAAATAAGTGGTTTTTTCAGGAGTGTCATACGCTAATTTTACAACAGGTAAACGCTTGTTTACAAACCCATATTCTCTGCTTTCAAAATCAGTTATTAGTTTCGATTCTACTAATTTTACATTTTCCAATGAAGTTTCGGCTTCTTCTGGAATTTCAGGATTCATCATTTCGCAACAAGGGGCTTTTGGAGCGCCATCGGTAAAATAATAGGCCAAAAAATCGGCGTATTGGAAATCTAAATTTGGAGCAATTTTGTTCGTTGTTGCGTTAATATAAACTACTTCCGTTTTTGGAGCGTCCATTTTGTTCCATTTCGAATTGGAATCGAACTTTGGTTTTTTGAATTTGCTTTTCGTTTTTTCTTCTAATTGGCAACGGTAATAAATACTATCATTGAAAGCAATTAAACTCGCATTTTGAAAACGGTTCCAGTCGATATTCAGTTTTGTATTTGCTAGAGTAATATCCGAAGTTTTAAAAGTAGGCTCGTATACCATTTGCGAAAGCGTATACGGATCCCATTTGGTTGTGGCGTGATAAGCTCCGCTAAAAGCAAAAGTCAGCGTAAATAAGGAAATCCAAATTCCGATTTGACGGTGGTATTTTCGAATTCCTTTTTTAGGCTGCAAGCTATCGGCTTTTTTGAATTGTTTCCACAAAAATCCATAAATTAGGATTCCACTAATGGCTGAAAATCCAATGATGGACAACAAGAAAGTCATCGTAATGATACGAATACTATTGTTGCTAATCGCATCTATAAACGACCAGTTGTGAAAGGTATCAAAGAACCAGATGAAAAATTGTCTGGAAGTAGGATTAAAAGTAGCCAACTTACTGGAGGATGTTTCAACATAGATTTCCATCCCGTCTGGACGGTCAAAACTCAGTTTGTAAACCGGTAAATAACGGTTCACATATTTGTATTGACGGTCAAATTCGGTGATGAGTTCGCTCTTTTTTACGGCATTTTTTTGATCATCCAGAAAATAGCGGGATAAGTATTCTGCATAGATAAGGTCTCCGTTTTCAAGTTCTTTTCCATTCGAAGCATTAAAATAATGCAAATCACCAATGCTATTTTTGACTTGGTAATACATGGTGTTATTGAAAGTAACAATTCGGAAGTTTCTAAATTCTTTTATGTTGTTTTGGTTTAACACTTCCTGAAGGGATAATCCTAAATCTGTTGGTTTTACGTTTTGAATTTCTAGTTTTTCATGAGCAATTTCAGGCTTGAAAAAGTGAGCCATAAATGGGTGCATCAAACCTGACAAAGTCCAGAAAATAACAGGTATAATGGTGATGATTCCAATAGCGCGATGCCATTGGTACATATGCTGTTTTATTTTTTTGACTAATTTGGAGTCTTTCTTTTTGTTGTTTTTCTTGCTCATTGTTGAGGTTTTTAACCATTAAGAAATTAAGATTATTAAGCCTGAAACTTGAAAATTTAGTAACTTCTTAATGGTTTATTTTATCTTGTTCAATTATTTTTTTAGGCAAAGGCTGTATTGAATTCCGACTAAAAAAGTCCTTGGAGCTGCGGCAACATAGGTAGTTTGTGCATTGGCTGTATTTCCTCTCGATAAATTATAAGCATACAATTTATCCGCTAGATTCATTACATTTCCGTAGATTTCGATATTGTTGTATTTGTAACCAAAACGCGCATTAAAAATATCATAACCTTTGTATTTAGCCGTGTTGATTTGGTTTTGGTAATAACTACCTACCGATTGCCATTCGATAGCAGTTCTGAAATTTGGCAGCCAATTTGGGTAATAACTCACTTCGGAATTTCCACTCCATCTCGGAGCCTGAGGCATTTCATAACCTCCTAAATTTTGCAAAGCATCAGCAGAGTTGTCCGAAAGTTGGAAATCAATATAACGGTGTTTGGCTACAGTTCCGCCCATGCGGATGTTCCATTGCGTATTTGGACGGAAATTGAAACCTAATTCAATTCCTTTATGGTTCGTTTTCCCTGCAGAGCGATAATCGGTGGAGCTGTCTTCCAAGCGAACACTTAGCAATTCGTTTTTGCCATCCATATAATAAAAAGCGTAGTCAAGAGTAAGTTTGTTGCTTATTAAATTCATCCATCCGCCTAATTCGTAATTTTCAAAAGAGGCTGGTTTTAAATTGTAATAAAACGCAGCAGGAACTTCTGTACTGCCTCCAGTGCCTGTTTTGGCTCTGAAAATAGAAGTGATATTAGGAGGCGAAAATCCCTGTGAATAGTTGCCGTAAAAACCAGCATTTTTGAATGGGTTGTAATTTATTCCCGCTTTGAAAGTGAATTTATTGTAGTTTTTATTTCCTGTCGAAAGGTCTAAGGCGTTTTCGTAATTAATTTTCATCGCATCATAACGAGCTCCTACGTTAAAGGTCAATTCTTCAATTGGGCTAAAGCTAAATTGTTTAAAAATGGCCGTGTTGTAGATATTGGCTGTATAATTGGCTAGTTTGGTTTCAGGGTGTTCCGCTACAATTTCGTACTTGTTTACCGTTTGTTGACCTGGCGTTCCTGGATTTAAAGTTGCTTTCAGATTGATTAAATACGACCAATATGTTACTGGTGAATAATCGTATAAGACGCCGCTGACCATGGTTGTGTTCCAAAAATTGAATTTTTGAGTGTGTTGCCCGATAACACCATAACTTTTAAAGTTATTTGAATTCACTTCGCCTGTTGCTGTTGTTGGGTTTTTGGTAGCGCTCCAGCGGATTCCATAAGAAGGATTCTGACCTAATTTATTGTCACGGTGGTAAACGGTTATATACGAATTCGCATTGGGATTCCATTCGTGTTCTAAGGTTAATCTCGTACGTAAAGCATCCGATTTTCGATAGGTAAAATCAGAAGTGCTTTTATAGCTTCTGTTGTAAAAATCGGTTTCATTGACACCGCCACTCATGTCCGAATAGTATTTTCCAATCATGGTATTGCTTATCAAACGGGTTTTGTCGTTGATGTTGTAATCGACTAGGATGTTTAGATTGTCTTTGTTGTAATCCGAATAGGTCATCCAAGAATTCTCCTGAAGACTTGAAATTCCAGCAATGTGAAACCCAATTTTACCCAGAGTAGCTCCAGCGGCAGTCTGAATTCTTTTATAGCCCCATTGGTCGGCTTGAAGGCCAAATTTAAACGTAGGATAAAAAGAAGGTTTTTGCGAAATCAAATTGACAGTTCCGCCTACCGCTTCTGGTCCGTATAAAGAAGAAACAGGCCCTTTTACGACTTCAATGCTTTCCAAATTGAATTGGTTGATTTCTAATAAGGCATTGTGATTAAAGATTCCCAAAGGACGAATTGGCAAACCGTCTTCTAAATACAAATAATAGGCATTGGTAGTCATGGGCTGGCGAATAGCCATCATGTTTTGTTCGTTGCCTAAATTTACCATTAAAACGCCAGGCGTTTTATTGATGATTTCGTAAGCCGCAACCGCTTTGGTTTCGTTGATAGTTTTAGCGGATAGTTTGCTAATGGCAACAGGAGTTTCTCTGCGTTTAGTTTCTGTACGATTGGCCGTAATAAAAACGTCGTCTAATTTTTCAACATTTGTAGTGTCGATTTTGCTTTTGTTTTGCGCAACAGCAAATTGGCTTATAGCAAATAAAGCCAAGAATATATTTTTCATTTTCAATGATATAAATTAAGAATAACACGTTTTTCTTGGATATAGTCCAAGAAAATGAACTTCCATAAAGGAAAGAGCAGTACTAAAATTTATATCAAATAGGAAGGAGGTCGGAAAGAAGGAAGCGTTACCGAAACGGTTTTCTTTTCCAGAGTATAGCAATTTGGTTTTGCTACCAAATTGTTTTCAATTAAGGTATATTCGGCAACGAAAGGTGTAAGTACATAAACCAAATCGACTTTGTTGTCCAGATTGTTTTGCATTTTTCGTTCGTTGTCCTCGTATTTTTTTAAGCTTTTTTGCAGTTCGCATCGACCGTTACAGGTATTGTCAACCAATTTACGTTGCACACAAATGGTTTTGGCAATTTCGTCCTGATGCAATTTGAATGAGGTATAAACAAAGAAGCTACCAAAAGAAGGTAGTAACAAAAGAATAGAAAGGACTATGCTAAATAAGGTCTTCAAAAGGGCTTTTTTGTTTTCGTGTGCAAAACTACAGATAAATATTTTTTTAGGGCGTTTTTTTAACAGAAAAAAAAGTATATTTTATCCCCAAACTTGTCATTCCGAAGAATGAGGAATCTCATCCAGTATTTTTAATTTTTTCTTGTTATTGTGGGCACGGATTGCAAATCCGCGCTAATGTTTGTGTTTATATCCGCTCGATTGGGGATTGGTTATTTTCGTTTGTGATTTACCCTAAAATCAGAATCTATTTCAGAAAAAGAAGAAATATATCTTTTATTAGCTAAAACATTTAATAGTTCCAAATTATCTTTGTCTTGGGGAATTCTAGCTTTTGAGCTTGTATCTGTGATCCTGGCATAGTTTCCTCCTAAATTTGTCAGGAATGATTCAATGAAAGATAGGTTATATTTGCTTGAATTTTTAACAAATAATCTTATTCGCTCTTTAATAGGAATTTGATTGTTTACAAGAATGTAATTTAAAACATTATCACTAACAGCAAAGATATTATCCGTTACAAGAATTGTACTTATCAGTTTTATATTGCTATTAGTGAAAATTGTTTCTTCAGAACAAGTATTCAATATTTTTAATTTATCAGAATTGTTAAGTAAAGAAGATTTCAAGATTAATTTCAAATCATCACTGTCAAATGTGAGCTGATCTATGATTTTAAAATAATCATTTTTTCTTTTTTCGAGTAGATAAATATTTAATCCATCAGATTTTTCTTTTAATGAATTAAAACTCTCGATAGTAGGATTAACACAATTACTATTAATAAGTGACTTAATTTTGTTGTCAGATATTTCCTCAAATCTTAAATCGCTATACCACCATGGACTGGATTTAGTAATTAAATAGTACGATTGATCTTCGATCTTGTCCATTTGAAGTAACTTTTTCCAAAATCTGCCATAAACATTTTTAGAATTTACCTCTTTAGGAATTTTAATTTTTGACAATTCTTCTGCATTTTGAATTAGATTGATGAATCCAATACTCGATTCTGATATTTCTGATTCAGTTTTTTCTTCTTCTGCATCTTCAATAGTTTGGTTATTATATTCGAAAAGTAAATTTTCCCAAGAAGGAAATAATTTATTGTTTTCAAGTAATATAGGATACAATCTGGAATCTTCAATGGTTGAGAGCTTTGTTATCGTAGTTTCCATTTGTGAAATGACAGATTTTTTGTTATCAATGTCTATATTTTCATTGTTTAGTAAAGAGATAAGATACTCCTCTTTCTCATTTACATTAGTAGATATTTTTAAGTACACGTTTTCAATATAATTATCTATGTTTGCTTCAATATATTGAATTAATTGATCTGTTTTTGAGGTCTTAATTGCAAAGTAGTTTGAGTTATCAAATTCTACTTGGTTAAATTCTCCGAACTTTTTAATTAAGGAAGCAACCATTTCAATATTTAATTGATAATAGTTACCCTTGTAAATGAAATATAGCATTTCATCAGAAGAATTTTCAAAATCAATTTTGCTAAAACTTACTTTTAATTCTTCAATAACTTTTTTAAGCTTATTATGCTTCTTGGTAATATTTAAAAATAATGGATCGGAAAGAATAAGCTTTGTAAAAGAAGATTGCTTTGAAATAGCGAAGATGTTTTTAATATCTCCATACTCAATTATACTTTTGAAAATGGAATTTTTTAAATCTTCCGAGAAATCAGGATTTGATTCTATAAATCCCCATATATTACTCCATTTGGCGCAGAGTATTTTTATAAATTCATCTAATTTTTGTGATGTTTCAAAATATCCTTTTATGAACTCAATGGAGATTATTGATTCATCTTTCAGTTTGTTAAAAATTGATTCTAATTGAGAGACATATGTATTAGGATGATAAAGTAAGTAATCTAAAATGTCATAATTCAATACATACTCTGTCTGAAAATCAAGCGGATTAATTTTTAAAAGTAATTTTTCAATTTTAGATAATTTGTAATCAAACGGTTGTTTTATCGAGTTCTTGACACTAATATGAAATTGATAATCAGACCGTGTTATGCTTTCTTCATGGAATAGCGATATATAGTCGATGTAATCTTCCGCTATATAGCCATTTCTTAATAGAATGGTTAAAAAATTTTTGTTGTAGTTGTCGCTTAATTCTATTTCAGGTAATTGACCAGTTCTCAGTAAATCGGCTATTTTAGTGATTCTAGTTTTTTGTTTTTGCTTTTCTAACTCTTGAATTTTATTTTTTAAGGAATTAATCTTGCCATTTTTAATTTCCGTAAGCTGTTTTTCCTTCTCTGAATAAGATTTATCTTGATCGATGAGATTTTCAATAGTACTAAATTTTGAGTTGGGAGTAAGATTTCGAGTATCAGTTCTTCCAAAGTATTCATTGAACCTAATTTGTTCATATTTGAAATTATTTGTTTTTAAATATTCAAAATTTGCTGTTTCCACAATCTCATCTATTGATAATATATTGTTATTTATGACAAATGATTTGAAACCTGGTAAAGTTTCAATTATTCTAACTACATACAGTAATCTTAAATCATTTATATTACTTATGAATAAACTCTCATATTCTTTAATTTGATCTTTATATTCCTCTATTTTAGTATCTACTTCACTAATTGAGTTTTTAATAAAAATAGCTTTTGAACTAAAAATAGTATAGAGATCACCATCGTTACAACTGAGCTTCATAAAATCATTAGGGTATATGTTTTTATAAGTAATTATGGCGAATAACTTGTCTTGATTTAGATTTTCGTTTAACTTTTTACTGTACAAATAGAATTCGTTAGAAATATTATGAAGTAAGCGCATATCATCTATAAAGAAGGATATATCTTCAATTAAATTATCACTCAATTCATACTGAAACTGATTTTTCTTTTTTAGTAATATTTCGCTCGAATTAGATGAATTTATTACCGGAATTACAGGGATAATAAAATCAAAAAATTTTGTTCGCTCTTTATCAGTAAACATATCATCTCTTACAGCGTAAACAAAAACTATTTCTTTACGTTTTGTTTTTTCTGAATTGTTTAGAAGTAAGTTAACTTCTCTTAGTTTAGTAAAGATTTCAGTTTCTCGAAATCTGTCTAAATCCTCAATTATGACAACATTATAAGGTCTTATGGAAAAAAAATAAAGAATTTCATCAATGTGATGATTTAAAATAGACTTATTTAAATTTTCACCGACACCGATTTCTGCATTTTGTATTTTAAGCTTATTGATTGTTATAGCACTAATAACCCTTACTGATTTTAATATTATGAAGAATATACCTAAAGTTATTATAAAGATTCCACTATAGTGGATAATATCGCATAGGTTGTTGCTGATTGCAATATCTTTAAAAATACTTTGAATGAAGTATGGATAGAAATAATTATAAATTGCTAATAGAAATAATAAGTATCCTAAAGAAATGAAGAATAGTTTTTTTACACTATAGCTTTTTATTTTTTTGAATCTTGAATCAGGAATTTTATTGTCTTCTTCATGGTAAAAAATCTGTTCTAATATACTTGTTTCAATAAGTCTTAATAGTTCGGTTTTGTCAACTTTAATTTCTTTACCGTTTTCGTCAAACTCAGGTTTTTCCTCTTTAAAGGTTGCTAAGGAAATATTCAGAAATTTTAAATCATTTCCTTTATAATTTTTCTGAAATGTTTTTAAGATACTACTTTTTCCAGCCCCGTATGAACCTGTTAAAGCAATATTCTTAATATCTTTTTCCTTTCTATTTTTTAATGCCCATAATAAAGCTCTTGAATAATGTCCATTCTCATCACCATTGTCAATTGGAGATAAGGAAGTATAAGCTAAATTTTCTTCATTATCATTACTGTACTTCAATCGAATTGATTCAAGGTGTTTTATTATTTTGTCAATTAATTTAATTAGTTTTTTCTTCATTTAAAGAATTTTAATTCCTAGCTAAATTTTGTTTAATCATTGCTTATTAGTGAAAAAAGGTAAAATTAGAATATTTATATGTTGTTTAGATATGATGAATCAAGGTTTTGTTAATTATCGATACATAATTTTTTCTTTTTCAAATATATACAAAATATCTTAATAAAAATATAAGTTCTCAAATAGCCCCGATAGAGCCGATATCCTCTGAGTAAAGCGAAGAGATAAAGGCGAAAGCGGGAGGGAAGTGTATTGAAAGCACAATAGAACTGCTCCAAAAAAATGATAAGAGATTCAGCAACAAGTTCAGGGATTCTGAAACAAGTTCAGAATAAAAAAAATCCCCAACTACTTTCGTAATCGGGGACTCATTTATTTATACGTCTGCTAACTGCCGACTGCTAACTGCTTTCTGAAAACTATTCGTTAACAATAACCCATTCGCCAGTGGCTAATAAAGCTTCGGCTTTTTTGTATTTCATAGATTCTGTTTTACCAGTAGCAATTTGAAGTACCGTTACCGTATCGTTACGATTGATTTTTGGCATCTCTCTTACGATAGTTTCGGTTACCTGACGTTGTTGTGTTTCGCCAGCTTCACGGTTCATGTTTTCGCTGTTAGGGATTTCGTCTTTAGATAATTGTAATTTTTCTTTTGGACGTTCGATCTCTCTAGCTTCTTCAATGTTTGGAGCTGATTGTTGTGGTAAATCGCCTTTGAATAAGAACGAAATCACTTCTTTGTTAATTCCATTCAACATGTTGTTGAATAGGTTGAACGCTTCAAACTTATAGATAAGCAAAGGATCTTTTTGCTCGTGAACGGCTAATTGAACTGATTGTTTCAATTCGTCCATTTTGCGTAAGTGTTTTTTCCAAGCTTCGTCAACGATGGCCAAAGTGATGTTTTTCTCAAAATCAGCTACTAATTGTCTTCCTTCAGTTTCGTAAGCTTTCTTTAAATCGGTTACAACGCTCAAGGTTTTTACACCATCAGTAAATGGTACCACGATACGCTCAAATTGATTGTTAGGATCTTCGAAAATGTTTTTTACAATTGGGAATGCTTCTCTGGCACTACGTTCGCATTTTTCGTTGTAGTATTTTAAAGCCTCTTTGTATACTTTACCAGTTAATTCTATTTCGTTTAGTTTAGCAAATTCAGCCTCAGTCACTGGTGAAGTGATAGAGAAATAACGAATTAAATCAAATTCAAATGTTTTGAAATCACTTGCTGCTTTTGTATTTTGAACGAATAATTCGCAGGTGTCATACAACATGTTTGCGATATCCAGTTTTAAACGCTCACCAAATAAGGCATGACGACGACGTTTGTACACTACTTCACGTTGTGCGTTCATTACGTCATCGTATTCTAATAAACGTTTACGAACACCAAAGTTGTTTTCTTCTACTTTTTTCTGCGCACGCTCAATAGACTTAGTCATCATAGAATGCTGAATTACTTCGCCTTCTTCTAATCCCATACGGTCCATTACTTTGGCTACTCTTTCAGAACCAAATAAACGCATCAAGTTATCCTCAAGAGAAACATAAAACTGAGAACTTCCCGGATCTCCTTGACGACCTGCACGACCACGTAACTGACGGTCAACACGACGCGAATCATGACGCTCCGTACCTACAATGGCTAAACCTCCAGCTGCTTTTACTTCCGGTGATAATTTAATATCGGTACCACGACCAGCCATGTTAGTAGCAATAGTTACTACTCCGGCTTTTCCTGCTTCCTCAACGATTTGTGCTTCCTGCTTGTGCATTTTGGCATTCAATACGTTGTGAGTGATACCTCTCATCTTAAGCATACGGCTTAATAATTCAGAGATTTCAACTGATGTTGTACCAATCAATACCGGACGACCTGCTTTAGATAATTCGGTTACATCTTCGATTACAGCGTTGAATTTTTCGCGAGTTGTTTTGTAGATGAAATCTTCTTTGTCATGTCTTGCAATTGGACGGTTTGTTGGGATTTCCACCACGTCTAATTTGTAGATTTCCCAAAGCTCACCAGCTTCCGTTACAGCAGTACCAGTCATACCGGCAAGTTTGTTGTACATTCTGAAGTAGTTTTGCAAAGTTACCGTTGCAAAAGTTTGGGTAGCTGCTTCGATTTTTACGTTTTCTTTTGCTTCAATCGCTTGGTGTAATCCGTCAGAATAACGACGTCCATCCATGATACGACCTGTTTGCTCATCGACAATCAAAATTTTGTTGTCCATGATTACATATTCTACGTCTTTTTCGAATAGGGTATAGGCTTTTAAAAGTTGCGTTAAGGTGTGGATACGCTCGCTTTTTACGCTGAAATCTTGAAACAATCTTTCTTTTGCTTCCGCTTCCGCATCTTTTTCTAATTTTTGTTTCTCGATGTTGGCAATCTCCGTTCCGATATCTGGTAAAACGAAGAAATCAGCATCGGTATCTCCAGAAAGGAATTTGATTCCGTTATCGGTCAATTCTACTTGATTGTTTTTTTCTTCGATTACAAAATACAATGCTTCGTCAACCTTTGGCATTTCGCGGTTGTTGTCTTGCATGTATTGGTTTTCTGTTTTTTGAAGCAATTGTTTGATTCCTTCTTCACTTAAAAACTTAATTAAAGCTTTGTTTTTAGGTAAACTTCTGTAGGCTCTTAAAAGCATGAAACCACCATCTTTAGTGTTTCCTTCTTTGATTAATTTTTTAGCCTCAGTTAAGAATCCTGTTGCTAATTGACGTTGTAAACCAACTAATGTTTCGATTTTTGGTTTCAATTCTAGGAATTCGTGACGGTCTCCCTGAGGAACTGGTCCAGAAATAATTAATGGGGTTCTGGCATCATCAATTAATACCGAATCCACCTCATCGACAATCGCAAAGTTGTGTTTTCTTTGTACCAAGTCTGATGGCGAATGTGCCATGTTGTCTCTTAGGTAGTCAAAACCAAATTCGTTGTTGGTTCCATAAGTAATATCAGCATCATAGGCTTTCTTTCTGCCTTCTGAATTCGGTTGGTGATTGTCGATACAGTCAACAGTCATTCCGTGGAATTCGAATAAAGGTGCTTTCCATGCGCTATCACGTTTTGCTAAGTAGTCGTTCACGGTTACTAAGTGTACTCCGTTTCCAGTTAAAGCATTTAAGTATAAAGGAAGAGTCGCTACTAAAGTTTTTCCTTCCCCTGTTTGCATTTCGGAAACCTTACCTTGGTGCAATACCATACCACCAATTAACTGTACGTCGTAGTGAATCATATCCCAGGTAATGTCTTTACCGGCAGCATTCCATTTGTTTAACCAAATGGCTTTATCTCCTTCAATACGTACGTAGCTTTTTGAGCCTGAAAATTCACGGTCTCTAGCCGTAGCAGTAACGGTTATTTCTTCGTTTTCTTTAAAACGTCTTGCAGTTTCTTTTACAACGGCAAAAGCTTCTGGAAGAATTTCCATTAAGGTTTTCTCAGAAACAGCATAAGCTTCTTTTTCTAAGTTATCAATTTCAGTGTAAATGTCTTCTCTTTTGTCGATATCTTCGATACCCTCAACTTCTGTTTTAAGAGTAGCAATTTTAGCATCAATAGCAGCGCGGGATTCTGTAATTTTTTCTTTGAAGAATATAGTGCGTGCTCTTAATTCATCATTTGATAAACTGATTAAGTTGCTTTCAAAAGTTTTAATTTTATTTAAGTAGGGTTGCAAAGACTTCACGTCTTTCTCGGATTTATCGCCTACAAAAATTTTGATAATGCTGTTTATGAAACTCATAATGTTTGTATTTCTAAAATTGTTTTTTTCTCTTTAATTGAACAAAAAAAAAGCCTCTTTTGAGACTTTTTCTTTGTTTTTTAATATTCATCCTCGTTCCAAAGGTAATCTTCGTCTGTAGGATAGTCTGGCCAAATTTCTTCCATTGACTCATATATTTCGCCTTCATCTTCAATAGATTGTAGGTTCTCTACTACCTCTAATGGAGCTCCTGCACGTATAGCGTAATCAATAAGTTCGTCTTTGTTAGCAGGCCATGGTGCATCACTAAGATAGGATGCTAATTCTAATGTCCAATACATCTTTTGTCGATTTAGTTTTGTGCAAAAATAAATTTTTTACTGAAAAAGGCAAGTAAAAAATCATTTATTTTAAAAAAAAATAAGAACGTCTTTTTTTAGTGTTCAGTTTTCCGTTTTTTAGCGTTCAGATTGGTACTGTTCATTGCATTCTGATGACTGACTACTATTTCCTTGGAATCCACTTGACTTCCTCGGCGTTTAAATCAAGCGACAACTTTCGTGCCAACACAAAAAGATAGTCAGAAAGTCGGTTTAAATAGCTGATTGTAATCTCAGGAATGCTCTCATTATGACTTAAATGAACGGTTATACGCTCGGCACGGCGACAAATACAGCGTGCAATATGACAATGTGACACGGTAGGATGTCCGCCTGGGAGAACAAAATGAGTCATTGGAGGCAATTTGCTTTCCATTAGGTCTATTTCTTTTTCTAAAAATTCAATATCCGAATCGACAATACCTAAATTTTGCAATCGTGCGCTACCATTTTTTAAAATAGCTTTATCCTCAGGTGTGGCTAATAAAGCACCCACAGTAAATAGCCTATCCTGAATTTCGATCAATATGTCTTTGTAATGCGCATCGATATCTTGATCACGAATCAAGCCAATGTAGGAATTGAGTTCATCGACCGTTCCATAACTTTCAATGCGGATATGGTCTTTTGGCACAGGAGTCCCTCCAAATAAGGAAGTACTACCTTTGTCGCCTGTTTTGGTGTATATTTTCATTTAGTAAAAAGTTAAGTGTTATAGGTTAGAAGTAAGATGTTTGTAGAGAAAAAACATATTATTAATAATTGGAATTTGAAACTTCAAACCCTTAACTCTTAACTTCTAACTTTTTTCTGGTATCACTTTCAATCATTCCATCTCGTAAACGAATGACACGATGTGCATAAGCGGCAATTTCTTCTTCGTGAGTGACCAAAATAACCGTATTTCCATTTGCATGAATATCGTTAAAAAGGTTCATGATTTCGATAGAAGTTTTAGAGTCAAGATTTCCTGTTGGTTCGTCAGCAAGAATAATAGAAGGTTTGTTGACCAAGGCACGAGCCACCGCTACACGCTGGCGTTGCCCCCCAGAAAGCTGGTTGGGCTGATGATCCATACGGTCAGCAAGATTAACTTGTTTCAATACTTCGATAGCTCTTTTGTTGCGTTCTTCTTTTGGATAACCGGCATAAATCATGGGTAAAGCTACATTGTCCAGTGCAGTAGTTCGCGGTAATAGATTGAAAGTTTGAAAAACAAATCCTATTTCTTTATTACGGATTTCGGCCAGCTCATCATCTCTCATTTTACTGACATCTTTTCCGTTTAAAATATAGGTTCCAGAAGTAGGAGTGTCTAAACAGCCCAGAAGATTCATTAACGTCGATTTTCCAGAGCCTGAAGGTCCCATTAGTGCCACATATTCTCCTTTGTTGATTTCTAAATCGATTCCTTTTAAAACGTACACAATTTCATCTCCTAGTTCAAAATTACGTTTGATATTGGCTATTTTAATTAATGGTTCACTCATTTTTCAGTTTCGATTTAGATTGTTTTTTTCGATAAACCAAAGCTAAAAAATCATTTACTAAAAAGTAGCTTCTATTGTGAAAAACTTATGATTTATAATACAAATTAATAGTGAGTTAGACACGAATGATAAAATGTTCTTTAGGTTGTTCTCTTCTGAAGAAAACCAATCCCCATTGGAACGTATCAATAGTTACAGAAACTTTTGGGTGTTTTTTGATGCTTTCCCAAGCTATTTCCATTTCGGCAGACCAATGAATATCATCAAAAATCCAAACGGAGTCATTGTTAATAGTAGGTAATAATTTTTCGAAATAATCTAAAGTAGCTTCTTTTGAATGATTACCGTCAAAATAGATTAAGTTATAAGTTGACAGTTGTGAATTGACAGTTGATAGGAAATTATTGAATTCGGTTGTAATGCATTTTACGTTATTGATATTGTCCCTCGACTCCGCTCGAGATGACAGCGTTACTAATTGTTTTTGTGCAACTGCCATTGTATTTTGGCAACCTTCTAAAGTGGTAATTGAAGCATTTTTATTTCCTAAAGCAAGAGCAGAAGTAGCCAAACCTAATGAAGTGCCTAATTCCAGTATATTTTCGGGTTGGAAATAATTAGTAATTCTAAATAATAATCGAGCTCTTTTTTTTGAAATTCCAGCTGTTTTGGCGATTTGTCTTATAGCTCTGGTATTTGATTTAAAAACTTTGGAACCTGCTCCAAAATCGGTTACTTCAATGCTGTTTTTGTTTTCCAATAAAGTCTTGCGGTAATTATCTAAAAGGGGATATTCAGCTTTCTTTTTCTTATCATAAAAGCATTTGGTTATCAGACTAAAAACAAAAGGGGAGTGCACCGCATGTTCGTTTTTTGAATGCCAAAGGAATTTTAGATAGGCTTTAATTTGGAAAAACATGGATTTTAGAGTTTAATTTTTAGCTAAAAAAAGCCGCAGATTTAAAGATTTACGCCGAATGATTTCTATCTTACTTATAATATTTAAACGCAAAGGACACAAAGAAAGATTATTCTTTTGTCTAAAAAAAGATCGCAAAGCTTTGAGAACTTTCTGAACTTTGCGAAGACATTGCGGTCTTTGTGTTTAAAAGTTAGCTGTTTTTTATCAAAGCGAGTCTCTTTCTTAAAATCTGCGGCAAAAATAATAGATTTTATCTTGAAGTAGCTTATTTGAGTTTTTTAATACATATTTTTCTAAAATCGATTGGAAAACCTTCGTATTGCAATAAAACCCTACCTTCGGTAACGGTTGATTCACTGCCTTGATTGACTAAGATGCCGTTTAACTTTTGAGTGATAACGCCATTTTTAGAAATTACTTCTAGTTTGTTCCATTCTCCAAATGGTTTTTCGGTATCCGCAAAACGTTTAGAAACCACGCTTTTGCCTGCTTGGGTTTTGGTTCCATTGATGTTAAGAGTTACTTCCTGAAGTAAAACAAAATCGCCTGTAGCGCCTTCTTTAATTTGAAATTGGATTCCTTTAGGCCATAAAACATCTGGAGTTTCAGCAGGTACCAAATACATCACACCGCTGTTTTTAGTATTCATTTTTTTTGCAAATTTAGAATCGGTGTTCCAACGGAATTTAACAATCATTTCAAAATTTTTAAACGATTGTTCGGACATCAGGTAACCCGACTTAGATCCATAAAGTCGAATCATTTTATTTTCGACCGAAAAAAGTTCGGAAGCATTGTTTACCTTGCCTTTTTCCTCCCCAAAGGCATACCAGCCTTTTAGGTCTTTTTGATTAAAAAGCGTTACTTTTTTTTGTGCCTGATTATTTTGAGTGACCAGTAATAAATTCAACAAAAACAAGCGATAAATAATATTCATAATGAGTACTGTTAGAGTAGCGAAAGCGTTGATTTATAAAAATTCTTGACGCAAAGGAGTAAAACTATCTACAAGTTTTACATATTCTGTTAGCGTTTGAATGCTGTGATTTAAATTGGATTCGATTTTATAGACATCTCCTTCGTTTAAAAGATATTCTCGGTCTTCAACAAATAATTTAAGTGAACCCGAAGCTACATAAGTGATTTGTTCATGTACATGTTTGTGTGGTGGGTCAGGTGTTTCCATTGGTCCGTTTAAGAATTCAATTACGGTAACCATCAAATGATCCAAATGAACTACTTTGCGCATTAGGGATGGATTTGAATTTACTGCTTCAAATCCTTCTTTGTTTTTTATTACTTCCATAAGTGTTTGTAAATAGGAGGCTCAAAGAACTAAAATAATTTTTTAATGTACAATTTAACTTGTTCTTTAAACTTGAGGATTGTTTCTTTTATTTTGAAATCAGTTAATTGATTTCAACTTTATGAGTGTCTTGTTGAATTAACCATGGTCTTTTGTCTACTGATTTAGTAGTTATTTTACAATTTGTAAAAGTAATGGTATCGGCATGCCTGATAAAAAAACCAAAAGCATTGGTGTTGCCAAAGTAACTTCCTTCTGGATATTTTCCATCATATTCCATAACTGTTTGATTTGTGTTTTGGATACCACCTTTTAATTCGAAATTGATATTTTCAAAAGTTACATTTTGAATGTTGTGTCCTTTTATCCCTGTAATGATAGAAGGATATTGCTGAGTAAAATTAGTTCCATTTATGTTTTTGAAAGTGATATTTGAAATGGCACCTATGCGTGTTTTTCTGTCGGGTACAGTTCTGCGTCTGTCGGCTAAAAGAATAAAGATAGCTTGCCCACAATTGGTAATTTGGCAATCGCTGAAATTTAAATTGTCAATTACAGCTCCGTCCATCGATTCTATACAAAAGGCTGAATTTTGAAAAGCATTTTTCAGGATTAGTTCAGAAACATCAAAATTCATAAAACTACCTAAGCCATCGGTACCTAATTTAAAGCAATTTCCAGCTTTTACATTTAGTTTATCCAATATACATCTTCTTACAATAATGTCTTTACAGCCGTATTCGCTACCGCTTTTAAAACAAATTCCATCGTCTTCTGATTCAATATAGCTGTCTTCAATAAGTACTTTATGACAGTCTACGATATCAATGCCATCTCTGTTTGGGGTGAGTTGGCCCGTATTTACTTTTATTTTTTGAATAACTACGTTATCCGATTCTATATAAACTTGAGTCCAGCAAGCCGGTTTGATAAGGGTAATGTTTGATACTGTTACAGTGTTACAGCCTACAAAGGCTAGGATAGAAGGACGGTCTTTTTCGGTACCTATTTCTTTTACATGCATCCAAGGTTCGTAATCACCTTGTCCGTTGATGGTTCCGCCACCTGTTATCGTTACATTGTTAACTTTGTTTCCGTAAATTAATCTTCTTTGACAATCTTGAAGCATTCTGTTTGGGAACTTGGTATCAATAAGATGATGCGGATAGTCTTTTTCATCATCAGATTTAATTCCTAAAACAGTGGCAGAAGCATCAATTTTTAAAGTTAAATTGCTTACCAAAACTATTTGACCTGTTAAAAAAGTTCCTTTTTCAAATACAACAGTTCCTCCATTTTCTTTACAAGCATCAATAGCTTTTTGAATGGCTATTTGGTCATTGGTTATTCCGTCTCCTTTAGCACCAAAATCATAAACGTTATAAACTTTTTTGATGTTTTGAGCTTGAGAACATAAAAAAGAAAGAATTGTAAAAAATGTAATACAGGCTTTTTTCATAGTTTTTTGGTAAAGGATGAGGTTGAATTTTGAGAAAGAAAATTAGAATAAATTCAAAAATTGATTTGCTTTATTTGGGGCCATCATAGTTGTAATGAAAATAATTAAAAGCAGCAGCACCTCCATCGGTTAATTCATTATAACTGTATAAAGCTATTCGGCTACCTTTCCAATATCCAAATTCGGCATTGAAATCAGGGCCAATGGCTTTGAAGTTTTTATTATCCAAACTGTAAAAGAAATGATTTTTTTGATGTATTAAATCAAGTTTTAATTTAAGGTAAATTGTTTTATTTGTAATGATGAATTCTTCTTTTGGTTTATCTTTTCCTTCGAAAAAAACGTATAATTTTCCGTTATTGTTTTTAACCCCAATAGAATTGTAAACTTTAGACATACTACTTAATCCTGCTTTTTGTCCAGAAACCATATGAGTAGCATCCATTTGAACCGTAACTTCTCCGTAACTTCCCATTACTTTTTGAGTTAAGGTATTATAAGCTTCCATAATATTTGCTGCTTTTTTAGCTTTTAAAACAAACCATCCTTTTTTGTCCGTTAAAGACCAATTAGCATTAATAGGGTTATGATTCCATTGCCATTGAAGTCCTAATTCGGCTGAATTAAATTCATCATCTGATTGCGGGGCAACAATGGGGAAATCACCAACTATATCAGGTTTTTTCCATACCGCTACAGGTTCCCCAATTCCGTTTCGGTCAATATCTATTCCAATAACGGGCCAATCGTCATGCCAATACATAGGTTGTAAATGCAATACACGCCCTAAAGCATCAGCAGATTGAAAATGATAAAACCACCACTCTCCATTAGGAGTGTCAACTATTGCACCTTGATGTGGACCGTTAATGTTGGTGCTTCCTTTTTCTAAAACGACTCTTTTTTCATAAGGACCATAAATGTTTTTGCAGCGTAAAATAGTTTGCCAACCTTCTGAAACTCCTCCTTCAGGAATGCTGATATAGTAATAATTATTTCTTTTGTATATTTTAGTTCCTTCGGCAACAGGTCCTGTATATACTGTTTTGCCTTCATCAAGTAATTTTGTCCCGTCAGCACTCATTTTATGTATAATAATTGGTCCAGCACCATGCACACTGTGTCCCAGATAGGCTTGGCCATCATCATCCCAAAAAGGGCAAGGATCTTCCCATTTTTCAACTTCTTTTACAAGTAGGAGTGGAGACCAAGGGCCTTCGGGATTATTAGCAGAAGTCATAAACAGGCCTTCATTGATAGTACAAAAATAGACCCAAAATTTATTGTCGTGAAAACGTATTGCCGGAGCCCAGCTGCCTCCGGCATATCTTTTAAAAGTATCATATGCCGGAAAATCCAAACGATTGTAAATTCGACCCACGATTTTCCAGTTTACCATATCTTCTGATTCCTGGATAGTCATCCCCATATAATGAAATTCAGAACAAATCATGTAGTATTTATTCCCAACCCGAATGACATCGGGGTCAGAATAATCAGCATTTAAAATTGGGTTTATGTAAGTTCCATTTCCTTGATCGCCCCAAGAACCTCTTTTTTGCCCATAGTTTACTACTGAAATTAGAGTAACTAAAAATAATACTAGTTGCTTGTATTTCATTTTTAGGATATTATTTATCACGGTTTGGCATTGGTGTCAAATCGGTCAAATCGGAGATTTTTATTGGTTTTCCAGATTCTATGCTATTTCGAGCAGCAATACCTATTAATATTGACATTGCTCCATCTCTACTGCCAGCAGATCTTTCGTATGGGTCGATCGTTTCAGGTGTTTTAAAAATTTTGTCATGCAAGCGTTGGTCACCACCACCATGTCCTCCTTTTTCCGTAGGAATCGTAACTTTTTCATAATCTTTCCAAAGCTTATGAACGATGATGGTTTCAAAGTCAGCTTCTTCAATAGCCGATTGGTCCATTTCTTTGTCGTGCATTTCGGCTTGATCTACCTTTCTTTTCTTATTATATGGAATATCTAAAGAAGCTTCAATTCGACCTTCGGTACCATTAAATGCTAATCTCCAGCCTTCAAAAGGGGAATACGTAGTGAGGGAGTAGTTTACCATAGCATTATTAGCATATTTTATTTGAGCCGACATTTTATCATAAATATCAATTTCTTTTCTAAAAACGCAATTGTCCCTCACATAGCCATCGTATTTTTCATTTGCGACATACAAATCCATGAGGTGTTTATCTTTAGTAATATCATAAAAATAGTTGCAAGTGTTTTTGTGTTCACATTTGCGGCAGTTTTCTCCTCTAAATGAATTGTTTTTTCCATAATGTTCTAGATCACCCATAGCAAAAACTTCAACGGGGTCTGAATCCAGCCACCAGTTCAATAAGTCAAAATGATGTGTTGCTTTATGAACCCAAAGTGTTCCGCCGCTATTTTTTAGACCGTGCCATCTCCTAAAATAGGAAGCACCATGATAGGTATTTAAGTACCAATTAAAATCTACCGATGTAATTTTTCCAATGGTATTATTGGCTAAAAGTTCTTTGATTTTTGTGCTGTAGGGACTCCATCTGTAATTGAAACCTACAATTAATTTTTTACCTGATTTTTGCTCTGCATTTAATATATCTTGGCATTTGTTTTCATCAGTTGTCATTGGTTTTTCAGTCAGTACATCATAGCCAGATTCTAATCCTTTAATAATGAATTCGTGATGCGTTGAGTCTTTTGTTGTAACAATGATAAGATCTGGTTTTGTGTTTTTTAGCATCTCATCATAATTTACAAAAGTAGGGCAGTTCACACCGATGAATTTCTTGGCATATTCAACTCTTCCAGGATTGCTATCGCAAAGACCAACAAATTCAAGTATGTCCGAATATTGTTCGATTAATCTTTTGCCCCAAAAACTAATTCCGCGTACTCCGGTTCCTACCAGAACGACTTTTAGTTTTTTAGAATTTTCAAAATCAAAATCAAATGAACTGATAGGGAATGCTGAATAAGCTGCCAGCATGCTTACTGAGGTTAAAAATTTTCTTCTTGTGATATCCATTTTGGTTTAATTTAAGGTTGGATTATAAAATCAATAATGTGGTTTTACTCTAATTTTTTTGATTGGTTGTTGTGGTAATGAAGATAAAAAAAATCATCTGAAAATTTATAAAAAAATATATCCAGATGATTGATTAATAGCTTGTTTTGGTTTTAGTTGTTAGTTGAATTTTATTAGTTCTTTTCTTTTTCTGCTTTTTTCCTCCAAAAATTGGCTAATAAGGAACCAGATACATTCATCCAGGGGCTAAATACGGCAGAGGCCAGACCTACAGTGGCTAATTTTCCCATCGAACCCGCTAGCCCTGATGCCATTCCTCCATTTTGTAAACCTACTTCGAAAGCAATAGTTCGACTACTGTCTTTGTCTAAACCACAAATCCGACTTAAATAATAGCCAAAGAAATAGCCTGCTCCATTGTGAAGCACAGCCACAAGGAAAAGAATAAAACCTATTTGAATTAAATTATCTCGACCAGCTGCGGTGGTTACCAAAGTGAAATAAATAATACCAAACATTGAAAAATAGGGCATTAAACTATCGATTTTGGGATATGCTTTATAGGCAGAATGATATAATTTACCAACTAAAATGGCACCAGCAATAAAAGCGGAAATTTCGATTAAAATTCCAGTCGTACTTTCACTATCATAAGTAAATGAAGAACCGATAAAGGACAATACTCCCAACCAAATAATTGAGAACACAGATAGATAATTTATCCTTTTTCGTGCTGTTTCACCATAGTTTTTCAAAATATCATGAATCATTGCCGCTGATAATGGCACCAAAACAATTTTGATAATTTCCATCATCATGTTGAAGAACTTCACTTCAACCATGGTTCCGGCAAATAGTTTCATTAAAAAAGGCGTCATAATGGGTGCAGCTAGGGTAGAAATAGCAGTAACCGTAACGGATAAAACCAGATTTCCTTTGGCAATATAAGTCATCACATTCGAAGCTAAACCACTACTACAAGAACCAATTAAGATGATTCCTGCTGCGATTTCAGGTTCGAAATGGAAAGTTTTTGCCAAAATAAATCCTGTAATAGGCATAATGGTAAAATGTCCCAATAAGCCAATTAGTACTCCTTTCCCTGATTTGCGAATACCTGTAAAATCTTCAATACTCATTTGAGTTCCCATACCAAACATAACCAGTTGGATGATCACTAAAATGAGCCATTTATTTCGTAAATCGATAGAGCCCAGATGTAAAAAAGTTTGTGGGTAAATCAATCCGGCGCAAACAGCCGTCAGAATCCAAAGGGTGTATTGGTAACCACTCAGGAGTTTACTATGTCCAATTCCTATTGCCAAACAGGCAAAAGCACTAATTAAACCAATTTTCCAAAGGCTGTCCATTTGTGAGAACCAACCAATAGCCGAAAGGACAAACAAAATGGGACTAGCCCAAAGGAAGAGTTTACGCATAGTAATTCTATTAGAAATAGACTTCGGCTAATTTTTTCATGGCAATCGCCGGACTTGCTAAAATAGGAACCACTTTTTCGGCATCACTTAAACCATCTACAACACGGGCCATAGAAGCTTGAGCCAACACAATTACGCCCACTTCCTGCATTAATTCTTTTAGCGCTTTGGCTACCATTTCGTCATGTTTCGCAGCATCTCCACTCATTAAAGCTTCGAAAGCTCCTTCGCATAATTTTGAGGTTATAGTTACCTCTTTTCCTGTTGCAATGGCTCTTCTTCTCACCAAATCACTGGTTGGTTCTAAGGTTGTTGGCAATGTTGCAATAACACCAATTTTGTTGCTGATTTGAACTGCTTCGTCAGCCATAGCTTGATCGACACGTACTACAGGAACCGAGCTCAAAGTAGCAGCCGTTTCGATTGCAACTCCAATTGAAGAGCAGGTTACCAAAATCACATCCGCACCCGCTTCTTCGGCTGCTTTTACGTGATTTACCACTCTGGCTGAGGTATTTGGCATTAATTTTCCTTTTTTAATTACATCTTTGATTAGACTGTCGTCAACAATATTAAATGTTTCTACACCGTTTAAATATTCCGAACTAAGTTGTTGGAATAATGGAACTAATGTAGCTGAAGTATGTACGAATCCTAATGTTTTTGCTTTCATGTATTCTTTTTTTATTTTGAATATTATAATTTTTCTCCTTTTTGAACTTTGATAAAATAATCCGCAGTGCCTACCTGACCACCTTTGAAATTGAGTTCTAAGCCATTTACTTTTTCGTCCTCTGAAATCGCTTTGCAAAGCGGAGCTCCGGGTGCTAGTGGCGCCATCATCTCCAAGGCGAAAATCCCCAATTCGGAAGCGGCATAACTCGAAGTATCACCTCCGGCAAAAAGAATACGTTGGATAGGAACAACTTGTAAAACTTCTTTAATGATTTGCCCCAAAACACGTCCGTAGATTTTACTGCTTTGTTTTTGAACTTCTTTATCCGTTAGTCCGCTCTGTTTTAAATACGTTTCGGTTTCTGCAATTCTTGGGTCATTTGGACCAATACTCGTATGCAAAATGGCGCTTTTTCCAGCTTTTAGTTTGTTTATAATTGCGGCCGCTACCTCGGCAATACTTTGTTCCTGATGGTCGTGGTGCATTATTTTAGATTCCAAAGCAATGCTTTCAAAACCATTAGCTGCAGCATATTCGATTTGTCCGGCCGTTACAGGCGAACAGCTTCCAGATACGACCAAAAGCGGACTCGCTTCACCCGGATGCTTGAATTCATAATTATTTGGAATGATGTGATTTTCTTTCCAAGCCAGTCCAAGCGCCATTTCGATTCCCGAAGAGCCAACAGTAAATAGTGTTTTCTCTTTTCCTTTCTGATGAAAAACAGTTCCAATGTTTTTTAAATGGTCCTGATTCAAACCATCAAAAAATATTATTTCAGCATTTTCTTTGGAGAGCAATGCTTCTTGAATAGCATCCGAACCTTTTTCGATAGTAGTAATATTGACTAAATCAATGCTTTTTTTGGTTTGTTTAGCCAAATGTAATCGCAAATCGGCTTCGTGAGCGGGAGTAACGGGATGCATGCTCATGGACGGATGACGGTCAAGCCGATGGATTTCGCCATTTCCGGTAGTTCCCATTTTAGCAAATAAGTTCCCAAAAACACAATACCTTCCCAAATGCGGTGCAGCAGGGGAGATGAAGGTGGTTTTTTGATTGAAAACTTCCGAACCAATTTCGATAGCTTTACCAATATTACCCACATGAGGAGCTGAGTCGAAAGTAGAGCAGACTTTGTAATGCACCTGTTCGGCATTGAAATCTCTTAAGGTTTCAAATGCAGGATATAATTCACCTTCCATTTCATTGGGTGACATCGAACGGCTTTTTCCGGCCAGACCAATAGCCTGAATTCCAGGAAAAAGCTCCAGATCCTTATGAAGTGGTGAGCGAAGAAAAAGAACGGTTTTTATTCCGGCTAGGGTCAGGAATTCTAAAGCATCAGTGGAGCCTGTAAAATCATCTCCATAATATGCCAATAATAAAGAATGTTCTCTGTTCATTATTTTACGAATTTATTTTTAGCAGTTATGTCTGCAAACACAGGAATTTTATTTTCACCACGAATTACACGAGTTAGCACAAATACTAATGATTTCTAAAATAAATTACACAAATTTTTATCTGCTTTAGGCAGATTCGTGGAATGTTATGATATCCAAATTTGTGTTATTTCGTGGAATTCGTGGCTGTTTTTTGATTTATTATTTTGCGAATTTTTTAACTGATGCTGCAAATTCAGGATGCTGTAAAACGGCTTCTTCAATAGATAAACCATCAACTGCTGCTTTCCATGCTTGTTGTAAGGCGTTTACACCTGCTGTGGGACCCATTGGGTGTGCTAATATTCCGCCACCAGCCATGTATAATAAGTCGGTGGTTTGGGTTCTTCTGTAAGTTTCAAAAGCTTGACCACCCCATTGTCCTGAAGAAACAACCGGCAAAGGATTGTTGCCACAAACAAATGGTTTTAAGCAGGACTGAATGGATTTTACCACCGAATCGTCGGATTCCCAGAATTTATTCTGGATTCCGTTTACGTGCATTTGGTCAACGCCTGCCAAACGCCAAATTTTTTGATATGCTGGAAATTCAATTCCTAATAGCGGATGACGGTTTAACATTCCCCAGCCATTGCGGTGTCCGTGGATAACCAAATCACCTTGGTCACAAATTTTTTTAGTAGCGCTCAATCCTACGCTGTTTATACTAATCATGGCGCAAGTTCCCTCGTGCTTTTTGATTAAATCGTATTTTCTTTGCATCGCATCAATCTCGTCACTGATGTTAAATGCATACATTACTTTTTTGCCTGTTTTGTGAGCATGATTGTTAATTACTTTCATGATAACGTTTACACGATCGTCAAAAAGAGAGTTTGCTGTAGATCCCATCAATTCATCATCCTTGATAAAATCGATACCTGCTTCGATTAAAGTTTGTACTAAAGCCGCTGTTTCTTCAGGACTCATCCCCACGCTTGGTTTAATAATCGTACCAATCATCGGTCTTTCGCCCACACCACAAGAGGCTTTTGAACCTTGAATTCCAAAACGAGGACCTTTGAAATGATTTTTGTAGGATTCCGGTACTTCAAAATCCATTAATTTTAATCCGGTAAATTGACTGATTTCGTATAGATTACCTTGTAAAGTGCTGATTAATAAAGGTAGATTGTATCCGAAATTCTCAATTGACCAACTTACCTGAACTTTGGCTCTTTGGTAGTTCTTACCCGGAATACTATTTCCAGGAATCGAAGGTTCGTCTACAATATCCAGTTTTTCAATATGTTCTACTCGGGCAGCAAAGCGTTGTTTGAGTTCGGCGGTTTCACCAGGAACCGATACAAAAGTTCCAGAAGACTGTTCGCCTGCTAAAACCGCTGCCGCCTGTTCTACTTCATAAGGGGTCTCAATGTAATATTCTGCAAAAATTCTTTCCATTTCTTTTATTTCGATAACGAGTTATTTTTTGAGTGTTTTTTATAAAAATAACACTTAAAATCACATGTACAAACGAAATAATAGAATCTTTAAGCAATTTTTATTTATTCCATTGAATGTATTCCAATCATATTACCTTCGGTATCTGTTGCCAAAGTGATAAAACCATAATCTCCAATAGACATTTTAGGTTTAAAAACTTTTCCTCCAGCAGCTTCAATTCTGGATTCTTCAATACTGCAATCGTTGCTCATAAAATAAACAATAGTACTGTTATTACCCGCTCCAAAACCAGGCATCTTTACCAGTGCTCCTGATGCTGTGTTTTTAGATTCCATATTAGAAGGGAAGAATAACATTTGGAATTCTTCGCCAGTATCCGGCAATGGCATTTCCTCCATTGTAAGGTCAAATACCGTTTCATAGAATTTTTTTGCTCGGGTAAGGTCATCAACATAAATTTCAAACCAAACTACAGGATTTCCATTTTTCATAACTTTAGTTTTTTAATTATACTATTTTTTCTCTAAATTTAGTTTTCATCCCTTTTATAAAAAATATAATCAGTATTGATGGCTTCTATACCATTTGCTTTCAAATCACTGGCAATTTGGGCTCGATGATAAGTCGAGTGGTTAATAACGTGAAAAAGAATCTCCTGAACAGAATTTGAAAATTTACTTCCTTTAGAGTTTTTATAATTGATTTTTTGACTTAAATCAATCGTTTCTATAATTTGTAGACTTTGGTTGTAATTGGATTCATTAATTTCTTCCAAATTGATTAAAGATCGTTTTTCCCAAACTTCCACAGTGCTTTTTTGATTCAGAATTCGGTTGTTCCAGATTACTTGGGCATTAATTAAATGGTTTAACAATTGGATCGATTTTTCAGGAATAGTACGTTCAATGTCTTCAAATAACTGTATAAGTTTTTGATTGCATTGCCAATTATATTCGAAAGTGTCTTTAAAAAATAGCTTGATTTCCATTGGATGATTAAATTCTAAATTTAAGTTAAAGATATTAAAAATCGGACAATTTAAAGTGAACAATCATATTGTACAGCATAAATTACGGTTCCATTTTAAAAACTTAACTTTGCAACTCTTTAAAAACACTCTCCATATTTTGAGAGTTTATATAATTAATTTTTTTACCATCACATGCAACAGTATATTAAACTATTTGATTTTTCACAAAAAGTAAATTATAAAACCGAAGTTTTAGCTGGATTAACCGTAGCGATGACCATGATTCCGGAATCACTTTCTTTTGCTATTTTGGCTGGATTTCCTCCTCTGGTAGGTTTGTATGCTGCTTTTATCATGGGATTAGTAACAGCTATTTTTGGTGGTAGACCCGGTTTAGTTTCGGGAGGTGCAGGAGCAACGGTTATTGTTTTAATCGCTTTAATGAATTCGCATGGATTGGATTATGTGTTTGCTGCGGTAGCATTGGCAGGTGTAATCCAAATTTTGATTGGAGTTTTTAAATGGGGAAAGTTTATCCGATTAGTTCCGCAACCTGTCATGTACGGATTTGTGAATGGTTTAGCTGTTGTGATATTTATGTCGCAATTGGAACAATTTAAAACAATGGTCAATGGACAAAGTGTTTGGTTATCAGGTAGTCCGTTGTTTATTATGTTGGGTTTGGTTGCTTTGACAATTGGAATTGTTATAGGTTTTCCAAAAATAACTAAAGCGATTCCAGCTTCATTAGTGGCTATTATGGTGGTTTTTGTCTTAGTTTTTGTTTTTGGAATTCAAACTAAAACGGTGGCCGATATTGCTTCGGTGAGTGGTGGATTTCCTCCTTTTCATATTCCTTCTATTCCTTTGAATTTAGAAACATTCCAATTGATACTGCCTTATGGTTTGATTATGGCTTGTGTGGGATTGACAGAAGGTTTGCTAACCTTAAATTTAGTTGATGAAATTACTGCTACCAAAGGAAACGGAAACAGAGAATGTATTGCTCAGGGAAGTGCGAATATTTTAAACGGATTTTTCTTTGGGATGGGTGGATGTCCAATGATAGCACAAACGTTAGTGAACTTATCTGCTGGTTCCAGAGCTCGTTTGTCAGGAATTGTGGCTGCATTAACTATTCTTTGTATTGTTTTGTTTGGTGCTCCAGTAATAGAAAAATTGCCTATGGCTGCCCTGGTAGGGGTTATGATTATGGTCTCTATAGGAACTTTTGAATGGAGTAGTTTTCGAATCATCAACAAAATGCCTAAACAGGATATTTTTGTGGGTATTGTGGTGGCTTTGATTACTATTTTCTTGCATAATTTGGCTTTAGCGGTTTTGATTGGGGTGATTATTTCAGCTTTGGTTTTTGCCTGGGAAAGTGCTAAACGCATTCGTGCTAAAAAATATGTGGATGAAAAAGGAGTGAAGCATTATGAAATATATGGTCCGTTGTTTTTTGCTTCGACAACCGCTTTTGCTGAAAAATTTGATGTGCTGAATGATCCTCATGAAGTGATTATTGATTTCAGAGAAAGTAAAATAGCCGATATGAGTGCCATTGATGCTGTTCATAAAATTACGGAGCGTTATGCTAAAGTTGGGAAAACTGTGCATTTACATCATCTAAGTGAAGATTGCCGTCAATTGTTGCAAAATGCCACGGGAATTATTGAAGTGAATATTATAGAAGATCCAACATATAGAGTAGTATCTAATTGATTGAAAATGGACTTAGTTTTATACCACAAATTACACCGATTTTCATAAATTAATAAGTTGAAATTTATCTAATTTGTAGTTTTATTCGGAAGTAATACCGCTAGGAGTCATTGCTTTAACCACTTTTAGACTAAGTATAGTTGGACGATCTAAAAATATATTCCTACTCATTTTTATAAAATTAAGAAACCAATTAGTTATACGTTTATAGGTAATTAATGGGTTACGATTTTTTTTTTTTTTTGTTTAACTGTAAGTTTTTTTAATTGTGAACAACTAATAGCTAAAAATAGATAATTATGAAAACAGTTATTATGTTCGTTTTACTTTTTGTAGTATTGAGTTGTGCAAAAGAGTCTTCACCCGAAGGAAGATCAAAAATTAGAGACAACCATCTTCAAGAACAGCTCGATAGTTTAAAATCTCAAAATGCAGCCCTTCGAAAAGAAATTAATTGGATCAAGAATGAATTAAGTGTAATGAATCCATGAAAACTCAATTGAATTTTGCTGATGTTAGATTGTTTCTTTATCAATTAGTTTAGAATGAATAAACTTGAAAAAGATTTTTTAGGGTTAATATCACAATACAATGCGATGATTCATAAAGTTGTCCATTTGTATCGTGATACCCCTGAAGATCGTGAAGATTTGTTTCTAGAAATAGTATTCTAACTCTGGAAATCCTATCCTAATTTTAAATCGGAGTCCAAAATAAGTACTTGGATGTACCGTATAGCTTTGAATACTGCAATAGCCTCTTTTAGAAAACAAAAATCTCCAATTAAGTTCTTGTCTCAATTACCTGACTTGGCTGAGGAGCAAGTAAGTGAAGAGCTTTTAGTTAGACAAGAACGATTATTTAGTGTGTTAAAAGTATTAGATGATGGTGAAAAAGCCTTGATAACGCTCTATTTTGAAGATTTAAGTTATCAGCAAATTTCAGAAGTAATAGGGATAAGTGAGAATTATGTAGGTGTCAAAATCAATCGGATTAAGGCCAAAATTAAAAATCTATTAAATGAGAAATTATGAGTAAAGATGATTTAAAATCGGAATGGAATGCAGTAGATACAATTTTAAAAAGTGAAAAAGCTTTGTTAAATATGTTACAGGAAAACCAACATCCTGTTTTAAAATCCATTAGAAGACAAATTCAGATTGAGGTTACAGCTTGGTCGCTTTTTTTATTAGTGTATTATTCGATGTTTGATGGAGATAAAAAGCCATTTTGGGTAAATGCTGTTCTAGTAGTAACACTTATGCTTCCTATTTTGCATAGCGTATACGGTTATTTTTATAATAAGTATTTGACTGATGGATCAGATGTTAAGAGGGCATTAGAACAATTATATGTTAGATTAAAGAAATACGCTTTAATCTCTATTTTTATTCGTTTAGGCTTTGCTGGAGGTTTAATGTGTTTTTTTACTTATAATATCAATTTCAACGCTAGCAAGTATTGTTTTTTAGTGCTTATAAGTACTGTTTTAGTTCTGCAAATTGCTTTTTTATGTGCTATTTGGAGGAAGCGTTTTAAGCATTTTAAATTAATAATTTCAACTTTTTATGAAAGTGAATAAGACAAATCTTAAGTTTCTCTTAAAAAGCTAAAAAAAAATCACTAAAAGTGGGTATTGTCATAAAAAGCTAATTCTTATAATTTTACCATCGTAAATAAGAACTGAAATATTAATTGTTAAAACACATCAATATGACAAATTCAGAAAAAATAAGAAAAGTTAACGAATTACTTATTGAAGTAATAAAAGATGAAGAGAATCAACTAGAAAGTTCTTTTTCTGGTTTAAAAGATGTAGTTTTGAGTATCCTAGCTGATTATTGGCAAACAGAAAGAGAGCCAGCAATCTTCATGGATAATGTGATGTTAGAAATAGATTAGTATAAAGGATATAGGATTTGTCATTTTAGGGTTTGATAAATTTTTGTTAGGAAGCCACTTTAAATTTTTAGAGTGGCTTTTCTTATTCTATGAATATAGAACCTATAAGATAGCATTTAGCGTATCCACTTATACGAACTCTATTCGCAACTAATTCACATTCTAAATATCCTTTTCGGTTCGATAGTTGTATAGCTGTTAATTTGTTTTTATTTAATTCTTTAGCCCAATATGGAATTAAACTTGTGTGAGCTGAACCTGTTACAGGATCTTCATTGATTCCAGATTGTGGTCCGAAGAAACGGGAAACAAAATCGACTTTGGTAGCTTTTGCGGTAACAATTACTCCTCTAGCATTGAGTTTTGAAATTTTTTCAAAGTTTGGATTCAGATTCAGTATATCTTCTTCATGGTCAAAAACCAGCATATAGTCAGTCTTTCCTTTAAGTGCTAGGGAGGGTTTGATATTGAACGACTCAATAATTGAATCGGTCAAATCAGTTGTTTCCACTATGTCTATTGGGAAATTCAATGAAAGTAAATCACCTTCTCGGGTTACAATTAATTCGCCACTTCTGGGAGAGAAAAATGGTATTGTGTTTTCGTTGTGGTTTTCGTAGTTGAATAACACAAAAGCCGCTGCTAATGTGGCATGCCCACATAAATCGACTTCAACAGTTGGAGTAAACCATTTAATTTCGAAATGATTGTCTTTTTTTACATAAAAAGCGGTTTCGGCTAAATTGTTCTCAGCAGCGATTTTTTGCATGATACTGTCGGGTAGCCATTCGGTTAAAGGGCATATTGCAGCTGGATTTCCTGAAAAAACTTCTTGGGTAAAAGCATCAATTTGATAGATTTTCATAGCTGAATTGTTGTTTTAGAGTAGTCCTAAGGGGGGCAAATGTTTTAATTTAAAAAAATCCTCTTTTTAAATTGGATTAAAAAAGAGGATTTAAAAGGAATCTTGTTTTACTGTTTTATAAAACAGCTTTTATTTTTTCGATAATATTTTCATATTCCTCATCTGTAAGGGTTACTCTGTTAGGAAACATTTCAAAAACACTTCCAAATCCATATCCATCAGCATATTTAGGGACAATGTGAAAATGTAAATGTGATAATTTATCCGAAAAAGAACCGTAGTTAATTTTATCAGGATTGAACACTTTAGCTATTGCTTTGGCAGTTCTTGCTACGTCTTCCATAAGCGCATTACGTTGTTCGTCAGTAAGTTCATGAAATTCAACTCCATGATCTTTGTATACTACATTTAATCGTCCAGTGTAAGATTGCTCTTTAAAAATAAATAATTCTGATACTTTTAAATCAGTAATTTTAATCATTAAATTGTCTAACGCTTCGTTTTTTTGACAGTACGAACATTCTGAAACAGGTGTTGGCATAATTAGGGTTAATTTTATTAATTTGTGTTAGTCTATAGACAAATCTAACGATAGTATTTTATTTATCCAAATAGCCTTTTTCTTTTAAGCGAGCCAATACTTTTTCACCAATTTCTCTACCCCAATTTTGACCAGCTTTCATTGATTCTTGCATGACTAAAGGCATTGTGTTAATCATTTTTTTACCAATTGGGGAGTTGTAGAAAGTAATTAATTGATCGATATCAGTTTCAGTGTAATATTTATCATAAACGGGTAAAATTAAATTCTCGATATCATTAGCATTGATTTCTTTTCTAAAATTATCCCAAAATTCTTGTTTAACAGTGGAATAGGAATTTTTAAAACTACTCATCATTTGATCCATAACTTGCATGCCTAATTTTCCTGAGCCAGTTAATTCTAACAGATGTTTAATCTTTTCTCTTTTTGAGTTATCTTGAGCATTCGCCAAAAAGGATATTAATACGAAGCTAGCCATTAAAAGTGTTTTTTTCATGTTTGTTGAAGTTAATTATTTAGAAAAGTAAATGTAGGATTATTTTTGTATTAAAATAAATTTGATGTAAAAAAAAGCGTTCTCGAAAGAGAACGCTTTTCATATTGTAGAACTAAAATTAGTTGTTTTCAATCCATTTTCTGGCATTTACAAATGCTTCATGCCATGGAGATACTTCGTCTTTTTGACCTCTTTCTGGGTAGTGTGCCCAGTTCCAAGGATAGTAAGAACGCTCAATGTGTGGCATCATCACTAAGTGACGACCTGTTTTATCACACATCATAGCTGTGTTGAAATCAGAACCATTAGGGTTAGCTGGATAGCTGTTGTAACCGTATTTACCAACAATTTGGTATTGGTCTTCACTGTAAGGTAATTTGAATTTACCTTCTCCGTGTGATACCCAAACTCCTAAAGTAGATCCTGCTAATGAAGATAACATTACAGAGTTATTCTCTTGAATAGTAACTGATGTAAATCCGCTCTCGTGTTTGTGAGAGTTGTTATGTTGCATTTTTCCGTGTACTTCGTGTTCCGGATTAATTAATTCTAATTCCATGAACAATTGACATCCATTACAGATTCCAACAGAAAGTGTGTCTTCGCGTTTAAAGAAGTTCTCTAAAGCCGTTTTCGCTTTTTCGTTGTATAAGAAAGCTCCAGCCCAACCTTTAGCAGAACCTAAAACATCCGAATTAGAGAAACCTCCAACAGCCCCGATGAATTGAATATCTTCTAAAGTTTCACGACCCGAAATCAAATCGGTCATGTGAACGTCTTTTACATCAAAACCAGCCATATACATAGCATTAGCTACTTCGCGCTCAGAGTTTGATCCTTTTTCACGGATAATCGCTGCTTTTGGTCTTGGACCTGCAGGAATCTCTGCTTTTTTACCTGTAAAATGAGCAGGAAAAGTAAAGTTTAAAGCTTGGTTCTTATAGTTGTCGTAACGCTCTTTAGCTGTTCCGTTTTTAGATTGTTTTTGATCTAATAAATACGATGTTTTGTACCAAATATCTCTGTATTTAGCAATGTCTAATTGGCAAGGGCCAAAGTTTAAAATAGCCTCGTTTGTTACTGTTCCTAATTTGTAGAAAGAAACTCCGCTAGCATTTAATTTACTTTCTAAAGCAGCGTCGTCTTTCGCCTGGAAAACAATACCGATGTTTTCTGCAAATAAGTATTTGATAATGTCTTTTTCTTCAAAAACAGAGAAGTCAATTTTTGCTCCTAAGTTTACATCAGCAAAACACATTTCTAATAAAGTAGTGATTAAACCACCACTTCCAATATCGTGTCCAGCCACAATTTGACGGTCATTAATTAATTCCTGAACAGTGTTGAATGCTTTTTTGAAGAATGCAGCGTCCTTAATCGTTGGAACTTCAGTACCAATTTTGTTCAATGTTTGAGCAAAAGAAGAACCGCCTAATTTAAAGTCGTCCTGAGAAAGGTTGATATAATAGATTGAACCTGCATTTTTTTGTAAAACCGGCTCAACTACTTTTGTGATGTTAGTACAGTTACCAGCAGCCGAAATAATAACCGTTCCAGGAGCAATTACCTCGTCGTTTGGATATTTTTGTTTCATCGAAAGTGAATCTTTTCCGGTTGGGATATTGATTCCTAATTCGATTGCAAAGTCAGAACAAGCCTGAACCGCTTCGTATAAACGAGCATCTTCACCTTCATTTTTACAAGCCCACATCCAGTTAGCCGATAATGAAACACCTTTGATACCGTCTTTAATTGGAGCCCAGATAATGTTTGATAAAGACTCGGCAATAGCAGTACGGCTACCAGCAGCAGGATCTACTAAGGCAGCGATAGGAGAGTGACCAATAGAAGTGGCGATACCTTCTTTTCCATTATAATCCAAAGCCATAACCCCAACGTTGTTTAATGGTAATTGTAATGGTCCGGCACATTGTTGTTTTGCCACTCTTCCGCTCACACAACGGTCCACTTTGTTAGTTAACCAGTCTTTACAAGCTACTGCTTCTAATTGCAATACTTCTTCTAAATATTTAGCAATATTGTTTTTGTCGTAAGCTAATTCAGTGTAGTTATAGGCTACTGAATTATCAGTGATTACGGTTTTAGGAGAACTTCCAAAGAAATCTTCCAAAGCATAATCCATCGGTTTTTCACCCGTAATTTTTGATTCAAAAGTAAAACGGTGGTCACCGGTTACATCACCTACCTGATACATTGGAGCACGCTCTCTTTCGGCGATTCTTTGTAAGGAATCGATGTCTTTTTGAGCGATAACTAATCCCATTCTTTCCTGAGATTCGTTACCAATGATTTCTTTAGCAGAAAGTGTAGGGTCACCAACAGGTAATTTGTCTAAGTCGATTAAACCTCCAGTTTCTTCCACTAATTCCGAAAGACAGTTTAAGTGTCCACCAGCTCCGTGATCGTGAATAGAAACGATAGGGTTGCTGTCGCTTTCTACTAATCCACGAATGGCATTAGCAGCACGTTTTTGCATTTCAGGGTTCGAACGTTGGATGGCATTTAATTCAATTCCCGAACCAAAAGCACCTGTATCAGCAGATGAAACCGCAGCTCCGCCCATTCCAATTCTATAGTTTTCTCCACCAAGGATTACAATTTTATCTCCTTCTTGTGGTTTGTGTTTGATAGCTTGGTCTAATTTTCCGTAACCAATACCACCAGCTTGCATGATTACTTTATCGTAACCTACTTTTCTATTATTTTCTTCATGTTCGAAAGTTAAAACAGAACCCGTAATAAGCGGTTGCCCGAATTTATTTCCAAAATCAGAAGCTCCGTTTGAAGCTTTAATTAAGATATCCATTGGTGTTTGGTATAGCCATTGCCTTTCGTCCATGGCTTTTTCCCAAGGTCTTTCTTGTTCCAGGCGAGAGTAAGAAGTCATGTAAACTGCAGTTCCAGCTAATGGAAGCGAACCTTGTCCTCCTGCCAAACGGTCACGAATTTCTCCTCCTGAACCTGTTGCAGCACCATTGAAAGGCTCTACAGTTGTAGGGAAGTTGTGTGTTTCTGCTTTTAATGAAATTACCGAATCAAATTCTTTTGTTTCGTAAAAATCAGGTTTATCAGCACTTTTAGGAGCAAACTGAGTTACTTTTGGTCCTTTTAAAAAGGCTACGTTATCTTTATAAGCCGAAACGATATCGTTAGGGTTTTCCTGAGATGTTTTCTTGATTAATTTGAAAAGAGAAGTTTCTTTTTCTTCACCGTCAATGATAAAAGTTCCATTGAAAATTTTGTGACGACAGTGCTCCGAGTTGGCCTGAGAGAAAGCAAATATTTCGGAATCCGTTAATTTTCTTCCTAATTTGGTAGCCAAATTATTCAAGTATTCTACTTCTTCTTCGCTTAAAGCCAATCCTTCCTGTTTGTTATACCCATCAATATCATCGATTTCTAAGATAGGTTCTGGTTGAATATTGATAGTAAAAATATCCTGATTTAATTCGGTATATTTTTGAGAAAGCATTGGGTCAAAATCGTTGAAATCTTCAGTAGCTCTGAAAAATTCTTCAATACGAATGATTCCTGAAACACCCATATTTTGAGTGATTTCTACTGCATTGGTACTCCAAGGCGTAATCATTGTTGCACGAGGACCAACAAAAAAATCCGTCAATACGGATTTCTCTATTTTAGTTGCATTGGCAAAAAGCCAGTTTAGTTTAGAAATATCTTGAGCCGAAATTTCGCCTTGAGTTTGTACAGCAAAAATTGCGTTGCTTTGGTTTTCAAAGAAATGAATCATCGTAAAAGTATAAGTTTGTTAAATTAACGCTGCAAATTTAGGTTAAAAAAACAGTACGAACAAGTGTAAAAATGACTTTTTAAGGTCGTTGAAATCAGTGTTCAGATTGTAGATTTCAGAAAGCAGATGGAGGTATTTAGAAAGCAGTTTAAAGAGTTAAATACTAGGAGTTAACAACTTAATAGCTATTTAGGAAATGTCATATTTTGATAAGCTCCTAAGTCAGGAGGTGAAGTTCTGGTTTTTCCATTAATATCTAAAGGAATTAAATAAATCGGATTCCCTTTTGCGAAAGCGGCAGAAGTATTGTCAATATTTAGCTTGTTTTTTACAATGTCAAAAAACAGTGGATTTTGATTGATTATGTTGTTTGGGTAATGGTTTGTGTCACCGAAATTAAATAGAGGATTGGAGCTATTGGCTTCCTGTTTTAATAAGCAATTGTTGAATTGGTATTCAAATTGGGCTGTATTATTTTTGTCAAAAATCAATGCGTTAGTGTAGGCTCCATAAATAATGCAATTATTAAAAGTTGCCTGAGTTAGATTTGAAATTTCTGGATTTTTGGAACTTTTACGATTACTTAGTGTTAGGGTCGATTGTTGCGGGCTATTCCAATAGTTGTTAAATGTGCAATGTGTAAACTGATAGTTTCCGCCATAAATACAGGCTAAGGTAGCTTTGCCAGCGGTATTAATTACGATGTTTTCGCCTGTAATTTTAGCGTTTTCGGCTAAGATTCCATAATGAGAAGAATTGTAAATCTGGCTGTTTTTTATAGAAATCGTGCTGTTGTCTTGATTGTCAATTCGTAAACCTATTGTTGCATTCTTGATGGTAAGATGATTGATAGTATGATTTGTACTTCCACTTCGAAGCCAGATGGTTGACCATTGTCCGGGAATACTAGCATACATAGCTTCCTGACGGTCGCCTTCAAAGATAATCTCGTTTTCCAGTTTTGTTGAGGTCGAAACTGTCCCGTTGCATTGTAAACTTGCCGATTGTGGTACAATTAAGCCTGAGTTAGCATGGAAATAAACTCTAGCTCCTGCATCAAAAATGACGGTTTTGCCTTCTGGTACGCAAGCATATCCATAAATCACATAGGGTTTTTGATTGGTAAAATGCAGTTCGTTTCCATTGATTGCGTCATTTTCGTCCAAATAGAATCCGCTTAATTCTTTTTCGTCAAATGTTACGGTCTCGGTAGTATTATCATTGAAGCGTTTTGGATAGAGAAAAACAGCATCTTTTACTAGTGTGAGTAATTTTACTTTTTGCAAATTACTACCACTGTCAAACTCAATTTCATCAGCATACAAAAAATCTACAGGATTAGCGTCCGAAATAGATGGGGTGGTTTCTATAAAAATATAGAGACTGTCCCTACCTAAAAGAGTAACATTGTTAAAGATTTTATTGTTTTCGCCTTGCATGCCATCAACGGTCATGCGGTATTTAGAATTCAGTCCTTTACCAAGTTTGATCGAGGGTATGTTAATATCGTTTTTGCTTTTATTGTACACTTTTAGCATGTAAGTACTGGAGCTTATTGTAGAAAAAACGGTATCTAAAAAAACAGTATCTCTGGAAAAAACTAATTTACCATTGCTGGGTATAGTAGAAAAATCAGTACGACAAGCACTGATAAGTAAGGTTATTCCAAGTATAAATAATAGCGAAATGGGACGCATTGTTTTGTTTTTTTGTAAAAATAGAAAAAAACGTATTGTCTTAGCGTTAATTTTTAAAATGGATGACAGAATAAGCTTTGGATTTAGCACAAAGTATCTTTTCTTTTCTTTATTTTTACAATCGATTAAAATAAAATTCATGACATTCGATAAAGAAAAGATATTGGAATACTGTAATCGTATTTCTAAAAACACCTTAATGGAAACCTTAAATATTGAATATGTGGATGCTGGAGAAGGTTTTTTGACAGCAACAATGCCTGTCAATTCCAGCGTTCATCAACCTATGGGCTTGTTGCATGGAGGGGCTACGGTAGCTTTAGCTGAAAGTGTTGGTAGTGCGGCTTCTTTTATATTTGTTAATCCAGAAGTAAGCGAGGTACGCGGAATTGAAATTTCGGCCAATCATTTAAAATCGAAAAGAGAAGGAGTGGTTACGGCTACTGCCAAAATTATTCATCAAGGTGCGAGCATCCATTTGTGGGAGATTCGAATTGTTGATGAAAGAAATAATTTGATTTCGCTTTGTAAATTGACCAATATGGTTTTACCTAAAAGAAAGAAAATTAATTAAAGTAAAATTCGGTTACGTAGATTTTTAATACAATCTTTAATACACAACTGTATGATTGATTTCTTTATAAAAATAAAACAGCAACAAGCGCAAAATTTACCTTTTGTTGTTTATAGAAAGCCTTACAAAGCAGAGTTAAGAGGTTTTTTTCAAAAAAATGATCATTTGTATTTTGCCGAAACTTTGGATGAAACTGGATTTGTTTTTGCTCCTTTTGACGGCAATCAAATGATTTTGATACCCAAAAATCAATCGGTTATATGGGAAGCAGATGTTAGTTCATTAACAGAGCAACAAGCCGTTAAAATAGAATCTTCAGAAAATCAGATAGAAAAAGAACGCTTTGAGTCACTAATCCAAAAGGCTGTTGAAGCTATTAAAAGAGGTGATTTGAAAAAGGTAGTATTGTCTAGAAAAGAAATTTTAGAGGTTCCTAATTTTGATTTAGTGGCTGCTTTTACCCAATTGATTCAAAATTTCCCAACTGTTTTTTGTTATTGTTGGTATCATCCTAAAATTGGTTTGTGGTTGGGAGCAACTCCAGAACGTTTGCTTAAAGCAAGTAGGAAAAAGTTTTGTACGATGGCATTAGCAGGAACGCAAAATTTTGAAGGCAGGACTGATGTGATTTGGGAATCAAAAGAAATTGAAGAACAGCAATTTGTAACTGATTTTATTTTAGAAAATTTAAAAGGTTTGACCTCAGAAGTTGCTATTTCAAGTCCGTATACCGTTCAAGCAGGTAATGTGTTGCATATTAAAACAGATATCGAGGGCGTAATCAATAAATCATCACATTTAAGTCAGGTGGTTTCTGTATTGCATCCTACACCAGCGGTTTGCGGTTTGCCTAAACAGGAGGCTAAAGATTTTATTTTAGCAAATGAAGCTTATGATAGAGAATATTACACAGGTTTTTTAGGAGAATTGAATAAAAAAGATTTTACAGAGAAAAAGCAAAAATCGGATTTGTATGTTAATTTGCGGTGTATGCAAATAAAAGAGAAACAAGCGCATTTGTATATTGGCTGCGGTATTACAAGAGAAAGTATAGCAGAGAAGGAGTGGAATGAAAGTGTGAACAAATCCTTTACGATGAAAAGTGTGCTTTGAAGTTAGAAGTCAGAGGTTAGAAGTTAGAAGTTAGTTGTTTGCTGTTTCCATCATTTAAAATTTAGAAACCTCGCAAAAATTTTCCTCTTTGGGGTAAAAAATAGATTTAGAATACAGAAAAAAGAAATAATGAAATTAGATATACTGGCGTTTGGAGCACATCCTGATGATGTAGAGTTAGGTTGTGCAGGAACCATTTTAAAAGAAGTTTCCCTAGGGAAAAAAGTAGGGATTATAGATTTGACAAGAGGGGAATTAGGTACTCGTGGATCAGCTGCTATAAGAGATGAAGAAGCAAAGGCTGCTGCTGCTATTTTAGGAGTATCGGTTAGGGAAAATTTAGCCATGCGTGATGGTTTTTTTGTAAATGACGAAAAACACCAACTGGAGATTATAAAAAGGATTCGAAAGTACCAACCTGATATTGTTTTGTGTAACGCTATTGATGATCGTCATATCGATCATGCCAAAGGGAGTAAATTGGTTTCGGATGCTTGTTTTTTATCAGGTTTGATTAAAATCGAAACCGAATTAGATGGACAGCCGCAAAAAGCTTGGAGACCCAAGTTAGTTTATCATTACATCCAATGGAAAAATATCGAACCTGATTTTGTGGTAGATATTACTGGTTTTACGGATAAGAAAATAGAATCCATTTTAGCCTACCGTTCGCAGTTTTATGACCCTAATTCTACCGAACCAGAGTCGCCTATTACTTCAAAAAACTTTTTTGAGAGCTTGAATTATCGTTCTAGGGACTTGGGGAGGTTAGTAGGTTTAGATTATGCTGAAGGTTTTACAGTAGAGAGGTGTTTGGCAGTCAATAGTTTAGCGGATTTGCTGTAATTTTTTTTAATTTTTTTTCAAAAAATGTTTGCACAACTGGAATTCTGTTGTATCTTTGCCACCGCAAACAAGCAAACAAATGGTGGTTGTAGCTCAGCTGGTTAGAGCATCGGTTTGTGGTGCCGAGGGTCGTGGGTTCGAACCCCATCATCCACCCAAAATTCAAAAGCCTCTTCGAAAGAAGAGGCTTTTTTTGTGCCTTTTGTTTTCTAGATTTTTTTTTTTTTTTTTTTTTTTTTTTTTTTTTTCATCCATAAATCATGATTTCTAATGTTTCTAAATTACGATTGTTATAATTTTTTAAATTGTAATTTAAATCGGAATAGATAGTTTTAGCTGAATTCCTTTTGAATATAACGTACAATTAAAAAATCCCATTTTGAAATCATTTTCAAAATGGGATTTTTTAATGCTTTGATGAAATTGTTTATTCCTTTTTTAAGCTATTTTTTTATGCTCTAATACATCTGAAATGTGCAGACATTGATTTTTTATTTGTTCCAGATTTCCCAAGCTTTTTCCGCTTGAAAAATAAGCATATCAAGACCGTTTTTTATTTGAGCGCCTTTTGCTTTAGCGTTTTTTAAAAATTGTGTTTCGGCTGGATTATAAATCAAATCGTATGCGATGTGTTTTTCTGTAAAAAAATCATATGGGATCTCTGGGCAAGCTTCGATATTTGGGCTGGTCCCAATAGGTGTGGAATTGATGACAATTTGGTATTCCTCAAAAGTAGCAGCTGTTATTTGGCTATAATCAATTGCTTTTTCGGAAGCTTTTCGAGATACAAAAACATATTCGATACTTAATTCTTCCAGAGCAAAAGCCACTCCTTTAGAAGCGCCTCCTGTTCCTAGAATCAATGCTTTTTTATGATGTTCTTGTAGTAAAGGACTCAGGGATTTTAAAAAACCATAATAATCGGTATTGTAGCCTTTTAATTTTCCTTTTTTGGTGAATTTAATCGTGTTTACAGCACCGATTTTAGCGGCTTTTTTAGATAATTTGTCTAAAAACGGAATTACCTCTTCTTTGTAAGGAATGGTAACATTTAAACCGCTTAAATTTGCTGTGTTTTTAATGATTTCAGGAAATCCGGAGATTTCCTGAATGTCAAAATTTTCATAAGTATAGCCTGCGTAATTTTCTTTTTCGAATTTGGTAGTAAAATGTCCTTTTGAAAAGGAATAACTGATATTACGCCCCAGTAGTCCGAAGCGCTTTCTTGTATTTTGGGTCATTATTGTTTGTTGTGTTTTTCAATATAATTCTGTACCATTTTTTTCTCCCAAACAACAGGAAAAAGGTCTTCGATGATGATATAGTTGTCGAAATTCAGTCGGAGCGCATTGCTTAAGTGAATTTTAGCTTTTCTATCATCGTTAATCATAAAATAAAGACCAGCTAAACGGTATTCTATTTCACTTTCTTCCGGATAATAATCAGAAGCTTGTAACAAGGTATGAATAGCGGTTTCAAATTCGCCTAAGAATTGTAAAATGTCTACCCAAAATAGCCAAGTATCTAATTCTGTATCACCAAATTCGACTGCTTTTCTAAAACCAAATTCAGCCTCTTCAAAAAAGTTCATTTGTTTGTTAATATTCGCATATCTTTTCCAGTACAAGCTGTTTTGATTGTCTATTGCTAAAGCTTTGTTGACAAAAAATAAGGCTTTTTGAAAGTTTTTTTCATGTAAATAAAAATCCGTAATTGCAATCCATCCTTTGTCTAAAAGAGGATCTTCGTGAACGGTTTCGTTATAGAATTTAAGAGCTAACACTTTATTGCCTAGTTTTTCGTAGCATTTTCCAATACGAAGTAAGGCATAGGATGTTGGATCTTCTAATTCGATAGTTCTATTATAACTTTCAATAGCTTCCTCAAATTTCCCTAAACGTTCAAGGGCTTTGGCTTTTTCCATAAAAGCGCCTAAGAATTCATCGTCTATAAGAGTAGCATAATCAAAGGCACGAATAGCTTGCTCGTATTCTTTTAATCCATAATGTAAACGTCCTTTTTGATGCCATGCAATTTCACTATAGGGATTGATTTCAATGTATTTATCCAAATAAAGGATAGCATCTTGATTTTGGTCTAAAAACTCAAAACAGTACACTACATTATACAGTGCCGATTGGTCTTCGATGTCTTCTTCCAGACATTTGATAAAGTTTTCTTTGGCCAATTCTAAATTGTCCATAAATAGGTATTCCATTCCAATTAAATTATACACATCGGCATAATCATCGGTGTACTGTAAAGCAATTTTTAGAAATTCAACGGCTTTTTCATGCTGATCTCTTTTTGAGCAGATATTTGCCTTTTGAATATAAATTTCTTCATTGTGCGGTTCAATGGCATATAGCTCGTTGAGAAGTTTCTCGGCTACATCCAGTTTGTCATCATAAACTAGCATTTCAACTTGAACGAGTTTTAAGCCTGTAGACTTAGGGTGTTGGTCTAATGCTAATTTGAGCGCTTTTTTCGCTAAAGCGGCCTTACCTGTATCGAGATAGTGAAGTATGATTTCTTCAAATTCTTCAGAGTCAAAAAAGAGCACTTTGTTGGTTTTCAACATAGACTCAAATTTGGATAGAGATAAGTTATAATCTTCTTCTTCGTTGCTTAGTTGCATACTTCCTGTTTTTAGAATTTGGCCTACCTTAAAGTTAGGCATCCTTTGTGTTTTATCGAAGAAAAAAATGAATTATTGTGAACAATTTAATTAACAAAAGAAACAGTGTTTATTCGAGCGATTGCTATTTTTTTTGAGAAGCCATTACTTCATCCATCACTTCTAATAGTATTGCGCATCCCTCGCGAATTTCTTCATTAGAAATTGTTAAAGGAGGAGTAATTCTAATAGCACATCCTTCAAAAAGGAGCCAAAATAAAATGAGTCCTTTGTCTTGACATTTTAATATTACTTCATTTGTGATTGCGGCCTCGGCAGTCATAGCCGCCAGCATCAATCCTTTTCCTCTAACTTCCTGTATCAAAGGATGTACCAAAAGCGATCGAAAGAGTTTTTCCTTCTCTAAAGCTTCTTGCATCAAGTTTGTTTCAGTTAATTCTTTCAATGTTGCTAGACAGGCTGCCGCAATGACAGGATGTCCGCCAAAGGTGGTAATGTGCCCTAATTTAGGATTATCAGTTAATAAATCCATCATTGCCGATGAAGCGGTAAAAGCACCAACAGGCATTCCGCCTCCCATGCCTTTTCCCATGGCAATTATGTCAGGAACAATATCGTAGTTTTGGAAACCAAATAGTTTTCCAGTTCTTCCAAAACCAGGTTGGATTTCGTCCAGAATTAATAAAGCTCCTACTTCAGTACATCGAGCGCGAACTTTTTTCAAGAAATCATTTTGTGGTTGAATAAATCCGGCGCCTCCTTGAATGGTTTCGAGTAATACACCAGCGGTTTTAGTAGTTATTTTTTCTAAATCGGCTTCATTGTTAAACGTAATAAAGTCTACATCTGGAATTAATGGTCGAAAAGCTTGTTTTCGTTCCTCAAATCCCATAACACTCATAGAACCCATAGTGTTTCCGTGGTAGGCATTATAACAGGAAATCCATTGGCTTCGACCAGTTACTCTTCGGGCTAATTTCAAGGCTCCTTCAATTGCTTCGGTGCCTGAATTCACTAAGTAGGTTTTGTCTAATGGCGCAGGTAGGAGTGAAGCCATGAGTTTGCAATATTCTACAGCTGGACTTTGCGAGTATTCGCCATATACCATCACATGTGAATATTTGTCCAATTGGTCTTTAATCGCTTGATTGACTCTTGGAGGTTGATGTCCTAAAGTACAAGCTGAAACTCCAGCAACAAAATCCAGGTATTTTTTATTATTAGTGTCGTATATATATGAACCAATGGCGTGTGAAACTTCCATTCCTAATGGGTAAGGAGAAGTTTGTGCTTGGTATTTTATAAAATCCTTATTCACTGTTGTTAGTTTTTTACCGCAAAGTTTGCAAAGTTTTTTCGCAAAGTTCAGGAAGTTTTTTTACTTTTTGATACAATTTGGATTTAGTATAGTATTCTGTTTTCTGCTTTCTGAAACTGAAAACTGCCTACTTCTTTTTCTTCTTTTTATCGTAATTCAATGTTTCTTTCCTGATTTTCATTGGAACGTTTTTCTTGGCAGCGTCTTTTTTAGTATCAGCAATCATTTTGTCGTTGTATTGATTCTCTTCTTCTGGAAAGATATCGTCTTTAGATTTTATTCGTTCGTCAGCCCGCCATTTGAAGCCTTTAAATTTTCTTTCGTATTCGCTAAGTTCTTCTTCAGGATAGATATCTCCATCTACTTGTTGAAAAAACGTTATGGTTTCAATAGCATTTTTGTCGAAAAGAATACTGATTTTACTGCTTACATTTTTATTGATTCCAATGAGTTCCTTGTCATCATTTCGCATGTAATAAATGACCTCGGCGTTTTTAACAATGTCTACATCGTGGAGTTTACCTTCTTCGAATTTGCCATAGAGGTTCATTCCTTTTATTTGATTGTAGCCAGTTCCTAATGTGTCTTTGGAAATGATAAAGGTGTTGTTAAGTACTTTTAAGGAATCGAGTTTTTCTGTTTTTTTATTTCCTATGAGGTGCATAATATCGCCAGTAATTTGACTTTCTCCATTCCATAATATTGGGTTGCCTATGAGTTTTGTCAGAGCGATTTTGGTGCTAGAATGTATGGAATCACATTTTCCGCTCATATCTGTTTTAAAGAAACGAACATTATTAAACGCACGAATTATTCGGTCGCCTTCTTTACCCGTTACCATTATTTTTTTACCATGAATATAAACCGAATCATTTTGAACGAAATTTACAGCTAATGCTCTTTTAGTAACAAACATGGAGTCTTTTTTCTGGAATATTTCGGCATAATGACCTTTGACGATACCACGATTAATCGAATCGGTAATTTTTACATTTCGCGTAGCCGAAGCAAATTCTTTGTTACGATCATAATACAAACTATCACCTTGAATCAATCGATCATTGTATTTGATATATGATTTTCGCAGAAAATGGGCTAGATTTTTCTTCGTATCATAAAAGCCCTTTTCAGTATAAATATAATTGTTTTTGCTGGTTATGGTTGAAGGTCCAAAAAGATAGGAATGCCCTGAATTACTATAATAATCAAGATGATCTGATTTAATAACATATTTAGGATTCGTAATGGTTACCGCAGTCAAAAACTGAAATTTCTTTTGAGCTACATAATATTTTCCAGAATTACTCTCTAAAGTATTTTCATTGTTTATAATTACTCCTTTTGTATTGTAAAATGCTTCTTGGGTATTACGATCAAAATTAATTGTATCTGTTTTTAAAGTAGAGTCGGGTGTGCTTAAAACAGCATCTCCTGTAGCGAATGCTTTTTTTACATTTCCGTTGTACTCGGCATATTTACTGTTTAAATAAAGAGTGTCTCCTTGAACTAATTGAACATTACCAAAAGCTTTAATATAGTTTTCTTTTTGAAAATAGTAGGCTTTGTTACAACTTAAAACGGCACCATCGTGATTTACGACCACATTTCCAGTTAATAAAAAAGCGTCTGGCATTTCTGCCTGATTAACATCGGCAAAATCAGAATGTTCAATGATGATTTTTTTAGGAGCTTGTGCATTTACTTGTATTAAAGTAACAAAAAACAAACTAAAACAGATGAAAAATAGCGATTTACTCAAGGGTGTATATTTTTGTCAAATTTATAAAAAAGGACGCAAACCCAATAAATATTACTGTTTATTTATGATTTTGATAAGAGAGTTTTATTTGTAGTAATGTTGTTGATTACAACAAAAAATGCCGACGGTTATTTTAAAATAAGGCGTCGGCATTTTATTGGTTTGAAATTATATCAATACTGTTTGATAAATGAGTTTTTGTAATTTTCATTGACATTATTCCAGTCAATAATAGCAAAAAAAGCATCAATATAGGCTTTTCGACGGTATTGGTAACCCAAATAATAAGCGTGTTCCCAAAGGTCTAATGCTAAAATAGGTGTTCCTGGTACAGCGGCATTTCTCATTAAAGGATTGTCTTGGTTTTGTGTACTGGTAATTTTTAGTTTTCCAGCTTTGTCTACAATTAACCAAACCCAAGCTGAACCAAATTGTAAACTTGCTTCTTGTATGAAAGCATTTTTAAAGTCGTTAAAAGATCCAAAATCTCTATCAATTACTGATGCGATAGTGTCTTTTGGTGTTCCTCCGCCTTTAGGGCCAATAGATTTCCAGTATAAGGAGTGGTTATAAAATCCTCCAGCATTATTTCTTAATTCAGTATCATTTATATCAAGTTTGGCTAAGATGTTTTCAATAGACATATTTTCGTATTCCGTACCAGCTATGGCTTTGTTTAGATTATTGGTATACGATAAATAGTGTTTCGAATAATGGACTTCTAATGTTAAAGGCGATAGAGAAGGCGCTAAATCATCATAGTTATAGGGCAGTTTGTCCAATAAAAAAGAGCCAGGGTCTGCTTTTACATCATCTGGAAAACCAATAGAGATTTTTTCTTCAGCTGTAGGAAGTGGAACCTCGACAACTTCAGTTAGTTTTTTCTTATTGCATGAAACTAAAAAACTTAAAAAAAATAGGCTTGCTGTAGTAAAGAAAAGCTTTTTCATGAATTGTATTATTTTCAAAGCGAATTAATGATTTCAATATAGTTTTCTTTGGCTTCATCTACCGAAAGATGACTGATTTGCATCCAAGCATTTGTTTTAAAGGCATCTCTTAGATGAAAATTAGAAGTTTGTCTAATTTCTACTGTACCTATTGTTGCTTGTTTGTAAAAGGCATAAAGTCTTAGCTGTACATCTTGAGGTAAAGATGCTTGAGTCATTTTTGAAGCTTTTTCAACCGCTTCGTTAAACCGAGTATCTAAATCTTTTTGAGTCATTATTTTTTTGCAATAACAGTTTTTCCTCCAATTGCTTTTTGGTTTAAAACTACATCTACTGGAGTTCCTAAAGGTAAAAATAAATCTACTCTGGAACCAAATTTAATAAAACCTGCATCAGTACCTTGTACTACCTGCATTCCTTCTTCCGCATAATTAACAATTCGGCGTGCTAATGCACCAGCAATTTGACGGTATAAAACAGCTCCGAATGTGTTGTTTTCAACGACAACAGTTGTTCTTTCGTTTTCTTCACTTGCTTTTGGATGCCAGGCCACTAAGAATTTACCAGGATGATATTTACTAAATTTAATAATTCCACTCATGGCATATCGAGTTACGTGAACATTAATTGGCGACATGAAAATAGACACCTGTAAACGTTTGTCTTTGAAATATTCACCTTCGTATACTTCTTCGATAACAACCACTTTACCGTCAACTGGAGCAAGAATTTGATTTTCGTTTATAATCAAAGGTCTTTTAGGGTTTCTAAAGAATTGTAATATGATAACTAAAACTAAGAAAGCAAAGAGTTGAACTAGCATTCTTAGCCATTCGATATCAATAAATTTATCAGCAAGTAATAATACTGCCACGGTAAAAACCGAACCTAAAAAAATAGATGGAATTCCTTCTTTATGAAACATAATTTAAAATTTGGTAAAATAAAAATATTATTGGTGCTACAAATATAACACTATCTAGTCTATCTAGTACACCTCCATGACCAGGCATAATGTTTCCACTGTCTTTTACTCCAGCAATTCTTTTGAATTTGGATTCTATTAAATCTCCAATGGTTCCAAAAATACCAACAATAGCTGCAATTGATGTCCATATTAAAATGGATTGCTGACTGAATTCTGGTTTTGGACTAATGTAATATTTGGAGATTAAATAACCAGTAAAAATGGCAAAAATGATACCTCCTAAAAATCCTTCAATTGTTTTTTTAGGCGAAATGCGTTCGAGTAATTTATGTTTCCCAATTGATTTCCCAACGATGTAGGCAAAAGTATCATTGGTCCAAATTAGAAGGAATAAACCAATGATGATTTTGGGGTTGTAATCTTTGATACCAAATGAAATTTTAGTTATAAAAACAAATGGTAGTGTTATGTAACCAAATAAATAAAGGTATTTAGAAGAAGTGCTAATTTTTTGAACACTGTCGTAAAAAAGAAAGAGAATGCATTTTACTGAAACTACTAGTGTGGTTGCTAATAAAATGATGTTAAGTTGTTCGATGTTTACCGTGATTTCAATGTTTGTACCTAGATAATCATTGATAGTAGTAGTGGTTAGTGTATTGTAATGACTAATAAGGGTAATAGTTGTATATACTAAGAATGCAGCAATTAACGGAAGCACTTTATTTACTTGCGTTAGATTGCAAAATTCAGAGATAGCAATTAGTAAAAAAATACCGAAAAGGATAAAAAAACTTTCGGTTGAGAATAATATAGAAGCTAATAATAATACAATGTAAATAGCGCCTGATATTGATCTTTTTAGAGTTTCATTCATTTTAAAGATCTTCTAAAAGCAATAAATAAAGATTTTTTGCGGAGCTTCCATATTGTGTGAAGTCTTCTTCTTTAGCTTTTTCAAAATATTTTATAGCAGTAATATTGGTAGGGTAGTCTCTTTCGTATTTCTTTTTAATTGCACTAAGACCATCACTTTTCATTGCAAGTATTTGACTTGTTGTAGCCAAAACAACTATGTTTGTTGGTAGTTCGTTTGGTTTATGTTGCTTGATTTGTTTAGATGAAAATAGGATAGAACCTTCTTCAGCAATTAAATTTTCACAACTTGAAAGTAAGAATTTTGGGCTTGTAGGCTTATTATAAACTAGTTTGTTTTCGTCTAACAAATAAAATAACTTAGTATCGTAACATAGTACTTCACTTTCGAACCAATCGTTTTCTTCTAAAATATTTTCAAATTGATCCTTAACTTCTTGATCATTTTCACAGTAGATAAATTTACCTCCATTTTTTTTGAAATTGTAGATAAAACGCTCGTCAACAGAGATGTTGCTATCAGAAAAAAAGTTGTTGTTTTGGCTTTCTTTTTCTTCATCTGAAGGTGAAACACTAGATCCAAAAAGTTTTCTAAAAAGACTCATATTTTGTAAGGTACTTAATGTTTTATTGTAACCGTTCAAAGATAAAAAAATCTTAATTCAAAACGAGGTTTTGAATTAAGATTTTAAATTATTTATATTAAGTGTCTTATTAAGAGACTGTTTCTTCAAGATTTTTGTCAAAACTTCTTTTTCCAAAAATAGCTTCTAAATCGTCTTTAAAAATAACTTCTTTTTCGATAAGAATATCAGCAAGTTGATTTAATTTATCTTTGTTTTCTTCTAAGATTTGAATAGCTCTTTGGTATTGATTTTCAATTAATAAAGAAATTTCTTTATCTATAATTTGAGCTGTTTCATCCGAATAAGGTTTCGAAAAATTATATTCACTTTGTCCTGTTGAATCGTAATAAGTTACATTGCCTATTTTTTCATTCAGTCCGTAAACCGTAACCATTGCTCGGGCTTGTCTTGTTACTTTTTCTAAATCACTTAACGCTCCAGTAGAGATTTTGTTGAAAGTAACTTTTTCGGCAGCACGTCCTCCCATAGTTGCACACATCTCATCTAGCATTTGCTCAGTACGAACAATTTGCCGTTCCTCTGGCAAGTACCAAGCAGCACCTAAGCTTTGACCTCTAGGAACAATGGTTACTTTGATTAGAGGGGCAGCGTGTTCTAACATCCAACTTACAGTTGCGTGTCCTGCCTCGTGAATGGCAATTGCTTTTTTCTCTTCAGGAGTAATGATTTTATTCTTTTTCTCTAATCCACCTACAATACGGTCAACTGCATCAAGGAAATCTTGTTTATCAACTGCAGTTTTGTTATTACGAGCGGCTATTAATGCGGCTTCATTACATACGTTAGCTATATCAGCTCCAGAGAAACCTGGTGTTTGTTTGGCTAAAAAGTCTAAATCTAAACCTTCTACTTTTTTCAAAGGCGCTAAGTGAACTTTGAATATTTCGGCACGTTCACGTACATCTGGTAAATCAACAAAAATTTGTCTGTCAAAACGTCCTGCACGCATTAAAGCTTTATCCAAAACATCGGCTCTGTTAGTTGCAGCTAATACAATAACGTTTGAATTAGAACCAAAACCATCCATTTCGGTTAGTAATTGGTTTAAAGTATTTTCTCTTTCGTCATTGCCTCCGGAGAAATTATTTTTACCTCTAGCGCGTCCCACAGCGTCAATTTCGTCAATGAAAATGATAGCAGGAGATTTTTCTTTAGCTTGTTTGAATAAGTCACGTACTCTTGAAGCACCAACTCCTACAAACATTTCTACGAAATCTGACCCTGAAAGTGAGAAAAAGGGAACTTGAGCTTCTCCGGCAACCGCTTTTGCTAATAATGTTTTTCCTGTTCCAGGAGGTCCTACAAGTAAAGCGCCTTTTGGGATTTTACCTCCTAGGTTTGTGAATTTTTCAGGATTTTTAAGGAATTCAACAATTTCTTGAATTTCTTCTTTAGCTCCTTCTAATCCAGCTACATCTTTAAAAGTGGTTTTAACATCGGTTTTTTCGTCAAAAAGTTTCGCTTTTGATTTTCCAATGTTGAAAATTTGCCCACCGCCACCAGCGCCACCACCAGACATTTTACGCATGATAAAAATCCATACTGCTATGATAATGATTACCGGAAGTAGGCTAATAATGATATCTGACCAATTACTAGCTTCTTTAAAATCGTAATCAACCAGTTTTTTTTCTTCTTTGGCTTTGTCTAATTTTTCTTGAAATGATTTTAAATCACCAAATTTTGTGGTGTAATGTGGGCCTTTATTAGGGCGATCAAAGATGTCTTTTGCCACCTTTTTGTTAGAAGGGTCTTTTAATCCTTTTTCTGAAAGGTAAATTTCGGCATCTTTATTATTGAAAATAATAACATTTTTTATGTCTCCTTTGGCTAACATGTTGTCAATGTTAGACGATTTTAGCTGAGCTGGTTCTTGTAAGTTAGTACTACCCGTAACAAAGCTTATAAATAAGAAAATAAGTAAGATGGCAGTATAAACTAACCATGGACTTATTCTAAATTTGTTTGGGTTTGGATTGTTGTCTTTTGCCATTATTTTTTATCTTACTTTTAGTATTTGTTTGCAATTGTAGTAATTTTTGCATCTCCCCACAAACTTTCGATATTATAATATTCTCTAATTTGTTTTTGGAAAACATGCACCACGATGTTTACATAGTCCATAAGTACCCATTCGGCATTGTCGGTTCCTTCAACATGCCAAGGTTTGTCTTTTATTTCTTTGGAAACTATTTTTTGAATGGAGTTAACAATTGCGTTAACTTGGGTATTTGAATTTCCGTTGCAGATAACAAAATAGTCGCAAACTGCGCTATCTATTTCTCTAAGATCGAGAATATCTATATCATTTCCTTTTACTTCTTCTATTCCTTTGATAATGTTTGCAAGCAATGCATCATTATTTACAGTCTTTTTTGCCATGAATTATTTTTATAATAAGTGTGTAAAGTTACCATTTTTTGTGATTATTTTTGAACCTTAACATAATATTAAAAAATGTTACAAAAATAATTCCTAATGAAACTTATCAAACTCGATGCCATAGACTCTACTAATGATTTTTTGAAAGCCCTGTCTGCTTCTCAAGAATTAGAGAATTTTACTGTGGTAACTGCTGAAATCCAAACTAAAGGAAAAGGACAAATGGGAGCGGTTTGGAATTCGGAAAAGTCTAAGAATTTGATAATGAGTGTTTTTGTTAAGGATTTATTGTTGAATGTAGAAGCGATTTATCTGCTTAATATTGCAACTTCGTTAGCGATAATTCAAGTGTTGAAGGATCAAAAAATTAATCATTTAAAGATAAAATGGCCTAACGACATTATGTCAGATAATTTTAAATTGGCTGGCATTCTTATTGAAAATAGTTTCAAAAGTGATGGCTCTATAACGTCTATAATAGGTGTTGGTTTGAATGTAAATCAAACTAATTTTGAGAACCTTCCTAAAGCATCCTCTATGGCAGTTGTGTCTAATTCCTATTTTGATAAAGATCAATTAGTAGAGTTAATCGTAAATCAATTGAAAGAGAATATAAAATTAATTGGTTCTCATTCTCAAAAATTGTGGGCAGAATACATGGATTTACTTTTCAAGAAAGGGATACCTATGCCTTTTACTATAGGTGACAATAAACCTATTATGGGGATAATTACAAGTGTTACTAAACAAGGAAAATTAACGGTACTTCATGAAGATGATAGTCTAGTAGATTATGGTCTTAAAGAAATACAATTGTTGTATTGAATTAGGTAATCAAGATTGTATTCTAAATTAATTTATTTTAAAAAAAATCATCTTTTTTTTATTTCTAAATGCTTGTTGTGTAGTGATTTGTGTTTTTTAAAAAGTTAAATGTTATTTGAACACTTAAAAACATGATGGAAATAAGTATTTTTATTTTACTTTTGGATTTCGTTTTTCGTAAAAAATAGAACATAATAAAATTAATGTTTAATTTTTTATGGGTAAAATTATCGAAATTCGTAAGCTTTACAAGCTTAAAATTTAAGTCTTGTTAAAAGTATTGTGTATTAATCTAACAACCAATTAATAATTTAAAACTTTTTTTTATGAGCTCAACTCTCGGATTTGCAGATTATGCAGTCTTTATAATTTACTTTTTAATAGTATCTGTTTATGGATACATTGTTTATCGCAAGCGCGAAAAAAACGAACACGATGCTAAGGCGTATTTCTTAGCCGAAGGGACTTTGACATGGTGGGCTATTGGAGCTTCATTAATTGCTTCTAATATTTCTGCAGAGCAGTTTATTGGGATGAGTGGAGAAGGTTTCTTCTTAGGAATTGCAGTTGCTGCCTACGAGTGGGTTGCTGCTATTGCTTTAATTATTATTGCGATTTGGTTTATTCCTGTTTATTTGAAAAACAAGATTTATACCATGCCACAATTCTTAAAAACAAGATACAATGAAACTACAGCATTGATTATGGCTGTTTTCTGGTTGTTTTTATATGTTTTTGTAAACTTAACTTCTATTTTATATTTAGGAGCTGTAGCGATTAACGGATTGGCAGGAGGAGAATATCTTCATGTGATTATGTTAGGTTTAGCGGTATTTGCTTTGATCATCTCTCTTGGAGGTATGAAAGTAGTGGCCTATACAGATGTTATTCAAGTAGCGGTGTTGATTATTGGAGGTTTAGTAACTTCTTATATTGCTTTGACAACAGTAGGAGAATATTTTGGAGTAGGAAAAGATGCTATTGCAGGATTCAATGTATTAATGAAGGAAGCACCAGAGCATTTCAAAATGATTATTCCACGTCCAACAGCTACTTCTACACAATTAGAAATTGATAAATACCTTACTTTCCCTGGAATTTTATCTTATTTAGCAGGTATCTGGATTATCAACTTGAACTATTGGGGATGTAACCAATACATCACGCAAAGAGCACTTGGCGCTGACTTAACTACAGCTCGTACTGGAATTTTGTTTGCAGGATTGTTAAAATTATTAATGCCTGTAATTGTAATGTTACCGGGTATTGCTGCTTATGTTTTATACGAAGGAGGTCATTTACCACAATTAGTAGGAGGAAAAGACGGTGCTTACTCGGCGATGTTGACATTTTTGCCTACAGGATTAAAAGGATTATCAGTGGCAGCATTAACAGCAGCTATTGTAGCTTCGTTAGCAGGTAAAGTGAATAGTATTTCTACGATTTATACTTTAGACGTTCATAAAAAATACATTCAAAAAAGTGCTTCAGATAGAGCTCAGGTAAACATTGGTAGATATGCTGTTTTTGCTTCTATGGTTCTTGCAGTATTATTTACATGGAATGATGTTTTAGGAATTGGAGGAGTAGGAGGATTTACCTATATCCAAAAATATACAGGATTCATTAGTCCTGGAGTATTTGCTATGTTCTTCTTAGGGATGTTCTGGAAGCGCACAACAGGAACTGCAGCTATTGTGGGAGTATTAGCAGGATTCTTATTATCAGTATTGTTTAATGAATATGCACCAGCATTGTTTGGAAATGAAACGTTCTTATATACTGCTTGGCCAAATGGGAAAGGTGGATTTGAAATTCCATTCCACATTTGTATGGGATTATCATTCATGTTCACTATGCTTTTAATGGTTGCAGTGAGTTTCGCAGGACCAAAAGTGAACCCTAAAGCTTTTGAATTAGATACTGAAATGTTCAAAGTAAAACCACAAACAACAGTATTAATCATCATTACTTTATTAATTATCGCAGCTTTATACGTGAAGTTCTGGTAAGATTACAATAATAGTTTTAAATGCAAAAATGTGGAGTTGAATTTGTTCGACTTCACATTTTTTTTTGATAATTATTTACAAACAATAGTTTTTATTGAATTGTCTTATTTAAAAACTATAAAATTGACGTGTATTTTGTTTTTTATTTGATTAATTTTATCACTGTATTAAATTAATTTGAATAAATACCAATTGACATCCTAAATCAATTATTTTGAGATATTTAACTTTATTATATACACTTCTTTTTTCTTCGATTGTAGGTTTTGCTCAAGAATATTCTATACGTTTTTTAGATGTTACTGACGGTATATCTAATAACTCAATCACAACTATTTATCAAGACAACGATGGCTATATGTGGTTTGGTACCTACGATGGTTTAAATCGTTACGATGGATATACATTTAAAACATTTAGGAATGAGATAAATAATCCAAATTCCTTATCCAATAACACTATTTATTGTCTGGAAGGTGATGAAAAAAGACAAATTTGGATAGGAGGAAATAAAGGAGCAAGTGTGTATGATAAGTCCAAATCATTATTTTATTCTGTAAAGTATAAATTGGATTCGGATGAAAAAGAGATTGTTTTGAAGGATGAAGTGCACCAAATAAAGTCAGTTTCTAAGGAAATGGTTTTGTTAGCGGCTCAAAATTCAGGATTAATTGTTTTTGAAAATAATTCGCTTAGAGGAATTACGGTTCCATTATTTTTAGGTTCTAAAAAACTATTAAATTATGATGCTTTAACCATTCAAAAGGATAAGAAAGGTCAATTTGCATGGGTTTATGTAAGAAATTTAGGGATTTGCAATTTTGATTTTAATACAAAAAAATTGAAGTTAGTCGTTCCTTTACTTTTTGATGTTAAGTGTTTTGAGGCAGATAAAGACGGTAATTTATGGATTGGTACAGATGAAGGTCTTTTTTTGTTTAATACTACTTCGTTGAAAATTTCTCCAAATTATTTTTCAAATAAGTGTATCGTAACTAATGTACATGTAGATAAGAAAAATAATATTTGGATTGCGACAGATGGCTGCGGCTTATATTTATTGGATAAAAACCTTAATAAAGCTGTACCATATAAGAATGAATCATCACAACCAATTGTTAAAAGTAGCGCAATTTGGAGTATATATGAAGATTATACGGGCAACATTTGGCTAGGTACATTGAGAGGAGGAATAAGTATGCTTAGTGCATCGCCTAAACATTTTAAAACCATAAAGTATATTTCTAACGACTATAATTTAGCTCAAAATTTTATTTTATCAGGTTGTGAAGATAAAAATCAAAACTTATGGATTGGTACCGATGGTGCAGGATTGCGTTATTGGAATCGAAAAAATAATAGTTATACGGTTTATAAAACCAATTCAGGCAATGCAATTTCAAGTAATTTTATAACCAATGTTATATGTGACGCTAATGATGAAGTCTGGTTGTCAACTTGGGCTGGAGGGCTCAATAGAATCGATCCTAAAACAAACAAAATAACCCATTATTCTTGTTTTAACCCTTTTACTAAAAAGGTTGAGAAAAATGTTTGGGTAGTGTTTGAGGATTCTAAGAAAAATATTTGGGCAAGTACAACTAATGAAGGTTGTTTGTATTTATTTGATAGAAGTAAAAATGTATTCACATTATACGATAAAAGGATCACTAATTTACAATGTTTGACTGAAACCCGAGATGGAAAGATTTGGGGAGGAAATTATTCGTCAATAATTTGGTTAGATAAAACCAATAAAAAACATGGTAAAATTACTATAGGATATCCTGTTCGATGTGTATTAGAAGATTCTAAAAAACAATTTTGGGTTGCTACACAGGAAGGTGGATTGTTAAAATTTAATAGAAAAAACAATACTTTTCATAGGTATACAACAGCTGACGGATTGCCTTCAAATACAATCTTGAGGATATTAGAGGATAAAAAAGGGAACTTATGGATGAGTACCTATAACGGCTTAAGTAGATTTGATACTAAAAGTAATGTTTTTCAAAATTTTTCGAAAAGTGATGGTTTGCAAAGCAATCAATTTAGTTTCAATGCCGCATTAAAATTGTCAACTGGAGAGTTGTTTTTTGGGGGAATAAATGGTTTTAATTTGTTTTACCCAGAGAATATTAAAAATACACTTACTCATGCTAAGATTCTTCTATCTGATTTAACAGTCAATAATGAACCTATTGAATCCAAACCTAATTTAATTACAGCTTGGACTAAAAATCAGCAAATTAAAGAAATTACATTGCCTTATGATCAAACTTCTTTATCCATTGAGTTTGTAGCTTTGAATTATTCAGATTCTAATAAAATTAACTATGCTTATTTTTTAGAAGGTTGGGATACACAATGGAGTACAATAGGAAAAAATAGAAAAGTTAATTTTCCTCGATTAACAGAAGGGGTTTATAATTTTAAGGTCAAAACATCTGATTTTAATAATAATACTGATGTTTCAGAAACGTTAGTCCGTATTGTTGTTTTACCTCCTTGGTATAGAAGTTGGTGGGCATTTTTTCTCTATTTAGTTTCAGGAATCCTTATTGTTCATAGTTTTATACGATACAATAAACATCAGGAGCAATTAAAATTTAAAATTAAAATAGCCGAATTTGAACGAGAGAAAGAAAAGGAAATTGCCGAAAAGCAGTTATCCATGTTTACCTATATTTCTCATGAATTTAGAACTCCATTGTCTTTAATTATAAATCCGTTAAAAAAAGTTTTAAAGAGGGAGGATGTTCAAAAAAATAATTTTAGTAATGATTTAAAGATTGCTTTTAGAAATGCTAGACGTTTGTTAAGTCTTGTCGATCAGTTATTGCTTTTTAGAAAGGCTGAGAATGACGCAGATATGCTAAAACTTTCTGAAATCAATATGAATGATTTGGCAAAGGAAGTTTACAGTTGTTTTGTAGTTCAGGCACAAGAGAAAAATATTTCATATGATTTAGATCTTCCTCAAAATGAAGTCTTTATTATTGGAGATTATGAAAAGTTAGAAATTTCATTATTGAATTTAGTATCAAATGCATTTAAATATACTCAAGATGGAGGAAGTGTAAAAGTGCAATTGAAAGAAAGTGATAATCAAGCTTTTTTAATAGTTGAAGATACGGGTCATGGAATTGCATCTGCTGATATTGAATTGATATTCGAAAAATTCAATCGAATAGACTCGAAAGTTTCTGTTAGTACTGGATTTGGTATAGGCCTTTTTATTGTTAAGTATTTTATTGATAAACACAAAGGAGTAATTAGCTGTGAGAGTGAATTAGGAAAAGGAAGTTGTTTTACTCTAGCATTATTAAAAGGAGATGAACATTTTAATGACATACCTATTAGTTCGGCAACACCTAAGATGAGTGGGTTAGTTGAGGAGCTTTTATTGGATGAAGTAGATGGCAAGGACGAGACTAATTCAGAGCAAATTGAGGCTAAGTTGAACAAAGAAATGCTAACAGAAAAAAGATCGGTAATAATAATAGATGATAATACAGAAATTCGAAATTATTTAGTTGATTTATTTTCGGTTAATTTTATAGTTTATAGTGCCGTAAACGGAGAGGAAGGTTTAAGAGGTATTAAGAAATTCATGCCAGATATTGTTATATCAGATATTGCGATGGACGTTATGAATGGGTTAGAGTTATGTAGAAAGATAAAAGAAGATGAATATCTATCGCATATTCCTGTAATCTTATTAACGGCATCTAATAATCCAGAAACGCATTTGCAGGGTATTACTGATGGAGCTGATGATTACATTACCAAACCTTTTGATGATGAGTTGTTAATTGCAAGAGTAAACACGCTATTAAAAAACCGAAAAAATTTAAGAAATTATTTCTTAGATAGTATTACATTAAGGGAAAATGAAAATAAAGTACCTGCAGAATATCAAGAGTTTTTAAAGAAATGTATCGAAATTGTTGAAGCCAATATTGGGAATCGAGATTTTACAATTAAAACTTTTGCAACCGAAATAGGTATGAGTCATCGAAGTCTGTATGCTAAAATAAAAATTATTTCAGGTGAAACTTTAAATGCCTTTATTCGATCCATACGTTTGAGAAGAGCAGCAATGCTTTTGTTAACAGAAGATATGAATATAGCTGAAGCAAGTACCATAGTGGGATTTGAAGATCAAAAGTATTTTAGACAGCAATTTGTAAAACTCTTTGGTATGACTCCTTCAGCATATATAAAAAAGTATAAAGATTCGTTTAATAAAGATATGAATGTTATCAAATAGTTTTTAGCTAATTGTAAATTCCTTTAGATAAATAAATTAAAGTTTGAAATCCTAATATTGTTAATACATGTTAGGATTTTTTTGTGTATAATTAAAAAATACAGTTTAATTTTTGGATATTATATAAATACAGCGTTTTATTTTGTTAAATAGTTTTTTTTAACAAATTTACCCTTGAAGTTTGCGATTTTCACCTCTTTTTTATTCCAATTTACCCCCTTTTTAATATCATATTTGGTTATTTCTTTGCCAAGCTGATAGCTTTTTTTTTAGAATAGTAAATTTCTTTTATGTTAAGTTATCGTAAAATTTGTAGACCATTAAACACTAATTATTAACTAGCAAACTAAAATCCAAGGTATGAAAATTATAGAAAGTTAATGAAATTTTATTATAGATTAAAATTGTGAAAAACTATTAAACTAACCAGCCATTTTTGTATACGAACAGGCTTTAAAAATTGAAAACATATGAATAAAATCTCGTATTTATGTTTACTCACTTTTTTTGTTATTCTTTTTTCAGGATGTCAAAATGATGAGTCAGCTTATCCTGCTTCAGCAGACCCTACCGTTTCGTTATCAACCAATGAAATTTATGGAGCTCCAAATAGAAAATTTGAAATCAAAGCGACTTTAAATGATGATTTAGGTCTAAAGAGTGTTAGAATTGAAATTCCGGAATTGAGTTTAGATAAAACAATCAATTTTGCCACGGAACCTCTTTTGACTACCTATGATTTGAGTTATTTCTTTGAAGTCCCAGCTGATAGAGGAACATCAGAGGCTTTTAAAATTAAATTAACAATTACAGATGTTTCCGGTAACGAAATTGATCAGGAGATTGATTTACGTTTGGATGGCGAATTTAGTGCTCCTGCAATTAGCATGATTACACCTAAAGAAGGTGCAGTGATTTTATTATCATCCAGTACTGAATTACCGGTTAATTTTGTTGTGAATGATGATTCAGGAATTGATTATATCGAAGTAAAATGTGAAGCTTTAAATATTGATGAATTGATCCAGTTAACAGGTTCCCCGCAGTCATACACATTTAACAAAACTTATAATTTGCCTGTAACTGCTGCCCAATATGTTTTGACTATTACTGCAAAAGATAAATTTGCGATTCCTAATATGGGGACTTTAAATATAAATGTAGTAGCCACTAATGAATACCCAGCAATTTATTTATGTGATCAACCAAAAGGGACTAATTTAACAACAGATGCTGTTGGTGTACCGATGTATTTCCACGAAAAAAGCGGACAAGATTTTGAGTTTAAATATTATGCTGATACAGATAATAAACAAATCTATTTCTTAGGACAAGAGTCAGATTTTGCTCCTCACTGTTTTGGATTGAATGGTTCAGGAAATTTAGTTGATGATGTTAATGCTTCACCAATAATTTTACCTACTAAAGGATATTATAAAATAAAAGTTAATCCAAGTACTCTTGTTTATACAGTTTCAAAATACACGCCGTCATCTAAAGTTTGGGCAGATGTAGCAAATGGTTTGTGGCACGATAATGAAGCATTAAGAAGACCTTTCGTAAGTATTTGTGGAGGAGGTATTCAAGGCGCAACATGGGATACTTGGGATGCATGGCAACAAAAAGGATTGCATTTGGCTAATAATCCAAACAATCCATATCAATTAGTAGGTGAATATACACTTACAGGTACAATGGAAGGAACTTTTACAGGTCAGTGGTGGAGTCCATCCTGGAGATTGATTAAAAATGGTATTGCTACCATGTCGCCGGGTTCAAATGGAAATGCTAAATATCCTGCTGCTCCGGGTGTTTATAAAGTGGTTCTCGATACTGAACTAGAAAGAGCTTTTATTACAAAAAAATAATTAGTTATATCCATAACATTTATTAAATAAACTTAAAGATGAAATATAAATTTATAGGGTTGTTGATAGCCGTGCTATGCTGCGCAACAACCTTTGCACAAATTACAATTAAAGGAACAGTAAAAGATAAAATGGCTGTTCCAATTCCCGGGGTAAATGTTTTTGTTAAAGGAACACAAACTTCTACTTCGACTGATTTTGATGGAAACTATAGTGTTGTAGTTCCTAATAAAGATTCTCAAATAGAATTTTCTTTTATTGGTTTTAGTACACAATTAATTAAAGTTGATCAAAAAACAACAATAGATGTTGTTTTATTAGAAAACAATCAAACTTTAGATGAAGTAGTGGTAGTAGGTTACGCAACTGTAAAAAAGAAAGATGTAACTAGTTCGATCGCTTCTGTTAAAGGAAAAGAACTCCAAACAATGACAGTAGGTAATGTTACCGAATCGCTGCAAGGGAAAGTTGCAGGGGTTCAAATTACTGGAGCTGGTGGTCCTGGTGCTCAGCCTAGAGTATTAATTCGTGGAATTTCAACTGTAAATTTAAGTACAGATCCTCTTTATGTAGTGGATGGTATTCCTATGGGAACAAGTATTAATTTCCTTAGTAATAACGAAATTGAATCGATGGATGTACTAAAAGATGCTTCTGCAAGTGCTATTTATGGTTCTCGTGCATCTAATGGTGTTATCTTAATTACTACTAAAAAAGGTAAAGCTGGTAAAACAAAGTTTACTGTTGATATGAGTACAGGTTATCAAATTATGAATAAACCTTACGATATGGCCGATGCAGAGAATTATGCTAATATTTTGAATACTGCATATACTAATTCAGGTTATTCAGAGTACTTACCAAATGCTGAACAATACAGAGGAAAAACTACAGATTGGTGGGGAGCAGGAATTAATAAAAATTCATCTGTAACTAATGCTTCTATAGGAGTTTCTGGTGGTTCTGAAAAAAATACCTATGCTATTAGTTTAAACTATTATAATTCTGATTCATTTTACGAAATTGGGGGATGGAAACGAGTTACAGCTAGAATTGCTAATGATTTTAAATTTACTGATAAATTTTCAGCTGGAGTAACTTTAAATCCACGTTACGAAACTTGGGGAGCACCAGGAAACTGGGCAGATTTTGTTAAGATAGATCCAATTACACCAATTTATAAAAGAGCAGATCAATTAAATGGTACTGAAAATGAATACAGTATATATGCTCGTTCTCCATCCTATGTTTGGAATCCAGTTGCTTCGGTTAAAAGATATGATGATTATAATAATTTGTATAATTTGAATTCGAATGCATATTTACAGTATGAGCCAATTAAAGGTTTGATTATAAGAACACAGGGATCTGTTGAATTTGGAAACAAAATTTGGAATAAATTTAGTCCTGATTTTGTAATTGATGCAGCTCATGAAAAAGCTGAAATTAACAGTGTCGAAAGAAAAGCAACTACAAATGTAGATTGGACATGGCAATCTACAGTAACGTATTCAAAAACTTTTGCTGAAAAACACAATGCTAGTTTTATGGCTGGTTTAACTATGGAAAATTATGATTCCTCTGATGTTTGGGGGTATGGAGAGGGAGTGCCTAATAATTCACAAACGATGAGAGAATTAAGTGCTGCAACTAAAAACCGTAACAGTAGTGGTACAAGTTGGTCAAGTTCTTTAATGTCATATATTTCAAGACTTTCTTATAATTTTGATAGTAAATATTATTTGACAGCTTCATTTAGACGTGATGGTTCTTCTAAATTTATGGCAAATAACAAATGGGCTAATTTCCCAGCAGCATCAGCTTCATGGAGAATCTCGAATGAAGATTTCATGACAGATTTAAATTCAACCATAAACAACTTAACTTTTAGGGCAGGTTGGGGTAGAGTGGGTAATCAAAATTTACCAGCTTCCGTTTACCAATCAAATATAGGGCAAGGCTATTATGTTATTGATGGAAATGTTGTAGATACTTCATATCCATCTACAATGGCTAACAAAGATATTCGTTGGGAGATTGTAGAAGATATCAACTTTGGTCTTGATTTTGGTCTTTGGAAAAACAAAATTTCAGGTTCATTAGAATATTATCAAAAAACAACAAAAGACATGTTGTTCGTAAAGCAGTTCCCTACTTATAGTGGTTTTCCTTCTTATGCAACAATTTGGACAAACGTTGGTTCTATGCGCTCTAACGGAATTGATTTGCTTTTATCTTATAAAGACAAGAAAGGTGATTTCTCTTATGGTGCCGATTTGACTTTTACAACCGTTAACGTAAAAATGGTTTCATTATCTACTGAAGGAGAAAAACTGTATGGTTCAAGTAACAGAACTTTAACTATTCAAGATGATGAGCCAGGTTATTTTTACGGGTATGTAGCTGATGGTTTATTCCAAAATCAAGTAGAATTGAACTCACATACTGATGAGCATGGTACAAAACTTCAACCTTATGCAAAATTAGGAGATGTACGTTTTAAAGATGTAAATGGCGATGGTAAACTAGATGATAAGGATAGAACTAAAATTGGTTCACCATGGGCTGATTACAATATTGGTTTAAACTTGAATTTTGCTTACAAAAACTTTGATTTAGTAGCTAATTTCTATTCAAGTATTGGAAATGAATTGGTAAACCAAAACATATCTGACTTATATAATGGAGCAAGTCTAACAAATAAAGTAAGTGGATTAGATCAAATGGCTTGGCATGGTGAAGGAACTTCAAATTATATTCCGAGACTTTCTAAAGATGATAACAATGAAAACTTTACAAAATTCTCATCCTTATATGTAGAGGACGGTTCTTTCGTTCGTATGAAAAACCTTCAGTTAGGTTATTCTTTCTATAATAAATTTGGCTTTGACAAATTGAGAGTGTCATTATCAGGTCAAAATATATGGACATGGACAAAATATTCAGGTGTAGATCCTGAAGTTGGTGGTGGAGTTCTAGGATCAGGATTTGGAGGATGGAATTACCCAGTTCAACCAACTGTTTTGATGGGTATTAATGTAGCATTTTAATTTAAAAAAAGTATGAAAAAAATAATAGTTTCGATATTAACATTTGCTGCAGTTGCAGTTTCCTGCAGTGATTTTATTGAAAAGGATGCAAGAGGTACACAAACATTAGAGAATTATTTTCAAACAGCACAAGAATGTGAAAATTATGTGAATGAGCTAACTCATAGATTGTTGTTGCCTAATGATTGGTGGACTTTGATTGCTCCAAGAGTAACAAATGAAATGGCAACAGATGATGCTTGGATGGGAAATACAGGTCAAGATAGTGGGGCTCATAGACCAGCATCGCAATACCTTATTACTCCGGATAATATGGGCGATATGAATAGTATGTATACAGCTCATTTTTATACGATTCAATCTTGTAATATTGGATTGGCTAAAATGGAAATGGCGCCTATAAGCGAGTCTCAAAGAAATCAGTATGTAGGGGAATCATTATTTGTTCGCGCTTATTGTTATTATGAATTAGTTAATAACTATGGTGGTGTTCCATTGTATACAACGGTACTTGGCACAAGTGATTTAAAATTGGCACGTAGTACTGCTGCCGAAGTATATGAACAAATTGAAAAAGATCTTAAAGCTTCTGCAGAAAAATTAGAAGAAGTAGAAGTATTTAGAAACGGAAGAATTAATAAATGGGCTGCTTATGCTTTATTAGCACGTGTATCCCTGTTTCAGGAAAAGTGGGCCGAAGCTAAACTGTATGCTAATAAAGTAATAACTGAAGGACCTTATTTATTAGAGCCAAATTTCGTAAATATTTGGGATGTTAATAATCATAACGGAGTAGAGTCTATTTTAGAGGCTCAATCTTCGAGTGTTCAGGATAAGAATTTAGGATGTGCATTACCAACTTTATCTGGTGCTAGAGGAGAGGATAAAAAGTATTTCCCAAGTAACGATGCCGCAGATGTTCTTGATGGATGGGGATGGTGTATGCCAACAAGTGATTTAGAAAATGCTTATATCTCTGAAGGAGATGTAATCCGTCGTAGAAGTACCATTACAAAATGGGGTGAAGCTGCTTATGGTGATGAAGTTTTAAATCCAACTCATAAATTCAGTTTGAATGATAATAAGTCAGGACGTATTATTCGTAAATACTACATTCCAATAGCAACTCGTCGTGCATTAGACAAGAAAGATGGACACTTACCATTGAATGTGCCATTAATTCGTTTGGCCGAAATGTATCTTACAAGAGCAGAAGCTAATTATCATTTAAATGATGCTGAAGGCGCTATGGCAGATATTAATGTTGTTAGAGCACGTGTGGATTTAGATCCAGTAGAAGGAATGGCAGGACCAAATCTGTTGAGAAAAATTTACAAAGAGCGTCGTTTAGAATTAGCTTTCGAAGGATTACGTTTATTTGATATTAGAAGACAAAAAGATCCAAGTACAGGTAAACGTGTTATCGAAATGTTGATGGGACCTAACGGAACGTTTGTTCGCTACAACTTAAATTCTACCGATCCTTATGAAACCACAAATACTAGAGAAGCTCAAGATAAAGGAATTAATTTTGACGCTACTAAGCATTTGGTTTGGCCAATTCCACAATTAGAAATTGACTTAAGTGGAGGAATTATTAAACAAAATCCAAATTATTAAAATGAATTTTTTAAATAAAAGTAAAGTAAGTCTACTATCAGTAGGCTTACTTTTTACATCGATATTGCAATTTAGTTGTTCTTCTGATAATGAAGAGAAATCAGATTCTGAAATTTCAGTGATTAGAGAACTTACGATTAATTTAGATATGAGTCTTCAAACAATGGAAGGCTTTGGAGCTTCAGATGCTTGGCAATGTAATAATATTGGAAAAAATTGGCCAATAGAAAAGAGAAATGCTATTGCTGATTTATTGTTTAGTAAAGAAGTTGATAGCGAGGGTAATCCTAAAGGGATTGGTTTGTCTTTATGGCGTTTTAATCTTGGTGCTGGAAGTACTGAACAAGGAGACGCTAGTGATATTATTGATGAATGGAGACGTACAGAATGTTTTACCATTGATGGATTAACTTATGATATGAGTAAGCAAGAAGGGCAAGTTTGGTTCATGAAAGCTGCAAAAAATCGTGGAGTCGATAAATTATTAGCTTTTACAAACAGTGCTCCAGTCTATTTGACTCAAAATGGTAAAGCACATGCAAGCATAAATACTTTTTACAATTTAACAGATGGGAAAATGCCTGAGTTAGCTGATTTTTGGGTAAATGCTATCGAAAAATTAAACACAGTTCACAATTTGACTATTGATTATGTGAGTCCATTTAATGAACCACAATATGAGTGGGATGGATCTGGTCAAGAGGGTTCCCCTGCATCTAATGCTAATATTTATAGTTTTGTTAAAATTTTGTCTTCAAAATTACAAGAGAAAGGTTTGAATTCTAAAATAGTTGTGGGTGAAGCAGGTGCATTTGAACCACTTTATAAGACGGTATCAGGTAAAGAAAATAGATCAAATCAGATAGACTATTTTTTCGCACCAAACTCCACTAAAAATATAGCTGGTTTGAGTAATGTAAAGAAAACTATTTCTGGTCATAGTTATTGGCAAGTTTGGCCTTTAAGCGAAATGATTTCATCACGAAAGGCTTTAGCAAACAGAGCTAGTAGTATTTCTGGATTGAGTGTATGGGCATCTGAATATTCTATTCTTGAAAATCCAGGAACTGCAGAACTACCAGATGGTGCTGGTCCAGGAAGAGATTTAGGAATGAGAACTGCGTTATGGGTAGCTCGCATTATTAGTACCGATATTTCAATTGGAGGAGTTACATCATGGCAATGGTGGACAGCAGTAAGTCGTGGTGATTATAAGGATGGATTAGTTTATGTGGATAATGGAATTACAGAAGGAGCTGGTGATGCAAATTATTGTAAGTTTGATGGTTTTGTTAGAGATTCTAAAACGCTATGGGCTTTGGGAAATTTTTCTTTCTTTGTAAAGCCAGGTATGCAAAGAATTCTTATTCCTAATTTAAATAATGAATCGGCTATTACAGATACAATGATAACAGCTTATAAGGATGAAGTAAACAAAAAAATAGTTATTGTTGCAGTAAACATGAGCGAATCTACTAGAGTTTATAATTTGAATCTATCAGGAGGAAAAATTGTAGACAATAAATTGACACCTTATGTAACTTCAGCAACAATGAGTTTGAAAAAGTTGGCAGCAGTAAATACGGATAATGTCGAAATTCCAGCAAGATCTGTTGTTACCTACGTTGGGAATTATAATTAAAAAGAGAATTTCCCCTTTTTTTTGCGAATTTCCCCCTCTTGTTAACTATAATTTAATCTTTTCTTTGCTTCTTTATGATTTTGTAAAGAAGTTTTGAAATTTTAATACCATCTATATATCAAAAAACAATTATGACAAAACCAAAAAAAATCTTTTTAGCAATTCTCACCTTTGTGAATGTATCTGTTTTTAGCCAAATTGGATTTGGGGATGCTAAAAAAATCAATGAACAGTGGAAATTTATTCTACAAGACAAACAAGATTTTCAAAATCCAACTTATGACGATAGTAAGTGGAAAAAAGTTTCAATTCCTCATGATTGGAGTGTTAAAGGACAATTAAGTCCTACTTTAGCAAGTGCAACTGGATTTTTACCCGGAGGTATTGCTTGGTACAGAAAATCTTTGAACGTGCCTGAAGCAAAAAAAGGTGAAAAAGTATTCTTGTATTTTGAAGGAGTTTACAACAGAAGCGAAGTTTTTATCAACGGACATTCTTTAGGAAAACGTCCTAATGGATATATTTCTTTTGCATACGATGCAACTCCATATATTAAATACGGATCTGAAAATAGTATTGCTGTTCGTGTTGACCATAGTCAAAGTGCCGATTCTCGTTGGTATACTGGTTCTGGGATTTATAGAGATGTTTGGGTAGTGTATGCTAACCCAATTCATATTGCCCAATGGGGTGTTTATGCTTTTCCTGAAGTAACTAAAAAAACAGGAATTTTAAATGTTGAAGTAGAAGTTCAAAATAGTTCTAATCAAAAAGCAAATTTAACGGTTGTTAATGAGTTGATATCGAATGATGGAACAATTGTTGCTAAAAGCACCAATTCTATTGCTGTAGTTGCTAATCAAAATGGAAAAATTGCTACTAAATTAAAGGTTAATAATCCAAAAATATGGGATATTGAAAATCCAAATTTGTATCAATTAAAAACGTCTGTTTTAAATGGAGGAAAGCTTATTGATCATTCGTTGACACAAACTGGTTTCCGTAGTTTTACATTTGATGCTAATAAAGGTTTTGCTTTAAATGGTAATTGGATGAAGATTAAAGGTGTTTGTTTGCATCATGATGCTGGTGTATTAGGGGCGGCAATTCCAAAAGAAGTTTGGGAAGGAAGATTGAAAACATTAAAAGCAATTGGGGTCAATGCAATAAGAACAAGTCATAACCCACAAGCGCCTCTATTTTATGAGCTTTGTGATCAATTAGGTCTATTAGTTTTAAATGAAGCTTATGATGAATGGGAATTCCCTAAACGTAAGTGGTTAGAAGGTTGGAATGTAGGAACACCAGGATTTGAAGGTTCTTTTGATATTTTTGCTGATTGGGCCGAAAAAGATTTAGAAGATTTTGTTCGTCGCGATAGAAATCATCTTTCGGTATTTGCTTGGAGTATTGGTAATGAAGTAGATTATCCAAACGATCCTTATTCTCATCCTGTTTTAGATGGAGGAAAAGATACTGGTTTCTCTCAAGCTGCTTACGGAGGTTATAAAAAAGATGCGCCTGATGCGATGCGTTTAGGCGGGATAGCAAAAAGATTAGTGGCTGCTGTAAAAAAATATGACAAATCACGTCCTACAACTGCCGGTTTAGCTGGTGTAGCAATGTCTAACGAAACAGAATATCCAGGCGCTTTAGATATTACAGGGTATAATTATACTGAAGGTAAATACCAATCGGATCATAAAAAATATCCAAATCGTGTGATTTTTGGTAGTGAAAATCGTCATGATTACGAAGCTTGGTTAGCGGTTAAAAATAACGAACATATTTTTGGTCAGTTTTTATGGACTGGTATTGATTATTTAGGAGAGTCAGGTAGATGGCCTTCTAGAGGTTTTTATTCAGGATTAGTTGATTTTGCTGGAAACATTAAACCAAGAGGTTATTTCCGTCAGTCATTATGGTCAAATAAACCTATGATTTATATTGGTACTTATATTTCTAATGATACAAACAAAAAACACCTTTCCATGGATGCTTGGTCATTGTGGAATTATGACGAAGGGCAAAAAGTAAAAGTAGTTTGTTATACTAATGCACCAAAAGCACGTTTAGAATTAAACGGAAAAGTAGTTGGAGAGGTTAAAGAATACGATCAAGAAGTAGGGATTATTTCATGGGATATTCCATATCAATCTGGAAAATTAGTTGCTGTGGGCTTAGATAAGAATAATAAAGAAGTAAGCCGTTACGAAATCACTTCTTCTAAACAACCTCATGCTATTTCAGTTCAAAGTGCAGATAAGCAAATTAATAAAGACAAAGGAGTAGCCGAAATAATTTTACAAATTGTCGATGAAAATGGTATTCCAGTGATGCTTTCTGATAATGAAATAACATGTAAAATTATCAGTGGTAAAGCTAGTTTGTTAGGCTTAGAAGCAGGAAATAATAGTGATATGACTGATTATACTGATAATGTTCACCGTGTTTTTAATGGACGTATTTTAGTCTATATTCAGTCTAATGACAGTACAGAACCTATCAAAGTTCAATTTACTAGTCCTTGGTTAAAAGCAACTGAAGTAACTATCAATGTGAAATAGTTTCTTTTTTAAAGTAAAAAAAGAAATAAATAAAATGGCGTTTTTAGAAATTGACCTGTTTACTTTTTAGTAGACAGGTTAATTTTTATAATAAAAAAACTTCGTTATATTTGAAGTGTAATATTAACACATATTAATTAACCAAAATGAAATTAAAGAATAAAATAGTATTGTTATTGGGAGTTGTACTGGTGTCTTTGTTTGCAAAAGCGCAAAACTCAGTTTTAAAGAAAGACGAATTTAAGCAATGGGCTCAAACGCCTCCTATGGGGTGGAATAGTTGGGATTGTTATGGCTCAACAGTTGAAGAACATGAAGTAAAAGCAAATGCTGATTATATGGTTAAAAACCTAAAAAAGCTGGGCTGGGAGTATATTGTTGTTGATATTAGATGGTTTGTAGAAAATGATAAAGCAGGGGGGTATAATCAGAAAGATCCACGATATGTAATGGATCAATATGGAAGATATTTACCAGCATTGAATAGGTTTCCTTCTGCAAAAGATGGAAACGGATTTAAACCTTTAGCGGATTATATTCATAAAAAAGGATTGAAATTTGGAATTCACATTATGCGTGGAATTCCTAAAAAAGCAGTAGAAGAGAAATTACCTATTAAGGGAGCTAACGGAATTACAGCTGACCAAATATACACTACAGCCTTACAATGCGAATGGTTAAAAGACAATTACACAATTCTAGCAGATAAACCTGGAGCGCAAGAATATTATGATTCATTATTCGAATTGTATGCACAATGGGGTGTCGATTTTATTAAAATTGATGATTTGTCTAGACCCTATCATGAAGCCGAAATTAATCTGATTAGAAAAGCGATTGATAAATGTGGACGTAAAATTGTTTTAAGTACTTCACCAGGTGAAACTCCTATATCTGCTGCCAGCCACGTAAGTTCACATGCTAATATGTGGCGTATGGTAGATGATGTTTGGGATACTTGGCCTCACATAACTCATTTAATGGATGTAGCTCAAAAATGGTATCCATACATTGCGCCAGGAACTTGGCCTGATTGTGATATGATTCCTTTAGGAAGAATTTCGTTAAGAGGAGAGCGAGGAGAAGATCGAATGTCACGTCTAACCAAGGACGAGCAGTACACCTTGATGACTTTCTTTACAATTTTTAAATCGCCCTTGTTTTTTGGAGGAGATTTACCTAGCAATGATGCTTTTACTTTATCTTTATTAACGAATGCTGAAGTTTTAAAAATGCACCGTGAAAGTACTGATGTAAAGCAACTTTTCCAAAAGGATGGTACTGTTGCGATAACTTCAAGAAATCCTAAAGATAAAAGTATTTACCTGGCCTTGTTTAATATCTCAGACAGAGATTTTAGAGATGTGTCTGTTCGTTTAGCTGATTTAGGAATCACTTCTGCTGAAATTACTAATATGTGGACGGGTGAAAAACTAGGTTTAGTAAAAGATGAAATTGTGGTATCTGTAAAAGAACATGGTTCAGTTTTATATAAATTAAAATCAAAAAAATAATGCGTAAAATACAATTCAGTTTAGTTTTATTCTTACTTATAACTAGCTTTTCAAAAGCACAAAATAAATCGGGTGTTCCACCTGTTGTTGCCGAAAAAGATTTAACAGCTTATTTGTTTGTGTATTTCACAGGAAATAGTGTAGAAGAAGAGGCTGTTCGTTATGCCATAAGTCCTGATGGCTATCATTATTATCATTTAAATGATAACAAACCTGTTATAGATAGTAAATTAATTAGTTCTACTGGTGGTGTTCGTGACCCACACATTTTAAGGGGAGAAGACGGTAAAACCTTTTACATGGTTTTGACTGATATGACCTCTTCAAAAGGTTGGGATTCTAACCGTGCAATGGTGTTGCTAAAAAGTACTGATTTAGTAAATTGGAAAAGTAGTGTAGTAAATATCCAAACCACTTTTTCAGGAAATGAAAATTTGAAGAGAGTTTGGGCGCCACAAACTATTTATGATGCAAAAACGGGTAAATACATGATTTATTTCAGTATGCAGCATGCAGGGGGGCCAGATATAATTTATTATGCATACGCTAATAAGGATTTTACAGCTTTGGAATCAGAGCCAAAAGTGTTATTTGTGCCAAAGTCTAAAAATGCTTGTATTGATGGGGATATAATCGAAAAAGACGGTGTTTATCATTTGTTTTACAAAACCGAAACAAAGACTCCAGGTATTAAAGTCGCTACTTCTAAAGATTTAACTTCTGGAAATTGGACTGAAAATGATAATTATTTGCAACAAACAAAAGAAGCTGTTGAAGGAGCAAGTGTGTTTAAACTGAATCATTCTGACGAATATATTTTGATGTACGATATGTACATGAAAGGGAAATATCAATTTACTAAAACCAAAGATTTGGAACATTTTACAGTGATTGATAATGAAATTTCAATGGATTTTCATCCACGTCACGGAACGATTTTACCTATCACACGTTCTGAATTAAAACGATTAATTGCTAAGTGGGGTAAACCAGCGGCTTATCCACAAATCAATAATAATCCAGTTTTAGAAGGATTTTATGCAGATCCAGAGGTTTTATATTCGAATAAAACTAAGAAATATTATATTTATCCTACCAGTGATGGTTTTGATGGTTGGGGAGGCTACTATTTCAAGACTTTTTCTTCTGATAATTTAGTTGATTGGAAAGAGGAAGTTATAATCATAGATCTTAAAAAAGATGTGTCTTGGGCTAATAGAAATGCTTGGGCACCTTGTATAGTGGAGAAAAAAATAAAAGGCAAATACAAATATTTCTATTATTTTACTGCTGCTCAAAAAATTGGTGTAGCTGTCTCAGATAATCCAGCAGGTCCTTTTAAAGACAGTGGTAAAGCTCTAGTGAGTTCTCGTCCTGAAGGAGCAAAAGGTGGTCAGGAAATTGACCCAGATGTTTTTACAGATCCTAAATCAGGTAAAAGTTATTTGTATTGGGGTAATGGATATATGGCCGTTGCCGAATTGAATAAAGATATGGTATCTTTCAAGGAAGGAACGACTAAGTTAATAGCTGTAGATAGAACTTTTAGAGAAGGTACTTATATTATATATCGTAATGGAATTTATTATTTCCTTTGGAGTGAAGATGATACCAGAAGTCCAAATTATAAAGTTCGTTATGGAACATCAAAATCTCCAGTAGGGCCTATTGAAATTCCTAAGGACAATATTGTAATTCAAGGAAATAAAGAACAAGGTATTTATGCGACAGGGCACAATTCAGTAGTTAAAGTTCCGAACAAAGATGAGTGGTATATTGTTTATCACCGTTTCCCTTACCCTAACGGGATAAATATGGGTGATGCTGCTGGTTTTCATCGTGAAGTATGTATTGATAAGTTAGAATTTAATTCAGATGGGACAATTAAGCAAGTGGTTCCAACTCTTTCTGGAATTAATCCTCTTAAATAGAATTAAATTATAATTTTATAACTCTAAAAAGGAAAGTACTATTAAAAAAGTGACTTTCCTTTTTTTATTCATGCAACAAACTGGTAGGTAGTAGTTCAATTTATTGGATTGACCTTTTATCTTTGAAAAATTGCTATAACCAAAATTTTATTTAGAATCTATGAAAAACCGCCAACTTCTCGTTTTAGTATTGCTTTTTGGATTGCCAATCTGGGCGCAACAGATAGTTGAAAAATCGACAAATTCGATTTTCGAAATAAAAAATCCCGATTTTCAATTAAGTCCTGAAACAGGAATGACCAAACAACATTGGAAAGATGCTGCTATGTATCTTTTAGAAGGTGCTTTTAGTTATATCCAATCTCTTGATGATCCTATGAAGTTTCCTAAACAGGAAGGAAAAAGTTATCCACAGAATGAAGGGCAGATACCTACAGAAAAATTAGAAGGTTTGTGTAGAACCTTATTTGTTGCTGCTCCGCTTTTAAAAGAGAATCCTTCATTAACAATTAATAATATTAAAGTTGCCGATTATTACCGTTACCAAATTACTCAATTAACAAATCCTCAAAGTGCGTCTTACATTGTTCCTCGTTCTAAAAATGGAGGTCCTAGTCAGAATTTAGTAGAGTTTGGCGCATTGTCTATTTCTTTATTAGTGAATCCAGAAGTGTTATGGAATCCTATGTCACAAGAACAAAAAGATGCTTTGGCTAGAACCATGTTAAGCTACGGTGATGGACCAACGGTGAATTCTAATTGGAAGTTTTTCAACATTTTTGTATTGAGTTTCTTCAAGCAACAAGGTTATGTAGTTAATGAAAAATTATTAGTAGAATATCTGGACAAGTCTTTGAAAGATTATCGGGGAAATGGCTGGTACAATGACAGTCCAGCGTATGATTATTATAGTATGTGGGCTTTTCAAATGTATGGAATGATGTGGTCTGAATATTTTGGAAAGCAATACTACCCAGAATATGCAGCCAAGTTTACAAAGAACTTTAGCGATTTAAATGCTAATTACCCTTATTTGTTTAGCAAAAATGGCGAAATGATTATGTGGGGAAGAAGTATGAGTTATAGAGTAGGAGCCGTTATTCCGTTTCCATTAATGGGTTTTCAAAACGATTCGTCAATAAATTATGGCTGGATGCGAAGAATAGCTTCGGGAGTGATTAAACAATTTTTCACCCATCCTGATTTTATGAAAGACAAAGTTCCTACACTTGGCATGTATGGCCCTTTTGAACCAGCGGTACAAATTTACAGCTGTCGCGGAAGTGTTTACTGGATGGGAAAAATCTTTTTCGGATTATTGATTCCTGATGATAATCCGTTTTGGACAGCCAAAGAAAATAATGGTGCCTGGGATACTGAATTTAAGAAAGATGAAGTGTACAATAAATTTCAGGGCGTTTCCGAAATTCTAATTACAGATTATCCAAATATTGGCGCTTCTGAAGTGAGAGCCTGGTGTCATGAAAAGGTTAAAGACGACTGGCAAAAATTCCGGTCTACAGAAAATTACAACCGCCTTTCTTACATCAGTGCGTTCCCTTGGCAAGCCGATGGAGCAAACGGAGAAGTAGCAATGAATTATGTTATCAAAAATAAAGCGAACCAATGGGAAGCCTTCCGCTTATATACTTTTAAGAAATTTGAAGATGGTATTTATTATCGCGATGTTGTTTTAGAAACCGATTCGAATGTAAAATTCAATCTGGCGGATATTCCTTTGGCAAACGGAATTTTAAGAGTGGATAAAAATAATAGTTCAGTACCACTTCAAATGCGATTGGGACACTATGCCTTACCAAAGTTAAAGGGTGAAATTAAAACGACTATTAGAAAAGTTAAAAATCATGAAGTAACTATTATTGATAATGGAAAATATCAATTAGCCATGATTCCGCTTTTAGGCTGGGACAAATCAGAAGTAGTTCAGGCAAAAGACTTGCATCCAGAAGCCAACGAAAGTTCAGTTATTAATGTTGTCACTAATTTTGTTCCTAAAAACGAACAAGCGAATGTTTACGCCACATTAATGCTATGGAAAAAATCAGGAGAAAAGTGGAGTAGTCAGGAATTAGTACCCGTTAAAGAACTTTTTTATTCTACTGAATCAAAAAACATTAAAGTTGTTTTTAATAATAATACAGTCAAATGGATTAAATATTAATTGCAACTCAAAATTAATTTCAAAGCTTGTTTCTTTATTAAAGGAACAAGCTTTTTTTTTAATGAAATTACTATCTTTGAGAGTATTTTTGTTTTAAAATAAAAAATGTAAACGTTACCAAATGTAATTTTTTCAAAAACTCAAGATGAAAAGAAAATTGAAATTAGAAAGTCTTGCTATTGATGAGTTTTCTGCCACGCCAAAATACCAGCAATTAGTGAATGCGATATTAAATGCTATTAAAAAAGGGATTTTAAAAAAGGGCGACTCTATGCCATCTATCAATGAACTTAGTTTTCAGTATGAAATGTCTAGAGTTACCATAGAAAAAGGATATAATATACTACGAAAAAAAGGGATTTTGGAAGCTTTTCAAGGTAAAGGGTATTTCGTAGCTAATACTGATGTATCTCAGGATATTAAAATTTTTTTGATGTTTAACAAATTAAGTGCTCATAAAAAAATTGTTTATGATGCTTTTGTTGAAACTTTAGCTGATAAAGCTGCCATTGATTTTTACGTTTATAATAATGACTATGCATTGTTTAAAAAGTTATTGAATCAGCAAAAGACGGATTATACTCATTATGTGATTATTCCTCACTTTATAGAAAAATCAGATGATTATCAATTGCTAATTGACGGAATTCCAAAAGAAAAATTAGTACTTGTAGGAAAAAAAATAAAAGGGATTACTGGTGAATATGCTGCTGTTTATGAAAATTTTGAACAAGATATTTATAAGGCGTTAAGCGAAGCGCTAAAACCTTTGAGTAAGTACCACACCTTAAAATTGGTTTTTCCAGTGGATAGTTATTTTCCAAAAGAAATAGCAAAAGGTTTTGAGAATTTTTGTTATGACTATGCTTTTAATTTTAAAATCGTAAGCAATCTTGATGATGAAGAGGTCAACGAGGGAGAAGTATATATTAATCTTATGGAAGAAGATTTAGTTAAGATCTTAGATAAAATAATCAGCTTAAACCTAGCAGTAGGCAAGCAGGTAGGTTTGATATCTTACAATGAAACTCCTCTGAAAAATTATATTATGAATGGTCTTACTACAATTTCTACCGATTTTAAAATGATGGGGAAAACAGCTGCTCATTTAATTTTAAATAACTCTAGAGAGCACGTTGAAAATCCTTTTTCGTTGATTTTGAGGGGGTCACTGTAAGTTTTGTAAAAAAACAGCTATTCTGAATATTTAAAAAACGATACCTAGAATTTCACATTTTGTATTTAATCTGTCAGAAACTTAAAAAAAATATATTTTTTACCCTGAGACAAGGATTGTACAGGACAGTTTTAATTTTCCTTTTCTTTTATTTTACAATTCTATTACACAACCTTTAACTTATAATAATTTATGGAATCAATTCTTGGTATACTTTTTCATTCAATAGGAGGTTTTTCTTCGGGAAGTTTTTATATGCCTTTTAAAAAGGTAAAAGACTGGGCTTGGGAAAGCTACTGGATTGTTGGTGGTTTTTTTTCTTGGTTAATCGTTCCGCCATTGGCAGCTTATTTGACTATTCCAAATTTTACAGAAATTATTAGCTTAGCTGCTCCTACCGTTAAGACTGTTACTTATACCATGGGATTAATTTGGGGTATTGGAGGATTAACGTATGGTCTTGGAGTACGTTATTTAGGGATGTCTTTAGGGAATTCGATTACCTTAGGGTTTTGTTCTGCTTTTGGGGCATTAGTACCACCAATATATTATAATTTTAATCCAATTGAAGGAAAAGAATCCTTTACAGAGATGGCATCTACAGCTGGAGGACAGTTAGTGTTGTTAGGCGTTTTAGTTTGCATCTTAGGAATTGTTTTATTAGGTAAAGCAGGTACACTTAAAGAGAAAGATTTTGCTGTAGGACATGAAGATAAGGATAAAGATTTTAATCTGGCAAAGGGACTTATAATCGCTATTATTTCAGGTATTTTAAGTTCATTCTTCAATTTTGGTATTGAATCAGGAAAACCAATGGCAGATACAGCAAATGAAGCTTGGAAAGCTTTAAATCCAGGTCAGGGTGAGTTTTTATTTCAAAACAATGTAACCTATGTGGTATTGCTTTGGGGCGGACTTACAACTAATTTCTTATGGTGTATGTATCTTAATTTTAAAAATAAAACCTTTGGCGACTATACTAATACAAGTACTCCAATAGCTAAAAATGTTTTATTTTCTGGTATCGCTGGTACCATGTGGTTTTTACAATTTTTCTTCTACGGAATGGGTGAAAGTAAGTTAGGTAATGGAGCTAGTTCATGGATTTTACACATGTCTACTATTATTTTGACGGCAAACTTTTGGGGATTCTACTTGAAAGAATGGAAAGGGGTTTCTAAAAAGACCTATCAGATTTTCTTTTTCGGAATCGGATTAATGTTTTTATCAATCGTTTTAGTTGGTATAGGGAACTCAATATAATTATAATACGGAATAACAATTTTAAATTTAAATAACAATGTCAAATACTAATACAATGACTTTTAAACACGTAAGTTACCTATGGGATGATGCTAAGGCTGCTGAATTAGCAGGTGATGAAGTAGCTCTATTTATTTATCGCTCTAATTTATTAGGGGCAGATTTGAGATTAACTAATTATGGGGGAGGAAATACATCTGTAAAAATTACCGATAAAGATCCGTTGACTGGAGCTGCTACTGAGGTAATGTGGATTAAAGGTTCTGGTGGAGATATTGGAACATTAACAAAATCAGGTTGTGCTGCTCTTTACTTAGAAAGATTACGCAATTTAGAAAATGTATACAGAGGTATCGAATTTGAGGACGAAATGGTGGAATTATTCAACCACTGTATTTTTGATTTAGCTTCAAAAGCGCCTTCAATCGATACGCCATTACATGGTTTCTTGCCATTTGCTCACATCGATCACCTACACCCGGATGCAGCTATTGCTATTGCTGCTGCAAAAGATGGTGCTAAAATCACTGAAGAGTTATTCAACGGAGAGATTGGATGGGTTGGATGGCAACGTCCAGGTTTCGACTTAGGGCTTCAATTAAGAGCTTGTTTAGAAGAAGCGGAGAAAAACGGAAAAAAATTAAAAGGAATCATGTTAGGTTCTCACGGTTTATTTACTTGGGGAGATACAGCTTACGAAAGCTATGTAAACACTCTTGAAGTAATTGAAAAATGTGCTGAGTATTTAGAGTCTAACTACGGAAAAACCCGTCCTGTTTTTGGAGGTCAAAAAATCGAAAGTCTTTCTGAAGAGGCTCGTAAATTACAGGCAGCTAAATTAGCTCCAATCTTAAGAGGTTTCTGTTCTTCAGAGCGTAAAATGATTGGTCACTATACTGATGATGCAAGAGTTTTAGAATTCATCAACTCTAATGATTTAGAGAAATTAGCTCCTCTTGGAACTTCTTGTCCGGATCACTTCTTGAGAACTAAAATCAGTCCTCTTGTGATTGAATTGGCTCCAAACGAAGATTTATCTGATGTTGATGCTATCAAAGCTAAATTAACTCCAGCTTTCGAAGCTTACCGTCAAATGTACACGGATTACTATAATACTTGTAAAAAATCAAACTCACCAGCAATGCGTGATCCAAATCCAGTGGTTATTTTATACCCAGGAGTAGGTATGTTTACTTTTGCAAAAGATAAAACAATGGCTCGTTTGGCATCTGAATATTATACTAATGCTGTAAACGTAATGAAAGGTGCTGAAGCAGTTTCTGAATATACTTCATTACCTCACCAAGAAGCTTTTGATATCGAGTACTGGTTATTAGAAGAGGCTAAATTACAACGTATGCCAAAACCAAAAGCATTATCTGGAAGAGTTGCTTTAATTACTGGTTCTGCCGGTGGTATTGGTAAGGCTATCGCTAAGAAATTTGCTGAAGAAGGTGCTTGTGTTGTAATCAATGATATCAACGAAGAGCGTTTGGAAGGAGCTACTGCTGATTTCAAGAAAACTTTCGGTAGAGATGCAGTTTCTAGTACTTTATTAAACGTTACTGATGATGCTAGTACAGCTAAAGCTTTAGACGCTGCTTGTTTAGCATTCGGTGGTGTTGACATAGTTGTAAATAATGCTGGTATCAGTATTTCTAAATCAATTGCTGAGCACTCATTAGAAGAGTGGGACAGATTATATGATATCTTGGTTAAAGGACAATTTATTGTTTCTAAAGCAGGAATCGAAGTAATGCGTAAACAAGGATTCGGTGGGGATATAGTAAACATCGTTTCTAAAAATGCAGTTGTTGCAGGACCAAACAACCCAGGATATGGTTCAGCTAAAGCGGCTCAGGCTCACTTGACTCGTTTGATGGCTGCTGAATTAGGTGCTGATAAAATCCGTGTGAACACAGTTAACCCTGATGCTGTAATCTCTGACTCAAATATTTGGTCTGGAGGATGGGCTGAAGGACGTGCTAAAGCTTACGGAATTACTGTTGCTGAATTACCGGCTTACTACGCTAAGCGTACTTTATTAAATGAAATTATATTGCCAGACGATATTGCTAATGCATGTTATGCTTTCGTTGGAGGTTTGTTAAGCAAATCAACAGGAAATGCATTAAATGTTGACGGTGGTGTTGCAATGGGCTTTTACAGATAGTTTTTAGATGTTAGTTTTTAGATTGATTAATCTAGCGTCCGATTATTTTCGGACGTTAGATTTTTCTTAGTCAAGAAATGCATCTGTAAATTTCTTTCCTTTTTTAAAAAACAAATATTCTTTAGCAACTCAGGTGGTTTATTGCATAATGACTGCCTTTTTAGTATCATCTTAATTTATGAAAAAAGTAGCATTTAAAATGCAATTGCATCAAGGTCAGGTTCAAGAATACCAAAAAAGGCATGATGAATTGTGGCCTGAATTAGCTGATTTATTGAAAAGTGTAGGAGTAGAAGATTACTCTATTTTTTTTGATGAAGGTACACATGCCCTTTTTGGTGTTTTAAAAATTGAAGATCCAAGTCGTTTAGATGAATTGCCTAAACATCCTGTTATGCAAAAATGGTGGAAATTTATGGGAGATATTATGGATGCCAATCCAGACAATTCACCAGTGAGTGTTTCGCTCAAAGAAGTTTTTTATTTACCTTAAAATTTAAATTATCATGATATTAGATTCTAATAAAATTGCAGCTCATAATGACGGACTTTATGCTGCTCATAAAAACAAATTAGTTTTCACTCTTTCAGAAATTGCTGAATCAGAAAATATTATCCAAAAATTAATTGATTTCCAAATTGCAATTCCATCTTGGGCTTTAGGTACGGGAGGAACTCGTTTTGGACGTTTTCCAGGTGGTGGAGAACCTCGTTCTTTGGAAGAAAAAATCGAAGATGTAGGTTTGTTACATGCTTTAAATAATGCTTCTGGAGCAATCTCTTTACACATTCCTTGGGATATTCCAACAGATAGAAATGCTATCAAAGCTTTGGCTGCTCAACATGGTTTGAAATTTGACGCTGTAAACTCAAATACTTTCCAAGATCAGGCTGATAGTCAATTTTCTTATAAATTTGGTTCGTTACAAAACGTAAACAAAGCAATCCGTAAACAAGCCGTTCAACACAACATTGATGTTATCCAACAAGGTGTTGAGTTAGGTTCTGAGTCGTTAACTGTTTGGTTAGCTGACGGATCTTGTTTTCCAGGGCAATTGAATTTCCGTAAAGCTTACGAAAATACATTAGAGAGTTTACAGGAAATTTATGAAGCATTACCTTCAAACTGGAAATTATTCTTAGAATACAAATGTGCGGAACCTAATTTCTATTCCACTACAGTTGCTGATTGGGGACAATCGTATTCTTATGTGAAAAAATTAGGGGATAAGGCAAAAACCTTGGTAGATTTAGGTCACCACCTTCCAAATGCTAATATAGAGCAAATCGTTTCCTTATTATTGATGGAAGATAAATTAGGAGGATTCCACTTTAATGATTCTAAATACGGAGACGACGATTTAACTGCTGGTTCATTAAAACCATATCAATTGTTTTTGATTTTCAACGAATTAGTAGAAGGTATGGATGCTAAAGGTATTGATCATGCTACAGGTTTAGGTTGGATGATTGATGCTTCTCACAACGTAAAAGATCCAATGGAAGATTTATTGCAATCTGTTGAGGCTATTATGATAGCTTATGCTCAGGCTCTTTCTGTAGATAGAAAAGCTTTAGAAGCTGCTCAGGAAGAAAATGATGTTGTTAAAGCTCAGGAAATTTTACAAAATGCTTTCCGTACAGATGTTCGTGCATTAGTTGCCGAAGCTCGTCTACGTGCTGGTGCTGCTCTTAATCCAGTTGCATTATACCGTCAGTTAGGTGTGCGCAATGAATTAATTGGAGAAAGAGGTTTAAAAACAGTAGCAACAGGATTGTAAAAAAAGAATATTAAATGAATGCAGTAGCCATTTTCGACATTGGAAAAACCAATAAAAAAGCCTTTCTGTTTAATGAAAGTTATCAAATTGTTTGGGAAAATTCAGTAAATCTTCCGGAAACAGTTGATGAAGATGGATTTCCTTGCGAAGATATAGTAGCTCTAAAAGATTGGTTTTTGGGGTGTTGGGAGCAAATGAAAAAGCAAACAGAATACAATCTAAAAGCAGTTAATTTTAGTGCCTACGGTGCTAGTTTTGTGTATGTTGACGAAAAAGGCAATCCTTTGACTCCTTTGTACAATTATTTAAAACCATATCCTAAGAAATTACAAGATAAATTTTATTCTAAATACAAAGGAGAAGAAGTTTTCGCAGTGAAAACTGCTTCTCCAGTTTTAGGAAGTTTAAATTCAGGCATGCAGGTTTACAGATTAAATAAAGAAAACCCTGAGGTTTTTGATAAGGTAAAATATTGCTTGCATTTACCGCAATACATGAGTTTTTTGTTAACCCAACAAGGTTTTACTGATATTACAAGTATTGGATGCCATACAAATCTTTGGAATTTCAATAAAATGAAATACCATAAATGGACAAAAAAGCAAAACATCAGTGAAAAATTAGCTCCAATTCACAATTCAGAAGAGGTTGTTACTCTTGAAGATGGGACTGCGGTTGGTATTGGATTGCATGATAGTTCTTCGGCATTGATTCCATATATTATCAATTTTGAAGATCCGTTTGTGTTACTTTCCACAGGAACTTGGGTAATTACCATGAACCCTTTTAATAATAAGAAATTAACTTTTGATGAGTTGCAAAATGACTGTTTGTGTTTCTTGCATTACAAAGGAAAACCAGTAAAAGCTTCCCGTTTATTTGCAGGTAATGAACATGAAATTCAATCATTAAAATTAGCTAAACACTTCAACGTTGCTGAGGATAGTTACAAAAATGTGCTATACGATAAAGATATAATTACTAAATTGCGGGCAAAATTCAAGCAGTACACTAAGGGTGATAGTAAAATTTTGAAAAATTGTCCTTTTAACAAAAGAGATTTATCAGAATTTGAAAATTACGATGAAGCTTACCATCAGTTGATGTTGGACTTAATTGCGCAACAAATTATTTCGACTAACTTGGTGATTCACAATAGTCTTGTAAAGAAAATTTTTGTAGATGGTGGTTTTAGTAAAAATTCCATTTATATGAATTTGTTGGCAGAAGCATTCTCAACAGTCGAGGTATATGCGGCATCTATGGCACAGGCAAGCTCTTTAGGAGCTGCACTAGCCATTCACAGTAGTTGGAATACAAAACCAATTCAGAATGATTTAATTGATTTAAAATTTTATAAACATTAATAAAAAATGCCTATCCTCATTCCACTTAACGAATTACGATAGGCAGTTTTTTTTAGTAGAAAAACAAAAAAAAAGTATATGAAAGTTGGACTTTTTATACCCTGCTATGTGGATCAATTTTATCCACAAGTGGGTATTGCAAGCTTAGAATTATTAGAAAAACTGGGATGTGAAGTGCATTTTCCAATGAATCAAACCTGTTGTGGACAACCAATGGCTAATAGTGGTTATGCTCATTTAACCGAAGGTTGTGATACTAATTTTGTGGCTAATTTTTCTGAATTTGATTATATCGTTTGTCCTTCTGGAAGTTGTACTTTACACGTGAAGGATCACCTTCATTCGAAAGAGAATGAAGCTGCTGCTACACATATTAGAAATAATGTGTATGAACTTACAGAATTTCTAACGGATGTTTTAAAAGTAGAATCTATCGAAGGGAATTTCCCTTTCAAAGTAGGAATGCATCAAAGTTGTCACGGACAGCGCGGATTGAAGCTTTCGCAAATGAGTGAGTTAAATGCAGCTCCTTTCTCTAAACCGGAACAATTGTTGACAAAAATAGAAGGTTTAGAATTAGTTTCTTTAAGTAGAAAAGATGAATGTTGTGGTTTTGGAGGTACTTTTTGTGTAACTGAAGAAGCCATTTCTGTAAAAATGGGGCAAGACCGCATCAAAGACCACGAAAAACACCAAGTAGAGTATATTACTGGTGGTGATATGTCTTGCTTGATGCACTTGGAAGGAATTTTGCGACGTCAAAATAGTCCAATTAAGACGATTCATATTGCCGAAATATTAAATTCTTCACTTTAAAACTGGGATTTGATTTTTAAAAATAGTGAAATGAAAAAAATAACCCTTTGTTTTGTAATTCTTTTATCAGTTGTTTTTCTATCCTTCAAGAAAGAAAAGACTACGGTTACTGTAAAAAAAATTACCGTAGAAGCACCTTTTAGAATGCCTGCCATCAACGTACCGGATTTTAGCAAATGCCCTAAATTTTCTATTGTAGATTTTGGAGCTATCAAAGGTGATAAAGACAAAACTTCTAAAGCCATAAGCGATGCTATTGCCAAAGCGAATGCAGCTGGTGGAGGAATCGTTGTTATTCCTGAAGGCGAATGGTTGACAGCCAAAATTCATTTTAAAAGCAACGTCAATTTGCATTTAGACAAAGGTGCATTATTACTTTTTTCAGAAAATCCTAAAGATTATCTTCCTGCTGTTCGAAGTACTTGGGAAGGCTATGAATGTTATAATTATTCGCCATTGATTTATGCGTACCAATGCAAAAATATAGCCATTACTGGAGAAGGCGAATTGAAAGCCAAAATGGATGTTTGGAAAATATGGTTCAAACGCCCAAAACCACACATGGAAAGTCTAAAAAGATTGTACTATCTAGCTTCCTACAACAAACCAATGGAAGAACGACAAATGGTTAATGATACAGCCAATTTTCGTCCGCAATTTATCCAATTTAATCGTTGCCAAAATATTTTGATGGATGGTGTTACGATAACCAATAGTCCTTTTTGGACGATTCATCCTTTTTTGTCTAAAGATGTGGTACTTCGCAATTTAAAAGTATATGCTCACGGTCACAACAACGATGGTGTGGATCCAGAAATGAGTCAAAATGTGTTAATCGAAAATTGTGTTTTCGACCAAGGTGACGATGCTATTGCGATTAAATCAGGAAGTAATCAAGACGCTTGGCGATTGAATACCCCTTCCAAAAATATTGTGATGCGCAATTGTACTGTCAAAAATGGACATCAATTAGTAGCCATTGGTAGTGAATTATCAGGTGGAATCGAAAATGTATTTATTGATAAATGTACCGTTATTGATGGGGCAAAACTCAATCACCTTCTTTTTATCAAAACCAATGAACGCAGAGGAGGTTATGTCAAAAATATCTACATGAGCAATATTACTTCTGGTAAAATTGACCAAGGAATATTGGGCATAGAAACCGATGTTTTGTACCAATGGAAAGATTTAGTTCCAACAATCGAACGCCGATTAACTCCTATTAAAAACGTATATTTGGATAATGTAAAAGCAACTAATGTGAAGTTTGTTTCCAGAATATTAGGGCAAAAAGAACTTCCTATAGAAAATATTTTTCTAAAAAAGGTAAGTGCAGATGCGGTTCAAGGAGAGCATTCTATTCATGAAAATGTGTTGAATTTTGTAAATAAAAATTGATTCTAAACGGACTAATGGTCTATAGAAAACTACTATAAGATGTCTTCAGAAAAAATAATACAACATAGCGAAGCCGCTACACGTTTTAACAAAGATGTAGAACGTGTCAACTGGCATGATGAAACGCTTTGGTTTGTTCGTTCCAAAAGAGATAAATCAGCTCACGCCATCCCAGAATGGGAAACACTTCGTGAGACTGCTTCGAATATTAAAAATAATGTGCTTTCTAATATGCATCATTATTTACATGAATTTGAGGCCAAAGCCAAAGAAAACGGAATCATTGTGCACTGGGCTGCCGATGCAACCGAACACAATAAAATAGTACATTCGATCATTGCTAAGCACGGAGTTACCCAAATGGTAAAATCCAAATCTATGCTTACCGAAGAATGTCATTTGAATGAATATTTAGCCGACAACGGTATTGAAGTAATTGATTCCGATTTAGGAGAATTTATTGTTCAATTACGACAAGAGCCTCCAAGTCATATTGTATTGCCTGCCATTCACTTGAAAAAAGAAGATGTTAGTAATACGTTTAATGAGCATCTGGGGACTGAAAAAGGGAATAATGATCCACAATATTTGACTGAAGCAGCTCGTAAAGAACTAAGAGATACTTTTTTAACTCGAAAAATAGCACTTACAGGAGTGAATTTTGCAGTTGCCGAAACAGGAGAGTTTGTGGTTTGTACCAATGAAGGAAATGCCGACATGGGTGCGCATCTTGCTGATGTTCACATTGCTTGTATGGGATTTGAAAAATTAGTTCCAGAGCGTAAACACTTAGGGGTTTTTCTGAGACTTTTAGCGCGTAGCGCAACAGGACAACCGATTACTACTTTTTCGAGTCATTTTAAAAAGCCTAGAAAAGGGCAGGAAATGCACATTGTAATTGTTGATAATGGCAGAAGTACGCAATTAGGCCGTGAGGAATTTAGAAATTCTTTAAAATGTATTCGTTGTGGCGCTTGTATGAATACTTGTCCGGTGTACAGACGAAGTGGAGGACATAGTTACCACAATGCCGTTGCTGGTCCTATTGGTTCTATTTTGGCGCCAAATTTAGACATGAAAAAGAATGCCGATTTGCCATTTGCCAGTACATTATGTGGGTCTTGTACCAATGTGTGTCCTGTAAAAATTGACATTCATGACCAATTGTACAAATGGCGTCAGGTTTTGGTAAAAGAAGGTTATACACCCTCTTCTAAAACGATGGCGATGAAAGGAATGTCGGCTGTTTTAGCCAATCCAACGGTATTTAAAATTGCTGGTAAGGCAGGAAGATTTGTAGTGAAGAATATGCCTTTTATGGTAAATAATAGCATGAATGCCTGGTACAAACAAAGAGAAATGCCTGCAGCACCAGAAGAATCATTTAGAGAATGGTATGCCAGAAAAGCAAAAGAATCTAAAGACAAGAAATAATGAGCAGTAGAGATAGTATTTTAAATAAGATAAAAAACAATCAGCCTTCATCAGCGAATGAATTGCCTAGTATTAGTTTTTTAGGATTGGACAAAATTGATGTTATTGAAACGTATAAAACGGTTTTAACTGGAATTGGAGGTTTTGTTGAGGAAGTAGGTAGTTTAGACGAAATTAAAGCTTACATAGCAACCCATTATCCAACTGACAAAAGAAAAATTACTACACTCCCAGAATTTGCTGATATTGCCGAAACCAATTGGACAAACGATGATCCGCATAGTTTACAAAATGTAGAATTAGCTATTGTGAAAGCACATTTTGGAGTGGCTGAAAATTCAGCGCTTTGGGTAACAGATGCTATTTTGGGTCAAAGAGTTTCTCCCTTTATTCCGCAATATTTGGCCATTATCGTAAATAAGAAAGATATCGTTCCCTTTATGCAGCAAGCCTATGAGCGTATAGGTGATTTAGATTATGGTTTTGGGACTTTCATTGCAGGGCCTTCTAAAACAGCAGATATAGAGCAATCATTAGTTCTTGGAGCTCACGGAGCCAGAGGATTGGTTGTTTTCCTAATGAACTAATATTTTTAGTTATATACCATTAAGGAATTAAGGAAAATTAAGTTTTGACTATTAATAACAAACCCGACAGCGTTGAAAAAAGCTGTCGGGTTTTGTTATTTAAAATAACACATTAAATTCTTAATTTATCTTAATTCCTTAATGGTTTAAATCATTTAATCTTTAATTTTTTCAATTGAAACCGCATTGATACAATAGCGCAAACCACCCGGAGGAGGTCCGTCAGGAAAAACATGTCCTAAATGCGCATCGCAAACATTACACACGCATTCGATACGAATCATGCCATAACTTACATCCTTGTGATAAGCTACGTTTTCAATCGCTATGGGTTGTGTAAAGGATGGCCAGCCTGTTCCGCTTTGGAATTTAGTAGTTGAATCAAAAAGAGGGGTTTTGCAACATTTGCAGGCATATTTTCCCGCTTCAAAAAGATTACACATTTCTGAACTATGGGCTCTTTCTGTTCCTTTTTGACGGCATACGTAAAATTCTTCTGCTGTTAATTGAGCTTCCCATTCAGCATCCGTTTTTTCTACTCTTTCGGGAGGTTTAGGATTGCCATGAGTGGCAAATTTTATAAGGTCGTTCCAGTTTAACATAATTCATTTATTTAAGGTATACAGCTACAAATTTTGCCAAAGGAGCCATTCGAGCTTTATTCAATTGTAAGGTATCATTTTTAACGGAATAATTATCAGTCGTTTTTAAAATATTTAAAAAAGCTTCTTCAACAGTAGGTTTGACACAGGCCATTTTGGTAGAAATCATTTGTGAAAAAGAAATCCTATTTGTTTTAGTGTCTAATACATAAGTGCCTGAAAAAGAATTACAACTACTGTTTCCTATAATCCTATTGTCATTGGATTTTAAAATAAAATGAGGTTCTTTTACAAAATTTTCAGCGGTTATTTTCTCACCATTAATTTCAATTAGTTTCCAATATTTTTCGGTAACCGTCAAATTTTGATTGTTTGGATTATTTATTTTAGCTGTATTACAAGCAAATAAAAAGGGAGCTAGGGAGAACAATATTATTTTTTTCATCTTTTACAATTTGAGGCTGAATGATTCTAATTCGGTTTTGTGATATAAATTATCATTCGGTTTTGTGACAAAGGTAAAGAAGCCGTTTCTTAAACGATGTTTACAAAATCCTAAATTTTAAGTTTTCAAATAGAAAAGAGGATAAGCCTTATTTGGTTATATTTGAATTTTCAACCTAATTCTATGGCATTTAAACATTTATTTAAGGCGAAATTAAATTGGAGTTCTACAACTGAAAAAACAGCAATTAGTAGAAGATACAGTAAAACACACCAAATAGCTATTGAAGGGAAACCTGTTTTAGATGTTTCAGCTGCTAAAGCATTTAAAGGCAATCCTTCATTGTATAATCCAGAAGATTTATTGCTGAGTGCCGTAGTTTCCTGTCACATGATGTCTTATTTGTATGTTTGTTCCCAGAATGGAATTGATGTGATTTCCTATGAGGATAATGCCGAAGCCGATTTAGAAGTAGCACATGATGGTTCCGGACGAATTGTTGAAATTCGTTTGCATCCAAAAGTGTTGATACTACAAAAAGATAAAACAGCACTAGCCTTGCAGTTACACACTAAAGCGGCTGAACTTTGTTTTATTGCGAATTCCTGTAATTTTCCCATTTTGCATTTTCCCAGTTGTGATGTTCTTGATTTGCTTTAAAGTAACATAGCGAATTGTATTTCGTTCATAATTCTTGAGGAATTCGTTTTAGAGTCCATTACAAAATGCCTAATTTGCAGCCTTAAATTAGAAGGAGAAAAATGAAGGTCTGTATTGCCGAAAAGCCAAGTGTAGCAAGAGAAATAGCCGCTGTTTTAGGGGCAAATACTAAGCGTGATGGCTATTTTGAAGGCAACGGTTATATTGTAACCTATACTTTCGGACATTTATGTACCTTGAAAGAACCCAACGATTACAGACCGTATTGGAAAAGTTGGGATTTGAATAATCTTCCGATGCTTCCTGAAAAATTCGAAACTAAGGTTGTTCAAAATTCAGGGATTCAAAAGCAGTTTAATATTGTAAAAAGTTTATTTGATAAAGCCGAATTGGTAATCAACTGCGGGGATGCTGGGCAAGAGGGAGAACTTATTCAGCGGTGGGTCATAAATGAAGCCAATTATAAAGGTGAAGTAAAGCGTTTGTGGATTTCTTCGTTAACAACAGAAGCAATCAAGGAAGGTTTTGAAAATTTAAAGCCTGCATCCAATTACGATAATTTATATTATGCTGGTTTTTCGAGAGCTATTGGTGACTGGCTTTTAGGAATGAATGCCACTCGATTGTATACGGTAAAACATGGCGGTTACAAGCAGGTATTGTCAATCGGGAGGGTGCAAACACCAACTTTGGCGATGGTTGTAGAGCGTTTCAAAGACATTCAGAATTTTGTTCCTCAGCCTTATTGGGAGTTGCAAACGCTTTATAGAGAGACGCCTTTTAGTTACGAAGAAGGACGTTTTGTTAATAAAGAAGAAGGAGAAGAATTAGCCAATAAAGTCAAGGAAAGTGATTTTGAAATCATTTCGATTGAAAAAAAGAAAGGAAATGAATTTGCTCCTAAATTATTTGATTTGACAGGTTTACAGGTCTATTGCAATACGAAATTTGGATTTTCGGCAGAGGAAACCCTTAAAATTGCCCAGACTTTATATGAGCAAAAAGTAATTACTTATCCCAGAGTAGATACCACTTTTTTACCCAGTGATATTTACCCAAAAGTTCCTGGTATTCTTCAAAAATTGAATAATTATTCGGCGTTGATAGCCCCTGTTTTGGCAAAGAAAATTAAAAAATCGGCCAAGGTTTTTAATGACAAAAAAGTCACCGATCACCATGCGATTATTCCAACAGGTATCGAAATCAATTTGCCTTATAATCAACAACAAGTTTATGATATTATTGTAAAACGTTTTATTGCTGTTTTTTATGATGATTGTTTGGTAGCCAATACGACTGTGCTTGGTAAAGCCGCCGATGTTGTTTTTAAAACTACCGGGAAAGTAATTCTGGAAAAAGGATGGCGAGTAGTTTTTGAAGATCCAAACGCTAAAGAAAAAGAACCAGATTTGTTGCCTGATTTTGTAAAAGGCGAAAAAGGACCGCACCAACCATCATTCTTAGAAAAAGAGACAAAAGCTCCTAATCAGTTTACAGAAGCTACTTTATTACGTGCTATGGAAACAGCTGGTAAGCAGGTGGATGATGAAGATTTACGCGAGTTAATGAAAGAAAATGGTATTGGACGTCCATCAACCAGAGCGAATATTATTGAAACACTTTTTAAACGCCAATATATTGTTCGAAATAAAAAGCAGGTATTGCCCTCACCAACAGGAATTCAGCTTATTGATATCATCCAAAATGATTTATTAAAATCGGCTGAATTAACTGGAGTTTGGGAAAAACAATTAAAGGATATTGAAAAAGGTACTTTTACCGCTTCAGCTTTTATCAATAATATGAAAAGTATGGTAGATGCTTTGGTCTATGAAGTACGAAAGGAAACTACTCATGCTAATATTTCACATACAGCAAGTATTCAAAAGCAGGAGGTGGCAGTCGAGAAAAAGCAGTCAGCGGGAATTGCTGCTGAGGTTTGTCCTAAATGTAAAAAGACCACTTTGATAAAAGGAAAATCAGCTTTTGGTTGTAGAAACCACAAGTCGGGTTGTGATTTTGTATTGCCTTTTGTTTTTGCAGAGAAAAAAATATCCGAAAATCAATATTTACGATTACTTCAAAAAGGTTCTACGGTAAATTTAAAAGATTTTAAAACAGAAACAGGAAATATCGAAGGTTTGCTCCGTTTTGATGATGATTTTAAACTCGTATTGGAGGCGAAGAAGACAATAAAGCAATCAACCCCAGATACGTTAAGTTGTCCAAAATGCCAACAAGGAACGGTAATAAAAGGGAATACGGCCTATGGTTGTAGTGATTATAAAACGGGCTGTAATTTTAAAGTGACTTTTGAAGTAGTTAGAGAAAAATTAAAAGATCAAAAACCAACAAAAGAATTGGTTTATGCTATTTTGAAAGAAGGTTTTTAATTTTTTTTTGAATTACATCAGCAAGATTATTTAAGTTAGTAATTGAATAGAAGCTCGTAAGCATTTTACTTACGGGCTTTTTTTATGGTTTCAAGAGTGGTTGATTCGTTAATTATCTTTTTTGTTAATGAAAAAATGGATTAAGATGTTTTATATTCTAAAAAAAATAATTACGTTTGCATACCGGAACAGAACAGTATGGTGTTTTGTTTTGAAAAAAAGCAATTATCCAAGCCAAAATAACCTTAAGAGAATTATAAAATGTATTACATCGGATACGATATAGGAAGTTCCTCTGTGAAAGTTGCCATTGTTGAATCGGCAACAGGAAAAAAAATAATCAGTCTTCATGAACCTACTAATGAAATGGAGATAACTGCCTATCAAAAAGATTGGGCGGAGCAAGATCCAGAAATGTGGTGGGAATACTGCTGTGTTGCTACAAAAAGAGCTATTAAAGAAGCAAATATTGATGCTTCGAAAATTACAGGAGTTGGTATTTCGTATCAAATGCATGGTTTAGTAGTTGTAGATAAGGATGGTAAATCGTTACGAAATTCAATTATATGGTGTGATAGTAGAGCGGTACAAATAGGTGATAAAGCTTTTGAAGATTTAGGAGAGGTAAAATGTGCTACTCATATTTTAAATTCTCCAGGGAATTTTACAGCTTCTAAATTGGCTTGGGTTAAACAAAATGAACCAGAGCTTTATGCTAAAATTGATAAGTATATGTTACCAGGGGATTACATTGCTTATAAATTGACGGGCCAAATTAATACCACTAAGAACGGTTTATCTGAAGGTATGCTTTGGGATTATAAAGAAAACAAAGTGGCGAATTGGTTGTTAGATTATTACGGAATTGATACTACATTGACACCTTCTATTGTTGAAAATTTTAGTAATCAATCTTTTTTAAATGAGCAAGGTGCTGCAGCGTCTGGACTTCCAGTAGGAATTCCTGTTGTGTATCGCGCAGGAGATCAGCCTAATAATGCTTTGTCATTAAATATTTTGAAACCGGGTGAAGTAGCGGCTACAGGTGGTACTTCGGGAGTGATTTATGCTGTGACCGATAATTTAAAATCAAAAGAAACTTCCAGAATCAACAGTTTTGTTCATGTAAATTACACCAATGATCAACCAACTGTAGGGAAATTATTGTGTATCAATGGAGCAGGGATACAATACCGCTGGTTGCGTAACCTTTGTGGAAATGATTCTTATGAAAATATGAATCTTAAAGCAGAGGATATTCCAGTAGGTTCTGATGGTGTTGTTGTAATTCCTTTTGGGAACGGTGCGGAGCGTATGTTTAACAACAATAACATTGGCAGTCATTTTTTGAATGTTAATTTAAACAAACATGGTCATGGACATTTGTATCGTGCAACATTAGAAGGTATTGCTTTTGCCTTTGTATACGGAATGGAAATCATGAAGGATGATAATACCAAAATTGATGTTATTCGAGCTGGAAATGATAATTTATTCCGTTCTGAGATTTTCTCGAATACTGTAGCAACACTTATTGGTCACGAAATCGAAATTTACAATACTACAGGAGCAGTAGGTGCAGCGAGAGCCGTAGGCTTGATTGATGGTGATTACAAAAGTTTTGGAGACAATATTATCAAAAACGATCATGTAATGACCTATATGCCTTTGCAAAATAAAACACCTTATTTGCAGGCATACCAAAATTGGAAAAAAGAATTAGAACTCATTATCAACAAATAAAAACAAAATAAAATGGCTTTAATAGGTAATAAAGAATACTTTAAAGGTATTGGCGAAATTAAATTTGAAGGAAAAGAATCAGATAATCCTTTAGCATTTAAATATTATAATCCAGAGCAAGTAGTAGCTGGAAGAACCATGAGAGAATGGTTTAAGTTTTCTATTGCTTACTGGCATACATTCTGCGGTCAAGGTTCAGATCCATTCGGACCTGGAACACAAAATTTTGCTTGGGATTTAGCTAATGACCCAATTCAAGCAGCTAAAGACAAGGCAGATGCAGCTTTCGAATTTATCACTAAAATGGGATTTGATTACTATTGTTTCCATGATTATGATTTAGTGCAAGAAGGAGCTACGTTTGCAGAATCAGAAAAAAGATTAGCAACAATCACTGAATATTTAAAAGAAAAGCAAGCTGCTTCAGGTGCAAAATTGCTTTGGGGAACGGCAAACTGTTTTTCTAATCCACGTTACATGAATGGAGCGGCTACGAATCCTGATTTCAATGTAGTGGCTAGAGCAGGAGGTCAAGTAAAATTAGCCTTGGATGCAACTATTGCTTTAGGTGGAGAAAACTATGTATTCTGGGGAGGTCGTGAAGGTTATATGTCTTTATTAAATACTGACATGGGACGTGAATTAGACCACATGGGACAATTTTTAGTAAAAGCTAGAGATTATGCTCGTGCACAAGGTTTTAAAGGAAACTTCTTTATTGAGCCAAAACCAATGGAACCTATGAAGCACCAATACGATTTTGATTCGGCTACAGCTATTGGGTTTTTAAATAAATATGGTTTACAAGATGATTTCAAAATCAATATTGAAGTAAACCACGCTACATTGGCACAACATACTTTCCAACATGAGATTGAAGTTGCCGCTAATGCTGGAATGCTTGGAAGCTTAGATGCTAACCGTGGTGATTACCAAAACGGATGGGATACAGACCAATTCCCTAATAATATCCAAGAAATCACTGAAGCGATGTTAGTTTTCTTGAAAGCTGGAGGATTACAAGGAGGAGGAGTTAATTTTGATGCAAAAATCAGAAGAAACTCAACCGATATGGAGGATGTATTCTTAGCACACATTGGAGGAGCTGATACATTTGCAAGAGCTTTACTAACAGCTGATAAAATAATCACTTCTAGTCCTTATGACAAATTAAGAACACAAAGATATAGCTCTTTCGATTCTGGAAAAGGGAAAGAATTTGAAGAAGGTAAATTAGGATTAGAGGATTTATACAAAATTGCTCAAGAAAACGGTGAATTGCAATTGCAAAGTGGAAAACAAGAGCTTTTTGAAAATATCATCAACCAATATATATAATCTTTATAGTTTGTAAACGAACAAAAGCTTAGAGTTTGAAATGCTATCAATATGAATTAATACATAGTTGGTAGCATTTTTTGTTGCATATTAATAGTAGAAATTAAATTCCCTAATTGAAAAAAAACATGAATTTTTTGATAAATAATATAGTTTAAAATAGGTGAATTCATTAATTCATTTATTTTTGCTAAAACGTTTTACTTTTGTAAAAGTTTTTTAAGTTAAATAGTTGGAAAAACATAAAAAAGCTAAGTATTTTTTCTATATTGATGTAGGTATTTTTTTAACACAATAATTTGTATTAGTATGTTCAATGAGGATTATTCAAGAAGAAAATTTTTAAGAAATACATTGTTAGCCTCAGTAGCAATGGCAACACCTGAGGCAATATTTGCAAGTGCAAAAATTTTTGGCAGTGCTGATAAAGTTAATTTAGCTTGCATCGGTATTGGAAATCGTGGAGCACAAATCATTAAAGAATTATACAGTACTGGTCTTGCAAATATTGTTGCGCTCTGTGATGTAGATATGGAAGCGCCTCATACAGTTGAGATTTTACAAATGTTTCCTAAAGTTCCAAGATATAAGGATTTTAGAGAATTATTCGATAAAATGGGAAACCAGTTTGAAGCGGTTTGTATTGGTACACCTGATTTTTCACATTTTCCTATCACGATGATGGCTATAAGCTTAGGAAAGCACGTATATGTTGAAAAACCTATGGCACGTACTTTTCATGAAGTCGAATTAATGATGAAGGCTGCGGCTAAAAACTCTAAAGTAGTTACACAAATGGGGAATCAGGGGCATTCAGAGCAAAATTATTTTCAATTTAAAGCTTGGAAGGAAGCGGGAATAATAAAAGATGTTACCGCAATTACTGCACATATGAATTCGCCAAGAAGATGGCATACTTGGAATCCTAATATAAAATCGTTTCCACCAAAAGAACAAATTCCTTCAACTTTAGATTGGGATCTTTGGCAGATGCAAACACATGGACATAATTTCAATAAAGATTTTGTTAATGGTCAATGGAGATGCTGGTTTGATTTTGGAATGGGAGCATTAGGAGATTGGGGAGCACATATTCTGGATACAGCTCATCAGTTTTTAGATTTAGGGCTTCCATATGAAGTTGATCCTTTGAAATTAGATGGACATAATGATTTCTTTTATCCAATGTCTACCACACTTTCATTCAAGTTTCCTAAACGGGCTGATATGCCTCCGGTAGAAGTAAAATGGTATGACGGTGTAGATAATTTTCCTCCAATACCTGAAGGTTACGGTGTACAAGGACTTGATCCAAGTATTCCACCACCTAGTACAGGAGCAATAGAACCCGCTAAACTTAATCCTGGAAAAATTATTTATAGTAAAGATCTCATCTTTAAAGGAGGATCACATGGTAGTACATTGTCTATTATACCAGAAGAAAAAGCTAAACAAATGGCTAATAAGTTGCCAGAAGTGCCATTAAGTTCATCAAACCACTTTGCTAATTTTCTTAAGGCATGTAAAGGAGAGGAGCAAAGCCGTTCTCCATTTGCAATTGCTGGACCATTAAGTCAAGTTTTTTGTTTAGGTGTTGTGGCTCAATGGACTGGTGAAAAGATTGCCTTTGACAGAAAAAGAAAAATAATAACAAATAGTAAGAAAGCAAATCAATTGTTAATGGGACCTCCACCTAGAAAAGGTTGGGAAGAATATTATAATGTATAATTTAACAATAGAGTAAGTGTTTTTATAGCTTATGTTTAAAATAGTTTTCTTAAACTAATATTTTCTGTTCCTAGTATTTAGTAATAATAAATAATAGCGGTAAAAGCTGATTTTAAAATTTTAATTTATGTTTATTTATGGATCGTAGAAACTTTATACGGCAGTCTGGCCTATTTACAGCAGGTTTACTACTACATCAGCAAATGCTACACGCTTATTCACTCAATGATCAACCTGAAAAAATTATTTCAATAGGAATAATTGGATGTGGTGATAGAGGAATAGGACTGGGTTCATTTCTGAAGGATATGCACGATAAATTTCAAGTGAGGGCATTATGTGATGTTTTAGATTTTCGATTGGATCAGGCTAAAAATATGTTTAAATCCAATGTGCTCTATGAAAAAGACTATCGTAAATTATTAGATGATAAATCAATTGATGCTGTAGTGATAGCTACGCCATTGTCTTCGCATTATGAAATAGCCGTTTCAGCTATTAAAGCAGGTAAACATGTGTATTTAGAAAAAACAATGACTTATAATGCGGAACAAGCACTTGCTTTAGTAAAATTAGTTAAGGAATATCCCAATCAAATAGTACAGGTAGGACATCAATATCGCTATACACCACTTTATTTTAAAGTAAAACAAATGATAGACAATGGTTATTTGGGGAAAATAACTCAGATTGACTGTCGTTGGGATCGAAATGCTAATTGGCGAAGAACAGTCCCAAATGGCTATTCAGACAAACAGGTAAATTGGCGTATGTATAAGGAATATTCGGGTGGTTTGCCAGCTGAATTATTATCGCATCAGGTTGATTTTATTAATTGGGCATTTGATACCCATCCAGATGAAATCATTGGTACAGGAGGAATTGATTTTTTCAAAGATGGACGAGAAACCTATGATAATGTACAAACTATTCTTCGTTATAAAAAAGACGGAATGATTGGGAATTTTGGAGCCACTTGTGCAAATGCTAAAGATGGCTATCTTTTTAAGTTAAAAGGAACAAAGGGAACTATTGAATTGCTCATGGATGAAGGAATTTTTTATCCTGAAGCACAAACTAAGAAAGAACTTGAAACGGTTGATGGGGTAACTGGAGCATCTAAAATAGAATGGAATAAGGAGGGAGGAGTTCCTATTTTGAAAGAGAAAACAAAAGATGGTAGTTGGTATGCATTTCATGAATTTCATAAATGTATAGTAACTAATTCAAATCCTGTATCAAATGTTATAACAGGTGCTAGGACTGCTTGCTGTGTTCATATGATGAATAAAGCTATTTATAAAAACACAATTCAAAAATGGGAATCGCAATTTAATTTTAAATAAAATTGACTTATGAAGAAAATTATAATAATTGCATTATTATTTGCGGCGGCTAATTCTGTCGCACAAAGTAAAGAATGGCAATCTTTGTTTGATGGTAAAACCCTTAATGGATGGAAACAAATAACAGGATCTGCCCCTTTTAAAGTTGAAAAAGGAATGATTGTAGGTTCAACTATTCATAATTCGCCTAATTCATTTTTAGTAAGCAACCAGAAATTTAAAGGTGATTTTGTACTAGAAATGGAAACGATGATAACAGATATCAATACTAATTCAGGCATACAATTCAAAAGCAATTTTGATCCAAAAGGGAATAATGGAAAAGGGATGATTTATGGTTATCAGTACGAATTGGATCCATCTTCTCGTAAATGGAGCGGAGGAATTTATGATGAAGGCCGAAGACAATGGTTGTATCCAGGTTCCTATAATCAAAATGACCGACAAGATTTTACACCTAATGTATTTCATAAAATCCGTATTGAATGTATTGGTAATTCAGTAAAAACCTGGTTAGATGATATACCCGTTTCCTATTTAATTGATTCGCTAAACACTAATGAAGGACTATTGGCTTTACAAGTACACTCGATTGGACAGACTGCAAAGGAATCAAGTAAAATATATTGGAAGAATATCCGTATTCAAACAAAAAACATCCAAGCACGTTCATTTCCTAGGGGGATTTATGTAGTTAATTTGATACCTAATACCCTTAGTACATATGAAAAAGAAAGTGGTTGGGAATTATTGTTTGATGGAGTAACAGCTTCTTCTTGGCGTGGAGCAAATAAGAGCACTTTTCCAGATAAAGGTTGGGAGGTTAAGGATGGAATTTTAAAAGTTTTACCTTCCTCTGGAGGAGAGTCTACTAATGGGGGAGATATTGTGACAAATAATCAATATAGTGCATTTGACTTATCGGTTGATTTTAAATTAACAAAAGGCGCAAATAGTGGTATAAAATATTTTGTCACCTTAAAAGAAGATACAAAAGGTTCAGCAATTGGACTTGAATATCAGTTACTTGATGATACCCTGCATCCAGATGCCAAATTAGGTCGTGAAGGCAACAGAACACTAGCTTCATTGTATGATTTGATTAAATCAGACAAATCCACACGCTATTTTAAACAACCTGGAAATTGGAATACAGCTCGAATTATAGTATATCCTAACAATCATGTTGAACACTATTTAAATGGAATCAAGGTTGTTGAGTATGATCGAGGATCACAAGCTTTTCGTGATTTGGTCGCTATAAGTAAGTATAAAGTATGGCCTAATTTTGGGGAAGCACCTCAGGGTCACATATTAATTCAGGACCATGGTAATGAGGTAAGTTTCAGAAGTATTAAAATAAAGAAACTCAATTAAAAGAAATACTTTATAGACATGGTAAACAAAAAAGAGTCTGTTTTTTTAAACAGACTCTTTTTTATTGCACCAAAAATGTATTTGATTCGTTAAAATAGTACTAAGGGTGAAGCCAAATTTTCATTATTAATAAATAAAAGTTAGAAAATAAAACTGCTGATTATGACTTTATGGTATTGAAATTAATTACCATTGTTCATGAATTCAGAAGGCGACATTGAGAAACTTTTTTGAAAATTTCTACTAAAACTTGATTGGGAATTGTAACCTACAATTTCTGCTATTTCATATACTTTGTATTTACCTGATAATAATAATTCGGCTGCTTTTTTTAAACGAGCATTATTAATTAATTCGTTCGGACTCAAATTAGAAATATCCTTAATTTTTCGGTATAAAGTAGAGCGGCTCATGTTTAGAATTTCAGCTAATGATTCAACGCTTAGATTCGTATCGGACATATTTTGGTCAATTATTTCATCTAATTTTTTAATAAAATCTTCATCCGTTTTATTGTGTGCAACGTTTTTTAAATGAGATAGTGGAGAACTTGCGTAATATTCCATTACGTGACGTCTATTAGAAATTAAGTTATTAATTTGTGCCAAAATAAAATCCATAGAGAATGGTTTTGAAATATAAGCATCAGCTCCAGATTCTAATCCCTTGATTCTGGTTTGTACGGCACTTAAAGCGGTCAATAAAATCACTGGAATATGGCTTGTTTCGATATTCGATTTAATTCGATTACATAATTCTATTCCGTCCATTATAGGCATTGTAATATCGCTTATCACAATGTGAATAGTTTCATTATGGATTACTTTAATTGCCTCTTCACCATTTGATGCTTTAAATATTTTATATTCTTTACCAAGTTCTTTACTCATAAAATTGAGTAGCTCTACATTATCTTCTACAATTAGTATTTGGGTTTTGAGATCTTTAGCTATTATTTCGCTTTCAAATTCTTCATTTTGATCTTTTATAGTTGATTCTGAAGGCGCTTTATAAAGATGGAATTCACTTTCTTGATGAAGAGGTAATTTCAAAACAAATGTATTCATGGATTCGTCCTGAAATTGCAATTTTAAAGTTCCTTTATGTAATTCAGTTAAAGAATGTGCTAAGGATAGACCAATTCCTGTACCTGTTTGGTTTTCAGAGCCCAATATTCTAAAGAAAGGTTCAAAAATTTTGCTTTTTAATCCCTTAGGAATCAAATTTCCATCATTTTTAACGATGAATTCAAATGAGTTTTCATCTCTAAACAAAGTAATAATTACTTCACTTTTAGCGTATTTTATAGCATTACTAATTAAATTACTAAGGATTTTTCTAATTGCTTCTGCATCTACAAAAGCATAAATACTTTTTTCTCCCAATTCTAATTCAAAATGAATATTTTTCTCTTCAATTAAAGGGGTAAATTCCGACTGTAATTGTTTTACTAGAGCAGAAATATTAATTTCAACAAAAGTGAGGCCCATTCCTTCTATCTCCGTTTTTCTAAAATCTAATAATTCATTCACCAAGTTTAATAAACGAGAGGTGTTTTTTTCCATGATCGATAGATTTTTTATAATATCTGGAGATTCATAGGTTTTTTTCATCAAACTTTCTAAGGGGCTTTTTATTAAAGTCAAAGGGGTTCGGATTTCATGAGCTACATTGGTAAAAAACTCAATTTTAGCATGATAAATTTCCTTTTCTTTTTCGTTATTAAGAGCCGCAATTTTTTGATTGTTTTCTTTGATATTCATCTCATGATACCTGCCCAAAAGCCAGTACAAACCTCCTGAAATGATTAAAAAGTAAACAAAAAAAGCATAATTACTTGCCCAAAAAGGAGGTAATATGGTTATTTCAATAACTGCTTCCTTACTCCATACTCCGTTAGCACTTAAAGATTTAACTCTAAATTTGTAGCTTCCTGATGGGAGTTCTGTAAAAAATACTTTGTTGTTTTTGTTTAAAAAGATCCAATCATCGTTGATACCTTCTAATTTATACCAATATTGTGTGAGTTCTGGAGCGGTATAACTTAATGATGCAAAATCAATATTAAAATTGGACTGATGATTTTTTAAGGTAATTTTTTTGATGAAAGAAACCGATTCGCCCAATGGAGAATTTTCATCATTAACCATTACATCTTGATTGTTTATTTGTAAGCCTGTAATAAAAATAGGAGGGTTGTATTTATTTGTGTTAAAATTTTTAGGATTAAAACTGATCATTCCGTTCAGATTCCCAAAATACATATCTCCATTAGAATCTTTGAAAGCGGAATTATAATTAAATTGGTCACTTAATAATCCGTTAGCTTTAGTGAAAATAGTTATAGCTTTAGTTTTGTAATTAAATTTCACTAATCCTTTTGAGGTTGTGATACATAAATTTTGCTGAGAATCTTGCAAAATAGAATAGATAACATTGCTAGGGAAACCATCTTTTGTTGTAAATTTCTTAAACTCCCTTTTATTGTAATCAAATAAGTTTAATCCATTTTCAGTTGCTATCCAGAGGTTGTTTTGTTTATCTTGAAATATGGAGTTAATAAAATCATTACTGATGCTTTTATTATTATTAAAATCATATTTGTAAACTACTTTTTCATGTGTTTTTGGATTGTAATAAAACAATCCGTCACGATAAGATCCAGCCCAAAAATTTCCTTCATTGTCTTTAAATAAGCAAGTGTAATGGGTTGTCTCTGAAAAATCATTACAAACTGTAAAGTTGTCATTCTTTTGGTCGTAAATATATATCCCTAAAGAGGTTACTACATAAAGTCTTTTATCGGGAGTTTCATAAAATGTAACAATGAAATCACTTTTAAGATTACTATTAGAATGATCATAATGTTTGATTACTTTACCGCTATTCGCATCCATAACGTCTAATCCATGTTCAAAAGTTCCAATCCAAACCTGATTTCCACTTGGTAATACTCCATGGATGTTATAAAAAGATAGACCCGATTTTGTTCCGTTTGGTTGATAGTTTATGAAACTCTTCGTTTGTAAATTAAATTTATTAATACCCGCATCTTCAGTACCAATCCAAAAATTACCTTTACTATCTTTTTTTATTTCACGTATGGCGCTCCCAACAATGGCATTATTGTTTTTGCTTGGAAAGTATTTTTTAAACTGGTCATATTGTTTTTGATGGTAATTGACACCACCAAAATAAGTTCCTATCCAAACTCCATTTTCCTTATCTATTGTAATGCAATAGGCAGCATTGTCTGAAATAGCATAGGGATCAGTTGGACTTTTGCGTAAATTTCGAATTGTTTTATTAGATAGATTATAGATATAGACTCCAGATTCACTTGCTATCCATAAATTATTTTTATTTCTTTTAAATTGTCTTACAAAGATTGGTTTGTTTGCTCCATTGATAAAAGGTGTAGTTTTTCGACTGGAAATATCATATTTATAAACACCATGATCTCTAGTTCCTATCAAAATCGATTTAGCATCTAAGGCATAAATAGTTGAAATTGAAAATTGATTATTAGGTAATTGTACTTTTATTTTATCAAAACTCTGAGTTGATTCAGAATAACGATATAAGTCATCATAAGATGATGCCCAGATTACGCCTTTTTGGTCACAAGTAATTGAAGTTGTATAAAATGTATTTCTGTCAAACATTGTTGTCTCTTTTGTATTGACATTATATTTAACCAATGTTCCAAAAGAAATAAACCACAAGTTGTTTTTAAAATCATTATCAATATCATTGATACGATTATTAATTGCTTCATTTAAAAAAGTAAATTTTTCTAACTTTTTGTCATAGGAATACAAGCCTTTATCTGTTCCTACCCAAATATAATTTTTGAATTCATGTAATGATTGGATGTAATTAATTCCTAATGAGGTATTAGGATTTGATCCGCTTCGAAAAGTTTTAAAGTGATAGCCATCAAATCTATTTAATCCATCTTTAGTTCCAAACCATAAAAATCCATCCTTATCCTGAATTGATGCTAAAACGGTATTGTTAGACATTCCGTTTTCTACCTTATAATGTTTGAAATAATATTCTTGACTAAAGGAAGCAGTAGAAGTGAACCAAAGACAAATTAGGGTTTGTATTTTAAATAATTTTTGCATGTAAATTTTAAATTAATTTTTTTATAAAAATAATCGCTCTTCTTGTGTCATAAGCATTCAAATTGTTTTGCCCCCATGTTTATAACGCTTTCTCAATGTGTTTTGACCAATTTTGACATAATTGTGAAACAAAATGAAGTTACTGTTGTGTTACTAATATCCTACTTTGGTCAAAAAATAAATTTGATTTTTTTTTAATATATAAATTACATAATTGATAAAAAAATACCGTATTGTAATAGAAATAAACAAAAAATATCTTCTTTAAAGGGAGTTGCAATATTACTTAATTTTTTAAATACAAAATAGGAAAGTATTTTTTTTAATTTTTTATATCACCATAATAAGAACAATATCAAGTAGGTAAAATAATTTAGAAATGACAAATAGAAACACACTGACAGCCATTGTTTTATTTTCGCTATCCATAATTAGCTGTAATGTAAGCAAAAGTGAATTTAAAAAATCACATGTTTCAAGTATCCTTAATTCAAATATTAAAAGAGAAATCTGGAGTAAAGAAATTGCTAATGATTGGTATTCAAAACAGCCTTGGCTAGTTGGAGCAAACTTCAACCCTATTACAGCTATAAATCAACTTGAAATGTGGCAGGCTGATACTTTTGACCCTAAAAGAATAGACCAAGAATTAGGCTGGGCAGAAGCAATAGGAATGAATGTAATGCGTGTTTATCTGCATGATTTATTGCACAAAGATGATCCGAAAGGGTTTTATAAAAGAGTTAATGAATATTTGAAAATAGCCCACAAACATCATATTAAAACATTGTTTGTATTGTTTGATTCTTGTTGGGATCCTTTTCCTGTTTCAGGAAAACAAAGAAATCCTCAACCTTTTTTACATAATTCAGGTTGGGTTCAATCCCCTGGACAAAAAGCACTATTAGATACAACACAAGTACATCGATTAGAAAAATATGTCAAAGAAACTGTAGCGCACTTTAAAGACGATAAGAGGATTTTAGGATGGGATGTTTGGAATGAACCCGATAATATGAACAGACCTGCCTATGATAAAGTAGAATTGGTAAATAAAGAAGAACTAATTTATCATTTATTGCAAAAGACTTTCGAATGGGCACGTTCTAGTAATCCATCTCAACCATTAACTTCAGGGGTTTGGGCAGGTGATTGGTCCGAAAAGGGAATGAAACCTATTTTTAGGTTACAATTAGAACAATCTGATGTTATTTCTTTTCATTGTTATGACAAGCCTGCCGATTTTAGAAACAGAATCAATGAATTGAAAAGATATGGTAGACCTATGTTGTGTACTGAATATATGGCCAGACCAAACGGCAGTACTTTTGAAGGTTTTTTACCAATCGCTAAAGAAAATAACATAGCTATGATGAATTGGGGGTTAGTAGATGGAAAAACACAGACTAAATTTCCTTGGGATAGTTGGACAAGAAAATATGATTCTGCACCTCCTGTATGGTTTCACGAAGTGTTTAATACAAATGGAGTACCATACATAAAAGAAGAGGCTGATTTTATTAAAAAAATAACTGCAGAATCTAAATCCAAAACCAGCTACTAATTCTAAACAGCAATTCTAGAAAACATAATTATGATGATAAATACAATCAAGCGAAAGCAATTAATTTTAATAGCGCTATTTTGTTGTATAGGCAATGTAATGCTAGCACAACAAACATTCTCCAATCCTCTATTAGAGTATGGAGCAGATCCATATAGCACATTTCATAATGGTTTTTACTATTATACGCATACAATGCAAAATCAAATTATGATTTTGAAAACTAAAAATCTAGCCGACTTAAAAAGTGCAGAAAAGAAAGTGATTTGGAAAGCGCCTGCAAATACTTCCTATTCTGCCGAAATATGGGCTCCAGAGATTCATTTTATTGATGGAAAATGGTATGCATATTTTGCTGCTGATAATGGTTCAAACGATACACATAGAATGTATGTTTTAGAAAACAACTCCGAAAATCCAATGAAAGGGGAGTGGGTTTTTAAAGGTAAAATTGCGGCCAAAACAGATAAATGGGCAATTGATGGTAATGTTTTTTCATTCAAAAATCAATTATATATGATTTGGTCTGGATGGGAAGGTGATTCTAACGGTCAACAAAATATTTATATTGCCAAAATGAAGAGTCCTACTGAAATTGAAGGTGACAGAGTAAGAATTTCAAGTCCTACAAAACCTTGGGAATTATTTGGGGCTTTGCATGATGACAAAAACCCTGCGCAAGTAAATGTAAATGAAGGACCTCAATTTCTATCACATGATAATAAATTGTTTATTGTTTTCTCGGCCAGTGGTTGTTGGACAGATAATTATAGTTTAGGCTTACTTACTTTTACAGGAAAAGATAATTTGTTGGATCCATTGGCATGGGTAAAATCAGATAAACCAATTTTGCAACAATCAAGTAAAACGAAGGTATATGCACCAGGGCATAATTCTTTTTTTAAGTCTCCTAATGGTAAGGAAGATTGGATTTTATATCATGCAAATTCTAATCCAGGCGAAGGATGCGGACAACATAGGTCACCTAGAATGCAACAAATAAAATGGGATAAAAACGGCAACCCAATTATCGGTGTACCTGTTTCGGAAGGTGTTCGCTTGGCTATACCTACAATGTAAAAATAAATCAATCCCTTTTTTATGTAATTTATCGTTTCTTTCGATGTAATTTTTTTGGTTAGTTTTAATGGTTTTTTTCAAAATTGCATCGTAGGAACGATTAAGTTACAAGTCACTTTTTACAATATATACTTTTAAGATTATTATTTCGGATAAAGAATACTACAATCTAATTTTATTAAGATTATTATTGATGTCATTTGTTTTAGCTAAATCGTTTTACTACGTTTGTTTATCTACTAAAATTATTATTCATCTAAAAGTGTTACGCCTAAATTCTTATCGTCTTCAAAAGTATGTATTTCCTTTTTTTTAAAAGCTTGTTGCAATTACAAAAGATAGAGTGATTACTTTTTATAGATGGAGTATTTTATTGATTTTTATGTGTTTTATGCACCATATAAACATAATTATGAAACAAAATGAAGTCAAAATTAATTGTGCATTCTCTTAATTTGGTCAAAAAATAAAATATAAATATTTATGAAATAAATTATGTTATTGATAAAAAAAGTTCATTATAATTTTTAAATATACATGTAATGACTTTTTATTACAAAAAAATGTTTTAGTTGTAATCTCCTTATGTTTTTCTAATTCACACAAATAAATAACTAATTAATTAACCAACCAAAAATTAAAATTAAAATGAAAATTCAAACGACTTGGGAAATGTTTACAAGACAATCAAGCTTATTTGTCTTGGGTAAGTTTAATTTTCGTAAGTCTGGATTTATTTGTCTATTGTTTTTAATGCTCTGCATTAATAATGGATATTCTAAATCTGGTCAGACGAAGTTTATTACACAAAAAGGAATAAAAATTACAGGAAATGTTACCGATTCTGATGGTAATGCAATACCAGGAGTTAGTATCATTGAAAAGGGCACTAATAATGCCGTACAAACAGATATTGATGGAAATTATACAATAAATGTATCATCTAATAAGTCAATTTTGATATTTGAATTTATTGGAATGAAAAGGGTTGAGAAATCTTTGGATAATTCAAAAGTGTTAAATATTGTAATGACAGATGATAAAAATGAACTTAATGAAGTAGTAGTTGTAGGTTACGGTACTCAGAAAAAAGAATCCGTTGTGGGTGCAATTAGTACATTAAAACCTTCTGCCATTCAATTTGGTACCTCTCGAACACTTGGTAACAATTTAGGAGGTCAAATTACAGGGGTTATTGCGGTACAACGTTCAGGAGAGCCTGGTTATGACGCTTCGGATATAAAAATTCGTGGAATCTCTACTTTTGCAGGTGGTACTAGCCCTCTTGTTTTAGTAGATGGTATCGAAAGAAATTTAAATGATGTAGATATTGCTTCTATAGAATCCTTTTCTGTTTTAAAAGATGCAGCTGCGAGTGCCGTTTATGGAGTTCGAGGGGCAAATGGTGTAATCTTAATCAACACTAAGAGAGGTTTTATAGGTAAGCCTACTATTCAAATTCGAACTGAAACAGCTATTCAAGAACCTACTAAATTACCTCAATTTATCAGAGCAGCTCCTTATATGAGTTTAATTAATGAATTAGCTGTAGACTCAAATAGACCTATGCCTTTTACTGAGGACAGAATTGCTAAGACTGCAAGTAATTATGACCCAGATTTATATCCTGATGTAAACTGGATTGATGCGATTACTAAAGATTATGCAACTACTTCCAGAACCAGTCTTAATGTAGGTGGAGGATCTGATGTCTTGCGATATGCGCTTACAGCGTCTTATTATAATGAGAGAGGTATATTGGCTGCCGATTCAAAACAGTCTTATGATTCAGAAACCCGTTTAAATAGAGCAACAGTAAGAACAAATATTGATATTAACTTAACTAAAACAACATTGTTTAGAGTAAATATTGGAGGGTTTTTACAACAGCTTACAAAAGGAGATAGTAGTACTGATTATTTATTTAATACAGCTTTTGAAACTACACCTTTTGCACACCCTGCCATTTATTCAGATGGTACCATTCCTAAAGTTCCTGCAAGACCAAATCCATGGGCTATTTCTACGCAACAAGGGTATTATAAAAATGGAGCAAGTAAAATTGAAAGTTTTGTTTCGTTAGAACAAGATCTTAGTACTTTGATTACAAAAGGATTAAAGGGTAAATTAGTTTATTCATTTGATAATTATTCTTCAAACAGAATTACGAGAAGTAAATCACCTGATTATTACAATATTGCTAGCGGAAGAGATATTCAAGGAAATTTAATTCATGATATTCAACAATACGGTCAAGAGTTTCTTGGATTTGGTAATGGTGCTGATTATGGAGATCGTCGTGTGTATTTAGAAGGAAGTTTGACTTATGGTCGTACTTTTGGCAAACATGATTTAAATGGATTGTTACTATATAATCAAAATAGTTATGATAATGGAGGAGTTCAGCCATACAGACACCAAGGTATTGCAGGAAGAACTTCTTATGGATTTGGAGGTAGATATATTGGAGAATTCAACTTTGGTTATAATGGTTCTGAAAATTTTGCCAAAGGACAACGATATGGTTTCTTCCCATCTTTTGCTCTAGGATGGATTGTAAGTGAGGAGAAATTCATGGAACCTTATAAAGATGTACTTAGTAAACTTAAATTTAGAGGTTCGTATGGTTTAGTAGGTAATGATAACATTGGATCAAATAGAAGATTTGCTTATCAGACGACCATTAATGGTAATTCAGATGGTTACAACTGGGGTACGGGAACCGGAAATTATATTGGGGGAATTCAAGAAGGAGAGGTTGGAGTTACAAATTTAACTTGGGAAAAGGTACTAAAAACAGATGTTGGAGTTGAAATTGGATTGTGGAGAACGCTTGACTTAACAATAGATGTTTTCAAAGAAAAAAGAAAAGATATTTTTATTAGACGTTCTACGGTACCTACGCAAGCAGGATTTATAAATACACCTTTTGCAAACTTTGGAAAGATGGAAAATAAAGGTATTGAAGTTGCATTAAATTTCAATAAACAATTTACACCTGATTTTTTCATGAGTTGGAGAGCTAACTTTACTTATGTTCAAAATAAAGTTACTGAAAGAGATGAACCGGAAGGAGTTAAAAATTTATATCCATATAAGTCTGCAACCAATATTCAAAATAATACATTGTGGGGACAAACAGCTCTTGGATTATATACTACAGACGATTTTGATTCTGTAACAGGATTGTTAAAAGACGATTTGCCTGAACCACAACTTGGTGGGTTAGTTCGTCCAGGAGATATTAAATATCAAGATAAAAATAGCGATGGTGTCATAAATGCCTTAGATGAAGGTTTTATTGGAGGGACAAGAGATCCTCAAATAATCTATGGTTTCGGTTCTACTTCTAGATACAAACAGTTTGATATGAGCTTTTTCTTCCAAGGGGTTGGAAAAACATATGAAGTAATAGGACAAGGCGGTGAGGATTCTGCCCGTTTTATACCAGGAAGTGGGACAGGAACATTAGGAAATATTTATACCAATTACAATGACCGTTGGACAATAGACAACCAAAGTCAAAATGTATTTTGGCCAAGATTAAGTTATGGTACTAATACTAATAATTCTGTAGCATCTACTTGGTGGAAAAAAGACATGAGTTTTATGCGTTTGAAATCAATTGAATTTGGATACTCTTTGAAAAAAGATATTGCAGAGAAAATTAAGTTAAGAGGATTAAGGTTTTATGTGAGTGGTAACAACTTGTTCTATATTTCAAAATTCAAACTTTGGGATCCTGAGTTAGATACAAGAACAGGTTTAAGATATCCGAGTACAAAATCTATACTTTTTGGTTTAGAGGTTAATTTATAAAAATTAAAATAAAATGAAAAATATATATATAAAATCAATGTTCTTATTTTTAACATTGACATTAACGTACTCTTGTTCAGATTATTTGGATAAAGAGAGTGATACCGAACTTACCTTAGATGGTGTTTTTAATAGTAAAACAAAAACAGAGCAATGGTTATCAGGATGCTATTCTATGGTACCAGATCCAATTTGGGGTTATCAAAGAGATTTAGGATGGGAAGTTCTAGGTGATGATATGACACCATCGGAAAGATGGCGTAATTACGGTTGGGAAGTTATTCCATTTGCCTTGGGTACTTGGTCAACTAATAGTAATTGGGGCCCTGGATATTGGGCTAGACTACCTCAAAAAATCAGAGAAATTAATATCCTTATAAAAAATGTTAAAACAATTCCTGAGCAGAAATTGACTGAGGATGATGTGAAATTAATGATAGGTGAAGCTCGATTTTTAAGAGCATATTATTACTATTTATTAATTAATACTTATGGACCTGTTCCCTTTAATCCAGAGCAAATTGCTCCTGTAAACTATACATTAGCGGATTTATTGCAAGGACCAACACCATTTGATGAAATTGTAAGTTGGATCGATACAGAATTAGAAGAAGTGTCTAAAATTTTACCAACATCTTATGACGATGGAAGAAAATATGGTCGCGCAACTTCAATTATGTGTAAAGCGGTTAGAGCCAGAATGTTATTGTTTGCAGCAAGTCCATTAGTTAATGGAAATACTGATTATGCGGATCATGTTGATAATGGTGGTGTTCATCTTTTTAGTACAAGTTTTGATGTTAATAAATGGAAAAAAGCTGCAGATGCTAGTAAAGATTTAATTCAAGTAGCTAATGCTGCAGGTCACGAATTGTATACAGAGTTAGCCCCTAATGGAGAAATTGACCCTTTCTTGTCATGTCAAAATTTATTTTTTAAAGAATACAATAAAGGTAATACTGAAGTTTTATTTGCTCGTCCAAGTTCTAATTATAGAGAATATGATATTCATTCGGCTCCTAGAGGAAGTGGAGGTTATGGAGGATATGGGGTAACTCAATCTTTAGTAGATGCTTTCTTTACTGCGAATGGATTGCCTATTTCTGATCCAAATTCTGGTTACGTTGAAAATGGTTTTTCTTCACAGGACGGATATTGGACTAATGGACAAACAAAATGGAAAGAAGTAAAAAATGAAGGGCAGGTAACTTTAGCAGGTACCTATAATATGTATTGTAATCGAGAACCACGTTTCTATTTGGCTGTTAATTTTGATGGGCAATGGTATAGTAAAGATTCTAGAAAATTAGAATTTTTTAATGGAAAGAGAGATAATAATAATACTCACGATGCTCCTCAAAACGGATATTTAGTTAGAAAGAAAACAGATCCATCTCGTGATCCAATCAATAACTATTATACTCCACGTCCGGGTATTTTGTACCGACTTGGAGAAGCATACTTAAATTATGCTGAAGCATTAAATGAATACAATCCTGGTGATCCAGACATTTTAGTCTACTTAAATAAAATTAGAAAAAGAGCTGGAGTAAGAACATATACCACTGGAGTGACTGATGAAAATAATATTCATGTAGATATTGCCGATCAAGCCAAAGTAAGAAAATTAATCCATATGGAAAGAAGAGTAGAACTTTGTACTGAAGGAATCCGCTACGATGATATTAGAAGATGGAAAGAAGCAGAACAATTATTGAATACTGATTTTTACGGTATGAATTTTTATGGTCAAAACGCTACAGATTTTTATAAAAGAACAGTATACCAAAAAAGAATTTATAGAAAAGCTTTTTATTGGTTCCCTATACATTTATCTGAAATAGTAAAAAATCCAAATTTAATTCAAGCTCCTTACTGGTAAAATACATTTAAATAAATAAAACTAAAATGAAAAATATATTAAATATTATCTCAGTTATAGTAATTATGGTTCTAACCGCCTGTGATGACAAAGGTCTTGAAAATGCGGATTGGCTTAAAGAACCAAAATTTGAACAACCTATGGCATTAACAGTTTCTTCGGATAATGTTGTAATGACAGAAGGGAATGATAATGCAGAAGCTATCACATTTACTTGGACACCAGGTAATGATAGAGGAGCAGGAACAACATTGAAGTATTTTTTCCTAATGGATATTGTGGGAAATAATTTTAACGAGGAAACAGCCTTAATCGAAGAACTTCCAGTTGATATTTTTACTAAAAAATATACAGTTGGACAATTAAATTCTCTTTTATTGAAAAAATTCAAGCGACCTGGTGGAGTAGTTACTAAACTTGAAGCCATGATAATTGCAAGAGTAGACAATAGTACTCAATATCAAAAACCTGAAATTGCAAAAGCGTTTTTCTCTGTTACAGCTTACAGTCCAGGTCCATTACCATTATTTATGGTTGGAGATGCTATAAGTGGTGGATGGAATTACAGTACAGGTAAAAGTTTGCCTGAAATCACTCAAAGAACTATCTATAATTTTGTAGGTAACTTTACTCCAGGTTCTTTCAAAATTATTAGAACTCCAGGAAGTGAATTACCATCTTATGATCCTGCTGCGGGGAATACTTTAATCTTCAATGAAACTGAACCAAGAACCGAAAATAATGTTTTTAAAATAACACAATCAGGTCGTCATTCATTATATATTGATATTGAAGAGAAAATTTATGCTTTAGGTTATGTACCTTATGAAAATGTTTACATGGTTGGAAATGCTATTTCAGGTATTGGATGGAATATTGGGAATGCTAAGCAAATGACTTGGGATCTTAAGAATCCAGAAGAATTTATCTTTACAGGACAATTTGATGCTGGTGAATTTAAACTTTACACACAGCAAGGTGACTGGAATGGGAGAGCATTGATGCCTCCAAATAATGGAACTCCACTTATTCCTGATGCTGCTCCAACACCTTTAACATTGAAACCAAATGCCAGTCCTGACAATAAATGGATAATTCAGGCTGCAGGAAATTACAAACTTATAGTAAATCCAGCCAAAATGACTATACAGTTGAAAAAGATCTAATAGGCATTTCAAGTTAAAAAATAATAAAAATTAGCCTAAAAGAAGTCAAAGTTTTTCAATGCATAGAGTTGAAAATTTTGGCTTCTTTTTCTAAATAATGAAGTGATACATTTAATATGATAGTATCATTTCTAGTATAATCCTTTTACTAGTTATAAAGTGGACGAAAAAAACGATAACGATATTTTAATAATCAATAGGTATTTTTTTAAGCATAGATTTTGTCTGCAATTAATTGAAATAACTAATGGTTAATGCCGAATTAAAGTAAAAAAATATTTTTTATTATCGTAATAGAAGTTTTTAGATTGATCTTTTAAATAGGATTTAAATGTTCAAATCAAATTCAAAAAATATATACTAATTAATCTAAGCATGAAAATAAGAAAAAAATTAATTGCTTTATTTGTTTGCATAGGGATTATGGATATGTTGTCAGCACAAACAGCAATGAATCCTTTGTTTTCAGGAGCTGATCCAGAAATTCATTATTTTGAAAATAAGTATTACATCTATACAACAGCTACTTATGGAACACAGTTTCATGCTTATTCCTCAATTGACTTAACTAATTGGAAGGATGAAGGTGTTATTATGGATCTTTATCCGGATAGTCCATGGGCACAAAATAATGGCTGGGCACCGGCAGTAGTTTTTCGCAATGGTAAATATTATTTTTATTATACAGCTGAGGCCAAAATAGGTGTGGCAGTGGGTAATACACCCATTGGACCTTTTAAAGATACAAATAATGCACCGCTTATTGCAACAGACCCCAAGATGACTGATATTATTGATGCAATGGTGTTTACGGATGATGATGGTAAAAATTACATTTATTATGGTGGCTCAGGCCAAAGTAAATTGTCGGTACGAACATTAAATTCAGATATGGTCTCAGTTTCTGAACCTTTAGATATAACTCCTCCAAATTATACCGAAGGACCCTTTATGGTAAAAAGAAAAGGGATTTACTACATGATGTATTCTAATGGGTATTGGGGGAATGATTCTTATAATGTTCGGTATTCTACTTCTACTTCTCCCATAGGGCCTTGGACCTATCAAGGTGTTATTCTTAGTTCCAATAGTGAGGATAAAGGACCGGGACATCATTCTGTTATAAAGATAGGCGATTGTGATGAATACTACATTGTGTACCATCGTTATGAGAATGCTTCCAGCGGAGATAGAAAAATTGCAATTGATCATATGTATTTTAATTCGGATGGTTTAATCGAACCGATAAATATGACTAATTATGGAGTGGAGCCAAGAATTCCCGATAATTCATGCTCCTCATTGCCGGTATCTCCAATTATTTCAGGAGGAATTTATAAATTAATTCACAAAGGGACTAACCAATCTTTAGAAGCGAATCTATCTGGTTCTAATGTTTATCAAAATACTGAAAATGGGGGTGAATCTCAACTTTGGAAAATAAGTTTGGAGTCGGATGGTTATTACAAATTGACAAATAAAAATACAATTCAATGTATAGAAGTAAAAGATAATAATGAGCTTCCTGGAGCTAATGTACAACAAGGACCTGACAATGGAAACGATGAACAACGATGGAATTTAGAAGCGATGACAGATGGTTATTTTAAGATTACGCATAAAGGGACTAACCAATGTTTGGATGTTTATCAAAACAGCAATGCTCCTCTTGCCAATGTGATACAATATACTGACAATGGAAACGATGGACAGCGCTGGGAATTGGAATTAATTGAAGTACCAATTGTTTCCGGAGGATTGTACAAATTAACCCATAAAGGAACGAATCAAGTTATAAGTGTCGATAAAGAAAGTACGACTCCCGGAGCGAATGTTCATCAATGGACAGATAGCGGAAATATTAAGGGGCAACGATGGTATATTACACTTGAAAATGATGGGTTTTATAAGTTGCAAAATAAAAATTCAAATCAAGTTTTAGATGTTGATAATAACAGCTCAAATGATGGTGCTAATGTCCATCAATGGAATGATACTGGTAATGATGCACAGCGTTGGAAACTGGATTTGATGCCCGACGGTTATTATAAGCTAACCCATAAGGGCACTAATAAATGTCTTGACGTCAATAACAATCTTTCAGAACCAGGGACAAATATACAGCAATGGACAGATAATGGAAATAATGCCCAACGTTGGAAGCTTGATTTGATGCCAGATGTAAATTCGATAATTGGTAATGGAACAGGATTATTAGGTAATTATTTCAATGGAATTAATTTTGAAAAACCGGTATTAGAAAGAGTAGATGCTAAAATTGACTTCGAATGGGGAATGTCTTCTCCTAATGCCAATGTCAATTCTAACCAATTTTCGGTAAGATGGACTGGTAAAATAAAACCTAAATACAGTGGAGAACATGTTTTTTATGTAACTAGTGATAATGGTAGAAGATTATGGATTAATAACCAATTAATTATTGATAAATGGAATAATAGAATAGGCGAGTACAAGGGAGAAATTATTCTTAAAGCGGGTGAGGATTACGATATTAAATTGGAATATTACGAAACAGCTGAAAAAGCAAGTTGTAAATTAGAATGGTCAAATTTATTTCAGGAAAGAGAAGTAATTCCCACCTCACAATTATTTGTAGGTAATTCTACTAATCCAGAACAGGAAGTAAGTAATCAATTGGATATTTTAAATCCAGTCGATCAAACTTTATACATCAAAACGAATATTGATTTATTAAATGCAACTACAAAAATATTTGATATTCATGGTAGGCTTATAAGTACTCCTAAAATTGAAAATAATAATTTGTACGTAGGTAATTTAAAACAAGGTTTATATCTGCTACAAATTCAAAACAATAACAAAAAATACAGTAATAAATTTATTAAACGATAAATTCAACTATAAAAAAGAAGCTTCAAAAGTGACAATCAGTTGTATTGTCGATGTCACATTAGAAGCATCAAATATTAATTTTAAAATAGAATATGAAAACAAAACAATTTTTAGTTACAATTTTTGGACTCGTTTCTGCAACGTTGCTTGCTCAAGAATACAATCCTGTAGCCAATTCCAAAGCAGTGATTGTTTCAGGGAACACAAGGTTTACCGTTCTTTCACCCCGGGTAATTCGTATGGAGTGGAGCAATGATGGTAAATTTGTAGATAATGCTTCTTTAACTTTTGTTAATCGAAATCTTCCAGTACCAAAGTTTGTTAAAAAAGAAACTAATGGGGAACTTCAAATTGTTACCGATGTTGTAAAACTTAAATATAAAATAGGTTCGGGTAAGTTTTCTGATAAAAATCTTAGTGTAGATTTTATTGTAAATGGAAAAAATGTAACATGGAAACCAGGCTTAGCAAATAATAAAAATTTATTAGGAACAACCCGTACTTTGGATGGTGTAAGCGGACCAGCCAAAGAATTGGAACAAGGAATAATTTCTCGTGATGGATGGTACTTAATAGATGATAGTGTACGTCCACTTTTTGATAATTCTGAATGGAATTGGGTGATGAAACGTCCAGCGGATAATAATCAGGACATGTATTTGTTTGCCTATGATACAGATTATAAAAAAGCTTTAAAAGATTTCACAGACATTGCTGGTAAAATTGCTATGCCTCCACGTTTTGCTTTTGGTGCTTGGTGGTCAAGATATAGAGAGTATTCAGATACGGAATTTCGTGAACTTGTAGGGGAATTTAAAATGCATGATGTACCTCTGGATGTTTTTGTAATTGATATGGATTGGCATGTGAAATCGTTGCCTGAGTTTTTCAAAAACGGACAAAGACAAAAGGATCAAGCCGGAGAAGATGCGGGATGGACAGGTTTTACATGGAATAAAAATTTGTTTCCTTCTCCTGAAAAGTTTTTAAAATGGACAGATGAACAACATCTTAAAACCTGTCTAAATCTTCATCCTGCTTCCGGAATTCAGCCTTATGAAGAAGGGTATCCTGAAATGGCAAAAGCAATGGGGATTGATCCAAGTACAAAGAAGTTTGTGCCTTTTGAGATTACAGATAAAAAATTTGCTACTAATTATATGAACCTTATTTTGCGTCCAATAGAAAAAGCGGGTGTCGATTTTTGGTGGTTAGACTGGCAACAATGGGGTAATACTAATATACCGGGAGTTAATCCTACTTTTTACCTAAATTATGTGCATTATAGTGATATGGAACGTCAAAATAAGGTTCGTCCACTTATTTTCCATCGTTGGGGAGGTTTAGGAAACCATAGATATCAAATAGGATTTTCAGGAGATACCTTTGTTAATTGGGAATCATTAAATTATCAACCTTATTTTACTTCAACAGCGGCTAATGTTGGTTTTGGATATTGGAGTCATGATATAGGTGGTCATCAAGGCGATGCAGGTTCTCCTGAATTGTATACTAGATGGATTCAGTGGGGTGTTTTTAGTCCAATTTTTAGGACTCATGCAACGGCAGCTCCGCAACACGAAAGACGTATCTGGGCTTATCCACTCGATAATTTTTTAATTATGAGAGAAGCTTATTTAACTAGATATTCTTTAGTTCCTTATTTGTATAATGAAGCGCGAAACACCTATGAAACTGGAGTTTCTACTGTTCATCCTATGTATTATGATTATCCAAAGGAAGAAAATGCTTATTCAATCCCTAACCAATACATGTTTGGTCGTGATATGATTGTTAATCCAATAACTAAACCTATTGAAAAAGACAATATAGCTGTTTCACAAGTTACATGGTTACCAGAAGGGAAATGGTTCGAATGTAGTACTGGAAGTATTATCAAAGGAGGTAAAAAAGTCGAAATGGCTTTTACATTAAGTGATATTCCTGTTTTTGTAAAGGAAGGAGCCATTATTCCTATGCAAGAAAAAGTAGAAAGAACAGATGAAAAACCACTTAATCCTTTAATCTTGGCTTTTTATCCTGGCCAAAATGGAGCACTTAGACTTTATGAAGATGAAGGGAATAATAATAATTTTAAGAAAGAAGCCTATTCATATACTTCAATAACATCTAAAAAGGCTGGAAATAAAATGAATATTCAAATAAATCCAGTAGAAGGTTCTTTTTCAGGGATGTTAACTTCCAGAGGGTATGAATTGCGTTTTCCTTGTACTTTTCCACCAACAAATGTATCGGTTAATGGACAAATCATCCCTTTTAGCGCAGAACCTAAATCGGGTAGTTGGTCATATTCAGGAAATGATTTTGAGACACGAATTTATGTTTCGGAATTACCAACAAATAAAATGGTTGCTGTAGAACTTGATTTCCCAGAATACGATCAACAACTACTTTCAGGTAAAAAAGGACAAGTTAAATACATGAAAAAATTCGAAGCATTCCGATTGTTGAATGATTGGAATGATGGATTATATAGTCCTTTTGAAATAATGTCACTTTCTCAATTTGGACAAAATATAGAATATCACCTTAACGATATTAAGCAAGAAATTGATGGTTTTGATGACAGATGGAATAATGCTTTATTAACGATACAATCTATAAGTGAATCGAACAGTGCCTACAAGCCTTATTATAATTTCCTTAAAGCTTTTGGAAATATAGCAGAAAAACCAGAGTTTAAAAATACAGAAAGCGTAATTGAGTCTGACGGAAAAGTTAAAATTGAATTTAATCAAAAGAGTACAGATAAAATTTATTACACAACGGATGGTTCAGTTCCTACAACTAATTCATTGCTTTACACCAAAGCTTTTGAGGTTTCAGTACCAGTAAGAATTAATGCAATTGCATGTCCAGTTGCTAAAGGCTCTTGTAGTTCGGTTTCTTCAAAAATATTTTATGATAAAAAAACGGGATTAAATTATAGTTTGTATAAAGGGACTTGGAGTAAAATGCCGGATTTTGATAAATTGACTCCTGTAGCTAAAGGATATGCACCTGATTTTGACTTGAATAAAATTAACCATGATGCATATAATTATGGTTTGGTTTACACAGGATATATCAATATTCCCGAAGATGGAAAATATATTTTTTACATAGCTTCTGATGATGGTAGTAAACTATACATTGATAATTCATTATTAATAGATAATGATGGTTTACATGGCTATTCTGAAAAAAGTAACGAAATTAGATTGAAAAAAGGTCGTCTTCCTATTCGTTTAGAATATTTTCAAGAAAGTTATGGACAAGGTCTTTCGGTGGAATTTTCATCAGATAAATTTGCTAGAAAAAGTCTTTTTCCATCATTTTAATTGATTATTAAGATAGGAATTTTAATATTGTTTTTTTTTTACAGAAAAAGTCACATCTATTAAGATGTGACTTTTTTATTTCTTCTAACTTAATCAGCAATTAAAACACTATAATTTAACTTCGAATAGTTGTTGCTAGACTGAGATTAATTTTGGTTACCCTAATTTTGCTTTTTTTGGGGTAACCGATTTTACCACCAATGATTTAAGATTTAATAGATAAATTGAATAGTACCAAAAACAAAAAAGCCTGTAAATCACACGATTTACAGGCTTTTGAACTAATTTGAATTTGTTTTAGTGGAGTGAATGGTGTTTTAATTGAACACCTTCTTCCTGTATTAATGTTCATTAATAGTCTCGATAAATAGTATGTGAAGCCTTTAAATTATTAGGGTTATTCATAATGATTGTTTCTTAAAAATTGTTTTCCATTAGCAATATTAAGTTTGTTTTTTCATGATTTTTATAAAAATGAGCTTTTTAAATTGATAAATATCTACTTAAAATACAACTCAAGGTGTTTGACTGTAGAACACCTTGAGTACTACTTTTTAAGGTTTAATAAGAAAATGTAAAAAGTATTTTTCTTGATAATTAATTTGTTTAAAAATAAATTAAATTTTTTTCTTCCAAATTGAATATATCTTCTGTTTTAACAAAATTAATTTTAATAATTACTGTTTTTTTTTGGTACTTCTTGTGCAACATTAAAATTAGTATTTAAAAGATATTATAATTGGTTGTCTTTGTTTCAAAATGGGTTTCCGTTCTAAAGTCTGAGTAACTGCGTTATTTTTATTGATTTTATAAATGCGTAAAAAAAAGATGTTTTAATATCTATGAAGTCCAAAAAAATCCTCGGTTCTAAATGAACTTCTTTTCTTTAGAGTAAAACCATTTTGAGTTACTATAGGGTTTGTCTGTTTTTTTGAAATGAGTAGCTGTATGTAAAAGAATATAATAATGTTGTTATTGTTTTGGACAAAGAAGCTTCTTTAAAATTTATTAATCAAAGAATCCTATAATTTTAGAGTTTCTATTTCTGATAGATTATCATTGAAAGTGATAAAATTAGCAGGGAAATCCGTCTTTATTTTACCTAGCTGGTTTTCCATATTAATCGCTTTAGCTACTCGACATGTAGCCATTTTTATAGCTTCATCAGCAGATATGTTTAGTTGGTTGTATGCATTTTGTACAGCTTCCTTCATAGAGATACTAGCTCCGGCCAAATTTCCTTCCTCATTTCGGTAAAAACCATTCTCTAGATGAATGTCAAAATCTTCCCATTTAAAATTTAAAATTTTACGTCCTAGGAAGGCAGCATCACTGATCAAAAAGAATTTTTCTTTCTTTAAATTATATGCAATTTTTGCAGCAGCATAATCACAATGAACGCCATCAAGTATGATAGGGGTATAGACAGATTTATTCTCTAAAGAAGCACCTACTAAGCCAGGTTCTCGATGACCAAATTGGGTCATTGCATTATAAAGATGGGTTACTAGTTTAATTCCTTTATCAAAATAATATTGGGACTCTTTGTATGTCATATTTGAGTGTCCTGCTGAGATAATGATATTACTTTCTAATAACATATCTATTTGTTCGTCTGAAAAACATTCTGGGGCAATGGTAATTACTTTAATAATGCCTTTTCCATAGCGGATGATTTCCTCCAGTTCTGAATTTGTAGGTTTTCGAACTTGATTAATACTATGTGCACCTCTTTTTAAAGGGTTTAAAAAAGGGCCTTCTAAATGCATTCCAATAACTCCATTTTTATATTTGTCCTTGTAATTTTTAATAGTTTCAATTCCTTTAAGTATTGACTCCCTAGAAGAAGAAATCAAACAAGGTAGCACATGAGTTGTACCGTATTTAAGGCTCGAATTGTATATGTCATTGATAGTTTCTTCAGTAGGTGTTTTGCTAAAATAGTATTTTTCTCCACCGTTTATCTGGATGTCAATAAAACCTGCTGAAATATGTTTTCTTTTTAAATCAATTATTTCAATATTATTTGGAATTTCTTTTTGAATTGAAATAATTCTTCTATTTTCTATTATAATAACTCCATTGTCAATTATTTCATCTCCTGTGTGTACAATTCCGTTGATAATCGCTTTTTTCATTTTAAAGATAGATTGAAATTATTTGATTTGTTTTAGTTCATTTCCAATGTAAAGGTAGAACAAGGTAAGCCTACTTCATTGACCAAATTAGCAGTGGTAAAAGCTTCCCATGCGTATAAAACTGTTTTTATTTTTTCACCTTTTGGTATTTTAATTAATATCTTGCTTTTTAAAATAGTAGCCTTACTTTTAAAATGAATCCCTTTGTCATTTACCAATTCGAAACCTATTAATTCTTTTTGATTTGACGTATTTAATTGATGTGCTGAAGCAAATGAAATTATGATGTTATCGTTTTTTTGTAATGCTTTTAAAGGAATTGGGCCACTTGCTATTATTTTTTTTGAATAAGTATTTTGTAGTGCCTGAAGTGCTAAGCGATTTTCAACTTCCTTTTTCTTTATGGGATGCACATTTGAGACATCACCATAGTCCATGCTTACAGCCATTCCACTATTAGGTATAAATTTTTGTAATTTGTTTTGCATGTCCCTAAATGCAGGCCATGAAGGTCTGTCAATACTGGACAATTGAACATAATAGAACGGAAGATTTTCATTCCAGGCATTTCTCCAGCTTTTGACTAGTGTAGGCATAAGATGTTCGTATAATTCGACATTGTGCGTATTGCTTTCACCTTGATACCAAATAATACCTTTTATGGGGAAATTTATAAAAGATGAAACACCAGCCTCGAAATTGTATGCAGGTTCATAAGGATGACGTTGTTTACTGTTTGAGGCATTTTTCAAATTTTGATCGGCTCGCTCTCTAACCCAAGGCATGATGAAATCGGATTTTCGCCAGTTTGTTAATACATCAACAACTTTGTCGTCATGTTCTAAAGTGTATCTGTCAATCCAGGATTCAATAGGAGAGCCCCCAACTGCCACTTGAATTAATCCTATAGGAATGTTTTCTTCAAAGGCAATTTTTTTACCAAAATAATAGGCTATAGCAGAAAAATCTTTAGCACTTATCGAATCACATATAGACCAGTTTCCTGAAAAGAATTTAAGTTGATTTGTCTTAGTTAAACTAGTTGAATCCCAAGGTTTTTCATCTGTTTCCCGAATGCTTTTAGCATTGAATAATCGAATATTGGTATTTTTGAAGGCATTTTTTACTTCGGTTAATCCATTTTCTGAATTTTGAAGTTGAAAAGCCATATTAGATTGTCCGGAGCAAAACCAAACATCGCCAATCAGAATGTTCTTTAAAGTGATTGTCTTTCCTTTAGATTGTACAGTAATTTGATAAGGGCCACCATGTTTCATTGGTGGAAAAACGGCTTTCCATTTTCCATTTGAATCGGTAATGACACTTTTTTTCTCTTGTTTAAAAATAACATCAATAGTTTCGCCTCCATCTGCAGTTCCATAAATTTGGATAGTTTGGTTGCGTTGTAAAACCATATTGTCAGTAAAAACTGTAGCTAATTTTAATCCACCATAATTTTGTGTAATTTTTTCATAAACAGTTTTAGCAATTATAGAGGCTCCTTCATTAGTTGGATGTAAGGCATCAGGAAAAAGATCGGTTCGATTATAAAGTGGTTCATGTAAGTTAATTAACGCTACATGATTGGCTTTAGCAATATTAGGGATATGTGATTGTATTTGCCAATACCAATCCCTTGTTCCGGATTTAAAACGAGGATGTTCATTAAAAATTGGAGTTAACTTACAGATGTAAATTTTGATTGAAGGATTTTGTTTTTTAAAAGTTTCTATTAACCAATTATAATCGGCATCAAATTCATCGTTGTAATTGGGCCAATTTCTTGGGTCTGTATCATTTAGGCCGAGATGGATAATAGCAATGTCAGGATTAAATGCAAGAGCATTTTTGAATTCATTGGTTTTGTAGTAAGGATTATGACCTTTTTTTAAAAGTGTTGCTCCGCTATGTCCAAAATTCTTTACCTGATATTTTTGTCCTATTAAGATTTGCAGTTGCGATGGATAAGATTCATTAATAGGATCAGATAATAAATATCCTGCTGTCACAGAATCTCCAATACAGGCTACTTTTATTATTTTTTTTTGAGCAAATACACTCCAATGAAAAGTAATAATAAATACAATAATAAGAGTAAACAACTTAGATTGGGTAGTTTTCATGTTATATTTCAATAAATTGACATGAAGTAACTTTGTTTATCTACGAGGCGAAACTCAGAGTCACGCCTCTAGATAAACAAACAAGATCAACTTAACTTCAACTTAAAAAATTAATATTTGATATTAAAGTTACTAACGTACTTTAATTAAAGACACAATCTTCCTCTTTTAATTAATTTAAAGAAAATCATATACTAGTTAATATTTACTAAGCTTAAATGTATATTTTTAGTATCTGATTGTAAATATAGTAATTAAATTTACAAACAAAACAATTATTATTAAAATATTTTAATAATAATTGTTTTAGTTGTTAATCAAAGGGGTTAACATCTTTTCTTTAACTACGCAACAAGCCCCAATAACTCCAGTACGACGACCTAATGTAGATTTTTTTAATTTCATATCTCGGTTCACTAAACCTAATGAATGTTTTTTTAATGCTGATTGAATAGGTAAAAGAGTATAATCTCCTAATTGAGCAAAATCTCCACCAATAACTAAGAGATCTGGATTAAAAATATTGAGTAAAATTGATAAATAGCGCCCCATTTTTTCACTTTGAAGAGTAACTAAGTCAATACATAAACTATCTTCTAAGTTTAATGCCCCAGAAATTATTGCATGATGTTGTAGTGCTAAAGGATGATCATCAAGAATTACCCTTGATTGTTTTCCTTCACTTAAGGCTTCTTTAAATTGATTGACTAAAGACCAACCTGAAATTTCGGTTTCTAGGCAACCAATTTTACCGCATTGACACATAATACCATTGTCAAAAATATTACTATGACCAAACTCTCCAGAATAACCAGATTTTCCATAGTATAATTTCCCATCTGTAATCATTCCAATAGCAACTCCCCAGCTGTAATTTAGAAATATTATGTTTTGTTCATCATCCACTACACCTTTGCTGTATTCTCCAAAAGCCATAGCTCTAGTGTCATTCTCAAGGTGAACAGGTAGATCTAATTGTTCTGAAATCATTTCTGATAAAGGTCTGTTTTCACTAAAAAAATAATTATAACTAAAACCTTCCATTGAATTTATTCTCCCGGACAAGTTGATACAAACCCCTACGATCATTTTCTTATCAACCGAAGAATCTTCAATAAAGGAATTAATTAAGTTACAGAATTCTAATAATGATTCCGGATTGTTTTCTAGAATAAATGATGTTCCTAATTCAATACTAATGAAGTCATTTTTGATATTTTGTAAACCAATAGAAATACTTGCTTTACCAACTTCAACACCTAAAAAGTATGCAGAGGTAGGGTTTATACTAAAAAGGGAAGGGCGTCTTCCTCCACTGTTAGTAATTTTTCCCATGTCTACAACATAGCCTTCGCTTAATAATTCATTTATAGCTTTAGTGACGGTAGGTACACTAGATTGTAATTCAGTGCTCAATTCGGCTATAGTTGCATTTCCTTCAGAGAGTAGTCTTCTAGTTATAGCTTGTCTAAGCATATGCCACTTTTGTCCTGAAAGGCTCTTATCTTTACTTGCATCTAATAAATCTTTTAAACTCATCATGTTTTTTTTAGATAAATTTTTAAATTATATTAAACAAATTTACTATAATTTATAGGTATCCTTGTAGTTGTTTTTGTAATAATTTATTAACAGTATGTTTGTTATTGAATTATTTATCAATTATTCTTTCGCTTTAACAAAAGTGAACATCCATTTTATAATATTTTGTAAATTAGTTCTTACGAGTGATCCTGTAGGTAATTTTACTGTGATTGTATTCCACCCTTTTATTAAATTTATTTTTTGTTCTCTCTCTCTGTATTCATATCCTTCATCGATTAATGGAATCTCTGGATTTCCTTTTTGATTAGGATGTTTCCAATTGGGTGGAGCAATTAAAATATTATTTACCCATATTTTGCTGTTTAAATTATTCCATGTTCCCTCATTTGGAGAATCAGAAGCTATAGAACGGGATAAATTATTGAAGCCTATCCAGAATTCCTCTTGTTTATTTTCATCACTCCAAATTTGAGTTTCAGCATACCATGTTGTATTTTCTTTTGTTTTTTCTAGAACTCCTTAAATTTGTGGTGCCCACAAATGTTTCATCATCAAAGTATCACCAACTAATTGGTATGGTAGTTTTTCTTCTGAGTTACTAAAATTTTCTTTTTCAGGAGAGAAACTCAGCATTAAATCACCTTTGTTGTCACAAGTACTAAAAAATCCAGTTTAAATCAGATTTTTTTACATGATTAAAAGCTAAATCTTTAAAATATTGTTTTTTTTTTGTTCTAGTAGTCTTTTTTTCAAATTCAGTAAAAGATTTTGCTCTTTCAGTTTTAGGTTGACCAATCGTGGCTGTCCAACCCGCATAACCACCACCTTTCCAAGTTAGTTCTGCAAAAGTTAACATTCCCGGATAAACCGGATTCATTGTCATAACATCTTCTTCATTACTTTCTGTTAAGTCCAGTTAAATACTTTTTTTAAAACCTTCGGTTAAGGCAATAACTTCGGGTAAAAATTTGGGATTGGTAATTTTTACCTCATCGGCACCGAAGTGTAAATAAGGAACGTCATAAGTAGTAAAACCCCTTTTATGATATTTGTTACAATTTCTGAACCTTCATTACTTTGCATATCAACTCCCTATGTTCTGTTGAAAGCAGCGCTGAGATCAGGCATATCGATTTCTGAAACTAAGATAATGTAACGTTTTTACAATAATTAATTTAGTTCTTTTAAATCACTCTCAGTATAATATTCGTCTTTGTCGCGAAGCATATGTTCCGGATTTGTTAACTGGGGATATTGCTTACTTTGCAAACTCCAAACAATATCTTCGGAAGGATGAAAGTGGAAAATATTTAGCTTATAAGCAGCCATCATATCAATTTGTTGTTTCAAGAGTTTCATCGATTGATAATTTCTCCCTATATCAACCATAAATCTGCCCCTCGCAAAGGCTGGCCAATCCGTAATTTCAGAAGCATCCACAAAAACATTGTCATGCATTAACTGCAATAAATTTAAAATACCATTATAAATTACTTAAGACGTATTGATGCGGTAAGTACAATTTTATTCGCTCTTGTTTCAGATGTTAAGCCTCATATTGATTTTGTGGCACAGTAACATTTCCTAAACGAAGCTGTATGTAATTTGTTACATTCGATAGTTTGTTTACTAATTTTACATTCAGTTCTTTTTTCTCCATAGCCTTTTTCAAAACCAAAGCATCCTTTGCTAAAGTTGTATTATTAATAAGAATTATAATAGCCAAAGATAATTGCAAAAAAAAACATATTCCATTTAGGAAGTTGCGTTTTAGGTGATAAAGAAGGTTTTAATTCTAGATTATAAATATAAAGGTAAACAAAATGTTTCCACAATAAATATCCCTCTTCTTTGAGATGTAAACCATCATTGCTAAATTCTTTGATTAACATGCCGTTTTCATTACAAAAAGATGTATATAAATCAATATAAGCATAATGGTTAGTTGTGGTATGCTGTTTTAAAGTAGTGTTTAACTTCTTGATATTCTTATGTTTATTATTGTGACTGCCAATTTTTTTATAGATATCCCTTACTGGTAATATACTCTGCATGTACAATTTTGTCGAAGGCGATTCTTAATTTTTAAATAAGAATCAATTTTTTAATATTTTTAAAAATACTATCGGTCGAGGTATTTCTTGATAAGTCATTAACTCCTATCAGTAAAAGAGCCTTTGTTGGCACCTGATGATAATTTCATCGATTCGGTTAAAGACTCCAGCACTTATTTTTCCGCTTATTCTACGGTTTTTAACGCAATTATCAGCAAAAGTTCACTCTATTCTGATCCATCAGAAATACTATTTCCCAGAAAAATAATATCACTTTTTGTCATTGGAAGAGTTCTGAAATGAGAAACTCGTTGATGGTAATAGGTAGAGAAGAGGCTGTCAGGTAAAGTTACTTTTTTTAGTTGTGCATTAGTATTTCCGATAATAAATAAAATTAGAAGAATGGTGGTGCTATAAAAGCAGTTTTTTTAATAACTCATGAGTTATGGTATTAATGTTGGGATTTTTTTGGATGAAATAAAGCCCCCTAAAAAGATATGATTCTAAGAGGGCTTTTAAAATTTATTTTTTACTTGTTTTACTTTTCTTAGAAGCTTTTTTAAACTTATCCTTTCCATCAGTAAGCCATTTTAAAGAAAAACGCACAAACGTATTTTGTTTATAGTCATCTTTTTCAAAAAAAACACCTATGTCTCCATTACTCAGTATAGTAAGCGAGGAATATGCTGATCCACCGCCATATATTTTTTTTCCTTCTGTCCAATTTTTTCCTTCGTCATAACTAACACGAACGGTCAGATTCATACGACCTTTTTCCATTTTTGCATTTGAAAAAAGTATTCTGTTTTTGTTATACCCTTCTTCTTTAGAGGTATATCGGATGATACTTGCATTACAACCAGGATCAATTAATTTTGGTTCAGGTGTACTAATCCATGATTTGCCTCCATCTGTTGACGTGTGTACATAACGCATTCCGCTATTATTTACCCTTGCATTAATCAGCCAACTTCCGTCAACCAATTCGATAATTTTAGATTCATCAGCTGGTTTTATAGGTGTGTCAATAAAATACCATGTTTTTCCGTGATCATCACTTCCAAAAACGAATAATCCTTTGTTTAAATTAACTAAAGTATGCAACAATTTCCCTTTTTTAGTTTGTATTCCTCGACCTGATGTAATGAATTTGAAATCATTATGCCATTCCGGTTTTGCAATTTGGCTCGTAATATCTTCTGGTTTACTCCAGGTTTTACCATTATCATTACTTTTAACTACGTGCAAATAATAAATGTCTTTTTCTTTATCTAAATCCATGAAATTATAGAAAAGAAAAATTTCTTTGGTATCATGATCTACAATCATTGAAGGATCTGATGCAGATTTCCCTATAGGAAAATCGATTACAGTTTCAATAGTTGACCAGGTTTTACCATTATCGGTACTTCTTCGCATGACGATGTTAATGTCTTTACTCCATTTCAAATCACCACATGAAGGTACTCTTTCATCTATGGCAGCTACAAGATCACCATTTGGAGCCGTTACAATTGCTGGAATTCGGAAACAAGAAACGCCTTCTACCATTGATGCGTTGAATAGATCTTGATGTATGGTTACTCCTTTAGCTATTTGTTGATTTTTATTTTGCGCATAAATACCTACAGTAGCAGCAAAAAGTAACGATGTAAAATAATTTTTCATTATAAATTTTATTGATGTTATAGTGAATTCTGTGTTCATTGATAAAATTATATCATATAGTTAGTCTCTATTTTTTTTTAAGTTAAAAGTTAGAACTATATTTTTAATAATTATCCCTAATTATTTTTTTAAATGCTCATTTAAAATTTGTAAACAATACCATTCCTGTCTAGGTAGATGAAAAGGTCCTTTAAACATATTTCCTTTTGCAGTTTGAGCAATAGTACCGTCTTTATGTAAATACCCGAACCATTCCCCGTTTGCTGTATCATGAAATTTACTGTAAGCATAGTCATGAACCATTTTATGCCAAGTTGCATATTTTTCATCTCCCGTCAAAGTGTAAGCTAATAAAGTTGCAATAATAACTTCATTATGAGGCCACCAGAATTTCATGTCTTGCCAGTATTCTTGAACAGGTTTGTTATAAACATCACGAAAGTATAAAATTCCACCATGTTGTTTGTCCCATCCGCGTTCCCACATATAATCAAGCATTTTGCAGCCCAATTTAATTAAGTGGGGATCATTATTTCTGTACTTTGCTTCGTGTAAAATGAACCAAGCTCCTTCAATGGCATGGCCTGGATTTAACGTTCTTCCATCAATATGGTCGATTATAGAACCGTCTGGAGCAACTTGTTCCATGACACATTTTATATCATCTTTTACAAAATCGTTTTCTATTTCTGTTATCCACTTGCTAATCCATTCGTCGCAACGAGGGTCGCCGATATTTTCACGCAATTGTTGTGCCGTGTTTATCATAATCATCGGCACTCCAATCCCTTTTGATGGTCGGGTAGAAGTAAATTTGGGTTCTAATAGCCCTGGAACTGTAGAATATTCGATACACTTACCGAATAGTAAACGTGCTTTTTCGGCTATAGTTTCATCGCCACTGGCTTTTGCATAGGCTGACATTGCTATAACTGCAAAGGTTTCCGAAAAATAATACCTGCGTTTACGTATAGGGTCTCCATTACGAGTGACATGGAAAAACATCCGTCCATCGCCGTCAAAACAATGATTGTTTAAAAAATCGATTCCTGATTTGGAACCTTCTAACCATTCTTGTTTTGATTCGACAGTGTTGTAAAGTGTGGCCAAAAGCCAAGCGGCACGACCTTGTATCCAGACTGCTTTATCATCATCAATCAGGCTGCCATCCTGGTCACGCATTAATAAATAACCTCCAAATTCGGTATCAACAGAACGTGGAAACCAAAACGGAATAGTATCGTTTAGCAATTGGTTCTGATAGAAATCTTTGAGATTTTGAAGATCTGTTTTTGAATAGCTCATTTTGAAAGATATTTGGTAAAATTTATTTAAAAAAAGGTGTAAAAATCTTAGCTACTTAATTTTAGATACTATTTAACTAGTATTTTTAAGTAACTATCAGGTGATAAAAGATTAAATAAGGAATCGTTTTTTAGTCTTTTTTTATATAGGGTAATAATTTAGGAAATGAATAAAAGCACTATTAAAATTTTATTATTAGTATGTTTAAATTAAAATGTAAATAGATAGTTAAACAGTTTATAAATAGTAATGAAACATAATCTTAATTGTTTTAAGCATCAACAAAATCATTGACTTTTGGTCGTAAAAAGCTTACTTGAGCAATTAAAGCAATTACAACCACAATTGCCATCATTGCGAATCCAAAACCTAAGGTTCCGCCGTCCAGGGATTTTCCCAATAAAGAAGTGACTAAAGCGCCACAACCAACTCCCGTCATGTTAAGTATTCCATAGGCAGTTGCCCTATATTTGGAAGAAACAAATTGACATATTATAGGCATATTATTGGCATCAAACATACCATAACCAATTCCAAAACAAAGTGCCGCTCCTACCACATTAAATAATGAATCTCCAAAACCGATTAGTAATAAAGCCGGTATAGTTAAACTTAAACCAATGGCACTGGTATAAACCCTTCCTTTTACATTTTTTTGTACCCATTTATCAGATAATATACCTCCAAAAACAACACCTAATAGTGATGAAAAGGAAATTGCAATTGTAGCGATTGGTCCTGCTTGTTCCATAGGAATTCCCAGATTTTCTGAAAATAAGGTAGGTAGCCAGTTTTTAGTTGCCCATCCCGGCAAACTGATGATGGCAAAATAAAATAAGATAACCCAAAAAGAGATATTACTAAATAATAGAGCTAAACCTTTGAAGAGAGAATTTTTATTTTTTATAATTACAGAATCAGAAGGAGCAGTTTCTTTTTCGGTACTTTTTCTGTCTCTTAATAAAAAGACTAAAATAAAGGCATATGCAACACCTATTAATCCAAAATAATGAAAAGTAATATGCCATGAATAAGTGGCTGCAATTGTGGCTCCAAAACCTCCCAATGCAGAACCAACGTATAAACCTGTCATGTGGATTCCTATGGCAAGTGATCTTGTTTTTTGTTGGTGATAATCAGCAATTAATGATAATCCGGCAGGAATATAAAGGGCTTCACTGATTCCCATTAATGCTCTTAGCCAATAGATTTGATGGTAAGTAGTCGCATAGCCCATAGCGTAAGTCACTGCCGACCACACAAACAAACTACCAACAATCAACCATTTTCTGTTTAATTTGTCAGCAATAATTCCAGATATAGGGCTCATTAATGCATAAATCCAAAGAAATATAGCCATTAGACGTCCAAAATTTTCACCAGATACTAATTCAGGTATATCTGTTTCCATAGAAGGACGCATGGTGGCCAACATTTGCCTGTCCATATAGTTTAGTAAGGCTACAAGCCATAACAAGCCGACAACTATCCAAGGATAATATTTACTGTTTTTCATGTTTTATTTTTTTTAGTTTAGATCTTCTTTTTCAATTTAAAATTGATATAAACTATTGATAGATGTCTATTTTATTGTTCCTAACATAACATCAGGAGTACGAATACCAGGTTTTATTTCCCCATTAGATAAAACAATTTCGCCATCCCACATGATAGCAGTTGTTGTAACGTGAGCGAGAAAAGGTAATTCCCCAATTTTAGACCAAGAGTTTGAATTTGTGTTGTACAACAGCAATCCTTTATAAAAACCATTATGATTAGTGTTTAACAGATTTTTTTCTGTAATCAGTTTGGTCTTTTCTTCAGGAGAATCAATTTGTGCAATTTGGGATAAATAGGTTTCGATTTTATGAAAAACAACACCATTATCTCCGCCAACGATTAAAATCGAATGATTACCAATTGCAATACCAGCACCAGCGGAAAAATTGGTTGTTTGTTCTCCATCAGAAATGTTTGCGCGACTTTCCCATTTTTGCTTTTTTAGATTAAAGACAAAAGTGGTATTATGCAAATCGCTTATTCCAGAAGCTGTTTTTGTTCTACCGCCAATCACATAGATATTGACTCCCATAGTATCATTTTGGCTAACTACTACTGAATTAGCCAAAGCAATCGGTAGTTGGGGTAATGTTTTCCATTCCAGATTAGTACTGTTTAAATCCAAACTTAAAAATTGATCAGAAGATTTTGTTGCCTCATCACCACCAATGGCATACACTATATTCCCAATATGTGTAAGACCGATATTTGTAATATGCACAGGGAAATTAGGCAATGATTTTGTTTCTACCTTATTTTTGGCTTCATTCCATTTTAGAATAAATGCCTTATTTGAAAGACCATTTTCATTTTCACCGCCTACATAAACTACACCTAAATCAGTTACTGTATTTCCACAATAAGCAATAGGTTCTGGTAATGTGCTCTGTACCTTTTTATTCCAGTTATATTTATCATTGCATTTCTGCAACACGTGAATTTCATTTGAATAGTGTTTTTTTCCTCCTTCCCAAGGCATTTTATCCTGAAAGTTTGCTCCGCCAGCAACAATCAAAACGTCATTGTTTATTCCGTTAATTGGACCCGCAAAACCTAATGAAACACTTCCATCTGCATTTTGCAACTGAGCTGCTTTTTTCCATTCGATATTCGTAATCTTTGTTTTTTGCGAAAAACTAACAGTTGTGGACATAATTAAAATAGTAAGGATTAGGGAAGAAAAAGATTGATTCATACTGTTTATTTTAGAGTAAACGAACTCGGATTATTTTGATTTGAAAGAGTCAAAATCTAAACTAGCAACATCTTTCTTGAATAATTCAAATTGCTCGGCGCTCATGTTTTTAACAGGCAATCTAAATTCTCCTAAATCATGGCCTACTAATTTCATATAGGCTTTTCCAACCGAAATTCCACCATATTTGCCTAAAAAACGAATCATATCAATTGATTTTTGTTGCAGTTTACGGGCTTTAACCAAATCATTGGCATTAAAAGCATCAATCAAATCATAATACAATGGAGCAGCATAATTAAAAGTACTTCCAACAGCACCTTTTGCTCCTAATACCAATGCTGATAACATGTTTTCATCACGTCCCCAAAGCATATCAAATTTTCCGTTTTCATAGCTCATGCAACTTTGGTAATCCATAAAATCTTCATGAGTATATTTAACTCCTGCAAAATTTGGCAATTTACCATCTAAAGCTCTTACTAAATCAAACATTGGTATGTTAACACCTGTTAGTACCGGAATGTGATAATAATAGAAAGGCATGTTTGGTACTGATTCTCCCACTTTAATACAAGCTTCTGCAAGAACATTTACATTGGCAGGTTTGAAATAGAAAGGAGCCGTAAAAGAGACTGCATACAAACCAATTTCATAAGCATGCTTAGCTAATTCGATACAATCGGTAAGACAGGTTCCTCCAAGAAAAACAATAACGTTAAAATCGGCATCATGATTAGAACAGTCAGCCCATGCCTGAGCAACTGCTTTTTTTTCATTTAGCGAAGTGGATACTCCCTCACCGGTAGAACCATTAATGAAAGCGCCTGTTACACCATTTTTTTTAAGAAAATTATAATAGTCGGGAATTATACTGAGGTCTAATTTTCCATTGTTGTCAAAAGGGGTAAAAGGAGCTGAAATAAGTCCTTTTAAATGTTTAATTTTCATGATTTTTGTATTAAGGATTTTGCTTAAAGCTTTTAATTTAGGGATTTTTTTAGTCTTACTGAATTATTAATATATAAATTATTAGTTTTTTTTGGAAATCCGGCAAATTGTAACTTGCCGGATTTTTCTATTGGAATTAAGTCCCGCTATAACCAGGGTTTTGTTGTCCCTCTAATGTGGCATCATTTGTTAAAGTACCTAGGTCTATTGGCCATAGTAATTTATGGTTTTGTCCTACGATATTATTCAAAACACCAACTAATGGTAGGTCTTTTCTGAATACTAAAGGATTTCCAGAAGCATCTTGCATACGACGTAAGTCATACCAGATTTTAGCTTCGGCTACAAATTCTTTTTGTCTTTCAGCAAAAATAGCCAATTCGTTTTGTTCGAATGAACCATTTACATATACTGGAGCAATTCCTCCACCACCAGCATAAGCACGGGTTCTGATTTGGTTAATTTCAGCAGATGGATCCTGACCTTGTTTGTTTTTAATCTCGGCTAACATTAGGATAGCTTCTGATAGGCGATACACTGGAAAATCATCGGAGAAAACACGCGCACCACTAACGATAGTTCCTATAAATTTACGTAAGTTAGTTGCATGAACTGTTCCTTTGTTGAAATTTAAGAAAGTAACATTGGCTCTGGTATCGGCTGCATCGTATTTTTGATACAATTCGTATTTGTATTCATAACGAATAATTGTTCCGCCTCCATTTACTTTTAAAGGATCACTGGAAGGAATGGCTACACCTTTGTCATCTACATAACCAGCTAGTGGATCTGTAATGGCATAAATAAATTGTCCATAATTATTAGTTGCTTCACCAAAACCATATCGTATGGCAAAAATGATTTCATTATTTCCTTTAATTGAGGATGCATCAGCTGAATTAAACACATTGGCAAAGCTTGGCTGTAAACTGTATTTTGGGATTACAGCTTCTACTGCTGCTCTGGCAATAGCCAAATCAGCGGCTGTAGTTGTAGGTGCGGCACCGTCAATTTTAACCTTTGCTGACCATAGGTAGATTTCAGCCTGTAACATCTGAGAAGCTGCCAAAGACCATTGTGCTTTTTGCATTTTGGTAGTGTAAACTCCTGCAAAATTAGTTACCGACTTGTTGATGTCTTCTTTGATAAAGTCTAAAGTTTCTTTTTCTGTTGCAGTACGCGGCAGATAAGCATCCGCTGCCGTTGTTGGTATATTTATTGCTACTTTGGGTTCTTTTGCTAATGGCACTCTGCCATAAGTACGATACAATTGAAAATAATAAAATGCTCTTAAACCGTAAGCCTGACCTAAATAATAACTTTTATCAGCATCAGCTAAATAATCTGCTTTTTCTACCTGATAAATAAAATTATTTACCTGAAATATCGCAGCATAAAATCCTGCCCAACTCGAGATGCCAGGAGATGATTCTCTTAAATCCTGACGAACGATAGATCCTGAGTTCAATGAAGCGGTTCCAGTAAAACTGGTACCATCTCTTAGTGTACCCCCTCTAAGTTCCCCTAAGTTAAATAATGTAAACTGAAAGCTTCTAAGTTGGTTGTGTAAGCCTACCATTGCTCCATCTACTTGAGATGGCGTTTTCCAAAAGGTTTTGGTAGTGTAATAATCTTCTGGAGCTAAATCCAGTTGGTCACAAGCATTAAACGTAATTGACAACGTCAATAATGCAATTCCTAATACTATCTTTTTCATATCTTTTTTTATAAAATAATTTGAACTCCAAAAACGAATGTACGTGGCAATGGATAACCTCCTGTAACAGCTGTTCCGTTACCTGTTGTCTCTGGAGAGAATAAAGTTGATTTACTGAAATATCCTAAATTTTGTCCTGTTAAAGTAAGTTTAAGCCCCTCTATTTTTACCTTTTTCAATATCTCGCTTGGTAAAGAGTAAGCTAAACTGATTTCACGGACAGACAAATAGTCTGCTTTATTATAAAACATGCTAGATGTTCTGAAAGTATTATTTTTAAACAATTGATCAGCCCAATAGTAAGTAGGGTATTTAGCATTTGGGTTTTCAGGAGACCAGGTATCAAATACTTCTTTAGTAGTATTGAATGTTCCTTGTGCATTACTTAAAAACCAGGATCTAGGTCCATCATATTGAACAAATCCCAAAGCGTAATCAAAACGAGAACTAAGTGAGAATCCTTTATATTTGGCATAAAAGCCAAAACCTCCGGTTACTCTAGGTACTGTACGCCCCATGTATTCTCTATCATAGGTGTTGATAACTCCATCTCCGTTTACATCTTTCCATTTTACGTCCCCTAAGGCGATTGGAAAATGCAAAGCTTTATCAGCCGTTGACATGGCGTTATATACATCAGGATGCACTAATGTTCTGGCACCAATTAAATCTTTTAATGTGAGTGCATAAGCATCTAATTCTTCGTTGGTTCTGATAATGCCTTCTGCAACATAAGCATAAGCTACGTTTGGATCCTGACCCTCTTGCAGACCACCAACCCAAATTAAATTACCGTTTTTATCATATACCTGACTTCCTCCAACTCTATTATTTTCTAAACCATTGTTAGGTAGTTTTAATATTTTATTAGTATTATAGGCTGCATTTGCAAAGAAATCTAATGAAAAATCATTTTTTTTGATTATTTTGTAATTTAATTCTGCTTCAAGACCTCTGTTTTGCATATTCCCTAAGTTTGTAGTAATTGATGTTAAACCTGAGGTAGCCGGAAGGCTAAAGCTTGAAATTTTGTCTTTTGTTTGTCTGTTGTAATAGGCAAGTGTAAGATCTAATCTATTGAATAAGCGGGTTTCTAAACCAAACTCATAAGTTGCTGAACGTTCCCATAATAAATCAGGGAAAGAAAGGTTTCCTAGTGCAAATCCCCCAACTCCATCGTATCTTGAAGAAGGATAAGAACCCTGTAATTGGTAAGCACCAATATTGCTAACATTTCCATTTTCACCATAACTGGCTCTTAATTTTAAGGTATTAACTATTTTTGAGTCGCTTAGGAAATTTTCTTTGTGCATATTCCAACCTACAGATACACCAGGGAAACTCCCCCAACGGTTGTTTAATAAAGTGGAATATCCATCACGTCTCACTTTAAAAGTCATTAAGTATTTTTCATCATAATCATAAGTAAGGCTAGAGAAAAATGATAAAATACGTTGACGTGTGTGATAGGTGTCAATAGACCTTCTGTCTCTTTCAATGCTGGTATATTGTAAATCCATAAAATCATCAGATGGAGCACCTGATCCAGAAGCCGACAATCCGTTTGAATAGATATCATAATATTCAGTACCAATCATTGCATCTATATGGTTTTTTCCAAGGAAATTAGTATTGAAATTTAAGGTACCATTATAGGTTTGACTAAATTCTCTTCCAAATGAGGCAGATGAGGAACGGGTTTTGTTGATGTTGTTAGGACTTGATAAGAAGTCTTTATTGAAAGCTTCATTAAAACCTTCATTGTAAAACCAATTGGCGCTAGTTCTAAAGTTTAAATTTTTTAATATATCCGCTTTAAAAGATTGAGTCAATGTAAATTTATCACTTTGGTTTCTGCGTATAAATTTGTCATCATTGACAGCAGGGTTACCATCTTGATAATCACGGCCTACTAATAATTCACCATTTGCATTAGTTCCTCTCATCGTTGGAGGCGCCCCTAAAGCACGGGTCAAATAATTACCTTCACCAGTAGTTTGAGCATCTCTCCATTTAGCCGTTGCAAAGTTCAAACCTGACGTAGAAGTCAACCATGATTTTATTTTGTAATCACCATTAAAAACAAAGGTAAGTCTTTTGTAAAATGTATTAATTGGTAAACCTTCTTCGTTATAAGAGCCAATACTTGCATAATAATTGCCTTTTTCATTCCCTCCAGTCATAGATAGATTGATGTCTTTAGTTATCCCCTGAGGTCTAAGAGCATACTTCTTGTAATTAAAATCTTTAAAGATAATTTCTTTATTGGTTCCATTAATGTCATAAGCACCAGCTGCGTTTGTTTTTACCGGATCTGTCATACTTTGCCAGCCTTGCTGTAATAATTCTTCATTAATTGAATTTCTAAACATAGGACTCCATACTGCAGCTGCATTTTTGTTGCCATCAATAATATTTCCATTTGCGTCTTTGTAAAGATTTCCAGTACCAAAAGGACCTGTAGAGTTTAGTTGTGAAAGGCGGCTAGGGTCATATTTACCTGAAGTTTCAATAGCTTTTCTGGACCAGTATATATAGTCTTGTGCATTAATAAAATCAAAAGGAATATTTAAGGTGTTGATACCCAGTTTGGCATTTACGGTGATGTTTGAAATGCCGGATTTACCTTTTTTGGTAGTAATCAAAATTACTCCATTGTTTGCTCTGGCACCATAAATAGCAGTTGCTGAGGCATCTTTTAAAACTTCAATAGAAGCGATGTCATCAGGATTGATTTCACTGAAACTGGCTCTTAAAAAACCATCAACCATTACTAATGGAGATCCGCTTCCATCGTAATTAGTACCCCCACGCAAAGTTATACTGGCAACTGCACCAGGACGTCCTGAAGCTTGTTGTACTCTTAAACCAGGAATGGTACCAGCCAAGGCTGAAGCAGGATTAGAACGTACTCCTGTTTCTAATACTTTGTTATCTAGTTTAGATACAGAACCCGTTATTTTTGATTTTTTTTGTGTCCCGTAACCAACGACTACAACTTCGTCTAAGTTTTCTCCACTTTCTTTTAAAATTACTTTAATTGTGGTTTTTCCAACAGATACTTCCTGTGTCTCCATCCCAATAAAAGAAATGATAAGTTTTGTAGCGTTATCGGGAACATTAATTGTAAATTCTCCGTTGAAATCTGTTTGAGCAAAAATATTAGTCCCTTTTACTGTTATATTAACTCCTGGTAAAGGATTTCCTCCAGTATCTGTAACGGTTCCTTTTATCTGTTTTTGTTGTACAACAGATATTACTATTTTATTTTCTATTGAGTTAATTCCCACAGTTGAATCTATAGCTAGCACTTGAGATGTGAAAGGTAAAAACAGTAGAGGAGTTAGTTTTGAAAATTTTCTTATTTCTGGTATGAGCCAAAAATCTTTCGGTTTGTTTTTTAAAATTAATTTCATGTTTTGTAGTGGTTTAAAGTTAGTATAAATATTTAATATGAATTATTTTAGGAATTTCATTTTTAGTGACAATACAAATTGTCTTGATGTATGTTTAAATGAAATAAAAAAATCTTTTTCCTTTTTATTGGTAGTTAATATTAGAATTACAGGTTTGTATTTATAGTGTAAAAAAATAATTGTTTAGTAATATTTTGTAAATATATAAAATATATTATTATGTACAACATTATTATTAAAATATTTTAATAATTGTTTTTTGTGTTGTTTTTCGTTTTTATCATTATTTGATTTTGACGAATGGTTTATTTGTTATTTAAAAAACAAAAAAATGCTAAATATAGACTCTTGGTTAGCTGTTGTTTGGAAGTTTGATTTGATTGAATTGAGAGTCTTCTTTTGAGAAAAAAAAGTGTGTTATTGAAAAAAAAGTTTTAAATAACGTTTTTTTTTTTTTTTAAGATTAAGGTAATTAGGTTTTTAGTTTTTTTTTTTTTTTTTGGAGTTTTATGTTACTTTTTTTGCTAGGGTTTATTATAATTGAAATTAAGATTAGGACATGGTATTTATTTCATTTATAGGGGGGTATTAATGAAATGACCTCATGTATATATTTAAATTTATTAAGAGGCTGTGTTGTAATTTAAAGTTTTGATTATAGTAGGATGTTGTTTTTAAATTATTGAGGAGTGATGTTTTTTATGTTTATTCGTTTAAGATGTTTGTATTTTAGTGTAGATTTTTATTATTAAATATAATCTTTAAAATGTTATTTAAGAAGTTGTAAAATGTAATTTATAGGATTTTTTTGGTTGGTTGTGTGTTTTTGTTAATTAATTAAGCTTTATTATTAAAAAAAAATAATATTGTGATTTATTTAATATTTAAACTCATTTAGCAGTGTAAAATATGGAATTATTATTTTTTTACTAGAAAATTATTTTTTTTAAAGGTTTTATATTTTATTTTTTTATTTCTCTGTATTTTTAATAGCGTGCTCGAGAACATTTTCTAGAGGTTTTGTTGTTAAATTAGAATTTAATATCTAGTTTCGTCTTAATTATGAACTTTTAAATTAAAAAAAATAAACTTGATTTACTTTAAATGAGTCTTTTGAAAGCTCATAAAAGTATAATCATTGAAGTTCTATTTTGATTATTTTTTTTAAAAATAAGTAGTTCTTGTTTTATTATTAATCAGTAAATAATTATATAATTATTTTAGAAAAATTCTTGAATATTCTCATTAAACTAAATAATGGCTTACACTTTTAAATATAAAAACATGAAAACCAAAATCTTTAATTTATTTTTAATTTTTTTAGTCTTTGCTGAAGTATCAGCTCAAATGATAAAAACCCCTAGTCCTAAACGACCTAAAGGACAAACAGATGTTTTGCGTCTGGCTACAACCCCCATCGCTAATGTGCGTATTGCCTTTGTTGGTTTAGGTATGCGTGGTCCAGGTGCAGTAGAACGTATGACACATATACCAGGAGTAGAGATTGTTGCACTTTGTGATATGTTAGAAGATAGAACGAAATCAGCAAATGAAATTCTTGTTAAAGCAGGACTTCCTAAAGCGAAAGAATTTTTTGGAGATGAAAATGCCTGGCGCAAAGTAACTGCGCTTCCTAATGTAGATCTTATTTATGTGGCTACCGATTGGAAACACCATGCACAAATTGGTGTTCAGGCCATGAAAGACGGTAAACATGTAGCTATTGAAGTACCTGGTGCTATGACAATGGATGAAATTTGGGATTTAATCAATACTTCTGAAAAAACACGAAAACACTGTATGCAATTAGAAAATTGTGTATATGACTTCTTTGAATTAACCACCTTAAATATGGTTCAACAAGGGTTATTGGGAGAAATTATGCATGCTGAAGGATCCTATATTCACGGACTTCAACCTTTTTGGGGAGAATATTGGAATAACTGGCGTATGGATTACAACAGAAAACATCGTGGAGACATATATGCTACTCACGGGATGGGACCTGCTTGTCAAGTATTAAATATTCATCGTGGGGATAAAATGAACTTTTTAGTTTCTATGGATACAAAAGCAGTGGGTAATCCCGCTTACATCAAAGAAAAAACTGGAGAAGAAGTTAAAGATTTTAGAAATGGTGATCATACTATGACCATGATTCGTACCGAAAATGGGAAGACAATTCATATTCAACATGATGTAACTTCTCCTCGTCCTTATAGTCGTATGTATCAGGTTAGTGGAACAAAAGGATTTGCAAATAAGTATCCAGTTGAAGGTTATGCTTTAGATTCAAAAGAGATAGGTTCGGATGTTGTTCCAAATCATGAAAATTTAACTGCCCACAGTTATGTTCCTGCAAATGTAAAAAAAGCTTTGATGGAAAAATACAAACATCCTATCGTGGTTGGAATAGAAGAAAAGGCCAAGAAAGTGGGAGGGCATGGTGGAATGGACTTTATAATGGATTACAGATTAATCTATTGTTTGCAAAATGGTCTTCCATTAGATATGGATGTGTACGACTTGGCTGAATGGTCTTGTCTTGCTCCTTTAACAGAAAAATCTCTTGATAACAATTCGGCTCCAGTTGAAATACCAGATTTTACTCGTGGAGGATGGAACAAACTAAAAGGATTAGAATTTTCTAAATAAAAATTCAATTCCAAAACTTTCATATAAAAGAGTGTGGTACATAACGAAATCACTCTCTTAGATTTAATAAAAAAAATGAAAATGAAAAAAATATTTTTAGCCCTTGTGTTTTTCTTGTTTATGTTGCCTACACTATTAGCGCAACAAAAACATAATTTTGCTATTGCCGATGGTAACTTTTTGTTAGATGGCAAACCAGTACAAATTCACTCAGGTGAAATGCATTATTCCCGAATTCCACAACCTTATTGGCGTCATCGTTTAAAAATGATGAAAGCCATGGGATTAAATGCGGTGGCTACTTATGTGTTTTGGAATTACCACGAAGTATCGCCTGGCGTTTGGGATTTTAAAACAGGAAATAAAAATGTGGCAGAATATATTAAAATTGCACAAGAAGAAGGTTTATTTGTAATCTTGCGTCCCGGACCATATGTATGTGCCGAATGGGAATTTGGTGGTTACCCTTGGTTTTTACAAAATGTTCCCAATATGGTAATTCGTGGTTTTAATACAGAATATTTGGCTGCTACTAAATCATACTTCACACAATTATACAATCAGGTTAAAGATTTACAAATTACCAAAGGAGGACCTATTATCATGGTTCAAGGGGAAAATGAATTTGGTTCTTATGTGGCACAACGTAAAGATATACCTTTAGATGAGCATAAAAAATATAGTGCTGCTGTGTTCCAACAATTGAAAGACATCGGTTTTGAAGTTCCATTCTTTACTTCTGACGGGAGCTGGTTATTCGAAGGAGGAGCATTACCGGGAGCATTACCTACAGCTAATGGCGAAGGAGATGTAGTAAAATTAAAAAAGGTAGTTGATCAGTTTAATAATGGAAAAGGACCTTACATGGTAGCTGAATTTTATCCAGGCTGGTTAGACCATTGGGCAGAACCGTTCCCGACACAAAAACCGGAGCAAACTGTTCGTCAGACTAAAAAATATTTAGACAACGGAGTTTCATTTAATTATTATATGGTTCATGGAGGGACTAATTTTGGATTCACTTCCGGAGCTAATTATGATAAGAATCATGATATTCAGCCTGATATGACTTCCTATGATTATGATGCGCCAATTAGTGAGGCAGGATGGGCAACTCCTAAATACAATGCCTTAAGAGAGTTATTAAAAACAACCGAAACGCCTGCGGTTCCTTCTAAGATGGAGGTGATTACAATACCCAAAATTTCTTTGACTACTGCTGTTGATTTAGCCGATTTAAAATCGGAAATAATTCCGGTAATAGAAGACAATCCTTTGACTTTTGAACAGTTGAACCAAGGAGATGGTTATGTTTGGTACAGTAAAAAATTCACGCAACCGATTAGTGGAAAATTAGAACTAAAAGGCTTACGTGATTATGCTATAGTGTATGTTAACGGAAAAAAAGTGGCCGAATTAAACAGATATTACAAAAAATACGACTGTGATATTGATATTCCTTTCAATGCAACTTTGGATATTGTTGTTGAAAATATGGGACGTATTAATTATGGATCTCAAATCAATGAAAATAACAAAGGAATTATTTCGCCTGTTATTATCAATGGAGAAACAATTACAGGAGAATGGGAAATGTACAAATTACCTATGAGTACCGAACCCAAATTGGCTAAAAATAAGAATACTGGAAAAATAAACCGTCCAACTTTATACCAAGGTTCATTTAATCTTTCTAAAACTGGAGATACCTTTTTAGATATGCGTGATTGGGGCAAAGGGATTGTTTTTGTAAATGGAATTAATATTGGACGCTATTGGAGTGTTGGTCCACAACAAACTTTATATCTACCGGGATGCTGGTTGAAAAAAGGTAAAAATACCATCATGATTTTTGAACAAAAAAATGATGTGTTACAAAATAAAGTTAGCAGTATTGATACACCTATTTTACAGGATTTAAGACCAGAAAAGGGACAATAAAAAGTGTGATTTTTCTTCTTCAAGGAGAACATAGTTTGCAATACAATGGTAATTAATGCTATTATTAATTCTAAATAGAGATTCATTAGTGTAAACAAAAAATAAAAGTATGAATAAAATTTGGAAAGCATTCTTTGTGTGTTTGATTACAAGTTTTGTATTTGCCCAAAAAAAGCCAAATATCATTTATATCTATGCCGATGACATGGGGTATGGAGAGTTGGGCAGTTATGGTCAGCAAAAAATAAAGACACCAAATTTAGATAAAATTGCAAAGGAAGGAATCAAATTTACGCAGCATTATGCCAGTGCGCCGGTTTGCGCACCTTCTCGTTGCATGCTAATGACAGGGAAAAACAGTGGACATTCCTATATTCGTGGTAATTACGAGTTAGGAGGATTTGAAGATGAGAATGAAGGAGGACAAATGCCATTGCCTGAAGGTACTTTTACTATTGCCAAGTTGATGAAACAGGCCGGTTATGTTACAGGAGCTATTGGTAAATGGGGGTTAGGAATGAGTAACACCACTGGTGATCCTAATAAGCAGGGGTTTGACTATTTCTATGGATATTTATGTCAGAAACAGGCACATAATTTTTACCCTACCCATCTTTGGGAAAATGGGAAACGGGTCATGTTGAATAATCCGTATATCCAAGTGCATAAACCTTTGGTAAAAGATGCTCCCAATACCGCTTTCGATTATTTCAAAGGGAAAGAGTATTCAGTAACAAAAATGGCTGAAAAAACATTTGAGTTCATCAAAGAAAACAGGAAGAAACCATTCTTTTTATACTTGCCTTACACAGGACCTCATGTTTCGCTTCAGGCGCCAGATGAAGCGGTAAAAGAATACATAGGTCAATTTGAAGAGAAACCCTACCGAGGTGAAAAAGGATACGCATCCTCACTTTATCCGAGGTCAACTTATGCTGCCATGATTACTTATATGGATAAACAGGTGGGAGAAATTATGAAATTATTGAAAGAACTCGGATTGGATGAAAACACTATAGTGATGTTCTCAAGTGATAACGGTGCTACATTTGATACGGGTGGTGCTGATATTAATTTTTTTAATAGTGTTGCAGGATTAAGAGGTAGAAAACAAGATCTATATGAGGGCGGAATCCGTGAGCCTTTTATTGCCCGCTGGCCAGGAAAAATTAAGGAAGGAATGGTAACGGATCATATCTCTGCCCAGTTTGATTTGATGGCGACCTTATCTGAAATAACTGGGGTGAAGGCATGGAACAATGATGGAATTTCGTTTTTACCAACTTTGTTGGGGAAGGATAATAAACAAAAGAAACACGATTACCTTTATTTTGAATTTCCGGAAAAAGGTGGTCAGGTGGCTGTTCGAATGGGAAATTGGAAAGGAGTTAAAAGCAATATGAAGGAGAATAAAAATGCTCCTTGGGAAATTTATAACCTTGAAAAGGATGAAAAAGAAACAACAGATGTTGCCTCCCAGAATCCAGAACTAGCAAAGAAGTTTGAAGAGATATTGAATAAAGAACACCAGTTGTCTCATATAAGGGATTGGGAATTTATAGAACCAAAATTTCCCGAAAATAAATAAAGCAATGCTGAGGTTATTTGCGGATTTCAAATATTAAAATTAGCAATGAATAAAATAAGAACTGTATTGATAGTATGTTTCATGACAAGCGTACTATTTGCCCAAAAGAAACCAAATGTTATATTCATTTTAACCGATGATTTGGGCTATGGAGACTTAAGTTGTTACGGAGCTACAAAAATAAGTACGCCTAATATAGATAAATTAGCCAAACAAGGTATTCGATTTACCAATGCGCATTCCACTTCGGCTACCTGCACACCATCCCGTTATGCTATAATGACAGGGCAATATCCTTGGCGAACAGCAGGAACCGGAATTTTACCTGGTGATGCAGCCTTGATAATTCCTATAGATAAACCGACATTACCCTCTTTGTTTCAAAAAGCAGGATATAAATCGGGTATAGTTGGGAAATGGCATTTGGGATTAGGGAATAGTTTAGAAAAAGAATGGAATGGAGAATTAAAACCAGGACCTAACGAAGTAGGATTTGATTATTCCTTTATTTTTCCAGCCACAGCGGATAGAGTTCCTTCCATATTTGTCGAAAATCATAAGGTTCTTGCGTTGGATTCTAATGATCCTATTCAGGTTGATTATGAAAAAAAGATTGGTAATGATCCTACAGGAAAAGAGCATCCTGAACTATTGAAAATGCAATCTTCTCCTAATCATGGACATGATAATACAATTGTAAACGGAATCGCACGTATTGGTTACATGACTGGCGGAAATAAAGCCAGATGGACTGATGAAGAAATGCCGCTTACATTTTTGTTTAAAGCAAAAGAATTTATTGAGACTAATAAAGACCAACCATTTTTTCTACATTACACACTAACAGAACCGCATGTACCACGTATGCCTTCTACAATGTTTAAGGGAAAAAGCGATTTAGGCTACCGAGGAGATGCCATATTACAATTAGATTGGACTGTTGGGGAAATTATGAAGCAATTAGAATCTCTTGGTATCGCAAAAAACACCATTATCATTTTTAGTAGCGATAATGGACCAGTTCTTAATGATGGTTATCAGGACGAGGCAGTCGAAAAATTAAATGGACATACGCCTGCAGGTGTTTTACGTGGTGGAAAATATAGTTTGTTTGAAGGAGGCACACGAGTTCCATTCTTGGTAAGTTGGCCAGGAAAAACAAAACAAAAAGTTTCTGATGCCTTAATTTCCCAGGTTGATTTGATGGCTTCTTTTTCAAAATTACTTAATGTAGAAATAGAAGGAAACACCGCTGTAGATAGTGAAAATATTTTGAATGCTCATCTTGGAAAAACTAACAAGGGACGTACTGTTCTTGTTGAACAGGGAATAGTGTCTTTAGCTATTGTAAAAGGCGATTGGAAATATATTGAGCCTAATAAAGGCCCAGCTTTAAATAAAGTTACCAACATAGAGCTAGGTAATAGTTTACAAGCACAGCTTTATGATTTGAAGAATGACATTGGAGAAAAAAATAATCTCGCAGATAAATATCCTGAACTAGTAGAAGAATTATCCGAAAATTTGCAAAAGATAAAAGCACGTACTAATAAAAAAAAATAAGTTTGATTTTTAAGGAAAAATATATAGATAATAGCAATAGAGTATAATTAAAAAGTACTATAGTTATTGGATAAAATGAAGTAATAAATTATGAATAAAATAATGAAAAACATTGCCTTTATAATATTCTTTTTAATTTTTGGTAGTGCCAATGCGCAACAAAAAGACACACCAGTATTTATATCTGGTACCAATTCCCAAGTTAAAAAAACAATATTACCTGATAGTTTGTTTTCAACTTACTATCATCAGCGGGTTTCTCATTTTAGAACTCTTCCAATGACAAAAAATGATATCATTTTTCTGGGAAATAGTATTTCTGATGGAGCGGAATGGGGTGAATTGTTTGTTGACAAGCGGGTTAAGAACCGTGGAATAAGCGGTGACATAAGTGCAGGAGTACTAAGCCGAATAGATGAAGTTATTATCAGGAAACCCGCAAAAGTTTTTTTGCTGATAGGGACTAATGACCTTTCAAGAAATATTTCGACTGATAGTATTTTTAAAAATATTACAAAAATAGCTTCTTATCTAAAACAGGAATCTCCTTCGACGCAATTGTACATCCAAAGTATATTGCCTGTTAATGATGTCTATAAAAAATTTGGCGGACACACCAGCAAAGGAGAACAGATAAAACAGTTAAATGCCAATCTGAAACAAAATGCGACGGCTTATCATTATGCCTATATTGATTTGCACACTCCATTTTGTGATGAGAATGGAAAGATGACAAAAGAGTTTACCAATGACGGTTTGCATCTTAAGGGAGACGGATATTTACTATGGAAACATTTGGTTTATCCTTATGTGTTTGATCTGGAATCGAAACCTTCTCTATTGCCCAAACCGCAACAGCTGAAATGGAATAAAGGGTATTTTTCTTTGTCTTCAACAACGACAATTCTATTGAATAATCCTGCTTTGGAAAAGGAAGTTTTGGTTTTGAAAAAGGCTATGGAGAAAAAAGGATTGCGAGTGAAATTAACTGATAAAGTAACTGATCAGGAAAATTACATTCAGCTTCGTTTAGGAAATGTTGTGGCACCACAAAATCAATCTGAGGCCTATCATCTGGAAACAGCCAAGGATAAAATTGTGCTTACTGCCAATACGCCTCAGGGAGTTTTTAATGGGATTCAAACATTATTGCAGTTAATGCGTGACAATGTTTTTGTAGATGCAGCTGAGATTACAGATTGGCCTGCTTTTGCATGGCGTGGATTTATGGTCGATGTGGGAAGAAATTTTCAATCGGTAAAACTTTTAAAAGAACAAATCGACGCGATGGCGGCTTATAAACTAAATGTTTTTCACTTTCATCCTACCGAGGATATTGCCTGGCGTTTACAAAGCAAGCTATATCCCCAGTTAACCGCTCCGGAACATATGCTTCGTGATAAAGGCGAATATTATACCGAAGAAGATTTAAAAGAGTTGATTAATTATTGCAAAGAACGATACATAACCCTAGTTCCAGAGATTGATATGCCAGGTCATAGCGCCGCATTCAAAAGAGCGATGGGAGTAGATATGCAGAGTGATGCTGGCTTAGAAATTGTAAAAAACATTATTAAAGAATTTTGTTCCACCTATGATGTACCCTATTTACATTTAGGTGCCGATGAAGTAAAAATTACCAATCAGAAATTTTTGCCCGAAGTTATTGCCTTAACAGAAAGTTTAGGCAAAAAAGTGATAGGATGGGAGCCAGGTGGTAATTTTAGCGATGGGGTAATTCGTCAGCTTTGGATGGAAGGAGCAACAAGTGTAAGTAAAAACAAAAACATAAAATATATAGATTCAAGGCATTTGTATTTAAATCATATGGATCCTTTAGAAAGTGTAGTTACCATTTTTAATCGTCAAATATGCAATTTAACTGCGGGTAACGAAAATGCTTTGGGCGGAATTGTATGTGTATGGAATGATAGGGCTGTAGCCAATGAAGAAGATGTTATGACAATGAATCCGGTTTATCCTGGAATGTTAACTTTTGCAGAACGCTCTTGGCAAGGTGGTGGTTATGCAGGCTGGACAGCAACCATTGGCCAACCATATACCGAAAGAGCCAATGCCTTTGCGGAGTTTGAAAACCGTTTGTTAGATCAAAAAAAGCAATATTTTATAGGCTTAGCTTTTAATTATGTTAAGCAAGCTAATTTAGTTTGGGATATTTATGGACCTTTTGATAATAAAGGGGATTTAACCAAAACTTTTACACCTGAAAAGGAAAAATTTAATGCATCAAAAGAAAAACCAATGTACAAAGCGTCTGGCGGTACTTTAGTGATGAGACATTGGTGGGCACCTCAAATTTCGGGTGTCATTGAGCAACCAAAAGAAAACACAACTTGGTATGCCAAAACCCAAATTTGGAGTGATGTAGATAAACAGCAAGAATTTTGGATCGGTTTTAATAATTTATCCCGTTCCATGAATACCGATTCGCCAAATGCAGGTACCTGGAATAATTTAAACAGCGTAGTTTGGGTAAATAATGAGTTAGTTAAGCCGCCACATTGGAAACATCCTAACCAAAAAGGAAATCTTGAAATCCCATTGATTGATGAAGGATACGAATTTAGAGAACCAACAAAAATTACTTTAAAAAAAGGATGGAATACAATTAAGGTAAAATTACCAGTAGGTTCATTCAAAGGCCTCAATTGGCAAAATCCAGTAAAATGGATGTTCACTTTTGTTGAAGTAACTGAATAAATAAGCTGCTTTTCCAACAATAAAAAGAATTAAATACGAATAAAATAAAAGGACTAAGTCATACTTACCTTTTATGATTAGCTAATTTATTAAACAATATACTTATTAAATATGAAGACCAAATACCACTTTATTATTCTAATGCTCTTATTTAGCTTATCCACATTTGCTCAAAGAGATACTATTCCATTAAATAAAAACTGGCAATTTAAAATAGACAAACAAGCCGAAGGTTTTGCGAAACAATGGTTCTCAAAAAACTGGACTGATGGTCGTGTGGTAACCGTTCCGCATACTTGGAATATCGAAAAAGAAAATGAAAAACATTACGGCTGGGGCTGGTATCAACAAAAAATGTTTGTGCCTGCCAAATGGAAAGGCAAACAATTGGTATTGCAATTTGGAGCCATAAACCATACGTCAACTATTTATATTAATGGTAAAAAAGTGAAAGAAAATATTGGTGATGGTTTCAATAAATTCTTTATCAACTTAGATGGCGTGTTGAATTTTAATGCCGAAAACACTATTACCGTTGCCTGTAATAATGATTTTGGAAAAATGAAAGTTCCTTATGCAGATTCGTTCGATTGGCCAAACGATGGCGGAATAATTAGAGAAGTTGCCTTATTAGTGAGCAATCGTCCGGCAATGGCATATGCACATATCACACCAAAATTGAATGTAGAAACCAGTCAGGGAGATGTAAAAATTAATATTGGTCTGCGCCAAAGTGATGCCAACAAAAACCTAAAATTTAAAGTTCAAATCACCGAGGATAATCAAGTTACGCACAATGTTGTTTTGCAAACTACAGTTAAACCAGTTTGGGAAAATGGCGAAGCGGTTTTAACTTTCAAATTGCCAAAAGTGAATCCTTGGCATTTTGATTTTCCAAATTTATACCGTGCCAATATTACTTTGTTAAACGGGAGTAAGGCTACTGATAAAATAAGTAGTTCATTCGGTTTTCGCGAAATCAAATTTGTGGGCACTAAACTGCATTTGAACAATGAACCGATTAAAGTGATGGGAGTGGAGTGGACTGCGGGATCGAATCCTAATTTTGGTTTTGCAGAAACAAAAGCAGAAATCATTCGTCACGGAAAATTGATGAAAGATGTGAATTGTATTTTTAGCCGAGTTCATTTCCAGCAAGATGATGCATTTTATGATTTCTGTGACCGTAACGGAATCATTATTCAGGAGGAAGTTCCTTTGTGGGGACCTGATACTCCGTCTGATACTTCCATTGAGAAAATTGCCCATAGCCAGTTGGAAACCATGATTTCAAACCATTATAACCATCCTTCTATTTTTGCTTGGGGCGCGGGAAATGAGTTGCGTGGTCGTGATACTAACATGAAAAAAATGATTGAAGGATTGATTGCGAAAACTCGTAAATTAGATCCAACACGTTCTGTGTGTTATGTGAGTAATACTTTGAATAAGCAATATTACAATGATCCTAAATTTACACCTGATGCAGGAAGTTTAGGCGATTATATCATGATGAATGAATATGGTGGAAGTTGGTGGGATGTTCCTGTTGGGAAAATTAATCAATATTTGGACAGTGTACATATGAGCTATCCAGATAAACCTTTCTTTATTTCGGAGTTTGGTTTGTGTGAACCTAATTTTAAAGGTGGGGACGAGCGTAGAGTGGAAGATATGATTTATCACATGGCTATGTACGAAACGAAGACTTATATAGAAGGCGGAATTTATTTTGACTTGACCGATTATCGTACGCATTACGGTGGAGGTGAAGGTAAATTGAAACAAAGGGTACACGGTATTTATGATATGTATGGCAAGCCAAAACCATCTATGAAAGTATTACGAGAGCAATCTTCGCCTGTAGAAGTTCAAAATACAAGTGTTTTGAAAAAAGGAAAACTGAACTTAACCGTCTTTGGCAGTATCGGTTTACCGCAACACATTGTAAAAGGGTATAAATTGTATCTGTCTGATAAAACGGATAATTACACCAGTACCAAAGCTTATGATTTACCAACCTTAAAACCTGGGGAGAAAATTAATTTTGAAGTGGATGATTTGTATGATGGTAAAGGGATTATTACCATAGTTAGGCCAACAGGCTATATTGCATCGCAGAAGTCATTTTATCCTAATGAAGTTTTCGAAACCTTTAAATAAGTATTGATATAAAAAGCAAGATGATTTTATTTTATGAAAAAAGAAGTCTTATAATAAATTAAATAAAAATGTATAAGTCAATAATCGTTAAAATAATCGTCACATCGCTACTCGTAGTGAGTTTTTGCGATGCCCAAGTTGCAGAAAAAGCAAATTTGGATGGGTATAAAATTACCTATATAAAATATTCGAATGGTAAAAAAGTAGAAAATCAAGATCCTATACTAGTTTTTACCAATCAAAAAGAGACCTTATTATCTTCTGAAAATATTCAAAATAAAAAAAATAATTATCCTTTTGAAGAGACCAGAATTAATAGAGCCGATAATTCGTTGATACAATTGACTTATTTAAAAGCGAACCATAGTATTGCCATGGTTGATAATAACTCTATTTTGAAGCAGAATATTGAGTTGGTCAACGAGACAAAAATAATTCTAGGGTATCTATGCAAAAAAGCAAAAACGGTTGTTAACTCTAATAGTATTGAACTTTGGTATACTACCCAATTAAAAGTTAAAGGAGCGCCTACCGTTTTAGGTCAAAATTTAGGATTGGTGTTGGAAATGGTTAGAAATAATAATTCTGTTATAACAGCATCAAAAATAGAAGTATTAAAAAAGGGTCAATCTATTTTTATTTCAAACGATTTTTATACAGCTCCTAAAATGGATGCCCTGAGTTATCGTGATTTTCTTTGGAAAAGCCGTTTTAAAACCATTAAAGTTTTTGAAGAAGAATTGGTGCGATTCTCTGATGAAGCAAAATCCAACGACAGTATTTTAAAGTTTGCCAAAGGACTTATACTTGTTCGAAAAATAAAATTCCCTGAAATAAAACAAGGTCAAAAAATTTTCATTGATCTTCAACAAAATTCTAATGGAGATGCATACGACAGGACAGGTACAGCGTTTATTATTCCAACGGATAAAAGCATTTCGTTTTTGGACGGATTGCAAAAAGGAGTCAAACAATTGCCTATATATACTAATGGAAATCAATCGGAGTATCAAGGGGTTGTTGCAACGGATAATTATTCCCCGTTATTGGAAATGATGCGATTTTTTACCCCTTTTGGAATTAAGCAATACAATTATCTGGAATTAAAAGATAAAAAATGGCATGAAGTAACGCCTTATAGACAGGAAATTACTGATTTGGGCAGTTATTTAAGCGGGAAAGAACTTTGGGTTGGAATGACAATCGGGAATTATGACAATGGAGGACATAAAGTTTCAATGAATATTACGATCCATCCAGGAGAAAACAAATCAGAAGGAAGTTTGGTCTTGAAAGAAAACAATGTATTGCCATTATTCAATACTGTAAATGTTTTAGAAATGGAAGGTCAGAATTATGGCAGTATGTTTAACACAGAAAAAGGACTTGAAGTTAGCTTTATTTTGGATAAAGATGTCAAAAGCGCTCAACTCAAATATATTACTACTGGTCATGGAGGTTGGGAAAACGGAGATGAGTTTGTACCAAAAAAGAATACTATTCTTCTGGATGGGAAAGCCATATTTTCATTTATCCCGTGGAGACAGGATTGTGGATCATATCGTTTGTTTAACCCTTCATCTGGTAATTTTTCTGATGGCTTATCCTCTTCGGATTTAAGTCGGTCGAATTGGTGTCCGGGTACTGTTACGACTCCAATTTATATTGATTTAGGAGATTTAAAGGCAGGAAAACATACTATTCAGGTTCAAATCCCAATGGGGAAACCCGAAGGAGGAAGTTTTAGTGCTTGGAATGTTTCAGGTTGTTTAGTCTGGAAATAAAAATCAGTAAAGAATTGTGACTATTTATGTTACGGAGTTAAGTTTAATTCCACTTGGGTTGTATTTTTTAAAATCAAATAGTTTGGAGTCAAAGTTTTTTAAAATTATATAACGTTCTGTTTAAATAAAATTTGTCAAAATGATAAAAAAAATAATAGCGTTGGCACTCTTTAGTGGAACTGTTTTTTGCGGCACTGCACAATCTAAAATTGATCCTAAAACCATTAAAGAAAAAATGCAATGGTTTGCTGATGCTAAGTTGGGAATCTTTATCCATTCGGGTATTTATGCCGTGGATGGTATTGGTGAATCATGGAGTTTTCATAACAAAGAGATAAGTCATGCCAATTACATGAAACAATTAAAAGGTTTTACACTCAAGAAATATGAGCCTGCCGTTTGGGCAGATTTAATTAAGGAAAGCGGTGCCAGATATGCCGTTATCACAACTAAACATCATGATGGGGTTGCGATGTATGATACAAAATTGAATACCCTCAGTTCTGTAAAAGCGACTCCTGCAAAAAGGGACATGATCAAGCCTTTCTTTGATGAATTACGTAAAAGAGATTTAAAATGTGGAGCCTATTTTTCATTGATTGATTGGACAAATCAGGACTATCCCGGTTTTTTAAAAGACAGTTCAAGATATAGTGTGCAGAATGACTACCAGCGGTGGAATAAATTCAGAGCTTTTTTTCAGGGGCAGATAAAAGAAATCAGCACCCAATTTAATCCTGATTTGTGGTGGTTTGATGGAGATTGGGAGCATAGCGCAGAAGAATGGGAATCAGAGAAAACCCGCCAAATTATCCTTTCCAGAAATCCTTCTTCAATTATTAATGGACGTCTTCAGGGATATGGTGATTATGCTACGCCGGAACAAAACTTCCCTGTCAGCCGACCAGCGTTTGATTGGTGGGAGTTATGTATGACTATTAATGATAATTGGGGTTATCAACCTAAAGACCAAAACTGGAAAACACCTTATGAAATCATAACCATATTTGTTGATGCTGTAGCAAATGGAGGCAATTTGCTTTTGGATATTGGCCCACGGGAAGACGGAACTATTCCTGAAGAAGAAGTAACTGTACTTAAAGAATTAGGAGCTTGGAATAGGAAACATGGAGAGGCAATATTTAATACTATTGGTGGGATTCCGCAAGGACATTTTTATGGACCTACTACTTTGTCTAAAGATTCCACGACGCTTTACTTATTTGTACCTGGAAAAACGACAGGGCAATTAATGGTTAAGGGGTTGAATTGTAAAATTGAAGCTATTACTGTAGTAGGGGATGGAACAAAACTTACACATAAAGTTGTAGGTAAAATTTCTTGGAGCCCTGTACCTGGATTGGTTTACATAGATCTTCCAGAGGCTATTCAAGATAAATATGTCACAGTTTTAAAATTGAAATTGGACAAACCTATAGAATTGTACAATGGACAGGGAGGGTTGAAATAAAAAAATATTCATTTGTTTTATTAGCACAATCTCTAAATTAGAAATTAGTTCTCAAAATAGAAGAGAACTGTATGAAATTTGAAATAATAACAATAATAAATTAATTAAAAAAAAACGTAAACATGGTTAGATCATTTATCCTTACTTTACTTTTATGTGGTGTGTTTTCATTTGCACAAGAAGTAAAAATTATTCCCCAGCCAGTGCAAGTCACCACAAATGCCGGTAGTTTTATAATAAGTCCTAAAACAAGTTTGGTGGTTTCCAATAAACAGGATGGTGCTACTGCGGCTTTTTTCAATGATTATTTATCAGATTACTATGGTTTTAAGTTGCCAATAGTAAAAGCCGCCAAAAAAAATAGCATCCAGTTTAACAGCCATAAAAATATTGATGGACTTAAAAAAGAGGGATATACTTTAAAATCCGATGCTAACGGCGTGGTAATTAATGGAAATTCAGCTACAGGAACTTTTTATGGAATGCAGACTCTTATTCAATTACTTCCTGTAGAAAAAAGCAATAGTTTAAAAATTGCATCAGTAGATGTGAAAGATGAACCTCGTTTTGCTTACAGAGGGTCGATGCTGGACGTGGGGCGTCACTTTTTTCCAGTTTCTTTTATTAAAAAATACATTGATTATTTGGCTTTACACAAGTTGAATTATTTTCATTGGCATCTGACGGAAGATCAAGGTTGGAGAATTGAAATAAAAAAGTATCCTAAACTTACTGAAATAGGTTCTAAAAGAAACGGATCTATTATAGGAAGATATCCAGGTAAAGGAAGTGATAATACACCTGAGGAAGGCTTTTATACTCAGGAAGAAGTGAAGGAGATTGTGAAATATGCTTCAGACCGATTTATTACGGTAATTCCAGAAATTGAGATGCCAGGTCATAGTAGTGCCGCAATTGCAGCTTACCCTATGTTAAGTTGTTTTCCAGATGAAAAAACAGCTATTCCTGACAACATGATTTCTGAAAAAAGCAAACAAGAATTAGCAAATGGTAGAGTAAAACTAGTTCAGGAAACATGGGGGGTTTTTACGGATGTGTATGCTCCAACTGAATATACTTTTAAGTTTTTAGAAGATGTTCTTGATGAAGTAATGGCTTTATTTCCGTCGAAATATATTCATGTTGGAGGAGACGAATCTCCTAAAGATGCCTGGAAAAGAAGTAAGTTTTGTCAACAGCTTATAAAAGAAAAAGGGTTGAAAGACGAACATGAACTTCAAAGTTATTTTATCCAACGAATGGAAAAATACATTAATAAAAACGGAAGAACTTTAATCGGTTGGGACGAAATATTAGAAGGAGGTCTTGCACCAAATGCGATAGTAATGAGCTGGAGAGGCGAAAGTGGTGGTATAGCTGCTGCCAAAGAAAACCATCAGGTGATTATGACTCCAGGAAGCCACGTTTATTTGGATCACTCTCAAACAAAGAATGAAAAAGAAGTTACCATTGGAGGTTTTACTTCATTAGAGAAAATATACAGCTATGAGCCTATTCCTAAAGAATTGAATAAACAAGAGGCTAAATATGTAATGGGTGCCCAAGGAAATGTTTGGACAGAATATATGGTTAATCCAGCTAAAGTAGAATACATGATATTTCCTCGTTTAAGTGCATTGAGTGAAGTACTATGGTCGCCAAAGGAAAGTAAAAGCTGGCCTGTTTTCGAAACCAAAATCGAAACGATGAAAAAGAGGTATGATATGTGGGGAGCTAATTATTTCAAAGATAAAGAGTAATTTTTATTAAAAGGTGCAGCTCAATTTGGGCTGCATTTTTTTATTTGGTAACATTTTATAATTTATAAAAAATGAAATCTTAAAAGGTTTTTTATTGTTTTCTTCTTCTTTGTTTTGCAAATTTACTAATTTGATTAATGTCTAAAACACTACTGTTCTGAAAAATGCTTAGCAATTTCTTCAATTAAAGACAACAAATTGGAATGAGCTTATAATGCAGGGAGAAAGTTAAATCACATTTTGTGATAGATTTGATTTTAATTCTTAAAGAGAAAATGATTCTAACTTAATTTAATAAAATTAAAAAAAGGTAGACGATACCAAACAAAGGTTTTTCTTAACATTATTTAAAAAAAATAGTAATATCGATGGTTATAGTAAATAAAATTTAAAAATACTTGTATATTAATTTATAGTTTTAAAATCATAAAATTATTTCTTTTGTATAAATTTGAAAATAAATAACCAACAACTTTGTGTTAAATGACTAAAAAAGAATATAAAAGCCTTTTTGATGAGTTCTATGCATCTCAGCGTTTACTTGCAAATAAATACTTAGAAAATATGGATGTTGCAAAAGACGTTGTTCAGGATGTTTTTATAAAAATATGGGAGGATAAAATTGAATTCCAAAATATAAACGAAGCAAAGGCATATCTCTACACCTCCGTAAAAAACAAATCGCTAGATTACCTAAAAAGTAAGCGATATAAATCTATAGATTTTTTATCAGCTAGGAAGTTAGAAAAAATTGAAACGGAATCATTTTTTCTTCGAGAAGTCGTTGTAATTGAGGTATCAACTATTGTTGAAAAAGCCATAAACGAGCTTCCGGATAAATGCGCAAACATTATTAGATTAAGTTTGAAAGAATATACCGTTTCACAAATAGCTGATGAGCTAGGTTTGTCCATCAATACTGTTAAAACGCAAAAAAAAATAGCCTATAAAAAGTTAAGACCATTGCTAGAAGAATATTACTTTTTATTTTTTTTTCTACTTAAATTTTTTAAGTAGTTTTTTTACAGATTTTTTTCACATATGATTTTTTGTAAAATTTAATCTTAACATTTTTTTTACATTTCTTCACCCTATTAAATCATTTTGTCGTTTTATATATATAATCAGATTTCTTATGTCCAATTTTGAACAAATAATTAACTTATCTAAGAGCTTAGCCGCTTCATTTTTAAACAAAAAAAAGAATACTGAGATAGTAGAGCAATCTCAATTGTTTAATAGTGAAGATGCGGATTATATCATTAAAAATATTAATGATGCATCTTCAATTAAAGAGCGTCAATATTTAATTAATCAAATAGACAAGGAAGGCGATTGGGAAAATGTGGTGAAAAGAATAAAAGTATCTAATAAGAGGTTCTATTGGAGGTTATCAGCAGCTGCAATGATATCAGGTTTATTACTTACGAGTTATTTCTTTAAGGATACGTTGTTTAGTACAGCTTTAGAAAAAACGCCTATTGTTTTAAATATTGAACCTGGAAAAGAAAAAGCAATTCTTACTTTAGAAGATGGTTCTAATATCACTCTTGGGAAAGGTAAAAGCTATTCTTCAAGTAATCTAATTAGTAATGGAGAAAAACTGGTTTATAATTCGGGAGTAAATTCAAAGTCTAAAAATGTTTTTAATTATTTGACTATTCCCAGAGGAGGGCAATATTTTGTTAAATTATCTGATGGAACAAATGTTTGGTTGAATTCAGAATCAAAATTAAAATATCCTGTTGCATTTCTAGAAGGAGAAATGCGTGAGGTGGAGTTAGTTTATGGAGAAGCTTACTTTGATGTATCCCCAAGCACAGCTCATAAAGGGGCTAAATTTAAAGTTTTAAACCAAAAACAAGAAGTTGAAGTATTAGGTACGGAGTTTAACATAAAAGCATATAGGGATGAAGATAATGTTTACACTACTCTAGTGGAAGGTAAGGTTACAATAAACCTTGAAGGAAGTAAACAATTTTTAAAACCGAGTCAACAATCCGTTTTAGATATTAATAATCAAATGATAACAATATCAAATGTTGATGTTTATGATGAAATATCATGGAAAGAAGGGATTTTTAGTTTTGACGACTCAACTCTGAGAGAAATTACCAATGTGTTGTCTAGATGGTATGATGTTGATTTTGTTTTTTTGAATAAATCTCTTGAAAATCAGGAGTTCGTAGGTATATTAGATAAAAAGCAAAATTTAGAGGATATTTTATCGGTAATTAAAAATTTTGGTATAATTCGAGAATATAGAATAAAAGGTAAAACTATTATGTTGAAATAAGACTAAAAAATAGATAAGAAAAAGGGAGCGAAGTTTATTGACATTTGGCGGTGTTTAAACTTCGTCCCTCTAATTGAGTATTAATCATTGTATAACTAACACAAAAGCAAATTTATGAAAATTAAATTAACTATTGCTCTTTCTCGTTTTAAAGAGCGGTTATTTTTAACCATTATGAAAACTTTCATCTTTTTATTTTGCACTACCGTTTTTAGTTTTAATGCTAGAGATGCGTTTTCACAAGAAAAGATAAAGATAGACCATGACCAATTAGTTACGGTAGATCAAGTCTTTAAAATTATTAAAAAACAAACTGATTATCGTTTTATTTACCCTAAGGAATTATTTAGTGAAGCACCTAGGGTACAATTAAAAAAAGGTGAAATCTTTGTGACTAAATTATTAGAGCAAAGTTTAACAAACAATAAATTTTATTTTGAGGTTGCTAATGGCAGTACTATAGTAATCAAGGAGAATTTGAAACCTGTTGTTGTCCGTAAAGAAGTACAAAGTATTGAAATATCTGGAAAAGTGGTTGATGTTTCAGGACAACCATTGATTGGAGCCAATGTTTTGGAGAAAGGAACAACAAATGGTATTCAGACTGACATCGATGGTAATTTCAAATTAACCATTAAAGACAAAAATGCAGTGTTGGTTGTTTCTTACATGGGTTTTTTGGTAAAAGAAGTTCCAGTAAATTCAAAAACTAATATTACAATAATATTAGAAGCGGATGCAACATCATTAGATGATGTTGTTGTAGTTGGATTTGGAAAGCAAAAAAAGGAAAGCGTAGTGAGCTCAATAAGCACAATAAAAGGTGAAGAGCTTAAATTACCAACAAGGAGTTTAAGTAATAATTTGGCTGGTCGAGTATCTGGAATTATTGCTGTTCAACGTTCGGGTGAGCCTGGTTATGATAATTCTGAATTTTGGATTAGAGGTATTAGCTCCTTTAAAGGAGGGACAACACCATTGGTTTTAGTAGATGGAATACCTAGGAATATGAACGATATAGAGCCAGATGAGATAGAGACTTTTTCGATATTAAAAGATGCGGCATCTACTGCTATATATGGAGCTGAGGGAGCCAATGGTGTAATATTGGTTACATCGAAAAGAGGGAAAGCACAAAAAACACTGATTAGCTACAGAGGAGAGTATAGTTTATTGCAACCTACTCGTTTGCCAGAGTTTTTAGGTGCAGTTGATTTTATGAAACTCTACAATGAAGGTCTGAGTAATGAAGGTAAGCAGCCTAAATTTTCTGATGAAGTAATAGCAAGAACTCAATCTGGTCTAGATCCTGATTTATATCCAGATGTACAATGGCTTGATTTGTTGAGAAATACTACTAATAATCAAAGACATACCTTAAATTTTAGAGGAGGAGGAGAAAAAGCACGTTTCTTTATTTCTGGAGCCTATTTTGGAGAAAGTGGTCTTTTTAAATCTAATCCTAATGTAAATTATGAAAATAATATTGGATTGAAACGTTACAACTTGAGATCAAATGTAGATTTTGATGTAACGAATACTACTTTATTAAGAGTTGATTTAAGTGGTCAGTATTTAGAAACCAATTATCCAGGAGTTGGAACTGCCGCACTGTTTAGAAATATTACTTTAGCACCGCCAAACTTATATCCAATGATTTTTTCGGATGGAACTTTTGCCTCTCATCCAACACCTAGTGATAATCGTTCCAACCCATATAATTTACTTATGGAATCGGGATATGCAAAAGAGTGGAGAAGTAGTATACAATCAAAAGTAGCTATAGAACAAAAGCTTGATGTAGTTACTGATGGGTTAATGGTAAAAGGGGTTGTTAGTTATGATTCTGATTCTAGATATGTTTCAACTAGAACAAAAAGACCGGCCCAGTTTATTGCAAATGGAAGAGATGTTAATGGAGATTTGATGTATAGCCAAACTGTAAATGAGACAGTTTTTGGAGAGCCTGTTGAAAGTAATACTGGAAATAAAAACATATATCTCGAAACATCTTTGAACTATGGTAAGACCTTTGATGGTAAGCATCTTGTCGGAGGAATGTTGCTGTACTATAAAAAAGAAACTCAACTAAGTAATGAAGCACTTGCTTTTAGAAAAGAGGCATATATAGGTAGAGCTACCTATATGTTCGATCGTAGGTATTCTATTGAAGCAAATTTTGGAATTACAGGAAGTGAAGCTTTTTCTAAGGGCAATAGATATGGATTTTTCCCAGCAGTAGGTGTTGCATGGAACGCAAGTAATGAAAGTTTCTTTACAGGTATAAAAGATGTAATTAATGATTTAAAAATTAGAGCATCTATTGGAAGAACAGGAAATGATAATACTGGAGGTGATAGATTCTTATATAGAGGAACTTTTGTTAGTGCTACAGGTTATTCAATTGGTATTGGAGGAAGTGGTCCATTAAATGGTATTGGTGGGTATGCTGAAGGTAGATTTGCAGCACCAACTTTATCCTGGGAAATTGAAGACAAACGAAATATAGGAATAGATCTGGGGCTTTTTAATAACAATATAACGTTACAGGCAGATTATTTTGATAATTCTAGATATGATATTTTGTTACAAAGAAACACAGTTTCGGCATCAACAGGTTTTAGACAGGCACCATGGCAAAATTTCGGGAAGGTAACTAATAAAGGGGTTGATCTTACCTTGAATGGAAGAAAACAGCTTGGCGACTTTGTAGTTGGTTTGAGAGGAACTTTTACCTTTGCTAGAAATAAAATAACAGAATTTGATGAGGTTAAGCAACCTTATTCATGGATGAACGTTACAGGAACCCGTTTGAATATTCCTAATATTTATATTGCTGAAGGTCTTTATACTGAAAATGATTTTGATATATCAGTAGTAAATGGAGCGAATGTTTATACTTTAAAAGATGGTTTGGCTGTCTCTACACTAAGCTCAAATAATTTACCAGGTGATATTAAATACAAGGATCTTAACGGGGATGGTAAAATTGATCAATTTGATCAAACTAGAAATGCTGCAATGCCTACTGTTCCAGAAATAGTTTACGGTTTTGGTTTTAATGTTGAGTACAAGAATTTTTATTTAAATGGATTTTTCCAAGGTGCAGGTAATGTATCTACAGTACTAGGAGGATCAAATCCAGAGGGTTTCTTCCCATTTACTTTCGGAGTTGAAGAAAGTTCTGTAAGAAAAGAAGGGTTAAATAGATGGACGGTAAATAACCCTTCTCAAGATGTAATGTTCCCTCGTCAAAGATCTTCAACTTATTTCCATAATAGAGTTGCTAGTACTTGGTGGTTAAGAGACGCTAGTTATATTCGCCTAAAAAATGTTGAAATAGGTTATAATGTAGATAAAAGCTTGTTGAATAAATTGGGACTAACTACAGGAAGAATATACGTAATGGGAAACAATCTTTATGTATGGGATAAGATTAAAATGTGGGATCCTGAAATAGGAAATGCAAATGCAGGTTTGAATTATCCGTTACCTAGAACAATAACTTTTGGACTTGAACTAACACTTTAAAAAAAAATCATGAAATTATATAATAAATTATATATAGCTATTTTATTCTTGTTAGTGGCTATAGCTACAAGTTGTAGTAAAGACTATTTAGATGTTTCAGACGAATTGGCTGCTGAAATGACTTTAGAGAAGGTGTTTAGTATGCCTTCTAATACTAGACAGTTTCATAGAAACATTTTCTCAGGAATTACCAATAGTTCGTGTATGATATTTGGAACAGATTATGCTATGAATGGTTTAGATAATCCATGGGCAGGCTCAACCGATGAGCTAAAAATGGCTCAAGGACCCCTGCGAAACCTTACATCTAATGGGTTTAATGCAGCTAATGCCCCTTTCCATAGATGGGGTCTCTTATATCCACTAATTAGACAGGCCAATTTATTTTTAGAAAACGCCAAAGTAATACCGAAAAGTGGTTCAGCAGATTATATTGATGAGGAGGAGCTTGCTAAAATGAAAGCTCAAGCTAGATTCTTAAGAGCCTATTACCATTATTTGTTGTTCGAATTGTATGGACCAATTCCTATAATGAAAACTGCCGTTGATCCAAATTCTTCAGATTTAGATTTTTCTAGAAATTCGGTAGATGAAGTAGTGAGTTTTATAGATAGTGAATTAACCGAAGTTGCTGGTCAACTAAATGATAAAGAAACAGCCGAAGCATTTTTAGCACTTCCAACAAAAGGTGCTGCACTGGCGGTAAAAGCTAAGTTATGGATGTATGCAGCCAGTCCACTTTTAAATGGAGGCTATAGTGAAGCTTTAACGATAGCGAATCCTGAAGATGGTAAAAAGATTTTTCCTGCATTTGATAGTACTAAATGGCAAAAAGCGTTGGATGCAACAAAAGCACTAATAGATTTTGCAGAAGCAGGAAATTATCAACTATATAAGAACGCAGGTGTTTTCAATCCCCACACGTCTCTATATGAATTATTTCAGAAATATAATGACGAAATTATTTGGGCTACCCCCAATAATGATTGGGGACTTCTAAGCGACGACGGAACTGATAGAAGACTTACTCCAAGAACTGAAGGGGCAGGATTTGCATCTATTGCAGTGACTCAGGAGTTAGTGGATGACTTTTTTATGTTAGATGGCTTACCAATTAACGAATCACCAATGTACAGTGAAAATGGATTTTCTTCGGCTGGCGAGGATTTAAGTGGACAAACCAGTGTAGGAACTTACAAAATGTGGATTAATAGAGAACCTCGTTTTTATCAAACAGTGATGTTCCATGGTCGTAAATGGCATAATGGTACTAATAATGTAATTAAATTTAATAAAGGTAGCGGAAATGATAATTCATCTGAAAATTATCCTTGGTCTGGTTACCTATTATACAAACGATTAGATAAAAGCATTCGAAACGAAGGTAGTTTTCCAAGAAGTAAATACAGACCCTCTATAATATTTAGACTTGCCGAGTTTTACTTATTATATGCTGAAGCACTAAATGAGGTTAATCCACAAGATCCAAAAATATTACAATATGTAGATAAGGTAAGAGAACGTGCTGGAATACCATTGCTTTCGATTATTAAGCCAGGAATTCAAGGTAATCAGCAAGCTCAAAGATTAGCAATAAGAAGAGAAAGGCGTGTAGAATTAGCTACTGAAGGACAACGTTATTTTGATGTTAGGAGATGGATGATTGCTGATCAAGCAGAGGGACGTCAAGGAGGTGCTTTTTATGGAATGAACATGAATGGTGGTACCGAAGCTGCATTTTTCCAACGTACCCCTTATGAGACTAGAGTAGCTTGGGAGAAAAAAATGTATTTATATCCAATTCCATTAGTAGAAATACAGAAGAGTAAGAAATTAGTTCAAAACCCAGGATCATGGTAGTCTTGGAGTATGTGTATAGTATAACTTTAATAAAGTTAGTAACAAAAAAATAAGAAAATGAAAAAAATAATTTATTTTAAATATCTATTTTGTACCATTACATTGTTCGGTTTATTGATGGCATGCAATGAAAATGAAGATACAAATAAAGGGGACAATGGTATTTTTATAGTTCCATCTGCTAAAGAAGCTACAGAAAGTAAAGTTTTATTGTCGTTTGTTACCTCTCCGTATAAATATCCAGTGGCTGTAGCTGTCAAAGCTCCCGTTAGTACAAGTACTGACGTAACAATTGATTTAGATAATAATCAGGTTGCTGCATATAATACTGCTCATAAAACCAACTATTCTGTAATGCCTGAAGGGAGTTATTCATTGGAAGCAACAAACTTAACAATACCTGTTGACTCTAATGCTTCTCAGCAAACAAATCTGGTAGTAAAAGCGGGTATGCTTAATCTGGATACAGATTATTTATTACCGATAAAAGTTGCATCAGTTTCAGCAAGTGATATTGTTATAGATCCTGCTATGGCTACTAAGTATTATATTTTCAGGGTCCCAACGCCAAATCGAGGTAATTTGTCTAATGGTAAGACAGCCTCTTGGAAAAATCCTTCAGCCTCATTTAACGCGCAGAGAGCAGTTGATGGTAATACTAATGGCGATTGGGGTGGAGGTTCTGTATGTGAATCTGGTGCAGCAGCTGAACAATATTGGCAGGTAGATTTAGGTGCTATTTCTCCACTAATTGATGATGTAAAAATTTGGAACAGAACCGATTGTTGCGATGATCGTACAATAAATTTTTATGTATTTATTTCTGAAGTGCCTTTCACAGGAGCTAGTGTAGCAGAATCATTAGCACAGCCAGGCGTTAAAGCTTTTTATACAGCTGGTAAAGCAGGCAGACCTACACAAATATTAACTTCTGTATCAGGACGTTATATTAGAGTTCAAAATACTGGCGGACAGAGTCTTACTTTGGCTGAAGTAACTGCAACAGGGATTAGACCTTAAAGAGGTATAACTAATTGGGCTATGTAAAGCACTCAAAGAGTACACGGCAGTAGCAATGCTGTCGTGTATTTTTTTTGCCAATGCTAACTAAATCTTGCTTTATCAATTAGTGAGACTAATTTCTATGCTTAATAGTGAGGGTGATCTGTATGATTAAAACCAAAAATTAAAACAATGAAAAAAAATAAATTATTTAAAGCAATCTTTTTTACGCTTGCAGTTGTGTTTTCAGCGGTTGCTATGTTGAGCTGTTCTAACTCAGAAACTCCACTGCCAGATGTACCACCTGTTATAATCAATCCTCCAGTTGTGACACCTCCAGTTGTTATTAAGCGTGACAGTGTTTTTGTCGTCCCAAATTCAAATCGTGTAGTGGAAGGCTATTTAACCTTGTCAAAATGGTATGGTTATTCTTATAATGATATTGACTATTCAAATGTAACACATATTGATTTTGGGTTTATAGCACCTAAATCTACAACCGATGCCACACTTGTGTATGAAGATTCGGCGAATGAAGCCGCTGCTTTAGCTTATTACTCCGACCTGACAGATAAAACATTTTTGGGTTACGGTGATAAACTAATAACCAAAGCACATGCGGCTAATGTGAAAGTACTTATTGCAGTATCGGGTGCACCAATTCTTAGAACCCTGCTAGCCAATAATACGCTCCGGGTAAAATTTGCAGCCAACCTAGTAACATTATTAGAGCAAAAAGGATATGATGGTATAGCATTGGATTATGAATACCCTGAAAGTAATAGTGAGGGATATAATATTCTTATGTTGATACAGGACTTAAGGGTTGCTTTTGCTAAATCAACTGTTTTGGGATCTAAAAAAATACTTATTACTATGGCAATGCCTACAGGAGACTGGGCTGCTAAGTATTACGATATGGCTGCTTTGGCTAAATGTGTAGACTGGTTTTCTCCCATGACTTATGAGTACAGTTCAGAAACAATTGCTAATATAAATTCTCCCTTATATAAAAATGCAAGCAAAGGAAATTCATCAGCCATTGACGATGCAGTAAATTATTATGTGAATACCCGAAGTGTGAATCCTTTACAGATAACCATTGGTGTTCCTTTTTACGGGGCGCAATATACCGCTTATTCGTCATTAGGTGCTTCAGCTACTGGGGCTTTGAGAGCAACTAAGGATATGTATAAAGATTATATCAGCAAAGGAGGGTTCACTGAGATGTGGGATAGTGCTACCCAACATTCTTATTATGTAAACAGTAGTACCAACATGATGATTGTTTACGATAATGAAAAAGATATGGCCACAAAAGGTGCTTACCTGAAGTCGAAAGGACTAAAAGGTGCAATGATTTGGGAATTATCAAGAGGTTTTTATGATATGGGTTCAACTAAAAATCCGTGGTTACAGGCTTTGGGTAATGCTGTATTGCGATAGAATCGTTCGTTTATAGTAATAAGGTATAACAGCTAATAAATTAGTTTTAAGTGTTTTTTATTTATGGAATTAAGAAGTAGGTAATTAGTTATACTGTTTTGGTTTTTATTTGATTAGTTTGGTTTTTTAGTTGAGTCAGTAAGAAAGGAGTTAGGAATCCTTAACTCTTTTTTGCTGACTTTAAAATTTTAAGTTCAAAAGGATTTAAAGCTATTGACTTTTACTAGTTAATATGATATAAGTACTGATGTTAATTTTGAGTATTCTTCCTGTTCTTTTTAATTATTTACTTGATGTTTAGTTTTTGAATTGTTTTAAAATTTAACGATTAATAGTTTTTACCTCTACTTATAGTAAGATAAATATTGAAGTTCACCTTTCTTATAATTTTTCAAATCTTGTGCAATGTTTGGACTGAATATATAGGATCTGCTAAACACATAGAATATATGATTTTGCCAAGAATGACAGCTTTGTCAGAAGTGGTGTGGGCTCAAAGAGAAAATAAGAATTTGGTGGATTTTAAATCTCGTTTGAACAAGATGAAAGAACGTTATGAAACTTTAGGGTTAAATTATGCGAAACATGTTTTTGAAACCAAAACGGATACTATTGAATGATGTTTTATACAATTACCAAATTATATGGGAAATACTATTTTAGAAAGTAACAAGATTAAGATAAAATCATCTCGTTTTCAAATAGAAGAAATAGTAGAGCTAAAAAACAATGTAGTTTTTGAAAGATTTATTAATTGGGTCATGGGTGAATTTGATTTATTTCTTCAGGATGAAGATGAAAAAAAATTGAAAGTTTATTTTCCTAATGGATGGTTTAGTATTGATTATTTTCAAAATACAGATATAAAAATTGGGGTTGCAATAAAAGTGGAAGGAAAGTCTAAAGTTATAAATCAAGAAATAATGAACCAATTAATGCAAATTTATATACGCATATATGATTTTCATAATGCTATACATATTCTAGTGGATAAAAAATATTCGAGTAAATAGAGCTTTGATTCAAAAGCCAGAGAATTTCAAATGTTTTGTATTGTAACCAGAAAGTTTAGTCTTCAATTTTTAGAAAATAAAGGAGAATTTGCATTTACGGCTTCTTCCAAGGTTTAAAAATAGTTAAAGGTAGTTTGATGACAACAGAAAATTTGAAACATGCAGCTGAGCCTTATGAATATCGTGAAGTGAATTTTCATGGAAGGCACCAGATGTTTCCAAATACAAAGACAGAACTTTTAAAGGATATAAAAGGAAAGACGGCCGTGTAGGAACTTCTAATTATTGGTTATTTGTGCCAACAGTTTTTTGTAAAAACAGAAACCTTGATGTAATAAAGGAAGCCCTGCACAATGAATTTGGGTATTCTGTTAGTGATAATTACAGGCAGTTTTAAATATTTAATTTATAAAAAATTTAATAAAATATAAAATGAAAAGGAAAATAGAATTAATGTTTTTAATGACAATATTTACAACGGTAGGTTTTTCACAAACAAAAAATTTTGTGTCTATCAATAACTCAATGTCAGACGATGAATTGGTGAAAATTGCGGCTACTATTACCCCGTCGCCTCAACAATTAAGATGGCAGCGTTTAGAGTTAACAGGTTTTATTCATTTTGGAATCAACACTTTTACAGGTAGAGAGTGGGGAGAAGGGAAAGACGATCCAAAATTGTTTAATCCCACAGCTTTAGATGCTAAACAATGGGTAAGAACTTGTAAAGAAGCAGGAATTAAACAAGTAATTCTTACCGCAAAACACCACGATGGTTTTTGTTTATGGCCAACTAAAACTACTGAGTATTCCGTAAAAAATAGTCCTTTGAAGGAAGGAAAAGGAGACGTAGTAAAAGAAGTGGCTGATGCCTGTAGAGAATTGGGAGTAGGCTTTGGAGTTTATTTATCACCTTGGGATAGAAATAATGCGTCTTATGGAACTGATGCATACAATGATTTTTTTATCAATCAGTTAACGGAATTGCTTACCCAGTATGGAAAAGTGGATGAGGTATGGTTTGATGGTGCTAATGGAGAAGGTCCTAATGGCAAAAAGCAGGTGTATGATTTTGAAAGATGGTATGCTCATATTCGAAAATTACAACCACAAACTGTAATTGCAGTTTCAGGTCCTGATGTACGTTGGGTAGGAACGGAAACTGGTCATGGTCGTGAGGAAGAATGGAGTGTGGTGCCAGTTGGAAAAAATAATAAATTTAATGAAGGTTCGCAAACCAAAGTAGATGCAGCACCAGCTGGAGACATGCGAGGTCAGGTTTTAGGAAGCCGCAGTCAATTAAGAGATGGAGATGCATTAAAATGGTATCCTGCCGAGACAGATGTATCGATACGTCCAGGATGGTTTTATCATGAATCGGAAGATAAAAAAGTGAAAACACCAGAACATCTTAAAGAAATTTATTTTCATTCGGTAGGTAGGAATGGAGTTCTGTTGCTAAATATTCCACCAGATAAAAGAGGATTAATCACTGAATTTGATATTACCGCTTTGAAAACATGGAAAGAGAAATTAGACAATATATTTAAGATGAATCTTCTTAAGGGAGCAAAAGGAATTGGAGCAATAAAAAAAATAAAACCGTTATTAGATAATAATGATGCTACTCATCTTTCATTTTCTATGAAAGGAAGTGATAATTTAATTGAAATGAATCTGAAAGAGGAAAAAACATTTAATGTGTTACTACTTCAGGAAAACATTACGATTGGTCAAAGGGTAGAGAAATTTGTTCTTGAATATTGGAATGGTAAAGAATGGAAAAAAGCAACTGAAGGCACTACTATTGGTTTCAAACGCTTATTAGAGTTTCCTGCTGTAACTGCATCTAAAGTAAGGTTGCGTATTGAGTCAGCTAGGCTGGAGCCAGCATTAGCCGAAATAGGATTGTATTTTGATAAAGAAAGTAAGTACTAGTAATTAAACTAGAAATAAATCGAATTTGATAGTTATGCTACTTCATAATTACAGAAATTATAAGTAGCAGTTGATTATAAATAATAGGAATAAGACAATGAAAAAATATTATTTGGCTTTGGATTTGAAGGAAGATGAACAATTAATGGCAGAGTACAAAGCGTATCATCAAAAGGTTTGGCCAGAAGTTATTGAAAGTATAAAAGGTTCGGGTATAGAGGTGCTTGATATTTATGGTATTGGAAATCGTATGTTTATGATTATTGAAGCCAATGAAGGTTTTTCTTTTGAAAAAAAAGCAGAAATGGATGCTAATAATCCTAAGGTTCAGGAATGGGAAGAATTGATGTGGAAGTTTCAACAAGCTCTGCCATTTGCAAAGTCTGGAGAAAAATGGATGCTAATGGAAAAAATATTTGAGTTGAAATCGCTATGATGTTTTATAAAAGAAAAGTAGATTTAAAAAAAGAAAAGTATTGTTTATAGTAGTTTACAATATAGTGAATTAGAATATAATATGGGTTGGAGAAAAAGAAAAAGTATCTAATTTATAGGTTTTTACAATGATTTTAATAGCTGGATTTATGTCTATTGATAGTGAGAATTCTTTATTTTAAAGAGATTAATAAACAACAAATACCTAATTTAATTGAGCAAAGTCAGTTTAATAAAACAAGATGGAAATTGTTTTTCTTTTTTAGGAGGAGTAAGGACAAAATTAAAATCTCGGTTTTTAGAATTTGAAGATCATTTATCGTGGATAGTATGCCGTTGGAGATTTTAAAATTTGCACATTCAGAAGTAAGCATGCTTTTGAGTAAAACAAACATAAAAAATGACCGATTTTGATTTTCACTATCGGTCATTTTTATTTTTACTATGTTTTTTAAAGACGTGTTTGTCAAAAAAAATCAAAAGAAGAACTCTTGTGCTTGTTTTTTTTAATTCAAAATTTTGTAAAAATAAAATTTAAAAACAACTTAAAGAAATATACTGTTGTCCTATGTAAATTAGCTATTTTTTTAATTACCAATTGAATCTTTAAAAATATTAAAAAAAAACTATAAAAAATTGTATTTTAATTATTGGTAATGTGGTCAAAAACGGTTGGTGATTTTTCATTTTGGATTAGTTAAATTAGGCTGTCAAATTGAAGAGGAAGTTGGCTCTGCTGAGGAGCAACCAACCAGCAATAAATTTGATGATTATACGATAATTAAAAGGATAGTTTTTAGCTATCCTTTTTTTGTTTAATTATCGGCAATCTGATATGGCTTAGAAAAACCTATTTCAGATTTGGTTTTTATAATATAAATACCATTTCAAGAAGTTCTTCCTATTGGCTAAACTTAATCCTCTATGGATATTCAAGTTGCCTTTTAAGTGTCCAAAAAAGGATTCTAGAGAGTTTGTTGAGTTGGGTATTTTATCATCCTTCAAGTACAGGAACATATTAGGTATAGCTTTTTTGATTACATTAAATGATCTTCTAACCATTTTATGAGTATACCAATATCTTCCTGTTTCAATATTATATGATTTTTGGTTAATAAAATCTCTATATCGTTCTTCCCATTGAATGAGTTCTATTAGCCATAATTGTCGTTTGTATTCAGAATCAATATGATGGATTTTTATTGCTATTTGTTTGAGTTCAAAACCTGATTTATGTTTAGGGTTCTGTGTAAGCCATATTCTACACATTCTTGAAATATGGACTAAACATCGTTGAAAAGGTACTCTTGGACAAACTTTTTTAATGGCCTTTATAGATGATTTATCTCCATCAGATGTAATGCTTTTTATTTTGATTCCTAGACTTAATAAATTTTGCAAGTCTTCTGCTATTTCTTCAAAATGCTCTCCATTAGTCATTCTATAAAGCTGTGTCGACTTTAAATGAAAGTTTCTATAAACCACCAGACAAATATCGTTAGGAAAATAAGTTCCATCAATTACCAGGTAAATTTCATCTGTTGAACTAAATTCTAAAATTGGAGCTTTGGATAGCATTTTAGAAAAATAACGTTGTAATGTACTTTTGCTATACCCTGATTCGACCGATATTTTATCAAATGTATCTTTCCCTATTACCCAGTTTCTAAACTAAATTTCTTTATTAGAATCCGAAACTGATTTATTATTTGATGTAAATAATTGTCCGCAATCTTTGCACTTAAATCGTTGTTTATTTTCTCTTTTTCCCCATTTAATAGTTTGAAGACTTTTACATGTGGGACAGCGCTTTTTTTTGAGTTATTCATAAATAAAAAAAGTTTATTGAAACGAATTTCAATAAACTTTCGGAAACATCATATTTCACAATGCTTTGCAGCGTTTTTACCAACCATTTTTGACTATTAAACCTAATTATTTAGATAGTTGGATTTTGGTCAAAAAGAAAGAGGTTGTTCATATGAACAACCTCTTTAATAATATACATATAATAACTTAAATCTTCAATTAATATCCAAAATTTTGATCCGCTGGTTCTATTTTGTCATTGGTATTTATTTCATTTAACGGAATAGGAAGTAGTAAATTTCTTTTTAAGAAATCTTCAGAAACAACTGCACCGTTATCAATGATATAATCCCTGAAATTTCCGGATAGAATATTATTGGTAACTTCAATATTGTATCTGTATTGGATACTTTTACTGTTGTTATGTAAATCAACAACTTTTCTCAAGTATTCTGTTCCTCTTCGACGAACATCTTCAAACAAATTTGGTTCTCCAGCCAATTCAAACATTCTCTCAAAAAAGATTTTATCACGCATTGCCTCTTTACTTAGTGTAGTTTGAACTTGTGGATAGACAGCTCCTGTAACAGAAGTTCTTGCACGGGTTAATACTTGGTTTAAGTAGGTAAGTGCCTGACCGCTATTATCTAATTCATTTTCAACATCAGCCATTAATAAAAGCAAATCTGCATAACGGAAGATAATCAAGTTTTTAGGATCATACTGAGCAGTAGCAATTACAGTAGAGAGCATCTTATTGTTATACGGATTTAAGTTTTTCTCATTAGCCGTAGTGTTATTCCATAAGTTTCTAACAGATGCCGGTATTGCCGTGGAAGCAAAGTCATAGTCTGGATTAGTAGCTGTGCTTCCTGCCTTACGAGGTGCAGATGCATAAATATCATAAATTACAGGTGCTGTTGCAGTACCGGTATTAAATAAAGGGTAGGCAACTGCTGTTTGAGCTGTATTTGCAGCATTTGTAAATCTAGATAAGTAAGTGGATGCTAAACGAGGATCGTCAGGATAAGTACCACGGTGAAGGTCATAGAATCCTCGGTCAATTTTAATGTTTCCAAATGAGGGCTGAAGCGCAGCAATTCTAACACCATTACTAGGGCCAAAATTAAATGAAGTACGTAGATTGATACCTACTGCATCAGTAAAGTTAATTTGGAAAATAGATTCTGTAGAATTACTATGATTCACCCATAAATCAGCAAATTTTGTAGCTAAAGCAAATTTTCCAATTGCTTTGTCTCCATAGGTTTTTGCTAAAGTATATAATGCTTTTGCATCATTACCGTCTGCTTGAGAATGGTTTGCCATCATCCAATAGCATTTTGCAACAAAGGCATTGGCAGCATCTTTTGTAGCTAGACCTCTCATGCTTTCAGTTGGAGGCAGATTTTCTGCTGCAAATATTAAATCACTAACTGCTTGATCGTAAACCAGTGATCTTTCGCTTAAAGGATTGTGTATGTTAGTTGTTGTAAGCGGTTCTGTTAATATAACTGCTTTACCAAACAAATTGGCTAATTGAAAATAAGCAAATCCTCTCAAAAATCGAGCATGTGCTAAAGCTCTTGTTTTATAGTCTGCAGAAAGGCTAGAAGATGCCATTCCATTTATTAGGTAATTACTTTCTGTAATAACTTTGTAGAATCCTGTCCAAATGCCACTTACAGTACTATTTGCTGCATAGATTTCATATCTTCCCGTAGTTTGAAGACGGTCTCCATCACTTCTTCCCCAGTATACACCATTATTTATGGTTCCTTCATGTAAAAATTGACCATAAAGGTTTGCATTTCCTAACCAACCATAATTTTGCATTATAACAGCCTCTGCAGTTTTTTGATCGTTAAAAACAGTTGCCGAATTAAAATTATATTTAGGATCTTCTTCTAAAGAACAGGACGTGGTAATGATTGATATTAAAACAACCATTAAACTAATTATATTGATTTTTATTTTCATAACTTAAATTATTAAAACGTTAAATTTACACCTAGGATAATTTGTCTTTGCACTGGGAAAGAATAAATATCTAATCCTCTGCTTAGTGGGTCAAAGTTGTTAGATCTGCTCGTAGGGTCATAACCGCTATAGTTACTAATTGTGAAAGGATTTTTTGCAGAAGCAAATAAATCTACACTGCTTAATCCTAATTTGCTAACAATCTGTTGTGTGAAAGTATATCCTAAAGTAATATCGGTACATCTTAAATAGCTGCCATCTTCAAGATAACGGTCATAGATATGTCCATTTACTACATTACTAAAAATGGAAGGATATTCATTTGAGGGATTTGTAGCTGTCCAAGCATTTGTTATTGCTGCAGGGTTCATGTTTCTGTCTCCATTTTGAAAACTTGCTAAATTAATGTAACGGTTGTTTGAATTAAAAATATCTCCACCTTGTACACCTGAAAACGAAGCTTTGAATCGTAATTGCTTATAGTTAACACTTGTCTGGAATCCATAAGTGTAATTAGGATTTGGATCACCAATAATAGTTTTATCAGCTAGATTTACAACACCATCCCCATTTACATCTACTACTTTAATATTTCCTGGAGCCGCTGAACTTCCAAAAGGAGCACCTACTATATAAGTATCTGTTTGTTGTACGATACCATCTGTTTTAAAACCGTAGAAAAGTCCAGGGGCTTCTCCTTCAATAAAGACATTTGGTGATCCAAAATGATCTCCTGCAAAACTACCAAAGAAAGATGATTTATCGCCAGTTACTGATGTACTACCGATTTTATTAATAGTAGATTTGTTAAATGCAATATTTCCGCCAATATTCCATTTAAAATCTTTATTACGAATAACATCTATATTTAATGATGCTTCAACTCCTTTGTTTTGAACTTCTCCTCTGTTAACTGTTAACGAAGCAAAAGATGTAGATGATGGTAATGGAACATTTACTAGTAAATCTTTTGTAGTTTTGTCATACATATCTACCGATCCAGAAATTCTATTGTTAAAGAACCCAAAGTCAATTCCTCCATTTATAGATTCGGTACTTTCCCATTTTAAATTAGGGTTACTAATACCACTTACACCTAAACCTTGTATTAAGGATCCTGCTACTGATGCATATCCTTGGCCTACGGTACCGTAACCAAATATGCTGGAGTATGGTCCCACATTTTGGCTTCCAGTTTCTCCATAACCTGCACGGAACTTAAATTGAGATAACCAACTAGCGTTTTTTTCTATAAAGTTCTCTTGTGCTATGTTCCATGCTACAGCAAAAGAAGGAAAATAAGCCCATCTGTTTTGTTCACTAAATTTACTGGTTCCATCTGCACGCATTGTAGCAGTAATAATATATTTTCCATCATAAAATGAGGTGTTTAATCTAGTCAGGTAGGATAGTAATTGATAGTCACTTTGACCAGGAGCTTGAATAACCATATTGGAAGCAGTGTGTATTCCATTAGTACGTAAGTTTGTGTAAGCAAAGCCTCTTCCTATTGCACCTGTATTTGTAAACGTATAGGCATCATAAGTTACACCCGCAGTAGCATCTATATTTACAACTCCAAGAGATTTGTTATAGAATAAAAGGTTTTCGACATTATAATTATTACGTTTCAGTCTGTTTTCGCTTAAATAACCATTATTTACAAAACCATTATATAAAGATAAACCATACCAGTTTGTGCGCTCTACATTATTTAAATTACCTCCAGTTCTAAAGGTATATTTTAAGTCCTTAGAAATTTTGTAATTAGCATCAAAAGCTCCAGAAAAGCGATATTCATTAGAAATATCATCATAATCTGTAAGCCAGCTTAATACCGAACCTCTACTGTCTACATCAGCTGCAAAAGTTACATCATCTATAGGTCTTAGATAAGGAGCGGTGTTTAGAGCTGTAGGTATAATGGCTCCAGAAGCTCTTCCTGTGCTATTTCCTCCAGACATCATGTTGTTTTTTCTGATGAATCCACTAAGTTGAAAACCTAATGATAGTTTATCTGAGATAGTGGTGTTTAAATTTAAGCGAAAATCACCGTGTTTTAAACCAGTATTTTTAACAATACCTTCTATGTCTTTAAAAGAAGTAGAAAAGCTATATTTGGTATCTTTAGTTCCCCCATTAATATTCAAATTGTAATCTGAAGATAAAGAAGCTCTTGTTATTTCTTTTTGCCAATTTCTATTGTTAATTGGAATTTCCTTACTAACAGTTGCTCCATTTTCGTCTGTTCCATTATATTTATAGCTTACTTCATTTCCATTGAAAATAAATCGTTGGTCGCTTTGATACTTATTGTTCCAGAAGTTTGCATATTCATTAAGATTCATAAGATCTATAAGATTTATTGCTTCTGCCATAGAGTAATTTGCACTCACACGTATTGTTGGTTTGCCCGCTTTTCCCTTTTTGGTAGTGATTAAAATCACACCATTAGCACCACGTGAGCCATAGATAGCCGTCGCTGAGGCATCCTTCAATATTTGTATGTCTTCAATGTCATTTGGGTTTATTCCAGCCATTGGATCTAGTGGAGGTAGATAATCCCCTGATGAATTGCGCATGGTTTGTCCTGTTGAGGATTGAGGTACATTATCAATTACATATAAAGGTTGGCTATCTCCTTGAAGGGAGTTTGCCCCACGAATAGTTACTGAACCTGCTGAACCAGGTGTTGAACCTCCTGTAGATACTGCGACACCAGCTGCCTTACCTTGTAGCAAATCATCAATTGAAGTAGCAATTGCAGCCTCGTCTCGAGTTGGTTTAAAGGAAACAACGGCACCAGTAAGGTCTTTTTTACGTGCAGAACCATATCCTATTACAACAACTTCGTTTAATTTTTGCGAATCTTCTTTTAGTATTATATTTATTGTCTCTTGTACACCAACAGTTTTTTCTTCATTATTAAAACCCAAGTATCCAAAAACCAGCACATCTCCTGTGTTGACTGCTAACTTGTATTTTCCGTCTAAATCTGATGTTGTGCCTTTTGTGGTTTTTTTAATTGTTATATTTACGCCAGGTATTGGCGAGCCTTTATCATCTGTAACCGTCCCAGTTACCATTTTTATTTGTGCTAACAGAGTACTGTTAGCCATAATTATAAAAAGAAATGATAATATCAAAACTCTTTTGCTCATAAGTTTGGTTTTTAAGTTAGTATAAAAATTAATTGTATTTGATTATTTGAAATCGATTTTAATATTCAATATTGCTTGATTATCAGATGTTCAAAATCTATGTGTTTTGTCTTCATTTTTGGTTTAGTTTGTTCTTCATAAATTTTTGTTAGTTAATATAAAATTATTTGTTATTCAGGATTTTCAGTATGGACTGTATTTTTTGCTGTTTTTCGATTTTTGTAAATCTGAATATAGTAGTTGTCTAATGTTTCTGAATCTTTATATTTTTTTCTTAATTCTTTTAGTTTTTCTTTCATTATTTCAACTACATCTTTATAATTTGGATCATTGTAAATATTATGGAGCTCGTTAGGGTCTTTTTCTCTGTCATATAATTCCCATGCATCAATATCGTAGTAAAAATGGATCAATTTATATTCTTTAGTCGCTATACCATAATGTCTTTTAACGGCGTGCTCTGCAGGGTATTCGTAATAATGATAATATATAGCGTCTCTGTCCCATTTTTCTTTTTTACCTAAAAGTAACGGCACTAAACTTTTTCCCTGCATAGCATTAGGCGCATTTACTCCGGCCATTTCCATGAATGTTTGCGCAAAATCCAGATTTTGAACCATTTCGTCTTCAGTAGTACCAGGAGTTATTTTATTAGGCCATTTTATTAAGAGAGGGGTTTTAAATGATTCATTGTACATAAAACGTTTGTCAAACCAACCGTGTTCTCCTAGATAAAAACCTTGATCAGAAGTGTATACAATAACTGTGTTTTCAGAAAGTTTTTCGTTATCTAAATAATCTAATAATCTACCTACATTATCATCAACGGATGTAATAGTTGCAAGGTAATCCTGCATGTAACGTTGAAATTTCCATTCCGTAAGTTCTTTAGTACTCATTGTAGGATATTTTTTTAAAAACTCCTCATTGATTGGTTTATATACCGCATCCCAAGCTAAACGTTGCTCTTTGTTCATTCTATTCAGTCCTGAGTGCAGGTGTCGTTCCTTAATATTCAAGCTGTCTAGAACTGCATCTTCTATTTTATTGTCATAGGTTAAAAGCATATCCTTTAGAATGTTCATTTCTGCAGATTTTGCTGCACTTGAGCGGGTGCTATAATCATCAAATAATGTTTCAGGTAAAGGGAATTTTCTTTTAGTAAATTCCTTATAATACTTTTCTTCTGGCAGCCATGGGCGGTGTGGCGCTTTATGTAAGTACATGAGTAAGAAAGGTTTGGTTTTGTCACGACGATGCTCTAACCAGTCTAATGTTAAATCAGTTGTAATATTGGTAACATATCCAGTAATTATGGTATCTCCTTTTTGAGTTATAAATTCAGGATTATAATAATCGCCTTGATCGGGTAAAATTTTAAATTCATCAAATCCTTTAGGATTATTTCCAAAATGTAGTTTTCCAAACATGGCTGTTTGATAACCAGCTTTTTGTAATAATTGTGGAAAAGTAACATTAGTTGTGTCAAACTCACTTAGGTTGTCTATTTTTCCATTTAAATGGCTGTGTTTTCCTGTTAGAATAACTGCTCTTGACGGAGCACATATAGAATTTGTAACACAGGCATTAGTGAATAGCATACCTTCTTTTGCAATCCGATCTATATTTGGTGTTTGTATTAGTTTATTATCGTAGGCACTGATAGCTTGGTAAGCATGATCATCTGACATGATAAAAACTATATTAGGTTTTTGAGTTTTAGTCTCAGGATTTTTACTGACAGAGCATGCTACAGTTAGTAAAGAGAAAAGACCTAAACTTACTTTTCTGTGAGTAAAGATTTTTTTTCTTGTTGTTTTTAAAGTGATAGTTAAACTATTCGAAATACTATTCATTTGTTTTAAATTTTTATTAGAGAGTTTCTAATCTGTAAAAAGAATTTCTACAAATCTATAGTATTTATTAAATAATTGTTAATATTGCAGGACTACATAAAGGTTACATGTGTAGAACTTTAAGGTTACATCAATTTTTATTATGTGTATAGTTTACAGTAAATAAGTGTTATAAAAAGCTAAGTTATGGTATTACAACTAAGGTTAACAATTTGGGTATTTTGTGTATTTCTTTTACAACTAACTACTTTATATTCTCAGACAAATGTTTTGAGGTTTAAGCGTATTACTTCTCAGAATGGCTTAACTTCAAATAGGGTTACTGCCGTAATGCAGGATTCCAATGGAGTACTTTGGGTAGGCAATCAAATTGCCATAAATCGATTTGATGGAGAAACAACTAAAATGTATCATGTAGCTCAAAATAATAATATCAATCAGTTCATCGAAGATGCATATAAAAATGTTTGGGTTGCTACAGAGTATGGACTTTATGTTTTGGATAAGAAGAAAGATGAATTTGTAAAAGTCAGATGTAATGTAGAAAAAGTTAATAGCTTATTTAATTCTAATGTTTTGTGTCTTACTTACACGAAAGGAAATGAACTTATAATAGGCGGTAATAAAAATTTTTTGGTAAAGTTACAAGTTGGTAAGAATGGACAGATTATCAATAATTCAATTACCGTTTTAGATAAACAAAAAATTGATGGGTATGTCACTAAAATAGTAAAAGATTCTAATTCTAGATTTTGGTTTAGCACAGATAAAGGGGAAGTGTTATGTCTTGAAAATGGTGTTGTTAAAAAGACATATTTTGCAAATTCTGGAAACACTTCATACATAAATGACATGGCTATCGATGGTTTTGGTAACCTATGGATAGCAACAAATGGTAATGGTTTATACCAGTATAATATTAAAAATAGTAGTATTAAACATTTTTCTAAAGATGAAAGTAGTGCAAAGCAAAGTATTAATAATAATGTAGTAACAAAAGTTTATGCTCAAGGTAAAAATGTTTGGATAGGCACTGATGGTGGAGGACTTAATTTATATGTTGAGGATAAAAAAACTTTTAATTACTATATGTATGACTTCGGAAATGAATTTTCTTTAGCTGATAATTCCGTTATTGACATACAGCCTGGGCTTAATGGAGTAATCTTATTAGGAACTGTGCATGGTGGAATATCTGTTTTTCGCAATAATTATAAAATAGAAAATATTCCAGCTAAAAACTTTAATTTTTTAATCGAAGATCCCCAAGGATCAAGAGTAATCGAAGATAGTTTTAATAATATTTGGTTATCAGCAGGAAGAACCGGACTTCGCAGATACAACCCAAAAACAAAAACATTAACGGTATTTTCGGGTAAAGGATCAGATGGATTTAAAGGAAATATTGTTCTTTCTCTTTTTGAGGATAAAAACAAAAGACTTTGGGTTGGTACCCTTAGAGAAGGTGTTAATACTTATGATTTAAAAAGCAATACATTTCTAAACTTACCTCATGCTAATGAATTAAAAGGTGTTTTTGCAATAGCGGAAGACAATGATGAAAATATATGGATAGGACATCGAAAAGGAATCAGTATCTATAGTAAAGAATTGAAATTAATCAATGAAATTCAACTTAATACAAAGTCCAGTTTACATTCAAATCAGGTAAGTTGCCTGTATAAAGATTTTGAAGGAGTTATGTGGATTGGAACTACCGATGGTCTTTTTAAGTATGAAAAAAGAGCTAATGGTTTTGTGAAAAGTAGTTACAGGCATAATAGTAATGATGTTAATTCTTTGAGTAGTAATAATATATTATCAATTGGCGAAATGTACGATCATTCAATTTTAATAGGGACTTATGGAGAGGGATTGAATAAGTATGTAAAAAATACGGGAAAGTTTGAAAGATTAATCAATGAAGATAAAATTAAAGGGGCTATCATACGTGGGATTTTAAAAGATAAGCAAAAGAACATTTGGCTTAGTACAAATATAGGGCTCACAAAAATAGACTTAAAAAATAAGATTACTAATTTCGGAATTAGCGATGGAATATCTCCTTTTAATGGTGGTGCCGCGAGTATAGATTCTAAAGGTAGAATAATAATGGCTGGAGTTTTTGGGTTTTCTTATTTCCAACCTGAAAATTTGAAATACATCAATTATTTTCCGCATGTTTTCTTTACTTCCGTTAAGGGAATTAATGGAAAAAATGAATTAGAATATCCTTTTTCTGAATTTGCAAATGATACAGTCGTTATAGAGCCAGATAGTAAATTATTGAATATAAATTTTTCGTCTTCAGAATTGTATTCAAAAAGCAGTATTAATTTCCAGTATTTAATGGTTGGATTAAATGAGAATTGGCAAAATTTGGGGACTCAAAATAAAATATCTTTCTCAAATCTGGCTCCTGGTGAATATGATTTGAGAGTTAGAGCTACCAATAATCCGCAATTATGGAATGATCAATATACTACACTGCATGTAATTATAGAACCTACTTTTTGGCAAAGACCTACAGTGAAATTTTTGATGTTTATCGGATTCATTTTATTACTTAGATTAGTGTATCGATTAAGGACGTCTTCAATCAAAAAACAAAAAGAAAAGCTTCAGAGGCTCCTTGATTTGAAAACTATTGAGGTAAAACAACAAGAACAAAAAATATCTCAAAATAAAATTTCTATGTTAGAAATTGAGAAACAAAATCAAGTTTTAAAACAAAAAAAATTAGAAGATGAATTGCACTTTAAAATTGATGAGCTTACTAATAATACTTTGCGAACCATGCATAAAAATAATTTGCTTACAGATATAAAGGATAAACTTAAAAAGGAATTAAAAAATAAGACTATAGATATTAAGAGTTTAGAGGACATAGTTGATCACATAAATGATAGTTTTATACTTGATGCAGATTGGGAAAGTTTTTATACTTTATTCAATCAAGTACATCCTACATTTGTAAAAACTTTAAAACAACAATACCCTTCATTAAGTGAGCGCGAAGTGAGATTATGCGCTTTAATTTTAATTGATTTTTCTTCCCAGCATATAGCCACACTTTTTGGAATTTCTTTAACTTCTGTGAAAGTGGCAAGACATCGATTGAGAAAAAAATTGGATATACCAAATGATAAATCGGTGAAACAGTTTATGTTAGATATATCTGTTGATTAATTAACATGATTACACAGTATATTAGTAAAGACAGCAGTAATATAGAAAGTTTATAATCTTTTCAATACGACTTGAATGACTAATAATTGAGTTAGAGGTATAAGAATTGATAAAAAAAAGACCAATTTTGAATTTCAAAATTGGTCTTTTTTTTATCAATTAAACAGCGTTAATTAACTTAATTTCTATCTAACTAAAGTTGTCTTTAATAAAAAATGCCAAACGGTTGCCAATACTTTTACCGTTTTATTATACTTAGAAAAAACAAATTGAATTTTTTAATACTTAGAAAAAAAGGTCTAATTAATTACTTATTGAATACGATGGGTATGCATGTGTTTTTTTTAGTTAATGATTTATTATGTTGGTTAAACTGTGAAAGTAACCTTAATGTAAATGATATGTAACTTAAATGTAATCCTTTGATTTTGTTATGTTTTAAAGTCAGTTGATATCTTCGTACTTGCCATAATGTTTTAAAATTATTATTCTGTATACTTTGTAGACATAAGGCATTATTAATAATTTAAAAATGTAATGATGAATTTAAACAAATTTATGTTAAGCTTTTGTATTGCGGTAAGTGTACTTTTATCCTCATGTGGGGCAGACAATGTTGACTCAAATCTTAATCCTGATCCTGATCCTGTACCAAATACAGGGAAAAAAAAAGTAATTAGTTCTTATATAAGATATAATTTTTATGAATCTAGTCGAGTTTCAAATGAATCATTATTGGCTAATAATGATTTGATTATGATTGCTTTTAGACCCTATTCGGATGGTAGTATCTATTGTGATTTGCCAGATAGTCAAGCTAGTTTTTCGAATGTTAGTTATTTGAGTAGTTTTGAAGGTAGAGATGGAGTTGTGGATTTTGGAGGGGTAGGTTCAGATATGAATGCAGGATTAGATTTGATAAATAATATCAAATCTTTTGAATCTGATGGTAGTTATAAACAATTCACATTTGGAACGTGGTTGTATTTAGATACCTGGACTTCTGGTGCTTATATTTTTAAAAAGGAGAATACTATTGGGAATATTTTATATTGTAAAATGGGTGCTACTAATGGTGTTTTGGAATTTAATAGTGATGGTAAGATTGTTAGCATCCCAGCAACTGGATTGGCATTAGGGGGATGGCATCATTTTGCTTTAGCTTATAATGGTAATAACGCTGTAAGTGATCGAGTTACCGCTTATGTTGATGGTGTTAAACTAACAGCTGTTAATACACCGTCAGATTTCCCGACAAGTGTTTCTTATATGAAGGCCCCTTTTCATATTGGTGTTGATATAGACGGTAAAATGGATGAAACATTTTTAAATAGTTTGTATTTAACAAGCTCTGCAATAGTTAATTATAAAAATAATGGGATTAAACTAAGAAATACCGATTGGAATTCAACAAAAACACTATCATATTGGAAGTATAATAATGCATCTAATATGGGGGAAGATTCACAGTCATGGAAGTCTATTTACAAAGATATTCGTTCCACAATTCAGGGAAAGGATATAAAATTAAGACTGGGTATTACAGGGGGAGACTGGAAAACGGTATTTTCAAATCCAAGTGCCAGAACAGCTTTTGCAAATAATGTTTCTAATTTTATTTCTGAAAATAATTTAGATGGTGTTGATTTTGATTTTGAGTGGAGTACAACAGAAACGGAATATAATAATTACAGTAATGCTATTGTTGAGATGGCCAATAAATTAAAATCAGTGTCTCCAAAAGTTACTTTTTCGGTATCCTTACATCCTTTTTCATATAAGATAACAAAACAGGCAATTGATGCTGTAGATTTTATTTCGATGCAGCATTATGGCCCACAGCCAACGCTATTTCCTTATGATGCTTTTGTAAGTTATACAGGAGTAGTTGTTGATTATGGAATTCCGGTCAATAAATTGGTTTTAGGAGTTCCTTTTTATGGAGCAGAGAGTAATGGAAATAAAGCCACTGAAGCTTATTTTTCGTTCGTAAATGCAGGATTAATAACATCACCCGATCTTGATCAGGTAAGTTATAATGGGAAAACTTTTATTTTTAATGGGCAAAGTACAATCAGGAAAAAAGCTCAATTTGTTAAGAATATGGGGTATTTAGGGATGATGAGTTGGGATTTGGCCACAGATGTGTCATCTTCAAATAATTTATCATTGATGAAAGTAGTAAATGAAGAATTGTCTGGAAATTAATATAGTAATATAACTGTTGATTATTATTTTTTGTTTAGTAGTATAATTTTATATTTTGTTTTTATGTCATAATGTTTTAAATGACTTATTAGTGAATTAATTAGATTAATTTGTTTTTTTATTGAGTTAGTAGGAAGATGGGGTGTTATTTGCCCCATTTTTTTGCTAACTTTTTATTTATTTATAACTAAATGCTATTTTCATTAGCCAAGAATATCAAAATGAGATCTATTGAGTGAGACATTTTATTGTTTTTAGGATGAAATAAAATAAAGTTGTAATAGCTGTCTTTAGTTACAAGGTATGGCCTAGAATATCATTAGGTAACGTTATTGAGTATATGAGTATAAAAGAGAAGTATATATTAATTTGTAGTAAATACAAATTATGACTAAACCTATCGCTAATCAATTTTTTACAGATTTTTTTTGCTTTAAAAATGACGTATTAATGACTCGGTTTCACCATTATGTGATATCTGTTTCCTTTTGGTTTTGATAATTTCGAATGAATTATCTGTAATCGCATTTTTAATTTTAATTTGTTGTATTTCAATTGATTAATTTGTGTTTTTTGAATAATGTAACTTAAATGTAGTTGCAAAGTAACTTATTTGTAACCACCAGAAAAGACTTTTTACATAGTTTTAATTTTACTTTTGAAGAGTTAATAAAAATCTTTACTATCATAAAGACAAAATGTATTTATAAACTTATTTTAATGGAAAGTTATTGATTTATTGCATTTTTTTATTCTAAAAATTCTTGTCGCTGATAAATTTTAAACTTTCTTTTTTCACCCTATTAAATCATTAAGTCGTTTTTAAAATATAGAATAACTAATATATCTAGTTTTTGTTTGTACTGTTTGTTATTAATCGAAGATATTAAAATAAAACAATGAAAGGAAAATACAGTTTTAAGGTAATTATTGCAACATTGTTTCATTGTGGATTAACATCTTGTACAATTTGGAAATATACAAAAGAAAAAAAGCATACTATTAATTATGAATTAGTATTCGAAGATGATTTCAATGGTAATGCTTATGATACACAATTTTGGAGTTGTTATCCATTGGAAAACAGAAAATCACCATGGAATAAATATGTAACTGATGATAAGGATTTAGCCGAAGTAAAAAATGGCAATTTATTTCTGAGAGCTCGTTGGAACTCTAAAACTGATCTTCCTGAAACGGGAGCGATACTAACGAAAAATAAATTCAGTTTTAAATATGGTAAAATTGAAGTTAGAGCCAAGTTCAATAGGTTGGGTCAAGGAGGCTGGCCCGCAATATGGTTATTGGCTCAAAACGAAATATACTCAGGTTGGCCAAATGCTGGAGAAATTGATATCATGGAACAACTCAATTCAGATAATTTTGTTCACCAAACAGTGCATCAAACTGATGGAGAATCCAAACGTATATCAATTGAAAAAAAGCCTTTTCCTTTAATTTCAACAACAGAATACAATACTTATACTGTAGTAAAATTGCCAAATAGAATAGAATTCTATGTTAATAATCAATTGACAATGGTGCACGAACCCAAAGGGGATTATGCTAAACGCTGGCCTTTTGAAACTGATTATTACATTATTCTAAATTATGCCAGTGCAGATAAAGGAGATTCTGGAGTTAAATTTTGGCCTGAATTTGTGACTTCAACTGAAGGGTTTCCTTATGAAATGGCAATTGACTATGTAAAGGTTTGGAAAGTTATAGACTAATTAAGATTCATCATGAATTTAAAAAAGCTAAACATTAAATAATTGACAAATAATTAAAAATGAAAATACATCTATTGCTAATCATCTTCATTCTATCTTTTTCTTGCACTAATCCATACAAAGGGCATCAAAATTCAGTATCAGATTATCAGATAATCCCAAAACCAGAATCATTAGAAATTGCTAAAGGGAAATTTTTAATAACAGCTAAAACAAAAATTTCAGCCACTTCTGATTTAAAAAATGAAGGACAATATCTATCGTCTCTATTAAGTCATGTTGCAAAAATTGATGTTCCTTTTGATATTGAAAGTAATGGAGACATCGAATTACGAATAGATAATACTATAAAGGAAGAAGAAGGCTATTGGCTTTCAGTAACAAATAATAAAGTTCGTATTTCTGGTAAAACGGCTAAGGGTGTGTTTTATGGTATTCAAACATTAAGACAGTTATTGCCAGTTTCATTTGAATCCGGAATAAATCCTTTAACTATACCTGCAGTTACTATTAAAGATAACCCAAGGTTTCCTTATAGAGGAATGCACTTAGATGTAACAAGGCATATGTTTCCTGTAGATTTTGTTAAAAAATATATTGATTTAATTGCTATGCACAAAATGAATACGCTGCATTGGCATTTAACAGATGATCAAGGATGGAGAATAGAAATAAAAAAATATCCAAAACTGACCCAGGTAGGATCTAAGAGATATGGAACCATTGAGGGACGTTTGCATCAGGAAACTGGAAATGATGAAACAGAATATGGCGGTTATTATACTCAGGAAGAAGTAAAAGAAATTGTAAAGTATGCAGCCCAAAGGCATATTATTGTTATACCTGAAATAGAGTTACCAGGTCATGCAAGTGCAGCAATTGCTTCGTATCCTTTTTTAAGCTGTTTTCCAAATGAACCAACGGTGGTAACAAATAATATGGGATCGAAAGCAGGGAAGAAATTTCAAGCCAAGGGTAATCCAAAAATAGTTCAGGAAACTTGGGGCGTTTTTGATGATGTATTCTGTGCAGGAAATGAAAAAACCTTTGGGTTTTTAGAAGATGTTCTGGCAGAAATTATTCCACTGTTCCCTTCAGAGTATATTCATATTGGAGGTGATGAATGTCCAAAATCCAATTGGAAACGTTGTCCAGCTTGTCAAAAGAGGATGAAAGACAATAATCTATTAGACGAGCATGAATTGCAAAGTTATTTCATACAACGTATGGAAAAATACTTAAATGCTAAAGGGAAAAAAATAATTGGTTGGGATGAAATACTGGAAGGAGGTTTAGCTCCTAATGCAGCAGTAATGTCTTGGAGAGGTGAAAAAGGTGGAATTGAAGCTGCAAAGCAACATCATAATGTTATCATGACACCGGGAACACATTGTTATTTTGATAAGTATCAGGTCGATAAAGAAGAACAGGCAAATGAACCTTTAACTATTGGAGGATACATATCTGTTGAAAAAGTATATGGATATGATCCAATACCTAATGATTTAAGTAATGAAGAAAAAAAATATGTTCTTGGCGCTCAAGGAAATGTCTGGACTGAATATTTAGGAACTACTGATCTTGTAGAGTACATGATTTTACCAAGAATGTCAGCTTTGTCAGAGGTAGTCTGGACTCAAAAAGAGAATAAGGACTGGAAAGATTTTAAATTTCGTTTAAATAAAATGAAAGACCTTTATGAAGCTATGAAGTTAAATTATGCGAAACATGTTTTTGAAACGAAAACGGTTACTAAATAATAAGAGTAAAAGAAATCGTCAAATCTCTTCTAGAGAAATGATTTTTTTTATCATCAAAAGTTATTAAAATAAAATTGTATAAATAATCACACAAAATGACACAAACTAAAAGTGTATTAGAAAAAAGTCCAAATACTGTTTTTATTCCAATGGCTATTTTAACACTATTGTTTTTTATTTTAGGTTTCGTTACCTGGTTAAATGGACCTCTTATTCCTTTCTTTGAACTAGCTTGCGAATTATCATCTTCACAGGCTTATTTTGTAGCTTTTGCATTCTATATTGCTTATTTTGTGATGGCTATTCCATCGTCTTTTATAATCGAAAAAGTAGGTTATAAAAATGGATTATCAGTAGGGTTGATAATTATTGCATTAGGAGCATTTATGTTCTACCCTGCAGCCGAAACCAGAACTTTTGGTTTGTTTTTATTAGCATTATTTATCATGGGAACAGGTTTGGCTATTTTGCAAACAGCTGCTAATCCCTATGTAGTTGTTATTGGTCCCAGAGAAAGTGCTGCTGCCAGAATTAGTGTCTTGGGTATCGCTAACAAACTAGCTGGTTTTATTGCGCCTTTAGTTTTAACTGTTTTGGTACTATCTAATATGCAGGATTACACTGTTGATAAAATTGCTGCTCTTGATAGTGTTGCAAAATCAGAGGCATTAGATATACTCTCCCTAAAGTTGCAAACACCTTATATTTATATGGGACTTGTAATACTAATTTTGGCTTTATTTGTTAAGATATCACCATTACCAGAAATTGACTTGGACGAAGATGGACATGTGGAGCACATGAATATTTTTAAACAAATACGAAATGCCTTTAGATTTCCGCAATTGGTTTTAGGTGTAATAACATTAATGCTATATGTTTCCGCTGAAGTTTTAGCGGGAGATTCCATAGGTGGATTAGGCAAACAATTAGGTGTTTATGGAGAAGACGGTAATTTTTATTTGAAACTAACTTCCTTTACCATGACTGCAATGGTGGTTGGATATATTTTAGGTATTGCACTAATACCAAAGTACATTTCACAAATTACCGCTTTAAAAGCTTCAGGAATTTTAGGCTTTATGATGGTACTTTTAATTGTATCTGTTTCTCCAGCAATACTTGTTCAATTACCTGGAATTCCTGCATTACCCTTAGTAATTATTTTAGTAGCACTTATGGGATTTTCTAATGCCCTTTGTTGGCCAGCCATTTGGCCAATGGCTCTTCAGGATTTAGAAGGATATACTAAAATTGGAAGTGCCTTATTAATTATGGGAATCATTGGTGGAGCTATTTTTCCATTGATTTATGGTGTATTGGTGGAAACAATTAATACCGATAACGAAATAAATAATGTAGTAACAACAGCAAAAAGTGGCAATCAAATAGCCTATTTAATGTTACTACCAACTTACTCAATGATTATTTTTTATGCTTTTAAAGGACATAAATATAGAAGTTGGACTAGAAAATAATTCAAATTAAGATTCAAATTATAATATAATTCAAAAAACAATGAAAAGTACAATAGACAAAGCGACTGGATTTGAAAAAAGATTTGAAAATATCAATACCATAGTTTTTGAAAATTCAAAAGAGGCATCTAAAGCTGTTGCTCAAGAAATTGCAGAACTTATCAAAGCTAAACAAGTAAACAATGAAGTTTGTATATTAGGACTAGCAACAGGTTCCACTCCAAAAGGATTGTATGCAGAATTGGTGCGTTTGCACAAGGAAGAAGGACTGAGTTTTAAAAATGTAATTACTTTCAATCTAGATGAATACTATCCGATGGAACCAGATTCTATTAATAGTTATGTTCGATTTATGAAAGAATTATTATTAGATCAGGTAGATATTTTACCCGAAAACTACCATATTCCTGACGGAACTTTGTCTAAAGAAGCAATTGCCGAATATTGTGTTGATTACGAAACTAAGATTGAAGCTTTAGGGGGAATCGATTTGCAAATTCTAGGAATTGGTGGTAACGGACATATTGGTTTCAACGAATCAGGTTCGTTACAAAATTCAAAAACACGTTTGGTTGCTTTAGACCATATTACAAGAGTTGCTGCAAGTGGAGATTTCTCAGGCTTGAGCAATACGCCTAGAACGGCAATAACATTAGGTGTAAAAAAAATAATGGAAGCCAAACAAGTAATCTTGATGGCTTGGGGAGAAGGAAAATCAAACATTATAAAAAGATCAGTTGAAGGTGAAGTAACTAATCAGGTTCCTGCTTCATTTTTACAAGAACACAACAATGCTGTTTTTGTTTTAGATAAAGAAGCTTCTTCTAAATTAACAAGAATCAACAAACCTTGGTTAGTAGAAAAGATTGATTGGACTGATAAATTAATCAGAAAAGCAGTTTTAGGATTAGCATTGGATTTAAAAAAACCAATTCTAATGCTTACTGATGCCGATTATATTGAAAACGGAATGAGCGATTTACTGGCACATTCAGGCCCTGCATACGATATTAATATCGCCATTTTTAATAAATTACAAAACACAATCACAGGATGGCCAGGAGGTAAACCAAATGCCGACGATACTAATAGACCTGAAAGAGCTGAACCTGCACGTAAAAAAGTATTAATTTTTAGTCCGCATCCTGATGATGATATCATTAGTATGGGAGGAACTTTTATGAGGTTACAGGAGCAAGGTCATGAGGTTCATGTGGCTTATCAAACTTCAGGTAATATTGCTGTTGCTGATGATGAAGCTTTGAGGTTTGCCAGTTTCGTATGTGATTACAATGCCAAATTTGGAATAAAAAATATTGAAGCAGAAGATATTTATAAAAAAGCCTTAGCCTTTTTGAAAAATAAAAAAACAAGTGAAATTGATATTCCTGAAGTTCGATATATCAAAGGGTTGATTCGAAAAGGAGAAGCCCGTGCTACAAGTCATTTTGTGGGACTCCCTGATTTTCAAATCCATTTTATGGAACTTCCTTTCTATGAAACTGGAGCCATCGAGAAAAAACCATTAGGACCAGAAGATATCCAAATTACTATGGACCTAATTTCAAAAGTAAAACCACACCAAATATACGCAGCAGGTGATTTAGCCGATCCACACGGAACACATAAAGTATGCTTAGATGCTATTTTTGAAGCGGTAAAACAATTGAAACCGAAAGATTTTATGAAAGACTGTTGGGTTTGGTTATACCGTGGAGCATGGCAAGAATGGGGAATTGACGAAATTGAAATGGCTGTTCCTATGAGTCCGGATCAGGTGCTAGCAAAAAGACATGGAATTTTTAAACACCAATCACAAAAAGATGGTGTGGTATTCCAAGGATCAGATGCTAGAGAATTCTGGCAACGCGCTGAAGACAGAAACAGCGAAACAGCATTATTGTATAACCAATTAGGATTGGCTCATTATGCTGCAATGGAAGCATTCGTAAGATGGGAATTTTAATAAATATTGAAGTATATATTAATTAAAAGCTATTATGATTACTAAACCATTCTGTTTCCAAATAGATGAGATTATACAATTAAAGGATAAAGTTGTTTTTAACCAATTTGTTAATTGGGTTACTGGAGAATTTGATTTATTTCTTCAGGAAGAGGATGCTAACGGATTAAAAGTATATTTCCCTAATGGGTGGTTTAGTATTGGATGCTTTAAAAATAAAGATTTAGAATTTGATGCGGCAATTAAAATTGAAGCAAAGTCAGAAGTAGTTTGTCATGAAAAAAAACATCAATTAATGCAAATCTATAAGCAGATTTGTCTTTATAAAAGATAGTAGAAGAAGGCATTAATATATTAGACAATAAAATCAATATGAAAACAAGTGTAAGAATAGCACTACTTCCTTTAATTCTGCTGTTTTTTATGAATTTTAAGGATAATACTAAATCTCTTGAAGATAAAAAAAATAATATAGGTGCTTTTTTGATTGATGATCCAAAGGATATTTCAACTCCAGAAGGCATGGTTTGGGTAAAAGGCAAGACCTTTACACAAGGAGCAAAGCAGGGCGATCCATTTGCTATGCATAGAGAAATGCCAGGACATCAAGTAACTGTCGATGGCTTTTTTATTGATATTACTGAAGTTACCAATAAACAATTTAAGGCTTTTGTTGATGCAACAGCTTACAAAACTGTAGCAGAAAGAGTGGTAGATTGGGAAGTTATGAAAAAAGAATTTCCTGATGAAACCCCAAAACCCCATGATTCAATATTACAACCCGGTAGTTTAGTATTCAATACCTGTCTTGGTAAAATAACTTCTATGGATAATTACACACAGTGGTGGAGCTGGCAATTAGGCGCTAACTGGAAACATCCAGAGGGACCAGGAAGTTCTATAGTAGGAAAAGAGAATTATCCAGTAGTACATATTGCTTTTGAAGATGCCTTAGCCTATTGTAAATGGGCCAATAGACGTTTACCAACCGAAGCTGAATGGGAATCTGCAGCACAAGGAGATTTAGTAGATGCAATTTATACTTGGGGGAATACTCCTGAAATATTAAATCAAAAAGCGAATACCTGGCAAGGTGTCTTTCCTGTAAAAAATGAGTCAAAAGATGGTTTTGAATATATAGCACCAGTACAATCATATTCACCAAATTCTATAGGTATTTATGATATGCTGGGAAATGTTTGGGAAATGACAAGCGACGTATTTGATGAGCAAAATTACAAAAAAATAGATAACAAGAAATTGATTAAAAATTCTAAGACTGCTGATAAAACATGTTGTTTGAGTAATCAAAATAATAGGGAACATGTAATAAAAGGAGGTTCGTTTTTATGCAATGCATCGTATTGTGCTAGCTATAGAATTTCGGCAAAAATGGGAATGAACCCAGATTCTGGAACGAATCATATTGGTTTTAGAACTGTTGCTACTGTTGCTATGTTAAGATAGATTTGAGAGAGTTGATAAGTCTAAAATCTTTTCTGTTAATGTGTAAGTAAAAACTATTATCAAAAATAAAAATCGGTAATGATTTTATAAATAATTAAATACAAGTTAAATTATGAATCTATCTTTAAAAAATAACAATAAAATTTTGTTTTGGATTTTATTGATTTCTTTTCAAATAATTTATTCTCAGAATAATACTTCAAGAGAAAGCATTTCATTAAATAAAAATTGGAAATTCCATTTAGGAAGTGCTAACAATCCATCAAAAGATTTTGACTATGGCATTGTTCGTAATTTCACCATTGCTGGTGGTGGAGGCGGTGCTGTAGTGCCAAAATTTGACGATAGCAAATGGCGCACAGTTCATGTTCCTCATGATTGGGCAGTTGAACTTCCTTTTGAATACCATAAACATTTTGATGTTCAAAGTCATGGCTATAGACCCGTTGGTGGTTTTTATCCTGATAATAGCATCGGTTGGTACAGAAAACATTTTTCTGTTGATAAGGCGAAAGAAGGGCAGCGTTTTGTAATCCGTTTTGAAGGGGTTTATCGTGATTTTAAAATTTGGGTAAATAACAATTACATCGGAAGCAACTTTAGTGGATACACCGAAAGTTCTTTTGATATTACAGACTTTATAGAATTTTCAAAAGACAATGTTATTGTAGTTCGGGTTGATGCGACCCAATATGAAGGTTGGTTTTATGAAGGAGCTGGTATTTACAGAAACGTTTCACTGGAAACATTCAATCCGGTGCATATTCCCGAGTATGGAGTTTATGTATCAACAAAAGTCGATAAATCAAAAGCACTGGTACAAGCCGAAACTTCTGTAAAGAATCAAGAAGGTAAAACGATTGATTGTTCTGTAGTTTCTTATGTGATAGATTCTAAAGGAACTAAGGTTACTAAATCATTGACAGAAAAACTAACGGTTAAAAATAATGAAATTGGTAAAACAGTTCAGAAGTTATCTATCAACAAGCCGGAATTATGGGACTTGGATTCGCCTAATCTATACCGATTGGTTTCTATTGTAAAAAAGAATGGTAAAACGACAGATAGTACTCAAACCGAATTTGGTGTTAGAACTTTTGATTATAATGCCACTACAGGGTTTTCTCTAAATGGAAAATCAATGAAAGTCAAAGGAATGTGTGTGCATCAGGATCATGCTGGTGTTGGAACGGCAGTGCCGGATGCCTTAGTGTATTACCGAATAAAATTATTAAAGGAAATGGGGGTTAATGCCTACCGTTGCAGCCATAATCCGCCATCAAAATCCGTTCTGGAAGCTTGTGATAAACTGGGAATGATGGTTTTGGATGAGATTCGCGTAATCGGTACAGGGAAAGAATATTTCGATCAATTTGAAAAATTAATTTTAAGAGACCGTAATCATGCAAGTATTATGATGTGGAGTCTTGGAAATGAAGAAACAGGCGTTCAAAATACAGATTTGGGAAGACGTATGGCGCATACCTTGGTACAACGCCAGAAAGAATTGGATCCTTCACGCTTGAGTACTTATGGAGGAAATAACGGAATCAATTTTAAAGGAATTAACCAAGAGATGGATGTCCGAGGTTTTAATTATCATATTAAAGAATTGGATGATTATCACAAAGAACATCCTACACAGCCTATCATTTTTAGCGAAGTATCCAGTATGGTCAGTTCAAGAGGTATGTATGTAAAAGATTCACTAAAAGGGTATTTACCCGATTATGATTTGAATAAACCACGTTGGGGACAAAATGCTGAAGAATGGTGGAAATTTACCGTAGAAAGACCTTGGTTGATAGGAGGTTTTGTTTGGACTGGCTTTGATTACCGTGGAGAACCTACTCCTTTTACTTGGCCAAATGTTAATTCTCATTTCGGGATAATGGATGTTTGTGGTTTTCCAAAAAACACCTACTATTATTATCAAAGCTGGTGGACAGATAAAGATGTAATTAAGATTTATCCACATTGGAATGGGCATAAAACAGGCGATAAAATAAATGTGTGGTGCAACAGTAATGCTGATGAAGTTGAATTGTTATTAAACGGTAAAAGCCTAGGGAAAAAAGTAATGCCTAGAAACGGCCATTTAGAATGGGACGTTGTTTATGAACCAGGAAAATTAGAAGCAATTGGTTTGAGAAACGGAAAAATTATTCGAACTGCTGTAGAAACTACAGATAAAGCCTATCAAATTGTTTTGACTCCTGATCGTAAGATGATTAAAGCTGATGGGAATGATGTGTCAGTAATAAATGTAAGTGTTCTAGATAGTAAAGGCAGAGAGGTTCCAGACGCGATGAATTTGATTCAGTTTAAACTTGCAGGAGAGGCTCTCATTCTTGGTGTAGGCAACGGAGATCCAAGTTCTCATGAAGCTGATAAGTGTCTTGATGACAACTGGAAACGTTCATTGTTTAATGGGAAATGCCAAATTATTATTCAGTCTCTAGAAAAAGAGGGAGAATTTTCATTGACGGCTTCTTCTGAAGGTTTGAGAAATACCACTGTTTCCATAATTATAAAAAAATAAGAGAATGAAAGTGTTCACAATTCCAGTTATTCTGTTTGCTCTATCATGCGTTTTTTTTATGTAATGCATTGGCGTAAAATAAAGCGGAATCTACTAAAAGACCCAATATAGTAATCATCATTTCAAATGATCACGCCTATCAGGCCATTAGTGCCTATAATGGTAAATTAATGCAAACCCCGAATATTGATCGTATTGCCAAAGAAGGAGTTTTGTTTAATAAAGCATATGCGACAAATTCTGTTTGTGGTCCTAGTCGTGCCGTGATTTTGACCGGTAAATACAGTCATAAAAACGGTTTTAAGGATAATGAGAATTCCCAATTTGATGGCAGTCAGGATTCATTTGTAAAACAGTTGAAAAACTCGGGTTATCAAACTGCTTGGATTGGGAAATGGCATTTGGAAACCCAGCCACAAGGGTTTGATTTCTGGCAAATATTACCCAACCAAGGGCAATATTACAATCCTGATTTTGATTTGATGGATGGTAGTAAGAAGAAGGTAGATGGTTATGTGTCTGATGTTATTGAAGACGTTTCCGAAAATTGGTTGAATAATCGCAATAAGGATAAACCTTTTTGTTTGGTTATAGGACATAAAGTGACTCACCGTAACTGGATACCAGATACGCAAGACATGGGGGTGTTTGATGGTGTCGTTTTTCCTTTACCTGCCAATTTTTATGATGATTACAAGAATCGGGAAGCTGCCAAAGTGCAGGATATGACCATATCAAAAACTATGCAGATGGGATATGATTTGAAAATGTTTGACAATGAAAGTGACGCAAATAAAGATGGAAATATTAAGCGGATGAACCAGAGCAGCGACAAAAATTTGACACCTATTACGGCTCTATAGCTGCCAATTTAAAAGCCGAAAATTTGAGCGAAAAAGAATTAATTGTGAAGTCTAAATCTGGTTTAGCTAAAAATAAAGATTAAATAAGTATAGAAATGAGTTCAAAATATGTAAAGTTAATAATGAGTATTTTTTTAATGTGTTTTTTTTCGGTAAACGCACAATTAAATTCCTTGTCTTTGCCAAATAAACAGCAATTAGCCTGGCAGAAAGCCGAATTTGGGGTGATTTTTCATTATGATTTACATGTATTTGATAAGTCAAAATACAATCAAGACACAAACAGGATTAGCCCGGTATTCGATTATAATATTTTTAATCCAAATCAATTGGATGTCGAACAATGGGTCATTGCTGCCAAAGCAGCGGGTGCAAAATTTGCTATACTTACCGTCACCCATGAAACCGGTTTCGCTTTGTTTCAATCGGATGTAAATCCGTATTCGATGAAGAGTTTGAAATGGAAAGAAGGAAAGGGGGATATTTTTAAGGATTTTACAGATGCTTGTCGCAAGCATGGTATCAAACCAGGTGTTTATTTGGGTATTCGTTGGAATTCATTTTTTGGCGTACATGATTTCATCGTAGATGGTGAACCCAATAGTGCAATGCAAAAAAAAAGACAGGCCTATTACAATGCAATGGTGGAAGGAATGGTAAAAGAAATTTGCACCAACTATGGTCCTTTATTCGAAATATGGTTTGATGGTGGCGCCAGTAGCCCACAAAAAGGAGCACCAGATGTATTGCCAATAGTAAAAAAGTTCCAGCCTGATTGTTTGTTTTATCACAATGACCAGTTGGCCGAAGCTCGTTGGGGAGGTTCTGAAAGTGGGACGGTGAATTATCCTTGTTGGTCAACATTTCCATACAATTTTACAGGTTCGGGAGAAAGTGCTATTCCCGGAATTTCTAAAAACGGGTTTCAATTATTGAAAGAGGGAGATGTAAATGGAAAATATTGGGTGCCAGCGATGGCCGATGCACCTTTGCGCGGTTTTAACAGAAGACATGAATGGTTCTGGGAACCCGATGATGAAAAGAGTATTTATCCTTTGGAAGAACTAATGAACATTTATTACAAATCAGTTGGAAGAAATGCAACTCTGATTATGGGATTAACACCTGATAATACAGGGCTTATGCCAAAAGAAGATGTTCAAAGACTAAAGGAATGGGGTGATGAGATAAAAAGACGCTTTGATTTTCCTCTTGCTGCTACAAGAGGAAAAGGGAAAATAATTGAATTAAAGTTGGCTCAAGAAATGTCAATTAATCAGTTTGTGGTACAGGAAGATATTGCTTTAGGACATTGCATTAGGGCTTTCAGAATACAAGTCTATCAGAGAGGAAAATGGCAAACGGTCAACCAGGGTAAGGCTATAGGTAATAAGTACATTTTTTTATCGGATAAATATATTCTTGCAAAAAAGTTGAGATTAGTGATTGATGAATCAGTAGCTGAGCCGGATATAATAAATTTTGCTGCATATTATGTTAATTTAAAATAAAAATTATGATAAAATTTTTGCTTATGAAATTTAGGTCAAATCAGTAGTGAGGTTAACTCTTTTAAAAAATAATTATTTAGAGAACATAAATCAATTGATAATGAAAAAAATCCTGTGCTTAATGTTACTTTTTGCTATGCTACAATATGATGGCTTTGCACAGCAAATTAATATCATACCCCGTCCTAACAAATTAACGATGCTATCAGGCTATTTAGATCTGACTAAGATGCGTTATGTTTGCTATTCTGAAACCACTATGGCAGAGGCCAAAATACTTCAAAGCAATTTGAAAAAAGAGTATGGATTACAAATAAACCTAAAAGCTGATCAATACTTAGATAATTCAATAAATTTGGAGTTAGATGTAAACTTGACGGATTCTTTGGGAAAAGAAGGCTACCAGTTAATTGTAAGTCCTTCTAAAATAACCTTAAAGGCAGCCAGTCAAGCTGGTATTTATTACGGAATTCAATCTTTGCTGCAGGCCGTTGATACATCCAATAATAAAAAACAGCTTGCCTTGATGACTATTGAGGACAAGCCTCGGTTTGAGTGGCGCGCATTTATGTTAGATGAATCTAGGTATTTCAAAGGCATGGCGCAGGTAAAACTGTTGTTAGATGAAATGGCTCGTTTGAAAATGAATATTTTTCATTGGCATTTGGTTGACGATCAAGGTTGGCGCATCGAAATTAATAAATATCCCTTGCTTACTAAAGTAGGTTCCCATCGTAAGAGCACTCAAGTGGGCGAACAAAAATGGAAGAGCAATAAGCAATCGGGACAACCTCATTCAGGTTTTTATACCCAGACACAAATTAAGGAAATTGTGAACTATGCCGCACAGAGACACATCACCATTGTGCCTGAAATTGAAATGCCCGGACATTCGAGTGCGGCAGTGGCAGCGTATCCATGGCTGAGTACAGAAAATAAACAAATTGAAGTGCCCGTAAAATTTGGTAGGTTTTATGATATTTATGATGTGACCAATCCAAAAGTATACAATTTTATTGAAGATGTTTTACAAGAAGTATTTTCAATGTTCCCTTCAAAGGTTATCCACATTGGCGGCGATGAGGTAAGTTATGACGCATGGACAAAATCATCCAAAGTGAAAGCTTATATGGAAAATAACAATCTGAAGACTTATGCTGATTTACAAGTACATTTTACCAACCGTATTTCTCGGTACATAGAAAAAAATGAACGTAGGATGATGGGGTGGAACGAGATTATGGGCATCAACATTCACCAAGATTTTGAAGAGAAAAAAATTGATAAAAACGCCGAAACCTCATTGGCCAAAAACGTGATAGTCCATTTTTGGAAAGGCGATATTAATCTGTTAAAACAGGCCGCACAACATGGTTATGATATTGTTAACTCGCAAAATCAACTTACTTATTTAGACTATGCTTATTCATCAATTTCGCTTCAAAAAGCGTATGATTTTAACCCGATACCCAAAGACTTGGATTCTATATTTCATAATCGGATAATTGGCACTGGCTGTCAGATGTGGAGTGAATGGATTCCCACGATTGGTGAAATGCACTATCAGGTTTTTCCTCGTCTTGCGGCATATTCTGAAGTTGGCTGGACTAATAAGGATTCGAAAAATTATGATCAGTTTAGGGAAGCTTTACAGCCGATATTAAAGATATGGAAGACTAAAGGGATTTATTTCGCGCCCATAAATGATGCTGAAGCCAAATAAAGTTCAATTTGTTATAGTTTTTTGCAGATTTAACGATTGCAATAATCACAGTTTATAGTTGAAAAACGATTTTTTAAAATTAAAATAATGAAAAAATTTAGTTTAAAGCATAGTTTTTTTTTCGCCATTTTTATTTCTTTTTCTTTCGCAGGAAATGCCCAAAAGCAGCAGTCAGCAACAAGACCAGAAAGTCCCAACATTATAGTAATCCTTACAGATGATGCTGGCTATGCAGATTTTGGGTTTCAGTCAGATAAACTAATCCCAACGCCGAATATTGATGTATTACAGCAAAATGGCGTAACATTCACACAGGCTTATGCTACTGCGCCAAATTGCAGTCCATCTCGCGCAGGTTTATTAACCAGCTGTTACCAGCAACGTTTTGGTCATGAATATAATTTAGTAAAACCTAAACCAGCTGAAAGCATAAGTATAGATAGTTTGGGACTTCCATTATCTCAAAAAATAATCCCGGAATATTTAAAAATAGAAGGATATGCAACAGCCATTATTGGTAAATGGCATTTGGGCGAATTGCCATATTTTCATCCATTAAAACGGGGCTTCGATCATTTTTTTGGTACGCTGGAAGGTGATAGTTATTACCTAACAGGTCAGGCTAAAAAAATTGAAAGAAATTATAAAAAGATTCAGCCGGACAGCCTTCCATATTTAACTGATGCTTTTGGAGATGAGGCGGTTTCCTTTATAAAGAAACAGAAAAGACCGTTCTTTCTATATCTTGCATTTAACGCACCACATGTGCCTCTGCAAGCAAGGGAAGACTATCTGAAACTTTACCGTAAACAATTCGTGGATGTAAAAAGGGCTACTAATGCAGCAATGATCAAGTCCATTGATGATAATGTTGGCAAGATATTAAATGTGTTACAGGAAAAGAATATGCTGGAAAATACATTGATTGTTTTTACAAACGATAATGGAGGAGAAATATTTTTAAACGGATCAAGTAACTTACCTCTCAAAGGTTTAAAAAGAATGTTATACGAAGGTGGAATCCGAGTGCCCATGATTATTCATTGGCCCAAATATATAAAAGGTAAAAAAGTATCTGAAACGATTGTTTCAACGCTTGACATTTTACCGACAATTATTGCAGCAGCTAAACTGAAGCCTGAAACTAAAAAAAAAATGGATGGAAAAAACTTATTGCCACTGCTTAAATACGGTCAAAAACTTCAGAATAGAAGTTTATACTGGAGACAGGGTAAAATTGGAGCTATAAGAGATGGGGATTGGAAATTGATATATTTTAATTTTAAAAACTGTAAGCCTGAACTTTATAACATAAAAAGTGATATTAATGAAATTGTTGATTTGTCTGTTAAAGAACCTATTGTAGCTGGAAAATTATTGAAGAAATATATGAAATGGCAAGCAGACTTGATAAGTCCATTATGGACTGGCGGACCAACAGATGAAGAAGTCTTAAAAATGTATGATAAATAAATTAATTCTAAAATAACCATGTCCATATGAAACTTTCTTCAGGATTGATCCAGCAATTTTTTGAAGGGGATTTTCCTTGGGTGGTTTCGGAAAAAGGATTGAAAGCAAAAACACAAGCGCTAAGTAAATCAATAAATACTGATGTTGAGGCCAATAAGAATGGCGTGGTTCTTTATACCGGTTTTATAAAAATTCTAACCTATGGCAAATATAATTTTTCATTTCAAACATCCGGAAAAGCTTAACATGAAACAAAAGACCTATTAATCGGATCCCGATTTATAGAGCAAGCAGAGCTTTAGCTAAAACCGTTTTTAATAATTTTTCTATTCTCGATACGATTTTCTATCGAAAACATTCGAACTAACGAAAAATTATTATAAACTAATTGCAGCGCACGTGTTAGTTTTATAATAAGAGAGAATTAGAATGTAGTAATTGTAAATTTAGTATATAATGAATGTATCGTTAAATAAGTTTCGTGTTTGTGTCAGTATGGTGTTGCTGATTTTATCTATAGGAACTGCGAAAGCTCAGTCTTCAAAAAAAAATATAAAATCAAGACCCAATATTATTGTTTTTTTAGTAGACGATATGGGTTGGATGGATACTTCTGTTCCTTTTGGTAATAGCGTTATGCCTTTGAATAAACGTTTTCAAACCCCTAATATGGAGCGATTAGCAAAGGATGGGATGAAATTCACCAATGCTTATGCGCAACCAGTATGTACGCCAAGTAGGGCCAGTATGTTAAGCGGAATGAATGCGTCACATGCCCGAATCACAAATTGGACCTCCCCAGAAAAGAATAGTCCTACTGACAAACCGGATGAGCAGTTTAACTCACCCGAATGGAATTACAACGGCTTGAGCCCGGTCACAGGAATTGAACATACCCAATATGCAACTACTTTTCCACAATTACTTAAAGAGGCAGGTTATTTTACTGTTCATGTTGGAAAAGCACACTGGGGGCCAGCAGGTACTCCTGGGGCTAATCCTTTGAATATGGGTTTTATTATAAACATTGCCGGTCATGCGGCAGGACATCCAAAAAGTTATTTGGGGGAGGATAATTATGGGAATCAGTCCTCTAAAACAAGTTGGCAGGCGGTACCAGATCTAGAGGAGTATTATGGAACGACTACTTTCTTGACCGATGCGCTTACTAAAGAAGCAATCAAAACACTTGAAAACCCAATAAGAAACAAGCAACCTTTTTATTTGAATATGGCACATTATGCGGTTCACGATCCAATAATGAAGGATCCACGTTATTATCAAAAATACATTAGCGCAGGACTAGATGAAGTAGAAGCAAAATACGCCAGTCTGATTGAGGGTATGGATCAAAGTTTAGGTGATATAATGGATTACCTTAAATCTAAGCAAGTCGATAAAAATACAATTATTGTTTTTATGAGTGATAATGGAGGCTTGAGTCTTGTGCCGCCAAGAGGCGGACATGCTCATACACAAAATTTGCCTTTAAAAGCAGGCAAGGGCTCTGTAAACGAAGGAGGAATAAGAGTGCCTATGATTGTAAAATGGCCTAGTGTATCCAGAGCGGCATCTGTGGCAGAGCAGTATGTAATTATAGAGGATTTTTTTCCAACGCTGTTGGAAATGGCTAAGGTTAAAGATTATAAGAAAGTGCAGGATATAGATGGGAAAAGTTTTGTCCCTATTTTAAAAAATCCTGATTTTAAGGATGACAGCAGGGCTTTAATCTGGCATATTCCTAATAAATGGACAACAGAAGAGGGACCAGGAATCAATTTTCAGAGTGCCATCAGAAAAGGGGATTGGAAGCTGATATATGACATGCGTGACCAAAGCAAACAGCTCTATAATTTAAAAACGGATATCGGAGAGCATAGCGATCTATCAGTTGAACATCCCGACGTGGTAAAAGCTTTGTCTAAAACATTATCGGAGCAATTAAGAAAATGGAAAGCAACTATGCCAATAGATAAGAAAACGAATCAGCCCGCAGCTATGCCTGATGAATAGCTATGATAATTAATAAGCTTTAGATATTTGTTATGATATTTTTTATAGTAATGGTTGTGTTAATTATTTATAAAAAAATCATGTATTTGTCCTAGTAAAAAAACAACAATATTAATCAAAAACCATTATTTATTATGAAAAAAGTATTACTTATTGCTTTTTTATTTACCGTTAATCAGGTAGTGAAAAGTCAGGCAATCAACAAAAGTATTGCCTTTTCAGGTACTACAAATAGTTATGCCTCCTTTGGGAATGTCAATGAATTAAACGGAGTAAACCAGTTTTCTGTTGAAGCCTGGGTTTATATTAATTCATGGAATGAAAACAGTTATGTTTTCAGAAAAATGGCTTCAACCAACAATAGAATTGATTTACAATTGGGACCTATAGCAACAAAAAGATTATATTTTCATGTTGCCAACGGCGCAAATACTTATGCTGCTCTTGATAATTCGGCTATTGCAGTCGGACAATGGAATCATATTGTGATGGCTTATGATGGTACAAAGTCTGCTTACAACATGATTCGTATTTATATAAATGGAACCCAATCTACAACTGGAATCTGGTATTCTTCTGGAAATGGCTTGCTTCCCACAACGACTCCTATAAACACCGCAAATTTTGAATTAGGAAAATGTTTTAATGGTCGTATTGATGAGGTCAAACTTTGGAATTATGCTATCACAGCATCAGACATTGATATGAAGAATACAATTAATAAATACCATCCTTCATATGCCAATCTGATTTCTTATTGGAAGATGGATAAGAGCGCTACATCAGTTATTGATACAAAAAATATTTATCCTGGAACCCTTATAGGGGCATCCTTAGTACCAGTTACGGATAATAATACCTTTAAGTATAAAATTGTAAGTACTTATGTAAGATCTAATTTTTATGAGAGTAATCAAATTAGTGAGGAGTATCTTCGAAATAATAATGATATAATCTATCTGGCAGCCAATCCTTATGCAAATGGAGATTTATTTTTTGAATATCCAGTTAATGACGGATTGTTAACTAATGCTGCATACATGGCAAGTTTTGCTTCAAGAAACGGACTGATGGATTTTTCAGGTTCCGGTGCTTCTATGAATTGTGGGGGGGATTTACTTAATAAATCTACAGGAGGAGTTGGTACTTTTTCTTTTGCATCATGGGTATATATAGATCAATGGATTGAAAACAGTTATATTTTTAGAAAGTACGAATCAGCAACTAAAAATATTGATTTACAATTAGGTGCAGCAGCGAGTAATCAATTAATTTTCCATCTTTCAAATGGAGCTGATAATTATGTGATTGCTGATAATTCAGGAATTTCAACAGGTGGATGGCATCATGTTGCTGTAACTTATTCAGGAAGTGCAGCTGCTTATCAACAAGTAAAAATTTATGTTGATGGTGTTTCTGTAGCTGTTTCTTATAAAAATGGAGATGGTTTAGTTGCCACTACTGGACCTTTTAGTAGATCAAATTTTGAATTAGGAGTAAACTTTGATGGTAAGTTGGACGAAACTGTTACCAGTTTATTAAGTTTCAGTAGTGGCGAAGTGAATACAATTAAGAACAATCCTATAGTTGTAGATTCATGGAATGAAACAAAGACTTCTGCTTATTGGAAATACGACGATGCATCACAACCAGGAAAAGATTCAAGAACATGGGTAGGTGTATTAGACGGACTAAAACAAACCATGACTGGATATGATGGAGTACAAATTCGTTTAGGAATTAGTGGTGGAGATTGGAAAACAATGATTACAAGTAGTACGGCCAGAACAAATTTTGCTAATAAGGTAAAAAATATTGTAGATACCTATGGTTTTGATGGAGTGGATTTAGATTTTGAGTGGTGTTTAACCACACAAGAATGGTCTGATTACAGTGCTACTATTTTGGCTATGAATTCTATTTTTCCTTCAACCTATAATTTTAGTATTACACTACATCCATTGTATTATAAAATTAGTTCGGCTGCAATTTCGGCTCTTGATTTCATATCCATACAGTCTTATGGACCAAGTCCTAATCGATTTCCTTATACTGAATTTGTGAATAATGTTAGTACTATGCTTACTTATGGTTATCCTGCTCAAAAACTTATTATGGGAGTACCATTTTTTGGTGCTGCTACTGATGATTCTAAAGTAACTACAAGTTATAGAACGATTGTAGCTCAATATCCCTCACTAGATCCCTCACTTGATCAAATATCTGTGAATGTACCTCCTGTAAAGGATATTACCTTCAATGGACAAGAAACTATAATAGATAAAACGAAATATGTTAGAGATATGTCATTAGCTGGTATAATGTATTGGGATAGCGCAACTGATGTTGATTATACAAACCAACTTTCACTTTTAAGAGCATTAAATACTATAATGAATGCAAATTTAGATGGAGGGAATTTAACTGCTAAGAGTGTTACTAGTGTGAAATTAGAAAATAGTTCTAATACTGCTAATGGTACTAACGAAGTAGCATCTAATGTTTTGATATATCCAAATCCAGCTAAGTATGTTTTTACAATTGAATTACCCGTTGAAAAAGAGGGCTGTGTTAAAATATATAGTTTGAATGGACAAGAGATTTATACAAAAAATTTAAGTAGTGAAGAAAAAATTAATTTAAATGGAAAAGATTTTAAACCGGGCGTTTATATTGTTAAGTTTTATGATAAAAAAGGGAACTCTAAATCGTCTAAATTCATAATTCAATAGTGTTTTTTTATTGAACTTTCATAATCTGGAGGCTGTTCATTCAGTCTCCTTTTTATGAATTCATAGCTAATTGTGTTATTTTATCAATATACTATTCTGAAAAAGGATTGTAAATAAAATAAGAGAAAAAATAAATTTAATAAAAATAAAATGAAGAGTAGAATAAAGTTAGGACTTTTAATGACAATGCTTACATCGGTAGGTTTTTCGCAAACACAAAATTTTGTGCGCCTTGATAAGTCAATGTCTGACGATGAATTGGTAAAAATTGCGGCTAACATTACGCCCACACCACAACAATTAAGGTGGCAGCGTTTGGAAGTAACAGGTTTTATACATTTTGGAATCAACACTTTTACAGGTAGAGAGTGGGGAGAAGGGAAAGACGATCCAAAATTGTTTAATCCCACAGCTTTAGATGCTAAACAATGGGTAAGAACTTGTAAAGAAGCAGGAATTAAACAAGTAATTCTTACCGCAAAACATCACGATGGTTTTTGTTTATGGCCAACTAAAACTACTGAGTATTCCGTAAAAAACAGTCCTTGGAAAGAGGGAAAAGGAGATGTTGTAAAAGAAGTCGCCGATGCCTGTAAGGAGTTGGGGGTAGGTTTTGGAGTTTATTTATCACCTTGGGATAGGAATAATGCGTCTTATGGAACTGATGCATACAATGATTTTTTTATCGATCAATTAACTGAATTGCTTACTCAATATGGGAAAGTGGATGAGGTTTGGTTTGATGGTGCTAATGGAGAAGGTCCTAATGGCAAAAAGCAGGTATATGATTTTGAAAGATGGTACGCACATATTCGAAAATTACAACCACAAACTGTAATTGCAGTTTCAGGTCCTGATGTTCGTTGGGTAGGAACAGAAACCGGGCATGGACGTGAGCAGGAATGGAGTGTAGTGCCTGTAGGAAAAAACAATAAATACAATGAAGGTTCCCAAACTAAAGCTGATGAACCGCCATCCGGAAATAACAGAGGTCAGGTTTTAGGAAGTCGTAGTCAATTAAGAGATGGAGACGCCTTAAAGTGGTATCCAGCAGAAATAGATGTATCGATACGTCCGGGATGGTTTTATCATGAATCGGAAGATAAAAAAGTAAAAACACCAGAGTATCTTAAAGAAATTTATTTCCATTCGGTAGGAAGAAATGGAGTTCTTTTATTGAATATTCCACCTGATACAAGAGGATTAATTACCGATTTTGATATTAAGGCATTAAAGTCTTGGAAAGAGAAACTGGATGCTATATTTAAAGTAAATTTTTTAAAAGGAGCCAAAGGAGTTGGAGCGGTTAAAAAAATAAAATGTTTATTAGATGGAAATGATGCTACACACCATTCTTTTTCAATGAAGGAGAATGATAATAGCATTGAAATGAATTTGAAGAAAGAAAAAACATTTAATGTGTTACTACTTCAGGAAAACATTACGATTGGTCAAAGGGTAGAGAAATTTGTTCTTGAATATTGGAATGGTAAAGAATGGAAAAAAGCAACTGAAGGAACTACTATTGGTTTCAAAAGGTTATTAGAGTTTCCTGCTGTAACTGCATCTAAAGTAAGGTTGCGTATTGAGTCAGCTAGGCTGGAGCCAGCATTAGCCGAAATAGGTTTGTATTTTGATAAAGAAGGTATCAACGAGTAAAACTTAAAATAGGTTTTAAATAATACTTTTATGAGAACACAAAAATATTGTTTTGCTTTAGATTTAAAGGAAGATTTAGAGATGATAGAGGAATACAAAATGTATCATCTTGAGGTCTGGCCTGAAATTATAGAAAGTATAAAAGCCTCTGGAATTGAGCTGCTCGATATTTATAACGTTGGAAATCGTATGTTTATGATAATTGAAACGAATAAAGATTTTTCATTCGAAAGAAAATCAGAGATGGATGCCAATAATCCTAAAGTTCAGGAATGGGAAAAATTGATGTGGAAATATCAAAAAGCACTACCGTTTGCAAAGTCTGGAGAAAAATGGATACTAATGGATAAAATATTTGAGTTGAAATAAAGAGATAAATAAACGATTAAAATTGGATTATATAAATAAGTTTTACAATGATTTTCGTGGGATGGTATCGAAAATTGCTGACTTTTTATTGAAAAAAGCCTTAAAATAAATGATTTAAGGCTTTTTGTAGTTGTCGCGATTACAATTGAACACCTTAACCTGTATTAATGTTTTTTGATAGTCTCGATAAAATAGTTTGTAATCCCTTTTTTATTGAGGTTATCATTAATGATTGAATATTCACGTTTATTGGTATCAGATTCAGGTTTAAACCCCAGCAATTTATTATAGTACTTTAGTAATGCGAAATAATCTTTACCTTTAGATTATGAGTACAGATTTAAGAAAAGGTTCGCGTACATTAAGCCTATTAACATGTTATGTTGTTTGGGGTACATATTGTTTTAAGTTTGTTTGTGAAATTTAATATGATTTTCTAAATAAATACAAAAAACATGAAGCTTCATTTATTAAATAAAACAAAATTTGATACCACATCTTTTTCTGTTAGTATTAATGAGTATAATCATTTTTTGAAACTTTGGCATTATCATCCAGAATTAGAATTAGTGGTTATTATCAAAAGTACAGGTACTTGTTTTATAGGTGATAGTATTGAAAAATTTGAAGAAAACGACATCGTTTTAATAGGGAAGAATCTACCTCATAAATGGCTTAATGATGATGAATATTTTTTTAAAAATTCAGAATTAACAGCTAAAGCACTTGCCGTACATTTTGATGAAGAATTTTTGGGAAATATTTTTAATCGCGCTCCCGAAATGAAACCTATAGGAAGTCTAATTGAACGAGCTTCAAGAGGAATACGATTTCTTGAAGTTGATTGTACCTTAAAAAATAAAATTATTAATTTAAATGAAAATGGTGTTTTTGAAAGGACCATTAAGTTTATCGAAATTCTTTATGAATTAGCGAATCATAACAATTATAAATTGTTATCAAGTATAGGCTTCTGGAGTCCGAGTGATAATTCCATTGATAATAATTTGGATAAAATGTATAATTATATTTTTGATAATTTCAGAGGGAACTTGAGTTCTAAAGATGTTGCTGATTATATAAATATGAATCGTTCCTCTTTTAGTCGCTTCTTTAATCGAATTCAGAGAAAAACGTTTACCAAGTATTTGAATGAAATAAGAGTTGGTTTCGCCTGTAAATTATTGCTTGAAGCTAAAAAAGATATCACCACCATATGTTATGAATCGGGTTATAACAATATTTCAAATTTCAATAGGCATTTCAAAGAAATAAAGAATATGTCTCCAACTGAATTCATGAAATTACATAAAAACAATAAAAAAGGCAAAAAAAGTATCAGTGTTAGTTGATGATGTGTTAGTGTGTGGTGATTTTTACCGTTATTTTTATTTTTTTAAATTATTATAAAAATGAAGCAAAACATCATCATTACGAACATACAAGTAAAGGACGTTCGTTTTCCTACCAGTTTATCATTAGACGGATCAGATGCAATGAATCCAGACCCCGATTATTCAGCGGCTTACGTTATTTTAGAAACCAATCACCCTGACGGTTTGGAAGGTCATGGTTTAACCTTTACGATAGGTAGAGGAAATGATCTTTGTGTTGCTGCCATTAATTCTTTGAGCCCTTTAATTATTGGTAAAAAATTAAAAGAGTTTACCGATGACATGGCTGGTTTTTGGCGCATGATAACAGGTGATAGCCAACTACGTTGGTTGGGACCTGAAAAAGGAGTGATTCATTTGGCTACAGGCGCCATTGTAAATGCTGTTTGGGATTTGTATGCCAAAGTTGAAGGGAAGCCTTTGTGGAAACTTTTAGCAGATATGAGCCCAGAAGAATTTGTAGCCTGTGTTGACTTTACTTATATTACAGATGCTATAACTCCAGAAGAGGCTTTGATTCTGTTAAAAACTAAAGAAGCTACCAAAAAAGAACGTATTGCTTATTTAGAAGCCAATGGATATCCAGCTTATACCACTTCCGCAGGTTGGTTAGGATATTCAGATGATAAAATGAGAAGATTGTGTCGTGAAGCTAAAGCCGAAGGTTTTAAGCACATGAAGATAAAAGTTGGATCCGATTTACAAGACGATATGCGACGAGCTTCAATTATCAGAGAAGAAATTGGAGATGATTTAAAGTTGATGATGGATGCTAATCAAAAATGGGATGTTGATGAGGCCATAGTAAATATGGATTCTCTTAAAAAATTTAACCCTTGGTGGATTGAAGAACCAACTAGTCCTGATGATATTTTAGGTCATGCTAAAATCGCAAGAGCTGTAGCACCTATTAAAGTGGCAACTGGAGAACATTGCCAAAACAGAGTAATGTTTAAACAGCTTTTACAAGCAAACGCAATTGGAATTTGTCAAATAGACAGCTGTAGAGTAGGGGGTGTAAATGAAATTTTAGCCATTTTATTGATGGCAGCGAACTTCAATATTCCCGTTTGTCCACATGCAGGAGGAGTAGGATTGTGTGAATATGTACAGCATTTATCAATGATTGATTATATTGTTATTAGTGGAAGTTTAGATGATAGGATAATAGAATATGTAGATCATCTTCACGGACATTTTCTTGATCCAGTAGTGATAAAAAATGGTGCCTATATGCCACCAAAGTTGCCAGGTTATAGTATTACTATGAGAAGTCAATCGCTTGAAAATTATGAATTTCCACAAGGTAAAATTTGGGTTGAATTAAATAAGAATAAAATGGAAGCGTAGATTATAAAGTTTAATTTATCAGGAAAAATAGAGGTAGTTATAGGTGGTGGTAATGAAATAGGTAAAGCCATTTGAAATGCTTTAGCAGAACAAAGTGCAAATGTTCAAATTTTAGAAATTAACATTGAAAATGCAATTGATACGGTTGAAGAGATTGAGAAAAATGGAGGGAAAGTAGCAGCTTATCAGTACAATGTAGCGAATCAAAAACAAGTAAAAGATGTTATACAAATCATTACAGAGCAGACAAGTATTGGTATATTAATAAACAATGCTGGTATTACTCCTGTTGGAAACGTAGAAAACACTGCCGAAGAGGATTAAGATTGATTGTATGATGTGAATTTAAATGGCTTGTATAATTGCATTCTAGTAGTAATTGGTGTAATGAAAAGTAAAGGAGTTGTTATTTTGAATATGGCTTCTATAGCATCAACGGTAGGTATATTTGATCGTTTTGCTTATTCTATGACCAAAGGTGCTGTATTAACGATGACTTATTCAATTGCCAAAGATTATGTGAAATATGGTATTCGTTGCAATTGTATTTCACCAGCAAGAATTCATACCCCTTTTGTTGATGGTTTTATAAAAAAGAACTATCCAGATAACCAAGCTGAAATGTTTGAAAAACTGTCTAAAACCCAACCTATTGGTAGAATGGGTGAACCCGAAGAAGTTGCTAATTTAGCTTTGTATTTATGCTCTGACGAAGCCTCATTTATAACTGGTTCTAATTATGCACTTGATGGTGGATTTGTAACTTTAAACGGGAACTAAATACTATAAAAAAGCATAACGATGAAGTTAATTCGATTTAGAGTAGATAGTAAAGAGAAGGAAGGACATCAACTAGGAAGTAGCACAAGAATTGATGTGTTTGTGTTTAGAAGTAATATTTACAAAGATTTTTTCAGGATAATTTTTATGTAGTAGGTGTAGCTATTTGTTTGGGATTGTCATAGGTGAATCGTAGTAAATTAGTTTATGCAAGATTTAAATATGGGTAGCATTCTACTGAAGTGAGTATAGAGGGCTAGAAGAGTCTGAATTGTATTTAAATACGGTACTTCGTATTAGTGACTAACAAACATGTTTTAATCCCTAAACGAATCATATTATCCGATGGGAAGAAAGTTGACTAGTGTAATAGTAAAGAAAGTATCTTATGCTGATGAAGCAAATTCTTTTAAACGTATTTCTATGTATCGTAACAGAAAAATGAAAGTTCAAGATTAGTATAAATCTCTTATAAATTAAAAATAATAATTTACGCTATAGCGTAATGATAAAAACTCTTTTTAAAATTATAAAAAATGAAAAGATATTGTTTTGCACTTGATTTGATTAACGATCAAGAATCAATTAGACATTACATTGAGTATCATCAATTGGTATGGCCTAAAATTATAGAAAGTTTACATGAAGCAGGTATCGTTAAGGCTGAAATTTATCATGTTGAGGATCGTTTATTTTTAATTATGGATACTGATGTCAGTTTTTCTTTGGAAAAGAAAGGAAAGATGGATGCTGAGAATCCTATCGTACAGCAATGGGAAAATATTATGTGGAAGTACCAAAAGGCATTACCAAATGCTAAACCAGGAGAGAAGTGGGTTCTAATGAATCGTATATTTCAACTTTAAATAAGAAGATTACAAGAAGTAATGAAAAAAGTAGTGACTACTTTTATTTATTATAATTATATGAATTAATTGTTTATATAAGATAAAAGATGATTACGATAATGAAGATTTGACATTTTTTCAAAATAAATATTGTTATGAGTAATAATAAGGAAATAAAGATTAATACCAAGTATCCTTCAATAGACGATTTAAGGAAAAAAGCTCAGAAGAAGATTCCGAAATTTGCATTTGAGTATCTCGATGGAGGATGTAATGAAGATGTAAATCTTTACAAAAACACCAAAGAAATTAGGGATGTAGAATTGCTACCATATTATTTGAGTAAACATTTGGGCTCATGTATGAAAACCGAACTTTTCGGATATACTTATGATGCTCCTTTTGGTATAGCACCTGTTGGATTACAAGGATTGATGTGGCCTAATGCTCCTGAAATTTTAGCAAAAGCAGCTTTTGAGCACAATGTTCCTTTTATATTAAGTACAGTTACTACTAGTAGTATAGAAAGAATTGCCGAAATTACGGAAGGTAGATCATGGTTCCAATTGTATCATCCGGCTGAAAATAGATTACGAGATAATATCATCAAAAGAGCAGAAGTAGCTGAATGTCCGGTTTTAGTAATTCTATCAGATGTTCCTACTTTTGGATTTCGTCCAAGGGATATCCGAAATGGATTGGCTCTGCCTCCAAAAATGTCTGTAGCTAACATTCTTCAAGTTTTAGGGAAACCAGAATGGGCTCTAAACATCTTGAAATATGGTCAGCCTAGTTTTGAGACTCTAAAACCATATATGCCAAAAGGATTGGATTTGAAACAATTAGGTAAATTCATGGATGCTACTTTTTCAGGAAGATTAAATGAAGAGAAAATCAAGCCAATCCGTGATATGTGGAAAGGAAAGTTAGTTATTAAAGGTATTGCTAATGAGTATGATGTAGAGAAAGCTATTAGTTTGGGAGTGGATGGAGTTATTGTTTCTAACCATGGTGGAAGACAATTAGATGCAGGAGAATCTTCTATAAAACCGTTAGCTAGAATTGCCGAAAAGTATGGAAAAGACATCAAAGTAATGATGGATAGTGGTATACGTTCTGGTCCTGATATTGCCAGAACTTTAGCAAGTGGTGCAGATTTTACTTTTTTAGGACGTTCTTTTATGTATGGAGTTGCTGCTTTAGGAAAACAGGGAGGAGATCATACTATTTCACTTTTAAAAACAGAATTACAACAGGTCATGGAACAAATTTGTTGTGAAAAAATAGCAGATTTTCCAAATCACATCATAAAATAAATTGTTATAGGTCTTTAAATAGTGAGTCTGTTGTGTTTAAAAGTAAGTTTTATATTGTGTTATTTTTTGACTACTTTAATTTATGAATACAAAAGATCAATGTTGATCATTCTGCTATTAAATATTTGGTATATCTGTTTGTACTGTTAATTGTGATGCCAATGAAGAAACGTAAATTATATTTTTGCTGTAGTTGGGAATCAACGTGGCTTATATTAAAATAAAAGGGCAATACTGTTATCTGAATAGGATAGTTGATAAATTCTGATAATCCAGGAGATCTCTTATTGAAAAAGAGAAGGTAGTTGATGTTTAGAAACCAGTTATTTGTAATCACGGAGTTCCATGTTAATAGCAACTTCAATTAATAAATATTGACAAGAGTGGCTTTTATAGTAGTGTAATTAAAGCTTGTAATGAACGTTCATTTTCTAAAATTGAAATTCAACAATGTAAATACCTTAAATAATATAGTAGAACAGGATTATCGCACTCTGCTTAAATAAATTTAAAAATAAACATCAGTCATTTGCATAAACAGATCCAACCGATAAGATAAGAGTCGGTTTGGTAAAAGTGACTGTACCGCTTATCCCGCCCCGCAATTGTACTTCTTAGGGGCTGAACAATTGCCGGGGGCGACCTTGAATTTCCTTTTCTGAATAGATTCTGTGTTGATTAAGGGCAAAGCTTTAATGGCTTCAATATAATAAAAATAATCATTATTTACTGTATAACTGCCTAATTGCTCTACATCGGCATATTCATAATTTTCAGATTCGATGCTTTCTAAAATAACCGCTATATCTTTGGCTGAAATAAATTCGCCTTTTTCATTCTTTTAATAATTTCAAGGGGTTCCATTCCTTCGGATTATAACTTGCTGTTAAAATAATGCCAACCAGGGCTTTTTCGGCAATTACTCCCATTTCTACAGTTGATGTTGTAGATAAACCTAAATCGACAACATCTAGTCCCATTGATTGTAGTGCGCTACTCACAATCTTAGCTATTATTTTACCCGAAAGACGGGCATCTCGACCAATTACTATTTTTTTTCTCGTGGCATCTTTTGATTTTAACCAATAGGCAAAAGCTGCTGTAATAGTTACTATATCTTTTGGATTGAAAGCATTTCCTACTGTTCCGCCTTTGGTTCCTCTTATTCCTGAGATGGATTTTATTAGAGTCATAATTACTGTTTTTATTATAATTTATTTTTCTTTTTAAAGTTTTAGAAGCAAAATAGATGTAGGTTAAATAGTTTAATTACACAAAAAGATATTCGTCAATCAGAAAATACTTGTTTTTCTTTTTTTGAGATATTTTGAAATAATTTTGGAACTAAAAACAGAAATAAATAATTGTTTCTTAATTATCTTAAAATCATTTTTTTTATTTGTTTTTTTGTAATGGAAGTAATCTTGTTATTGGGCAATAATTAACGATATTAAATTAATATTATAAGAAAATGTATTAAAAATGTTCTCGAGCACACTATATTTGTATTTCAAATGATAAAAACTTATTTGAACTATTTAATTATCAAAATAAGAAGTTATAATTAATAATATGATATAGTTGTTTTTAAATTTTAAAAACTCAGATATTCTGTAATTTTTATGATCACTAAAAAGGTGGATTTTTGTATGTTAAAATTTTCATTGTAATTAGGGGTAAATAATTCTTATTTTTTTATTAATTATTGTTTATATGAAATCTCATTCTTCTTTTATGGAGCCTAAATTACATAGAGCCGAAATAAAAGAGGAATACACAATAAAACTTATCACAAGCTAAACAAGCTTGTCGGGCAACGACCGAGGTACTTTTTCCGTAAGGAAGTAGTACCTCGGCTTGTTTTTTATATCATCGATTTTCCTCTAAAATTAACATCTATATCCATACTTATTCTGAGGTACAGGGGTACAACTATTTAGTTGTACTTGTACAGCCGAGATTCTAATTGTTCTTTTGTTGCACACTGAATGAGATTTGTATTTCTAATAAGTTACTATAAAACAGGAGCGTATGAATATCGACAGAATGGAATTTATAGCTTGGATGGAGCGTATTATGGATCGCTTTGATATTCTGAACGAACATATTAACGATGTTCAAAAACAACGGAATAACATTGATGGAGAGGAATTATTAGATAATCAGGATCTCCTTCAGATGTTGAAAATTAGTAATCGCTCACTTCAGCGTTACCGTTCATTGGGGAAACTACCGTATTACACTATTAGCGGGAAGCTTTATTATAAATTATCAGACGTTCATCAATTTATACGTGATAGTTTTAATAACCCAATTAAAAAAGCCAAAACCTGACAACTACTTCCTCTGCAAGTCAGATTATTTAAATGCTTTTTTTATCACATTATTTTCGGGGGATGTAAATTCTAAATACACTAATAATGAACGAGCAAGCTATAGACAAACCACAACTCCACGAGCAATTTTCGGATATTTTATTAGTACTTGATAAAGAGAAAAAGAAAATAGAGGTAGTTAAGAATATTGGAAAGAATAAAGAATTGCAAACCGTTGCACCAGACAAAAAAAATGAAAGTCAGTTTATGCGTGTAGATAAACATGGCGATCTGTTTAGCAATTTTTTTAGCAATTTTCTGCATCAATTGAAAAATCCAACTCGCTTTAATTTTTTTAAGGTACCTACTCAAGAGGCAATTAGTATTGCCGATGCAATGCAAAAAGAAGTTGAAAATCCTACCGAAGCTGGAAAAAAACTATTTGAAAAACATGAAATAAAAATAAATCGTAAACAACAAAATAGTAATACTATGGAAACAACACAGTCAACAACGGAAACGAGCGAATACCGATTCAAACAAGAACAGATCGATTGGAATGCGATGTCTAATTTAGGACTAAGTAAAGAGCGACTTGAAAAAATGAAGCTACTAGAACCTTTGTTAAAAGGCTATAAGACCAATGAATTGGTTCCTATCAGTCTTGATTTAGGAACTTCCGTTACTCGTATGGATGCCAGACTTTCGCTGCAACAGAATGATAAAGGCCAGGTGGTTGTTGCTATTCACGGAATCCGAAAAGAACCCCAGTTGAACTTTCCATTCTTTGGTCATGAATTTACTAAAGAGGATAAGGATAATTTGCTAAAAACAGGAAACATGGGACGTGTGGTAGATTTGACTAATCCTAAAAATGGAGAAACAATCCCTTCAATTATTAGTGTGGATAGACTGACAAATGAATTGATTGCCCTTCGTACAGATCGTATCAAAATTCCAGATGAAATAAAAGGCGTAAAGTTAGATGAACAACAAAAGCAGACTTTGACTGAAGGTAAAGCTTTGTACCTAGAAGGGATGATTTCTAAAAAAGGAGAACCGTTCAATGCTGCTGTTCAATTTAATGCAGATAAATGTTACGTGGAATTTCTCTTTGACAGAACTAATAATACGCAATCTGTAAATCAACAACAGGAAATACCACGCATATTTAGAGGAAAAGAGCTTGATGAACAACAATACCAAAAGTTCAAAGATGGGCAAACGGTGTATGTAAGTGGTCTGGTTGACAAGAAAGGGAACGAATATCAGGGCTATATCACATTCAATAAAGAAACTGCAAAAACAGATTTTTCTTTTGATAATCCAAATAAAATGAAAGAGAAAGCGCAACCCAAAGAAGAAAATAAAACGCAAGTTGCTGTTAATTCCGAAGGTAAAACGAATGAGGCTACTAAGAACATCAAAGAACCTTTGAAAACCGAACAGAATAACCCAGATAGTAAAAAGCAACAACAAGAACAGGATAAACCCAAAGCAGCTAAGAAATCTACAGGTCGAAAAATATAACTATCCTAAAGACTCAATCGAATGAAAGTAGTAATTGCAGAAAAACCGAGCGTTGCCCGCGAAATAGCCAGCCTGTTAGGAGCCAGAGAGAAGAAAGAAGGTTATTTGATGGGTAATGGGTATCAGGTGACCTGGGCATTTGGACATTTAGTCACCTTGGCTATGCCCGAAGATTATGGAATTATAGGGTTTCAAAAAAAAGGCTTACCGATATTACCTAATCCATTCTTACTAACTGTGCGTAAAATAAAGGCAACTGATGGCTATGTTCCAGATACAACAGCATTGAAACAATTGAAAATCATTGAAAAGCTTTTAAACAACTGTGGAAGTATTATTGTAGCCACAGATGCCGGACGTGAGGGGGAATTGATTTTCCGTTACATTTATGAATATCTAAAATGCAACAAACCCTTTGAAAGATTATGGATAAGCTCATTGACAGAAAAAGCAATTCTCAAGGGATTTGAAACGCTAAAATCAGGAAAGGAATTTGATGGATTGTACTCAGCGGCCTTAGGAAGAAGCCGTGCTGATTGGTTAGTAGGTATCAACGCTTCACAAGCGTTAACCATTGCTGCCGGAGCAGGTGTTTATTCTTTAGGGAGAGTGCAAACCCCAACATTAGCACTTATTTGTAAAAGGTTCATAGAAAATACAGCATTCACAATTAAGAAATATTGGCAAATTGAGTTAGAGCACCGAAAGGATTTTATTGATTTCAAAAGCCTTTCTTTAACCAAATGGGATGATAGTAAACAGGCTCATCATGCACTGAAATTCACTCAACGACATGGAATAGCTACGGTAACAACATTTGAAAAGAAGATTGTTAATGAACAACCACCGTTACTATTTGATCTTACAGCATTACAAAAGGAGGCTAATATAAAACTGAATTTTTCAGCAGAGGAAACTCTTACTATTGCCCAAAGTCTTTATGAGAAGAAATTTATTAGCTATCCACGTACAGGGAGTAAATATATTCCCGAGGATATGTGGGGAGAAATTCCCAATTTAATAAGGGTATTAGAAGAAATGGATAAGTTTAGAGGAGTAGTGCCTAAAATGAAAAGAGGACGTTTGAATAAACGCATCGTTAACGATCTAAAAGTAACCGATCATCATGGTTTATTGATTACTGATAAAATACCTTCGGCTTTAGCAGCAAAAGAGAAAGCCATTTATGAAATGATTGCCTATCGTTTTTTTGAAGCCGTGTCTCCTGTTTGTATCAAAGAAATAACAGATGTTGCTTTGCAAGTGGCACATTATGATTTTTCACTAAAAGGATGTAAAATTATTGATGCAGGTTGGAGATTCATTAAGGGAAGTTTTATCGATGAGGATAACAATCCCGTCCAGGATTTAATGGAACTAAAAGTAGGGGATGAGTTAAAGATAAAAGAAGCTAAAGTTTTAGAGAAACAAACCAAACCACCAATCCTTTATACCGAGGCTAGCTTATTGGGAGCAATGGAAAATGCAGCTAATCAGATTGAAAATGAACAAGAGCGAAAGGCTTTGCAAGGAATAGGAATTGGAACTCCGGCAACAAGAGCAGCTATTATCGAAACACTTTTTAAAAGAGAGTATATCAAACGCGATAAAAAACTTTTGTTACCTACAGAAAAAGGATTAAAGGTTTACGAATGGGTAAAGGACAAAAAGATTGCTGATGTCGCTATGACAGCAGATTGGGAACTAGCTTTGCAAAAAATCGAAAACAATGAAGTAGATGTTGCAGTATTTCAAAAAGGGATGGAAGATTATACCAAGACTATCTCACAAGAAATACTCGCTTTGTCTGTTGAAAAAGAAAAACAACCCCAACTAATTTGTCCAAGATGTAAAATTCAGAAATTAGTGATTCGGGATAAATTGATGAAATGTCTAGATGAAAGCTGTAATTGGGTTCAGTTCCGAAATATATGCGGCATACAGTTAAGCTTTTTAGACTTGGAAACATTGATAACTAAGGGGAGAACCAATCTCCTCAAAGGTATGACCAGTAAATCCGGGAAAAAATTCGACGCTTATATCGAAATGGATGAAAAAGGGGAGACCGCTTTTACTTTTCCTGAAAAGAAAAAAAGCAAATAGAGAATTCTTTTTATTTAAAAAGGGCGTTAATTCATTGATTGCTTTCGGATTTGATCCGAGTTATAAAACTTTAAAAAAATGGCTGTTTCAAAGTATGAGACAGCCATTTTGATTTTATTTTTTTGACTCGTTTAAAGAAGTTTTTCTGAATTCTTTTAAAAGCTTTTCTATTTCCAGAGAAGCTTTACGAGCTCTGGTTCCTGCTGCTTTATTTCCTTTTTCTGTTTGTAATTCTGCATCCGATTTGAATGTTTCAAATTCTGTAGCGATTTTTTCGATTAGTTCTTTCATAGGTGATTTTATTTTATACCAATTGTAAAAATAGAAATTACTATTGAAATCTAATCCTGATAAAAGAATTTTTCATAATTAATTTTCTAACTCTCTTGTAGCAAATGCTTTAAGTCAGGATCATTCTTGATACGTTCCAATTCACTTTCAATTATTAGAACAATATCTTGTTTTACTTGCCTGTAATTGGCTTCAATTTCGGTTTTCATTTTATCTTCACCATTTTCATCAACGAAAGATAAAATCTCAGGTATCTTTTTATAAGCCTTGGTTTCTGTAGCTACTTTTTCATTGTTTACTACTATTTCGGAATGGAAAATTTTCTGTTCAATACGTTCATCAAAGTTATCAGAAACAGCTCCCACAAACATTCCTTGTGTTAATGTGGAAATTTTTGAAGCAGGTATAAGGCTGTCCAATTGTGTGGATATGGAAGTGGATTTATCGTTTCTATTGATGGTCATACTTTGTCGTTTCTGTAACACTTTCCCAAAACGTTCTGACAAGCTTTTGGCAGTTTCTCCTACCACTTGTCCGCTAAAGATATTACCTACTGTATTTTGGATAACCTTACTTTCTTTGTCACCGTAATCGCGTGTTAATTGAGAATAATCCTGAAAGCCTAAACAAACTGCTACCTTATTGCTTCGGGCTGTAGCAATCAGATTATCCAATCCTCTGAAATAGATGGTTGGCAACTCATCAATAATAACCGAACTTTTTAATTGTCCTTTTTTATTGATTAGTTTTATAATCCTCGAATTGTACAAGCCAAGTGCCGCAGAATAGATATTCTGTCTATCCGGATTATTGCCCACGCAAAGTATTTTAGGTTCATTAGGATTGTTGATATCTAATGAAAAATCATCACCAGTCATTACCCAATAGAGTTGAGGTGAAATCATTCTGGATAAAGGAATCTTGGCCGAAGCTATTTGTCCTTGCAATTGATCCTGTGCTCCACCTTGCCAAGCATCCATAAAAGGAGATAGGTAGTTTTCGAGATCAGGATAGGAAGTAAGGATCGTAAATACATCTACATATTTCTTGTTTAGCAATTCAATAGCATGAGGGAATGTGCAGTACTTCCCATTATCATAGATTTTCAAAAACCAGATGATAGCGGCCAACAGAATTATCGGAGATTCAACAAAAAAGTCTCCCTGCTTTTGTATCCAACTTCTGTTGAGGTTAAGCATTATGGTATAAGCCGATTCATAAGCGTCAGAGATGTCTGTCATAAAATTTGGATTGATGGGATTACAACGATGGCTCCTTCTTGGGTCATCAAAATTGATTATATAAAATTTTGGTTTCACGGTATATTTATCGGTATGCTTTAACAAATGATTATAAGCTATGGTTGAAAGATCATCAAATTTGAAATCATAGATGTACATCGAAAATCCCTTTTCGATATGCTGTTTGATGTAATTATTTATAATGGCATAACTCTTACCGGATCCTGGTGTCCCCAACACTATGGAGGCTCTGAACGGATTTACAACATTGATCCAACCTGTATTCCATTTGCCTTTGTAATAAAATTTAGTTGGAAGATTAACCGAATATTCATTTTGCATTAATTTAGTTTCTTGCATGAAACTTTCGTTCTCGTTATTAAAAACATCGTCCATCAGATTGTTTTTAAGTAAACGACTAATCCATACACCAGCCATCATCAAAGCAATGTAACCTATCGAGCTTGTCAGAATGTATAATAAAGTCGCTAATTTTGGAGATATCTGTAGTAAAAATGTATTTAGAAAGAAAAGTATAAAACCGATGATTAAAGCTATGTAGATTTTGGTCCAGGTAATTTTTTCATTTTTTACTCCTTTTGTTCCCAAACAACTTAACGCCAGTAAAAGCAATGCAAAAAGTTTGGTATATAAGGTATGAGAGAATAGACTTGCTGTTCGTTGGAAATTAGCTAATATCTTATTGATGATTGGTAATGTCCAATTTCGTTCTAGAAAAAAGCTGTAACAAAACCAGTAAAAGTGCATTAGTACCAGAAGTATACTTACTGCACGTATAAAAGCCATTATTTTGGCTAGTCCTCTTAAATCGTCTTCTCCTTGCATTTTGGCATAATTAAAAATTGTTGTTGAATTTAGGAGTTAAGGAAAATCTTTAAAACGAACGATCTTCAAATGGCTTTTATTGGCGTTATTTGTCTATAGAAAACTTAAATTGGAATCCTATTTATTATTACCGTTTCTTCTGCGTTTTTTCTTCATTTTGTTAGCAAAATCCTGTTCTTCATAATCCTCTGCTTGTGCTTCTGGTAATAAACTACCAAGGCTTTCGATAAAACCAAAATCAGTATTAGATTGAGTTGATTGGCTCTTATCAAGGAAATTAAAAAGAGCATGTGGTTTTTCTGTTTCCGGTTTTGTACTGTTAGTGCTTTCGGGAGATGTAATCTTTATATTGTCATGTATTCCATCTTGGCGTTTTTGAGTGGTTTTTTCGTTCCAACAATCATTAAAAATATTAGCAGAAAGGTTTTTACCCAATTGTGATCCGTTCCAAACGCTGCGGGATTCATGGTCAATAAACGTAATTCCGTAAATACGTCCTTCGTGATTTCTACGAACTACAGTGTTGATACCTTGTTCAAGCAGTTGTTTCTTGAATTCGGTTTCATTGGAGGTGGTATGGATTCCAACTTCTATTGTCTTTTTTAGGATTTCTTTTGCCAGTTCAGCTTTCATTTTTTCTTTTGACTGCTCGAAATGTTTTTGTAAAGCATCAAATCCTGCCTGTTTACCAAAGCGAGAAGCTTTAAACGGATTACTTACTTTTTCTCCTTGTTCATTCAGCGCGGAATAGACTAATCCTTGTTTGGGTTGTCCGTGTAATTCTCCTTTTACTTCTTCTGCGGTAATATTAAAAAGAGAAAGTAAGGCATTATAAGCCCCTAAGCTTTGATAGTGATAATACTTTGGTAAATGTCGAACGACCGAGGCTATTTGGCTTTTTATATTAGCTGCCTTGTAGTCAAGCGGTCTGAAAACTTCTTCTTTAGGATTAGGTGTTTTTTCTGTTGCAGGTATTAGTTTATATTCTTGTTCCAAAGCACGACAGGCATCCATGGAACGTAATTTTTCATAGTTGTCTGGTAGTTTTTTACCGTTACGATCTACACAGATTGATACAATATGAATGTGAGTTCGTTCAATATCGGTATGTTTAAAAACTACATAAGACTGGTCTCCATAACCCATACGTTCCATATAATCTTTTGCTATTTTTTTGAAATTTTCATCATTTACCTTGTCTCTCGGATCAGGGTTGAGAGAAATATGCAGCACGGGTTTTTCCGTTCGTTTGTTTGCAATTAGGTAAGGTTCAAATGAGTGATACAATTGAGTAATAGTATAATTTCCATTGACTGTTTCTCGTATTCTATGCGTTGCCAATATTGCTCCGTTTTCCTGGTCAACTTTGAGTTGGTTATAGGAAAGTGCACCAATGATATTTGCTCCACGACCAATCTTTGCTATCATTTTTTCTCATTTTTAATCAAATGTTTTACTTCAAATTCCTCGGTCAACTGTATTATGTCACGGCATAATTTTGCTAATTCTGTTGTTTGTTTTTCTAATTTAAACAGATAAGCGGCTGCTTTTTTTTCGGAAAAATTACGGTACAATATCTTCACAATCTGATTATAATTCACACCAACGGCACGAAACTGACCATACAAAGTGGTTAATCGCATGTAGTAATCCATAGCTGCCATATCAATTTTTACGGTTTTTATTTGCCTTTCAAATAGAACAGAAGTGATAAAGTTTGCTTTATTATCAACTCCTGAAGCTTCATAAAGGGAAAGAAATTTGGCATTTTCTTCGTCTGTTAAACGAAAAACATAACGATGAATGCTCGGATTCTTTTTGGGATTCCTGCCACCTTTGTGCTGTTTGTTGTTCTGTTGTTCATTCATCACTAATCCATTTGTAAATTTCACAAAACACCGACTTCGGAGGGTTTTTCAAGCTTCCTGCAAGGGCAAGTTGTTTTGAGGCACGGAATTTATTTCGAGTGCCTCAAAACACAACTTGCTCTGTTCTGGTGAACAGATAATCCGTCCGCCTGTCGGCGAACCGGATTTAATAAGGCAGGGAAAAACGGCTTAAGGCCGTTCCAGTTGCTGTCCAAATATTGATTTGATCTTTCCATCGATTTATCAGATTACTGTTTTATACAAAGTAAATGATTGAAAACATAATCATTATAGTGTGAAGAATAGCCAAGAATTACCAGTTAGTGCCAATTACTACCACGAGAATAAAAGCAAATACATAGCTGTATTTCTTTGTACTTATAAATAGACATAAGGACATAGTTAGCTATGCAGGTAACAACGTACTTACAGAAATAGAAATGTAGAAAAGTACAGTTATACGAATATAAATAAGTTGATAAATACCTATTCATGTACATACAGTTATAAAGGCATATTCGAATAGGTAAAAAGCTTGTTAAGTACTTGCCTAACTATATAATTCTGAACAGAGTGACAAACCTAAATGCAGTAATGAGTAAATAACTACTGATATAAATACATGAGTAATTAGATATATAAATAATTAAAACCGTTAAAATATGAATGCAAAACACAAAACAGTATTTATTGCCTTTTCTTCTCAAAAGGGTGGTGTCGGAAAAAGTACATTTACAACACTTATTGCCAGTACGATGCACTATCGATTGGACTACAATGTTGCCGTGTTTGATGCCGATTTTCCACAACACAGTTTGATGAAAATGAAATCCCGTGATCTGGCTATGGTAATGGAAAATGAGCATTTGAAAAAATTGGCGTACAAACAATTTACCACCATTAACAAAAAAGCCTATCCCATTATGCAACACAAGGCAGAAAGTGTATTGGAAGCAGCTCATGAATTTTTGAATACCTCTTCAGTTCCTATTGATGTTGTATTTTTCGACCTTCCAGGAACGGTAAACACTCCCGGTATACTCAAAGCATTGGCTGGAATGCACCACATTTTTACGCCTATTACAGCCGATCGTTTGGTGATGGAAAGTACACTCGTTTTTACCCAGCTTTTACAGGATGTGATTATGAAAAAAGGGACGACTTCCATAGAAACCATTAACCTGTTTTGGAATCAGGTGGATGGCAGGGAAAGTACACCCTTATATGATGTTTATAACCAACTTATAGAACAATTGGGATTAAGCCTGATGCAAAGTCAAGTTAAGAATAGCACCCGTTTTCGTAAAGAAAGTGAAGAGGATAGTAAAACTGTATTTCGCTCTACAGTTATGCCTCCAGATGAACGTTTAATGAAAGCTTGTCAGTTAGATTTATTTGTAAACGAATTTTTAAAAATCATTCAATTGTAGTTTATGGAGAAAGATAATAAGAGAAAAACCACTCCTGAAATTAACGAGGAGTTGATGATGAACCTGATGGTGGACGGCATAAAAAAAGAAGGTTTACAGCTTCCATCAGAACTGACTGAAGAATCAGAAAAGGAAAATTTTAAGCCTATAGAATTATCACCTGTGAAATCAGAAATTAAAGAAAAGACCAGAACCAAAAAGACCAGTGAACTGGATTACGAGAGTATTTTTTTTAAGAGACCCGATACCAATGCCCGTGATGGAAAAACGGTCTATATCAGGCCCGATTTTCACGAAAAATTATCCCGTATTGTTCAGGTGATTGGTGAAGACAAGATAACTATTTATGCTTATTTAGATAATTTGTTGAAATACCATTTTCAGGAATTTGGCGAGCAGATAATTAGGAGTTTTAATGATAAATACAAACCTATTTTATAAGTTATGGAAATAGTAATTGTGATATGTTTATTGATTGTAATTTTTCTTCTTTTGCAGGATAAGATTGTTATCAAGATAGGAGTGGAGCAAAAGCCAACACAGAAAAAAAATAATCCAAAGCTACTCCATATTATGGGGCAGCCCAAAACTCAAAGAAGTCTTTCAGTGTCAAACAATGCCAATGAAAGTCAAAAGAAAAAGCAGAAAGATAAAACGGATAATTTTGATTTTGAAATTGATGATCAAGATATTGATAAGCAAATTCCGCAGGAAGAGCTGGACGAAGTTTTCAGAAATATACCTGATTTTGAGGACGAGGCAGAAGAATGGAATAGTTATGGAATATCCGATGGTGATAACGGTTTTGCCCAAGGTGTTACCTTTGAAGAACTAAGCTCGGTGGAGATGCTGCTGCAAAAAGAAAATTTGGAGCCCTCTCAAAAGGAAAAAGCAATTGCTATAGTTCAGAAAATACAAGGAACCGAATTATTCGACCTACTGGAAAATTCTATGGAAAGTGCTTCCCGTAAAATAGCCGAGTTATTAGACAGTAGCCTTTCTTCTGAAACAGAAACTAGTTCTTCCTCTTTGCGGAAAAATGATTTCGAGGATTTTGATATTGGGGAGTTTGTGTGATAACAAGCTCCTTTTTTTTGTTTTTAAGTTTTTGATTGCAAAATGGACTTTCATTAGGGGCAATTACTTTAATCGATTTGTCACTTTTTTATTAAAGAATCTAATTTTCCTTTTATTTCCTGATTCTCTAACTTGTACAAACCAGATAAATATAGTTGTCCTAAATATTCCCCTTTTTTCCAGTGCCAATCGCCAAGAATCTGCTTTTCTCCTCTAACATTCCAGAGTAATACTAAATCTTCTTTTTTTAACCACTCGATTAACTTGTCTTTTCTGACGAGTAATCCCATAAGACTTTTGTTGTTTACTGATGGATCAAAACAAATAAGTTCACCATTACTATCTACTAGTTCACCTTCATTTTGAGAAAATTCCAATTTAAGTCCTTCCTTAATTTTTTGAACAGGCTTATGGTAGTAAATAGAATCTGTTTTTGAGCAATCATATTCTTCTTCCCATAAAAAATACTCACTTGTACGATGAAAATCACCAATTAACTTATCGCTTTTCCTGTTGTAAACCTCAATCCATTCATCACCGTTGTAGTATGGCTTATTATGGAACGCAAAAGCTTCAGACCAGTAATATTCTCTTGAGAATACATGGGTCATCGTTCTGATTTCGGGAAGGTCACTACGAAAAAAATCACCTTTAAGGTTCTTTTCAATTTTTGTCAAATCATTTTTCCTAACAAAATAACTTGATACCCAGTAAGCAAGTTTCTTGCGGACACTATCATATTTATCCTCGCCAAGAGTTTCTGGTTCTGACCAATTTGAATCGATGTCAAGCCATAACCATTTGTTCCCTTCTGGATCTGTCACTTCTAAAATATCCGATGGAGCAGGTAAATTATCTGTTGATATGAGCCAATCTTTCACCGACGCATCATAATCGTTGTAGATGGTATTGAACCACCAATTAGGAGTATATGTTTTATACCGTTCGGCTTTGGTTTCTTTAATTATCATTGTTGGATCAATGTCACGAACGTTAGGTTGCCATGGTCCATCATATGGTATACTCTTTTCCTTTTTATACCATTGAGATTCATCTAACAACTCACATTGGTCTGATACTCTTGCCAACAATTCATTCAATACTATCCACTGGTATTTTTTTCCAATTCGCTCCATGTGACCACTGCCTCTTCCAGAACCCTGATGGATGTCGAATTCACTAAATATTTTGGGATCGTAGCCTAGTTCAAAAATTCTCACAATGGCATAATTGCTTAACCCATCGTAATTTACTTTCCAATTCCTCATCGCACTTTGAAAAGTATATCTCCCAAAATCACCATAACCGCCAGTTTTACGACCATATTCTGTGGTCATTGATCTAAGAATAGCGGTAGTTCCCCATTGACTATTACCGTAATGTCCTTCCTCTCCTTTAGGAGCATATTTATCATCGATTTCTTTGTTAGACGGATATTTTAATGGAAGTGGTTTGCTTTTATAGGGAGGCCGAATTTTAGCAGTATCAAAGTCTAGTTTAACATTGTGAAACAAGGCAAATTCAATTACACCTCTAGCATAGTCCCTAAGCAAAATATTAGGTACTATTTTATTCTTATTAAAAATAGTTTTATAAATATAATTGCATAATTCAGTTAAATTCTGATTTTTTCCAGATCTCAGTGCGCACCCATAAGATACAGCATAAATTCTTTCAAGTATGTAAGGGTCGTTGACATCTTTGAATTTTTCTAAAAGTATAGGAAGCAGATGTATCCGATTTTCTAGCAGACAAATTAAAGCTTTAGTGGCACCATCACGGAGGTATCGATTAGCGCTACATAAAAACCATGATAGCGTTGTACTAGCTAACAATATAGCTTCATCTTTAATATGCGATTTATCATCTTCTTTCCAAGCCCAATTTATTAGACGACTTATTGCATTTGTGCTGCTGTTATCTCCGTATTTATCTTGAAGCCAAATAGACCATATTTCATCTCTTTCAGGCATTGTAAAACCGCTTAGGAAATTATGCAAACTTTCAGCGTTAAAATAGAATTCGGGTTTCATTGATGTCGAAACGACCGTGGCTAAAAAACTGTGAAATAATTCTTCTTCTTTTATAATAACATCATTCACAAAATCTTTGGCACTATCACCAATACAATCTGATTTTCGCCAGATTAAAGATTTTAAAAATGCGTCTGCAATTGGATAAATTGGTTTTAGATGTTCAGCCAGTTCAAATATCTCTTTACCAGTTCTTTCGGGAAGCTGAATTGTTAATGCTTCAACCAAATTTTGGTTTTCCCAGCATTTTATATCGTCTTTAGTTAAATCATACAGCTTTCCGCTTTCAAATGATTTTTTTGGATTTTCCATATCTAGATGCCTGTCCAGTAGCATCGATACTGTAAGATGATCTTGAAACCTTTGGTATGCAAAGTATATTATTTCGAATTCTTGTCCGCTATCTGACCACCTCAGATCTTTATTGAAGATACCTTCTGAAAGCAGCTTCTTTAGAAACGGTTCAGGTTTGTAGCAGTTTCCTGAAAATATGGAATTAATTACAATATTTGCATCTTCGTAAGAAATATATTCTTGATTTGCATCGACCATTTTTGAAAGAACTGTGTTGACCGATTTTTGAACTAATTTCGTGTTTTCATCAAAATGAAGTTCAGTCACAGTTGAGAGTTTTGTGTTAATGCTATCAAGATAAAAATCAATTATCGAAGTTATTCCGTCAACTCCGGCTGGCATTTGAGTAAGTCCTTTTGCTTTTATTGATTTACAAAACAATTTTAAGAATAATGGATTGTGAAATTCAGGATTTAGTATTGGAATTCCTGGCTCAACTAGACCATAATGTTCAAAAAAACGTTTTGTTGCTTCATATTCGTTGTCTGCAAAACCATAGTGTTCAACTCTTAAAATGATTGATTCATCGAATTCGGAAGTAGGTGCAATCAAACGTTCATAAGAAGACCGTAAACTTATTACCAATCCGAGCCATGGAAATGCTTTAAACGAATTGATAAAAGACTTTAATCGATTAGGCCAGATGTATACACCTTCTCCTTCATTAATAGCATCAATGAAGATTATTGTCCTTTTTTGCACACTTTCTGCCTGAGAATTTAGGGCACTTAAAAAGACGAGCTCATCAATACCAGAAATGCGTAGTTGGTTGTTTAAAATCTGTGTCCATGGTAAGTCTTTGTTTGAAAAATTTTCACCCAGTAAGAAAAGACTTTTATACTGATTCTCATTTCTCTTTTTTACTATATCAGCCAGTAAATGTGATTTTCCAATACCTGCATCACCAATTAGCAACAAGTATGGATTGTTACCTAAGAAAACAGTGTCACTCTGTAAAAAGTCTTTGTAGTTATTTATTGCTGAAAAAAAGTTATCGACTGTATTTAATTCAGAGGTAAAAGGACGATTGTAGACATCTTTAATAGCCTTTTCTTTCTCCGATCTCATGACATATAATCGGGTTAGTATTTTATCTGTTAGTTCAGACGCCATTTCAATTTCTTCTAAAATGTCATCAAATCCTAAATCATTACAACCTTCAAAATTTATACTGAGATACTCCTTTTTGATAATATTTATTCTTTGCTCTAATTTACTAAGGTTTTCTGTGAGTACAACGTCATCTGTACTTATACGGATATTTCTATATTTTTCGATAAAAGTAGTATAGCTTTCGTCTGATTGTGTTTTGAAATTTTCATCTCTGGCTAGCCCGTCAAAAAGTTTAGCGATAGGTAATTCGATATTTAAATCGATCGTATATCTTGCTCCTAAAGCGAGAGTACTTTCCTGATTTTTATAATTGAACCATGAATCAAGAAATTCCTCCTGATTAAACCAAAAATATTTCAATCCTTCGTTTTCCTTTTTAGCAAGTCTTGTTATTAGTTGAGAGCTACCCCAAAAATCAAATGTCAAATCAATGCCTTTTTTGTTAGCATAATCTTGCCATTTGACTATACTCGATTTCCATTTATCCAACATAGAAGTTTTTCCTTTAACCTTTCCATCGGGCATGTCAATAGGAATAGCAACGTAATACTTTTTAAGTTTCGGATGATTGTCGATAGCGGTGATGATAGATTTATCAATTTCTGTCCATTGGGTAGCCGTCAAACTTGTTGTAAAATACTTAGCCTGCCACATATGTAAATCACCATTTTTGAAATACCAGTAACATTCTTTTCCACCATCAGGTTTACCCATCCTCCAAAACGTTTTCTGATCAGAAATAATTTCTCTTGCGGCCAATTGGCATACTAATTCTTCAAAGCCATCATTGAGACTGTTATTTAGTGGACGTATATTGTTCCAGTTTACTGCCATTTCTATTTTGTTGAGAATGTTTTGTGTTTCTTCCGAAGCTATTATATTGAATCCTTTTTTCTGAAATACGATATTTTTATGGTGTTTTGTTCCTAAGCGCTGAAAACTATTATTGAAAGAATTTGTTTATTTTATGATTTGTTCTATTTTCTCCATCAACATCTGAAACCGTTCCTCCCTAATTAACGGATGGATGTGCATGGCTAAAATTTCGTTTGCTTGTGGATGGTTTTTAATAGCTGTAAGTTCTTGCTTGATGTATTGTTTCAAATCGACTTCACTTGCTAGTATTTCTTCGACTATTGTTGTTCTATTGTCAATCATATAGATGATGTCTTCATAGTCGTGACTTCCGTAAAAGTCATTTTGCCCTCTGTCTTTAAAAGCTTCTAATTTGGTAGCCAGAAAATAAGGTGATGGTAATACGTTGATTTTAATTCCTTCGGGCAATTCTATTTGTTGCAGGTATTTGAATCCGGGCTTGTACCATTTATTAGATATTCCAATACTACTGTCGTCAGCAGGCATAATGTCTATTGCTATATTTTCAAACTGATACGAACATATGGATTGTCCCTGAGGATCCGGGTAGAAATTAAGTTCTGCTAATCGTTCTTGCATTTGTGTCCATTCATAATAATTAGCTAAATTAATGGTCATGTCTATATCAGAAGTAGGACGAATTTCTTCTGCAGCCGGGTCATCTGTATATAAGCTAATTACTGCCCCTCCAATGAAGACCATCTTTTCATTTAATTCCTTTAAACCTTTCGCCACTTGAGCTACTAATGCCAGATTGATTACTTTATTATGCATTCAGTATTCGTTTTTCTAATTCTCGTTTTGCCATTTCTTTTTCTCTTACTCTTCCCACTCTAATGGCATCAACTAAAGTTAATAATTCGTATAAATCTTTGTCTTTTAATGAAGCTGCTACAAGAGTAGGGTATAAAGGTTCTATTGCCTGGCCACGGTCTAAACCTTTTGCATATGGCCAAACATATTTATCAGTTGCCTGAATTATTTTATTTAAAGGTTCCGCTGAATGAGCTGTTAAAATACCTCTAACTAATGCTCCTGGTTGCTGCGGAAAAGCATAGCATACACCATGAATTAAAAATTCATTAAAAGCAATTTTGTTTACTTTTTTTCTGGCATCATCAATTAGTCCTGCATATTTGGAACGATTTAAAGACTGACTAACTTCCGATTGACTCATACCCAATTCCTGAGCAATAGTATGGTGAAACCAGGATTTTTCACCTAATGCAATGATTTTTAACAAAATTACAATGTCTTGCGGTTTGAGATTATTTTTTGCTTGTGCCATTCTGATATTTCATATTGCGATATGCAATATTAGTTATAAAATTTACAATAAACAATCTTTTACTGTGTAATATTGCATATTGCGATTTGCGATATGTAAAATATTTGTTTGCTCAAATTTAATGATTTTTATTTCATAAAGTAAATGATTACGTCTTCTTCTGCCAAATAACTCCACTTAAAGACAGCTCATTACTAGTTTCCTGTTTCCATAAGACATTTGACATCAAATCCTGCAATGAGCAGGAATGTCTAACAAATAAATTCATTTAAATCATGGAAAAACAAAGAAAAAAAGTTTTACTGATGGCTATGGCTATGCTGTCAGCTTTTGGCGCATTCGCACAAGGGAACGGTTCTGCAGGAATCAACGAGGCTACCCAAATGGTAACCTCTTATTTTGATCCTGCAACTCAGCTTATTTACGCCATCGGAGCAGTAGTTGGACTAATCGGAGGTGTTAAGGTGTATAACAAATTCAGCAGTGGTGATCCTGATACGAGTAAGACCGCAGCAAGCTGGTTTGGAGCTTGTATTTTCTTGATTGTATCGGCTACTATTTTACGCTCCTTCTTCCTTTAATCTTTTGGCTGATGAGTACTTACAACATCAACAAAGGTATTGGGAGGGCGGTAGAGTTTAAGGGATTGAAAGCACAATACCTTTTCATTTTCGCTGGTGGATTGCTTGGGATTCTTATTCTGGTAATGATTTTGTACATGACAGGAGTCAATTCCTTTATCTGTCTGTTTATTGGAACAGGAGGAAGCTCTCTAATTGTGTGGCAGACTTTCTCTTTGAACAAAAAGTATGGCGAACACGGCTTAGTGAAAATAAGTGCTCATAAACGGCATCCTCATTACATCATTTGCCGAAAGGCTATCCACCGTTATTTCAAGTTTAAAACTAAATCCAGGAACGCATGAGAAATAAATCAAAAGCGACTACATTGGAAAGTAAGTTTCCATTGCTAGCGGTAGAAAATAATTGCATTATCTCAAAGGATGCGGATATCACCGCTTGTTTTCGGGTAGCACTTCCAGAGCTTTTCACAGTGGCTTCTGCGGAATATGAAGCGATTCATTCCGCTTGGCATAAGGCTATTAAGACTTTGCCCGATTTTACGGTGATACACAAACAGGATTGGTATATCAAGGAAAATTACGCTCCTGATATTGCTCAGGAAGATTTAAGTTTTTTAGCAAAATCCTACCAGCAACATTTTAATGAGCGTCCGTTTCTGAATCACTATTGCTACTTATTTCTAACTAAAACGACTAAGGAACGTATGCGAATGCAGAGTAATTTCTCTTCGCTTTGCAAAGGGGTACTTATTCCAAAAGAAATAAGGGATAAAGAAACAATTCATCGTTTTATGGAAGCCGTAACACAGTTTGAACGAATCGTAAATGACAGTGGTTTTGTAAAACTAGAACGATTAAGCGAAGAGGACATCCTCGGAACAGAGGACAAGCAAGGAATATTAGAACAATACCTAACGCTTTCAAGGGAATATGGAACACCGATGCAAGACATTGCTCTGGGAGCTGAAGAAGTGCGCATTGGAAACAAAAGACTTTGCCTGCACAACTTATCAGATACAGACGATTTACCCAGAAATGTAACGGCAAATACCCGTTATGAAAAATTGTCCACAGACAGAAGTGATTGTCTATTGTCTTTTGCCGCTCCAGTTGGATTGTTGTTAAGTTGCAATCACATTTACAATCAGTATTTGTTTCTGGATAACAGCGAAGATAACCTGCGTAAGTTTGAGAAATCAGCAAGAAACATGCACTCATTGGCACGTTACAGCAGAGCGAATCAAATCAATAAAGAATGGATAGAACGCTATTTGAACGAAGCACATTCTTTTGGACTTTCTTCTATTCGGGCACATTTCAATGTGATGGCTTGGTCAGAAGATCCTGTCGAACTAAAACAGTTAAAGAACGATACTGGGAGTGCTTTGGCACTGATGGAATGCAAGCCTAGGCACAACACTACAGATGTTGCCACGCTTTACTGGGCAGGAATTCCGGGGAATTCCGGAGATTTTCCGAGTGAAGAAAGCTTTTATACTTTCATAGAACCCGCACTCTGTTTTTTTACTGAGGAAACCAACTATCAAAGTTCTCCATCGCCTTTTGGAATTAAGATGGCTGACCGGCTTACAGGCAAACCCATTCATTTGGACATCTCTGATTTACCAATGAAGCGTGGAATTATCACCAATAGAAACAAGTTTATATTAGGTCCTTCAGGTTCAGGAAAGTCATTTTTTACCAATCACATGGTCAGACAATATTATGAACAAGGTGCTCATGTGCTGCTGGTGGATACCGGGAACTCTTATCATGGATTGTGCGAACTCATCAAAGGAAAAACAAAAGGGGAAGATGGTGTTTATTTCACTTATACAGAAGACAATCCTATAGCCTTTAATCCTTTTTATACCGATGACGGTGTGTTTGACATAGAGAAAAGAGAAAGTATCAAAACCTTGATATTGACCTTATGGAAACGGGATGACGAACCACCGACCCGCTCAGAAGAAGTGGCATTGTCTAATGCTGTGAGTGGTTACATCGAACGCATCAAACAAGATGATGAATTGCCTTCTTTCAATGGGTTTTATGAATACGTAAAGGGTGATTACAGAAAGATATTAGAAGAAAAACAGGTACGGGAAAAAGACTTTGATCTAGCCAACTTCTTCAATGTGTTAGAACCTTATTACAAAGGAGGCGAATACGATTATTTGTTGAATTCGGATAAGCAACTGGACTTACTTTCCAAACGATTTATTGTGTTTGAAATAGATGCCATAAAGGATCATAAAATTCTTTTTCCGATTGTAACCATAATCATTATGGAAGTTTTCATCAACAAAATGCGTCGCTTGAAAGGAGTGCGGAAGTTAATCTTAATTGAAGAAGCCTGGAAAGCTATTGCAAAAGAAGGAATGGCAGAGTACATCAAATACCTGTTTAAAACGGTAAGGAAGTTTTTTGGAGAAGCCATAGTAGTAACTCAGGAAGTGGATGACATTATCCAATCGCCCATTGTAAAGGAAAGCATTATCAATAATTCGGATTGTAAAATACTGTTGGATCAGCGTAAATACATGAACAAATTTGATGATATACAAGCCATGCTTGGTCTCACTGAAAAAGAAAAAGCACAGGTACTTTCTATAAACATGAATAACGATCCCGGGCGGTTATACAAAGAAGTTTGGATTGGTTTGGGAGGTACTCATTCGGCAGTATATGCCACAGAAGTGAGTCTTGAGGAATATTTAGCTTACACCACAGAAGAAACCGAAAAGTTGGAAGTGATGCGTCTTGCCGGAGAACTGGATGGAAATGTAGAACATGCTATTAAACAAATAGTCCTTCAGAAAAAAGAAAACAAATAGTAATTATTTTAAAAATTAAAAAACAATGAAAAAGTTAATGTTCATGGTGTGTACAGTAATGTTATTTGCTGTCACACCAGCCGTTAAAGCACAATGGGTGGTAACAGATCCTTCTAATTTGGCTCAGGGGATTGTAAATACAGCGAGACAGATTGTACAGACTTCTACCACAGCTACCAATATGATTAACAACTTTAAGGAAGTCCAAAAAGTGTATAATCAGGGAAAAGAGTATTATGATAAACTAAAGGCAGTAAATAATCTGGTAAAAGATGCCCGAAAAGTACAACAGACTGTATTGCTTGTAGGGGATGTTTCTGAGATTTATGTAAAGAATTTTGGAAAAATGATGAACGATCCTAATTTCAATGCACAGGAACTTTCGGCAATTGCTAATGGGTATTCCATTTTGCTTAATGAAAGTACTGAGCTATTGAAAGAGCTTAAACAAATTGTAAATGCTTCCACTTTGTCATTGAATGATAAAGAGCGTATGGATATTATCGATGGTGTGTATAAGGAAGTAAAAGAGTATCACAATCTTGTTCGTTATTTTACAAACAAAAACATTTCAGTCAGTTATTTAAGAGCTAAAAAAGCCAATAACAGTAAAAGAGTATTGGAACTTTACGGGACTGCTAACCAAAAATACTGGTAATCATCATGGAATTTACTAATCTTCATGAAGTATTACGCTCGCTCTATGATGAGATGATACCACTCTCAGCGGATATGGCGGCGGTAGCTAAAAGTCTAGCGGGATTAGGAGCTTTATTTTATGTTGCTTTAAAAGTGTGGCAGGCACTAAGCAGTGCAGAACCTATAGATGTCTTTCCACTCCTCAGACCTTTTGCTTTGGGACTTTGTATTATGTTTTTTCCAACGATGGTTTTAGGTACTCTCAATGCAGTATTGAGTCCTGTGGTAAAAGGGACACATAGTATCTTAGAAAATCAAGTTTTGGATTTGAATGCCTTACAGCAGCAGAAAGACCAACTGGAAAGGGAAGCAATGCTTCGCAACCCTGAAACCGCTTATCTGGTATCAGATGAAGAGTTTGATAAAAAACTCGATGAACTGGGTTGGTCACCTTCAGATTTAGTTACCATGTCTGGAATGTACATGGAAAGGGAAATGTACGGAGTTAAAAAGGAAATTCGTGATGGTTTTCGGGAGTTTTTGGAAATACTGTTTCAGGCAGCTGCGCTGGTTATTGATACGATAAGGACTTTCTTCCTGATTGTCTTATCCATATTAGGACCGATAGCTTTTGCCATTTCAGTATGGGATGGATTTCAGTCTACACTAACACAATGGTTTACCCGATACATTAGTGTGTATCTCTGGTTGCCTGTTTCTGATCTTTTTAGTGCTATGTTGTCCAAGATACAATCCTTAATACTACAGAAAGATATAGAAAGTTTGTCAGATCCCAATTTTATTCCTGATTCATCCAACACTGTGTATATCATCTTTATGATTATTGGCATCATTGGGTATTTTACAATTCCTACAGTAACGGGTTGGATTATTCAGGCTGGGGGAGCAGGTAATTTTATGCGAAATGTAAACCAAACTGCAACAAAAACAGGAAATATTGTAGGAGCCGGTACAGGAGCAGTTGCAGGTAATATTGGAGGCAGACTAATGAAGTAATAATATTAAATAGCAGTAAAATGGAATTTAGAACCTTAAGAAATATCGAAAATAGTTTCAGGCAAATCAGACTTTATGCCATTGTGTTTGCATTGTTCTGTATTGGAGTAACCGGATATGCGGTGTGGCAATCGTATCACTTTGCAGAACTGCAACGTCAAAAGGTGTATGTGTTGGATAATGGTAAATCGTTAATGCTGGCTCTTGCTCAGGATGCTTCTATCAATCGTCCTGTTGAAGCCAGGGAACACGTCAGACGTTTTCACGAACTTTTCTTTACCCTGGCACCCGACAAGAGTGCTATAGAAAATAATATGAAAAGAGCATTTAATCTTGCAGACAAAAGTGCTTTCGATTACTATAAAGACTTGTCTGAAAAAGGGTATTACAATCGTATCATTTCAGGGAATGTGCAACAGCGTATCGAAATAGATAGTGTGGTATGCAATTTCGATAGTTATCCGTATGCTGTGAGAACTTATGCTGAGCAATTTATTATTAGATTCAGTAATGTAACTAAGCGTAATCTGGTGACATCATGTTACCTCGTGAATTCAGTTCGATCGGATAACAATCCACAAGGCTTCAATATAGAAAAGTTCAATGTAATTGAGAATAATGATGTAGAAATTATGGAACGTTAAAAACGGCTAAGATGAAAAAACTACGAGCAAATATAAACACTTGGTTTGATAAGCTTGATAAACAATGGAGGGAACTTCCTGTGCAGCAACAGTACAATTATCTTTTATACTGTTTTCTGGGGTATCTGATGCTAACTATAGCTGTAATTCTAAAGGTTTGGTATGATACAGCGAAATCCAATCCAAGACTAATTATCGAGCATATTGAAAATCCTGTTGTTAAAAAGAAAGAATCAGCTATATCGATGCAGGATTCATTGTTAAAAAGCATAAAAAACAAAAGTCATGAAAGAAAATGAAAATAAAAAAAATACCGTCTTTGTTACAGATAGTAGTCAAGATAATTCTTCGGATATAGTACTGGAAAGCAGTTTAAATAAAGTCAATAAATTTAAAAAGCCACTTATTTTTTCGTTGATGGGGATGGTATTTCTGGGATGTATGTATTTGATATTTAAACCATCTGAGAATAGCAAAGTGACACAAGATATAGGTCTCAATGATTCGGTTCCTCAAGCTACTGATAACGGTTTGCAGGATGATAAGGAAAAAGCCTATGAGGAGGCAATGTTGGAGCAAATGAATCTGGAAAAACAAAATTCACTATTATCTCTTTCTGATTATTGGAAAGAAGACGATATAGATAGTACAACTCCAGTTCTTTCAGAAGATGAGAATGAAGTTTCAAATAATACAGCTACAAACACGAATCCCTCCTTATATAGTTATCGCAATGCACAACATACCTTAGGTACTTTTTATCAGAATGACAATTCGGAGACATTACAACTGCATAAACAACTGGATGAGCTAAAAGAGCAATTGGCTAAAAAGAATGAGACACCAATTGATCCAGTGGAAAGCCAATTGGAATTAATGGAGAAATCTTATCAGATGGCAGCAAAATACCTTCCAACTAATGCGGTTTCAGGGGATCAGCCAAAAGAACAAAATACAGTACTTTCTGGTTCATCAAACCAAAAAGAAACTTTTGTTGCGTTTGTTCCTGCCAGTAAAAATGTAGTTTCTTCCTTATATAGAGTACTTCCTGATAGTACATTTATTGCTAATTGGAGCGAAAATTACAACCTTGGATTTAATACGGTTGGAAAAACCGAGCAACAATTACAGCCCAAAAACAGTATCCGTGCTGTTGTGCAACAAACACAGCTTCTAACGGAGGAGAGTAGTGTTCGTCTACGTTTATTAGAATCAGCCAAAATAGGAAATCATATTATTCCGCAAGGAACAGTATTGACAGCCAATTCAAAAATTCAACAAGGACGTGTCCAAATGAAAATTACTTCGATAGAACAGGATGGCAATATTATTCCGGTTAACATTATAGTGTATGGACTGGATGGGCAAGAAGGTTTGTTTGTGCCATATTCTCCCGAAATGAGTGCTTTCAAAGAAATGGCTGCTAATATGGGACAGACTTCAGGAAGTAGTATTATGATGACAAATTCTGCCGGACAACAAATAGCAGGCGATTTGAGTCGTGGACTTGTACAGGGTGTTTCGGGCTATTTTTCTAAAAAAATGAGAACTCCAAAAGTAACACTCAAAGCAGGACATCAAGTATTTCTTGTTTCTAAAAAATAAATATTCAATTTTTTAAACTTTATACAACATGAAAACAACAATGAAAAACATACTAATAGCATTGGTCTTAGTATTAGGCTATGCTACTCCATTTCAGGCACAACAGACTGTTCATAATATCACAAAGCTGGACTTGGGAAAAATAGAACCGTATAAGATAGAAGTAACTTACAGTAAAACTTCGCACTTGATATTTCCTGCTGCTATCCGCTACGTGGATTTGGGAAGTGATTATCTGGTTGCAGCCAAAGCAGAAGATGCAGAAAATGTATTACGAGTAAAGGCAGCAGTTCGTGATTTTGATGAAGAAACTAACTTTTCGGTAATCACCGAGGATGGACGTTTTTATAATTTCAATGTGCTTTTCAACGCTTTTCCAGTTAGTATGAATTACAATCTTTTGGAAATGCAAAAAGGAATAAGTAGGGAGAATGCTAATGATGTTCTTTTTGAGGAACTTGGAAAGAATTCACCTTCGCTTGTAGGTGAGTTAATGGAAACGATTTATAAAAAAGACAAACAGCTGATAAGAAATATTGAAACTAAAAGTTTTGGGATTCAACTTTTATTAAAAGGAATCTATATCCACGACGATAAATTCTATTTCCATACCGAGGTACGTAATCTTACCAATGTGCCATTCCGAATTGATTTTATTGATTTCAAAGTAGTAGATAAAAAGCTCGCTAAACGCACTGTAATACAAGAAAGGACGATAATTCCTTTACGAATATACAAACCGTTAGACGAAATTGTAGGTAATACTGTTGAGCGAAATGTATTTCTGTTGGATCTATTTACTATTGCCAATGACAAAGTACTCTTTATAGAAATTTTCGAAAAAAACGGTGGCAGACATCAGGTATTAGAAATAGAAAATTCTGATTTGATCAAAGCAAAGCTTATCAAAAACATGAAGTTAAAGATTAATTGATTTTAATAAAAACATAAAAAGGGGCTGTTTCACAATTGGTGAGGCAGCCTCTTACTATTTGTTGAATGTATTTGTTTTAAACCTTTAAAAAACAATAAGTTATAGCTAAGGAGCGTTTTTTAAAATTAAAAGAGTGAAATATAAACGTACACATTATGTATCCAACATTGTTTTTAAGCATCCTGGCTCTGTTAAGTGGTTTTGGTCTTCGTTACTGGATTAACAGAAGGAAATTTTATCGAAGAAACCCAATGGGAGCGGAAGGCTTTTCGAGTTATGAAAAATCAGTATTCATTTCTTTTCTGGAGCGTACTGGAAAATGGATTGCTTTTATTTTGATTGTTTTTGGACTTTTGTTCTTCTGGAGTTATTCAAGACAAAAGAAAGAAAAAGAAGAAGTGGTTTTAATTGAAACACAAAATCCAAAATAATCAAGCGGCGTTCTTTTGCTTCTTTTCTTTGGTCGCTGATGTGGAAAGAAAAGAAGTTAAACCAAACTAATAAAGAGGATAATAAATATTCTCATGTAAAACTAGCAAGCTTTTTGGTGAAATGGTAAGGCTTTACATTTTAGCAAAGTGCTTGTACCTTTTTTTAGTAAAAATACTTTCCCGACCATCGAGAGGGAGTGTCTTTTTACTCTGATTTCATCATAAATAATTCAGCGACGTTCTTTTGCTTCTTTTCTTTGGTCGCTTATGTGAAAAGAAAAGAAGTCGGACAAAATAAATAATGAGGATAGTGTGTATCCTCACGCAAAACTTACAAGCTTTTTGGTAAAATAGGAGGATTCGCATTTTACCAAAGTGCTAGTATCCCTTTTTCTGCAAAAAGACTTTCCTGACCATCGGAAAGGAGTGTCTTTTTGCAACCCGCCCCGATATCTATCGGGGGTTGGCTTAGCCAACTGGGATGGGCTGTGACCTAAAGTCTTTCAAATTGAGAAAAAAGCCTCTGTATTGGGTAAGTCCGTTGCGAAATAAACCCCACAAAAGAGAACTACCCATCTGTGCCAATGCAGAATTAATATATAAATCTTGTTTTTCCAATGCTTCCGCAAGGGAACAACTTGGAGTGTCGTCTGTAATTTCGGACTGTTTCAGCAGTTCGGGAAATTCTTCGGTTACAAAAGGCAAGTTAGCAACGGTTTCATATTTTTCTGAATTAGGCTGTTTAATATCGCCTATAGAGGATAGTATCACTTGTCCGGTATGTTGGCTATTGCCAAAATCCATCCAATAACGTGGGCGATTAGCATAAGCTCGACTGTTATTAAGTTGTTTTAAAATGTCAGCAATTTCAAAACGAGCTTTCACGCTATCCACACAGCTAATAAAAATACTTGCTCCAGCATTTTCGGGTAATCTTTCCAAACTGTCTTTTTCAAATTTTATAGTTTCCGCTTTCCAGTTTGTACCCGACCAACGATTGGCACGGTTTATCAGTGCGACCGATTTGTACAGTCCTGTTTCAGAATGGGCAAATCGTTGTCTGCCCAAATTGGCTTCTGTGATTATATCATCATCCCAAAGACGAACATTTAAACCTGCATGACCTAATGCAATAAGGCTATGATTCATTTCCATTAGGGAAGTTAGTACTTTTGAACCTGTACCACCTGCACCGATAAGATTTAGCGTTATTGGATTTGTGGGATTTATTAAATAGTTGTCCGTAAAGTGGACTTTTGTTTTTTCGGTGTTCATGACAATATATCTTTTAAGGTTTTACCATTCTTTTTTAATACTTCTTTAGGAAAAGAGGTGTTTGTATTGACAAGGCTTTCCCAAAGAGTTATACAGTTTCCTTTTATCGGATTATAGTCCTGCATCAAATGACTGAAATAGCTGTTGAAAAAATAACTTTCCCATGCGGTTGTAAATTCTTCTAATGAAGCAATTTTCTTCATCTGAACATCTACCGTTCCCATGCACACATTAGCATTTTCATATACATTAAAAAAAGGAGCATTGTACAATTTTGTGTTTTCTTTAGGTCTGCGATTACTTCCCAAAGCAAAAACAGAAAGACTATTTTTGTTGGCAAACCATAACATAGGAGGTACATTTACCTTGCCATTTGGGATACCTAAATTTTCTGTAAAACAAAGTTCTCTTTGCATGGCTTTGGTAAACCAGATTACTTTATTTTGAGTAGGGTCAATATGTAAAATAGCATTGCTTATTATTCCTTCTGATTTTAAACAAGGTTCTTTTTCTTCTTTGGCTGTTTTCAATGCCTTTGCCAGTTGGTTTGCTTCTCTTACAGTTAATGGATGGGCATTAATAGGATTCCCATTTTTATCCATGTCAAAATATTCTACATAGGTATCAGAATTCGTTCCTTTAGTCTGATAGAATACTAATGCAGATTTAGGATGATACAGTGTTCCAAAATTTTCTGTTATATCGTTCATCACTATTGTTTTAAAAATGGTTTAACAGGTAAATTAATTCTCCGATAAGGGCAAACAGCCTATTTTCAAAATCAAGATTGTTTGCTGTGATGTCACTTCCGTCAAAACTTTTAACGATACTAGGCTCTTCCATCTGTCCGTATTCTTGTAATTCACTATTTACACATTGAATAATATTTTCATTCAGCCAACCTTTTCCATCAGCATAAAAGGATATGTAGTAATCCATTGTTAAAATGTTTTCATTTTCGTCTTCGTTTTCTTCTGCTTCTTCGTTGGGTCTTGCTTTTCGAAATATATTTTCATTTGGATATTGCTCTAAAAGGGCATAGGTTTCTTGAGCTAATTTTAAACAATCCTGTTCAAAAGCGTTCGCACTTTTAAAGCGGTTCAATCGTTTTTTGAAAAAAGTTAAATTGGCAGTATTGAAGATTTTTTGTTCCATTTTGTCGCCAATCCATTCTGCTTGTTCGAATTCACTCAAATAAATGGATGTTTCTTCGGAATCATCATCAGTTAGTTGCCATTCTTTTAACATCTCGTATTGATAATAAAGAAAACTATTTTCCTGTCTGTAATAAGGTATGTTGACACTATGATAGAGATAACTACAAACCGATAATAAAAGCTGTGCACTGTGTTTTCGTTTATTGTTTTTTAACAAACGGTACAGCGGTACTACTGGAATATAATAGAGTGTAGCGTTAGTATTGTATCGTTCTTCACTTGTAAAAAAGGTTTTTTTGTTATCCTGTACGAGTTTGATTTCTTCCCAATCTCTCACCTTATCTTTTAGTTTTTCTTTGGTGTCCCATAAAGCCAAAGCGATATTGTATGGATAACCAAAAGGTTGGGTGTGAATGGGGTTAATATTATAATGTGTTGCAAGTTGGGAAAGAGATTGGTAAAAATCTCTTTCCGTTTTTACTGTTTTCTGACAAGCTTGTACCGTTTTCGTTTCTGCCAAAACAGGCAGGAATGAAGTTCTTAAAAAAACATTAGTAACATCGGTACTGGTAAGGACTGCTGTTTGTCCTTGCGGATTTCGTTTGCATCCTTTGTTCGTTTTATCCAGTTTGCGAACTCTCCTAATTGGCGGTGTAGTTGCTTTTGTTTGGATTCTTTGGGTAGTTGTATCGTACCCGCTATGATGTGTGATTGCATAAGTCATTTTTTTAATGTTTTTGGATTAACCTTTTGTACCTATAGCACTTTCAAAGTGGTATTGTACCGTATCATCCTTTATTATGGGTGCGCCAATTTTTGCTGTTGTAAGTATGGGATAGGTGTTCGAATAGAAGTTTAACACCGCTTGTACACTCCATTTTGGTTCGGGGTCTGTGAGTTTGATTTCTTGTCCTTTATCGTTAAACAGAAATACTCTTTCTAATTGCGTGGCTAATAACATAATGATTCAATTTAGATTAAACATTTTCTTGCTCTGTTCCGAAAAGACTAGGCGAAGCGAATTTATCAGATAGTTCTTTTTTGCGTTTGTGTATGGCTTCGGCATATTCAGGGTAATCGTTAGGATTAGGTACTTTCATCCAGGCATCACGGGGTTTGCCATCGTTGTCCAATTCATCAGCCTTTGCCATCGCTTCTTTGTATTTCTTTTCTTTTTCGTCCTTTGCTTTTTTCTCCTTATCGGTTTTTTCTTTTTCCATTGCCGATTGTTTTTGGGCATTTTCCAATTGCTTCATATAGGCTTCCATATTGACCATTAAACCCGAAGCAGTTCGTAAGGGTACTGTAATGCTTTCAAAAAATCCCTCGTCTAGTTCTTCTGCTGTTCCTCTAAGATTAAGAGGCGGGATTAGTTGTTTGGCATTGTCTCCGCATTGTTCGTTTTGCAGTAGAATAGAAACAACCATTTTGTTTTCTACTCTTTTGGATATCGTTAGCTGTAAATTGCCTATAATTTCCAATTGTGCTATCTGATTGAAAAAATTAGTATTCATATTTTAAACTTTTAAAGTGTTGTTTAATCCGTTTTTAATTACCGTTAATTTTTCGTGCATATCCATCCAATAGGCTTTTTGTCTTTCATTGAAATCTGAAAAATCGTTACCCTCCTGTTGGTAGTCTTTGTATTCTGCCGTTATTTTGATAGCTTCATCAAGGTCGGTTACCTCAATAGCATAACCATTCAAATCAATTACTTCCATTCATCAAAAAATTTATGTTGATAGCATTCGAACCAATTTTTGCAAACGAGCTACACAGTTCGAATGCTTTTTGTGATTTTATTTGTGCCGTACCGCCTAATACAATGGATTGTAATTTGGCTTCATCATCTTTATAATTGCGTACATTTTGATAGTAGCCAGTCACAGCGTTATAAGCCCCAAATAAAGTCCCTTTTGTGGTTTTCATTTTTTGGGTATCATTAGTCATCGCATAAGCAAAAGCACTTTCAACAGTATTTTTGAACAGGGTGGAGATTTCGTCATTATTCCCTTTTTTGATATGCTCTAGGGTTTCTTTATTGGGACAAAGTGCCAACTGTATCAATTTTTCAACCTCCTTATCACTTATTTTTACTTTCGCCCAGTCATTAAAGATGTTTTCTAATTGATTGCTAAACTCGTTTGCTAATCCCATTACTTTGTGAGCATTGTCTAAGCGTTGTTTTGCTCCCGAAGTATGACGAATGCGTACTACATTGCTCATATTGCGAAGTGAAGCATTAAGCGTATTTTGACAAACAATTCTAACAGGAGTAAAAGCTGCGGTAATACTTCCACTACCATCGTGAGAAGTAGTGAGGAAAATATATTTTTCTGTTACATCATCGCCATTACCCACACGGATATAATCAGGCAGTTTTGCAGTAATAAAAATACGCTCTCCATTGCCTAAAGCCCCTGCGGTCTCGTATAAGATTCCGTCAGTTCCTCCAACAATAGCATCAAAAAAACTAAAAGCCTCCCGATTTTGTACAATATGATAGTCTTTACCTACCACGCCCAAAACGGTGTTGTTATCAGTGCGCATAGTAGCAAAATAATTAGGCACGTTTAGTTCGTTGTCTCTAATTTCTATGCTGTTTGTATTTTCAATAATACCTGAACCTTTTGTGTATAAAGGGCTTTTGATTACCTCATAATCCAGTCCTGCGTGTTGGATTGCTTCTGTACTTGTGGGATAATCTTGTACAATTTGCCCTAAACCGTGCCATGCTTTTTGCTGAACACTAAAAAATGAATAACGTTCTGTTTTTTCGTTGAAGTTTAAATTATGTGCCATGATATTGAAATTTTAAAATTTGAAAAGATTAAATGAATTGTGTTAGAATGGTAAATCGTCTCCAGTATCCTGATTTGAAGTTTTAGTTTTCTGTTCGTTGTTGCTTGTCTGAGCGATTTCTGTTTTTTTACCACCTCCGTGCAATTTGATAGTTGAAGTATGGAAGTTTAAACTTGCTCTTAATTCCCCATTATTGGCTGTCCACGGTCTTGTGCTAACTCTACCTGTAAGCTCTACGAAAGTGCCTTTGGTGAGTATCTTCGCTACATTTGGGCTTATCCAATAAGAGCAATCGAAATAGGTAGTTTGCTCTATGCGTTCGCCTTGTTTGTTGCGATAACTGTCATTTGTAGCTATTGAAAAGTTGACTACTTGTTTTTCTTTTGACGTTGTGCGTACTTCTGCATCCCTTGTCAGTCTTCCGATAATGTTCATAATATTTACTTTTTAGAGTTAAATTTTATTTTATTTATTCGGCAATGAGAGGAGGAGCTGTTTCGTTTCACTCTATTACCATTTCTAATGCTGTTCTTTTCCATTATTGACATTTTTTTTATTCGTCTAAAGAGCCGGAGTATGCTTTGTTTCGTTTCAGGAGCATAAAAGGTTAGTGTTTAGCAGGAGCAAGGTTTTGTCAAATAAATACGACCCGAATGGGTGGAGATTTTTTTGCAAACCCTTAGGGCATGACCTTGTTCCTGCGTTAAGAACACTAGAATACCTTTGCTCTTGAAATGGGACAAAATAGCATACTGACTCTTGAATAAAAACAGAGTGGAAGCGATAAAAAAGGCATTGAGTAAATGGTTCTATATGATTTGAAAAAATGAACTAATGCGATAGAATTCCTAGAAAACTTTAAGTGTCTAGTGTTTTTTTAAATATTTGGCTATGAAAGCCATGTAAAAGGATCTTGAAAAATAGTGTTTGGGAGTAGATTTTCGGTTTTTAAAGATGCTGTTATTAGGTATCCGATTAAGCTTTTTTATGAAGTAGAGTAGCGGATGAGTAAATGTGCTTTGAGGATTTAAGTTTATCTGTTCGATGACAATATTAGTCAAAGTAAGACTTAATAAGCCATGATTTCCTGTTAGATTGTGTAGCGGTTAAATTTATTTGTTAATACACATAATAAATAATTAATAATGCAAAATATTTTTTTGCATGGAAAGGTATGGAGGATAAAGATGAATGAAAATGATAAAGTGTTGATAGACGGAAAGATAAAAGAGTTAAAAAAGGATATTGAAGAGAAAAGGGAACAAAATTTTATAAATTTACTAATTGAAATTATTGTTACCATAACATTAAAAGAGTTAAATGAAAAGAGCGATTAGATATTTAAGATTTAGTCAGTTAGGACAAAGTAATGGATCTATTGAGAGACAGGAACTTTATACTGATCAATGGTTGAAATTTAACAATGTTGAATTGGTTGACACCTTTATAGATAGAGGTAGAAGTGCAAAGACATTTGATAGACCAGATTTTATAAAACTTCAAGAGTTTATTTCGAAACATTTTAAAAGTGTTGATTATCTTTTAGTGGATCAGATGGATAGGTTCAGTAGGGATGCTGGTGAAGCTATGAGTATGGTGAAAACACTTCAAAGAAAATACAATATTCAGGTAGTTAGTGTAACTGAAGGAATCACATTTGATTATGATACACCTGGAAGTTTTTTCAGAGCAGGTTTGCAACTTCTGCTTGCTGAAGAGGATAATATTAATAGAAGTATCAAAATTAGAGGAGGGCTTTATACCGCAAGAGCAAAAGAGGGGCGTTATATAGGTATTAAACCTCCGTTTGGATATGTGAAATTAGGAGAAGGAAAAGAACGAAAATTAGTTATTGATGAGACAGAGGCTAAAATTGTAAAATTTATTTACGATGCTTTTTTACATGATACACCACTTTACATAATAAAAGAAAAAGCTCGTGCTCTAGGTTTTCCTAAAAGAGGAAATACGGCTGTCGAAAGAATTTTGTCAAATCCTGTTTATGCAGGAATGCTACAAGTACAAGGTTATAAAGAATATCCTGGAGGAATATTTCCCGCGATTCATGAAGCAATTATAGATACTGCAACTTGGCAGCTTGTACAGAGTAAAATGAAAAAACCAGAAAAGATTAGAACTGTTTTAGATGAAGATCTTCCTCTCAGGGGTATTCTAAAGTGTCATTGTGGTAATTATTTGACAGGAGCTCCGTCAAGAAGTAAATCAGGAAAATATTTTCATTATTACAAATGTAAATTTTCGAAGCATAATAATATTAGTGCAATAAAAGCTCATAAACAGCTTTTAGAAATTTGGGAATTAATGAGTCTTCCCAAAAATAGATTGTTAGAGATAAAACAGTCAACAAATAAAGCTATAGAAGAAAATTTAAAAGTTAGTAAAAACAAAATAATAGAGAAGAAACTTATTCTTGAAGAAACTCAGCAAAAGATGTTTTCGGTTGAAGAGAAATGGATTAAAAATGAAATATCAAAGGATACTTATGACAGATGGTATTCTTCTTATAGTAATACTATTTTTTCTTGTAAAAGTGCAATTGAACGACTTGGTAAGTTTGAAAGTAATGCTTATACTATTTTACAGAAAAATTTAGATATGCTAGGAGATATGAAAAATATATACTTACGAGCAGATATTATTCAAAAAAGAGAATTTGTAAAACTGGTGTTCGACAGCAATTTATACTATCAAGATGGTATCTATCGAACACCTACTATGATCGATTCTTTGTCTCATAATCATCTGATAATGAATGAGAAATGGTTACTTGTGTGCGATAAAAAAAGGGATGATTTTCCAATCATCCCATCCAGTGGAGTCGCCGGGAATCGAACCCGGGTCCAAACAAGCAACTAAAGAGCTTTCTACACGCTTATTTCCTGATTGAATTTTCGATAGGATGCTAGGCCAGAAACAGCCACATACTACTTAGCTTCTTAATTTTCGAAATCTGCCCGAAGCTAACAGAAATCTAGGTCTATTTTTACGGTTCCCCTGTACTGACCGCCATAAACCAAGGCTTTCAAGGAGAATCCAGCTTCCCTACCTTGTAGGGACGTGGCGTAATCGTACTATAATTCGGATTATGCAGCTAAAGCGTAAGTATTTTCGCCGTTTAAAAGTTCGAGATCTTATATTTACGAGCAAGGTCTCAATGCTCGACGTGCTTACTGTTCAATTCGACTTGCTGTCAAAACCAGTCGACCCCAGTTGTGTAAAGTATTCAAATCACAATTTGAGTGCGCGAATATACAATTTTATAGTTTAATATTACTATTAGCCTAGTAGCAAAAATTATTCCTCATTATCATCTTTACCTAATTTAAATGGATAGTCTCCAAATAAGGGAGCTAATTTTTTAACCTGATAGGTCTTTGTAGTGTACTTATTTGATAAAGCGATAATGGTCACATGTTCTTTCAGCAAGGTTATATATGATGATGTATTTCCATGCCACCAACCGTTATGGAAATAGAAATTTTGTCCTGTTTCCCAATTAATCATTCGGATTCCTAATCCATAATTTTTTTCTCCTTTACGTTCTTGGCTAAAAGGGGTATAGACCATTTTTAATAATTTTGGACTTAAAAAATTTGGATTATTTCGAGCCAAATCAAATTTTAGTAAATCTCTAGGTGTCGAATAAATATTTTTATCTCCATATATAGCGTCCAGATAGTCTTTACCTATTTCTACTTTGTTCCCTTTATAGGAAGGAACAATTGAATCTTTATCTCTTTCATAATCAAAAACAAAAGTGTGGTTCATACCCAAAGGTTTGAAAATCATACGTTCCATTGCTTTATGGTAACTTTGACCTGTCGCTTTTTCGATAATTAATGCCAAAACGGCATAATTGGTGTTGCAATAAGCAAAACGAGTATTTGTTCTGGATTCTAAACCAATTTCTTTGGTGGCCATTAAGTGAACAATATCTTTGTTGCTTAGAATATTATGTCGGTCCCAAACACCATCTTTTTTGTCTGTAAAATAGGCGTAATTGCGCATACCACTTCGATGATTTAGTAGCATTTTTACTGTTACTTCGGGAAAAGGAAAATTTCGAATTATGGTATTTACTTTTTGATCTAAACCAATTCTTTTGGCATCTATTAATTTTAGTACGGCAGCCGCTGTTAGAATTTTACTAACTGATGCTAAATGCAAAGGGGTCGTAGCAGTAATAGGCCTCTCGTCTCTAAAATTAGCCATACCTTCATATTTTTCAAAGATAATTTTGCCATTTTGAGCCACTAAAAAACTACCATTCATGCTGTTATTAGGCCAGTTTTTATTGTAAAAACGTTCAATAGCATTTTTTTTAGTATTTATATATTGAGCGGATAACTTTGGGAGTTTATTAGTTGGAGGCTCCATATGAGGCATGGTATCCTTTGGTTTTTGGTTTTCAGCAGCCTCTTTATTCTTTTGATTACAAGAACTCAAAACTAAGATTAGGAGGAGTAATTGTAGTATATTTGTCTTTTTTATAAAATTCATTTTTGCGAGTACTATATTCGCAAATATATAGAATCAAATAATTTTGGGCGTTGTTTTTTTTAACGTTAACAGATTTTTTTGAAAGTTTTGAGGAGCATTTTTTCTATGTTTTTGGCTTTCAGCTTCTAATGAATTTTGAAGAATAAAATAGATTTATCACAAGAAATATAAGGAATCTTACATTATGAAATTTGGAATACTACAAGAAAGAAAAATCCCTGCTGACAGACGTGTTGTTTTTTCTCCTAAAGAGCTAATGAAACTACAATCGCTTTATCCTGAATTAAGTATAAAGGTAGAAAGTTCTCCAATTCGAGTTTTCTCTGATTTGGAATATCAAAATGAAGGGATCGTTGTTAGTGATGATGTTTCTGATTGTGAAGTTTTAATTGGAGTAAAAGAAGTTCCTGTAGCGCATTTGATTCCAAATAAAACTTATTTCTTTTTTTCACACACTATTAAAAAGCAGCCTTATAATAGAGGTTTACTTCAAGCTTTATTGGCTAAAAATATTGATTTTTATGACCATGAAACTCTTGTAGATGTTCAAAATAACCGTTTAATTGGTTTTGGGCGTTATGCAGGAATGGTAGGAACTTATAATAGTATTCGAGCATTTGGAATTAAATTTGAATTATTCAAATTGCCTAAAGCGGAAACACTTTCGGGAAAGGAAGATTTAATTCGCTATTTAAAACGAGTGGTACTTCCACCGATTAAATTTGTGGTGACCGGAAAAGGAAAAGTGGGCGCTGGTGTCAAAGAAATTTTGGATGCTATCAAGGTAAAATCGGTAACGGTTGAGAATTTCTTGACTAAAAATTATACACAATCGGTATATACGCAAATCGATGTTTTGGATTATAATCAAAGAAAAGACGGAGCAGTTTTGGATAATAACGATTTCTTTAAAAATCCTCAGGATTACGAAAGTAATTTTGAACGATTTACCAAAGTTTCGGATATAGTAATTACAGGTCATTTTCATGCCAATGAAGCTCCTGCGATTTTAACGCAAGAGATGTTAAAGGCTAAAGATTGTAAAATAAAAGTAGTAGGCGATATCTCTTGTGATATCAACGGTCCTGTTGCCTGTACCTTGCGTTCTTCTACTATTGAAGAGCCTTTTTATGGTTATTTACCTTCAGAAAACAAAGAAGTAGATCTATTTCATCCGGCTGCTATTGTAGTGATGGCAGTCGATAATTTGCCATGCGAATTACCTAAAGATGCCAGCGAAGGTTTTGGTCAAATGTTTATCGAAAAAGTAATCCCTGCTTTTTTTGATGGGGATAAAGATGGAATTCTAGAAAGAGCCAAAATCACTGAAAAAGGAAAGTTAACGCCAAGATTTAGTTATTTACAGGATTTTGTGGATGGGAAATAGGTTTTAGTTTAAAGTTTAAGGTTTAAAGTTTTTGATGAAAAATATTTTTATACTTTTTATTATTTTGTTTAATATTCAATTTTGTGATGCTCAAAGTGAATCATTAGATGATGGAAATTTTCCTCTTTCATTGTTATCAAGAAATTTTGAATATTTAAACCAAGGAAATGAATTATTTGAAAAACATCCTTTTTTGAAAAGAACAGAATTAAATTCAATAATTGGATGTATTTATCTTTTAAACGATAAAGAAGAAGAAATTAAACATGTTGCACTCGGAAGGTTGGAAGGTATAGCCACACAATTATTCAATGAAGGTACTCCTGTTATTTTAATATCAGGCATGGATAGTACTGAGTCGGCAAATAAAAAAAATGAAAATTTAGAAGATGATAATCACATCATTTATTTGAGTATAGCTGCTTGTCATGTTTTTGAAGCTGAAAGTAAAGCTCAAAAAATATTTAATGCGCAAACGATGAAATTAATCGCTCAGAAAAATGCTTTTTAAAGTCCTAATTCGGCCTTCCAACTCCGAACTTCTAACTTCTAACTTTATACCATATCCTCAGGTTTTACCCAATTATCAAAATCCTCAGCAGTTACATAACCCAAACGGATAGCTTCTTCCCTGAGAGTAGTGCCGTTTTTGTGAGCGGTTTGGGCAATTTCGGCAGCTTTGTAATAACCAATTTTAGTATTCAATGCTGTAACCAACATTAACGAATTGTCTAATAATTCTTTGATGCGTTTGTAATTCGGTTCGATTCCTTGAGCACAATGTTCATCGAATGAGGCACAGGCATCTCCTAACAAGTTTGCAGATTGTAGAAAGTTGGCTGCTATCATAGGTTTAAAAACATTCAGTTCGTAATGTCCTTGCATACCACCAATTGTAATTGCCACATCATTTCCCATAATTTGGGTACAAACCATAGTTAATGCTTCGCATTGAGTAGGATTGACTTTTCCTGGCATGATGGATGAACCGGGTTCGTTTTCAGGAATTAGAATTTCACCAATTCCCGATCGTGGTCCTGATGCTAGCATTCTGATATCATTGGCAATTTTGTTCAAAGAAACAGCTAATTGTTTCAAAGCACCGTGTGATTCTACTATCGCATCATGAGCGGCTAAGGCTTCAAATTTATTGGGAGCAGTTACAAATGGAAGCCCTGTAAATAAGGAAATATATTCAGCTACTTTTGTGTCATAGCCTTTTGGTGTGTTTAGTCCAGTTCCTACGGCGGTTCCTCCTAAAGCCAATTCGGCTAAATGGGATAAAGTATTATTTAATGCTTTCAATCCGTGATTTAATTGTGCCACATAGCCTGAAAGTTCTTGTCCTAAGGTGAGTGGAGTAGCGTCCATTAGGTGAGTGCGACCAATTTTTACAATATCTTTAAAAGCTTTTGCTTTTTTGTCTAAGCTGTCTCTTAGTTTTTCAATATTGGGGATTGTGTTTTCAATCAATGTTTTATAAGCGGCAATGTGCATTGCAGTAGGGAAGGTGTCATTAGAAGATTGTGATTTGTTCACATCATCATTGGCTTTTATGTAAGCTTCATCTTCGCCAATTTTCAGTCCTTTTAAAATTTGTGCTCTGTTAGCAATAACTTCATTAACATTCATGTTGCTTTGTGTTCCAGAGCCTGTTTGCCAAATCACTAAAGGAAATTGATCTTCTAACTTTCCTTCTAAAATTTCATCACAAACGCTCGCGATAGCATCTCTTTTATCAATACTTAAAACACCTAAATCACAATTAGCGAAAGCAGCTGCTTTTTTTAAATAGGCAAAACCAACAATAATTGCTGTAGGCATTGAAGCCGAAGGACCTATTTTGAAATTATTTCGGGAACGTTCGGTTTGCGCTCCCCAATATTTGTCGTAAGGAACTTTAACTTCGCCCATCGTGTCTTTTTCTATTCGGTATTGCATGATTATGAATTTGTATTTTAGGTGATTCTAGCTTGATTGACTTTTTTAATTAACAAAAAGCTGTTTAAATGTACGCATAAATGTATTTTTATGAAAATTGGCAGTTGATTTTATTGCTAAGAAAAAAATTAACTGCTACATTTGTGGCTACATTCAAAATTCCGGAAAACATGTTTGAATTTTCACAGTATTTAGGCTTTTTACTTTTCTTAACCATCCTTACTATGGGATTTTGGTTAATGTTTTTCCTAGTGAGCTTCGTATCTTATTGGGTAGGTGGTGCTGCTTGGGAAAGATTTAAAGAAAAGAAAGCAAAAAATCAAGAATCTCTATAATGGAGGTTTAATAAAAAAGGATTCGTTTTACGAATCCTTTTTTTATGTTCAAAAATTAAATTCCAATAAAAAATCCAAATTCCAAATGTAAATATTGGAATTTGGATTTTTTTATTTTGGTATTCTTATATATTATCCTGGGAATTCACCACCGTCACCACCGCCGTCATTGTTATTTCTTTGTTGCTTAGGTTTATCCGTTTTTTTCATGTTCAAACGGTAAGTAAAAGATAAATTGAATTGTCTTCTTCTCCATTGGTATTCACTATAAGAAATAACACTTGGTAAGTTTACATCATTTTTCATTTTTCTAGAATTGAAAAGATCACTCACATTAAAAGCAATTGTTCCTTTATCTTTCAAAACATCTTTACTAAATGCCGTATTGATAACGTAGTTTCCTAAACTCTTACCTTGAGCTGTTTTTCTTGGTCCAAAATACATTCCATTAATTTGCCAATCAATTTTATATGGTAATGTTAATCTAGAACTTACTCTTGAGAACCAAGAGAAAGCCTCATTATTAAGTTCTTGTGTTTTTACTTCTTTGTTAACATTGGTATAAGTATAACTTCCAGTAGTTTTAGAATTTGATAAATTGAAACTACTATTTAGTTTCCACGTTTTGGTAGGATTGTAATTTAGTGTAAATTCAAATCCAAATTGTTGTTCCTTAGCAAGGTTGATAGGACTACTTAAAACTACAGGATTATTACCCACATAATCTCCTGTTTCTGTTCTTACAAAAGAGAAAACATCTTTTGTGTTTTCAAAAAACATCGAAGTACTAAATGTTACTTTTTCCCATTTTTTTAAATATCCTAAATCAAATTTATCTGTAAATGAAGGATCTAAATCAGGATTACCTCTAAACAGGTTAATATTACTCGAATAGTTGGTGGCTGGATTTAAGAAACGTCCTCTAGGTCTTGATAATCGTTTACTGTAACTTAAAGAAACACTGCTTTCATCTGAAATTTCATAGTTGATGAATGCGCTTGGGAAAAAGTTATTGTACTTTTTGGTATTGAAATTTTGGGTATCTAACAGGTTTACATCAATTTTAGTATCTTCCCAACGTAAGCCAAATAGATAAGAGATTTTTTTTAATTTAAATCCATATTGTGTGTACAAAGCATTGATACGCTCATTGTATTCTAAAGTATTCGATAGGAAACTATTTATTGGATTTCCTTGATCATCAGTGGTAACACTATATATGTTGTCTAGGTTATTAAAATTTCCTTTATATCCCATTTCAAATTGACTACCATTTTCAAAAGGTAAAACATAATCTGTTTGAACTTGAATCATGTTTTGTTTTTGTTTGTTAAAGGTAGTGTCATACGTTGCAGGGGTGTTACTGTTTAAGGTTTCATCAGTAATTAGAGCGTTTTCGTTATCATTATTTGTAGCGTATGAAAAATCAACGGTTAATTTGTGCCCATTATCATTGAAGTTTTTTAAGAAGTTAGAAGCAAATTCGGTGTCGTTTCCATTATCATCTCCTTCGCTTAAACGGTAACGTTTAGAGATGAAATTATAACTTCCATCAAAAGAATTATAGTTAACTAAATCATTATTACTACCTCGATCATCTCTGTAACTTATAGAATTTGTCCAAAAAGTATTAGGAGCTACGGTCCATTCTATACCTGTTTTACTGGAAATTCCTTTTCTGATTCGTTCAGTATTTTTATCTTCATTAGTATAACCAATGGTGTTTTTATTACTATCTAATAATTGCGAATAGGTTAAACCTGCACCTTCACTAGTTCTATAGTTGTATCCTGTAGAAGTGAAGAAGTTTAATTTTTTAGTTTTAAAATTCAAATCACCACTTAAACCATAGGTTTCTGGAATACCTGTTGAAGCGATAAAACTTCCATTAAAACCTAAATTTTTTCCTTTTTTCAAAACAATATTTAAAATACCAGCACCACCTTCGGCATCGTATCTAGCGGATGGATTTGTGATTACTTCAACTTTATCGATAGCATCTGCAGGAATTTGACGTAGTGCTTCGGCCATATTTAATGAGTTAGAAGGACGTCCGTCAATAAAAATACGTACATTTTCATTACCACGTAAACTTACATTTCCTTCTACGTCAACTGTTACCGAAGGAACATTTTCAAGCACATTGCTCACTGTTCCACCTTTTACAATCATATCTTGACCTACGTTGTACACTTTTTTGTCTAATTTTATTTCAACTGTAGATTTTTCGGCACGTACAACTACTTCATTCAAAACAGCGGCGTCTTCAGAAAGTACGATTGTTCCTAAATCGCTATTTTTTTCAAAAGTACGATTGTTGAATTCAACCGCTTTAAAAGAAATAAATTCAATTTTGATGTTGTAGGTTCCTGGTGCAACTTCAATTGCAAATCCTCCTTTAGCGTTCGTTATTCCTCCCGAAATCACTTTTGGATTTTTTGAATCAGTAATAGTGATTGTTGCGTATTCCAGCGGTTGTTTAGATGTTTTTTCGATTACTGTTCCTGTGATTTTTACTTTTTCCTTTGCTGGATCATTCACAGGGTCTATTGTTTTTGCGTAATTAGTAAGGCAAATAAAAAATAAACTAAGGCTTAAAAATAATTTAAAAGGTCGTTGCATTTTTGTTGTTTTATGTTTTTCCTTTGAATAAAAAAAACCGATTAGGTTTAAAACCAAGGATGTTAAATTGCTGTTAAAAAGTTATTTGTTTAACTAAAGAAAGCTTCAATTTTATCCATATCGCGAGCAATAATGGCTTCGTTTCCTTTGATGATGATAGGTCTTTCGATTAAAATAGGATAATTTACCATTGCTTGAATAATAGCTTCGTCAGTCATTTCTTGATTTTTGTAATTTTCAATCCAGATTTTTTCTTTTTGACGAATAAGATCTATTGGTTTCAATTTTAGCTTTGATAACACTGATGTAAGTTCATCAATACTAGGAGTTTCTTCTAGATATTTAATAATTGTATATTCTTGATTTGCATTTTCTAAAAAAGCCAAACAATTTCTTGATTTTCCACAACGTGGATTATGATATACTTGAATCATGAATTCTGGTTTTATAATGTGAAATAAAAAGGGTAATTTCGAAGTAGCAAAAATAACTTACGAAAGTTTAATAGTACTATTTAAATCGTTAAAAAAATGTTTATAGAGCAAAGTATTCGAAAAGACAATCCATTTTGGAAGTATCTATTGGGTTCAGCAATAATTATTGGAATGTCTTTTATAGGTCAGCTTCCACTTATAATTGCTATTATGACCAAAACGATGACAACAGGCGAAAGTTATCCAATGACACAAGAAGCAGTGATGCATTTTTTAGAATCAAATTTGACTCTTTTCTTATTATTACTCTCTTTTGTTTTCGCATTTGCTGCGATTGTTTTTGTTGTAAAATTTTTCCATAAACAAACGATGCTTTCGGTTACAACTTCCCGAGACAAAGTTGACTGGGGGAGAATTGGGTTTTCTTTCGGAATTTGGGCCTCCATATCAATTGTTTCTACATTAGTGTATTATTTTCTAAATCCAGAATTGTATGTTGTTGATTTTAAGCCGCTTCCTTTTGCTGTTTTAGTGCTTATTGCTGTTGTTTTAATCCCTTTCCAGACCAGTTCAGAAGAATATATTTTTAGAGGATATTTGATGCAGGGATTTGGTAATTTGGCTAAAAATAAATGGTTTCCATTAGTGATGACTTCGCTAATATTTGGAGCTATGCATTATTTAAATCCAGAAGTTGATAAGATTGGAAATCTAATATTTGTCTATTATATTGGTACAGGATTGTTTTTAGGAATCATCACTTTGATGGACGACGGAATGGAGTTGGCATTAGGTTTTCATGCCGCTAACAATTTAATAGGAGCTTTGTTGGTAACCTCAGATTGGTCCGCTTTTCAAACCTATTCTATATTTAAAGACATGTCAGAACCTCGTTCAGGCTTAGATATTATTCTACCAGTAGTCTTGATTTACCCTTTACTTTTACTTATATTTAGTAGAAAATACAAATGGAGTAATTGGAAACAAAAGTTATTTGGTTCAATCGATACTAATTTCTAGTTTATGAAAAAGGTTACCTATAAAAACATTCATAATTATTTTAAATTCAACGGAGTTCACTTAAATGGTGAGGAATTAAGAGTGACGGCTTATTACTTTATTAAGGAAGGCGATGAGCATGAAAAAGCGCTGGGGGAATTTTTATTGGATTGGTTTGATGATAATTGGTATATCGATTTGCAAACATCGGGTACCACAGGTTCCCCAAAACGTATTCGAAAAAGTAAACAAGCTCTTGTGAATTCAGCCTTAGCTACGGGTGATTTTTTTGGTTTAAAACCAGGTGATACTGCTTTATGTTGTTTACCTGTTCAGTTCATTGCAGGCAAAATGATGTTGGTGAGAAGTTTTATTTTAGGTTTAGAAATTGATATTGTTCCACCTAGTTCGACTCCATTGGCTTCATTGAATAAAAAATATGATTTTGTTGCGATGGTGCCTATGCAAGTTCAAAATTCTTTACATGATTTGCACAAGGTTAACCAACTTATTGTGGGTGGCGCTAAAATGGATAGTAGTTTAGAGCAAAAATTAGTAGGTTTAAACACTAAGGTTTATGAAACCTATGGTATGACCGAAACCATAACACATATCGCAGCAAAGCGGGTTGGAGAAACAGCATTTTCGATATTACCCAATGTGCGTATTTCGCAAGATGACAATGAATGTTTGGTTATAGATGCACCGTTGGTGAGCGAAGAGCGATTGTTTACTAACGATTTAGTCCAGATTATAAATGAAAACCAATTTATTCTTTTAGGCCGTATTGATAATGTGGTAAATAGTGGCGGTGTCAAATTGATTCCTGAAAAAATTGAGGAAAAATTGGGCAATAGTATTTCTTCTCGTTTTTTTGTTGGAGGTATTCCAGACGCTGTTTTAGGCGAAAAATTAGTTTTAGTTATAGAAAGTGACAAACAAGATTTTGACGATACAATATTTCATTTGTTAGAAAAATATGAAAAGCCAAAAGCTTTGTTTTTCGTCCCTGAATTTGAAACTACTGAAAGCGGAAAAATTAAGCGTAAAGCGATTTTAAAATCGTTAGTTTAATTGTTTTATTTGTGTTCGGCGATTTCAGCATTTAATTTGTTGAGCTGTAAGATTCCAATTTTTTTATTAACGATTTTAATTACACCTTCTTTTTTTAGACTTGAAAGTATACGAGTTACTTGTTCATCGGTTGTACCAGCAAAATCAGCAATTTCTTTTCTTGATAGGTTGATATTAAGTAAGTTGTTAGTGTGTCCGAATTTTTTATGTAAATACAAAAGGATGTCGATTACTCTTTCACGAACATTCATTTGAGCAATTTTTTTCACTCTGTTTTCACTTTTGTTCAGTTCTTCGGCATAGAATAACATCATATCATAAGTAAATTCAGGAATTGATTTTAGAATGGCGTGCATTACATCGTTACTAAAATTACATAAAACAGTATCTTCAATTGCCGAAGCCGCAATTAAATAACGATTAGTGGTACCAAACCCTCTAAAGCCTAAAGTATCTCCATCAGTAGTGAGGCGAACAATTTGTTCTTTGCCGTAAATTCCTGTTTTTAAAACCTTTACTTTTCCTTTATGGATAAAATACAAACCTTGCATAGGAGCGCCTTCAATCATGAATTGTTGCCCTTTTTTGCAAGTATAATTTGTTTTTTCTAAAACAAAATCTTGCATTTTTTCTAGATGTATATGCTTTTTAATAAAACAATTAGTGTTGATGCAGTTTGTACATTCAGTAGTAATTCCTCTCATTTGTTTTATATTTTAGATGAGTTGAACTCAGTTATCAATAAAACAAAAATAAATAAAATAAGTATTATTACTTAATTTCTATAGTTTAAATTACGTAGTTTTAAGTGTTTTTATGAATTTAAGAAATGGAGTTGTTCTTTTTAGGATAATTGTATTTTTTAGAAATAAAATATATCAAATTCTCAGTTGATGAGTTGGTTATGCTTCTTCATTGTACATTTTTAGTAAATGTGTTACCGTATTCCAGTTACGTATTGTAGCCGTAAGATTGAGTTTTTTTTCAATATATTTTTGGTCTAATCTTGTCTTTCCAGCCGAAACAGCATATTTTATAAATATTTTATTGCTGTCTATGTGAACTTCATCTGGTTTTACTTGACTCATTTTAAGATCGTGAATTCTGTCTTTGTGCAATTCCATTGAAACAAATGCTACGTAGAGTTTTTTAGTATCTACATTGTTTTCTTTCAAAAAGGGATTGTTTTCTTGACAAGCAATTAAATCTTCTTTGTTAATAACAACTACAGGGACATCATGTCCAAAGGTTTTAAAAATTTCTTGTTTGATTTTAAATCCCACTGCAGCTGGACTTTCTTCTTCGCTAGTTACAAAAACATTACCCGTTTGAATATGGGTTTTAACATTAATAAAGCCCATGTTTTCAAGCATTTTTTGTAATGCATCCATTTTCATCATGTTGTGTCCAGACACGTTGATGCCGCGAAGTAAAGCCAAATGTGTTGTCATTTTTATTGAAATAAGTTAGTGTAAAAGTAAGTCAAGTTGTGTCATATCGTCAAAAAGCGGAATATTCATTTGCTGTAAAGCATCAAAATTAGCATGATTAGTAAAACCAAAAACATCAAATCCACCACTCAAAGCAGCCTGGACTCCTGCAGGACTGTCTTCGATAATGACACAGTCTTTGACGTCAAATCCCATGATTTTTGCGGCATGTAAATACAATTCGGGATTGGGTTTCCAGCTATTGATGTCGTAAGCACTAAATATATTACCCTCAAATTTATCAATCAGTTGGGTGGTTGTTAAGTTTAGTCTTATTTTATCAGCAGGACCATTTGATGCAACAGCAATTGGTACGTTTATTTTGGCTAACAAATCATGAATTCCTTTAATAGGTTGTAATTCTTTTTGAAAAGCCTCAAAAGTTCGTTTTCGAAATTCTTCCTCAAAATTTTCAGGTAATTTTTTTTGAGCCAAATCAGCAATATAGTTAAAACAAAATTCAAGTGATTTTCCTAAGAATAATTGATGTGCATAATCTAGTTCAATACTAGCTCCATGAGATTTTGCCATTTCAACTAATGTACCTATGGAAATAGCTTCGCTATCTACCAATACACCGTCACAATCAAAAATGATGCATTTGTATTTCATGTTCTTTGTATTACAGGCTATTTATAAAAGTTTCAGTAATTCTAACGGATGTTCAATTAGGGCTTGTGCTCCTTCTGTTACTAATTCCTCTTTTGGTCGATAACCCCAAAGAACCCCCACAGCAAACATTCGGGCGTTTTTAGCAGTTTGCATATCTATTCCAGAATCGCCAACATACAGTATTTCTTCTGGTTTACAATCTAGTGCAGTACTGATTTCAAGAGCCGCAATCGGATTGGGTTTTTTAGTTGATTCACTTTTCAACCCCATAACAATTTCGAAATAGTTTGGGAATAAGGTGTTCCCAATTTTCTTAGTTAATTCATCTGCCTTATTCGATAAAATGGCAAGTTTGATATTTTTTGCTTTTAGTGAGTCTAATAATTCCATGACTCCACAATAAGCAATGGTTTTGTTAGTGCAATTTTTCCCGTAAATGGTTATCATCGCCCCGAAAGTTTTTGTGATTGTTTTGCTATCTTGATGAGTATTTGGAAGGGCTTTTGTAACTAAAACATGCAGTCCGCTGCCAATGAAATTATTAATAACTTCATAGCTATGTGTGGGTAAATTACTTTCTTGAAGAACAAAGTTAATAGAATCTGCTATGTCTTTTAATGAGTTGACTAGGGTCCCGTCTAGGTCAAATAGTACGGCTTTGTATTTCATTTATTATTTTTTATCTACCAGAATTCTTTCGTTTCTATTTGCAACTTCCCATGCGATGTTAAATGCTAGTTGCGCTCTTTTTGCTAAAGCGTCATACTCAATTTTGTCGGCAGTGTCTGTAGGTTTGTGATAATCGGCATGCGTTCCGTTAAAAAGGAAAACAGAAGGGATGCCTAAGGCAGCAAAATTATAATGATCCGAGCGACGATAGTAATTGTTTGGATCGTTTGCTGCATTGTATTTATAATCAATGTCTAAATGGGTGTAATTTTCGTTTACTTCCTTACAAATTTTATCTAAATCACTTGAAAGTCTGTCGGCACCAATTAAATAAATATAGTTGTTAGTATCTTTATGAGCTACATCACGACGCCCAATCATATCGATATTGATATCAGCAACAGTGTTTTTGATTGGGAATAATGGATTTTCAGTATAATAGCGAGAACCATGTAAGCCGTGTTCTTCACCTGTAACATGTAATATTAAAATAGAGCGTTTAGGTCCCTGTCCATGTGCTTTTGCAAGTTGAAAAGCTTGGGCAATTTCAAGAAGAGCTACTGTTCCTGAACCATCATCATCAGCACCATTATAAATAGAATTGTTTTTAGTACCCACATGGTCGTAATGGGCAGATACCACAACGATTTCATCTGGTTTTTCAGTCCCCTCGATGAAAGCCCAAATATTCTCTGAATCAGGAAGATTCTCATTTCTTCTGGCATTTAAAAAAGCAGCAGGAACCGTTTGATAATAATTTTGAGCTCCTTTTGGAAACGGTATTTTGTCTTTTTTATATTGATTAATTAAATAGTTTCCCGCTTTTTTTTGCCCTACAGAACCTGTTTCTCTACCTTCCATAGAATCACTGGCAACGATGTAAAGGTGTTTTTTTAATTCTTCAACTGTAATAGAATTAGAATATTTAATTGGGCTAATTGTTTTTTTTGACGAGACTTCTTTCGTACCTTGACAAGAAGCCAACGCACTAAAAGCAAGTAGAAAAAGAAATTTTCTCATAAATTGATATCTGATGGTTGTGATTGTATTTTTTACAAATATCTGAAAATTAATTTGATAAAACCTAGTGATTCTATGCTGATGAAGCTGTTTTTTATGTAAAAAAGAGAGAATAAATCGCTTCATTTTCTTGTCTTTAAGGCTAATATTAAGGTTTTGATAGGCAATAAAATATACGTATTTTTGTAACTTAGAAATTAAATAGAAATCATGGCACAAATACAGGAAATTCACTCTCCAAAATCGGAAGAATTAATTAATAAAGAAAATAATTATGGAGCTCATAATTACCATCCTTTACCAGTAGTTTTGGAAAAAGGAGAAGGTGTATTTGTGTGGGATGTAGATGAAAAAAAATATTACGATTTTTTATCGGCTTACTCAGCGGTTAATCAAGGACATTGTCATCCTAAAATTGTGGGAGCAATGCTTGAGCAAGCCCAAAAATTAACCTTAACTTCTCGTGCATTTTATAATGATAAATTAGGTGTTTACGAAGAATTTGTAACGCAATATTTTGGTTTTGATAAGGTTTTACCAATGAATACAGGAGCAGAAGCTGTGGAAACTGCTGTGAAGTTATGTAGAAAATGGGCCTATGAAGTAAAAGGAATTGCTGAGAATCAAGCACAAATCATTGTTTGTGAAAACAATTTCCATGGAAGAACTACAACTATTATTTCTTTTTCGAACGACGAAACGGCTCGCAAAAGTTTTGGGCCTTTTACGGAAGGATTTATAAAAATAGAATATGATAATCTGGATGCATTGGAAAAAGCATTGGAATCTTCAAAAAATATTGCTGGCTTTTTAGTAGAACCTATTCAAGGTGAAGCAGGAGTTTATGTTCCTAGCGAAGGATATTTGGCGAAAGCCAAAGCATTATGCGAAAAACACAATGTGTTATTTATTGCCGATGAAGTTCAAACAGGTATTGCTCGCACTGGAAAATTATTGGCAGTACAACATGAAAACGTACAACCCGATATCTTAATTTTAGGAAAAGCCATTTCAGGAGGTGTATATCCTGTTTCGGCTGTTTTGGCAAATAATCCAATAATGAATGTAATCAAGCCAGGGCAACACGGTTCTACTTTTGGGGGTAATCCTGTCGCTGCTGCGGTAGCAATTGCTGCATTAGAAGTTATCAAAGAGGAGAAGTTAGCCGAAAATGCTGAACGATTGGGTGTGATTTTGAGAAAAGGACTAAATGAAATTGCAGCTAAGAATTCATTGATTAAGCTAGTGAGAGGAAAAGGTTTATTGAATGCAATCGTAATTGATTGTGATGAAGAATCAGATTTAGCATGGAATATCTGTTTGAAATTCAGAGATTATGGTTTGCTGGCTAAACCTACACATGGCAACAAAATTCGTTTAGCGCCACCGTTAGTGATTACAGAAAATCAAATACAAGACTGTTTGTCAATTATCGAAAAAGCATTAAACGATTTTAAATAAAACTTTATGAATCGTGTAGTTAAATTAATCAAGAATCGCTCCGATATTGGTGGAGGCACGCGTGGTTCAGATATTGGAGTTGATGCATTGGAAATTGCCGCTATTAATCAAGGAAGCGACTATTTTAATCAATTTACCTTCGAAGATGTTAAGACGCACAACGAAACCATTTACGATAAGAATCGAAATACATTTGCGAAACGTATTGAGTTTGTTTTAGAACAATGTACTCGTGTTTCCTATGCAATTAAGCGTACTTTAGAAGCACATTTTTTACCTATTGTTTTATCAGGAGATCATTCTTCAGCTTTGGGAACTATTAGCGGAATTAAAGCTATGTATCCTCATAAAACATTAGGAGTTGTTTGGATTGATGCTCATGCTGATTTGCATTCGCCTTATACTTCTCCTTCAGGAAATATTCATGGAATGCCTCTTGGAGCTGCTTTAGGTTTTGATAATTTAAAATGTCAAATCAATGAAGTAATTCCGGAAACGCAACTTCATTGGGAGGAAATGAAAAATATTGGAATTCCTGGTCCTAAATTAGAGGCTGAACATTTAATTTATTTTGGAGTACGGGATACTGAGGAGGCTGAAGACTTCCAAATTGCACAATTAGGTATTAAAAATTTCCGTGTTGAGGAGGTTCGTTATAAAGGTTTAGCTAATTGTGTAGAAAGAGCATTGTCGCAATTAGAACATTGTGATATGATATATGTTTCATTTGATGTTGATTCTCTAGATTGTGATTTGGTATCAAATGGAACAGGAACACCGGTTTCAAAAGGTTTTGATCACTATGAAGTAATTGCTATAATTAATCAAATTATTGCTTCTCGAAAAGTAATTTGCGTAGAATTCTGCGAAATTAATCCACTTTTAGATACGAAAGGGAATAAAATGGCTGAAGCTGCTTTTGAAATTTTAGATAAAATTACGTCTTCCTTAATCTTACCTAATGAATAATTAGTGTTTTTGTATAAATAAGGGATTTAATTTACGTTGTTTTAAAGATTCGTTTTTGGTGATTTGCAACAAAAAACAAATTATTATTTGTTTTTTCGCAATTTTTAGAATTTTAATTCTATTTATAGCATTTCGTTCTTAAAAATGTTTCATTTATCACAATATAAAACATAATTACTTATATTTGTATAAGTATTTATACTTATTTTTAAAAATAAGTTTTTATGATTCAAGTAGCCGAAGCTTTAAAAATAATTGCTGAGAACAGTAGTAAAATGTCAATTACTAAAATCAAAGTGAGTAAATCATTGGGATTTGTATTGGCAGAAGCTGTTTATTCACCAATCAATATGCCGCCTTTTCGTCAGTCGGCGATGGATGGATATGCATTTATTCATGGTGAATCATCAAAGTTTAAAGTGGTGAAAACGTCTCAAGCGGGTGATTTTTCTGAGGAACCTATTGAAAAGAATGAAGCTGTTCGCATTTTTACAGGTGCTTTTGTTCCTGATGAGATGGATACTGTTGTGATGCAAGAGCATACGAAGCTAACAGATGATCGGCTTCAAATCGATAAAATGCCATTGGCTAAGGCGAATGTGAGAGAGAAAGGGGAGCAAGTTAAAAAGGGGGAATTAGTTTTTGAAGCCAATACGGTTATAACTCCAGCGGCAATAGGTTATTTGACTTGTTTAGGAATTACCAAAATCAAAGTATATGAAAAGCCTAAAGTAGCTATTTTAGTTACTGGTAACGAATTGGTTACTGCTGGAAAAAAATTACCCAAAGGAAAAATTTACGAGAGTAATTCAGTGATGCTTGAAGCAGCTTTGAAAACAATTGGAATCAAAAAAACGACTATTTTTAAAGTGAAAGATAGTTTGAAAAAAACAAGAATTATCATTGATAGTTGTTTGACTAATTATGATGTATTGTTGATTTCTGGTGGAATTTCGGTGGGGGATTATGATTATGTGCGAGAAGCTTTGTTGAAGAATGGCGTAACTGAGTTGTTTTATAAAATCAATCAAAAACCAGGAAAGCCTTTGTTTTTTGGTCGAAAAGATGAAAAAATAGTTTTTGCCTTACCTGGAAATCCAGCTTCATCCTTGACTTGTTTTTATGTGTATACTTTGCCGGCTTTGAAAAAAAGAATGGGATTTGAAAATGTGCATTTGGCAGAAATAACACGAAAAATAAACACATCTTTTACCAACACAACAGGGAAGACTTTATTTTTGAAAGCCTTGTTTGATGATGAAAAGGTGACAATATTAGAAGGACAGAGTTCGGCAATGTTGAATACTTTTTCGATAGCTAATGGATTAATTGTTGTTCCAGAAGATGTATCGACAATCCAAGCAAATGAAGCTGTAAAAGTGTTAGCCTTTAGTTGATAACATGGAAAAAGTAATGGTATTTATTCTTTGTGGAGGCAAAAGTAGCCGAATGCAATCGGAAAAAGGATTAGTGCTTTTCCAAGGTAAACCATTTATAGAGCATATAATTGAAGCGGCTTTGCCCATTAGTAGTGAAATACAATTAGTGACCAATACAGCAAATTATGATTATTTGCCGTATCAAAAAATAAAAGATATTGAATTAGATAAAGGACCTATTGGCGGAATTTATTCGGCTTTGGTTCATTCGGAATCAGAATTGAATTTGATTTTGAGTTGTGATATTCCTTTGATTTCAACGGAATTATTAACAGCGTTAATTGCAAAACATCTAACAAATTTTGAAGTTTCTGTTTTTGCAGATAGCAACAAAATACATCCTTTGATTGGAATTTATTCGAAAAAAATAATTCCAATTTTAAAAAAGGCCATTGAAGAAAATGATTTAAAAATGATGCACTTGCTAGATAAAGTGAATCATCAAATAATAAAAGTTGAGGACGAAAGAAGTCAACAATTTAGAAATGTAAATTCGCTAACCGAATTGCAAGAATTGAATACCAATTTAATCGGAGAATTATGAAAAATGCAAACACACCAAGGTTGACAATTGTAGGAGCAGGTCCTGGCGATGTGGAATTAATTACCATTAAAGCGATTAAAGCTATTGCTGATGCGGATGTAGTGCTGTACGATGCATTAGTTAATGAGGATTTATTGCAATATGCTGCGGCAGGAACAGAGATTGTTTTTGTGGGTAAGCGTTTTGGTTGTCATGCTTATACTCAGGATCAAATTAATGAATTAATCGTAGTAATGGCAAAAAAACATGGTCATGTGGTACGATTAAAAGGAGGAGATCCATTTGTTTTTGGTAGAGGAAGTGAAGAAATTGAATTTGCTCAACAACACGGTTTATTAACTGCAATTGTTCCGGGTATTTCTTCTTCATTAGGAGTTCCAGCATCTAATGGGATTAGTTTAACGCAACGAGGTATTTCAGAAAGTTTTTGGGTAATTACAGGAACAACTTCATCTCATAAATTATCTACCGATGTGACTTTAGCAGCACAATCATCTGCAACGGTGGTCATTTTGATGGGAATGCATAAATTGGACGAAATTGTAGCCATTTATCAAAGCAATAGAACCGATGATTTACCAGTTGCCATTATTCAAAATGGAACAAAAGAAACGCAAAAAAAAGCAATAGGTACCGTGAGTACTATAAGTAAGTTGGTGGCTGAACAACAATTGTCATCACCAGCCATTATTGTAATTGGGGAAGTGGTGAAACATGCTTCGGAATTGTCTGTTTTTACTAAAGCAGCTTATAGCGAAGACGAATTTATTTTTCAAAATCTAAATGTAACCGAATAATGCTAAGTGTTAAATATTTTGGTGCTGTAGCCGAGAAAACTAAAGTTCAAGGAGAAAATATTCCTATTTCTAATTTATCTTTACAGGAATTAGTAGATGAATTGGAACAAAAATACGATTTGGCTTCACTTTCTTATAGTATAGCTGTCAATCAAAAACTAGTGCAAGACAAAAACAGTTACATGTTAATGACTAATGATGTTGTTGCTTTGTTACCTCCATTTGCAGGAGGTTAAGAAACGACAATTTCTAATTTGGTAGCAATTATGCGATACAATCGACAAATTATACTTCCTGAAGTTGGCGAAAAAGGTCAAGAGAAATTAGCTCAAGCCAAAGTATTAATCATTGGTGCAGGTGGTTTAGGTGCGGCAATTTTACCGTATTTGGCAGCTGCCGGAATTGGAGAAATCGGGATTATTGATGACGATGCTATCGAAATAACCAATTTACAACGTCAGGTAATTTATAAAAGTAATGCGATAGGAAAATCAAAAGCATTAGAGGCTAAAGAAATGGCTTTATCTCTAAATCCTACCATTCAAATCAATGCTATTACCGATACTTTAAATGCTAAAAATGCCATTTCATTATTCGAATATTATGATATTATGGTCGATGCAACGGATAATTTGCATACCAAATATTTGATTAATGATGCCTGTGTGGTTACCCATAAACCTTTTGTTTATGGTTCTATTTACAAATTCCAAGGACAGGTTTCGGTGTTTAATTATCAAAACGGACCAACCTATCGCTGTTTATTTCCAGACGAATCTACGAATAGCAAAAACTGCGTAGATGCCGGTGTGATGGGAATTTCAGTTGGAATCATAGGTATGTTTCAGGCTAATGAAGTCTTGAAAATGATTTTAGAAATGGGTAAGGTACTTTCGGGTGAATTGTTAATTTATAATATGCTAACGAATGACCAACAAAAATTTGATTTAGTAAGAACTTCGGAGAATTCATTAAGTAAATCAGATTTTGAAAAGAAATATAGAGTGATTTCTACTACTGATTTAGAAATTTCTGCCCAATTAGCATTGGAAAAAACTAATGATAGTCAAGTGATTTTTTTGGATGTTCGAAATGAAGAAGAATTGCCTAAACTGAGTTTGCCAAATGGTATTCAAATTCCGCTTTCAGAATTAGAAAGTAGTCTTTTAACATTAGATTCAAATAAAAAAATATTGGTCTATTGCCAGTCAGGAATGAGAAGTAAAACAGCTGTTGAAATTTTGAGGAAGAATCAATTTCTAAATGTTCAAAGTGTGGCAGGTGGTGCTTTGAAATTAGAAGAAGTTATAACCAATAATATTCTTTCGATTTAAAAATAATAACTACAGATTCAAAAAAATATAAAAGTTTATAATTTGCGAATTTGCGGTAAAATTAAAAAAATGAGTAAAAAAGTTTTCATAGAAGGAGCCATAACTCCAGAATTTATAGCCGATTCCATTGCCAATCACCAAGGGAAACATACCATAGGTGCGCATAATATTTTCTTAGGGCAAGTTCGCGCCGATGTGCATGAAGAAAATGTAGTAAAAGCGATTGAGTATACCGCTTATGAAGAAATGGCAAATGAAGCTCTGGCAGTTATCAGAGAAAGAGCTTTTGCTCAATTTGACTTGGTTTGTATGCATATTTACCACAGTTTAGGTGTAGTAAAAGCTGGAGAAGTTTGTCTTTTTGTTTTTGTGTCAGCAGGGCATAGAACACAAGTTTATGAAGCTACTGAGACTATTGTCAATTGGATTAAGACTGAAGTGCCTATCTTTGGTAAAGAAATATTTGAAAACGAAGACTTCATTTGGAAGCAAAATAAATAATAATGGTTGATATTACCCATAAAATAAGTACGTTACGTTCGGCAACTGCTATGGCAACTGTAAAAGTAAGTTTGCCAGAAACCATAGAAGCTATTCAGAATAATTTAGTTCCTAAAGGCAATGTGCTTGAAATGGCTAAAACTGCAGGTTTGTTTGCAGTAAAAAACACGCATTTATCCATTCCAGATTGTCATCCGCTGCCAATTGAATACACGGCTGTGGGGTATGAAATTAAGGATTTAACGATTGATATTCTTTTTACAGTTAAAACGGTTTATAAAACAGGAGTTGAGGTAGAGGCGATGCACGGTGCTTCTATTGTAGCGTTGACAATGTATGATATGTTGAAACCAATTGATAAAAACATCGAAATTTCGACTATTAAATTAGTGGAGAAAAAAGGAGGAAAATCCTCTTATAAAAACAGATTCCGGGATGTGTTAAAAGCGGCTGTTTTTGTGTGTTCGGATTCTATTTTTGCAGGAGAAAAAGAAGATCGTTCTGGAAAAATTATTGTAGAAAAATTAAATTCTTACGGAGTAGAAACATCACATTACGAAATTATTCCTGATGAGGTTGATTTTATTCAGGACAGAACTAAAAAATATGCAGAAGATAACCAATTAGTTATTTTTACTGGTGGTACAGGGCTTTCGCCAAGAGATGTAACGCCAGAAGCTTTAGAACCTTTGTTAGAAAACAGAATTCCGGGGATTGAAGAAGCAATTCGTAACTATGGTCAGGACCGTATGCCTTATGCGATGTTGTCGCGTTCGGTGGTGGGAACTATCGGTGATAGTTTGGTGATGGCTTTGCCTGGCTCCGCTAATGGTGCCAAAGAATCGATGGATGCTGTTTTTCCTCATGTTTTGCATGTTTTTCACATCCTAAAAGGGAGTAATCATGATACCAAATAACACCCTATTGACGGATGATTATGGACGTAAACACAACTATTTGCGTATTTCTTTGATAGAAAAATGCAATTTGCGTTGTACCTATTGCATGCCTGCCGAGGGAATAGCATTGTCTCCTAAACAGGATTTAATGACTGCTGATGAGGTATTTGCTATCGCCCAAACATTCGTAAATAATGGCGTTAATAAAATACGATTGACAGGAGGGGAGCCGCTTTTGCGCAAAGATTTTCCTGAAATTATTGAAAAACTAGCCCAATTAAATACCGAAATATCGATTACTACCAACGGAATTCTAATTGACAAACATCTGGAAGTTTTAAAGCAATTTAACATCCGTAAAATCAATTTGAGTCTGGATACTTTGGTAGCAACCAAATTCAATACGATTACACTTCGCAATCAGTTTGAAAAGGTAATTGATAATTTACATTTGCTTTTGAATAATAATTTCAGTGTAAAACTTAATGTGGTGTTGATTAAAGGATTCAATGATAATGAAATCGTTGATTTTATTAATCTAACCGAGTCTTTGCCGATTTCCATTCGTTTTATCGAATTCATGCCTTTTGCAGGCAATGAATGGGATAGGAGTAAGATGGTATCACAGAAGCAAATTCTGGACCAAATTACTACTCATTTTTCAGAAGCTAATTTGGTGAAATTAGAAGACGAGCAAAACTTTACAGCCAGAGAATTTAAGATTAAAAACTTTTTAGGAAGCTTCGGAATTATTAGTTCAATTACCAATCCGTTTTGTGATGGTTGCAATAGAATTCGCCTTACTGCAAATGGAAAAATCAAAAATTGCCTGTTTTCCAATATTGAAACCGATATTTTGACTCCGTATCGCAATGGAATTCCAATTGAAATGGTAATTGCCAATGCCATTAAAAACAAGAAAAAAATAAGAGCAGGAATGACTACCATCGCCGATGTCGATAATCCTGCGTTGAATCAGGATAACCGCTCTATGATTGCGATTGGGGGGTAACCACTCGAAAGATTTTCAGCGTTCAGTTTGTCATCCTATGTTTGTAGAATTGAAAATTCATAAATACAAAAAGCACAGTTTTCACTGTGCTTTTCGCGTTTTTAGAAGTTGTTTATAGATTCGGCCGTTTTAAAAAACGGTCGTATTTATCGCAACTCTTAATTTTCAAAATCTACTCTTACTTTGTATTCATTTGATTTTAATATTGTCTCAATAGAACCAAATGTTGCTACAGTTTTTTGGTATTCTTTTTCTTTTTTCAAAGCGATTTGTCTCAACGCATTTTGAAAGCGACTCACTTCTTTTAAGGTAGTTAAAATTAATCCGGGAACAGGCGTATTGTTTCCTTCTTTGTCTTTGGCCACCATAGTAAAATAAGATGAATTACAATGTTTGATAACACCTGTTTGAATGTTTTCAGATTCTACGCGTATACCAATAATCATAGAGCTGTTTCCTACATAATTTACACTAGCTTTCATTGTTAGTAATTCGCCTACTTCAACAGGTTTTAGGAAGTTTACGGTATCAACCGAAGCCGTTACACAGTAATTTCCTGAAAATTTAGAACCACAAGCAAAGGCAATCTGGTCCATCAAGGATAAAATATAACCACCGTGAATTTTTCCACTGAAATTAGTGTGCGATGGCAGCATTAATTCTGAAATCGTAATTTTTGAAGAATCAACAGTTTTATATTCGATACTCATAAAAGGTATTTTTAGGATAATTTTAGTTTAAATATCTTGTTTTTCTGTAGCCAAAAGTACGAAATCTGATTTTGGTGCTTCACATAAAGAACAACAATAGTCAGCAGGTAGCTCTTTAAAAAGAATTCCTTTGTCTATTCCTTGTTCGATATCACCAAATTCTGGATTGTAAATAGTGAGACATTCTGAACATTGGTAAATATCATGCTCTTGTTTTTCTTTTTTTGTTGCAGCAGTAGCGGTGTTATTTTCTACAGAAGTGATATTACCCAGTTCATTAAAGTATTTTTTACTTAATTCGATTAAAATACTTGGTAATTCTAACTTGTCAATATCTTGGGTGTGAACAATATATTCACGAGTATTTGGGTCAAAATGTTTGGCATACAATACATTATAGGTGTCTCGTATTTTTATTGTTTCTAAATCTTTAGGTAACTTATTTTTCTCAATTACTATTGAAGTAAAATAATGCCCATCACGATTGTAATCAGAAATACCAAAGGTAAGTCCATAAGTACTAATATCAAATTGGTCTAAGGTCCTAACTAAGAAAGTCTTTAGATTTAAGGACCAATCTGTAGCTACAGGTAAATGCCAGTTTAATTCTAAAAGCGAATGACGTACATTAATTCCATTTTTGCCAAGGAATTTTTCCCAATCTAATTTTCGGTCTTTTGGAATTCCTTTTACGATGAAGGATTTCCATGGTGTGATACATATTTTTCCAATTTTGCAATCAAAACATAAGTCGCACATTTCCTTTAAAAATGCTAAATCATACAGGTTGTTTCTCCAATATAAACCTAGCCAGTATTGGTCTATACCCAAACGGTTCATTCCTTCATAATAAGGGAACGGATAAAAAGGAATAGTTAATGGCTTATCAATCGTACGGTTATTAGAATCAATATTCTCACTCACTAAGTTGAATATCATTTCGATTCCCATGGAGTCTTCACTAACCAAACGTTCTATTTCGTAATATATTTTAGCAATATCCCAGCTGTAAATTAGCACTGGATACACTTCCATACGTTGCCAATTAGGTAGTCGAATATATAAGTACCAATAATCTTCGTGCTCAGAAGCAATAAAATTAATATGCCCAGTAAACAAGGGTACTAATTGTTGTTTAGGGTCGGTAATATTTACTTTTAAAACAGGTTGTTCTTTAAATTGTTCTAAAACATACAGGAACTTATTACCAGTAAGCCAAGGGGTATTTCTAAAAATATCTGTTGATACATAAGAAGATACAATGTTATTTCCACTTTGTTCATTGGGATAAACAATGTGAAGTTTGGCATTATTTTCTGATTCTGTATACTTAAAACCATTAGGAAAAATAATGTCTTGCCTAGAGCCAAAAGAAATGTTTTTCAAACCTTGTTCTAGACATAAGTTTACTATATTTTTTAGCTCACCTGGCGAAATAACGCCCCCTTTTATTATTAATCGTGTTAATTCCATGTTTTTAAAAGTTTATAGTTTGTGGCTTGTAGTTTGTGGTTCAGAACAATGAACGATAAACAATAAACAACAAACTTATTTACACTTTGCTAAAATCTCTTTTACTTCTGTTTTACAGCTACCACATCCAAGACCTGCACCTGTAGATTTACATAATTCGGTGAAGTTGGTTGTTCCTGATTTGATTGCTTCTTCAATGTTTCCTACACCAACTTGGCTACAAGAACAAACAAGTTTACCTATTACGGGTTTTGCACTAGCGTTACTTCCTCTTAGCAGTTGGTTTCTTTTGTCAGACAGTTCAATTTTGCTTTCAATCATGGTTTTGAATTCGGCAAATTCACTTTTGTCACCCATTAAAATAGCCCCTACTAATAAATCGTCTTTAACGATACATTTTTTATAATATCGTTTTTTCAAATCAGCGAAAACAATTTCTTCGTAGCTGTCGTCATTTTCAGGAATATTAATATCGCCAATGCTACAAAGATTAATATCCTCTAATTTAAGAATATTCATTAAAACAGATCCTTTGTAAAAACTACTAATGTCACCAGCAAAATAATTCGCTAATATATCGGCTTGTTCTTCGGCAGCAGAGGTAATTCCGAATAATTTGCCTTCAAACTCGGCAATTTCTCCAATAGCAAAAACATCCGGATTAGAAGATTGAAGGTATTGATTTACTTTTACACCTCGTCCACAAACAATACCAGCTTCTTTAGCAATTTCAATATTAGGAATTGTTCCAATGGCATATACAATGGCATTAGCGGTTAGTATTCTACCACTTTTAAGTGCTATTTCTAACTCGTTTGGAAAATCGGACTCAAAAACAGTACTTACTTCGTTATCAAAATAAATTTGGATATCTCGAAGTTGTACTTCTTCAGCTAATAATTTACAAGAGATTTGATCTAATTGACGTTCCATCAATCGGGAAGCTCTTTGAATGATGGTTATTTTTACTTTTTTATGTTTTAGAGCTGCCGCTAATTCTAAACCTAATAATCCACCACCCACAATGACTACATGTTGATCTTCTGGGGCTAAATTGGTTTGATCCAAATAGTTTTTCAATTTATCGGCATCGTCTTTTCTGCGCATCGTAAAACGACCAGGTAAATGTAATTGTGCATTTTCTGGAATAAATGGACGACTACCTGTTGCCAGAATTAAACGGTCAAAAGTATGGGTTTCGTCTTGACTGTCTGTGATTGTTTTGTTGATAGTATCTACATTATCAATACTCACAGCAGCTTTTAATTTTATATTTAGTTTACTTAAGCCATCATCCGTTCTAATTTTTAATAAATTTTCCCAAGACAATTCGTTGGTTACATATTCAGGTAACAGTACACGGTTGTAAAAAGGATTGGCCTCGTTAGAGAAAACAATAATCTCATCGGTTGTGTTTAGTTCTCTGTAGTTTTGGATGAATCGGAAAGAAGCCGCTCCAGCCCCTACGATAGCTATTTTTTGAAATGGTTTTTCGTATTTTTTTACAGCTACTGCGGTATACTTAAAATCAGGTTCTTTAGAAACAGGATCTACAAGAGTATTTGTTAGATTGTTAGTTCTATTTAGATCGTTTTCTAATTGTTTACCCCAATGCATAGGTAAAAATACGACTCCTTCTTTAATGGTATCTGTTACTTTAACCTTAATTCTTACTTCTCCATTTCGGCTATTAACCACTGCAACATCTCCATTTTCAATACCTGTTTTGAAGGCATCTATTGGATTGATTTCAAGATAAGGACTAGGAATATGAGATAGTAAACGAGAAACTTTCCCAGTCTTAGTCATGGTGTGCCATTGGTCTCTGATGCGACCTGTAGTAAGAATAAGAGGGAAGTTGTCGTCAGGTTCTACAGAGGTGTTTTCAATTGTTGTAGGTAAATTGAAAATGGCTTTTTGAGAAGGCGTATAGAATTTTTTATCGGTAAAAAGGCGAGGAGTACCAGGATGTCCATAATCTGGGACAGGCCATTGAAAAGTTCCTTCTTGTTTTAATCGATTATAATTAAGGTAAGAAACATCAATATGCGTATTTTTCGTCATTTGTGAATATTCCTTATAGACATCTTCGGTAGTATTGAAATTAAAACCTGTAAATCCCATTTTTTTGGCAAATCGGATAAGGATTTCAAAGTCAGGAAGCGCTTCACCAGGAGGGTTTATTCCTTTTGGGAGATAGGAAATTCTTCTTTCCGAATTGGTCATAGTTCCTTCTTTTTCTAACCATCCCGCAGCAGGAAGCAGTAAGTCGGCAAATTTAGCCGTATCGGCATTGTGTGATATCTCTTGAACCACAACAAATTTAGCATTTTTCAATGCTCTTTCGGCTTGTCTGGAATTAGGTAAACTTACCATTGGATTGGTACAAATAATCCAAACGGCTTTCATTTTTCCTGATTCTAAAGCGGCAAACATTTCGGTAGCTGTTAGTCCTGGTTTTTCGGAAATGGAATCTACTCCCCAAAAATCAGCAACTTCTTGTCGGTGTTCAGGGTTGGCTAATTCTTTATGAACGGCAAGTAAATTTGCCATTCCACCCACTTCACGACCACCCATAGCGTTGGGTTGTCCAGTTAATGAAAATGGTCCTGAACCCGGTTTGCCCACATGTCCTGTTAGTAAAGAAATGTTAAGCAAAGCAGTATTCTTATCAACACCAACGGCACTTTGATTCAATCCCATTGCCCATAAGGTAAGGAATCCTTGGGCTTTACCTATTAAATCTACGGCTTGATCAATTTCTTTTATTGAAATACCACACAATTGAGTTGCTTTTTCTAATGAAGTAGAGAGTACTAAATCCTTATATGCTTCAAAATTTTCAGTATGTTTTTTGATGAAATCAATATCAGCATAGCCTTTTTCGATAATTCTTTTTGCTAATGCATGGTATAAGATAATATCGCTCCCTGGTAAAATTTGCAAATGTAAATCAGCTGATAAAGCGGTATCTGTTTTTCTAGGATCAATAACAATTACCTTAACGTTTGGATTTTTCTCTTTATGTTGTTCTAAACGTCTAAATAGGATGGGGTGACACCAAGCAGGATTAGCACCCGTTATCAAGAAGGTATCTGCTAATTCAATATCTTCATAGGAGATAGGTACCGAATCTTCTCCAAATGTTTTTTTATAGCCTGCAACGGCCGAACTCATACACAAGCGAGAATTAGTATCAATATTATTGGTTTTTAGAAAACCTTTGACCAATTTATTAACGAGATAATATTCTTCGGTTAAGCATTGTCCTGAGATATAAAAGCCCACACTATCAGGTCCGTGCTTTTTTATAATAGAAGAGAATACGGCTGCGGCTCGATCTAAGCCTTCATCCCAAGTGACACGCTCCAAAGGGTGTGATTTGCTCCAACGCATTTCAGGATAAAGAATTCTATCAGAAATGTCGTTGGCTACATAATGTAGGTTCATTCCTTTAGAACACAACATCCCGCGATTAACTGGATGATCGACATCTCCTTTTACTGTAACTCCATTGCTAGAATCCTTGCTTACAATTATTCCACATCCTACTCCACAATAGGAACATGTAGTTTTGATTTCTGAATTTTGCATTAGCATTTCTGTTTTTTTATAGCGAACTCCTTATTCAAACTTGATACTTGTATTTAAAATGTAAAAGTACGTATTAATTACGTATAAGTACTTATTTTTTTGGATTTTTTTTTGAGTTTGACAAAAAAGTAAAAGAAACTCAAAATATTGTTTTTAATGTTTTTTTTGCTTTGAAAAACGATGATTATTCAAAAATATCCCTTTTGTGATCAAGATATATTATCTGGTAAACGTACAGTTTTAAATGAAAATCAACTTTTTTTAAACAAAATTTAACTAACTGAAAAGGCTACTTTATTACATATTATATAGTAATGATATTAAAAACCGTCTACTAGTGAAATCTACTGTAGATGATGTAGTTTTCAGTTTAAACAAACATGAAATCTATTTTAGGAGAAGAATTTTTATTCCATTAATTTCTTTTAGTAACAATACGTTGCAGTAACTACGTATTTTATGAAGTCAAAAATCCATGTATAATAAGGGATTAGTTATAAATGTTGTGTTTTGGCAGTTTTTTTTAATGTTTAGGTGCTAGATTAAACTGTGATAAAAAACTGTTTTTGATTGGTTTTTAGGTGGTTTTTAAGTAAATATACTTAAGTAAATTTGCTTCATACAAAATAAGAATCTCAATAAGTAAGTTTAAATCATTAAAAAAATCGATATGAAAAAAACAACACAAAAAATAGCAAAACTTTTTTCAAGATTGATGCTAGCAGGATTGGTAACCTTAGTTTCATTAACATCAATTACAACCAGCGCACAAGGTGATCCTATCAAATTAGGTTTTATTCCTCTTACGGATTGTTCACCTATCGTAATGGCCAAAGAATTGGGTTTGTTTAAAAAATATGGTGTAGAAGTAATTGTAACCAAAGAATCTTCTTGGGCAAATGTTAGGGATAAAATCTTAACAGGAGAATTAGATGGAGCGCACTGTTTGTATTCGATGCCTTTCTCAGTTTATACTGGAGTGGGAGGAAAAGCAGGATCGGAAATGAAAATAGCGATGATGCTTAACTCAAATGGTCAAGCTATTTCTTTATCAAATGATTTTTGTGGTAAAGTTGGTTTTAAAGATGTTGCGAAAGTTGGACCAGTTGTCGCAGCTAAATTAAAAGCCGAAAAAGAAGTAACGTTTGCAATGACTTTCCCTGGAGGAACGCACGATTTATGGTTGCGTAACTGGTTGGCTTTAGCAGGAGTGAATCAAAAAACTTCAAAAATTATCACTATTCCACCTCCGCAAATGGTTGCAAATATGAAAGTGGGTAACATGGATGGATTCTGTGTAGGAGAGCCTTGGGGTGGTGTAGCAGCTATGCAGGGAGTAGGATTTACTCAAATAGCTTCTCAGGATATATGGAAAGATCATCCAGAAAAAGCATTGGTTGTAAATAAAGATTTTGCTGCCAAAAGAAAAGAAGATCTTAAAAAAGTAATGAAAGCGGTAATGGAAGCTTGTATTTGGTTAGACGTTCCTGCTAATCGTAAAAAAACAGCCGATATCATAGGAAGAGCACCATATGTAAATGCTAATAACGATGTTATTCAAGATAGATTAAATGGAGAATACAACTTAGGTTGTAAACTGGGACAAAAAATTTACAAAGGAGACCAAATGGTTTTTCATAAAGGAGGTACAATTAACTTTCCTCGTAAATCATACGCTATTTGGGCAATGGCACAGTTTGTAAGATTTGGATATTTGAAAGAAGCACCAAATTATAAAGCCATCGCTGATAAATTAATTCTACAAGATTTATACAAAGAAGTGGCTGCAAGTATGAAAGTAAAAGTACCTGCAGATGATATGAAGCCATTTTCATTAACAATGGATAAAACAGTTTTTAATCCTGCAAATCCAGCAGCATATTTAAAAGTTGTAAAAAGATAATTAAAAAAAACTAAGAATCCCTCTCATTTGAGAGGGGTTTTAAAACAAATAATCAAGCATAACTAAACAATTGAAACAAACAATACAATTAAGTTAAACTAAAAAAGAAGGAATCATGGCAGAAAGAGAAACATTAACAATTGATGCTCTAGAGGAGGCAAATATTGCTGTAGAATCAACATCTCAGAGCGTAGAAATCAAAAATGAAAAATTAAGTTTATTCATTGAAAAAGTAGTAACTAAATCAAAATCAGTTTTTTTAGCAATCTTAGGATTGGTTATTTTTGGAGGAGTATGGGAATTAGTAAGTAGTCTTACCGAAGGTGCTTTGCCAACTCCTATAGCAACATTGGCAGTTTTATATGAAATGCTAAGTGATCCATTTTATGATTATGGACCTAACGACAAAGGAATAGGATTGCAATTGTTCAACTCTATTAAAACCGTATTATTAGGATTCTTTTTAGGTTCTTTGGTTGCTATTCCTATTGGGATCTTAATGGGGGCGAGTACAATTTGTAAACAAATATTTTACCCTATTGTGCAACTTTTAAAACCAGTTTCACCATTAGCATGGTTCCCAATTGGTTTAGTAGTATTCAAAGACACAGGATTAGCAACCATTTTTATAGTGTTTATTACCTCATTATGGTCTACATTAATTAATACTTCTTTTGGTATTGCGTCTTTACCTCAAGATCATAAAAATGTAGCAAAAGCGTTTGGTTTTTCTAAAATGCGATACCTAACAAAAATTTTGATTCCATTTAGTTTGCCTCATATTATTACTGGTTTACGCTTAAGTATAAGTGTGGCTTGGTTAGTAATTGTAGCAGGTGAGATGTTATCAGGAGGTGCAGGAATTGGATTCTTTGTTTGGGATAGCTGGAATGCATTAAGTCTTGAAAAAGTAATTTCGGCTATCATTATCATTGGAGTCGTTGGATTATTATTTGATAAATTATTCACCTATATCGAAAGTAAAGTAGCATACAAAGCGTAATAAAGAGATTGAGGTTCAGCTTAGCTAAGGCTTAAAGTTCTGAAATCTAAAATCATCAGTCAAAAATCTAAAATTGAAGATCATGAGTTATTTAGAAATCAAAGATTTGGAAATTTCATTTCCAACACCAAAAGGGAAATATACAGCCGTTAGAGATATTAATTTATCCATTAATAAAGGCGAAATCATATCAATTATTGGACACTCAGGTTGTGGTAAATCAACTATCTTGAATGCAATTGCAGGAATGTTAACCCCTACAGCTGGTTCAGTTGTGTTAAATAATGAAAGTATTAAAGGACCTGGTCCTGATCGAGGAATTGTTTTTCAAAATTACTCGCTTTTACCTTGGTTAACGGTATATCAAAACTTGTTTCAAGTTGTCGATTCGGTTGTAAAAGGGACTGTTGCAGAAAAACAGGAAATTGTGGAAAAAAATCTTAAGATGGTAAATTTGTTTGAACACAAAGACAAATTACCAGGACAACTTTCTGGAGGAATGAAGCAAAGAGTAGCCATTGCTCGTGCCTTTGCAATCAACCCAGGTGTTTTATTAATGGATGAACCTTTTGGTGCTTTAGATGCCTTGACTAAAGGATCTATGCAATTAGAAGTGTTGAAATTATGGAATCTGGACAATCGTGAAAAAACGATTGTGATGATTACTCATGATATTGAAGAAGCGTTATTCTTGTCTGATAGAATTATTGTTTTAAATAATGGTCCGTCTTCAACTATAAAGGAAATTGTTGAAGTTCATTTGCCAAGACCAAGAAACAAAATTGAAATTGTAAAAATGCCTGAATATATTGATTTGAGAGATAAATTGTTACACTTGCTAACTGATCATTTCTCGATTGAAGACATGGGAATGAAATACAAAAATTAGTTTAATTTGTTTTGTTTGTTTAAATCCCTATCGTAGTTGTACGATAGGGATTTTTTAGTGTCGTTGAAAATTTTCTTTTTTATAATTTAAAATCGATATCAAATGAGCAATACAATATTTGAATTTATTGGAGGAGATTCAGGAGAGTGGAAGCTAAGGGATATGCAGCTTTTGAAAGGAGAGCCACTGCAAATGGTAGAATATTTAAACAAAGTACCTGGATCATTAGAAAAATCAGAACATGGAATTTGGTCTTTGAAAGGAATTATTAGTAATCTTAGATATACAGAAAAAGCAGAAAAAGAGCAACTGCTTGCTATTCAGGAAGATTTAGGAAGACCTTCTGCACCTTATGCCGCTTTTATACCTTTAAAAAAATTCGTTGATTGGTGGAATTTGGCCCAGAATGAAAGGAGAAAAATCATGGAAGAAAGTTCTAAACATACTCAAACAGGTTTACAATATTTACCAGCCATTGCTCGAAAATTATTCCATAGCAGGGATATAGGGGAACCTTTTGATTTTTTAACCTGGTTTGAATACGCACCTTCTGATGAAGAAGCTTTTGAAGAATTACTTTATAAACTTCGACAAACGGAGGAATGGAATTATATTGAGAGGGAGGTGGATATTAGGTTGATGAAGGTTTAATATCAGAATATATATCAAACAATAAAGTTCGTTTATATCAAACGAGCTTTGTTATTATATCTCTTTATTGTTTTGATTTTTTTTTTTTTTTTTTCTTCTTAAGCAATCTGAATGTTATTAAGATATTCATTTGGAGCCAAACCAATAATTTCTTTAAAACTTGTAAAAAAAGGATTGTATGAAGTGAAACCAATTTCTCTTGATAAAGAATCTAAAGTATTATTTTTAAGGTATCCCTCGTTAATAAGTTTTATAGCATAATGGATTCGTACTGAATTTTTAAATTCAGTAAATGATATACTACAGTGGTATTTAAAAACATACGATAAGTGACTTTTAGGAATATTTATTCGACTCGCTAAATCGGTTAGAGTGAGTTTTGAATCTTTAAAAATTTTATCTTCGAGGGCTGTCTTTTCAATGACTTCGAAGTAATTTTGAAGATTAGCATCTATTTTTTCTTTTAAAACTCGATGTTGGACATTGCTAATTTTAATCATAGGTTGCAATTGCCAAATTTCATCAAAAATTAAATTTGAACTTCTGTTTTCCTGTACTTTATCAGTTAGAATTTTATAACCATAAAGAATTTCTGGAGTTACTATTATTTTGACTAAAATTATCATCCATATGATTGCTGACACCCATTGATAAGACATTCCTCTTATTGCCTCACCATTTATAAGTTCTACAAATAAAGAAATGGTTAATCGCAAAGTAACGAGCAGCATGGCAATGAACAAAAAGACTGTCCAATGATAGGTTTTCCGTAATTGTTTTTTTGTGAATTTATTTTCTCCTTTTTTGTTCCAAATAGTGTTTTTTAAAGTTTTGAAACTTAAGTACAAATAAATTATTAAAAAGAGTACAAAGATTAAATACAATACGAATCTAAGTAGAAATAATGGTTTGAAATAGTTGTTTATTTCAAAAATTAATAAAAAATATGCAACTGGGAAGATAAAATGTAATAAATCTTTTTTCTCGAATGATTTAAGAGCTGTTATCTTCTTAAAATACAAATAACATAATGGAATGACTACGAAAGAAATGTTAGAATAACTATCATAATGTATTCTTTCTACATTGAATAGTAAATTGAGAATTCCATAACTAAAGTAACGTGTTGAGATGACAAAAATTAATAGAACAATATAAATGTTCATTATTGGATTTGATTTTCTATTGGCAAATAGAATTCCACTAATTATATAGCCAATTAAACCCGATATGATGTATAAGGAATCAAATATCATTTGTTTTTTAGATAGCTTTAATAAAAATTATATTGAATTAAATCTTCTTAAAAAAATCAAATTTAGATTAAAAAACCCGATTAACTACACGTTTTTTTGTCTTTTTTTTAAAAAATAAAGTAAGAATAGTTTTATTTTTAATAGACATTTGTTTACTAAAAAGTGAAAAAGCATTACTATTTGCTTTAAATTTTATCGACGAAACGCATAAAACATCGTTAAAATGAAGATTTGTTTTATTTTTGTTTTAAAATTATATTTTATGAAGTTTATACTGTTTTTTATCACTCTTCCTTTTTATGGTCAGGTGTTGCATCATCAAATGTTGTCCTCACAAGGAACTTCCAAAAAAATAGCTAACGGTTATATTATTAGTCAGACAATAGGGCAACAAAGCACTATAGGAAATTCTGATAAGAATGTTGTCGCTATTCAAGGTTTCCAGCAAAGCAATTGGAGTACTATTATTTCTTCAAATGAAACTAATCAAATTACAACTTTAACGTTTCCTAATCCTTTTGCTGAGGTTGTAAATTTTCAATTCTCGCAAGCTATAAAAGAGGAGATGTCCATTTATGTTTTTGATATCGCGGGTCGTTTGGTTTACCAACAAAAAAAGCAGGTAACAAATCAGCTTTTATCTATAAATCTATCTAATTTACCTCAATCGGAATACTTAGTTAAACTTCAAAATAACACGCTAACTTACTACACTAAACTTGTAAAACTATGATAAAAAACTACTTTTTAGGTCTGTTTTTTTTAACAACTACTACATTATTTTCCCAGGAAATTTATTTGAAAACAGGAAAAAATTACACCAAGTATAAGTATAAAGACTCGAATCTTCAGAGCAATCCTAATCTTCAAAGTGGAACGGGGAGTTTTTATGAAATTGGATTGATAAAACCATTGACCAATAAAAAAATATATTATTCATTAGGACTTTCCTTGAATGATTATAATGCTATAGGTGGAAACATGGCCAATTCCTATCGTTGGGATACCCAATATTTTGGTTTACAATCTGGTTTGCAATACCAATTATTTTCATTCAAAACGAATAAAAAAAATGCTATTGATGTAGTGGTTAAAACTGATTTGAATATTTCTTCTATGATTTATGGAAAACAAGAAATCAATGGTGTTTATTATGATTTGAAGAAACAAGAAGAATTTTCAGGAATACTTTTAGAATCATCATTAGGCTTACAGTTTAAGTACCGAATTCCTGCTTTTGGAGGATTGAGTTTAGGCTATGATTTTGCTCAAACAGTAAATGTAGGAAGCTCATCTAAAGAGCACTTGTCTTACAATACAAACCAACTCGAATTAGGGATCCATTTCAATATTAATTAATCAAGGATATGAAAAAAATAGTACTATTATTTATATTTTTTGTAGCAACACAAGTTTTTGCACAAAATAAAGGAATTACCTATCAAGCAGTAATTTTTAATCCTAAAGGAGAGCAACTTCCGGGGGTAAATAATTCAAATAGTCCGTTAGTAAATAAAAATATCTGTTTGCAGTTTAAGTTTGTAGATGAATTTTCGAATGTTGAATACCAAGAAACTATTCAAACCCAAACCGATTCTTTTGGTATGGTTAATCTAGTAATAGGTTCAGGAACTCAAACAGCAGGTTACGCACCTTCTTTTAATGGTATAGTTTGGAATAATACCAAGAAGAGCTTAATAGTTGGAATTAATGCTCAAGGGACTTGTTCTAATTTTGTTGAAATAAGCAATCAAGTATTTACCTATGTTCCATTGGCTTTTACTGCTGTAAATGCAGAGAATGTTACCGGAGTTGTAGGGATTGAAAATGGAGGAACTAATGCTACAACAGTACTAGGCGCTAGAGCTAATTTAGGGATAAATAATGTTGATAATACAAGTGATGCAAACAAACCGATTAGTGTTGCAACACAAGTGGCTTTAAATCTAAAAGAAGATATTGCTAACAAAAGTACAGATATAACCACCGACGGAAATTCGGATGTAAAATACCCAAGTGTAAAAGCAGTTAAAACTTATGTAGATGGAAGTGCAACAACCGCTTCTACAGCATTAGCTAATGAAGTTACAAGAGCGACTAATGCTGAAAATACAATTGCAAACAATTTAACAGCAGAAACAACTGCCAGAACAGCAGCAGATGCTACATTAACAACTAATTTAGCTACTGAAGTAACCAACAGAACCGCTGCCGACTTACTGAAAGAAGATATTGCTAACAAAAGTACAGATGTAACCACCGACGGAAATTCGGATGTAAAATACCCAACTGTAAAATCGGTTAAGACCTATGTTGATGCAAGTGCTACAACTGCTTCTACAGCTTTAGCCAATGAAGTAACAAGAGCAACTGCTGCAGAAACTATAATTGCAACCAATTTAACAGCAGAAACCACAGCTAGAACAGCAGCTGATGCCACTTTGACAACCAATTTAGCTACCGAAGTAAGCAACAGAACCGCTGCCGATTTATTAAAAGAAGATCTAGCCAACAAAAGTACTGATGTAACTACTGACGGAACTTCGGATATGAAATACCCAAGTGTAAAAGCAGTTAAAACTTATGTAGATGGAAGTGCAACAACCGCTTCTACAGCATTAGCTAATGAAATTACAAGAGCAATTAATGCTGAAAATACAATTGCAACCAATTTAACAGCAGAAACCACAGCTAGAACTGCAGCGGATGCTACATTAACTACTAATTTAGGTACCGAAGTAAGCAACAGAACCGCTGCCGACTTACTGAAAGAAGATGTAGCAAATAAAAGTACCAATGTTACCACCGATGGAGCTTCGGATACGAAATACCCAAGTGTGAAATCGGTTAAAGATTATGTTGATAATGCTACTAGTTCTATAAACACTTTAGAAAATGGAAAAATGTACATTGGTAATGATAGTAATCAGGCAACTGAGGTAGCTATTTCAGGTGATGTAACAATAGACAATTTGGGAGTTACCGCTATAGGGGCTAATAAAGTGATCACTTCTATGATTGTAGATGATGCAGTTGAAACTAATAAAATCAAAGATGCTAGTGTAACTTCTTCCAAATTGGCAACTTCTATTGATTTGTCGGGTATTCCTACTGCACCAACAGCAGATGAAGGGACAAACACAACACAGATAGCAACTACTGCTTTTGTTACTTCAGCAGCATCTTCATCAAAGTTTGTTGATTTATCTAGCCATCAAACTATTGGAGGAAATAAAACTTTTAATGAACCTTTAAATGTAAAATCTGGAGATGGACAATTAGCCAAAATTGGTACTATAGGAAATGTAGATAACTTGTATTTTGGTCAGGCTAATTTTGTATATGCCCCATCGGTAGGAAGAAATAATACAGTTATGGGAACTTTTGCTTTTACATCTTCTGGAGGAAGTAATAATACTGTTATTGGAAAAGATGCGATGAGACAAGGGAATGGAAGTGGAGGAGATGATAATACAGCTTTAGGATTTAGAGCTTTGTCTAATGCTCAAGAAGGATCAAGAAACACTGCTGTAGGTACAAGTACTATGGAAATGGGGATAGGAACTGACAATGCATCTTTAGGTTATCGAGCTGGAGTAAATTTAACCACTGGTTCAAAAAATACAATCATAGGAAGTAACGCAAATGTTTCAAATGGCGCTTTAACGAATGCTACTGCTATAGGTTATGGTGCAACGGTAGCAAATAATAATACTATTCAATTGGGGAATTCAGATATTAGTAATGTAAATACTTATGGTTCTGTAACGGCTAATGCAGCAATTACAGATGAGATAACTTCCGATTTAACGATTGATAGTAATAATGTCGAGCAATATAAAAGTAAAATACTAATATGTAATCCTAGTAGTCCTATCACGATCACATTTGCTAATGGATTACCAAGAGGGTTTAATTGTATGATTTTGCAAAAAAGTGATGATGCAAATAAAATTAATATTTCAGGAGGGCTAGGAGTAACGATGAAAAACAGAAATAATTATACTGCAACGGCTGGTAATTATGCAATTGCAACAGTTGTGAGTATAGGTGGGGATATTATTGTTACTGCAGGAGATATGCAATAATTTGAGTTTAATAGATAAAATTTTAAGTTAATAAAAGAATAGTTATGAAAAAAAATATACTGATAATACTAATTGTGCTTTTTGCAAGTTACACTAGAACTGTTGCAAATAATTTGATAATGGGAACGCCAAGTGTAAGCGGAAATTCTGTTACTTTTACGATTAAATGGGATAATAGCTGGAATGTTACTACAGGACCTTCTAATTGGGATGCTGTATGGGTATTTGTTAAAAGGCAATCATGTGTTAATGGTGCCACAAGTCCTTGGATTCACGCCGATTTAGCAACTTCTGGTCAATCTGTTTCAGGGGCTCAACTTCAGGTTGATTTAGTTACTGATAACAAAGGGGTTTTCATAAGAAGAAATGCTCCAGGAATTGGAAATATAAACGAGGCAACAGTTACATTAACTTTGGCAACAGCTGTTGGGGCAGATAATATAGGTGTTTATGGAATGGAAATGGTCAACATACCTCAAGGACAATTTTATATTGGTGATGGTAGGGTAGATATGCGTAGTTTTTCAGAAGGTGGTACTAATGCTCCAAAATTAATCGACGCTTCTGTTCAAAGTAATGGTTTAGGTGCTGCTTCAAATTATCAAAAACAATCATTAGGTTCTGCAGGTAATTTACCTTCAACATTTCCACTAGGGTATAATCGTTTTTATTGCATGAAATATGAAATTACTGCTGCACAATACGTTGCTTTTTTAAACACACTTTCTTACAAACAACAATTGAGAATGCAACGTGATTATAATTCGAATACAACACCACCTACATCTCCGGCTGGTACTCAATTTCATTGTTGGCCTTGTTCTAATCGATCTGCGAATATTGTGATAGCAACACCGGCACAATCATTAACACAAATGTCTCCTGCGGTATATGCTAATGACTTTGATAACGATGGTGTATATAACGAAGATGAAGATGGTTTAGGTTTGCCAGTGGCATTGAATATGAAAAACTTCTTTGCATTTTTAGATTGGGCTGCCATACGTCCTATGACTGAATTTGAATATGAAAAAGTGTGTAGAGGACCTGTTACTCCTACAGCTAATGAATATGCTTGGGGTTCGACCGATTTATTCAGGGAATTTGATGTGGTAGATAGAGGAAAATCGACAGAACAAAATAGAAAAAATGGTTTAGGACCAACGAATAGTGGGTATAATACTTTTTATAGAACAGGTATGTTTGCTACAGCAAGTTCTGATAGATTGCACGCTGGAGCTACTTATTATGGCGTGTTAGACATGACTGGTGGAGTATGGGAATCTTGTATAGGAGGATGGGGTGTTGATTATTCAAATTTTACTACTGCCAATGGAGATGGTAATTTGTATGAAAGTGGAGAGTCAATGAATAATGGTTCAACAGATATGGCAGAATGGATTCCTAATAGAATTATTGTAAAGGGAGGAGGAGCAAACTGGGAAGGAGAATGGATGGGTGTATCGCCTCGAAATTGGGTGAATTTTGATAATTATCCTTTTTATCAAGGAGGTCGTGGAGTAAGATCCTACTAAATTACTTAATATTAATAAGTCATGAAAAAAATAATCTTATTGACCTTATTTTATTTTAGTTGCAATTACCTTCAAGCGCAAATTAGTTTGCCAAGTATGCGAGGGGTATTTTCTGGTGGGTTAAAAATTATTCCCACTATGTATTCTGGAGGGAAAGGAATTGGTTCAGATCAAAAAGAAATAATTCAAAATAATTGTACGCCTTTGATTGTTGAATCTATATTTTATGGAGGACAAGGATATGGTTCACAAGATAATGTTTTGTCTCAATCGATATGTTCGCCAGTTATTGTAGAGTCCATATTTTATGGAGGTCAAGGATATGGCGCTCAAGATAATGTTCTGGTACAATCTGTTTGTAGTACACCTGTCGTTGAATCCATTTTTTACGGTGGGAAAGGGTCAGGAAATATAGATAATTTTGTTATACAATCCATTTGTACTAATCCATTAACTGAATCCATTTTTTTTGGGGGTAATGGTTATGGTGATCAACAGAGTATTGTTATTCAAACCATTTGTCAATAATTAAAATAGAAAAGGATAAATGAACTAAACATAAGAAAGTTCATTTATCCTTTTTTTACCGATAGTTTACTAGTTGTATGTTTACCCCTCCTTTATAATCTCTCTCACAGCCTGCTCATAATTACGAATACTTTTCGCTTTTTTTATCTTTTTATGGACTTTGTGTGGGTTGGCAAAAATCACTGAAAAATATTCCCATAAGTGATGCATCTTCAATAAGATATGTGTAGCTCCCGATAAGGATTCGCTATAACCTGCATATAAAGTATCATGGAAATCACTAAACAATTCCATTTTATTAGAAGGATATTCGGAACTATTGTTTTTTATCATCGAAGGCAAAAATGGATCGGCAATTAAACCCCGACCTATCATCCAGTTGTCAATAGTTGGAAAGCGTTCCTGCATTTTTTGAAATTGTGCTACCGAGGTAATATCGCCGTTGTAATACAATTTTAGTTTTGTATTGTCTACACATTGCTGGAAACCATCTAAATTCACTCCGCCATTGTATAATTGTTTCCCAATACGGGCATGAATTGCCACATTCTTAATCGGGTATTTTTCTAAAAGAGGTAAAACATTCAGGATTTCTTCGGGAGTTTCATAACCCAAACGCATTTTCATCGAAACAATAATATCCGATTCGGCATGAACTCTTTCCAGAATATGATCAATTTTTTGTGTTTGGCAAATCAATCCGGATCCCATGCCAGATTTGGTTACCATTGGATACGGACAACCTAAATTCCAATTCAATTCTTTATATCCTAATTCCTGAACATATTTCGAAACAAATAAAAATTCATCCGCATCATTAGTAATGATTTGAGGAATAACTTCTAAATCCTGATTGTTCTCAGGAAGTAAGTCACGTTGGTAGGAAGATTTTACAACCAGTTTTCCGTTTAAGCGAATGTATGGAGAATAAAAAGTATCAATACCGCCAAAATATTTGTTTTGCGCATTTCTAAAACGATAATCGGTAAATCCCTGAAGAGGAGAGGAAAGAAGGGTATAGCTCATGAAAAAAATAATTGTGCAAATATAATCAATGCAAACTATAACTTTAAGAAACAAAAAAGACTTTCGATAGAAAGTCTTTTTTGTATTTAATATTGAAGAAATTTATACTTTACCCAAAGTGTATAATTGTTCTAATGTAGGCGTTAAACTACCTCCAGCAGGTTCCAGTGTAATTCCAAAAGCTTCAGCTTCGGCAATATTACTAACAGCAAAAAAGCGCTCATTGTTGTCTTTAAATTTATCCAATAAACCAATGCTGGTAGGTGTAAGAGGATTTAGTTTTAAAGCCCAAACTTGGTAAACCATTCCTTTTGGAGGTTCTGGTAATCCAGAAGCATCTACATAAACCGTTTGCGTTTCTTTGTTCCAATATACTTTTGCAGAAGATTCAGGGGAAACGGTTTGTCCTCCAAGTGTAACTACGGTGTTTTTATCGTCTTTGATAACAGCCAAATGAGTTTCGATAGCGGCTTTTTTAGTTGCTAATTCGTTACGTTCTTTTTCGATTTTTACTTTTTCTAAGTTGGTAGTTACTATTTGATTATTAGTAAGTTCTAATTGATTGTATTGAAAACCAATTCCAGCTAAGAGTATAATAGCAGCTGCCCAACCGATGTATTGAGACCAATTTCTTTTAGGACTCATGGTGATAACTTCAGGGGCGCTCAAGTTTAGTTTTTCTTTTATAGCAGCATAATTTTTAACCGATTGAAAAGGAGCAAAGCTAGACGATAAGGCCAACATTGATTTTTCGATTGCTATAATTTCGGCATTAATTTCAGGATATTTTTTAGCCATTTCAGCAACCTCTTCACTTTCGGTTTCTGATAATGAACCATAAACATAAAGTTCTAATATACCTGATTCTATATATTCTTTCGTTTCCATCGTACTATACTTTCAAATAGTTTCTTAAATCATTAATACAGTTTCTGTTGTGTGTTTTTACCGTTCCTAATGGAATTTCAAGTTCATCAGCAGCCTCCTGTTGGGTATAACCTTTAAAAAACAATAAGTCTATTATTTGGATACATTTAGGTTTTAATCGTTTGATGAAATCCTGCAGTCCTATTCCGTCTACTTTATTGGTCAATTTGTTATTGTCTTCAAATAGATTTACGAAATTATCTGAAGAAAGGTTTTTTTGACTGTTGTTAAAGTTTTTAGAACGCAATCTATCAATCGAAGTATTTCGTGCGATATTTAGAATCCAAGTGTAAAAACGTCCTTTATTTTCGTTATAAGTATCTAAGTTTTTCCAGATTTTAACAAAAACCTCTTGAAGTACGTCCTCCGCTTCTTCTGTGTTTTTGATTAAGTTACTTATAACCGCAAATAAACTTTTGGCATACATATCATAAAGATGTGTGAATGCTTTTTCGTCCTTTCTGTAAATTAAAGCTAATAATTCGTCTTGACTCATCGTTTTTATATTTTGCATTACAAACTTAGGGAAACTTATTTGATATCTTAAAACTTTTCTTAAAATTGGGTTTAAAATTCTTGTTTTTAATCTAATATAGAATATTTAACAACAGTTTAATACTTTTTATCTCTTTTTCAAAAGGAAAAATGAATGCAAATTACTTACTTTTATCAAAAATATATTTTTATGAAAAAAATAATAATGTTGGCTTTCAGTGCTATGTTTCTTTTTAGTGGATTCGTTCAAGCACAAAATAAAAAATCAAAAAAGGTAGATACGCAAAGTATTTATCAGTTTAAGGTTAAAACATTAGATGGGGAAACTTTTGATTTTTCTACTCTAAAAGGTAAAAAAGTATTAATTGTGAATACCGCTTCCAAATGTGGTTATACACCACAATATGAGCAATTAGAAAAAATTTATAAGGAATATAAAGCCAAAGGATTTACAGTTATAGGTTTTCCAGCCAATAATTTTAATGGTCAAGAACCCGGAACTAATGAAGAAATTGAATCATTTTGTAAATTAAATTATGGAGTTACTTTTCCGATGATGGAAAAAATTTCGGTTAAAGGTGATGACATAAGTCCGATTTATCAGTTTTTAACGCAAAAAGCAAAAAACGGAGTGAAGGATTCAGAAGTAAAATGGAATTTTCAAAAATATTTGATTGACAAAAAAGGACATTTGGTAGAAGTGTATTATTCTAAAACAAAACCGGATGCACCCGAAATTGTGAATTGGTTAAAAGAATAAATAATAGACAAAATGTAGAAAGCGATTTTTAATGATAAATTAGAAATCGCTTTTTTTTTGACATATGATCATTTAAAAATCAGTTCTAAAATTTATAAAATAGCAATCCATCTTTGTATCTTTGTTTCTTATTGAAAAACAAAGAATGATTTACCCCAAAATACCTTTAGCGCAAAGTATCCTTGAGATTTGTTTGGCCAAAGGAATACAGCAAATTGTCATTTCTCCAGGTTCCAGAAATGCACCACTAACCATAGGTTTTGCAAATAATCCTGATTTTAAATGCTATAGCATTGCCGATGAACGCTGTGCTGCTTTTTTTGCCTTAGGTATTGCACAACAAATCAAACGTCCGGTAGCTATAGTTTGTACTTCGGGTTCGGCATTACTCAATTACTATCCCGCCATTGCAGAGGCTTTTTACAGTCAGATTCCTTTGATTGTAATTTCGGCAGATAGGCCACAAAGTAAGATTGATATTGGCGACGGTCAGACCATCCGCCAAGAAAATGTTTTTGCGAACCACTCTTTGTACAATGCTAATTTATCAGAGGATGCATCCAAAGAAAATGATTTTAAAATCAATGAGGCAATAGATACGGCTTTTTATAAAAAAGGTCCAGTACATATTAATGCGCCTTTTGAAGAACCTTTATATGAAACCATATCAGCGCTTACAGTAGATGTAATGGTGAATCATTTTGCCAGTTTAAATTCCGTTAATCAATTAGAGGATTTAACTGAATTTGCTGCAAGCTGGAATCAATCGGCTAAGAAATTAGTTTTAGTAGGAACCAATGATCCTAGTTTGATTTCAAATGCAACCATTGAAGCTTTGGCTAACGATGAATCAGTTGTGGTGATGACCGAAACAACTTCTAATTTGCATCATCCGAATTTCATTTCTAATATCGATACGATAATAACACCTTTTACAGATGCTGATTTCGAAGAATTTTGTCCGGATATTTTAGTCACTTTTGGAGGAATGATTGTGTCTAAACGTATCAAAGCCTTTTTACGAAAATACAAACCCAAACAACATTGGCATATTGATTCTTCGCGTGCTTATGATACTTTTGGGGTTTTGACGAAACATTTTGAAGTAAATCCGGGTACTTTTTTCGAAACATTTTTACCTTTAACAACTGCTGTTAAAAGCGAGTATTTTGCTAAAATGGAAAAGATAAAGGTGCTTCGAGAAGAAAAACAAGAAGTCTTTTTATCAAAAGTTTCGTATTCTGATTTTTTAGTTTTTGACCGTATAATAAAAACTTTGCCTCAAAATAGCCAATTACAAATCAGTAATAGTTCCGCTATTCGATATGCCCAATTAATGAAAATAGATCCTTCAATAGAGGTTTTTTGTAACCGAGGAACTAGTGGAATTGACGGAAGTACTTCGACTGCTATTGGAGCAGCCGTAGCTTCAAATAAACCAGTTGTTTTTGTTACTGGTGATGTGAGTTTTCTTTATGATAGTAATGCGTTATGGAATGCTTACATACCCAAAAATTTTAAAATTATTCTGATCAACAATGGAGGAGGAGGTATTTTTAGAATTTTACCAGGACATGAAGAAAATGCCGTGTTCAATACCTATTTTGAGACATCGCATCAATTAACAGCAGAACATTTGGCTAGAATGTATGGTTTAGTTTATATAACTGCTTCTGACAAAGAAAGTTTAGTCAATGGTTTGAACGAATTATATTCACTGAATACTCAGCCAGCAATACTAGAAATTTTCACCCCAACAGCTGAAAACGATGTTGTTTTAAAGCAGTTTTTTAGGGAGTTGGTTTAAATGTAGTACTCAATTGCTGCCTTTTAATTTGTTTTAAATAATTCATTATAAGATAAATAGATAAACTCTTCTGTGGTTACTACAGAAGAGTTTTTTTGTTTTTTTAATACAGGACAGTACAGGTTAGTTAATTGGTTTGGAGTGTTTATTTTAGTAAACTTTAACTTATCTATTTGTTACCAAGTGTACTTTTGTTTGTAAGTTAGTTTGTAATAAATATAATTGAGGTCTTATCATTTAATATAAAATTTTTTTCACATGGTTAAAGCGTTATTGGGCAGTATAAATTATGGCTTAGTTTGTTTCTTCTTTTTTATTTCATTAGGTCTTTTACAAGCTCAGGAACAAAAAACAAACCCTGAAATTGAAAAAATATATCTACATACCGATAGAACCCGATATTTTATAGGTGAAGACCTTTGGTACAAAGCTTATGAGGTACGGGCTATTAATAATATATTGTACGATAATAGTAATCTTTTGTATGTAGAGTTAGTTTCATCTGATTCTAAAATAATAGCGCGAAATAAAACGAATATCGAAATGGGTTTGGGTTATGGCGATTTTAAATTAGCCGATTCGCTAGGGGTAAAACCAGGAATCTATCAATTACGAGCTTATACCAATTGGGATCGAAATTTTGGAGAAGACTTTGTTTTCAAAAAAAATATTGAAATCATAGATGCTTTTGAACTTAATTCTAAAGTTAAGAAAACAAATAATTTTACAGTAGAGACAAAAAATATTGTAAATATACCTAAGACCACAACCCAATTGGGTTATACGGTTAATTTTTTTCCAGAGGGAGGTTCCCTTCTTGAAAATGTAGCTAGTATGGTGGGATTTAAAGCAGTTGATGGTAGTGGAGTACCAATAGACATTTCAGGAGAAATTTATGATTCCGATAACGAATTGATTACAGCATTTCAGAGTTCATTTGATGGGATGGGAAAATTTTCAATATTGCCAACGGCAGGAAAAAGTTATTATGCTAAGATTAAAACAGCAACTGGTGCTGAATTGAAACAAAATTTGCCTCAAACTATTAAAACAGGGTATGTCCTAGGGTATCGACTTTTTAAAGGAAGAAATATCGTTACGATTAATACTAATGATGCCACCTTAGTTCAAAATCCTAATGCGCAATTAACAGTGGTTTGTAAAGCAAAAGGAATTCCATATTTAGAAACTACGCAAACACTTACATCATCAACTTTATCTTTTGAATTAGGTAAAGACAAGATGCCGGAAGGGATAAGCCAAATCACATTAATAGATGATAATCGTAAACCGCATAGTGAGCGATTAGTGTTTTTTGAAAAAGATAAAGATTTAGTGGTGCAACTAGCTACAGATAAAGCGAGTTATCAACCAAGTGAAAAAGCGACTATTACTGTTGGTTCAAAATCTAAAGAAGGTCAAGTAAAATCGGCTAGTTATTCCATGAGTGTTACCGATCTGAATGGAATGGAAGATAACGAGTTTGAATCGAATATTTGTTCTTATTTTTTGATGGAATCTGATATTAGAGGGAAAGTGTATCATCCCGCTTATTATTTTGATTCAAATAACCCAAAACGTTTAGACCATTTAGATAATTTACTTTTAACACAAGGCTGGCGAGATTTTCTTTGGAAAACAGTTCCTCAAATTAAAGAATCAAACAGTTTTAAAGTTGAAAAGGGAATTACAATTTCAGGGAGAGTCAAACAAGTTTTTGCCGACAAACCACTTGAGAACAGTTTTGTTTCATTGTCTTTATTGAATAAAAAACGAAGAAACTTTTTTAGTGTGAAACCTGATACTGCTACAGGAAATTTTAAATTTGAGAATATAATGTTTTCTGGAAAAACCAATATGTTTTTAAGTTCAATAAATGAAAAAGGAAAATTCAGAGGCGAAATTCTTTTAGATTCCATCGAAAAAGAGCCTATACCGGTTACTTTTAGAGAGAATTTTAGTAATTGGTCTAAAATGGCATTACAAGAGGCGCAGAATGTCTTTAGAAAAAATGTAGCTTTTGGAGTAAAACCTGAAAACATTTTGGATGAAGTAGCTATAGTTTCCAAAAAGAAAACTACTTCAAGATCGTTTTTTGGATTGCCTGAAAATAGCTACATAGCGGATGCAGATGCAAAAACTTTTACTAATATTTATGAATTAATTGCTCAAAAAATTCCAGGAGTAATGTTTAATGGTGATTCAGTGACTTTTATTCGTAATAATGCTTCACCTTTTTATGTATTGAATGGTTTTGAAGTAACCAAACAGGAAATTGACGTTATTCAGCCTATTGATATTGAGAGAATTGATGTAATTAGAGGATTGCAAGCAACAATGTTTTTTGGTGAAGCGGCTGAAAGTGGATTTATAGCCATTTATACCAATCCAAATGCGCCAAAAAGGATTAAAGAAAAAACATATGCTATTCAAAAAGAAATCGATGGTTATTATGTTTCAAGAGTTTTTTATTCACCTACACCAGAACAGGTAAAGTTAGATTTAGATAATAAATTGGCAGTAAGAAACACATTGTATTGGAATCCTTATGTTCATCCTGATAAAACAGGTGTTGCAAATGTGAGTTATTTTAATACAAAAGTAGGAACTAAAGTAAAAGTAGCTTTAGAAGGGATTACTGCAACTGGAATCCCAGTGGTAAAAACAGCATATTATACAATAGTTAAGTAATTTTAGTTAGTTTACAGCTAAGAAAAACAAGCTTTTATTTTTTTTCTATTTTAATTCCTGAGTAAAAATAGAAAGATCTTGTTTAGGAGTTTTTTTATTGCTAGACAGTACAGGATGATTGAATGTTTTTTCTAAGTTATTTTAGCTTTTCTAATATTCAACAAAATGATTATGAAGAATAGTTCGGTTCGATTTAGTTTTCAGCTATTGCTAATTACAACGGTTTTTTCATTTGTAAAAACAAAAGTTGTTGCACAATTTCAAAATATAAAAAATGATATTTTTTGGGATACAAAAGAGGGATTGCCAATTTATAGCCAGGGTGGCGGAATTTTTAAGTTTAAAGATTCACAAACCGGGATTGAAAAATATTATTGGTACGGTGTTCATTATGAAGAGGCTGAGAAGTACAGAAAAGATCCTTCACTAACATATCAAAATTGTACATTTAAATCGGTAACATGTTACAGTTCTACTGATTTAGTAAATTGGACTTTTGAAAGGGATGTTCTTACTGATAAGCAAGCATTTCCTGATGAAAAAAAAAACTGGGTCGGGCGTTTGGGGGTGGCTTTTGTAAAAGAAATGAATAAATATGCTTTGTTTGTTCAGCATGGTAATCAGGTTTTGGTATCATTAGCCAATACTCCAACTGGAGATTTTATTTGGCATCAAAAAATAAATATGCAAGCTTGGATTGGTACCACAAATACTGGAGATCAAACCATTTTTACTGACGACGACGGAAAATCCTATCTGATTTATTCTTACGGTAAGGGACGCAACAAAATATATGTTTCTGAAATTGGTGTAAAAAAAGGGAAGGTTACTATTTTGGATTGTACCAAAGTTTTTCAAGGAGAAAGCAGAGAAGGGAATTGTATGTTTAAATACAAAAATAAGTACTACATGGTAGCCTCTAATATTTATGGTTGGGATTCGTCTTTTGCGTATTATTTGGTTGCTGATAATATTAGAGGGCCTTATTTGCCTACTAATGAAATGCAAATTATTAAGGGTTCAGAGGAAGATTATGCTCATGTTACACAAACTGGATTTTTTTATACGATAAAACGAAACGGTAAAGAAACAGTAGTGTATTGTGGTGACCGTTGGGCTAATTTTGCAGGTAATGGTTTAGGATATAATCAATGGTTTCCGCTTTCATTTAATGGTACAACTCCTTATTTTAATTCGCTAAGTTCATGGAATTTGGATGAAAAGTCAGGAGATTGGACTGTTGGTTCGGATAATAATTATGTAAAAAACGGTAGTTTTGAAGCCGATAGAAATAAAATCCCGAGTAGTTTTAAACCTGTTCAGGAACAATTATTGGGTTGGAAAACAACTGTCATCAAAGGGAATCCAATTCAGATAAAAAGCGAAAATTCTCCACAATTGAATTATTTTAATACCGAAAGTGATCGAAAAAAAGTTATTGGAGAAAAAAGTTTGAATATCACTGATAAAGCCGATTTTACAAGAGAGATTACGCAGCAAATTACTAGTACTCCTTATGTTTCTTTAGAAGATGGCTTGTATAATTTGACGGCCAAAGTTAAAAATAGCGTAGGTTTCAATGAACTTAAAATGTATGCGAATAGTGGTGGTGTCGATTATAAATTTAGTATTGAGAATGAAAATTCTTCTTGGACTAGCATTCGCATTTCAAATATTGTGGTAAAAGATGGTAAAATAACAATTGGATTTTTTGCTAATGGAAAAGCTAATTCATTTTGTTTAGTGGATGATGTGACTTTGGTGAAATAATAAACACAGATTAACAAGGGTTTTTTAAAAAATATACTTTGTCTTCTTTGCGAAAAACTTTGTGTCTTTTGTGGTTAAATTATTTCTTAACATCGTACCTTTGCCACTTATAAAATGGAATACAATGCTTAAAATAGGAAAATACAATAACTTAACTATATTGCGTGATACTAAAGTTGGTTTGTTTTTGGGCGACCCAGAAACGGATCCTGAAGGAATTCACGATGTATTACTACCCAATAAATACGTTCCTAAAGTATTTGAAATTGGAGAAGAAATAGTTGTTTTTGTGTATTTGGATCACGAGCAACGTCCTGTTGCAACTACTTTAGAACCTTATGTTTTATTGAACGAATTTGCGCTTTTACGTGTAAATTATATCAATCAAGTGGGGGCTTTTATGGATTGGGGTATGGAAAAAGATATTTTAGTTCCTTTTAAAGAACAGGCTCGTCCAATGGAAAAAGGAAAGCGTTATCTGGTTTATCTTTACATGGACCCAAAGACGAATCGTTTAGTGGCTTCTAGTAAAACCAATCAATTTTTGAGTAATGATGAACTAACTGTTGAGAAAAACGAAGAAGTAGATTTGATTGTTTCTCATATTACCGAAATTGGGATTAATGTAATTATCAACGAAAAACACAAAGGACTTTTATACAAAGACGAAGTCTATGATGATAGTATTCGTACTGGAGACAGAATGCGTGGTTACATTAAAAATATCCGTCCTGATCATAAAATAGATGTTTCGTTGCAAAAATTAGGCTATGAAGGAGTCGAACCTAATGCTGATAAGATATTGTACGAATTAAGAGCTAGCCGTGGATTTTTAAGATTAAATGATAATTCGCATCCAGAAGATATCAAAACGGTGCTTAAGATGAGTAAAAAGACTTTTAAGAAAGCAATTGGTGCTTTGTACAAAGAAAAACTGATAGAAATTAAAGAAGACGGAATTTATCTCGTAAAAGAATAAAAAAAAAGAAAGACTAATCCTGATGGTTAGTCTTTCTCTTTTATAAGCTCTCTTATTTTTGGACAACTTATAACTTATTAAACAATTGGAAACTATGTTGTAGTTTCACGTTAACCGTTCTTTCTTTATCTTTTTTTAACGCTAATTGAAGTTTGGAATCTCATTTTGCATTACCGCCTTTGGTAGAAAAAATAATGTTGGATTTTACACATTCATTTTAAAGATATTATATCTGTGTATAGTAATCCAAACGGGTTACCGTAGGTGCTACTTTGAATAAATTCTAACCGCTTTTAGTGTTCCCCAATTGGGCTCTTTCTTTCCGTAGAACAAATTTAATAACATACTAAAAAGAGTGATAAAGCTTGTTGATTTTTTCAATATTCTTTTTTTTAGTTAATAAATCAGTTAGAAACTCTGTAGCTAATTTGAATTGTAAATTATCCACCAATTCTAGAACTAACTACATCTAAAATTAATAAAAAAAAGTTTTAGTTGATAGAAAAAAAAGGATATAATCGTAAAAATTAACATTTTTAGGACTTTAACCTGAGAATGATTACTCTTTAAAATCAATACTTTTTCAAGGTCAGAAAACGGAAAAATCATTTGTATTTTGAACTTACATTTTCTGATTTAGTTACAATTTCTTGAATTACAGTATCTAATTCTTCGCTGGAAACAATTATACTGTCTATTAAAAATTCCTTTTCTTCTTCACTATTTTTATTCTCTTTAAGTAAGTTGGTTATAGCTAATATTCTGGATAAAGGGGTTCTAACCACATGCGATTGTATCCAAGTAATTTCTTTTAAAACGGCATTTTGAGTTTCAATTTTAGAAGTATGCTGGATATTGTTTTTAAAACTTTCCTCAAGGCCATTAAATAATTTAGGAACTAAGGAACAAATTAAAAAGCTGAGGAAGATTAAATTGGAAAAAACAGCGAAGAGTTCGTTGGTTTTAAACGTTACCAGATGTGAGGGTGTTAATTCAAGGTAATAAAGACTGATATATAAAATGGAGATGTATAAATTGATGAGTGCTGGTGTAAATTGATTTTTAAAGGTGTAAATAAAAGTAGATAAAAAACAGGCAGCTAGTAAATAGAGTGTACTATTTAAACCAACAAAATAGATAAGTGAAAAACTTAAGGTATAGACTGTTCCAATAAATAAGAGTTTACGTTTTTTAATCTTAATTCCTTTTTTAATACCAATGAACAATGCCATAGTAACGGATAGTAAATCAATCCAAACCATAGCATAGAGTTTGGCATCAATAGCCCAAATTACAGATGGGACTAGGGCAATAACACTTAGAGGGATGATGTAAACAATAGTATTGGCAAACATGTCATCGCGCCAAAATTTTAAATCCTTCTTTTCTTCAGAAGAAATTAAAACATTCTGTCTAACTACGGATATGTATTTATTCCATAAATTCATAACAAAACTATATTTATGGTAGGAAATATTGTAAATATAGAAAAAAAATGAATTAAAAGCGTTTTTTAAGTAGGAATTTTTAGATTAACGGATTTGCTCTATAAACAGTGATTTTGCCGATTAAATTCTTTTTATTAAAATAAAACTTCGAATAGATTAAGTCTAAAAAATGAATTAATTTTACACTATAATAATTAAAACCATTACAATGGATTGGATAACTGCTAAAGAATACGAAGATATCACTTATAAAAAATGCAACGGTGTTGCTAGAATTGCTTTCAATAGACCAGATGTTCGAAATGCCTTTCGACCTAAAACTACTTCAGAACTTTTAGATGCTTTTCATGATGCCCAAGAAGATACTTCGATAGGTGTTGTCTTGCTTTCTGCTGAAGGACCAAGTACTAAAGATGGAATTTGGTCGTTTTGTAGTGGAGGGGATCAAAAAGCACGTGGACATCAAGGATATGTAGGTGAAGATGGTTATCATCGTTTGAATATTTTAGACGTTCAAAGATTAATCCGTTTTATGCCAAAAGCAGTTATTGCTGTGGTTCCAGGATGGGCTGTAGGAGGAGGTCATAGTTTGCATGTAGTGTGTGATATGACTCTGGCTAGTAAAGAACACGCTATCTTTAAACAAACCGATGCTGATGTTACTAGTTTTGATGGAGGTTATGGATCGGCGTATTTAGCTAAAATGGTCGGGCAGAAAAAAGCCAGAGAAATTTTCTTCTTAGGACGTAATTATTCCGCTCAAGAAGCTTTTGAGATGGGAATGGTGAATGCAGTTGTTCCTCATGACGAATTAGAAGCTACCGCTTACGAATGGGCTCAGGAAATATTAGCAAAATCACCTACTTCAATCAAAATGCTAAAATTTGCCATGAATCTTACTGATGATGGTATGGTTGGGCAACAAGTTTTTGCTGGAGAAGCCACACGATTAGCTTACATGACAGAAGAGGCTAAAGAGGGAAGAAATGCATTCTTAGAAAAAAGAAAACCAAATTTTGAAAAGAAATGGTTACCTTAATTCAGTAAGCAGAATGCAGTTTTAAGTAAGCAGTGACTGAACTGATTATTAAACGAATCGATTTTTAAATTTTGTGCCTTTGTGGCAAGAAAAAAGAATATATGAAACACTGGATTGAAGCCGCGAGATTGCGCACTTTACCTTTATCGGTATCAGGAATTATAGTAGGAAGTATGTATGCTTTGGCTAATCCTACCGATGCAATATTAACACCAACAGAAGTATTTAATTGGAGACTTTTTGGTTTTGCGATTCTTACAACCTTAGGATTGCAAATTCTTTCCAATTTTGCCAATGATTATGGCGATGGTATGAAAGGAACAGATAATGAAGACCGAATAGGACCTAAACGTGCTATCCAAAGTGGTGTTATTTCGCCAACTGCTATGAAACGCGCTATTGTAATCACCTCGTTTTTGACTTTGCTTTCGGCAATTGCATTAATTTATTATGCTTTTGGATACGAGCATTTGTACTATTCAATTTTTTATTTGGTATTAGGAATTTTAGCGATTTTATCGGCTATTCGTTATACAGTTGGGAACACAGCTTATGGATATCGCGGATATGGCGATTTGTTTGTTTTTATTTTCTTTGGCTTAGTTAGTACTTTAGGCGTTAATTTTTTGTATTCAAAAGAGGCAGAGCCTTTGCTTATTTTGCCAGCAATGGCTGTAGGTTTTCTAAGTGTTGGGGTTTTAAATCTAAACAATATGCGAGATGAAGCCTCGGACAAAAAAGCGGGTAAAAATACCATTGTGGTCAAAATTGGAGGAGAAAAAGCTAAAAAGTACCACTATTTTTTAGTTGGTGGCGCAATGTTTTTAGTGTTCCTTTTTTCAGTTTTATTTGATTTATATGCTGATCCTTATCCAGGGCAAATTAATTTTGATTTATATCTTTTTCTTGTAGCTTATATCCCTTTAATTAAACATTTAATAAGGGTTTCAAAAAATAAAGAGCCTAGAGATTTAGATCCAGAATTAAAAAAGTTAGCCTTAAGTACTTTTGCGCTTTCGGTATTGTTGTCATTGTGTATGATTTACTTTTTCTCAGATATTATTGTTAATGCCTTTTTAGGCGGAAGATAAATTACAGTTTGCAGTTTTTAGTTTATGGTTAATAGTTATTAGTTAAATTATTCAATAAAAGAATATTTGTTTAAAAAATTAATTTTTAAAAATCTGCATAAATCTGCGTGCAAATATAAAATATAAAAAATATGAAAATAACCTATTACGGACACGCTGCTTTAGGGATTAAAGTAGGTGGAAAACACATTATTGTTGATCCTTTTATTTCGGCAAATCCATTAGCGGAACATATAGATATTAATGAATTAAAAGCCGATTATATTTTGATCACGCACGCACATGGAGATCATGTTTTGGATGTAGAAGCTATTGCGCAACGAACAGGAGCAGTTATCGTTTCTAATGCTGAAATTGCGGGTCATTATGCAGCCAAAGGTTTTCAGGCACATCCAATGAATCACGGTGGAAGTTGGAATTTCGACTTCGGAAAAGTAAAATATGTTAATGCGGTGCATTCTAGTTCGTTTCCTGATGGAACTTATGGGGGAAATCCAGGTGGTTTTGTAATTGAAGGCGAACATAAAAACATTTACATTGCTGGCGATACTGCTTTGACTATGGATATGAAATTGATTCCTATGCGAACCAAACTCGATTTGGCTATTTTCCCTATCGGAGACAATTTTACGATGGATGTTAAAGACGCTATTTTAGCTTCTGATTTTGTGGAATGCGATAAGGTATTAGGCTATCACTATGATACCTTTGGCTATATCAAAATTGATCATAAAGCGGCAATTCAGGCCTTTTTTGATAAAGGAAAAGACTTAATGCTGCTTGAAATAGGTGATAGCATCGAATTGTAATTTTTTTTAGGAGCTATTTCCAGATGGAAGTGAAAATCCTCTGGTGGCGAACCACGCCACCAGAGGATTTTCACTTCCATCTGGGCTAGTTTTGTATCGTTAATAAACTATATTTAGTGAAAAAAATAATTTTTGTGCTATTCGTTAGCATTTTTTGTCAGAGTGTTTTTGCTCAAAAAACCGGTTATTGGGACAAGGAAAGAGCAACCTATAAAGAAATTATGGTTTCGGCACGAGACCGAATTGTTGTAGAAACCGATGATTTTCCTGCAGGAACCACCGAATTAATTTACAGAATTACATTGCTTGATGATAATCAAAAAATGGCTGGAAGTCTGGTTTCTGTTTTGAAATCCATTCCGGACCCAACAGGGATTAGTCAGGGTTCGGCAGGAGCTGTTTTTTTGATGTCTAAAATCTCAGGAGATGATAAATGCAAATATGCTATTTTTTCCAAAAGTGATTTGGCTAAAAATTACGGAACCACAGGCGAAACTGTCGATGCTTGTTTGGTGCAAAATACCGCCATTAGTAAAGATGCTAAGCGACTTTCTATTGATAAATCGGCTTGTTTGAAATCCAATGCTACTAAATTGTATTTTGGTTTCGAAAGCTCGAATTGGATTATGAAACAAAAAATAGTGCTAGAAGTAGTGCCGTGGGTGGATGCAAAATTAAGTAGAGGATGGACACTTGAAAATAGAAAAAACATCATCAGTCAGTGTAAGACTTCGGCTTTAGCTCGAAAAATGGCTAATTCGGATGATTTTTGCGTTTGTATTGCCGAGAAAATCCAAAAACAATATACTTTTCAGGAATTCCAAAAACTTTTGCCTATGGAACAAACTAAGGCGTATAAGGATTTTGGAGCGAGTTGTTTTGAAGAAACCGGAATTGCTAAAACGATTTTTAATGATTTAAGAACGAAAGCTTCAGTTAATGTTCAAAAAGGAGATTTTGGTGCGGCTATTAAAAATTACAATGAAATAGTAAATCAAGGTAAAGCAACGGCTACGGATTATGCTAATTTAGGGAATGCATATTTATTGACGAAGCAATATGCTAAAGCAATCAAAGCGCTAAAAGAAGGCGAAAAAAAGGATGATACCGAATTGTTAGTCAAAATGAATTTAGCGCATGCTTATTTGTTAAATGGCGAATTTGCCAAAGCAAAAAGTATTTACAAAGAATACCAAAATCAAAATGTAACCGAAAGTTTAAGTTGGACTCAAAAAATCAAAGATGATTTTCAAGCTTTTGCGAAAGCGGGAATCCAAAATGATAATTTCGAAAAGGTTTTGAAGTTGATTAAATAATTATCTTAAACCATTAAGGAATTAAGTTTAGTTAAGGTTTTTGCTTAATTATCTTAAAATCTTAATGGTTTATTATTTATTAATTGTTAGTTCGAGCGTTGTAGGGAACGATATTAACCTTAGCGAAAAACTTTGCATCCTTTGCGGTAAAATATAATAAATGAAAGCAACATACCATAAATGCATCCTCAATTTTAAACGCCCATCCGGCACTTCTCGTGGTGTTATGAATGAAAAAGAAACCTGGTTTCTTGTTCTGGAAAAGGACGGAAAGCGAGGAATAGGAGAGTGCGGAATCTTAAGAGGATTAAGTGCTGATGACCGACCAGATTATGAGGAAAAACTACAATGGACTTGTGCTAATATTCATTTGGGCAAAGACGTGCTTTGGGAAGCATTGATTGAATTTCCCTCGATACAGTTTGGAGTCGAAATGGCTTTTCTATCCTTAGCAAGTGAAACACCTTTCTTGCTCTTTCCGTCAGCCTTCACTAATGGGGAGAAATCAATCGATATTAACGGTTTGATTTGGATGGGTGAGGCTGCTTTTATGAAGGAACAAATCGAGGAAAAATTAGCTCAGGGATTTGGTTGTGTCAAACTTAAAATTGGCGCCATAGATTTCGAAAAAGAACTGGAATTACTGCGTTATATTCGTCAATATTTTACTCCGGAGCAGGTTGAAATTAGGGTAGATGCTAATGGTGCTTTTGGTTTAGATGAAGCTTTAGATAAATTAAATAAATTATCTGGATTTCAATTACATAGTATAGAACAGCCTATTCAAAAAAACAATACTGACAGGATGTCAGAACTATGTAAAACTACGCCCTTTCCTATTGCTTTGGATGAAGAATTGATTGGTGTATTTTCATTGGAAGAAAAAGAACAATTACTGCAAGAAATCAAACCGCAATACATCATTTTAAAGCCAAGTTTTGTAGGTGGTTTTAAAGGAACTCAAGAGTGGATTGTCTTAGCGGAGAAATACAAAATAGGCTGGTGGATAACCTCGGCTTTAGAGAGCAATATTGGGCTAAATGCCATTGCGCAATGGACGTATACTTTGCAAAATCCGATGCCTCAGGGTTTAGGAACTGGAGCGCTTTATACTAATAATTTTGATTGCCCACTGGAAGTTTCAGCAGGGCAATTATGGTATAAAACAAATAAAATTTGGGATTTTGATTTTGAACAATTAGTTGTTTTATAGATTTTTACTTAGCTTAGTTGTAGTTATAATTGAACAGAAGTGATTTTAATTATCAAGCTGTATTTAAATGAATACTAAAAGTACTACCTAATCCAAGTTCGCTTTCAACACCAATAGTTCCATTTTGAGCTTCAATAAATTCCTTAGAAATAGCGAGTCCTAATCCTGTACCTGATTTATGACTGCCCGGAATTTGGAAGTATTTTTCAAAGATTTTGTTTTTATAGTGGCTATCAATTCCTTTTCCTGTGTCGATTACTTGAAAGATAATTTGATTGTTTTTTTGTTTTAATGCAACTATAATTTTACTGTTTTCAGAAGAATAGGTAATTGCGTTAGTTAAAAAATTGATTAACACCCAACTTGTTTTTTCTTTGTCGGCTTTGACTAAGGGTAAATTGGCTTCTGCGACAATGCTTATTTCAATTTGCTTTTGTTCGGCCTTTGTTTTGACGGCTTTAGTTGCATGGCTAACGATTTCGTAGGGATTGCTTTTCTCAATATTTAATTGGATTTTACCTGTTTCTACTTGGGATAATTCTAATAATTCCCCCGTAATTTTTAGTAATCGCTGACTATCGTCTTTAATACTTTCAATAAGTTGTTTTTGGTCTTCATTGATACCGCCTGTGTTTGGGTTTTCAAGTAATTGCAAACTCATTTTTATAGAGGAAATTGGCGTTTTTAATTCATGAGAAACCGTTGCTATAAAGTTGGTTTTCGCAAAGTCCAATTCTTTAAAAAAAGTAATATTGCGCAATATGATTACATTCCCAATTTCAATGGCTTTCTCTTCGCCTGTGGGAGTAATGGTAATATTTACCTGCTCTTTTTCGAAATAGCTTTCTTTCGAATCGGCATAAATTTTTATTGGGTTTTTTGAATTTTCTGTATTATTCAAAACAAGTGAACGCATCAAATCATTGGTTTGAGCAATTTCTATAGCTACTTTCCCAATACTATCTTCTTTTTTTAATCCTAAGATTTTCAGTGCTTCATCGTTGATGAATAGAATGATTCCTTCATTATCCAAACCAATAATAGGGTCGTGCATATTATTGATTAAGGTTTCCAAACGTTTTTTTTCAAAAGATAATTTATACAAGTTACTGTTGTGGTATTCTTGAAGTTTTTCGGCCATGGTATTGAATGATTTGGCTAAATCTCCAAACTCATTATGATGCCAAAAATGGACTCTTTCCGAGTAGTTTTTATTTGCGATTTCTTTAATACTGGCGGTTAATTCTTTGATGGGATTGGCTATGTTATTGGGCAAATTGACTAATAAGTTAAAAGCGATTAAAAAACACAAAGAGCCTACTACAGCAATAGTAAAATTAGCGGTTTCGGCGGTTTGTTTGGCAATATCACTTTTTACTTTAATGGCATTCATATTGAGCTTCATAATCTCAAAAATTGTTTGCCTGATTCGCGCTTTAATGGTTTCGCTGTTTTGGTTTTCTTTCAGTATATTAAAATCAGATTGTAATTTTTGAGTAACATGATCTTCATTTACTTCCGTAATATTGGCCATTTGTTTTTTGAGGTTCAATTCAAAAATAGCCACTGCTTTTTCTTTTTGTATAGGCATAGCATCCAAAGAAAGTAGCATGTTGCGTGAGTATTCCAGCGTATTATAATTGGCCGTTAGAATGTTTCCAGTATCTTTTTTAATTGAAAATACAGAGTAGGAACTAACCAAGGAAAGGATGAATATTAAAAGAAACAATAAGCCAACGCCTAAATTTAATTTGGTTTTAATTCTCATATGAAGAAAGTATTACAAGATCAACATTTGATTTCGCCAGCTTATTTAATAGCTTTCTGAAAATTGTTGTTGACAAAATTACCTTAAATAAACTAAAATGTGGTTTTCCAATACAAACAGTTGTGATGTTTTTTTGAGCAACGATTTTTAGAATTGCTTCACTGATGTTTGTATCCTCAACTTTGATGACTTCTGCTCCTAATTGAGTGGCTAATTTGAAATTATTGATAAGATGACGTTGTTTGTCTAATGCTATTTTATCGGAACTTTCTCTTGGTGTTTCTACATACAATACATACCAGCTCCCGTTGTAATAACTAGCTAATCGTGCTGCTTTTCGTATGACCACTTTTGCTGTTTTGTCATTGCTACTTATGCAGGACAATAGTTTTTCCTGTCTTAGCGTATGTTGTTGTGTTATTTCTGTTTCAACTTTTCGAACTACTTGGCTCGCAACCTCTTTTAGTGCTAATTCTCGTAATTGTAAAATTTGATCGGCTTTGAAAAAGTTCGTTAAAGCCGTTTGAATTTTGTCTGAAGAATAGATTTTACCTTCCTTCAGGCGATTGATTAAGTCTTCGGAACTCAAATCGATATTGACAACTTCATCAGCTAATCGTAAAACTTTATCCGGAATGCGTTCTTGTACGTCAATACCGGTAATTCGTTTGACTACAGGATTCAAACTTTCTATGTGCTGAATGTTGACCGCCGAAATGACATTGATTCCCGCTTCCAGAATTTCAAGAACATCTTGCCATCTTTTTTCATTTTTACTCCCTTCAATGTTGGTATGCGCTAACTCATCAACGATGACTACTTCTGGATGCAAATTGATAATGTTTTGCACATCCATTTCCTCTAAATTTTTTCCTTTGTAAAAAATATTCCTTCTGGCAATAATGGGCAGTCCAGCCAATAATTCCTGAGTTTCTTTTCGAGAATGGGTTTCAACATACCCAATCTGAATGTCGATTCCGTTTTTTAAAAGTGTATGCGCTTCCTGTAGCATACGATAGGTTTTGCCTACACCAGCACTCATGCCAATATAAATTTTGAATTTTCCTTTTCGTGATTTTTTTATTAAATCAAGAAAGTACTGTACATTATTTTCTTTGTCAGGATTCATCAAACAAAAGGAGTTAGCGTTGTTTAAAAGTGATTTAGATGATTTTTTTGGCTGTTTTTCTTATAATGAAATAGCAAGTGAAGTCGTTACAAAGGTATTATTGTCAGTTGGATGATTGTTTTTCATAAATAAGTTATCGGTACTTGACAAATTTCGGGCTTCCAATCGGAACATAACATTAGCTGCTACAAGATAATCAAAGTTCAATGAAAAGCCTTTGGTTTGAAAGCCATTTGCTGTTTCCGTAGTAATGATTACCCCGTTTTTATCAGAGTAATATTCGCCCCGAGCAGCAATCTGAATTTTAGGAGTTAGTTGCTGTTGTAAAATAACAATTGGAGTAAACCAAGTAAAATATCGATTACTGTTTTTATACTGTTGCTCAAATCCTATATCGAAACCTGCAGTTAAATTGGTTTTTGTTGATAGCTTAAATTGGCCGTAAAAATTATTAAAATACCGCCATTTTTTGATTTCTTCCGGAAATTCATTTCCTATGTAGGTACTCCAATTTAAATTAGTCTTTTCAGAAGGTTTATAACTAATTTGGGTTCCAAAAGCCGCCGTTTGATTCGAATCTACTTTTTGAATGCGCTGCCAGCCGTTTAAATACATAGCGGCTATATACCACTTTTCCGATTTTGAAACGTAGCCAATTTTGATACCGGATTCGTAATAGGGAGAGTTTTCGGCAAGAATACTTCTTGTTAACGTGGGACAATCTTTCCCAATAGCGCTTTCAAAACCAATATGAGCGGGCATGATTCCAAAATCAAGCCATAAATTTTGTGAGGGTGAAATTTTAATTCCCACATTGGCTTCATAAACATTTTTAAGTAAATCAGCTTCATTGGCTAAATTATATTGCGCATAAGTTCCAGTCATCAAAGCTAGATTAGCGCGAACATTTTCTGTGTTATAATTCACTTTTCCTAAGCCAAGGTTCAAGTTAACTTCATTCGAGCGATTGTAATTGTAAAGAAATCCTGGTCGGGTATGATTGTTTGGTTTTGCAAAATCATAGCTGTAATAAACATCTATATACGCCGAAAATTGTAATGGTTTTTGTGTATCTTGAGCTTGCGCTATTATCATATGGAATCCAATAACAGCACTAAGAATTATTTTTTTCATATCTAATAAGTGGGAGAATTAACCCTAAGTTCATTTGTTTTTTTGAAGCTATTTCCCGCTATTCGCTGCAATCTTTTGTGGGGAACGCCCCCACAAAAGGATTTTCGCTTCTATCGGGGCTAGGAAATACAATAGGATAAGTAAAATGATTTTGAAACGTATTCATTTTTTGCAAATAGGAATACTCTATTTTTATAAGTCATTAAGTGCGTCGAGAGCAACATTCAATTCCAATACATTAATAATTTCTGGACCCGCAATAGGGGATTCAATTTTAGACAATACTAAATTGGTCAGTTTAGCTTCGTCAATTTGTCTTGCTTTCGCAATTCTTTTTACTTGAATCAAAGCAGCTTGTGGGGAAATATTAGGATCTAATCCGCTTCCAGAAGCAGTGACCATTTCGCTAGGAATGTCTTTTTTTTCTAAATAGGGATGAAGCCTTAAAAAGTGGTTTATTCGTTGTTGCACTAGGGCTAAATAGGTTTCATTAGTTGCCCCTTTGTTACTTCCTCCGCTTCCTGCTGCATTGTAATCAACTGCCGAAGGTCTGCCCCAGAAATAATTAACTTGATCAAATTTTTGTCCTATTTTTTGGTAGCCTACTTTTTTGCCACCCACTGTAACAATTTCTCCCTTTCCCTGATTAGGCGCTAGCTGTGCGATTCCATAAATAGCTAAAGGATATATAACCGATAATAAAACGATTAATAATATGGTGAATTTGAATATTGAATAACTATTTTTCATTGTGTTTTATTTTGATTTTTAGATAAAAATGGCGACCACCAAGTCAATTAATTTAATTCCAATAAATGGAACAACTAAACCACCCAAACCATAAATTAAGAGATTTCTTTTTAAGATGGCTTCGGCACCAATGGGTTTATAATCCACTCCTTTTAAAGCTAGTGGAATAAGTATTGGGATTATAATAGCATTGAAAATTACGGCTGATAAAATTGCACTTTCTGGACTGTGTAAATTCATAATATTTAAACCTTGCAATGAAGGAATTGAAGCAATGAAAAGGGCAGGGACAATTGCAAAATATTTAGCTACATCATTCGCAATAGAAAAAGTGGTAAGCGTACCTCTGGTCATTAAAAGTTGTTTCCCTATTTCGATAATTTCGATTAATTTGGTGGGATCATTGTCAAGGTCTACCATGTTTCCTGCTTCTTTTGCTGCCTGAGTTCCGCTATTCATAGCGACTCCCACATTGGCCTGAGCAAGAGCAGGAGCATCATTAGTTCCGTCGCCCATCATTGCTACGAGTTTACCTAGCTGTTGCTCTTCAATGATATAATTCATTTTATCTTCTGGCTTGGCTTCTGCGATAAAATCGTCTACACCCGCTTTTTCAGCGATATATTTAGCCGTCAGCGGATTATCGCCAGTAACCATAACTGTTTTGACACCCATTTTCCGCAAACGTTCAAAACGTTTTTGCATTCCGGTCTTAATGATATCTTGTAATTCAATAACGCCTTGAACTTGGTTGTTTTTAAGAACCACTAATGGCGTTCCACCGTTTGAGGAAATTGCTACAATTTGTTCAGCGGTATCCTTTGGGAAAGAATTTCCTGCTTGAATAGTAATGTTTTTTGCAGCATCCTGAGCTCCTTTTCTAATAGTGGTTCCGTCCTTTAGTATTACCCCTGAAGTTCTAGTTTCGGCTGTAAATTGGATTAAAGTAGCGCCTTCGATAGAATACTGTTGGGTAATTTCGGTGCACACTAATTCAATAATACTTTTTCCTTCGGGAGTATCATCTGCAAGTGAACTTAAAACCATTGATTTGATAAAATCGGTTTCAGAAACCCCTTGTGTTACATAAAATTGAGTTGCTTTTCGGTTTCCTATTGTGATGGTTCCTGTTTTATCTAAAAGTAAAACATCAATATCACCTGCTGTTTCAACTGCTTTTCCCGATTTTGTGATTACATTAGCGCGTAAGGCTCTGTCCATTCCTGCAATTCCAATGGCTGAAAGTAAACCTCCAATGGTTGTAGGTATTAGACAGACAAACAGCGCAATAAAGGCCGCAATTGTTAGGGGAGCATTGGCGTAATCGGCAAATGGTTTTAAGGTAATACAAACAATTACAAAGATTAGTGTAAAGGCAGCCAATAAGATAGTTAAGGCAATTTCATTAGGTGTTTTTTGTCGGGAAGCACCTTCTACTAGAGCAATCATTTTGTCCAAAAAACTTTCTCCAGGTTCGTTAGTAACCCTTACTTTAATTTTATCAGACAATACTTTTGTTCCTCCAGTTACTGATGATTTATCACCTCCCGCTTCGCGAATTACAGGAGCACTTTCACCAGTTATGGCACTTTCATCTATCGTTGCAAGTCCTTCTATTATTTCACCATCCATGGCAATTAAGTCACCTGATTCACAAACAAAAATATCTCCTTTTTTTAATTCAGAAGAACTGATTTTTTGTATATCACCATTGGGTAAAAGTTGTTTTGCAGGTGTTTCCTCTCGGGTTTTTCGTAAGCTATTGGCTTGTGCTTTGCCTCGGGCTTCTGCGATAGCTTCAGCAAAATTTGCAAACAATAAAGTAGCAAATAAGATCAAAAAAACAACAAAGTTATAGGCAAAACTGCCTTGGTCTTTGGCACCTAGTAGTACTGAAATGCAAACAACAAACATAATTGCAGTGCCAATTTCTACCGTAAACATTACTGGATTCTTGAACATGCTTTTAGGGTTAAGCTTCGCAAAAGATTGTATTAATGCTTCTTTTACTTGTTTCTTTTCAAATAAAGAATTGGAATTAGTAGTAGTCATTTTTTATTATTTTAAGGTAAAATATTCGGCTAATGGTCCTAAGGCTAGAGCAGGGAAAAATGATAAAGCGGCAATAATTGCGATTACAGCAAAAACCATTATTCCGAAAATGCAAGTATCTGTTTTTAAAGTTCCTGCACTTTCTGAAACGTATTTTTTATTAGCTAATAGTCCTGCAATTGCAAGAGGACCAATGATTGGTAGGAAGCGACTTAGTAATAAAACGATTCCAGTAGAGATATTCCAAAACGGGTTATTATCGGCTAAACCTTCAAATCCAGATCCGTTGTTTGCGGCGCTTGAAGTAAATTCATATAACATTTCCGAAAAACCATGATAACCAGGATTATTGAGCCAAGAACCAGCATTTCCATCATACCAGAAATCCATTGGAGTAGTATTGGCAGCAAAATAAGAAGCCAAAGCAGTACCTGATAGGATTAATAAAGGATGTAATATTGCGATAAAAGCGGCAATTTTTACTTCGCGAGCTTCAATTTTCTTGCCTAGAAACTCTGGGGTTCTACCCACCATTAATCCTGAAATGAAGACTGCAAGAATAATGAAAATATAAAAATTTAACCATCCTACACCACAACCACCATAAAACGCATTGACCATCATAGCTAGTAATTCCATCGTAGCCGAAAGTGGCATAGAACTGTCGTGCATACTATTAACAGAACCGGTAGAAATTACGGTAGTTGCAATACTCCAAAATCCTGAAATTGGGGCGCCAAAACGCACTTCTTTGCCCTCCAAAGCACCTGATTTTTGATCAATTCCCATTTGTTCTAAGGCAGGATTTCCATTCATTTCGCTTATTACTGTTGGAATTACGAGCAGTAAAAATCCAATGGTCATTACTCCAAAAACCATGTATGCCAATTTCTTTTTGTTGAGATAAAAGCCCAAAGCAAAAAGCATCGCAAATGGAATAATCAATTGCGCCCAAAGTTCCACAGCATTACTAAAATAGTTTGGATTTTCTAGTGGATGAGCCGAATTCGCACCAAAGAAACCACCGCCATTAGTACCAATATGTTTAATTCCTATAAAGGCTGCAGCGGGTCCGCGAGAAACATCGATAGTATCACCCTGAAGGCTGGTAAACGTATCTTTGCCTTCAAAAGTCATTGGTGTTCCACTAAAAACTAATGCAATTGCTACCATACTTGCTAGTGGTAATAAAATACGAGTGCAGCTTTTGATAAAAAAGTTATAAAAATTCCCCAGTATGTCCGTTGTTTTTTCTTTCATGGCTACAAAAACCATAGCGGCAGCTGCCATTCCTGTTCCAGCCGAAACAAATTGAAGAAACTGTAACATAAGTTGGCTTAAGTATGAAAGTCCGCTTTCTCCAGAGTAGTGCTGTAAATTACAATTTACTACAAATGAAATAGCGGTGTTAAACGCCAGATCGGCCGTCATACTTGGATTATTGTCAGGATTTAATGGAAGGATCCCTTGGAAGATTAAAATAAAAAAACACAGAAAAAACCAAAGCGCATTTAGACCAAGCAACGCTTGTAGGTGTTGCTTCCAGTTCATTTCGGTTGTCGAATCGATTCCGCTTATTTTAAAAATAAGTTTTTCAAGGGGATTAAAAACAGGGTCAAGTAGTGTTTTTTCTCCTTTGTAAATTTTGGCAATGTAGTTTCCTAGTGGGATTGCTAAAATCACAGCAAGGACAAAAATCCCAATGATGCCTAATAATTCTGTATTCATGGATGTCATTTTAGAGGATGAGGTTAAAATTTTTCTGGTTTCATTAATACGTAAACCAAGTAGCCAAACACGGCAAGGGCGATGATAAAAAGTAAGATCATAGTTTAGATATTTTCAAAAAAGGGAATGATTTTAAAGCAAAAGGCAAATAGCAAAGCGGCTAATGCGAGTAATAGAATAGTGAATAACATATTGATTTTGATTTAATTTTAGAGTTTAGCAAGTTGGATTTGTTTGGTGTATTCTTCTTTTAAAGAAGCAGGAACCAGTTTAGAAATACTGCAATGTTTTAGTTCCATGAATTTGGTGATCGACAAAACGTAGCTGTTCATAATAGCAATTTTAGTGTCGTGATTTCCGGATTGAAATAATTGCTCAGCAACGTTGAAAAATTTCTTTGCTCGATGAATATTTCCAGTTATGATGGTTTTCTTAGTGATTTCAGCAAAGCGTTCTGCTTGTTTGTAAATCGAATTAACTTGATTTCGCATAAGATTTAATTTTTATTTTCTTCCCTTATGCCAAAAGATGTTCCAGAAAAAAATAAAAACAATAACTGCTTGTTTTTGAATGTTTTGTTTATAGCGTGCCAAAAATGCTCATAAAAAAAGCCTATCATTATGATAGGCTTTTTTCAAAGTGGTTGTATTTTTTATAAATGAATTTGGTATTCTTCTAATTTTCGGTACAAGGTAGCAATACCTATTCCTAGTAATCGTGCTGTTTCTGCTTTATTTCCTTCGGTATAGTTTAAAACCTTTTGAATATGTGATTTTTCTATACTTTGCATGGAAAAAGAGGAGGTGTTTTTAGTACTATTATTTTGTTGAAATTTAATTTCGAAAGGTAATAGGTCTTCTGTCAACAAATCGTCATTAGCTAAAATAACAGCTCGTTCGATAACGTTTTTTAGTTCACGTACATTGCCCGGCCAGTGATAGCTTTCTAATTTTTGAAGAAAATCAGCTGTTATGTCAAGTTTCTTTTTGTTGATTTTATTCGAGAATAATGCAACGAAATAGCTAGTTAATGGCGAAATATCTTTTACACGTTCTCGTAGCGGTGGAATTTTTATTTCGAAAATATTCAATCTAAAGTACAAATCCGAACGAAAGTTATGATTCTCACTTTCGGTTTTTAAGTCCCTATTGGTTGCGGCAATTAATCTAAAATTCGATTTTTTGGGAGTAGAATCGCCCACCGGAATGTATTCGCTAGTTTCTAAAACACGTAATAATTTGGCTTGTAAATCAATCGGTAGTTCGCCAATTTCGTCTAAGAATAAGGTACCACCATTCGCTTCTTCGATAAAGCCTTTTTTGTCTTTTAGTGCTCCTGTAAAAGCACCTTGTTTGTGCCCAAATAATTCACTTTCTAAAATCTCCTTACTTAAAGTACTGCAATTTAATGCTACGAATGATTTGCCTACACGGTTGCTGTTTTCGTGAATGGATTGAGCAAAAACTTCTTTACCAGTTCCTGTCTCACCAGTAAGCAAGACCGTCGAATCGGTTTTAGCGACTTTTTTAGACAAATCAATTACTTGTTCTAAGGCCTTTGATTTGCCAATGATATTATCAAAAGAATATTTATCTGAAATGCGTTTTTCTAGTTTTTGTACTTTTTTTTGAAGTTCCGATTTTTCAATGGCTTTGTATAACAGCGGAATAATTTTGTCATTATCATCCCCTTTAACAATATAGTCAAAAGCGCCATTTTTCATGGCTTGAACTCCATCGGCTATTTTGCCATAGGCCGTTAATAAAATAACTTCTACTAGCGGAAAGCTGCTTTTTATTTGTTCTAAAAATGCGACACCATTGCCATCGGGTAATTTTACATCACATAATACCACGTCGATTTCATTTTGTGTTAATTTTTTGAAACCTGATTTTAAGTCGGCTGCTTCAATAACATTAAAACCTTCCGATTTGACTATTCGAGCTAGGAGTCCACGAAGTTTTTCTTCGTCGTCAATGATGAGTACGTTTTTCAAAAGTCTAGAGAATTTTTTTTTAAGTAAAATTAGTCATTATTTCTAATGCTATTTATGGTGTAATACTTTTAATTTTTAATTAAAGTTCATTTACAATTTAAAAGCCGTAGTGTATTTATCATTTGAAAGTACAAACGAACTTTGAACATGATCGATATTTGGGATGTTGGAGAGTTTGTGTAGAACAAACTTTTGGTAGGTTTCCATATCTTGGGTAACTACTTTTATTAAAAAATCATAGTTTCCACCTATATGATAGACTTCCATAACTTCGGGCGTTTTGTTCATTTCTCGGATAAAATCTCCTACATGAATGGCTCCGTGATTCTTTATAGAAATAGAGGCAAAGACAATTAATTTTCGATCTATTTTTTTGGGTTGTAATAAACAAACGTATTTATCAATTATTCCGTGTTTTTCCATTCGACGAATGCGTTCAAAAATAGGGGTTGTGGTCATCCCTAATTGATCGGCTAAGGCTTTAGTTGTTATTTTTCCATCTTCTTGTAAGATATTTAATATTTTTTTATCGATAGTATCAAGTGTAATTGACATAAAAGAAAAAAGTTTTAGTGGAACGTTTGTTTCAAGATTTAAAAATAGCTTTTTTTCTTCAAAGTGTATTTTTTCTTTGCATATTTTCTTTAAAATGTTTAATTTGTATTGTATTACAATTTAAGGTTCTGTTTTTTAGGTAATTTTGGGTAGTTGTGAATTAATAAAAAACAGAATTATTATGATGGAATTACTCAAAAAATTTGAGGAAACGGCACCTGAAATTGTATTTGAATGGAAAGACAAAGAACTAGGAGCTGAGGGTTGGATGGTGATTAACTCTCTTAGAGGTGGTGCAGCAGGAGGAGGAACCCGAATGCGTGTAGGACTGGATCGTCAGGAAGTGGTTTCTTTGGCTAAGACTATGGAAATTAAGTTTACGGTTTCAGGACCCGCTATTGGAGGTGCTAAATCTGGAATCAATTTTGACCCTAAAGATCCTAGAAAAAACGAAGTCCTTAAAAGATGGTACCGCGCCGTCATGCCTTTATTAAAGAGTTATTATGGTACAGGTGGCGATATGAATGTAGATGAGATTCATGATGTAATTCCTATTACAGAAAGTTATGGTTTGTGGCATCCACAAGAGGGTATTGTTAATGGACATTATCAACCTGATGAAGCGCAAAAAGTGCATAAAATTGGAAAATTACGTTTGGGAGTTTCTAAAGTAATTGAAGATGCAGAATTTACTCCAGATACAAAAGGAAAATATACCATTGCAGATATGATTACAGGCTATGGAGTTTCTGAATCCATTAAGCATTTTTCTCATTTGTGGGCAAAAGATTTGAAAGGTAAAAAAGCCATTATTCAAGGTTGGGGTAATGTAGGTGCTGCTGCGGGTTATTATTTATCTCGATTAGGTGTAACTATTGTTGGAATCATCGATATTAGAGGTGGCTTGATTGCGTCAGAAGGATTTTCGGTAGATGAAATTGCTCAATTTTTTAAAGAAGGTTTGCCTAAAGAGCAACTGATTGATTTTGAAATGGCTAATAATACCATTTGGGATGTTCCTGCCGATATTTTTGTTCCCTGTGCAGGTTCAAGATTAGTAGAAAAATCGCAATTAGAACGTTTAGTAAAAAATGGTTTAGAGATTATTTCTTGTGGAGCGAATGTTCCGTTTAATGACAAAGAAATCTTTTTTGGAGAGACTTTAGCCTATGCCGATAGTCAAGTAACGGTCATTCCAGATTTTATTGCTAATTGTGGAATGGCTAGAGTTTTTGCATTTTTAATGAACGGAGAAGCTGAAATTACTGATGGTTCCATATTTGAAGACGCTTCTCAAACCATTTATAAGGCTTTAAATCGTATAAGAAATAAGCAAACAGATTCTAAAAATATCAGTAAAACAGCGCTTGAACTGTCCATCAGTGAACTGATGAATTGATACTATTAAACCAACCAAAAAATAAATAGTAATTTAATTTGAAATGCTATGCCCATTTACCACACTTTAGGAAACATCCCTCATAAAAGGCATACTGCTTTTTTAAAAGAAGGAGGCGGTTATTATTACGAACAGTTATTTGGAACAGTGGGATTTGACGGAATGTCATCCTTGTTGTATCATAACCACCGACCTACGATGGTCAAAGAAATGCGTGGTTCTCGTTCTATTGCACCCAAAGTTACAGAACGAACCAACACTCTTTCTAGATGTTTTATAGGTTTTAATGTAAAACCAGACCCGGATTATCTTTCCAGTCGAAAAGCGATCTTAGTCAATCAGGATTGTCAAATTGAATTGGCGGCACCTCAATCTTCGATGGAAGACTATTTTTATAAAAATGCCGATGAAGATGAACTTTTATTTGTTCATATTGGAAAAGGAGTACTAAAAACACTTTTAGGGAATTTAGAATTTTCATCAGGAGATTATCTTTTGATACCAAGAGGAATTATTTATCAAATTCATTTTGAAACAACCGATAATCGATTATTTATTGTTACATCTCATCGACCTATTTATACTCCAAAACGATATCGAAATTGGTTTGGACAATTACTAGAGCATGCACCTTATTGCGAAAGAGATATTCGTAAACCAAAGGATTTAGAAACTCATGACGAAATAGGTGATTTTACAATTATGGTAAAAAAACAAGGAATGCTGCATGAGTATGTTTATGCTTCACATCCTTTTGATGTAGTGGGTTGGGATGGTTACAATTATCCGTATGCTTTTTCGATTCATGATTTCGAACCTATTACGGGGCGCGTGCATCAACCGCCACCAGTGCATCAAACTTTTGAAACAGATGCTTTTGTAGTGTGTTCGTTTTGTCCTAGGTTGTACGACTATCATCCACAAGCAGTACCTGCTCCTTACAATCATAGTAATATCGATTCTGATGAAGTGCTTTATTATGTGGATGGTGATTTTATGAGTCGCAATCATATCGAAAAGGGCTATGTAAGTTTACATCCTTCGGGAATTCCTCATGGACCACATCCAGGAGCTATGGAACGTAGTATTGGACAAAAAGAAACAGCAGAACTGGCCGTAATGGTCGATACTTTTAAGCCTTTGATGGTTACGGAGTATGCTTATTCACTAGAATTACCAGATTATTATAAATCTTGGTTAGAATAAAATAAAGATTTAATATGTTATGAAAACAATGGAAATAGAAAAGATATTTAAAGAAGCAGCCGATTTTTTGCCAATTAATGGAACCGATTATATCGAAATGTATGTGGGTAATGCGCAACAAGCGGCTCATTTTTACCGTTCGGCATTTGGATTTCAGTTGGTTGCTTTTTCAGGGCTTGAAACTGGAAATAAAGAGAAGGTTTCTTATGTATTAGAACAAGGAAAAATCCGCTTAGTACTCACATCTTCTTTGGTGAAAGACGGTCCAATTAATGCCTTTGTCAATGCACATGGTGATGGAGTAAAAGTGGTGGCCTTATGGGTTGATGATGCAACCAAATCTTGGCAGGAAACTACCAAACGTGGGGCAAAATCCTATTTTGAGCCAAGAACGGAATCAGACGAAAATGGTTCAGTGGTTTTCTCAGCTATTCATACGTATGGAGAAACGGTTCATATTTTTGTAGAGCGTTCGGCTTATAATGGTGTTTTTCTACCTGGTTTTAAAGCGATTTCAGATGATTTTAAACCAGAAAGCATTGGACTTAAATATGTAGACCATATTGTAGGCAATGTAAAATTAGGTGAAATGAACAAATGGTGTGATTTCTATGCCAATGTGATGGGATTTACACAGTTAGTTTCTTTTGACGACAAAGACATTTCTACCGAATATTCAGCCTTGATGAGTAAGGTCATGAGCAATGGAAATGGAAGAATTAAGTTTCCAATCAATGAACCTGCTCATGGAAAAAAGAAATCCCAAATTGAGGAATACATTGAATTTTATAATGATGCCGGTGTGCAACATATTGCAGTAGCTACTGACGATATTATTCATACGGTTTCAGAATTAAGAAAACGCGGGGTGCAATTTTTAAACGTTCCAAGTGTGTATTATGATACGGTTACGGAACGAGTTGGGGAAATTGACGAAGATATGAAACGACTGAAAGAATTGAATATTCTAATCGATAGAGATGAAGAAGGCTATTTATTGCAAATTTTTACCAAACCATTAGTTACCCGACCAACACTCTTTTTTGAAATTATCCAACGAAAAGGTGCACAGTCTTTTGGAAAAGGAAATTTTAAAGCTTTGTTTGAAGCCATTGAAAGAGAACAGGAACTTAGAGGAACATTATAGGCATAGAATTATGAAAGAAATTAAAAGTTGGATTGAAATTCCTGAAAATTCCGATTTTACATTAGCTAATATTCCTTTTGGTATTTTTTCAAAAGCCAAAGGACATCATTCAGTGGCAACGGCAATAGGCGATTATGTGTTGGACATAGCGATTGTGCAAAAATTCGGGTATTTTGATGGTTTAGAAATACCGAAAGGCATTTTTGAGTCTCGTTATTTGAATCCTTTTATTGCTTTAGGAAAAGAAAAAACAAATGCTGTTAGAAAATGTATCCAAACATTATTAATTGAAAAAAGTAAAATAACAAAAGACAGTAAATGTATTTTTGAGGCTTTGCACAAACAGGATGAAGTGAAAATGTTATTGCCAATTGATATTCCTAATTATACTGATTTTTATTCGAGTATTGAGCATGCAACGAATGTAGGAATCATGTTCAGAGATCCTGAAAATGCACTTTTACCCAATTGGAAACATATGCCAGTAGGGTATCATGGGAGAGCCTCTTCGATAGTGGTAAGTGATACTCCAATCCATCGTCCTCATGGACAACTAAAAGATCCAGCTAAGGATAAACCTGATTTTGGACCAACAAAGCGTTTGGATTTCGAATTAGAAATGGGATTTGTCATTGGAAAAGAAACACAATTAGGCGATGTGGTTTCTGTAGAAAAAGCAACTGATTATATCTTTGGGATGGTACTTTTTAATGATTGGTCTGCCAGAGATATTCAGGTGTGGGAATATGTACCACTAGGACCATTTTTGGGTAAAAATTTTGCTTCTTCTATGTCACCTTGGATTGTAACTTTTGAAGCCTTAGAGCCATTTAAAGTTCCTGCACCAAAACAGCAAGTGGAAGTGTTACCTTATCTAAAAGAAACCAAAAGAGAAACTTTTGATATTCATTTAGAAGTAGCTATTGCGCCTCAGGAAAGTAAAGAAACAATTGTTTGTCAATCTAATTTTAAGCATCTGTACTGGACAATGGAACAGCAGTTAGCGCATCACACTATTAATGGTTGTAATATTCAAATAGGCGATTTATATGCTTCAGGAACCATTAGTGGGACTACACCGGATAGTTTTGGCTCTATGCTTGAATTGGCTTGGAAAGGAACAAAACCGGTTCTGTTAGAAGATGGATCTACTAGGGTTTTTATTCAGGATGGAGACCAAGTAATTATGAGAGGTCACGCAGGAGAAGGTCATGAAAGAGTGGGCTTCGGAGGTGTTCGAACAGCCATTTTACCAGCTAAGAATATTGAGTTATGAAAACACTAGATCCCAAACAGCTAGAAACAGCAGTAGTTCAGCAACTATTGTCGGGGGCTGTTGTGCCAAGACCTATTGCCTTGGCAAGTACTGTGGACTCAGATGGAAATGTCAATTTAAGTCCGTTTAGTTTTTTTAACTGTTTTAGTTCCAATCCGCCCATTTTAGTCTTTTCACCTGCGCGTAGAGTTCGTAATAACACAACCAAACATACGCTTGAGAATGTTCTGCAAACCAAAGAGGTGGTTATTAATATAGTGAATTATCAAATGGTTGAACAAACCTCTCTTTCTAGTGTCGAATTTGATCAAGGGGTAGATGAATTTGGAAAATCGGGTTTAACTCCTGTGGTATCTAAACGAATTGCACCTCCAAGGGTAAAGGAATCCCCTGTAGCTTTTGAATGTCGAGTGAATGATGTTATTGCTTTAGGAGAAGAAGGAGGAGCAGGACATTTGGTTATTTGTGAGGTGCTTTTGATCCATATTGACGAAAGTGTTTTAGATGATAATAACCGAATTTCGCCTTTTAAATTAGATGCTGTGGCCAGGTTAGGAGGGGATTGGTATTGTCGTACGAATGCACAAAGTTTGTTTGAAGTACCTAAGCCAGGAACCAAATTAGCAGTAGGATTTGAAACTTTGCCTAAAAGAGTTTTGAATAGTAACGTTCTTACAGCAAACAATTTGGCACGGTTGGCCTCTGTTGAGGTCATCCCTGTTATAACTGATGACGAACAGCAATCTATTTTCAACATTTTAGATGGATGTATCAGTCAAGAAGGAGAAGTATTGCTTCAACTTGTTGATGAGAAAGTAAAATATTATATCGAAAATGCCAACATGGAAATGGCATGGAAATTATTGTTAGCTGAAGAATCGTTCAAAGAAAAATAAAATGGACCAATTAAAGCAAATATATGAGGCTTATACTGAGGAAGAGCACAAAGTGTGGAAGCTTTTATTTGATCGACAAGTCCAAAATTTAAAGGATAAGGCTTGCGATGAATATCTAAAAGGCTTAGAGGTTCTTAAACCTGCACTTAATGCCGAACGTATTCCTGATTTTAGTGAACTTAATCCGCTATTAAAAGCGCAATCAGGATGGACAATTGAGGTGGTTCCTGGCTTGATTGAAGTGGATGCCTTTTTTGAATTATTAAGTCAAAAAAAATTTCCATCCTCTACTTGGCTTCGTAAAAGAGAGCAATTGGATTATTTGGAAGAACCCGATATGTTTCATGATATCTTTGGACATATTCCCCAATTAGTGCATGCTGATTATAGTAATTTCATGCAAAAGTTTGGCGAGATAGGATATAAGTACCACTATGATAAAGAGAAGGTTATCCAATTACAGCGATTGTATTGGTTTACAATCGAATTTGGTTTAATTGATACAGCTGCTGGACTTCGTATTTATGGAGCAGGAATCACATCTTCAGTTAAAGAAACCCAGCATGTTTTTGCAAAAGATATTACGGTAGCTCCTTACGATAAAAAACGCATCATGGATACGGATTATATTATTAGTGATATTCAAAACTTGTATTTTAAAATTACATCTTTTGGAGATTTATTCGAATCATTGTTGTTAGATTAAGTTCTTCGTTCATAAAGGAATGGATAATTAAAGCTCGATAAGTAAATTAAGACGTCATAATCTTTTATGGCGTTTTTTTTTGTGCCAAATTTGGAATTTCTTTTGAGAATCTTAGCAAATGGAAAACATTTTAGTAAAGTGTTTTAAAAAAAGACTATATTTCATCAATTATTCGATGGATAGGGAAAACCCAATGGACTATCGGAATTTAAATTAATAATTGTAAATTACTACTAGATTAATTTCGTTACCATGACACATGAATTTAAACTTTTAGTTGAGGTAGCCTACGGTAACCAACATATAAAACATGTATTAGCTACAGTAGTTAACTTGGATGGTTCTTCCTATAGAAAACCTGGTGTTCAGATGTTGATTTCGGAAGATGGAGCAATTGCTGGAGCTGTTAGTGGTGGCTGTGTAGAAAAAGAAGTCCAATTTCAAGCTTTACGTGTTTTTGAAACGCAAGTTCCAAAAGTAATTACTTATGATGGTAGTTTCCGATTGGGTTGTAAAGGTACTTTGTATATTTTAATAGAGCCTTTTTCAATTTCTGATGTTACTTATAAACTTATTCAAAAGGAGTTAAAAGCTAGAAAAACACTTGAAATAACCTCTTTTTTTGAAAAAGAATATACTGAAAGTGGTTGTTTTGGTAGTGTTTTAAAAATTTCTAGTAATCAAGAACTTACTTTTAGAGAAAAATATATTCCAAATAAAAACTTAAGTCAATTCAAGCAAGTTTTGACTGCCATTAGTCAGTTGGTCATTTTTGGAGCAGAACATGATGCGGTTGCTTTGAGTAATATGGCTGTTCAAATGGGTTGGGAGGTACGCATCGTAACATCTCCTAGAGATTCAAGAGGAATTGAAATTTTTCTGGGTGCCAATCAAATTTCTTATTTAGACCCCGAAATGCCTTTTGATTTTATAATTGATGAGCAAACCGCTGTAGTTTTAATGAATCATAATTATGCTCGTGATTTGCATTTTTTGTTAAATCTTCAGAAACAAAATGCATTTTACATTGGAATCTTGGGTTCTGCCCAACGACGAGAAAAGTTAATGCATGATTTAATAGAATACAATTCGGAATTAGTTTTGAACTTTATGGAAACAATTTACAGTCCTGCCGGAATTAACATAGGAGCGATTACACCGCAAGAAATAGCCATTTCGATCATTAGTGAAATACTAGCTATTAAAAATAAAAAAGAAGTACCTTCATTACGACATTTAATGGGACAAATTCATAATAATAAATAACCAAATGAAAGTTGCTATTGTTGTTCTTGCTGCAGGAGCAGCCACGCGAATGCAGCGTATTAAGCAATTACTTCCGTATAAAAAATCTAGTCTTTTAGATCATGCTATACATTCAGCGAAATGCTCAAATGCGAGTGAGATTATTTGTGTTTTAGGAGCTAATGCAGTAACGATTCAAAAAGCTATTAAAATTGAAACTATTTCAATTACTATTAATGAAAATTGGGCTTCTGGACTAGGAAGCTCTATTGTTCATGGAGTAAATTATGTAGAAAAGCATTTTCCAGAAATAGAGGGCATCCTATTTACTTTGGCCGATCAACCTTTTGTAACAACAAAATACCTCAATTTGATTTTAGATATAGCTGTGGATGCAGAAAAAATCTATGCAAGTTACTATCACGATACTTTTGGAGTACCTGTTTTATTTCCTAAAAAATATTTTGAAGATTTGAAAAAATTAGAAGGAGAACAAGGTGCTAAAAAATTGTTGCAAATTCATCAGCACCAAGTTATTCCAGTTGTTCCGGATTTTATCAATTTAGATATTGATACTCAAGAGGATTATGAAAAGATTATTCGTTAAAATGATCCATCAAAGGTAATTTTCGAATTCTCTTTTTAGTCGCGGCATATATAGCATTAGCCACAGCTGCTGCAACGGGTGGTAAGGCAGGTTCTCCTAAGCCTGTTGGAGCTTCATTGGAAGGAACAAATTGTACTTCGATATCCAAGGGAGCATTTTTCATTTTTAGAAATTTGTAGCTGTTAAAATTGGTTTCTTTTACAGCACCTTCGACAAAAGTTACTTTAGGATATAAGGCATGACAAATTCCATCTACAATTGAACCTTGGACCTGATTTTCGGCACCACTAAGATTGATTACCGTTCCGCAATGAACAGCACAATACACTTTTACCACGCGAGGTTTTCCTTTTTCCAATCGAATATCCACTACTTGAGCTACATAGGATCCAAAGGAATACCAGGTTGCAAAACCTCTATATATTCCTGGTTTTGAAGTTCCCCAATTGGATATTTTTTGGACAAGTTTAATTACACTAAGGTATTTTTCAGGTTCATAGCCTAAGTTACCTACAGCAGGATTTTTGGCATTTTCAAAGAGCTGAATTCGAAATGCTATAGGATCTTTTTTGAGAGCGATGCATACCTCATCCATAAAACTTTCGGCAGGAAAGGCTAGTGCATTGGCACCGGGCGCTCTCCACCATCCAGTAGGAGTGTTGCTGGTATAACCTTGTCCGCTGGAGCGATAATTTTTAAGAATTCCAGCAATATAACTATCCCCACGCATTCCTCTACCAATTCCTACTGCTGATTGATACCATCCTAGTATTTCGTTTTTAGAAAGTGTAGCTCGATAACGGTACATGGCCGAAGGGCGATAGAAATCATTTTGCATATCATCTTCTCTGGTCCATTGTACTTGAACAGGACATTTGGCTGCATGCGAAATTAAAGCAGCTTCAACAGCATTGTCGTTCATTAATTTTCTACCAAATCCACCTCCTTGTCTAGGCATACTAACACTAATGTTTTCGGGAGCGATGCCTAATTTTTTGGCTACATCATTGCGTACACTGCCTGGAACTTGAGTTGGACCAAATAAATCAGCTTTGTTTTCGGAAACATCTGCGTAGAAGTTTAATGGTTCCATTTGTCCATGCGATAGGGTTTGTATGAAATAGCTAGCATCTAATACTTTTGTAGCGGTATTTTTGGTTAATTCAAAATCGCCATCATTTCTTGTAAAGCTTTCGCTTTCTTTTTGTAAAATGACTTCATAATCTTTGATATGATCGGCTGTGTTTTCAAGTTTAACAGGAGCATCCCATTTGATAATTAAGGCATCTCTCCCTTTTTTGGCAGCCCATGTTGAGGAGGCTAATACCGCTACGGCATTTTCAATTTGGACTACTTTTTTTACTCCATTTACCTGTAAGGTTTGACTATCGTCATATTCGACTAATTTTTTTCCGTGTGCAGGAGGACGCACTACCATGGCATATAACATTCCTTCTTTTCGGGTATCTATTCCATATAAAGCTTTTCCTTGTGTAATCGCTTTTGCATCAACATCTTGAATACGTTTTCCTAAATATTTAAACTCAGAAACCTCTTTTAATTTAGGTTTAGTAGGAACTTCAAGCGTGGCAGCTAGACTGGCAAGTTCACCATAAGTAGCTACTTTAGAACTTGCTTTATGAATTATACTACCATTTTCGGCAATGCATTCATCTACAGGGACATTCCATTTTTTGGCAGCAGCATTAACAAGCATTTCTCGGGCCGTAGCACCTACTTGTCGCAACGGCATAAAGCGATTTTTAACAGACCCACTTCCTCCAGCTGTTTGATTTCCAAATTTACCGTTCAGAGGCGCGAGTTCGACATTGATTTTTGTCCAGTCTACACTAAGTTCTTCCGCAATGATTAATGGCAATGATGTTTTTACACCTTGACCAATCTCTGGATTGGGAGCCATTAAGGTTATCGTGTTATCTCCGTTAATTTTTATGAATGCATTAGGACTAAAAGTGAATTCTGTATGTTCGTCCTCTTTTCCCATAGCATTTAAAAATGAAAAACTGAGTAACATTCCGCTGCCCGCAATGGCTGAAACTTTAATAAAAGAGCGTCTTGAAATTTGTGAATCCATATTAGTGCTTTTCTGAAGTTAATTGGTTGGCTGCTTGATGAATTGCTTTTCGGATGCGAACATGTGTACCGCATCTACAGATATTACTTATTTCGGAATCTATATCTTCGTCAGAAGGTTTGGGATTGTTTTTCAATAAGCTAGCAGCCGCCATGATTTGACCTGATTGGCAATAGCCACATTGCGAAACATCGAGTTCTTGCCAAGCAATTTGTAATGGGTGTTCGCCTTTATCATCTAAGCCTTCTATGGTGATAATTGGGTTGTTTTCTACTGCTTCAATCGGGATTAAACAAGAACGTGTGGCAGTTCCATTTAAATGCACCGTGCAAGCTCCACATTGTCCTACACCACAACCATATTTGGTTCCTACAAGATTAAGATTATCACGAAGAACCCATAACAGCGGTGTATCTGCATCCGCTTCAACAGACATCAAGTTGTTGTTGACTGTAATTGAATATTTAGGCATTAGCTTCCGATTTTAGTTGATAATGAAACTTTATTTTTGAAATTATTAAGTTCAAAAGAGTTACTCTTTTGAAAACTAGCTTAATCCAAAGAATTAAGAATTTAAATATAATCAAATTTATTATAGTTACAGAATCTATTCAAATTGTTTTATCGAGTTGATAATCAATTTTTAATCGAATCGGTATCAATTAGGATGGTTATTTTTGGAGAAGCATAAAGTATGTGAAAAAGAGTCTTCGTCTAACGAGGATTCTCTACTTTTGTATGTAATGAATAACACGTTTTTTAATTTTTTTATGAGTAATCTATTTGCGAATTATATTCAAATTGGAACCGTTTCAACATTCTCAGAACTTGTACAGACCGATTTTGAAGGAGAAATGAATGCCTTATGCTGGTATCGGAAATTGGAGGGGGATTTTGCTGAAATTGTCGCTAAATTATCTTTGAAAGATACTATAACCGAAGTTGCTCAAGAAGATTTGCAAGCGCTTCAATTGTCTAATGAAGGAGATAAAGCAAGAGCTATTATCTTGAAGGATATGCAGTTATTAACTGATTTTGGAGCATCACCATCGTTAAATTTGTTGAAGTGTTATGAACGCGATGATGAATTCGATTTTATTTCTACCGATGTGTATTCTTATCATGTCGATCGTTCACCTATTGCAACAGATACCTTTTTATGTACTTATCATGGAGCTGCTAGTGATATTATAGCAAACGATCAAGCGGAACAGAAAGTTAAAATTCCCGAAATTAGAGAAAAGCTTAAGAAACTTTACAATGGAAAAGAGGAGGAATTTGAATTGTTTTTAAAGGATAACTATTTTGATTTGCATTATCAGCCTAAAGAGGGTTCGGTGCCAATTAATTTAGGTATAGGTCATTTATGGCGATTAGCAGTTGATCATCCCGAACAAAAAGTATGTCAAATATAAGCATAATTGTTTGAATATTAAAGTGTCAAGGCTAAAAAATGAACTAGTAGTTTAAGTGTTTAGTTATGCGTATCCTGATTAAAATTTGTCTAAAGTGTTTTTAAATTTTAACCAAAAATCAAGTGAGTTACTTGTTCATATTTTATACCTGAATAGATACAGAACTCATCAATCGTTAGGAACTCATTTTCGAGCTTATTGAGGTCTTTTTTTATTTTTTGCATCAATCTGGTGCTTTGACGATAACTTTTTCCTGTTATACGCTGTATGTCCTTTGGATAGATGCACACCCTCTGGGTATTTGTTTTCATACTTTATCCTTAACTTTGATATAGCTATGCTATACTTCTGACGTGCAGAAATTCCAATGCAATTTAGTTATAATTCTTCATACTTATTTATCGTGTTTTTAAGTTCATTCTAGACACTTATGTCATTTTTGGACATACGGTACACTTGTGGTTTTTCCTTTTGAAAAATGCTTTGTAAACTTTGCTATAATCATTCAAAATGTGGTTGCAACTGATTAATAGAATGAAGTGATTTTAGATGAATGTTTAATAAAATTTTGAAGTTATGGCAAGGCAAAAAGGCATAATTAAATTGAAAGGTACTATCGGAGATATTACTTTTTATAAAACGCAGGATGGGCATTTGGCGAGAGAAAAAGGCGGAATTGACGCTAACAGAATCGCAAATGATCCTGCGTTTCAAAGAACACGTGAAAACGGTTCTGAATTTGGAAGAGCAGGGAAAGGGGGTAAGTTGTTGAGAACAGCTTTACGTGTATTGTTGCTGAATTCGGCGGATAGTCGCATGGTGAGTCGTTTGACGCAATCTATGGTTAAGGTGATTCAGGCGGACACCACCAGTGAGCGTGGTTTAAGAAACGTGATTGATGGTGAAGCCGAATTGTTAACCGGATTTGAATTCAATATTCGAGGGAAATTGGGAACCAGTTTGTTTGCTCCTTATACCGGAGGCATCAACAGGGTTAGCGGTGAAATCTCAGTGGATATCCCATCATTTATCCCGTTGAATATGATTGCAGCTCCCGGAGGAACTACTCATTTCAAAATTATTTCGGCTGGTGTTGAAGTTGATTTTGAAAATGAAAGTTTTGTTGAGCAACATTCAGAGACAGCGATCATAGCTTGGGATGCAACACCTACGGCTGTTATTAGCCATGTAAACACTGTTACTCCTAACAGTACTAAACCGTTATTCCTGGCTTTAGGATTGGAGTTCTACCAAGAGGTGAGTGGAAATATGTACTCTTTGAAAAACGGTGCTTACAACCCTTTAGCGCTTATCGTAGTTAATGGAGGTGTGTAATCTGAAGTTAGGATTTAGAAATCAGAATTATGGTTTTGTTTTTAACTAGAACTTATTTCCCTGAAGGAACAAATGGTAAACTCGAATGCGAAGGTAAATTGATTTGTCATACAATTGAATTGCCGTGGAAGAGAAACGAAACGAAGGTTTCCTGTTCCGGAAGGGAAATATTTTATAAGAAAGCGATACAGTGCGAAGTATAAATGGCATTTGGAATTGGTGGATGTACCCAATAGAAAGTATATCCTTTTTCATCCTGCTAATAATGCTCAAAAGGAATTGCAAGGCTGTATTGCTCCGGTAACTAAATTTTCTGGACCTGGACTTGGTTTGATGTCCCGAAAAGCTTTTACGAAGCTGAAAGACTTTGTTTATAAAGCTTTGGACAATAAAGAAAGTGTCGAAATACTAATTCAATCTTAACGATTAGATTATGAAAAAAATTATCAATAGAGCTTCGGCTCCCACTCCAAAGTTTTTTAAAGTGCTTCGAAATGTTGGTTTGGCATTAGCTGCCGTTGGAGGAACAATTTTAGCTGCTCCAATTGCGCTGCCTGTAATAGTAACTACTATTGGAGGTTATGTTGCTGTAGCCGGAGGTGTTTTGTCGGCTGTAAGCCAACTTACTACAACTGATGACAGCCAATAATCACACCTTAATGGGAACTGCCGGAGGCACATTTTTAAGTATCGTACCTAATATTCAATCTGAAGATATTGTAAAAACGGTTGTTTTGGCTACTGTTGGAGCAATTGTCAGTTTTACTATTTCGTTAGTGCTTAAAAGCCTAAATAAGAAGCACAAAAAATAAGTTTAGCCCTAGTTGTGGTGACCTTTTGGGTTAAACAAGATGAAAGCCTGGTCGAAAGACCTGGCTTTTTTTGTGGTTATTGAAATTACTATTATAAAAAATCTCCGTACTATTTAGTGATCAACTTGCGCAAAATATTTTCTTTTTGCCGAATTAGATGTATCTCCAAAACTTGATTCCCACCAGTTATCAATTCGTAATGGTTTAGGAGCTTCATCTATCTTACGCCACTGTAAAGATTCACGGAAAGAAAAGTGAGAGAACAACCGCATAAATTCACCTAAATAGATATCTGCTATTCTTGTATTGCCTCTTACTAATAGCATGTTTTCGTCATTTTTAATTGTGGAAGCATCACTAAAATTTGCTGAACCACAAATTACAATCGGATCATCACTCAAAGGATCTATCAACATAAATTTATTGTGTACATAATTTACATTACTATTTAAACCTGTTAAGCTCTCTTTTACCCAACCATCAAATTTATTGGTTCTAACAAAATTACCAACGGCAAAAACATTTTCTACCATGTCTCTAAGTTCCTGTATTTCCTGTTCATCTGCCAATTTTGCTGCTTCATCATCAGAATCGTATGGTCTTGTTTTTTTCTCTAATAATGCCAAACGAAAACCGGCTTCAGAATTTCTATAAACTTCTTTGAAAGTTTTGTTCATTCCAAACGCAAAAGTCATAAACAACCCTTTTTTGGCTGTTAATGCAAGATTACCATAGTAGTTTAAGGCATCGAGGGACTTTCTTGGGCTAAATAATACTGAAGTGCCAACAGGTAAATCAATAGGAGGTATAGTGCTAATATTTTCCACTGCAACGGGTAGGTCTTTATGATCAAGATCTTGTTCAAGAGCATTCCAATATTTAAGGAACAAGCCGGTTATATTTGATTCTTCTACTACATGGGCAACATTAGAGTGTCCAAAAATTCCCCCATCAGAAAAATTTGTTCCTCCTGTCCATACAGCAATTGGATTACCATTCTCTAGTTTTACAATAAATTTGTTATGAGAAATGCCGGATGGATAAGTAGTTCTTGGGGTACTAACATTATCCAAATGATATGTAGCAACTAACTCTTTATTCTTTTCTCCAGGGACTTTCTTTTTTGCATCATACACTATTTTTATATCAACTCCTCTAGCGATAGTCTCTTCTACTAGCTTGAGTAATGGCTCATAATTAAATTCATAAGCAGCAATTCTTAAAGCATGTTTTCCAGGTTCACAAGAAGCGATGAATTTCTCCAAAGCCTCATATAAGCCTCTTGAAAGCCATTTAAATACTTTTTTTGGATCTGTTGCTTTATCTGGCTCCACATCACCAAATCTGCGTATATATTCCTGTGAAGCTGCTGTCCCCCTGTTAAAATAAACATCCTGATTACCACCTTCAGGATCTTCAGTTGTTACTTCTACAGTGCATTCATTAAAAGATGTGAGTGCTGTTGGACTCCCTTTTAGTGCTGTTACTTTATAGGAATAGGTTTTTCCAGGTTCAGCACTATAATCAGCCCATTGAAATATTTGTATAGGATGATCATTTGATGGGTACAATGCTCCTGCCGGAAAACCCGGATCTGTTTCTTCGAAACATTTCATACCTTCCAAAAACTTTGCGACTCCTTTCTCATCGGTTCGTAAGATAGAAAAACCTAAAAGTCCATTACATTCTGTTTTTGGCAAATCAAAGCCAAGAGTTACTACATAAGTACCTGCGATAGCATTTACTTTTAAATTATTATTTGTTTTTGATGTTCTCATTACAATTAATATTGGTTTTAGTTAATATGATTTGAACTGAACGACTTAATAAAGCAGTATATATCTTTCTGAACAAGATTAATTAGTACTTCTCTTTTGTAGCTAATTATTTGTTATTAATTTTATTTGAAAATTACAAAAAAAATATATTAAGATTTGTTATGGTATTGTAAAATATTTGAAAGTCAGTGTTGTATAAGTAGCATATTTGGATTTTTGAAGAAAAAAAGCCCCCTTATCAGTGGGGGCAAGTCGGAGTGTTAGACTTTTTTTGTTTTTAGATTTCACCAAATTGATTAAGTTGTACCTCAACGACTACCACTTCGGAATTGTGGCAGTATAAATCGTTGTATTTTGCAAAGTCAATTGCTTTGTTTCTGCTGTCAAAAGCACCAAAAAAAACTCTTGAAGCTCTTGATTTCCAATTGTCAGTCTGGAATAATAAAAAAATGCTCATAGAAGTAATTTTAAGAGTTAATAAAACAAATTATTTATTGCAGTAGCGATGTAAAATAGCACTACGCATATCGTTTATGAGATTGATATTTTCGTGAAATTGCTTTTCTTTTTGTTCCAGGAGTTTTAAAGCTGCAATTTGCTTTAGATGTTCCTCGTATTCTTGCATTAATAATTTTGATTTCGAGAAAAACTTTTTTTGAAATCAGGAAGACGTAAAAACGAAATAACAGAACCTACTAAATGTTGGTGCTAAAACTTCGATTTCCACAAACTGTATGCTATCCAATACATATTTTCACAATCTTCGTTAGAGTCAAATATGATTACAAAGCTGTTGGTAAATGGTTCTTTGGATGGCTTTCCGCTATTCATTCCTTTGTTCAGTATAAAGATTCGGCTTCCACTGTAGGCAGTGTGTTTTTGATGGGTTTTGATGATGAAGTTCGGCATGGCTAGGCTGTTTTTAAAATCCAACATTATTTTTCTTTTCGATAAAATGCAGTTACGTGACTGGGAACGTGAATTAAACACCCCCAAGCACCGCAGGGAGCAAAAAAGGCGTTAAGCGGTATGGCATATAAAAAAGCCTTTTTTTGCGGACGAGGAGCGCCGTGGCGGTGTTGCGGCAATCGAACAGCCACGCTAGACCGGGAACGAAATGAAGCGGTAGCGTAATTGAGAGAAGGGCTAGCAGCGTGTAACGGCGGGCTAACTATAAACTCGCCGCCTTTTGGCGGTTACATTGATTTAGGGCAAAGTGAGGTTTTTACCGAACGGAGCCAAGCCCGATGGCTGGGCGAAAGAGCAACCGCCCAATTAACAAGGGGCGGCAGACACAAATACTGCCGGAATGTAGTGGAGCATCCTTCGGCTGCGCTCAGGGTGACGGATTTTATGCACTAATGAAAATGAAGTTCAAATGGAAAAGATATTTCTTGCGCAGACAAGGGAAGCGAAACGAAATGAGGCTGTATTGTGGCTGCAGTAGCCCCGACGAACGCAGGAAGAGAGCGTGTGAAGATGAGGGGGAGGAAGCAAAAATAAAGGCGGCTTATTTTCAAGCTGCCTTTATGGTTGCTGACGACCGTACTGTGGAACGGAGTCCCGCCTTTTGCGGGACGACTGGAACAGCCGAACGGAACAAAGCGAACGACCGGAGAGAGACCGATTGATTGCGTGTGATTTTTAAAAATTATTGATATGGATAAAGTAATTTTTTTAATTTATCGTATGCTTCCTTGTGTTTATTAGAAGGTAACTTTTCTAAATTAATCATTTTCCAACGAACCGATGGAAGATTTGAAATTACAGCAGCATTTTCCATTTCCAGCAAATTCCAATCAGGAGTTTTATTTTTGAAAGACAAAAGAAATTTCTTTTCATTATCTGTCATTTGAGAGTTGATTTGGTGAATCAGGTTTTCTCTTGCTTCTTCCAATTGTTCCAGAGGAACATCAACTTGTGCCATTTGCATAAATTCTGACACATAAATTTCACTGATGTCTTTGCGGTTTGGAGCTAAGAGTTCAGCCATAGGCCTTTGATGACTTATTAAAAATACTAAAAATGTTTTGCGAAGGTTTTCGGTTAATCCTTCGTTTTCAAGAAGAAACTTTACATCGAATAAATCTCTGGGGTGCTGTCTGTCTAAGGCTGCGCATAGTTTTCCGGCATATAAGTCTGGTAAAGAAGCGACTTGCATTTCGACATAACCAAATGCTGCTTCTACTTCTTCGGTGACTTCCATTCTTTCTTCAGGGAAAACAGTCCCTCTTATTACCGGAGATAACTCTACCTTAATTCTCACATCTCCTTGACTTACGATAAGTCTTAACGCATCGCTTTGTTCGTGTGCATCCTGTACTTTGCTACCAGGTATTGTTTTTAAGATGAGTTCACTGATTCGTGATAAAGCTGCTCTAATATTTTTTAAAGCTGTTTCACGATCATCCATTGGAATGTAAAGTAAATCAATATCTACAGAAAGTCTAGGTAATGCTCTGTAGAATAAATTGATTGCGGTACCACCTTTTAGTGCAAAGCATTTTTCGGTATCTACTAATGGTAAAACCCGTACTAAAAGTTGTACCTGTTTAGCATATATGTTGTTAGCGTCTATAGCCATTGTGGAACTGTTATTTTATATTTATTATCTAATTTTCCCCCTTTTACTATCATTCGATTTCCAGAGCCTAATGTTATTGTTTCTCTATTGATTTTATTTAACCAAACATAATTTTGGCGGTCTGCAAACCAAAAGAAAAGTCGTTTCACTTTTACATTTTGACATTCCTCCAATACTTTTTGAAGGCTTCGCGGTGATAATGTAGTTAGTCCCTGCATTAATTGGTCGGCATGCTCAAAAGTCACTTTTTGAGGTACATCTAAAAGCACTTCAAGGTATGCTCTTTCCGGAGTAGATAGTATTAATTTTCTATTATTATTATCCCAATCCCTTTCTGATGTGAAAGGATATAATTGTTTGTTTTTTTCCAGATTCTCAACAAATAAACTGTTGGTAGTATGTCTAAGAAATTTTATATTCAAATCTAAATTGCTAACCCATCTTGGCAACAGATCATTTCCGAATAAATGCACTATTTTATTTTCTGATAGAGATAAGTAATGTGATAATCCCTGCATTTCAAGTGCTGTTAAACCGCCTACAACCAAATCGGTTTTCAATATCGATTGCAAGGAGAAAACCACGGATTGCCAAGTGATTTTGCTGATATTTCTAACATAAACTCCTTTGCTTATAGATTCCAGTTGATTGCTTTTTACCAAATTGTCTATAGCGTGACGGCTAAAATTATTTTCCATAAGCCATTTATGAGTGGTTACTAACCCCTCGGGCATTATTTCATATAATTCTTTTCTTCGTATTACATTTATAGCCATAATTTAAATATTTATCTCATTACGGCGTTAATCGCCGTAATACAAAGATAATGTAAATTAATTGATTTACATAAATTAATGTTAACGGAGATAATCGCCGTTGTTTTTATTTGATTTAAACTTTAATTATAGCGTGTGTGTTTTAAAAGAAGAAACTGAATGTGATATAAATACTAATCTCATAATTTATTTTTTTCAAAAGAATAATCTTTTAAAGCTTCATCAATAAAAACTCTTAATTGATTTTTTAAAATTTCTATATTTTCTTCTTTGTAATGATCTTTAATATTAGGATGGAACAAAATTTTTAATCCTTTGTAAAACCTAAATATTCTATCCACAACTATTTTAGTTTCTATAAATTCGGTTTTTGTTATTTCTATTTGTGGAATTAATAGCCTATCTCTGAAATCAACATAAAATCCCTGATTCTTTTTATTATCGAATTCAGTTAGTATTTTTATTCTTTCTACTGAATTTTCTAATGGTTTGCTTGCCAAAGCAATTTCGAAAAGCCCATTAAGTAATCCATTCCAAAAATCACTTTTTGTTTTTATTAAACTAACCGGTTCATTAGATTCTTTTTTATTAAAACTTTCCAAAAGACCAATTGACAATTCTATTAATTGTGCGATTTGATGTCTAATTCTATGATCTCTAAAAAACTTTTTTGAATCTTTTATTAGATAGGTTTTGTAACCTTGACTGTGCAGTAATACCAATATTGATTTTATTACTTCTTCTGAGCTTAAAACAAGCAAAGAAGTAGCAGACGAAAAGGATTTGTTATTTTCAGCAATTAGTAGTGCATCTTTTCTTAATTGACGTGCATTTTTATAAATACTGTAGTCAATACCTTTTGATTTTTGAGCGGATAGATTGATAAAAGTATTCATGACTTAGATATATCGTTTTCAAATTTTAAATCTTTGTACACACTTGATATTATTTGATTATAACTTAACTCTTTAATAGGATTAGCAATATTATACTCGTCTAAATTTTTTTTAAAATTTCCTTTTTTATCTTCAATTCGTAAAAAATCATCCAATCCATAGTACGTTTTAATTGATTCCAAAATTATGTGTGAAAAACTATAATTTTTTTCATTCTTTGGATTAAAAAAATGATTTGCAAGTTGTATTAAACTATAACTATATCCAATTACTTTTTTCTCTTTAATTGATAAAATTGCGACCAAAACTCTTTCAATTCTTGGAAAGTGTTTCAAGTAATCTGGATTACTCTTTAATTTTGTTTGAATTATTACCAATGATAAAAAATATAGAATTGAGTTTCTGAATGGTGTTTTGTAATTGTCTAATTCGATTTGATATTCAATTTTGAGGAAACTTATATCTCCTTTGGTTGGATTATAACCATTTCTAAATAGTTCATCTATTTTTGTGTGAATTTCATTTATTCCAGAATTGAATGTAATTTGTAAAGGGCTTAAATTAGTATAATCTCGTTTTAATCTCTCAAAGAATAAAGCATTTTTAGTTTCATAATCTAGTTGTTCCTCATCTATTGCTTTTTGTCTTTCTGCTTTATTTTTTTCGTATTGCTTTTCTCTTTCAATTTCTTGTAAACGTAATTCTTCTTGTTCAATTTCAATCAGTCTTTGAGCCTCTTTACGTTTTTCGATTTCTTGTAATCTTCTTTTCTCCCGTTCTTCGTTAAGCAATCTTTCCGCTTCTTTTAGCTCTAAAACTTTTTTATCAATTTCTAATTTAACTTCATTTTCAGCTTTATCAACATCAAAATAATAAACTTTATAATAATTACTATCAAAAGTTAATTCACTTAAATTTATGTACTTACTATCCCACTCGTACTCAATGTTTTCTTTATTAGCTTTAGGCTTTTGATATTGGCATAATAAAAATAAATCATTATTAATTCTGGATAAATTAATTGCTTCTTGATCTAAAATAAAAGCATTCCTATTATTTGAATAGAATATATCTTTTTGAGTGAATCGCTGTTTGTCTGTTTCAATTTCAAAGTTTTTAAAAACCCAAATTATAAAAGTTTTGTTTTCTTTATAGAAATGCTGTCTTTCGCATATAACATCTAAAAAAGTAGTTGCAAGTTGAATTTCAAAAACTAATTTCTTTTCTTTAAATACGGAAGTTATATCAGGTTTTTTCCATTCAAGATAGTTTCTTTCACTTTTATTAACCATTTCTAGTTTAGCAAATGAAATCTCTCCTTTAGTATTTTTGTTTAAACATAAAAAATCATAAATAAGATTTTTGGTTTCAATATGTAAAGCTCCTTCATGCTGACCATTAAATTTACCTTTTAAAATGTCTTCTCGGGATAATTTTGTATCGGTTTTAATTGGGCAATCTTTACTGTCTTTAAGGTGCTTAAAGTATTTAATTTTTCCATTTATACCTTTTCCACCACTTATTTGTACCATTTGACCACAAGTATCACAAACAAGAAAAGGATCTCTTTTTTTCTTATAGGCATCTTGACATTTTTCTCTGTAAGGAAAAACAATATGGTCACTTAATTCCAAAAAAATATTAGCATCAATTATTTGTCCTGTATCAAGATTTAATACGGTTTCAATTGTTCTTATATTTTCTGTTTCTTTCTCCAATGATACTATTTTACTATCTGTTTAAGATTATTTGGTCATAATGTTTTTTAAAATACTTAAGTTCATTAATTGCAATTAATGAGGATTTATCCAATTTATCATTCCAAATATTATTGTAATTATGATATACTACATCATATACTTCTGTGTCTTTTTGAATTTCCCAAGCAATACCTATTACAACAGCCGATTTATTCATTAAAAAGGCAGCAACCATACATCTAATCTCTAATTCTTTTAATCTTTCTTTTTGGTTATTAAATTTTCCAGAAATAAATACATAAATGACGTGATTAAATGAGGGTGAAAAATAAATTCTTGCTCTGATATTAGTTTTAATTACCTCATTTAAATTGTTTACTAATTTTACTCTTTCAAATCTTGTTTCTTGCGCCATAATCTCATAGGCTTTCATCAGATTATTTAAAGATTTGGTATTATAACCATTTTGGGTAAAATGATTTTGAGCAGAATGATTAATTATGAAATCCCAGATATAACTTTCTTGTCTTTCCTTTTTTTCTTTAATATAAAATTTATCTTTTTTGAGGCTTTTATATAATCCTTCATCAAAAACTAAATATGTTTTATCTGGAAAATTAAATTCATTGAATAAATAATATGCTAACAAATCTTCTTCTCCATTACCTGTAAAATAAACATTTGATAGTTTGGTTTGCTTCTCTCTTAAATAACTAATGAAATCTGTTATTGTATCAAGTTCCAAAGTAATTGAATGAAATGAAACTTCATCCATAATGTTAACATATCCATTATTTCGAATAGATTCTGGAATAGGAAATTTGCCTCTTCCTCCAATTGCTAAAGCTATTTTATAAAAGTTTTTTTCTATTGGTAATTCAATCTCTTCCTCTGAACCTTTTAATTTAAACGAAGAAACGGCTTTTAGAAAGCGTTCTGCTCCATTTAATTGTTTTATAGAATCTTCAATGGCTCGTGTATTCCATCTGTTATAATCAACGTCATAGTTATCAGTTAGATTGATATTAATTTCTTTTACAGATATTAATACTATATCCTTGCCACAAATAATAATAACATCGCAAAGCTCTTTCCCTTTTTTACCAATGGGATTTACAAAGCTAAACAGTGAGAAAAAAGAATTTCTACATAAATTATAAGCCCACTCTTCTGATTTAGTCATTAAATATATGATTTTTAAAAGTATTATATTCCTCTTTTTATTAATCTAAACAAACTACATTGTCAGCTCCAAATAATTCTTTTGCCTTTTCAATAACAGTTGGTTTAGGATTATGATAGTAAACGGCTAAATTTTCTTTTGCTCTTGTGCAACAAACGTAAAATATTTTTTGTGTTCTTTCCAAAACACTAGGTGTGCCACTATTTAAAAACAAATATTCAAAGTTGTAATCATTCCATTTACCATTATCCAGAATAACTAATACATTGCTAAATTCATCGCCTTTTGTTTTATGTTGTGTTGAGAATGGTGTTGTACCTTCTAAATAATCATATAGCTTCTGAAATTCAGTAAATTTTATGTTTTTCACCCGATTATAAACATATTCCTTTTCAGTAATAAATTTCAGTAAATTATCATCAACAAGACAAATTCCTTTTTCATTAGCTTCTATAATTATTTGTTCAATGGTCTTGTCTTCCACATTAGTTAAATCGATTATGCTTTTTTGCAATAATCTTTTTTGCTCTATATTTTTTAAATTATGTCTGAAATCCGTAACTCTTAAAAACTCATTATACTGCTTGTTTTTATATAATGAAATATTATTTTGAATTTTAAAAAGATGCTTTATTAAATGGTCTCTTTTCGACCCTTTTTTATTTTCATCTTCTTTATCTTGTTTTTTATCATCTAATAATTGGTCCTTGTCTAAATATATTTTTCTAAAAATTGAAAATGGATAATTTCTTGCAGTTGTATATAAATCATTATTTTCAGAGATAAACTGCCCAACTTGTGTTGAAGGTTTTACAGTCAAATTTACCTGATCAATAATTTCACCAAATGTTGCTTCTTCAGAAATTTCAATATTATCCTCCTTAATTTTCTTTGTGATTTTATTTTTTAGTTCAATTATTTTATCACGATCGTATATTTCCATTAAACCTCTAAATCCTGCTTTTCCTGCAATTAGATTATGGGTTAAATTTAATTCTTTTGTTTGCTTTGAATCTGAAAAATCCCAGCCTAGATAGTCTCTGAAAGTTTGTAAATTACCATCATTTGAATAAGCAAATTTTATATTACCATCTTTTACAATTCCATTCAGCATATTGGGTGCATTATCATCATCTGAATGAGTTTGAACTAAACCATCGGTATTAACTCTTAATCTGTTCGCTAATTCATATACTAATTTAGGATTTCTTCTATTTTGTTCTTTCTTAACTTCTTTTACTTTTCCAGCTTCATCACCTTTATAATCATCTAAATTACCTATACCATCCGGATAAATAGATTGCATAGCATCACCAAAAAAACCAATTATGTTTTTCTTTTTACTTTGATTTAAATAGGTAAGAAATATTTCAATTGCTTCTTTGTGAGTATCTTGATACTCATCAATAAATATAAATTGGTATCTGTCTTTTAAAATATCACATAGTTTTGGAAAACTTTGAAACATACTATTGGCAACAATCAATAATTCATCGTGAGAAATAATTCCTTCTTTAAGTCGTAAATATTCTTTGTATTGAATAGCTTCTTCCAAACTATCAAAATAATCAGAAGACACCGTTTCATTATCAATTTTTATTTTTGTTTCACTTTCATCATTTATTAATTTTATTAAAGTAGATTTTAGTTCTTTTTGAAAATGTTTAATATTGTCCCAAAGAAAATCGTGAATAGTGGTAACATTTAAATTATCATGATTTACCCTTTCTTCAATCTCTTTAACTGCTGCATTAGTATATGTCATACAAGCAACTTTAGAAGTTGGATTATCTTCAATTACTTGTTTAATTACTTGTACAAGAGAATAGGTTTTCCCGCTTCCGGCTCCACCACTTAAAAGAAAGTTATTACCATTTCTGATGTGTTCCATTATTTCTTGAAACTCATCTTTTTTTTCTAAAACTAATCCTGTTTCAACCATAACAATCCTTCTTTTATATATCCTGGTATTTGCCAATTACTAAAATCATCGTTACTATGGTATAGTATATCCAAAGCAAAATGAGTTTTTTTCTTAATACAATCTTCTGCTAATTGATAAGCATTATTAGCTGTATCATCAAAATTTGTTCGATTTTGTAAACCTTTAAATTCATCTTTTAATGGAGTGATAAATTCTCTGTTTAAATGAATAAATGAATCTTCAAAACTGCGAGAAATAAAACCGTTTTCTAGTATTTGGTAAACAACACATAATTTACCATTAGGATCAATATTCCATAAACCATTTTTATTACTAAAAGTTTTATTTTGAATAGTAAAAACTTTTAAATCAAGTAGTGTCGGATTATTGAAAAAGAAGCTTAAAGCATCGTTAGAATAGTTAACGCCAATCGATGGTTCACATTTTTTATTATCTAAACCAATAGTATCTAAATCGGTAATAACTAAAGTTTTTATGCCAATAAATTCTATGAATTTTTCAAAAATTTGGGAATATGCTCCAACTTCTATAATTGAAATGTTTTGAGAAAGAAGAGGAAGTGAATCATCAATTGTTCCAAGGTTTTTATGTTTTTTTTCTTCGTCTATATCATATTTTTTCATCAAAGTTGGAAACAAAATTCTTTCTGTATCACCTTCAATTAATATTGCTTTGTCAGCAAAAAATATCTCGGCTCTATTGATTGTGAGATATTGTTTTAGAAATTCATACAGTTTAGTATTTGCTTTATACTCTTCTTTTAATTCCTTTAAGTTTTTTGCGATGACAGAATTATTGTGGTTCTTTTTTAAGTATTTAATATCATCAAAATTACTTTCGGAAACAATATGTGAAGAATGTGTGCTTATTATTGATTGCAATTCTCCATTTTGACCATCATCCCTTTTAATTCCTTGTTTTAATAAATCTTTAATGTTTTTAATAAATACATATTGCATCTGTGGATGAGTATGCGCTTCTGGTTCTTCAATAAATAGTAAATTTATATCCGAAGGTTTTTCATCTTTACTGTTTTTAAAATCTTGAATAAGTATTTCAATTTCGAATATCATACTTATTAAATTCATATATCCAAGACCATTGTAATGTTCCGGTAACGAACTTTCGTTATGACTGTACATAACGGTTGTATTGCCTTCCAGTAGCTCGCGATGCTGTAATGTTGAAATTATTTCAATAATTGAATCGTCTTTTTTGATACCACCAAAAGTTTTGACTTTTTCAATAACATTCTTAAATAGATTTGAATAAATATCACTTAATACAAAATCAGTATCACTTAATTTATCTTTAAAATCATCAATTGCTTCTTGTTGTTCATCACTTGCTTCTGTTTTTTTGTAAATTTTTGAAGTCTGAATTGATAAAGTTTTATCAACTTCTTTGTTAGAAACCTCACGTTTAGCACTAATAAATTTAAAATTAATTATTTCTTTGATGCTGATTTTTTCTTTTATTAAATCGATAAAATTCAGCTCATTTTCTTCATTAGTACTTAAATCAAACTCAATGGATTTTTTAGCGAACGTAAAGTAATCTTGGTGATTTGCTTTTAAAAAATAAAATAAATCTTTCAAACACTTGGGTTCATTGTCCTTTTTCTTTTTTAATTTTTATTGCTTCTTTTTTTGTGAATTCATTATAATCAATTCTTAACTTATTTAATTTTTCGAAATCAAGAACGTATTCAAACCCTAAAATAATAAAGTTATTATTTGGATCTAAATCCATCATTACCCTTGATATATTTGACAAATCATCGTCTTCATTGTACTCAATAAATAGTTTTAATTTGATACCTTTTTGTTCAAAAACTTCAACATCTTCGGAGGGATTCTCAACAAGTGTTTTAATTTCATTTTTAAAATCTATATTAAAATCATCAAATGAAAATTTAGTTTTATCTGACTGATTTAAAAATTTATCCAATACAGCCAATAATGAGGTTTTACCACAATTATTTTTACCAATAACTAAAGAAAGTTCATTTTCAAGGTCTAATTGAAAGTTTTTTAGAAGTCTAAAGTTTTCAATTTTTATTTTATTTATCTTCATAATCCGTCGTTTATAAGGATTACCAAAATAGCAAATAATTCTGATTAATATTGTTTATCTACTTTTGACTTGTTAACTTACTTATCAAACTCTTTTATCAATAATATTTCTTTCAAACCCAATCAAATTAATCATTTCTCTTAATCTACTACGAACTCGATTCCCATACACATTCTCAATTTCACTTGCTGATAGATTTGTAGTTATATGCGTTTGTATTTTTTTAGAAGTAAAAATATCATAACGACTTAATAGAATTTCAGCCATTACGTTGCATTCGTTTCCGTAGTATTTTAGGTTGTTTTCTATTCCTAAGTCATCAAAGCATATTGTTTTTGGTTGTGATTCATATAATTTCCCGATACTGTATTTGTGAATGATTTGGTAGCCGTCCTGGATAAACTCAAAACTAATGTCCCGGCAGGGTTTTACTAAAAATTTATGTTCGGTAGAAGTGAGGTGTTTCATTAAATTCATTAAAGATGTTTTGCCACATCCAACTGGTCCAGAAAGCAGGATTCCTTTGTTGAGGTTAATCCCGTATTGGAAACATGTAGGCTCGTCTTTGAGGAAATAGGCAATGAGTTTGTAAATAATGGGATAATCGCTTTCAAGGATTTTAAAATGATTGCCATAGAGTTCGATGCCTTTTTTTTCGAGCCAAGTAATTACATCGGGGTAACTATAGTGGGATTTGATTTCATTTTTCATAATTTTTTTAATTTAACCGTGAAGGGCATAAACTAATTTGACTAAGCTCAGTGTGACAACGCAAGATTTGCAAAGAGAGATTGCTTCGTTCCTTGGAATTACAGTTTATGAGAACCTGAAACAAGTTCAGGTTAAAGCGGTTCTGAATAGTTTTTGTCGATTCCTGTGTTGAGGTGTTTGGCTCGATCTATTGGTGTTGTAGTAGTGTTGTGATTGAAGTTTATACTGTTGAGTATCCAATTTTGTGCCGCTGATTGCCAATCGACCATTGGAATTTTGCCCCCAACTAACCAACCCACACTGGAGAAATAATTGAAAAACTTTTGGGCTTCGAGTTCCGGGAAGTTATTTTCGAGGAAATAGGTTTTGATTTCATTGATTGTTGGATTGAGTTCCCTCGACTGCGCTCGGGATGACAAATTGGAATTTTCAATTTCATTCTTTTGCCGACTTTTTTCTGTTTGACTTTTATCGGAGTCGGCGAATGTTAAAAACATTTCTTTTTTCGCGGAACTTTTTTCTTTTTTAGCAGCTTCTATTTTTAAAAAATTGTCATCATTTTTATTTTTTTTTTGCTTGCTCGTCCAAGTTTACAATCTTTAAATCGTTTGAATTGTTTGGTATGTTTGTATTGTTTATATAAGATACTAAAGCTTGTTCAGTACTAGTCTCATTAGTTGTGTCACTACTAGTTCTCGACTTGTTCAGTACTTGTTCATTAACTGGTTCAAAAACTGGTTTGCTTTTTGGTATTGATGTTTTTTCGCTTTTGGGAATTGGCTTTAAATCGTCTGAAAAATTGAATAAATAAACATGACTTCCTTTGAAAGGATTGTAAGATGGTTCGTAATTGATATATCCCAGGGTATGTAAATTTTTCAGACATTTATGATAAGTAGTTTTAGAACTGATTTTACTAATTCGCATCACTTCATCACGGGAAATGCTGATTGGATTTTTAAATCGATTGCAGTTCCAGAATTGGAATAAGGCAACATACAAACTTACGTGGGTTGGATTGAGGGTTTTGTCAATGGCTACTTTCTCAAAGAAACCAGTGAGGTGTTTAATGTAGTTCATCGGACAAGCCATTTTGGATTGAATAAAGTAACTGTAGCATCCACTTTATTAGCTTCCAGTAATTTATCTAAATCGGCACTAGAGTAGTATATGATACCGCCAATTTTAGTATAAGAAATAATTCCATTGATGCGAAGGTTTTGTAAAGTACCTGGAGAGATGTTTAGAAGCTTACGGACTTCATTGGATTTTAGCCATTGTTTTGTTTGCTCCGGTTTAGATTGCAGGATTTCTTTTAAATCGTTTAATAAAAGACTTCGGAATTCGTTTAGATCTTCTCTTGTAATAACTTCAATTGCCATAATTTTCTATTTTAAGTTGGTTACAAATAGAATTCATTATGCTTTATCAAACCAGTTGCAGGGGTTGTGCAACCCCTATCGAATAGTAGCAAAACAAACTATTTAGATGAAAAAAGATTTTAATAATGGCTTTAGTGATTGTATTTAAAATCATTTATAACTAGATTTGCTTAATAAATAAAATATAGGGGTATACCCTAAAAGATATATTAGCGAAAGTTATTTCGAGCATCAGAAAACCGCCAAAGATTCTACAAAAAGCTCTACAAATAAACTGTCGCCTACGCAATGCGTGGGCTCGGTTTATCGGAGCTGTGGGTGCTTGGCGGTACCTCTGATGCTGGTGATCGATGTCCCACGCAGTTGTTTTATAGCACTACTGAATGGCATTGATAATTTTAGTTTTAAATTATTTAAAATTGTGAATGATATGCAGGAAGCTGTTTCGCCAGAACTTCAAGAATTTATAAATACAAATAAAATAACAAGTATTGCTGCTCTATTGCAAATAGAGGCTGAGCAATTACTGGGGATGGAAGGTTTTGGTTGGCGATTAATGAAGGAAGTTTTAAAGCTTCGTGCAATTTAATAAATCTATAATTTTTTCCCTCACGGCATATTTTGTTGCAGTTTCTACATTGTAATATTTTGAATTTAAACTATCCACTGAAATTCTATCGGTTATCTTAGTTTTGAAATGATTGGATATAAATCTAAATATTGCACGCTGCGTTTTGGGTTGCAAAATTCCTGTCTGAATTAGTAAACTAAAAAAATAGCTGAGTTGAGGTACCGATAATCCCGTGAGAATTTTGTCATTTATCTCTTGATTTTCAGGTCTGGAAATTGGATAGGGTTCAAGAATTCTCTTTTGATTTAAGTAATATATTTCCTCTTCAATCCATCCTATAATTTGTTCCTTTGTAGTAGGTAGAATTTTTATTAATTTACGTTGTGTATATAAAATTTTTTGATTTGTAGACTTTAGATATTTATAAAGCAATTTAATTTTTTCAATATCTGTTTCCTGCTCTTCTAATGCAGTGTTTATTTGATCAGTATAATAATTGAAAAAATCAAGTGTGTTAAAATTTAACATGATTAAACATTCTTCCAATTCTGTTGTGGATGCCAATACTTTTTTGTTATTGGCAAAATCCAAAAGTCTGGTTATAAATTCTACGCTATAAAAAAGCTCATGATAGGTAATCGATTGAGGTATTTTTAACTCAATGATTTTTGACAAATTTTCTTCAATTAGCATCATCAATTTTTTATTAAACTGTAAATCAGTACTTAGTGTTTTAATACTATTGTATTGATCTTCAATTTTGGTTTTTGTTTTAATAATTGCTTTTATTGGTACCGGACTGTTTCTATCCAGATATTTATAATAATCTTTTTCGATATGACACATTAACTTTTCAATATAGATGTATGTTAGTTTTATACAATCTATTTCAATATCATTAGTTGAAAATTCATAAATATCTGAAACTGATTCCGGATTAATTTTTTGAAGTAATTTGTTTAAAAAACATTCGATATTGGATTGTTTTTTATGTATAAAATCCTGAATTTGTATTTTAGTATTTAACTTTGAAATAATTTCTTTAATCCTTCTCTTTACCAGTTCCGCTTCAGTTTTTAAAAGCCAATTGTAATACAGGAAAAATAGGTTTTCTTTTGGAAGTTCTTCTAATTTACAATTTACTACAATGTATAATATAGGGTTATCATTGTTCCATATATAGTTTTTATTTTTATCCTGAAGTTCTAATTGTTTTTCAATTTTTGGTAGCCATTTTAATAATTCTTTAGCAGGTGCTGACTGAACCTTTTTCAAAGCAGGTGCATTAGGATGCAGGTTGTGTATGGCTTTCCTAATTTTGTATTGAATTTTATCAGTAGTTTTTACAAAGTCGATTTGATAAATTAAATAGCTTTGAGGGACTACGTTCTGTAATTGCGTAATAATTTGCTCATTAGAGAACTTTTTATGATTTTGTATTTCAATGATTAAAATGTCAAATATTTCCAGTAAGTATTTGTACTTCATAATTGTAATAAACTATTTTTTGATATGTAATTTATACAATTGAATAGTTCTAATTTGGATACTTTCAGTTATGAAGATATAATTGGAGTTTAAGGAAACCCGATTATAAAAAAATGTGAAGTCCTAAAATAGTAATCAATTGTTTTCAAACTTGTTTGATTATTTTACATTTTGGACAACTGTAACTTACATAAGGAAATAGTAGCACATAGTCAAATGACTACTGCTTTCCTAAATGATAAATCCGTGGTATTTAGTTGGACTTTTTATGTACGCTCTTTTTGAGGAGTCTTTGTAATAGACTAAGTTATTTTAACTATAATCTGTAGAAATTAATAATATGAATAAACTAAATTTTATCGTGTTTTTCTATCTATCCTAGTTAACGAAAAGAAAGGAGACAAATTAAAATTATCTCCTTCTTTTACCGAACAACCAAATGAACTAACTAACTAAGTCTATTATTAATAACAAACGTTATTATATTCTATTTTTAAATCTACTTTGATTAATGCCTTTCAATAAAGCAAAATCTGATCGATTACAACACCTTCATCAATAGCTGTAATTATCAGCTGATGAGTTGCTAGTTTGCTAACCGGAAACTTCAATTGTTTGATTGCCTGGTTTCGCAAAACGTTTTCTTTCCATTCTTCACTGCGCCCTTGTGTTTCGTATGATAAAGTTTGCGGTGTGCCACCATCCAATGATACTGAAAAACGCAATCGGTCGCCCTGTACAGGGTGGTTAGGTAATAAATGAATTTCTATTTCTACCGTATTTTTTTTCCAGTCATTGAAAGAATAAGTGAGTGAAGTACTTTTACTCACGCCAACGGCTTTTCCTGCATAACCCAACCCTTCAAGCAGAAGGGATTTACCATTTATACATTCGACTCCATTCAGGGTGATTACAGGATTCCTTTCCTCAACCATTGGATTTAATAAAAGTTCACGCTTCACTTTTTCAAACACTGGCAATTTGTGTGGTTGAAAATCCATAATTCGGTTCCATTTTCCCTTATTATAAATCCGCGTCAGGCTCACAATACTATCGTACGCTAAATCGGACTCTGTCCATTCGGCCTTTCCATAACGTGCTAGTTGTCCTTTCAGCAGTTTATTATTCATCTGAGTAGCTGCTTGCACGGGGTATTTTACCAATTGAAAATAACTTTCATTACTTCTTTCCTGAATCTGACCGGATAATTGTTCAACTTTGTCTGATAACTTTTTGTATGCATTCAAACGATTATGGATATAGGATTCACTCCAAGGTAAATCTTTAATAACTTTATATGCAGGGTCTTTCTCTTCTTCCCGCGTATTTCCCATAAATTCGGGTTTTCGTATATAGGCTAACCTGTAATATTCCTGCATTACAGAATTGAGTTCTTTACCCATATTCATGCCGAATTCCCGTTCCAGAAAATGTCGCTGATGAGCAATTACACCTTCATTTGTAACAGCATCTATGTCCCAGGCCATGTCCATAAAAAGTTCAATCTGGTATTCTAATGGTTTTATATCGCCTACATTGAGAATCCATATTTTTTGAACACCTTTATCATACGCTAGTTTCATTTGTTGATAAATCAGGGATGGATGAGCAGTGCCTAACCACAAATAGTCGTGGGGACGACCCCAGTAAGAAGCATGATAATAGACTCCATTACCACCTTGACGGGTTTTTTCTTTTTCAGTCGGGAAATGATGGATATAGCCGTAATTATCATCACACCACATCAATGTTACATCATCGGGTACTTGTAAACCAGTATTATAGACATCAAGTACTTCTTTATATGGAATAAATACCTGAGGTACTTTAGTGACATCTTTATTTACATATTTGACAAGAAGTTCTCGTTGGTCTTTAAAAACTCGATCTAATACGGTCTTTTGTTCCTCAACTGTTTTCGCCCCCTGCATTTGACCGTCATGCACTCCTCGCATTCCTAATGTATAAAGGATATTTTGTCCAGCTACTTCTTTTATCCGATCTTCCCAGAATTTAGCTACCGAACTGCTATTATTCACATAATCATAATCACCGTTACCTCTGCGTTTCCATTCACCGGCTGCGTTACATGCCATCGGTTCACAATGTGATGAACCGATATAAATTCCATATTTATCTGCAATTTCCCGGTTGCCCTCCGTCATGAAAAAAGGAAGTGTCACTTCATGCATAGCAGGCCAGTAAGTATTAGCTCGTAAACGAAGTAACAACTCAAAAATACGTTCATGAGTACGAGGACCAATATGGCCTTTCACACTTGAAGGTTCATAAGTCTGGTTACTCCAGGGTAACAATCCCCAATCTTCATCATTAATAAAAATACCTCTAAACTCGACTTTTGGGGCTTCCATTTTACGGAAACCGAAAGGGAGTTTAAATTCATCTTTCTTTGCAGGAATAGCATCTGCCCACCATTCCCAAGGGGAAATACCTATCAGGCGTGAAAGCTCCATGATACCGTATGCTGTTCCTAACTGATCACTTCCAACAATAATTAATTTACCATTGGAGGTAACGGTTAGCAAGAACGCTTGCTTTTGTGCTTTTATCGTTGATAAGTTTATTTTATTATCTTTTGCCAAACGGTTTATATCTTTATTTAAACCTATTGTGCCAATCAGAATATGACTACTCTTAAAGTTATCCGATATTTCAAGCTTTCCCCCGAAAATGGCATTGACATCTTTTTGTAAAAGCGATATCGCAGTTTTTACAACAGTTTTTTCCTTTTTATCAAAGTTAATATAAGTGGTTTCACTATGTTTAAACAAGGTAGATTGAGCTTTTAGTGAAAAGGTCGTAGCTACCATTATCATTAATATAAATGTCTTTTTCATTTTATAATCTATAATCTGGATTTTTCTATTTAAATGCAATTTATAATGTTGGAGTAACGGGTTTAATAGAACCGTCTTCGTTAAATTCGAGTTTATCAATACAAACTTCACGGTGATAGCCGGCTGCCCAACCCATTTTTATAGCATTAGGTCTGCGAAAACGATGATATACTATGTACCATTCATCTTTTCCTGGAATTTGTAGAATCGAATTATGACCAGTTCCATATATTCCCTTCAGGGGATTCTTTGATAATATCAGATTGTTTTCAGGAATAGTAATTGGCCCCATAGGATTATCTGAAAATCCGTATCTTACGCGGTAGTCTTCACTGCGGGTATCATTTTCCGACCACAGGAAATAATATTTCTCCTTTCGATGAAATACATAAGTTCCTTCAGTAAAATGCGGAGGAGTTATCATCTTCGCAGTTTCCTTCTTTATGGTTAACATATCCTCATTTAATTCGGCAACTGCCATATATCCACATCCCCAGTACAAATAATCTTTTCCCGTTTTTGGATCTGTAAAAACATCCGGATCTATTTGCTGACCACCTTTTTGTCCCATCAGTTTATAGTCAATCAGGGGTTTTCCTGAGTCTTTAAACGGACCTATGGGATTGTTACTAACAGCTACTCCTATCTTTTTATCTGCGGTATAATAGTAATAGTATTTATATTTTTGATTGATTTTCTTTTCTATAATGCAGGGAGCCCAGGCAAACTTTTTAGCCCAAGAAACATCTGTTTTCAGATTGAGTATGACACCTTCATCTTTCCAATCCTTCAAATTGGCAGAAGAGTATGCTTTAAAGTAATCTCCACTCCATCCATGAAAGCCATCGCTGGTTGGGTATATGTAATATTTTCTTGTTTTGTTGGAATACATTACTTCAGGATCAGCATAGTAGCCTTCAATTACCGGATTATTTTTATTATCGAAAGGGGTGTAGCCTCTATCAGCACCTTCGCTACTCATTTCTATCTTTTTGATAGAACCATCAGTGTTGTATTGCATAAATTCGGCGCAAACTGATCGGCTATAGTTACCGCCAGTTTCCTCTAATCCTCCATTGTGATAAAAGAAATACGATTGTCCCTTAAATTCGGTAATTGAAATATGATTTGTATTGCTATTTCTGGCGACTTCAAAAAGAAGTCCCTTGTATTCGTAAGGTCCTTCAATTTTATCAGCCATGGCGTAAGCAACTTTTTCAGGGTATCCAGTTGCATAAGTCAGATAATATTTTGCCTTGTATTTATGTATCCGGGGAGCTTCCGAAAAGCGAAACCCATCAAAGTCAAGTTTTTTTACCGAGCCGTCTAATTCAGTCATATTCTCCCTGAGTTTGACATAATAACATGATTTGCTTCCCCAAAAGAGCCATGCCTGGTCATCATCGTCAATAAAAACGGAAGGATTAAGACAAACTCCTGATTGCGTTGTATTACCACAGTCCCAATCTTTAAGCAGTGGTTTCCCCAATGCATCTTTGAATGGTCCTTGAGGACGGTTTGACACTGCCACTCCGATTCCTGATCCGTTAGAGCTCATGTACCAATAATATTTTCCATTTCGTTTTATGATTGCTGAAGCATTAGTTGTTCCGGTTTTTTCCCATACAAAATCGGATTTTTTCAGGGGGAGGGGATACTCAGTCCAATTTATCATATCTGTTGTTGAGAATACACTCCAATTTTTCATATTGTATCCATTTTGATGTTCAGTTATATCATGTCCAGTATATAACCAAAGTGTATCATCGACAATTAACGTTGCCGGATTAGCCGTAAATTTGTGTCGGATAATCGGATTACCATTTGATTTGAAACGATAAATTTTATCCTGAGCATTTGATTTCATTGTCAATGCTGACAACAAAAAAAGGACTAAAATAAGTTTGATTTTATATTTTGATTTCATCAAGAATAAATTACTAAATATATTAATTTAAAGGGAGTTTAGTTTGCGATTAGATTATTTATAGTTATAAAGCAGTCATCGCTCCCTAATCGTGTTCCATCTTTTTTGTACCAGACCCCACGATCTCCGGTTACTTCAATCTTTAAAAAATACTTCCCATGAGGTAATTGAGGACTTATAAAACGAATACCTTTATCAGGAACTTTACAGTAAAAATCAACGAGAGAACTGAAGAACTGAACACCTTGTTGATCAACAATAGTCATTCGGGCATAACCTCCATGTGGATTAATTTCCCCAAAAACGGAAATCTGACTTCCGGAAAATGGGTACTCAAAAGTTTCTCCTTTTCTGTTGGAACGAAACAGTGTCTTGCTATCTTTTGCTTTGTTTTGGGTATAGCTATAGCTATCTGCTGTGGAGAGAGTCCCAGACAATACGTCCCAACTCTCTCTGTATTCCGGGATTGACAATTTTGTACGATCGGTCTGCATAGGTAGCCAAACATAGGTAGCAGCAGAGGCTTGGCGGGGGTACGACCAACGATCTCCCATATACATTGGAATTGTATCATTGCCTCGTACTAAGGGGAATACAAAAGAGCTTTGAGAATTCCAGGTTAGGGATCCTGCCGGACAAAAAAAACCTTGTTTTGTCCATGGGCCTTCTACTGTTGGCGCAGTGTAATAAAAATTATCGTTACGTTCCCAGCTTGTCAGATTGGAGTATATCAGATAGTAAATACCATTTTTCTTAAACATAGTAGGTGATTCACCTGAATCGGGGATATGGTCAGCTACTATCGTTTCAGCGGACTTATAATCATTACTAAGTCTGTAGTTTATACCATGATGTATTAACAAATATCCTTTTCCATCCGTATCTTGAAAAGTTCCCATATCCCATTTCTTAATAGGTTTTCCATTATACATTAATGGCCCCTGAAATTTATACTCTCCGGCAATCGTTTTAGAAGTGGCATAACCAATATAGGGATCGTTGTATTTCAAATCATCGCAATGCATATACATCACATATTCCCCTGTTGAGGGGCAGTGCATAACTTTGACACGTTCTCCGATACGATTTGGACCCAATAAGCCCTCTTTTTGCGGAGATAACACAATCCTCTCAAATTTCCAGTTCACCATATCGGGTGAAGAATAACAACTAAAACCGATAAATTTATTGATGCTATCAGTTTTGTACTCGCCAAACAGATAATACTTCCCATTTTCCTGCAACAGACAAGCACCGTGGGCATTCACCGTATTACGGTTATTATCATACCAAGGAATACCATTATAAATGAGATTCTTATTGTATTTGATATTTGCTTCAGTTACATTTTCAGCATTCACCACATTTTTGGTAAAGTTGTTCACCTTTTCAATATCCACATTCCGTATTTCCACATTCCGTATGGGCAAGCGGGGATCTCCTTTTAGTTCATAAATAGCATCAGTTTTTTTACAACTTACATTTTTCAGGTGAATACCATCAATTTTTGTAATCTTGGTTTCGTATGTAGGTACGAGGTCTTTCCACTGATAAAGAACATCTGTGTCAATTTCGAGGATACGCTGTGTACTTCCCGATTGAACATTTTCCATATAAATATTTTCAATAAAGCCTCCGCGACGATGATTAGTTTTTACAAAAAAGAAGCGGCGCACATCCCGTGCTTTACAGTTATACATATATACATTCCGGATACCTCCTGAGATTTCACTGCCTATTCCCAGCATAGTATGACCATTAATAATATTGCAATTTCGAATAACAATATTTTCGCTAGGCGTATGTAATCGCCATGCATCACGGTTACGACCAGCCTTGATGACAACGGCATCATCTCCCTGATCGAAAGTGCAATTCTCAACCAACAGGTTTCGACTCATTTCCAAATCTATTCCATCGTTGTTATGTCCGTGGGCTTTTACGTCTAGATTTCGGGCAATCCCTCCGTTACACATATAGAGATGTACTGTCCAAAATGGGCTTTCACGTATCTTAAAACCATCCAGCAAAACGTTTTCGCAACGATTGAAATGAATCAAATGAGGACGTAAATTATTTTCACCTACTGCCATTTGTCGCTCTACGACAGGTACATCAGTAGATGCTTTTGTATATAGTTCTTTCAATGCGTTCAGGTGAGTTTCCGGACGGGCAAACCATTTTTTCCATAGATCCATCTCCGGCTTTAACGTTCCTGTTCCTGTAATGGCTATATTTTTACATTGAAAAGCATAAATAAGGGGTGAATAATTGTAACATTCCATTCCTTCCCATGAAGTCAACACAGCCGGAAGATAATCTTGTGGATTGTCTGTGAAAGATAAAACAGCATTTTCTGCCAAATATAAATTGACATTACTCTTAAAATGGATTGGGCCGGTCACCCAGATACCAGCGGGAACGATCACCCTGCCACCACCGGCGGCATTGCAGGCTTCGATGGCTGCGGCCATCGCTTTGGTATTAACCGGTCCATCTTTTTTTGCACCATAATCAGTAATCATAAAGTCTTTCTTAGGAAATTTATATATTCGAATTGGCATCATTGGGAATGGCGCTTTAACTTTAGTATAACTATACTGATTTGTATTAGTTTGCGAAAAATCAAAACCATATACGAATAAGCTGAGTAAAATAATTAGTGTTTTTTTCATAAAGTTGTAAATGATTTTATCATTTTTATTTGTTGTTTATTATTTAAAATAATGTTTTCTCTTTTTGCCAGATATCTGTTGTTATTTAACTTTAATAGTTTAAATAACTGTCTTTAAGAGCAAACAAAAACAATTCTATTTATAATAGTGATACAAAAATATTGTCACATAGTTGAATAAAACAGAGGTAAATCAGTCTAAAAGAGGGGTAATATTGAACACCCCCATTTTTTTAAACAAATAAAACTCAATATTCATAAAATTGAATTTTCTTATTATTTGCTTAATAGGGCATGCCTTCAAGATTTTTAGTTTTTCAATATTTAATAAGTCAACTTCAAACTTATTTAATGAAACTAATTTATTGAATCAAAAAAAAGTCACTCTAAGAACTAACTCAGAGTGACCTTCATTGTAATATTATTTTTATTGCTGGGCTGGTTTATCTGCTTCAGTTGGCCAATAAGGGTTTTGATATATTGGTGAATTTGCAATTGTTACTCCATCGGGAGCAGTTAATTGAAATTGTTTAATCATTATCGGTTGCAGATAATGTGCCATTTTCCATTTAAACCCACTATATCCTTTTTGTGAAGCTCTTAAACGGTACGGTCGAAGATATTGACTATCAGAACTAGGCGAAACATTCGCACTAGTTGAACCATCTGCCTTTAAATTCGTGTACCAAGACTGCATTGGAGTGTTCCATAAATGGAAACCTTCAGGAATATAAGGAGTAGTAATCATTTGGTCCATTGCTCTCCAACGACAAACATCCATAAAGCGCAATCCTTCGGATATAAATTCTGAACGACGTTCACGGCGGATATTATATAATGTAGCATTAATTAATTGTCCTCCGGAGTAAGCCCCCCAATCATTTTCTGCTTCTTTAATCATATTAGTAGCAGCAATAGTAGCATCAATATCATCATTTACTTTTGCACGTTGACGGATTATTTTCCAATATTCACGTGCTGAGGCATCCAATGTACTATTTCTTTCATAACTTGCTTCCATATAATTCAATAAGGCTTCAACAGAACGGTACAATACAAGAGCTGTAAAACCTTGATTTTGTCCGGGATAATATTTAGTGGTCAAAGCCCCGCCTTTTCGAAGCGCATATCCGGTAGTATAACGTGTCTGATCAGCACCGTCTGTAATTCTCGGGAAAGGTTCTGTAAAGAAAAGAGCAAGAGGGGTTGTACCATTATCAAGAATATTTTTCTGCGTTGGCTCTTTCAAAAACAAGGATAAACGGGAGTCTCTATTTGTACGAACATCTGCAATAGTTTTATCACCTTTGTAATATCCATCTCCATCGGCATAAGTTCCGTGTGTATAAACGGGTTTACCATCAGCCATCAAGTAATTCTGAATCAAAGAACGTGTTACACCAACTCCCCAGTTACCTTGATTAGCTGCAAGAGATATGTCATTTGTTGCAATTCCCTGTGCATATTGGCGCCATAGTAAAACTTCTGATACAGATGCTAGATTTTCTACAGCATACATATCATAATACGGATTTGCTGCTGCGGTCGTACTCTGTTGCAATACGCCTGTATTTACTGTCAATTTACTTTTATACTTGTCTGCAACTTCTTTAGAAGCTACCATTGCCTGATCTAAGAAATAGTTGATTTCACTGTCAATATTTCCACTCGGAAACTGATAATTGGCATTGTAATCTTTTAATTTCCCTGGCCATTCTGTTCCATTTGGAACAAAAGCTGTTCCTTTAAAATATTTCAACCAAGTTCCTTCATACAAAGCTACTCTGGACTTTATTAGAAGGGCAAGGTCACGATTTATCCGTGTGGTAGCCAAATCTTTGCTATTAAGCAAGGTTATTGCTTTATCTAAATCAGAAAGAATAAAACGTGCTACCTCATTACGAGGCATACGTTTGCTAGCTTCATTAAGAATTGTTTGGTCATCGGATAATGGTTCAGTAATGATTGGAAAATCACCAAAATTTTGATAACGGTTGAAATATTCAAGTGCACGTAATACATACATTTCACCAATAAAATGACGTACACTTCCTAAATCTCCTGTAATCGTATTATTGGCACCAGTAAGGTCTGTTCCGAAATTAGGTAAGACTCTTGAAAAAAAATAATTACAACGGTAAATATTTCCAAATGACCAGTTTCCTCCTGACTGAGGTACTTTCCACTGGCCTTCAAAGAAAATATCAGGAGAAGAACTTGCTATCTGATTATCAGTTCCTGCATCAGTAGCATAGTAACCATAGGAGTTATTAGCACTTCCAGGTAATATACGTGGGTACATATCATCTGAGTAAGCTTGTAGTTGCGAAGCAACTGTAAAATAGGATTCAGGTGATACACTAGATAAAGGCTCACGGTCGAGATAATCCTGACAGGAAGTCATTCCAGCAAAAACAAGTGCAAATAATGTTATATTGATATACTTTTTCATTTTATTAGTATTATAAAGTTAGACTTAAACCAAAAGACCATGTCTTTGATAGTGGATAAACATTTCCACCATTACCTCCACCAGCAGTTTCAGGATCAAACACATCAAATATTGAACTTAAGGTCAGCAAATTTTCGCCAGATATAAAAAAGCGACATTTAGAAATCCCTACTTTAGACATCAAAAAAGAAGGCAACGAATAACCAAACTGAAGGTTTTTTAAACGCATGTATCCTGCATTCTGCATGTAGCGGGTTTGAACTCGTTGATTTTTACCTCCACCTACATAACTTAACAGTGGACGAGGAAAATAAGCATCTAAATTGGCCGGAATTTCATGACCATCTAAGCCAATAGCTTCTGCACGGAAATAGTCATTGTGCTGTACGAATCCTCTATTATGAAACTCCCCTTTATTACCACGAACACCCCAGAAATATCCTCCGGCCCCTTCATCGTTTCCAGTAGAGTCTCCCCCAGGCCAAAAATCTTTTTTTGCAACTCCCTGAACAAAACAACGAATATCAAATCCCTTCCAATCGGCTGTTAAATCAACTCCATAAAAATAATGCGAGTAGGAATCACCAATTACTTTTAAATCTCCGTGATCACCTAGTGTATTGGCACCTGTTGAGATCTTTCCATCTCCATTCAGGTCTTTATACATGATATCACCAGCATCCCAGCTACCACCGATTGCTGTTTGTCCTCCATTTGGCAATGAAGCTAAGTGAGCATCCATTTCAGCTTTGCTCTTTGCAATACCAATTGTTTCGAACCCCCATATTAATCCGTCACGTTGTCCACTAATATAATTACTTAAAGAATTAGACTTATTGTTACTGTAACTGTCTATAAAAGTATTTTGGTCAGACAATGTCATGTTAATGCCATAATTCAAACCATTTTTTAAACGATCACGCCACACTAAAGAAAGCTCCCAACCTCTTGTTTGTAAATCACTGTTGTTAGTGTTTGGCGCAGAAATTCCCAACGTTGCTGGAAGCTCTGGTGATGGTCCCACCATATTTTTTGTATAACGGATAAAATAATCCGCAGAACCTGACAAACGATTATTGAACAGGCCATAATCCAATCCAACATTCCATGAGCGAACTGACTCCCAAGTCAGAGCAGTACTTATTAAACCACCAACTGAGGCTGTATTAGGTCTAGTTCCTCCCTGTAACCAGCTGCCATTTAGTGCTCCTAAACTCATACTTCTGTAGGTTGGATACCAATCATTTGTATTTTGATTACTTAATTGACCATAAGAACCACGTAATTTTAACTGATTTACAACATCACTAATTGGTTCCCAGAATTTTTCCTGTGCAATATTCCATCCAGCAGAAAATGATGGTGATCCTTGCCAACGTCTGTCACTACGAAAACGGGAAGTTCCATCGTAACGCATATTAAGTTCCAATAAATAGCGCCCCTTATAATCGTAATTCAAACGTCCAAAAAATCCGGCTGTAGCCCATTCGTTACTGTATCCGTTTACTGAAGCAGGAAGAGCAGCTCCATTAATTTCTGATATTCCACTTGTTAAATTAAATTCTGGAAGGTCTGTTAAAATTAATCCATTTTTGAAAGCATTAAAATCAGACTGTTTCATTTCTTCTGCCTGAAAACCCCCCATAATCTTAAAATTATGCGCTTCGGCTATTGACTGCGAATATTCGGTAAAAACATTCACATTCATGTAGTTTTCTTTTTTACTATCCTGATACAACCCCGTATTCTTATTAGCGTATAATATATTTTCTGTTGGCGTATATGTATAGTGTTGCAGAGTAACCTCTTTCACTCGTTCGTCCAAAATACGATAGTTAAGTTGTACATTTGTTATCCAATTTTTTACCGGTTGAATTATAAAAGCTGTTTGGTAGTAATGCTGATCGGTCTGAACATCGCGATCCCCGCCTGAAGCCAGCTCTACTGCATTAGGACCTATTAGGTGCCCGTTAGGATCATACATCGCTATAGTTGGCCAGTTTTGGCGTCCGTAAAAATTATAAAATGAGTCCCCAAAATATCTAGGTCGCCATACATTGTTGCGGGTAAATCGGGAAGTAAAATCAAGTTTTAACCAATTAGTCACCTCACTACTAAACTTCCCTGTTAAATTAAAACGTTTCATTCCATCTTCACCAATTTTAATCAAACCTCCCTGATCAAGAAGATTGAAAGAACCAAAATAGGTTGTTTTTCCTGAACCACCAGAAACACTTAGGTTGTGTTCTTGGGAATTAACATTCTTTTTATAAAGTTCATTATATATATCAGTATTAGCATAACCATTTCTATAAAGATCGTCCCATGCGTTTGGATTAGTTGGACTAACGTCAATTCCACCTGTTGAGGTTCCACCTGTAGCCTGAAAGTCAAGCATCTTTTGCATCTGAGCATCTGAAAAAAACTGAGCCTTACCACTATTTAATAAAGACTGGTTCATCATTACTGCGAATGTATAAGAGTCCATTGATTCCGGTAATCCCATAGGGCTAGCAATACGATAACTTGTATTGTAATTTATAGTTGTTTTTCCTGCTTTACCTTTTTTGGTAGTAACCAGAATGACTCCAAAAGGTGCACGAGAACCGTAAATTGATGAAGATGCCGCATCTTTTAATACTGATACATTATCAATATCCTGAGGATTTACAGTATTTAGATCTCCTTCCATTCCGTCAATTAAAATTAACGGTGAACCGCTAGAACTTCCAATCGTACCTGTTCCACGAACAGAAATACTCATGTTTTTGTCCAAAGCCCCATTATTAGTGCTAATTTTCAAACCCGGTACCAAACCTTGTAATGCCTGAACAGCTGAAGTAACCGGACGCCCCTCAATTTCTTTAGCCGTTGTAATACCAACAGCACCTGTTAAGTTCACTTTTTTTTGAGTACCAAAACCCACTACAACAACTTCTTCCAATGACTTGATATCTTCTTTCAATATAACTGTTAGTTTTTCATTTTTGCCCACTGCTATTTCTTGACTTTGATAACCAATACTTGTTATTACTAAGGTCGCATTTTGTTTTACCGATAATGAGAATTCTCCATTTAGATCAGTTACAATTCCATTAGCAGTTCCTTTTTCTACTACATTTGCACCAATTATAGGTAAACCATATTGGTCTTTCACAGTACCTGAAATAATTTGCTTTTGTTGCTGGATAGATATCACTACAGAAGCATTATCCATAGCTTCAATAGGATAACTTACAATACAACTTGCACCTAATAAAAAGGTTGCAAAATTTTTTCGATACCAACTAGTTAAATCTGGTTTCTTCATTTGTTTTTTGTTTAGTTAAAAAATTAAGGTTAGTTAACTCACAATATTTTCATATTAATGAGATTTACAAATGTATCGGGAGTATGCAAATCAAATAGCTGGTAAATCGTGCTAATAGCAAAGGTAAATTAGGCAAAAGCAATGATTATTTTAACGATAGTATAACAAATAAAATATTTAAAATATTGATTTTGATTGCTTTAAATCGTTTGATTAAATGCTAAGACCTTATGTGTATCCATCTTATACAATAAAAAGCAGGAAACAATCTACAGCATTTTTGTCGTATTTTTGTTTTGTCTCCTACTTATCTTTTTTATTATGCTACAAAAACATTTCATATCTTCTTTCTATCTGTTAATGACATGCTTATCTGGCATCGCCCAACCCTACAGCATAAAACATTTAGCAATAGAAAATGGTTTGTCTAATAATTATGTAACAGATATTGCTCAAGACAAACAAGGTTGTATATGGATAGCTACAGCATCAGGGCTTAACAGATTTGACGGAAAAAACTTTGTTACTTATCAAAAAAATAATTCTCAGCTAGGCAGCAATGGTCTTAATGCATTGTTCTATGATAAAGGAGATAATAAAATGTGGATTGGTAGAAAGGACGGTTTATCAATATTAGATTTATCAACTTATGAATATAATAATTATACTATTAAGGATAATGTGAAAATTAATAATGTTGTTCATATTTCCAGTTCAGTAAACAATGGTATATGGATTACAAATCATAGTGAGGGAATTGTATTTTATGACAAGTATAGAAAACAATTCCAATCTTATTCAGAAAAAAATGTAAAGGGTCTGAAAGGTAACAACTGGTGTTCTTTTGATGATGGCAAGGGACATCTTTATGTAGGGCATGCACAGAATGGATTAAGCATAATTGATTTAAAAAAGAAAACTGCTCGTAAGTTTTTGAATAATCCACAAAATCCAAAAAGTTTGCCTGGAAACAGTGTTTATTCTATTTGTATAGATCATCTAGGCAATATTTGGATTGGAACTAATGATGGTCTTGCATTATTTAATCCGCGAACGAATGAATTTTTATCTTTCAAACATGAAGAAAATAATACCAATTCATTAATAGCTGATCATATTTATTCTATCAAAGAAATGAAAGATGGGACTTTATGGATAGCCAGTGATATTGGCGGGATTAGTATTCTTGATTTACATAATATTACTTTTGTAAACCCAAAGAACATCCAATTTCATAATATAACTGTAAATAATAACAATAACGGACTTTCATCCGGTAATATAAGGAGTTTATTACAAGATTCATTTGGTAATATCTGGATTGGTAACTACAGTACTGGTTTAGATTTTATAAGTTATGCGCAATCTTCTTTCCATATACTTCCTTATTATCAAAGCAACAACGTTTTAAAAAACAGACCTGTATGGGGTATCTGTACCGATAAAGAACAACAAGTTTGGGTTGGAACAGAAACTGAAATTGCAAATTTTAAAGATTTTAAATTGAAAAAAACTTTTAATCTTGCACCTTCTTTTGCCAGATCTTATGGTCAGGTATTTTCCATTAAAAGCATTAAAAATGGACTACTTTTGGGTATTTATGACGATGGTCTTTTAAAATTTAACCTTCATAACAATCAAATTGAAAGAATCAAATTAGGTTCAAACTATCTGGATGTAATTACATTTTTTGAAGATTCGGATAATACAATCTGGATAGGTACTGAATATGGAATTTACACCTATACTAATAATGTGATTCATAAAGAAGACAAAATTAACAATCAACTCAGTGACAAATCTGTATATGGTATAGTAAAAGACAAACAGGGTAAATTATGGATTGGAACAACCGGAAGCGGTATTTTTGTTTTTGATAAAAATGAGAAACTATTACTCCATCTTACAGAAGATAATGCTTTAAAATCAAACTCGATTAATCAGCTTTATTCAGATTCTAAGGGAGGAGTTTGGGCTACAAGTCGTGATGGTATTGCCTATTTTAGAGATACTGAATTTCCAAGTAAAATTAAGATTTATAATGAAAAACAAGGTCTTAAAGACAGTTATGTAAGAGCTATTCAAGAAGACAGAAATGGTGGAATCTGGATTAGTTCAAATAACAGCATATCTTATTTGGACAAAACAAAAAAGAGATTTGACAATTATGATTACCGAGACGGTTTACCAACAGGAAATTTCATTGAAGGATCAGCTTGCTCAGCAAAAGGGTATCTTTATTTTGGTTCATTAAGTGGTGTATGTTATTTCAATCCGGATGATTTAATTACGAGAAATAAAGTTGCTCCAGTAAAAATTATTGATTGTAAAAGATTTAAGAGTCATACCGAAGGTAAACAGGATGAAGATTTAATATTACCAAAAGAGGGAGAAATAAGCTTAGCTTATAATCAAAACTCTTTCCGTATTTCTTATTCTGTTACTGATTTTACTCAAAATCAGCAAGTAGAGTATGCTTATATGATGGAAGGACTGGACAACAACTGGTATAACACATTACAAGAAAATTATGTAACATTTAGAAATATTCCTCATGGTAACTACATTTTCAAAGTAAAAGCCAGATTGAGAAATCAAAATTGGGATGAAGCTCACATAGCTTCTATTTCTATCTATGTCAGTCCTCCTTTGTGGTTAACCTGGTATGCAAAGCTTTTTTATGCAGTTATTATTTTCTTTGTTGCATACAAGCTGCTACGTGCATATAAACATAAACTTACTTTAAAAAACTCATTAGAGCTAGAAAGAAGAAACAGTATTAATGAACAAGAACTTAATAAAGAACGACTGCGTTTTTACACCAATATAACTCATGAACTCAGAACGCCACTTACATTGATTTTAGGTCCGTTGGAAGATTTAATTCATGATAAAAATTTATCTTCTTACCATGGCAGGAAGATTAATGTTATCCATAGCAGTGCTTTACGTTTGCTGAATTTAATTAATCAAATATTAGAATTCAGAACAACAGAAACACAAAATAGAAAGCTTACTGTTTGTAAAGATAATATTGGCAATTTAGTAACAGAGATTGGTCTGCGTTTTAAAGAGTTGAACAGAAACGAGGAAGTAACATTTCATATAAATATAGACACGATTGAAACTATTATTTATTTTGATTCTGATATAATTACCTCGATACTTAAAAATCTACTATCCAATGCTGTGAAATATACTGTAGAAGGAGAAATATATCTTATTCTTCGCTCAGTAAAAGAACAAGGGAATTTATACACAGAAATAGAAGTTAAAGATACCGGATACGGTATTAACGAAAAAGATCTTCCACGTATTTTTGACCGATATTTTCAAGTCAGAGGAGAACATCAGGCATCAGGTACCGGCATTGGACTTGCTTTGGTAAAATCACTTTCAGAACTACATGAGGGTTTTCTTTCTGTTAAGAGTGCAATTGGAGAAGGAACTAGTTTTACATTTCGCATATTAACTCAAAATACTTATCCTGATGCGCTTCATAAAGATGTTAATAATTTGCCTTCGGAAAACGATCTTTTTGTTGAAAACAATGAGACAGAAAAGGATGTTGTTGAGAAACCAATTGTTCTTGTTATTGAAGACAATACGGATATTCGTGATTACATCACCACTTCTTTAGAAAATGATTATAATGTAATAGTTGCTGAAAATGGAAAAACAGGACTGGAAATAGCACAAAATAATATACCAAACATTATTGTTAGTGATATTATGATGCCAATAATGGATGGTATAGCATTATGTCAAAGTATAAAAGAAGATGTTCGTACCAGTCACATTCCCGTAATTCTATTGACTGCTAAAGATTCTATTCAGGATAAAGAGGAAGGATATGAACACGGAGCCGATTCCTATATAACCAAACCTTTTAGTGCTAAACTTTTAAGGATTCGAATTCAAAACATATTGGAATCCCGTAAAAAATTAGCCGAGCAAATTGCATCACAAACTTCTAGATCCAGTTCAAATCTATCGGAAAATGAAACAAAGTTAAGCAAGCTGGATGAAAACTTTTTATCGAAAATTACCACTATTGTTGAAGAAAATCTAGAATCTGAAAAGCTGAATATCGCATTCATGATGGAAAAGATGAATATGAGCCATACAGCATTTTACCGAAAAGTTAAAGCCCTAACCGGCATGTCGGCTAATGAATTCATCCGTAAAATAAGACTTAAAAATAGTCTACAACTTATTCTAAGTGGTTCTTTTAATATTTCTGAAGCAGCTTATAAATCAGGTTTTAATGATCTGGGATACTTCAGAGAGTGTTTTAAAGAGGAATACAAAATTTCAGCTTCTGAATATATGAAGCAAGTACAAAAAATGAATAAAAATAATTAATTATTAACGATACTATATTTAAGAAAAATTTTAAACTTTTCTTTTTGTTTAAAAATTTATCTTTTAAAACCCTCACATCCTCACTCATTTTTTTAATCAAAACTTTAGCGTAATGTTGAGTGGTTCTCAAATTTTTATGACTAAGGATTTTACTAACACTTTCAATTGGAACTCCATTAGTTAAAGTACAGTCGTTGCAAAAGTATATCTAGCAATGTGAAAAGTTAATTCTTTTTCTATCTTGTAAACATCATCAATGTTTTTTTGTTTATATAATATATTTATTTTCTTACTTGTAGTAAACTTGTGTATATTTGATGTAATCTACTAGTTGAGATTATGGGATGATTTTTTATTTTTTTTATATGTTATCTTTTATTTATGATTTAGAAATAGAATAAACACAAAAGGTAATTCACTTATAATTTATTTTTTCACACACATTTAATGGCAAGTTCCCTAGATAAAGATTTAAGACTTAGTAATTCAATTGAATTAGCAAGCAGGAGTAAGCGCTTAATTCCAGAAATAAAACATTGGTGTTCGCATTTGAAAGTTCATTCTGAATATGGTGGTTTGATTGGTCAAATGGGCTTACCAACAATGAATTATGTATCTTGTCCACAAGCTGATGGAGGTGGCGGAATGAATTTAGAATGGGTTGCAAATGATTTCATCATTCAAAATTGTCAAAGCTGTCAGTTACATACCGAAGTTTTTCATAAGAACTTTGGACGGATGACAATTGAAAGGTATCGGGACTATAAAGAAAAACAAGATCGTGAGCAGGCTGAAGAAGAAAAAATAATTAATGAAGTAAGGTCAAAAATAAAGGGAAAAATCTTTGATCGTTATAAATCTTCAAAAACAACAGAAGTTTCAATCCTAAAATTAGTTAATAAACTTAATGTAGCTGATGATAGATTGTCTGTAGCACAGAGTGTTTTGGAATCAAGTAAACTAAAACCTGTTTTTTTTAATTCCTTGGCACTAGATTATCTAGTTCTATTTCTTGATGATGAAAATATTTCACAAGCTTTGGTAAATGTAGTGCTTCTTTTTCCAGACAAGCTATCTGATTTTTCAAGGGAGCGTGTTAAAGATTCAATTGCAAGAGGAGAAAATCACAATATTCTTATACAATTAGCTGATTGTTTAGAATTGCAAGAGAATGAGAAATTACTTTTAATTGACACGTTATTAAAAAGATATACAACAGAAGACATAATGGGGCATAGCGACCCTTTTGGAAATTCCAATCCTTTTATAATAAAGCACTTTAAAAAATTTTATCTTTCTACACCGTAAATTTTCATATCAGTTATAGAAAGTGCCTTAAAAAATCCTACTTCCTTAATTCGTAAAAATGTCTGCTTTATTTTGTACCAATTGTATTTGGTTATAAAAATATGGTTCTCTCTTTTCTTGATAAAATAATATTAGCATTTAATGTTGATGAAGATGAAGATGGCGGAGCAGATTGGGCGATTTGTCGTACTCTAATAAAGTTTTGCTACACTGATTGTAATTTGATTATAGAAAATATAGATAATTGTTATCTAAAATTATCTAAAGGTGGTAAAGTTCAGATTTTAAAATTTTATAATAAATTTTTGAAATCTGATGATTTGAGAGAATCTTTTCCTGAAGTAAGTGATATTCTTATTGATAAGATCATAGAATTCGCAGGTAAAAATGAATTAGAGGATGAATTAGACACGCCTTATTTAGTACTTAGAGATTTAACAAGGTCATATCCGGCAAAGTTTAATACTAAGATTGAAACATTTGTTGGTTTCTTGATAACTACTTTAAAGGAGAAAAATACATTCAATTGGTATAGAGAAAATCTGGATAAAAATAGGACAACATTTAATCCTCTTACGAATTTAAATGTTTATGAAATAATAGATAAGGAAACGAAAATTTCTTCAAAGCTTTCTAATGTTAGAGAGATGATTTCGAATGTACTACAAGTAAATCAATATATACACTTTGAAAACATTATAAAAATTATCCGAAACTTAGATTCAAAAAAAGATGATGAATCTGAATTAAAAATTTATTTGATAGATACTGTTCGTCGAGCAAAATGTTCCAACATAAATTTGGTTCAGATTCTTCCAGATCTTTATAATTGGATTCTCGATATGGATGCTTTGTCTGTAAGGATGGAAGCGCTTAAGCTTTTAGCCGTTTTAGTAGAAAAGCATTTTGAAATTCTACCACAAACGTTGATTGACTTATTGCAGATATTGATAAATGATACAGACGTTGTAATAAAAAAATTAGCGATTGATGCATACGGCAATATTTTTACAAAAAAGCCTGCTATAATTACAGAAGAAACAATTAACTTTTTACTTGATCAATATGATAGTAAATATATTGGTATTCATCAGGCGATGTCTGGGTTGACTTATAAACTTTTTGAAATTTTGCCTGTTGAGAAACACGGAAAGCTTTACGGAAAAATTGTCTTTCTACTTCACGCACATTCAAAGGAAGTAGATAAGAAACAAGAATTGTACGAAACACTTTTTCAGCAAGCACTATTTCTTAACCGAAAGGTTAATGGAGAAAAAGCAGTAATTTTTGAGCGTAATATTATTGAAAATTATTTGTTGCCAGATTGCTATACGAATGATTTTTATAAAAGTGAAAAAGCTATTAAAATGCTTTCAAATCTACGTTATAAAAATGATTCGTTAAATGATCTTTGGTTTAGAGTAGCATTAAATTTTATTTGTAAATATAAGCCTCATAGGCATGAAGGATCTATTTCTAATTCATTTAGAAAAGATTATTATAAAGAAATGTACAAATTAAAGCAGTCAGAAATTCTCAAAGAATATACAATAATAAGTGACTATATAGATAAACATGTAGTTGATATAGAACTTTATGATTATGATATTATAAACATGCTGAATGTTCTAGGTTATTTTAATTTGCATACTGAAATTTCTCAGTTATGTGATAATATTATTTCGAAAGTTTCTGAAGTTCCATCGCTTGTATATTTTTTTCGTGTTGTAAATGATCATAAATTTCTATCTGGATTAGCTATATCTTCTGAGAGTGATACTTTATCCCAATTTTTAAATAATATAAAATAATGGCTGTACTTTACGAATTGGATCTCGTTAAACTTCAAAAACAATTGCGTCTTGAAGTTGCAAAATTATTTTCGTCCTTTAGTCTTGATCTAATTTCGACCATTTTAGAGAAAAGAAAAAAAATTGAAGAATTACAGATAGCACTGATAACTGCTACAGTTGGTAGTAGGGAAAATTTAATTTTTAGAAACGAAAAACTGTTATTAGATAGTATTTTTATGCTTTTTGAATGGTGTGAGAAAGTATTATTGGGAAGCCAAGATGCAGAGATAAAAAGAAATGCTGCTATTGCAAACATTAATTTATTTGACTTAAATAGTTTTTCATATTTGGAAGTATTTGATCATAAAATATTAGAGATTAAGCTTCTTATTAATGAGATTGATACCAGTCATTTGGATAATGTAAAAAATGTGGTTAAATTATATCTTCAATTGCAACATCCAACGATTGCATATTTAAACTCTGATAATTCATATAAGATTGATTTTAGTAATAACGAAGAAGTAAAAGAGCTTAAAACTGAATTAATTGTGATTTCGCTTGAGTTTTATTTGCAAGAAACTCCGTGGGCAAATCCACAAGTATTAAAAGCAAAGGAAATTTATACAATTACAGGGTCATTAAAATTTAATAAATTTCCTGAAAACTTTAAAATACTGAAAATCTTGTCGGCTACAACTTCTTCAGAAATTTTTGAATTAAAATTATCTGATATTGAGATCACAAATGAATTAGAATATAAGGTTGAAGGAACACTATTATTTAAATATGCGCAAAGTAATTTTGAAGATAATTTATCAATTAAGCTTGTTCCTTACCTAATTGGAAACGCGAAAGAGGAATTACAGCCAGTGATAATTGGTTATGATGAATTAAACGCTAAAATTCTGGATCAGAATAATAGTTTGTTTCAGACAGGGTTTGAAACCATTAATAAGAAAGTATTTGAGATATATACCAATCCACTTTTAACAAAAATTGGTTTGCAGGATAGAAATGAATTCATAACCCTACTGAATGGCATTGCTAATTTTCAGGGATATTGCCTTCAGAGCGGCTTGTATAAAAATGTATCTTCTCTAAAAGAAGATCAATTTAGAGACAAACTTATTCAACACCTTATCGCTATCCCTCAAATTGGAGAGAAAATTGTAAAAGAGTCTCAAGTTGCAGGAGGAAGAGTAGAGATTTCATATAAAGGGCATATTGCTGAATTAAAAGTTGAAACAGTAACGTCAGACCGGGCAAAACTAATGAGTAAATTTTCCTCTCAGGCAGTGGCATATGCCTCGGGAAATGGAAAATTAGCATCTATAGTTTGCATTTTAGATTTGACAGAAAAATTACAGCCACCAGGTTCTCCTGCAAATAACATTATACTAAAATCTCCTTCGATTCATGGCTTTGACAGTGTTCAACCTAATGCTCATGTTCAGGTGTTTATATTCATTGATGGCAACACTAAAAATCCTAGTGATTATAGTAAATAATTTATTTATTGAATGTAACTTTTATAGATTATGCTTCAGAGTTAAGTGTTGCGGTCTATAATGAGGTAGTTATGATGTTTTAGTGATCAACTCTTCTTTTTTGTTTAAAAATTTATTTTTTAAAATTTTCATATCCTCACTCACTTTTCTGTCTAATACTTTTGCATAATGTTGAGTAGTTCGAAGGTTTTTATGTCCAAGCATTTTACTAACACTTTCAATAGGAACGCCATTTGTAAGAGTCACAGTTGTAGCAAAAGTATGTCTGGCAATGTGGCAGGTTAATTCTTTTTCGATTTCACAAATTCCGGCAATTTCTTTTAAATACTCATTCATTTTTTGGTTAGATAAGATGGGAAGTAGTTTATTTTGATTGCTGCTTTGTGGGTGGTTGTTGTATTTATCGATAATCATTTGGGTGACCGGAAGAATTGGAATTTTGGAAGCACTTTCTGTTTTTTGCCTGTGAGTGAATATCCATTTCTCACCATCAATTCCTAAGCTTATGTGTGACTTTGTTAGTTTTTTCACATCAATGTATGCCAGCCCAGTAAAGCAGCTGAAAACGAAGATATCTCGTACTAGTGATAATCTTTCTGTTTTGAAATCTTTTTCAAATATAGATTGAATTTCTGTTTCTGTAAGGTAAACTCGTTCAACTTCTTTGACTTTTGATTTATAATTGGCAAAAGGATTTTTCTCTAGCCAATCATTGGCCAAACAAATCTTGATAATCTTATTGAAGTTTTTGATGTATTTAACAGCAGTGTTATTGGCACAGTTTCTAACGCTTCGTAACCAAAATTCATAATCGGTTACAAAAGCATGATCTATTTTTTTAATATCGATATCTGAAACGTTGTATTTCCATTGCAAGAATTCAATAGTATGACTCAGTGAAGTTTTATAACGTTCTAATGTTCCTGAAGCGTATTCTTTTCCAATGAGTTCTTTTATTTTGTTGTTGAGGTCTTTAAAAATAGGAATAAGCATTCGTTTGGATTCAGACAAACCAAACAATTCATTCTTTAAATTTTCTGAATTTAAATTAATGTCTTTTTTGAAAAGTTTCTTCTCAGCTTCTAAAACTTGATTTTTTAAATAATCAAGATGGCTATTGATTGTTCTGGCTTCTTTTGTAGTGCCTTTAATTTTATTACCTTCTGAGGACCATTTATCAGGATTGATGTATTTGTTGGTGCTAAACTCAAATCTTTTGGCATTTACTGTAACTCTGGTGTAGATCGGACAAATCCCTAAATTATTGGTTTTTGCTCTCTTGATATAAAAGAGAATGGATACTGATGTGTTCATGGTTGGTGACCTTAAAGTTATTATTAAATTTATTTGATTTAATAACTACAATCAAGATGTACACTTTTTGAATATGCTGTTGAACACCCTGTAGTAGCGGTGTTTTTCGTTGTGAGGTGTCACTTAAAATTTGATTTTTTAGTGACACCTTGAAAGACACCTAAACTTTGAGATTTAATGAATAATTTGGTACAGCTTAAAAAGTAAAAACCCACTAAATTGTTGAATTTAGTGGGTTTTAGTACCGTTTGCTTTTCAGCTTGCGGAGAAAGAGGGATTCGAACCCCCGGACCTGTTACAGTCAACAGTTTTCAAGACTGCCGCATTCGACCGCTCTGCCATTTCTCCAATAAGTGTCAACCGTTTTGCGATTGCGAGTGCAAATATAGAATGTTTTTCCCGATAAAAAAATATAACACAAAGAAAAAATGAAATGTTTTTGATTTTTTTAGATAAGGTGTTTTTTTAGATTGAAACTTACGATAATCCAGAACTAATAATTGATATATTCTGTAATTTCAAGTCCATAACCTATCATTCCCACTCTTTTTGTTTGTGCAGAGTTAGATACTAAACGGATTTTTGAAATGTCGAGATCATGTAAAATTTGAGCTCCAATACCATAATCCTTAATGTCTATGACTACTTTAGGTGCTTTCATAGTTCCTTGGGCTTGTAATTCTTTTAACTCAGTAATGCGATTAAGTAAGTTTACTGCCGTCATATCCTGATTGATAAATATTACCGCCCCGCGTCCATTTTCATTGATAATTTTAAACATGGAATCCAATTGCTGGTCAACATTATTAGTTAAGGTTCCTAATAAGTCATTGTTTACTTGTGACGAATGGATTCTTGTTAGAATAGGTTCACCAAGATTCCAGTTCCCTTTTGTTAGAGCAATATGGATTTGTTTATTGGTTACTTGTTCGTAGGCTCTCAATCGGTAAGTTCCAAAACGGGTGTTGATATCAAAATCTTCTTTTTTAACGATGATACTATCGTGTTGCATTCGATAGGCAACAAGCGCTTCGATAGAAACAATTTTCATATCGAATTTTTTAGCAATTTTGACCAATTGAGGTAACCTTGCCATTGTACCATCTTCATTCATTACTTCAACAATAACTCCAGCAGGTTTAAACCCAGCTAATCTTGCGAAGTCTATTGCGGCTTCAGTATGACCAGTTCTTCTTAAAACACCACCTTCTTTAGCAATAAGCGGGAATATATGTCCAGGTCTAGCTAAATCATGGGGTTTAGTAGCAGGATTTGTTAATGCTAAAATTGTCTTGGCTCTATCTGATGCCGAAATTCCTGTTGTTACTCCGTTTCCTCTTAAATCTACCGAAACTGTAAATGCGGTTTCCATAGGATCAGTATTATTACTAACCATTACTTGTAGACCTAGTTCTTTACAACGACTTTCGCTTAACGGAGCACAAATTAATCCGCGACCGTGAGTGGCCATGAAATTAATCATTTCAGGAGTCGCTTTTTCTGCTGCGGCTAAAAAATCACCTTCATTTTCTCTGTTTTCATCATCAACAACTAAGATGATTTTTCCTTGACGGATATCTTCAATTGCTTCTTCAATTGTGTTAAGTTGTATTTTATCTTTTACCATTTTAGGTGTTTTTGTTTTTATTAGGGATGATTTTTTGAAAAAGTTTTTGAACAGGGGCTAAAATTACATCCATGTTTATTAAACCAATGTCATTTGTAGCTCGGTATGTTAATAATATTGCTAGTGGAGTTAATATTATTGAAGACATCCATGAGCCCATAAATGGTGTCATTCCATTTTCCTGAGCAAATCTTTTTCCAAAAGTGTTGATAAAGTGAAACGATATAAATATTAATACCGCAAAAATAATAGGTAAGCCAAGACCTCCTTTTCTGATAATTGCTCCAAGTGGTGCTCCAATAAAAAACATCATGATACAACCATAGGCAATAACAAACTTATCATATAAAGCCAATAAGTGTGTGTTGATATTTTTTTGTTTCACTTCTAGATTTGTTTTACTTCCTTCAATACTATAACCTACACTGTTTAGATTATTAGCAGCATTGGATAAAATGCTCACTTTTGCAGTGTTATCGTATAATGATAGAATATCCAAGGGTAATTTTTTTTGCTTTTTCTCTGCTGCTATATTTCCAGGATTGTTAAATGTAGTATTTTGGATAATAGTTCTTTGATTAATATTTTCAGAATAAGATGCAATTTCTGTTTTGAAATCTTTTTTCAAAGAATCTAGGGTATAATTTAATTCGTTTACATTAAGCATTGTATTCGAATTCGTAACTTTTTCTTTGTCGGCATCAATATCGTTTAATTGTGACAAATCAATATTGATTGTGTATTTTTTAAACGAACTTTTGGCAAAAGGATATTTCTTTCTGTCGTTAAATTGCCTAGGAGTAATGTCTTCGTAGTAATTACCATTGTTTAAAACGAGTTGTAAAATACTGGATTGTTCACTACTAATCAATTCTCCATCTTTTGCTTTAATAACGGTTTTGCCACCCTCACCACTCACAGGTTTTTTATGAATGGTAATTCCTTTAAGTATGTTGCCGTTTTCGCCTAATTTTTTATCAACTCTAATATTGTAAAAACCTACATCACTAAATTGTCCTTCGGTTATTGCCATAGCAGGTTTTAATTGTGCTATGTTTTTTCTGAAATTAATAAACTTATATTCAGCATAAGGAATTACATTATTAGCAAATAGGAAAGCAACAAAACTGAGGAAAATAATGAAAATAGTAAGACCTCTCATGGCTCTTTGCAAAGAGATTCCAGAGGATTTCATTGCAGCAAATTCATAATTCTCGGCAAGATTTCCAAAAGTCATAATTGATGATAGTAGTACGGAAAGGGGTAATACTAATGGAACAATTCTAGGCATAGAGAAAAGCAAGAATTTGATAATCATCGTGATATCTAAGTCTTTCCCTGCTAGTTCAGCTATAAATAGCCAAATAGTTTGCAATATGAATATAAAAAACAAGATTACAAATACCGTAGCAAATGTAATCAAGTATGTTTTTAATAAGTATTTATCGAGAATTTTCACGTAAAGGATTAATCTAATTTATTGATGTAGTAATTTGGATATTTATTAGCTACAAAGGTAAATTGATTTTTTGATAAAGGTTGATTGGTTTTAAAAGAATTAACGGTTAAAGTGGTTTTAGTCCCTTTTTTTCCAGTTTCAATTAAGTTGTAGATGTGTTTTGTTTGTACATCAATACCTAAAAGAATTTCTTTTCTTTGGTCTTTAGCGTTAATTGGGATTAATTTGATGTATTGAATTTTTCTTCCTCTTACATTTTGTAAAATATCCATTGAATATTTGTAACCACTATTAAAGAAAGTAAGCATTTTAGAAGGAGTCACAGCATTGTCATCATTTTCGTTTACAGATGAAATGTTTACTTCTTCGTCTTCAGGAACAATGGTATAGGTTTTTTTACCGTCAAATATTTTAGTCATTCCCATAAAGTTAAGTACATATTGATTTCCTTTTAGGGTAACATTTCCTTTGCTATCTTGATTGATATTTTCTTTACTATTATTAAGTGAGTATTTAAAATCAATTACAATATTGTTGTAGCTTTTTACTTTGGCGGTAACTTGGTCTAAAAGAGCTTTGGCTTTTTTGTCTTGTGCTTGGCTTGTAAAAGAAATAAGTAAAAAAAATGTAATTTGAATAAGCTTTTTCATTGTATTAATTGTTTTCTTCATTATTAAAAAATTGATCAAGAGCTTGCATGTCAGAGATATTAACAGCACGTGCTTTGCTTCCTTCAAAAGGACCTACAATTCCAGCAGCTTCCAGTTGATCAATTAGTCGGCCGGCTCTATTATAACCTAATTTAAGTTTACGCTGAAGCAAAGAGGCCGATCCTTGTTGTGCGTTTACGATAATTTCTGCTGCTTCTCTAAACAAAGAATCTCTTTCGGAAATATCTATATCAAGATTAATGCCATTTTCTTCTCCCACATATTCAGGAAGTAAGTAGGCGGTAGCATATGCTTTTTGTGAACCAATAAAATCGGTAATTTTTTCAACCTCAGGTGTGTCGATAAAGGCACATTGAACACGTACTACATCATTTCCATTAGTGTACAATAAATCTCCACGACCTATTAATTGATCAGCACCTTGCGTATCTAAAATGGTTCTAGAGTCAATTTTAGAAGTTACTCTAAAGGCAATCCTAGCAGGGAAGTTGGCTTTAATCAAACCTGTAATTACGTTTACCGACGGTCTTTGGGTGGCAATAATTAAGTGTATACCAATCGCACGGGCTAATTGCGCCAAACGAGCAATGGGGACTTCTACTTCTTTACCAGCGGTCATAATTAAGTCGGCAAACTCGTCTACTACAAGTATGATATAAGGTAAAAAGCGGTGTCCGTTTTCAGGATTTAATTTGCGCGATTTGAATTTTTCGTTGTATTCTTTAATGTTACGCACCATAGCGTCTTTTAATAAAGAATAACGGTTGTCCATCTCCACACAAAGCGAATTCAATGTATTGATTACTTTGGCATTATCAGTAATAATAGCATCTTCAACATCAGGAAGTTTTGCTAAATAATGTCTTTCGATTTTGTTGAATAAAGTAAGTTCTACTTTTTTAGGGTCAACCAATACAAATTTTACTTCGGCTGGATGTTTTTTGTATAATAAAGAAGTCAAAACAGCATTTAAACCAACTGATTTTCCTTGACCAGTTGCTCCCGCCATCAAAAGGTGAGGCATTTTGGCTAAATCAACGACAAAGGTTTCATTAGAAATCGTTTTTCCAAGCGCCACTGGTAATTCCATTTCGGCTTCTTGAAATTTAGTAGAGCCAATAACACTTTTCATAGAAACCATCGTTGGGTTCTTATTTGGTACTTCAATACCAATGGTTCCTTTACCAGGAATAGGAGCGATGATACGGATTCCTAAAGCCGAAAGTGATAAAGCGATATCGTCTTCTAAACTTTTAATCTTAGAAATTCGGATACCGGCTTCAGGAACAATTTCGTATAAAGTAACCGATGGACCTACTGTTGCCTTAATTTGTGCAATCTCAATTTTGTAATTACGAAGAGTATCGACAATTTTATTCTTGTTTTCCTCTAATTCTTCTTGGTTGATGGTGATACCACCTGTAGAGTATTCTTTTAGTAAATCAATGGTTGGGAATTTGTAATTCGACAAGTCTAATGTTGGGTCAAATAAACCAAAATCAGAAACCAATCGAGCGGCAAGATTTTCTTCAAGGACTTCTTCTTCAGAAGCTGCTTCAATCACAAATTCTTCATTGATGGCAACAGGAATAGCTGGAATTTTCTCAGCAGCAGGTGATTTAGATATTGGATCTAAATTAATTTCTGATGGGTGATTGATAGTTGGTTTTAAAGCTTCTTTGTTAATTTCAAACTGAGAAGGTTTAAATTCTGGAATTTTTTCGGCAACAACTTCTTGTACGTCTTCCTCTTCGGTGATTGCAAATTCTTCTAAATTATAGGCGGAAGCCGCATCCATTTTAGGGGCAGCAATATTATTTTCTGGTGTGATTTCGTTTTTACTACTTTCAAAAAAAGATTGAATCTTTTCGGGAGATAATTTTAGTTTGAAAATGGTATAAATTACTAATCCAAAAATTAATAGTAAAAGTGTTCCGGTTTTCCCGATATAATCTTGAAGTAAAATATTGATTTCGTAGCCAATAGTTCCTCCTAATTCAGGTAAAGATGTGGCAAAAAATCCAAACAGTACTGATACATTAATCATTACAAATAAGTCCCAAAACCAGATGTTTTTGAGTTTTCGGCTAGATAAACCAAGTATCAAGAAGATTCCGCTCAAAAATAATAAACGAACAAAAAGGAAAGAAGCTAAACCAAAACCTTGATAAACGATTAAATTAGCTAGGTAAGCACCAAACTTTCCTAGCCAATTTTTTACTGTTTCAGTTCTGTTCGATAGTTCAAGAACAGCACTTTGATCTTCTTGTCCATAAATATAGAAAGAGACAAAAGCAACTAATAAAGCAATAGAAAAAAGCACGAGTAAACAACCTAAAATAGTTTTATGCTGCTTGGACATTTCCCATGATTTAAAAACTTTAGTTTTAGAATTATTGTTCGCGTCTAAAGTCTCTTTTTTTGTTGTTTTTGCCATTCTATAATGTAACTTAATCTTTTAAATAAAGTGAGGTACGTATATGATTAAACCAATGATAATTGCTGTCATAGCTGCAAAAAATACAGAACCAGCAGCAATATCCTTTATGAAACCAATTTTTTCGTGGTAATCGGGATGGATAAAATCGGCTATTTTTTCTACTGCAGTGTTCAATCCTTCAATACTTAATACTAAACCAATTGCAAAAGTTTGAAATAACCACTCTGTTTGGTTTAATCCAATAACAAATCCTGTTATCGTTAAAATAACACCCAGAGAGGTTTGAACCATTACACTATGTTCAGTGGAGATGAGTTTTAAAGCACCTCTTACAGCGAAACCAACACTTTTTAACCTTCCAGAAACAAAGGTATTGTCTTTTTGAAAAGCCATTAATTAAAAATTAAAGTACTGCTAATGCAGCTTCATAATTAGGTTCGTTAGCAATTTCAGCAACTTGCTCAGTGTGTAAAATTGTTCCGTCTGCATCAGCTACAATTAACACTCTAGAATGTAAACCTTTTAGAGGACCATCAACAATTTCTAATCCATTAGCTTTACCAAAACTTCCTTCTTGAAAATCAGATAAATTGATTACATTTTCAATTCCTTCTGCACCACAAAAACGTTTTTGAGCAAATGGTAAATCTCTAGAAATACATAAAACAGCTGTGTTTTCTAAATTAGCTGCCGTTTCATTAAATTTTCTTACTGAAGTAGCACATGTTCCTGTATCAATACTAGGGAAAATATTTAAAACTAATTTTTTTCCACTAAAATCGCTCAAAGAAGCTACGGAAAGATCGTTTTTTACTAATTTAAAATCTGCCAATTTTGAACCTACTTTTGGTAATTCACCCGCAGTGTTTATTGGATTTCCTCCTAATGTAATTGAAGCCATAATTAATTTTTTTAATGAGGTTCAAAAGTATGAAAATTATTTAAGAATTGGGATTCTGATGAAAGATTTTAAATCAGGAAGGAAGGTTTTTTAATGCAGTGAAAATGGGAGAAATAGGGGTAAACGCAAAAAAATGCAATCAATAATGATGCATTTTAGTGCTTTTTTTAGGGTTTAAAATGTATTATTTGTCGATAGAACCCAATACTCTTTTCATAAAAGTATTTAATGCTTCTTTTTTATCGGTTCCGTCTTTAATTAATTTGTGTACTTCAAGTGCACCGTACATATTTGAAATTAATTCACCAATAACATCTAGTTCTTCGTCTTTAAGTGAAGAAACCTCTGTTAATGCTTCTAATACTTCAATAGTTTCGATGATATAATCTTGATCGTTTTCTTCAATAAACTGTGTCAGTTGTTTGATTACAGGTAATTTCATTTAGGTTTATGGTTTATTGTTAGTGGTTTGTTGTTAAAGTTTTTGGGTGAACCATAAACTAGAAACAACAAACTATAAACTTTTAAGCAATTTCGTTTACCAAATCAATTAACACTTCTTGCTTGTTTGTTTGTGTTTCGTTTACCAAATTTCCATTTACAAAAGTGGCAAACGTTGGTAAATTACTCACATTAGCTAATTTTCTTGATTCAGGTGCGTTTTCCGCATCAACCACTACAAAAGTCATAGCTTCATTTTCGGTAGCTAATTTTTTGAATTTTGGTTTCATAATTCGGCAATTACCACACCATGAAGCTGAAAATTGAACAACTACTTTCTCGTTTTGAGCCACTAAATTGGCCAAAGTATCTTCGTTTAATTCTATCAACATATCTTTTGATTTAAATTCCAATTGCTGTAAATCCCAAGTTCCTAATCTTACGATTGAATTCAGTACATTTTAATTTTTGGAATGTTAATGATTCTTTTAGAAAAAACTCCAAATCCCAAAATTGGAATTTGGAATTTTTAATATTTGGAAATTTGACTTCTTAGTTAGCGCTTAAGTAAGCAGCAGTACTATTTCTGTCAGCAGTCATAGCTTCTTTTCCTTCTTCCCAGTTAGCAGGACAAACTTCACCTTTTGTTTGAACGTGAGTATACGCATCTACTAAACGTAAATATTCGTTTACGTTACGTCCTAATGGCATATCATTAACACTTTCGTGGAAAATTTTTCCTGTTTCGTCGATTAAGTAAGTAGCTCTGTAAGTAACGTTAGAACCTTCCACTAAATAAGTGTCAGCATCTTCGTTGTAAACACCTGCCTCAGCATCTAAAATACCTAAAGCAGCTGATAAATTTCTTGTAGTATCGGCTAAAAGTGGGTAAGTAACACCTTCGATTCCACCGTTGTTTTTTGGAGTATTTAACCAAGCAAAGTGTACTTCGTTAGTATCACAAGAAGCACCAATTACGATTGTGTTTCTTTTTTCAAATTCTGGTAAAGCAGCTTGAAAAGCGTGTAATTCAGTTGGACAAACAAAAGTAAAATCTTTTGGGTACCAAAATAAAAGTACTTTTTTGTTGTTGTTTACTGCTTCTTCAAAAATGTTGATTTTCAAGTTATCACCCATTTCAGAAATGGCGTCTACTGCAATACTTGGGAATTTTTTTCCTACTAATGACATATTATTTGTTTTTAAAGTTATTATTTGATAGTGCAAAAATAAGGGTTTAAAGAAGTTTTTAGTAATAGTGGTTGATTATAAAAACTTATTTAGTAATAATATTTGTTTATTGTTTTTGTTTAACTCATTGAATTTCAATATATACAGGTGTTTTTCCAATGCAATTCACTCGAGATAAAAATTGTTGAGCAGCATTAATTTGGAATTCTTTGAAATCTTGATAGACTTCTATGACGCTGTAAGCCTTAGATAAATTAGGAATTAATGGCAAAACATAAGGATTTCCAAATACATATACCTCGCATTTTTGTGTTGACAATAATCTATCTAAAAATGCGAAAATAGCATCATCAATTTCAAAACGATTCAATGGTTTCGCTTTAGGAACAAATAATGCGATAGTTATTAAATCAAATGAGGCTAATTCTTTTTCTAATGAAACAAAGTCTAGGTTATTTATCGATTCAATTGCAAAAACGGCGCAGTTTGTTTCAGTTTGAATGCATTTAGAAAAATCATTTTCTACCGATTTGTATATAGAAAGAACTGCTTTTTTTGGATTGGTTAAGGTTACGTTAGTACTATTGTCAATTACTTTGGTAATGCTACATTCAGCTATTTGCGCATTTAATTCGGATGCTTTTTCAAAATCGAGTTGGGTTTCTTTTTCAGTTTGTAAATTAAACAAACCTACTTTTTCCTTGCATTTCCAGATTCGGTTGAAACTTTCGTTGATTCGTTCTTCTGAGGCATTTTCTAAAATAGCCTGAATTCCTTCGGGTACATTTTCGGCAAAGCACAATACATCATTTCCGGCATTAAAAGCTTCCCATTCCAAATGACCTTTTACATCGTATAATTTTGAAACACTATGCATGTTCAAAGCATCCGAAATCACCAAACCTTCATATCCTAATTGCTCTCTCAGTAATTTTTGAATAATGTTTTTCGAAAGAGTAGCAGAGGTGTTTTTTCCTTCGTTCAAGGCAGGAACAGCCAAATGTCCTATCATAATCGAATCGACTTGATTTTCGATTCCTTTAATAAACGGATACAATTCATTAGCTAATAATTGTTCTAAGTTTTCTTCTAAAATAGGCAATCCTAAATGTGAATCGACATTGGTGTTTCCGTGCCCCGGAAAATGTTTCAAACAGCCTAATACGCCTGCATCGCTCATGCCACGTAAATATTCCAAGGCAAAATTGGCTACTTTTTCTTTGTTTTCACCAAAAGAACGATAACCAATCACAGGATTATTTGGATTGTTATTGATGTCGGCCAATGGAGCCAAATTGTATTGAATTCCAGCCGATTTTAAATCCAAAGCAATTTGTTTTCCAACTTGGTAAACCAAGTCTTTTTTGTCTTCAGGCAAAGCCCCCAAAGTGATGGCATAAGGATATTGTGGTGTTTTTTCCACACGCATGGCTAATCCCCATTCGGCATCAATACTCATTAAAAGGGGAGTGGAAGCACATTTTTGATAACGAACAATCAATTCTTTCAATCGTTGGTAACTATCATCGTTGAATTCTACTTTTTTCTTGGATTCATAGTTGGTTGCCGCACTGGCACGACTATGGAAAAAAGTCAATCCGCCAATGTTGTATTTTTTGATTAATGCTTCGGTTGCCTGAATATTTTCTTCAGTATCATTGATAAAAACAGCAGGGAAAAAGAATTGTCCTATTTTTTGTTCGAGTGTCATTGTCGTTTATTATAATTGTATGCTTAGGGGCTAAATTAATTCCACGCAGATTACGCAGATTTAGCGGATAAGACAGATTTAAAATCTAAATCTGTGAAAATCTGTTTCATCCGTTTCATCTGTGTTCCTAAAAAATTGTTACTCCGTTTTCTTCCCGAAATCCTTTGGGTAAATCAAGAATCTGGATAAAATAATTCCCGGAATCGTAGCCAGTAAAACCCAGATAAAGAAATTTCCATAACCTAAATATTCCTGAATGTAACCACTAGCCATTCCTGGTAACATCATTCCTAAAGCCATAAAACCAGTAGCTATCGCATAATGAGAAGTTTTAGATTCGCCTTCTGCTACATAAATCAAGTACATCATAAAAGCAGCAAATCCAAAACCGTAACCAAATTGTTCCGCAATAACCGTGATATAGACATAGTAAACAGAAGCTGGGTGAAAATGAGCTAGTAAAATAAAGCCAATAATAGGTAAGTGCATGGCTAAAATCATAGGGAGCATCCATTTGCCTAATCCATTTTTAGAAATGGCAATTCCGCCTAAAATTCCACCAATAGTTAGAGCCAAAACACCAAAAGTTCCATAAATAACACCTACATCTTGGGTAGTCAACCCTAATCCGCCCACTTTTATATCGTCAATCAGGAAAGGAGTCAACATTTTTAATAATTGTGATTCCCCCAAGCGGAATAATAAAATAAAAGCTAATATCAAACCAATCTGTTTCTTTTGGAAAAAACTGCCAAAAACACTAAAGAAATTCGCTTTCGATTCTGAATTTTCGGATAGTTTGTTTTGGTTAGTTTCTGTTTTTGGCGTAGCAAAAAAGTTATAAACCGTAATCAAGGTCATTAATAATCCCACGAAAATCATGGTATACGACCAGGCTTTCTGGTTATCGCCATATCCTTGTTCCAAATAACCTCCAATGATTACTATTAATCCGTTTCCGGTAAGCATTGATAAACGATAGAAAGTACTTCTAATTCCTAAGAAAAAAGATTGCTGGTCTTTGGTTAAAGCCAAAAGATAAAATCCATCACTAGCTACGTCATTGGAAGCCGAAGCAAAGGCAGCTACCCAAAAAATAGCCAAACTAATCATGAAAAACTGATTCGTCGGAATCGTTAATCCGACAACTAAAAAAGCAATAGAAATAAGCAATTGCATGCTTAAAAACCATTTCCTTTTGGTCGAATACAATTCGATAAACGGACTCCATAGTGGTTTGATTACCCAAGGTAAATAGAGCCAGCTGGTGTACAGACCAATATCTTCATTGGAAATTCCTAGATTTTTGTACATGATTACCGAAACCGAAATAATAATAGCATAGGGTAATCCAGAAGCAAAGTTCAAAACGGGAATCCAGTACCAAGGTTTGTTATCTGTTTTCATTCGTGATTGTTTTTTTGTTAGAGGCTTTTAATAAGGTTGCTTGGCTTTCATTTCCAAAATAATCAATAAAAGTTAACGCACAATTATTGTGTTTTTCCAAGTATAATTTGGGGATATCTACGGTAATACTGTCACTATTATTTGCTACGTGAATTTTATCAATAATTTGGCTTGGATTAGTAATGTCGATTTGGTTTTTATGCGTTGCACCATATACCATCACATATCGAATTTTACTTTGCTTAGGGAAATCCAAAGTTACAATTGTAGTAGGACTTTGGTTGTTGATATTGGTGATAATTGGCGTATCCAAAACTTCTTTTCTTGAATTTGGAACTACGTAAGGCAAAGCTGGATATTGGTACTGATTGTCCTGCAATAATTGGGTAACCGCATTGTTTTTATTCACAAACCATTTGGCACTAAAAAAAGCATTTCCGTTAATATTATTAAAACCACGTGTTAAATCAATTTGGTTAGGGATTTCAGTAGGGTTAGACCATTTTTTATCCGAATCATTATTAATCTTGTAGCTTCCGTTTCCTATGTATAAAGCGGTGCTGTTATTAGTATTTTCAGACCACCATTTGGCTAACTTTGCATAAGATGCCTTAGGGTGATCGATGCTCCAATACAATTGTGGTAATAAATAATCGATATAATTGCCTTCCATCCAAGCCATTGGATCGGCATATAAATCATCATAATTGGTTTGTCCTGCCTGCGTGTCAGAACCTTTTGGATCTACTGATTTGTTTCTCCAAACACCAAACGGACTAATACCAAATTGAACCCAAGGTTTTAAATTTTTGATTGCGGTGTAAGTATTTTTTAAATAGGTGTTCACATTGTCACGACGCCAATCTTCACGACTTAGTCCTTTTCCATATTTTTTATAGGATGCCGTATCGTTAAATTCCAATCCTTTTATGCGGTACGGATAAAAATAATCGTCAAAATGTACTGCGTCAATATCATAATTGGCCACAACTTCTTCAATAACTGTTATTAAATGTTTTTGAACTTCAGGTAGTGCAGGGTTGTAATAGTATTTGTCACTGTATTTGATCATCCATTCCGGATGTTTAATTACGTCATGATTTCTGTTTAATTCGGCTGTATTTAAATCCATTGTTGCTCGGTAAGGATTGAACCAGGCGTGAAATTCAAAACCGCGATTGTGCGCTTCTTCAATCATCCATTCTAAAGGATCATAATAAGGTGATGGAGCCTGTCCTTGTTTACCCGTTAAATATTTAGACCAAGGTGCTAGTGTGGTTGGGTACAAAGCATCGCCAGATGTTCGTATTTGAACAATAACGACATTGTAGTTTAGTTTTTTATAAGTATCTAGAATTTCCAGAAAATCAGCCTTTTGTTTGGCTACCGAATCTGTATTTTTAACTGGCCAGTCAATATTGGCTACCGTTGCAATCCAAACAGCCCTGAATTCATTTTTAGGTTTTAAACTTTTTTGTTCTTGGCTGTAGCCAATATTAAGTATTAAAAAAGAAAGAAATAGGCAAAAAAGATTTTTAATTCTCATTGAAATATAAGTTTTACAGTTACCAAAAATAGTTTTTTTAGTGAAGTTTACGTCTTAAATAGGGATTAATTTTTCACAGATTTCATAGCACAATTTTTTTGCCAAAATAAAACAGCTATTTTTTTTCTTGATAAAAAAAACATTCGATAAGGGCTAAAGATTATTTTAATTATGGATATTATATATTTGTCAAATGATTTTATAAAAACCGTATTCAAAATACACAAAAGATAATTCGATTATGTCTAATTCACACACTTTAGAGCAATTGGCTGATTCTTTAGAAGGAGATCTTTTTTACGATAATTTACATAAAACCTTATATGCTACGGATGCTTCGGCATATCGTATTATTCCTCAAGCAGTTGCCTTGCCTAAGTCGGTGGAGGACATCGTTCGATTGGTACAATTTGCGATTGCTAACAAAACTACCCTCATTCCCAGAACCGCAGGAACTTCCTTAGCGGGACAAACTGTTGGGAACGGAATTGTGGTAGATGTTTCGAAATATTTTACCGGAATATTGGCTTTTGATGCTGAAAATAAAACCGTTACGGTACAACCAGGGGTCATTCGCGACGAATTGAATTTATTCCTAAAACCTCATGGCGTTTTTTTTGGACCCAATACTTCGACTTCTAATCGCTGTATGATTGGGGGAATGGTAGGAAACAATTCTTCGGGTACGACTTCCATTCGTTATGGGGTAACCCGTGATAAAATTGTAGAAATCAAAGCCGTTTTAGCCGATGGTTCGAAAGCCGTTTTCAATACCATAACTTCGGCTGAATTTATCGAAAAAACCAAAGGCGATTCTTTAGAAAGTGCTATTTACAGAAAATTGTACGAAGAATTATCCAATGAGGCGAATCAGCAGGAAATTAAAAACGAATTTCCAAAACCTGAAATTCACCGTCGCAATACCGGTTATGCCGTAGATGTATTGCTAAAATCGGATTTATTTGGAGGAACGGAACCAACCATTAATGTTGGGAAACTCCTTTGCGGAAGCGAGGGAACGCTTGCCATTACTACCGAAGTTACCTTAAAAGTAGACGATTTACCACCATCTAATAATATCATGGTGGTGACGCATTTTAATAGTATTCAAGAGAGTTTGGAGGCGGTGATGATCGCCATGAAGCATCATTTGTACACCTGCGAAATGATTGATGATACCATTTTGGATTGTACCAAACACAATAAGGAGCAAAGCAAAAACCGTTTTTTTATTCAGGGTGAACCCAAAGCGATTATGCTATTTGAGGTAGGTTCGTACATCAGTATGGACGAAGCCGAAAAACAGGCGGATGATTTAATCCGTGATTTAGAAGCGAGTAATTTTGGTTATGCTTCGCCAAAATTGTATGGTGCGGATATCGAAAAAGTAAACGAATTACGTAAGGCTGGTTTGGGGCTTTTAGGAAGTATCGTAGGTGATGACAAAGCAGCCGATTCTATTGAAGATACAGCGGTTGAATTGAGTGATTTGCCTAATTATATAGCCGATTTCTCAGCGATGATGGAACGCCACGGACAATCGGCGATTTATTATGCGCATGCGGGTGCGGGCGAATTGCACCTGCGTCCGGTGTTGAATTTAAAAACCAAAGAGGGCGTTTACCAATTTAGAAATATCGCTACCGAAGTGGCTATTTTGGTCAAAAAATACCGTGGTTCGCTAAGTGGTGAGCACGGAGACGGAATTGTAAGAGGGGAGTTTTTACCTTTTATGATTGGCGAAAAGAACTACGAATTACTAAAAAGAGTAAAATTGGCTTTCGACCCGAATTCAGTATTGAATATGGGGAAAATTGTCAATGCCTTAAAAATGGATGAAAACTTCCGTTTTGAAGCAGGCAGGGTAGAACCGGATATCAAAACCATTCAGGATTTCTCGGATAGTTTAGGGATTTTACGTGCTGCCGAAAAATGTAACGGTTCCGGCGATTGTAGAAAAATGCCTTCGGCAGGAGGAACTTTATGCCCAAGTTACCGCGCTACTCGTAATGAAAAAGATACCACTCGTGCGCGTGCCAACGCTTTACGAGAATATTTGACGCATTCAGACAAGGAAAATAAATTCGATTATAAGGAATTATACGAAGTTTTTGAATTGTGCGTGAGCTGTAAGGCTTGTGCCAGCGAATGTCCTTCGAATGTGGATGTGGCAACTTTAAAAGCCGAATTTTTATACCAATACCAAAAGGTAAATGGTTTTTCGTTGCGTAACAAATTATTTGCAAACAATGCCAAAATGAACAAGATGGGAAGTTTGTTTCCGTCGTTGACCAATATTGTTTCGAATCTTTCCATGGTAAAAAAAGCGATGGGAATTGCTCCGGAACGTGAAGTACCTCATTTGGCCAAAACGACTTTCAGGAAATGGCTGGAGAAAAACGGAAAAAACAAAAGCAATGGCATTGGTAAAAAAGTGGTGTTGTTTTGTGATGAATTTACCAATTATTACGATGTGAATGTAGGAATTGATGCTTTCGAATTGTTGACGCAATTAGGTTACGAAGTCATTACGGTGGATCATGAAGAAAGCGGTAGGGCTTATTTGTCAAAAGGATTCCTGGAAGAAGTCAAAATGCTGGCAGTTAAAAACGTGGCTACTTTTGCGCCAATCATTACCGAAGATTGTCCGTTAATTGGGTTGGAACCTTCGGCGATATTGACTTTTAGAGATGAATATTTACGTTTAGCGGAAGATAAAGATGCCGCGCAAAAATTAGCCAAAAACGTCTTTACGATTGAAGAGTTTTTCAAGAAAGAAATTCTGGCGGGACGTATTCATGCAGGACAATTTTCAACGGCTGAAAAGCAGATTAAAATCCACGGACACTGCCACCAAAAATCATTAAGTGCTGTTGAAGCTACTTTCGCGATGCTGAATGTGCCTAAAAACAATACTGTTACCATTTACAACTCCGGTTGTTGCGGAATGGCAGGTTCTTTTGGTTACGAAGCAGAGCATTACGACATTAGTATGAAAATGGGTGAGGACACCTTATTCCCTAAAATTAGGGCTACCGAAGCCGATGTTGCCATTGCAGCTGCAGGAACTTCTTGCCGTCACCAGATATACGACGGTACCAGCCGCGAAGCCCAACATCCGGTAAGTATTTTAAAAAGCTGTTTGAAATAAGACAATAACAATTGCAATGACAAATACAAAAAGCTATGCTTCGAAAGGAGTGTAGCTTTTTTTGTTTATTTGTAACGCTTTTCTTTTTTATGTAAGAAATATTTTTAAATTTGTTTAAAAAATAATACACAATAATTTAAACTAAAATATGCGAATAACATGTCGATAAGGAATATAACGGCTTTAATTTATGCGTGTATATATTAGTTGGCAGACATTTTAACCTAAAAAATTGTGAAAAGAATAATATTAAGCATTTTACTTTTCAATTTTATTAATTGTATTTCTCAAATATCGAAAGAATTAGAAAGTTTTATTAAACCTTTTGAGGATTATAAAACTTTCAATGCAATCGGTTGGAAAAATGATTCTATTTCAAAATTGCTAAACAAAAAAGCGACTGAAGAAGAATTAGTTTATCTTTCATTAAATGGTAAAAACACATTCACAAAAGGAATTTCAATTGAAACGCTAATAAATAGAAAAAGTGAAAAAGTGTTTGATGTTTATGATAATTTGATTGATTCGAAATACGCCTTAGTTTATGCAACTGAATGTTTATCAGATAGCACAAGTTTTCCAAACTTTATTTTTCAAAGTTTAACTTTTAATCAAAACTATTCAAAAGATGAAATAACTTCAAACAAAGAAATATTAATTCGTAAAATATTAAATAAAAATCCAGTAAATATAAAATTATTGGAAAGCATAAATTATTGGATTCCGCAAAATGAAGAATTCTATGAACCAATAAGAAATATTGTGATAGAAAATAAGTCTTCTGCCCTATTAGTCACTATTGCAAAATATAAAAAAGAAAAAGATATAGAATTAATTAAAAGCTTCGGAATTGATGCTTTACCTGCAATTGAAGAATTTCCAAACGAAAAATTTAGAGAAATATTAGAAGCTAATATTAAGTTTGATGACTTTCAATATATGTTTGCTTTAGCAAAATCTTGCACTCCCGAAACTGTTAAAACAGTTGAAAAAGCTATTCAACTCAAAATTGAAGATTTAAAAAATAATGATTGTGGGAATAACTGTTTAAGCACAATTTACAATCAAATTGAAATGAATAAATGTGAATTATTTTATCCAGCATTAGAAAAATTATGGCTTACAAATAAAATAATCTCATATAATATTCTCGATAATTATAAAAAAAGGCATTCAAAAATAGAGACAAAAAATTTCTTATTTAATGGTTTAATGCTAAAAGGAAAATCAGAAATTATTCATAAAAATATTTACGATGATAGTGATTTCGTAGAAAATATGGAAAGTGGTTTGACTTGGAATAAAGAAGGTAAATTAATCCATATCTTAAACGAGTTAAAAAAAATATCTAAAGAAGAATATTTAAAAGCTTTAGAAAATAACATAATCGAAAGCGAGGATTTAGGTTTGCCAAATTTTGTAAAAGAATTAAACGACAAAAAAAGTTTATTGATAGTTAAAAATTCATTCATTGAGAAACTCAAAATAAACGAAAATACTTACGGTTTGTTATTAATAATGGAAGCAATTAAATTATTAAAAGATAAAGAAACTTTTAATAAAGGTTTTGAAGTTTTAAAAACCAGAAAAGAAGAATTTAAAAAATTTCCGGGTTGGGAAAAAGACTTAAAAGATTTTGTAAAATTGAACAACCTAACATTAGAATAAAAAAAAACAGCTAGCGCGAGCATCTTGCTCGTGCTCATATCGAGAAGAGTTTGTATAGGTTTTAAAGGAGAAATATGAAAAATATATTTATAACACTTATTTTATTGTTATTTTCGAATATTACAGTATCGCAAAATACAATTGATGAGAAAGTTACAGGAAATTGAATTGTTAAACGAATAGTTAAATCAAATAGCAATCCTAACTTTAAAGAAATTACAGATAGTTTTGCCACAGTCACTTTATAAATTTATGAAAGACCATTCATTTTTAATGACTTCAAAAAGTAATTCAAAGTTATTCAAAATGTTAACCAATATGACCAATGGAAAAAAATGGATTACTCAAGACAATTCTATTATCCATATTAGGTCAAAAAGTGATAATTATAACATCATGAAAATAATTTATAAAGAAGAAAATAATTATATCACTTTTACAATTTATGAAAGTGATTTGGTTTTTGTGGTTGAAAAGCAAATATAAAACTGACTATGCAAAGTAAAAGAAAATCAGACTGTGTTGATTTACCATAATCGGCTATGTAGATTTATAATAAAAACTCCAGACCGCTCGGATATGATCGACAGTCGATAACAATCATAGCATAAATTGGTTTTTAGAATTACTAGATGAGATTGCCGCGCTATCGCTCGCAAAGACATCGTTGAGGAAAAATGGGTAGGATAGGTAGAAAAGCTTTTTTCTTACTAAAAAATGATGGGCATAAAGGGAATATTTATCGCTGATTGATGAATTTTGTTTTCGAACAGAACAAATAAAAAAATCCCGTCTCATTTATATGCGAGACGGGATTTTTCAGTTTTAAGACAAGCTTATTTTTTTAAATGCACATTAAAATAATCAGCAATTTTAGCATACATATGGATTCTGTCATAACCACCTACATTGTGTTCGTGGTTAGGGTATAAGAAGTAATCTACTTGTTTTCCTGCTTTGATACAAGACTCCACAAAGTTCATGCTATGTTGTTGCACCACTACAGGATCCTGAGCACCGTGGATGATTAATAATCTTCCTTTTAGGTTTTTAGCTTTATCTAATAAAGAGGCTTTAGCATAACCTTCTGGGTTTTCTTGTGGGGTATCCATGTATCTTTCACCATACATTACTTCGTAATATTTCCAGTCGATTACAGGACCACCGGCAACACCTACTTTGAATGTATCGGCTTGGTTGGTCATTAACGAAGTAGTCATGAAACCACCAAAACTCCAACCAAAGATTCCAATTTTATCAGCATCCACAAATGATTTGGATTTTAAGAATTCAATTCCTTTCATTTGGTCGGCCATTTCGTTCACACCCAATTGACGGTGATTCACATCGCAGAATTTCTTTCCACGATTATCACTACCACGATTATCCATAGTGAAGACAATATATCCTTGTTGTGCCATGTACAAATCAAAATAACCAGCACCCGTTAACCATTTGTTACTAACTAATTGCGCATGCGAACCACCGTATAAATACACCATTACGGGATATTTTTTAGTTGCATCAAAATTAGCCGGATAAATAATTCTTCCGTGCAATGGTGTTTTTCCGTCAGCGGATACTAAATCGACCATTTCGATTTTTGGTAAATTGATTTTTCCTGTGAAAGGATTTTCAGCCTTTACTAAAACGGTCGCTTTCGAAGGATTTTTAGCATCCAGAATCGAAATTTCATTTGGCGTAGCAGTGTTGCTGTATTGGTCTAAAATTAGACTTCCATCTGAAGAAACAGATGCAGCATGCACTCCAGAAATAGAAGTTAATTGTGTTGTTTTTCCTGATTTTAAATCTACTTGGAACAATTGCTGTTCTAAACCTGAATTTGTTACTCCTAGGTAATTGATTTTGCTGGCTGTAGCATCAAATCCCAGAACTTGTTTTACGATAACATCTTTGTAACCAAGATTTTTTAAAAGTTTTCCATCGGTATTGTATAAATACATTTGGTTGAAACCGAGGTTATCGGTTTGGTAAATAAATTGTGATGGATTGTTTGGAACAAATGTCAAGGCGTGTTGTGGTTCTACCCAAGTTGCTGCTTTTTCTTCGAATAAAGTTTTGACAAAAGAACCAGTTTTCGCATCATATTTGTTTAATTTTAGATGATTTTGCTCTCTGTTTAAAACGCCAATATAAATAAACTTACCAGTAGGTTCCCAAGTAACCATCGTTAAATATTGTTCTTTAGGTTCGTCAGTTTGGATAGTAATACTTTTTTGTGAGGCTACATCATAGACTACAACGGTGACATTTTCGCTGGTCATACCCGCCATTGGATATTTGATGTTATTGTTTACTGCTTCGCGTTCGTTCCAGTTGATAATTGGGTAATCACCAACCATTGTTTCGTCTTTTCGATAAAAAGCCAATTGACTTCCATCAGCGTTCCACCATATTCCGTTATCGATTCCAAATTCTTGACGGTGAACGTAATCGGAACCATTTACAATCCCTTTGTTAGTGTCATTAGTTACTTCAAGTACTTTTCCGCTAGGAGTTGTAATGCGAATGTTGTTTTCTTTTGTCCAAGCTACATTGTCGTTTGAGGCTATTTTTAGTTGTGCAGCATCATTAGGAAGAATTACTACGGCAGTTATTTTTTTGCTATTTACGTCAAAAGTTACTTTGTAATTGTTGTTTTTTCCTGTTACCTCAGTATCAAATGAAGTAGCGTTCTTCCATTTAATTTCGTAAGGAAATATTCTTAAACTAAAAATATCAGTTGGGATTTTGTCTTTAAGCGCTGCTTCAAATTCAGATTTGGTAGCCAAAGAGGTGGCTTTCCAGCCGTTTTGAGCGCTTTTTTCTAATAAAGTTGCATAATCATTACTTAAAAAGCTAATGGATTTGCTGTCTTTTCGCCATTGTTGGGCTACTTGAGTGATTGGGGCGTATTTTCGAGGACCTGTTACTGTTTCTTCAATGGTTAAATTTTGAGCCATTGCAAAACTACCCACTAATAAAAACCCTAGAATGTGTTTTTTCATCAAGTTTGATTTTTTAAATTAAGGAAACAAAAATAACAAATTGACTCGGAGTTTAATCTTTTAATTATCCGAACTATTAGGGAGAATCTGTTATATTATTGTTAAAATTCAACTTTGATTTATGGCTTTGTTTGAAGATAAAGCAATCGGATTCAGTGGGTATGCTTTTTTAGTGCAATGTTTATTTTTGTTGATTTATAACAAAATATCCTAAACTTTAAAGTTTAAACCAGTAAGAATTCCTTAATTTTGTCGCTCAATATATAAAAACATACAAAAAAAATATACTATGAATTCATTTGACGTAGTCGTTATAGGTTCGGGACCTGGAGGATATGTATCAGCGATTCGTTGTGCGCAACTAGGTTTTAAAACAGCTATTATCGAAAAATATTCCACTCTTGGAGGAACTTGTTTAAATGTAGGATGTATTCCTTCTAAAGCTTTATTGTCTTCTTCTCATCACTATGCTGAAATTGCTCATTTTGCAGATCACGGTATTGAAGTTGCAGGAGAAGTAAAAGTGAACTTAGAGAAGATGATTGCTCGTAAAAAAGCAGTCGTAGATCAAACTTCTGGTGGAATTAACTACTTGATGGATAAAAACAAAATTACTGTTTTCAATGGTTTAGGTTCCTTTGTAGATGCTACTCATGTTGCTATTGCTAAAGCTGATGGTACTTCTGAAACTATTGAAGCAAAACATACTATCATTGCTACTGGTTCTAAACCGTCTTCTTTGCCTTTTATCAAAATTGATAAAGAAAGAATCATTACATCTACTGAAGCTTTAAGCCTAACAGAAGTGCCTAAACACCTTGTGATCATTGGTGGAGGAGTTATCGGAATCGAATTAGGACAGGTGTATTTACGTTTGGGAGCTCAAGTATCGGTAGTGGAATTCATGGACAGAATCATTCCAGGAATGGATGGTGCTTTGTCTAAAGAATTGACTAAAGTCTTGAAAAAACAAGGAATGAAATTCTATACTTCTCACAAAGTGCAATCTGTTGAAAGAGCAGGCGATGTTGTAACGGTGAAAGCAGAGAATGCAAAAGGTGAGGTTATTACTCTTGAAGGAGATTATTCATTAGTATCAGTAGGTCGTCGTCCATACACTGACGGATTGAATGCTGAAGCTGCAGGTGTTAAAATCACTGAAAGAGGTCAAATTGAAGTAAACGATCATTTGCAAACTACCGCTTCAAATATTTATGCGATTGGTGATGTAGTTCGTGGTGCGATGTTAGCGCACAAAGCAGAGGAAGAAGGAACTATGGTTGCTGAAATCTTAGCAGGACAAAAACCACATATCGATTATAATTTAATTCCGGGTGTTGTTTATACTTGGCCAGAAGTTGCCGCTGTTGGAAAAACAGAAGAGCAATTAAAAGCTGAAGGTGTAGCATACAAATCAGGAAGTTTCCCATTCAAAGCTTTAGGTCGTGCAAGAGCAAGTGCTGATTTAGATGGATTTGTAAAAATCTTAGCAGATGCTAAAACGGATGAAGTATTAGGTGTTCACATGATTGGAGCAAGAACAGCTGATTTAATTGCAGAGGCAGTTGTAGCAATGGAATACAAAGCTTCTGCTGAAGATATTTCTAGAATGTCTCATGCGCATCCAACATTTGCGGAAGCAGTAAAAGAAGCAGCATTAGCAGCAACTGATAACAGAGCGATTCACGTTTAATAAACGCTGTTTTTAGATATAAAAAAAGTCCCGAGTTTTTATCCGGGACTTTTTTTTGGAGTAATTTTTAACCATTCATTTTGAATAAACCTTCGTAATTGTGCCAGTGGCTGTAAATAAGAAATATATTGCCTGCAAAGACTGCAATTGCTATAGGTAAATCTGTAGGTCTTAGAAAATAATTAATTAATAAAATATTGATGATAACAGGAAAAATTACAATGTTAGCAAGAGTAGTAAATTTTCCTGTCAAGAATGATAATCCACACAAAAATTCAACTGATTTTGCTAATGGCATTAAATAAGTTGAGGCAATTAATCCAACTTGAAAAGCTTTGAAATCACCTGTAGTAGCTGGTTCTGGATTGGAAAGGACAAAGTAACTAATAGAAGTACAAAGAAACATGGCTCCCATGAGCGTACGAACAATAAGGGTTGCGATTTTCATGATATATAGGGTTTATGGGTTAGCAAATCAAAAAAAATCTGTGCGGTTTGTCTCTTTCATGTTGGTGAAAACTCTCCCTTGGTAACCGTGTTCCATCAGAAAAACGATTGTTATTACAATCAAAGTTGGGGGTTTATTGTAATTTTGTTTTCTGTGTATCGTAAATTTACAAAAAAAATAAACTGAATTTTCAATTTTAAACAATTATTGCAGGAATATTTGTTAATTTAATAATTAATACACAGTTGTTTAGATGTAAATGTGAATGTTTTCTTTAGTTGTTTCTTTTTTCCTTTTGTGTTTTTTATTGAAATTATTCTTTAGAATTATATTTCTTAAATAAAAACCAAGCAGCTATTCCAATAATGAAAAACCACCAAATTTGTAAAATGAAAACAATAATATCGAGCAAAACATTCCATCCTGTTTTAAGAGAATCAATAATACGGAAACCAAGATTAGGCTTGTAATCATTGTAATCTTTAGTGTTAGCAATTAATTCTTGTTTAAAAGTCTCACTTTGGTAAATTTGGATTGTTAAGGTGCTAAAGTTGATTTGGTCTTGAAGGGATAAATTTTCAAGTGTAGCGGCATCTTTTTGTTCTTTTTGGTTGGCCAAATTATTTTCGGCATCCATGATGTCGTTGATTTTTTTACCTTTTGTATCAATCGCTTTTTCAACTCTTTTTTCTTTAGTAGCACTTCTTTTTTGCGAAAGTTGATTGGCGAGTATTTTTAATGAAACATCATCGGCTTTAATTACTCTATAATCCAGAAAATCAATTTGTTTAGCAATACTTTTTAGTACAGTATCTAGTCGTTTGTTTGGTACGCGTATTGTGATGTTGTTTTCTACAGAATAACGAGTAGTTTCTAGTGTACTGTCTTGACTAATTTTAGTTTTATTTTGTTCAATAATATTGCTTTGGAGATTTGTGAAACTAACAAATCCATCAAACTTACTAACAATGTTTTCAATGTAATAAGTGCTTTGGGGTACGTTTTTTACTTTGAATTTTAGATCAGCGGTGCGAATAAATTTATGTGTACTATCCTCTTTGGCTACTGCAGCTGAAGAAGATATTGTTTCGGTATTACTTAGTTGTACTTCACTAACTTCACTATTTTCATTTACTTCTGCTTTTTTACAACTAAAAATGATTGTTGAAATTGTTAGGACAATAAGGCTGGTTTTAGCGATTCTGTTCATAGAGAATTCTGTTTTTGAGGTTGGTGTTTTGTTTTTCGTCTCTCTAAATTCTTTAAAAAATTTATATCAAATGTATTAATTTTTAACACGAAAAATCTCTTTTAGAATTTATTTAACTAAAACGTTGTTTAGTGAAAAATCTTATAAGCCAACTCTTTTTTTTATTGTAATTTTACCTTTTAAAATTTTACTTTGAGAACATCTTTTATACAAGACATAACGGATCAAGACGATTTCAAAAGAAAGTTGTTATTGTGGTCACAACAATTTAGAGAAGTGACTTTTATGGATAGCAATAATTACCAACAAGAGTATTCAAATTACGATTGGATATTGGCAGTTGATGCTTTTACTTCTATTAAAACAGATTATTTTAATGCCTTTGAAGATTTAAAGCAATACCAACAATCCAGTAAAGATTGGCTTTTTGGGTATTTGTCTTATGATTTAAAAAACGATACTGAAGAATTGCAATCCAACAATTTTGACGGTTTGGGTTTTCCGGATTTGTTTTTTTATCAGCCTAAGAAATTGTTTTTAGCAAAAGGGAGCCAACTTGAAATTCGTTATTTGCACTTTTGTGATGATGAACTGGAAGATGACTGGAAAGAGATTTTGTCAATGGGAAGTGATTTTGAAACAAAGTCTTCAAAAGTTAATATCCAACAGCGTATTTCGGCTAAATCGTATCTAGAAAAAGCTAGTAAAATGTTGGATTACATTCATAGAGGGGATTTGTATGAGGCTAATTTTTGCATGGAATTCTATGCTGAAAATGCTCAAATCGAACCATTGGAAGTATTTTTAAAGTTAAATGAAATTTCGAAGCCACCTTTTGCCGTGTTTTTCAAAAATCACAAACAATATTTGTTATCAGCCTCTCCAGAGCGTTATTTGAAAAAAGAAGAAGATACCATTATTTCTCAGCCTATCAAAGGAACTGCAAAACGGTTTTCAGATCCAGAAGAAGATGAAAAATCCAAAAACGAATTAGCAAATAATGCTAAAGAACGTGCCGAAAATATCATGATAACCGATTTAGTTCGTAATGATTTATCACATACAGCACAAAAAGGTTCTGTTCAAGTAACGGAATTATGTGGTATTTATTCGTTCTTACAGGTACATCAAATGATTTCAACTATTACTTCAAAATTAGACCCGCAACATACTGCAGTTGATGCTTTAAGATTTACTTTTCCAATGGGGAGTATGACGGGAGCACCAAAGATTTCTGTGATGAAAATCATCGAAGAATTGGAAGAAACTAAAAGAGGTTTGTATAGTGGTGCGGTGGGTTATTTTACTCCTGAGGGCGATTTTGATTTTAATGTAGTTATTCGAAGTATTCTATACAATCAACAAAATCAGTATTTGTCTTTTTCGGTAGGTAGTGCGATTACGTCGCTTTCGGTTCCTGAAAATGAATATCAGGAATGTTTGCTCAAGGCAAAAGCGATGTTTGAAGTTTTAAAATAAATTATATTCCAAATCCATGCTCGATAAGCTCAAAGAACATATCAATCAAAATTTTCCTTTTTTGAATAAAAGCAAATTGCTTTTGGCTACTAGTGGAGGAATTGATAGTATGGTTATGGTTCATTTATTACATCAATTAAGGTTTGATATTGCGCTGTGCCACTGTAATTTTCAGTTGAGAGGTTTGGAAAGTTTTGGCGATCAAAATTTTGTTCAGGAGTATGCAAATACTAATCAGATTCCGTTGTTTTTGACCCAATTTGACACTGAAGCTTTCGCAAATGACTACAAGCTTTCTACTCAAATTGCAGCTCGTGAATTGCGCTACAATTGGTTTTATGAATTATTAGAAACAGAAGGATATGATTATATTGTAACAGCCCATCATGCTGATGATAACATTGAAACCTTTTTGATTAATCTGAGTCGGGGAACTGGTTTAGAAGGGTTAGTTGGAATTCCTGCTCAAAACGATAAAATTATCCGTCCTTTATTGGTTTTTTCCAGAGAAGAAATTCAGGAATATGCTAAGCAAAATCATATTCAATGGCGTGAAGATAGCAGCAATGCTTCTGATAAATATTTACGAAATAAAATCAGGCATCATCTTGTTCCTTTGTTGAAAGAATTAAATCCTAAATTTCTGGAAAGCTTTCAAAAAACGCAAACATATCTTCAAGAATCTCAAGAATTAGTTGAAGATGCAGCTGTAATGGTCTATCAACAAGTAGCGAAAGAAGAAGGTGATACTATTGTATTCAATTTAGAACAATTATTACGATTACCCAATTATAAATCCTATTTGTACCAATGGTTAAATGAGTTTGGTTTTACAGCTTGGGAGGATGTTTATGAATTAGTAGAAGCCCAATCTGGAAAACAGGTTTTTTCGGCTGATTTCCGTTTGTTGAAAGATAGAACGACTTTGATTTTAAGTCCGATTCAGGAGGAAGAAGCAGAAGTCTTTTTTATTGAAAAAGATATAAAAACTATTGAAACACCTTTGCAACTTTCTTTTTCAAAAGTAAGTAAAATTGAGAATGTTTCTCACTCGACTATTTTTGTGGACGAAGACCTATTGGTTTATCCTTTGGTATTAAAAAAATGGGAAGAAGGTGATAGTTTTCAGCCTTTTGGGATGAACGGAAAAACAAAAAAGTTAAGTAAACTTTTTAAGGATGAAAAATTATCACTGATCGAAAAAGAAAATACTTGGGTGCTTTGGTCTGGAAACCAGATCGTTTGGGTGGTTGGAATTCGTCAGGATGAAAGATTCAGGATTGATGATACCACTAAAAGTGTTTTGAGAATTAAATTAAACTCATAACATTTACCCTAGCCAACCATCTCTGTCCAAACTTCGATACTGAATAGCTTCGGCAATATGCGACGAACCTACTTCGGGAGAAGCTTCTAAGTCGGCGATGGTGCGTGCTACTTTCAAAATCCTGTCGTAGGCCCGAGCTGAAAGATTAAGTCTTTCCATCGCATTTTTTAATAAGTTTTTAGAAGCGTCATCTAATTCGCAAAATTCGCGAATGTGTTTGGTGTTCATTTGTGCATTATAATGAATTTTATCGATGTTCTCAAATCGCGCCGATTGAATTTCGCGGGCAGCAGTTACTCTTTCACGAATGGTCATACTGCTTTCTGCTTTTTGATTATCCGATAATTTTTCGAAAGGAACAGGTGTTACTTCTATATGAATATCAATTCGGTCTAATAGTGGACCAGAGATTTTACTCAAATACCGTTGCATTTCGTATGGCGAAGCGGTTTGGGCAGCATTAGGATCGTTGAAGAAACCACTCGGACTAGGGTTCATGCTCGCCACTAACATAAACGATGAAGGATAGGTAACTGTAAATTTGGCTCTGGAAATGGTTACTTCTCGGTCTTCCAATGGTTGGCGCATCACTTCCAAAACATCGCGCTTGAATTCGGGTAATTCGTCTAAAAATAGAACACCATTATGTGCCATAGAGATTTCTCCCGGTTGTGGGTAACTACCGCCGCCAACGAGTGCTACATTTGAAATGGTATGATGCGGACTTCGAAAAGGTCGTTGATTCATTAATCCCACCTCTTTTAATTTTCCAGCCACACTATGAATTTTGGTAGTTTCTAAAGCTTCGTGTAAAGTCATAGGAGGGAGGATGCTAGGTAAGCGTTTGGCTAACATGGTTTTTCCTGCTCCAGGAGGGCCAATTAAGATAATATTGTGTCCGCCCGCAGCAGCTATTTCCATACATCTTTTAATACTTTCTTGTCCTTTAACATCGGAAAAATCAAATTCAGGAAAATCTAAATCTTTGTAGAATTCGGCTCGAGTATCGATTTTTGTTGGTTCTAAATTGCCTTTTCCTTCAAAAAAATCAATAACTTCCTGTACATTTTCTACTCCATATACATCAAGTCCTTTGACAATAGCAGCTTCTTTTACATTGTGTTTAGGCAGGAAAAAGCCTTTAAAACCTTCTTCTTTGGCTTTGATTGCAATGGGTAATGCCCCTTTTATGGGTTGGAGACTTCCATCAAGAGACAATTCGCCCATAATAATATACTGGTCAATTTCATCTCCTTTAATTTGTCCCGATGCAACCAATATCCCTAAGGCAAGTGTCAAATCGTATGCTGAACCTTCTTTTCGTAAATCAGCAGGCGCCATGTTGATGGTTATTTTTTTACCAGGCAGCATATAGCCATTGTTTTTTAATGCAGCCGCAATTCGATAGCTACTTTCTTTAATCGCATTGTCTGGCAGTCCTACTAAATGATAGCCTACGCCTTTATCTATATTTACTTCGACTGTTATAGTAGTAGCTTCCACTCCAAAAACGGCACTACCGAAAACTTTTACTAGCATACTATTAATGTTTTAATGGAATTAGGTTTAATTTAAATTAGAATTATACAGGAAAGGCTAACCCAATTTGTTTTTTTACTTCGTCGACGATTTTAATGAGATCTAAACTGTTTTGATGCGACCATAATTGACTTTCTATCACATTGTTTTGGATGCATTGATGGCATTCCTCGATTTCGTAGGTATATCCCATGCCGTTAGTAGGTAAGGAGTATTTTGTTTTGGTATTGTTTTTAACTACGGTATAAGATTCGGCCATATGCCAAATAGTATCGATATTGATTCTGCCTTCAGAACCGCTTATGGTTGCCTTCATATTAGAAGTGTGGCAAATTCCGGAGTATAGAATAGCTTGTGCATCTGAATATTGTAAAATCATAGCTGTTTGAGCATCTACTCCTGAAGAGTGAAAAATAGATTGTGCATGAATTTTTTCTGGAATACCTAAAAGTGTATATGCTAGAAACAGAGGGTATACCCCTATATCCATTAGAGAACCACCACCCAATTTTAAATCAAATAATCTGTTTCTGTTTTTTCCTTTTGCTGAAAAAGCAAAATCGGCATTGATATAATGGATTTGACCAATTTCTCCTTTTTTTACATTTTCAAAAGTAGCTTTGAAAGAAGGGTTGAATCTTGTCCAGAAAGCTTCCATGAAAAACTTGTTGTGTTTTTTTGAAGCAGCTATCATTTTTTCGGCATCAGGATAATTTAGTGCTATTGGTTTTTCACAAAGTACATGTTTGTTATTTTCTAGGGCTAGAAGGCTAAGTTCGGCATGTGAATTATGAGGAGTTGCTATGTATAAAATGTCGATAGTATCATCTTTCATTATTGCTTCATAAGAGTCGTAGGCTTTTGCGCAATGATGCATATTGGCGAAAGTTTCTGCATTTTCTTTACTTCTTGAGGCAACTGCAACTAATTCAGCTCCATTTACTAATTTTAATTCATATGCAAATTTATGAGCAATATTCCCTAGTCCAATGATTCCCCATTTAATCGTTTTATTTTTTGGCATTAATTATTTCTTTTAGGTGTTTTTTTACATAATTGTATTAATGAATTTTAAAAATAAGTATTTTTTATAAACTAGAAAGTTAGAATGTAATTTTTTTTGTAAGAGATTGTTACAGCTTTTTGTTTTGTTTGTTTTTATTGTGTTTTTAACATACAATGTCTTTAAAATTATTGTTTTTTCAATAAAAATGACAGCATTACTCTGTTTTGGCTGTAGTATTTTCATTTTTGTGTTTAAATTCTTGCTTTTTAAGTAAGGAAAATCAAATAAAATGTTAATTTGGATTTTTTGAATTTAACAAATCGTTATTTTTTGTCTGTTTTATGGTTTTATGTATCAAAATTTAGGGGGGTAAACTGTTTAAATGATAAAAGTTAAAAGAAATAGGGGGTATTTTTATGGGGGTTATTCATAGTTTTATATTTTTGAGAAAATTTTAAAACCAAAAATAATGAGAAAAGTAAGTTTAAGTGTTATTATGATTGCGATGTTAGTCGTGACACTATTTTCAAGTTTTATCTTAACTGGAAACCCAGTTCCATCAGAAGCTGTTAAATTTGATACAGGTGATACTGCCTGGATGATTGTAGCAACAGCATTAGTATTAATAATGACTCCAGGATTAGGATTCTTTTATGGAGGTATGGTTGGTAAAAAAAATGTGATTAGTACAATGTTGCAAAGTTTTATGGCAATGATTATTGTAACTGTTTTATGGATTGTAGTAGGTTTTAGTTTGTCTTTTGGTACTACTATGGGTGGAATCATTGGAGATCCAACTACGTATCCATTCTTTCAAGGTGTAGGTACTAATACAGCATGGAGTTTAGCTGGTACTATTCCTTTTATGTTATTTGCTTTATTTCAAGCTAAATTTGCTATCATTACTCCAGCCTTAATAACAGGAGCTTTTGCTGAAAGAATTCGTTTTTGGGCTTATATGTTGTTTATGGTATTGTTTATCCTAGTAATTTATGCTCCATTATGTCATATGACTTGGCATCCTGATGGATTGTTCTTTAAAATGGGAGTATTAGATTTCGCTGGAGGAACAGTAGTACACATGAGTGCTGGATGGGCTGCACTTGCTGGTGCCATTTTCTTAGGAAAAAGAAAAGTACAAAAAGTAAATCCTGCTCGTATTACTTATGTATTATTAGGTACAGGACTATTATGGTTTGGATGGTTTGGTTTCAACGCAGGATCTGCTTTAGGTTCTAATGGATTAGCTGTTCAAGCTTTAGGAACAACTACAGTTGCTGCTGCTGCTGCAGGTATGGCTTGGGTATTTATGGATAAAATTTTAGGACATAAACTATCTGCAATGGGAGCTTGTATAGGAACTGTTGTTGGATTAGTTGCTATTACTCCAGCTGCTGGATTTGTAAGTTTACCACACGCAATCTTCATTGGATTATTCAGTAGTATCATAAGTAACTTTATGGTGAGTAAATTCCCTAAAGGTAAAATTGATGATGCGTTAGATGTATTTGCTTGTCACGGAGTAGGTGGTATGGTAGGTATGTTGTTAACAGGAGTTTTTGCTTCAAAAGATATTAACGCTGCTGTTGTTGATCAAGGACTTATCTTTGGTGAATCTACATTATTCATCAACCAATTAACAGCTTTAGTAATTGTATCTGTATTTGCTTTTGCTGCTTCTTATGCATTATTCTTTATTGTAAACAAAATCACTCCATTAAGAGTTAGTGAGGATAAAGAAGAATTAGGATTAGATATCTCTCAACACGGAGAATATTTGTAAAGAACTACCAAAGAATAGTCTTAACCAGATTATTATCAAATAGAAAAAGCTTAGTTGGTTTTCCAGCTAAGCTTTTTTTGTGGGTTATGGTTTATCCTTTTTTAAATTATTGATACTATTTAAAATTGTTTTATTCAAAACTTTATACTTGCCTAATGTCAAATGTATTTTATGTTACATATTAATTAAAGAAGAATTTATTTTATCTAAAAAAAGCTTAGTTGTGTAACTAAGCTCAATAATTTTAATTTTAACTATCTTTTAAAGAATTTTTTTAGTAGAGGTCGAGTTCTTTAAAAGTATTTCCTTGTTTAATATCTCCTGTTTTATATCCTTTTAAAAACCAATATTTTCGTTGTTCAGAAGTACCATGAGTAAATGATTCCGGAACTATATGGCCTTGAATTTTGGCTTGAATGGCATCATCACCTACAGCTTGTGCGGCACTTAAAGCTTCTTCTATATCACCTTGTTCAAGTATATTGTTTATTTGTTGATTGTAATGTGTCCATATTCCAGCATAAAAATCAGCTTGAAGTTCTAAAGCAACTGACAGTTTATTGGCTTCAGTTTTACTAAGTCCTTCTTGCATTTGCCTCATTTTTGCTGAAGTACCTAAAAGCGTTTGAACATGATGTCCTATTTCATGAGCAAGTACATATGCTGTTGCAAAATCGCCACCTTTGGCTCCAAATCTAGTTTTTAGTTCATTGAAGAAAGTCAAATCCATGTATACTTTTTGGTCTGCTGGACAGTAGAAAGGACCTGAAGCGGAAGTAGCATTACCACAAGCCGTTTGAACCCTTTGACTGAATAGGACAACAGTTGGTTTATCGTAAACTAAATTGTTTTCTTCGAAAATTTTAGTCCAAACCTCTTCGTTATCTGCTAATAGTGTTTTTATGAATGCCTGTTCTTCTAACTCATCACGAGTTAATTCTCTTTGCTCGATAGCTGAATTTTGTCCTTCGTTAAGTTGTTCTAAAACAGGAGTTATCATTTGAGCGTTTTCTCCGCCAAAAATTTGAACTAAAAGAATTATTAATCCAATTACACCACCTCCCACTATAGTTTTTCCTCCAGATGACATTCCTCTTCTGTCTTCGACATTGTTACTTTGTCTACGTCCTATCCATTTCATTTTATAAGGATTTATTATTTAATCCATTTTAGTAATGTTTGTTCTACGATACCTTTTACAATTGGTTTTGACACATAATCGTTCATTTGCATTTCGAAACATTTGTTTTTTTCGTCCTTTTCTGTGCCTGCTGTGATAGCAATAATAGGTACAATTATTCCTTTTTCAAGTTTTCGTATTGCTTCGGTAGCTTCATATCCGTTCATAATTGGCATTTGAATATCCATGAAAATGATATCAGGTAAAACATTTTCAAATTTAAGGATTGCTTCTTCTCCATTTGAAGCTTCGTATATTTGAGCTTCGGGAAGGCTATTTTTAATTATTGTTTTTAACAACAACATATTGATTTTATTATCTTCTACCAATAAAATCTTTGTATTTTGTAATTTGGGATTGATTCTAATAAGGTTAGAATGGTCGGCAATAGTATTCGGTACTGAATCTTGTTTGTTTTCGGTAATTTCGTTAATTGTCTTTAAATCAAGGTCAAAATAGAAACAACTTCCTTTTCCAAGTTCACTTTTAAGTTCTAAATGACTGTTCATCAAATTAAGAAGTTTGTTTGAAATAGTCAGTCCTAGTCCAGTACCTCCAAATTTTTTAGTGGTAGAGGTGTCTCCTTGTGAAAAGGCTTTGAATATTTTTGTTTGATTTTGTTCTAAAATTCCAATTCCGGTATCAACTACTGAAAAACGTAGGCGAGTTTGATCATCTGATTTTTTTTCTAATAAATCTACATTTAATTTTACGCTACCTTCTTCTGTGAATTTAACAGCATTTGACAATAAATTTATCAAGATCTGTTTGATTCGTACGATATCGAGCCAAACAAAATGGGGTACATTAGCATCAATATTTAGCTCTAGTTTTATTTTCTTTTGAGTGGCTTCGTATTGAATTAGATCGATTACTTGATGTAATAATTCTTTAATTTCATGTTTTTCGATGAGTAATTCGAGTTTGCCTGCTTCAATTTTAGAGAAATCTAATATATCATTTACAATTTCTAATAAGGTATGAGCCGATTGACTTACAGTGATCATGTGTTTTTCTTGGACATCATCAAGTTTCGTTTTCATCAATAAATCCGTAAAACCAATAATACCATTAAGAGGTGTACGAATTTCATGACTCATATTGGCTAGAAATTCAGATTTGGCTCTGTTAGCAGTTTCGGCATATTCTTTTTCTTTTATTGCTTTTTCTGCCTCTTTACGTTTGCTGATATCAAGCATGATACCTTCAATGTATTTTATTTCTCCATTTTTGACAACGGTGTCTACAAATTCGTCTATCCAAATAATGTTTCCTTTTTTATTAAAAATGCGATAAGTAAGGTGGAAAGGTTCTAATTTGGCAAGCTTTTGAGTTGATTTAGTAATTGTTTTTTCTAAATCTTCAGGGTGTATTAAATCTTTAAATACGATTCTTTTTTCTAGAAATTCTTCTTTTGGATATCCTGTAAGTTTTTCAATTTCATCGTTTAAGTATATTTTGCTAAAATCTTCATCATTTTCAGAAAGATAGACGGTTCCAGGAATATTGTTAGCTAACAATCTAAATTTTTCTTCACTTTCGTTTATGGCGATTTCAGTTTCTATTCGCTCAATAGAAGACCCAATATTCATTGTAAGGGTTTGTAAGATTTGAATTTCATCTTCGGCCCAGATACGGTTTTCGTTCAAATCATTCAACCCGAGTATTCCGTGAAATTTATTTTTTACGAATACAGGAAGTAGAATAATAGAAACTACCTCTAGTGTTTCTAATTTCTTTCTTAAATTTTGGTCTTCTATTTGCCAAATTTGGCATTGGTATACTTTGTTTTCAATCTTTTCAGGGTTGAATTCCCCAAAAAAAGAATAAGGTAAATTTTGATAGTTAGGATCAGTCTTATTTAGTTTATCATTCCCTTTTGTCCAACGGTGTTTTTGACTAAGTGTTTGATTTATAGGATCATTTTGGTAATAAAAACTGCGGTACGAATTTGTTGCTTTTCCAATGATAATTAATACATCAGCAAATACATCATCAATGTTTTTTACATTCAAAAATCGTTCTGTGCACAAGTTCATTGCTGAAAGCAATTCACTTTTGTAGGTGAGCCTTTGTTCTATTTGCAATCTTTTTTTGTATTCAAAAGCAAAGGCAATACTGTCCGCAATTGCTCGAGTAAAATTAATATCTTCATTATCCCATTGTTTTACTACATGGGAGGATTCGATACAAATTAATCCAACGAGTTCACCGTTAATAAATACAGGTGTTTTTATAAATGAGATCACATCCTGATTTTCAACAATAGTAGATTGTAGTTCTTTTGAAATTGGATAGTTTTTGATATTAGAAACTACGATTGGAGTTTTGTTTTCTAGAGCTTGAAATAATTGAGGATATTTTTCTTTGGTTAAAACAGTTCCTTCTGTAAATGAGTTGTTTCTTGAATCATAAGAAAGTAAACAAACAATTTTATCACTTGCATATTCCCAATAACTTGCTTTATCTGTTTCAATAGTTTGAGTAGTATTTTCTAAAATTGATTTCAGTTTTGATTCTATAGTATCTTCGCTCGAAAAACTTTTTGATGTAAATTTCTTTAGGCTTTCTGTGTATTTTTTATTTTTCTCGTTTCTTTTTTGTTTCTCTATATCTATATTTTTAACATAAGTAATGTCTCGGGAAATACTGGAGTATTTTTTGTTTTTACCAAAATCATCTCCTGAAATTATTACTTTTTGAGCAATCCAAATTATTTCTCCATTTTTTTTCAAAACAGGAATTTCTAATGTTGGAAATTCATTTTCTCCTTCCTCGGTACTATGATAAAATGATTTTAAAAAATCTAAATAATCTTTTCGAATAAATTTTGAATAGTGTTGGTTTAGAATTTCATCTTCCTCATAACCTAATGTTTTTAGGGTGTAATTATTTGCAAATACAATGTTTCCATTTAAATCGAATTCGTAAATGAAATCTAGTGCATTTTGAATTAGGTTTTTATATCGATTTTGAATTTGAATTTCATTAGTTATATCCTGTCCAATTCCGATAATCAAATTTTTAGAAAATTGTTTGTTTTTCCATTGAATGTATTTGATTTCTCCATTTTTACATTTTAAACGTCTGACAAAAATTCGGTCATTGATTTGACTTTCAAAAGATTCATTAACAATTTTATCTGGATGTTCCGTTAAGTTGTAATAACCAAAACCCATTAAATCGTCTATTTCATAGCCCAGTATGTCTTTGGCACTTTCACTACAAAATACAATTCTGTTTGTTTCGTCCTTAGCCATTACAAGGGAATTTCCTTTATTGATGATTTGGTTGTAAAATTCCAGTTTGTTACTGGAATTTTTATGCGACATATGTCGGATGTAATTAATAAAAATAATTATTAAGGTATAATTAAATACAACCGTGATTTTGTTTTCTGGAGCCCATTTTAGAAAAAAAGTAATACTTAAAAAACATAATGCAGCACCAATAAATAAAATATACAACTTTAATGGTTTGAGTGTTGTATATGAAAAATAAATAAATAATAAAAAACTTAAAAAAGGGATATTATCATTTTCTAATTTTATTAAATTGGAGGATACTTGTATAAAAGCTATCACATAGACAACTCGAAAAATTTTTTTAATATTCTGATAAATATATTTCGATTTATAGCTTAGATAAGCTATCCCCATAAGAATTAACGAAATAGCTGAATTGATAGAGAAAAGACTTTTAGGTCTTACTTTAAAATATTCAAAACTTAATTCTAATATGAGAACAATCAGACCTAAAAAAAGGAAATAAAGTTGGTATTCTTTTCTTTCAGCGTCATCTGAATTGAAATTTTTGATGAACTTGTTTCCAATAGAATATTTTATTTGATGAAATTTGTAGATTAACAAAAAAACAATCAAAAAAATAAAGGGTATTACTATGCGGTAGATGTCTTTATTGATAGTAAGTTGATCGAACAAATCAAACATGTTTATGGCATGAAAATTATTATTTCCAATATAATTAGTACTATTTAATAAAGTATTGAGCATATATTTTGTAATGTCTTCTTAGTTTTAAAACATTAATTTTTTTAGGATAAAAATGCTGATATAAATTTTTCTAAAAATAGTAATTATTTAAAAGAAAAAGGCGAAAGCGTTTAATTATAAAACACTAAATTTAATTTGAAAGGGATTACTTAAAATCTACAACTGTTTTAAAAATAGCATAATACATCGAGTATAAAAAGGGCAAAGTAAAAAAGAGACCAACAAAGAATACAAAAAAACCAGTCACAACAAAAATATAAGTAACAGCCATAATTAGTAAGAAAAGTAGTGGTTTTTTCGAAATTAAAGCAAAACTGTTATTTAGAGCTTCAAACGCTTTACAATCACTAAAAATAATAAAAGGAACAGTCAGTATACTGAGCAAAGAGATTGTTAAAGATCCCATTAATCCAAGGGCAGGAATTCCTGATGCATCTAATACGGATGAAATTCCAAAATTTAAAAGCGAAATAGTTAAAGTGGCTAGAAAAAGTTCCTTAAAATATTTGAATTGATAATATTCGAATGCTGTACTTACATGAAATTCTTCGTCAATATCAGCGCAATGAGCCATTTTAATTAATCCTGCTGAAAAGGGACTTACTAAACAACTAAATAAGGTTAAACTTCCGATGTAAATTATTAAAAATTCATCAGAAAATTTTTTAGGATCCAGATTTTCAGGTTGTATTACTTTCATGAAATTGTCTATTCCAAAGGTGAATGCTATTATGAAGAAAGCAATAATACACAAAAACACAGAGGAAACTAATACCAATAAACCTGCATAAAGAGCGATCTTTTTATAATTTTCAAAAGCTATATTAAATACATTTTCAAAAGAAATGTTATATCCATTGTTTTTTATTTCTTGAATTCTTTCTTTATTCGTTTTCATAAGATAATGTTGAATATTTTTGGTTGATTCGTTTTTTGTAGTTCATATTTTTTCTCTAAACGGCGTTCCAAATCACATCATCGGGTGTTGGAGCTACAATGGTAAGAGTTTCTTTTGACACAGGGTGAACAAAAATTAATTTTCGGGCATGCAAATGAATACCTCCGTCAGGATTACTTCTGTCAAAACCATATTTTAAGTCACCTTTTATAGGCGAGCCTATTGCTGCTAGTTGAGCTCTAATTTGATGATGTCTACCGGTATGAAGATTGATTTCTAGAGCGGTATAATTGTTTAGTTCTTTAATGATTTGGTAATCTAAACTAGCTAGTTTACTATCTGGAACTTCTTTTAAGTGCGCTTTAGAGGTATTGTTTTTTTCGTTTCGTTTAAGGTAATGAACTAGTTTAGCTGATTGTTGCGAAGGTTTGTTTTTTACAATAGCCCAATAGGTTTTTTGTGTTTCTCTATTTTTAAATAAATCATTTAGTCTTGTTAGTGCCTTAGAAGTTCTAGCAAAAACGACTATTCCAGTTGTTGGTCGATCTAAGCGATGAACAACACCTAAAAACACCTCTCCAGGTTTGTTGTACTTTTCTTTGATGTATTCTTTAACAACTTCACTTAGGGGTTTGTCGCCCGTTTTATCACCTTGAACAATATCGCCTACACGTTTGTTAACTACAATGATATGATTGTCTTCGTGTAAAACCTGAAGATTATTTTTATTTGAAATTACTTTCATTAATAACTTAATTTAATTACAAAAATAGTGGTTTTAAAGTTGTTATCAGTCGAAAAATAGAAGGCTCGAAATAACTTTTTTTATACAATTTTCTAATTAAGTATAAAATCGAAAGTTATTTCGAGCTACTGTGTAAAATTAAAAATAGCGAAAGTGGTTTAGGTTGAATTTATAGAAACTAATATTGTTCTTTTTCGTTGGGGAAATCCTTAGATTTAACATCTTCAACATATTGACTAACCGCTTGTGTCATTCCTTCGTATAAATTCATGTAACGTCTAAGGAATCTTGGGCTGAATTCATTGTTCATACCTAACATATCGTGAATTACTAAAACCTGTCCGTCTACACCTGAACCTGCACCAATTCCGATAACAGGAATAGATATACTTTTAGCAATTTGTTGGGCTAATTTGGCTGGTATTTTTTCTAAAACTAATGCGAAACAGCCTAATTTTTCCAATAATTTTGCATCTTCAATTAATTTTAGCGCTTCTTGTTCCTCTTTGGCTCTAACCGTGTATGTTCCAAATTTATAAATAGACTGAGGAGTTAATCCTAAGTGGCCCATTACTGGAATTCCAGCATTTAATATTTTCTTAATAGATTCTTTAATTTCTTTTCCTCCTTCTAATTTTACAGCATGACCACCACTTTCTTTCATGATTCGGATGGCAGAACGTAATGCTTCTTTCGAATCGGATTGATAACTACCAAAAGGTAAATCAACAACAACTAATGCTCTGTCAGCTCCTCTCACAACAGATGAAGCATGATAAATCATTTGGTCTAAGGTAATAGGGAGCGTTGTTTCGTGTCCTGCCATTACATTAGAAGCCGAGTCTCCTACAAGGATCACGTCGATTCCAGCTGAATCCACAATTTTAGCCATTGTATAATCGTAAGCTGTGAGCATGGAGATTTTTTCTCCCTGCGCTTTCATATCGATTAAGGACTTGGTTGTAATTTTTTTATAGTCTTTTTTTGCTGTTGACATAGTTCTAAAATTTAGGAAATGCAAAAGTACTAAAACAAATTTGGATGCAATGTACAAATGCTAATTAACTATTTTAGAAGATTGATGTAGGGCTTTATTTGATTGATTTGTTGTTTACTACTACGTTTTTAAGTTTTAAACCCGTAATGATACTTTTGTCTATGCTGTCTTTTTTGGCTTCAATTTTTAAGTTTTCAAAAGTAAAGTTGCTCAATTTATCGTATTCTGTGATAGCCATATCATAAAACACATCACATTTGATAGTAATGTTTTTCATGGTAATATTATCGCAGTAGGAAAGAGGTACATCTTTTCGCCCTTTTAAATCAAAAAATTGCGTCCATGGTTTTACGTAAATCATACTTTTAGCATAACCTGTAATGTTTTCTACTGTAATGAATTCATATTTTTGAGGGGTGTCAGGACGCATTTTTAACCATAAAAGGCGAACAGCATTATTTACGGTACAATTTCGAACAATGATGTTTTTGTTGTGAATAGCTTCGCTACCTGCAGTTAATGCTCCGTGGCAAAATCCAAAATCACAGTTTTCAATAATGATGTTTTCGTTTTTACCGTTACTTGCATTTTTATCTGCCCAAGGTCCTTTACCGCCTTTGAGAGCGATTGCATCATCATTCACTGCCATGTAACATCCTTTTATTAACATATTGGTACACACGTCAATATCAATTGCGTCTGTGCTTGGTGCTTTAACAGGTTCATGTGGTGAGGTAATGCGTAAATCAAGGATTTTAACATTATTGCATTGGTAGTAATGACTCGTCCAAAAACCTGAATTGCGCAATTTTACATCTTGAACTTGGACATTGTCGCATTTCCAGATAAATACTAGTCTTGGTCTTGAAACTTCAAGATTAGTACATTGTGGATTTTCTTTTCTTCTTTGCCAAAAAGCTTCCCAGTATTTTAATCCGTTTCCGTCAATGATTCCGTTTCCAGTAATTGTAAAACCATTTACTCCAAATGCATTGATCAGGGCTGAAAAATATTCGATACTTTGTCCTTCAATACGAGAAGGTAAATATGGGTAATCATTAATAGTATTGGAGCCTTTTAAAATAGCATTCTCTGATAAATGCAAATGTGTATTTGGTCTAAAGAATAAGGCGCCACTCATAAAAGTTCCTTTAGGAATAACTATCACACCACCGCCATTACGGTAGGCTTCATCTATGGTTTTTTGAATAGCCACTGTTTGAACTATTGTGCTATCATTGATAGCGCCGTAATCAGATATGGAATAGAATTTACCTAATTCATTTGGATTGATTTTGGTTGTGTCATGGAACCAATCAGGTATTAGAGTGCCATCAGGAAAAAGATCTTTGTTCTTTTTTTGTGAGAACGATTTAGGGGAAATTGTAAATAGAACAATCAGTAATAAACAGATTTTTTTCATGTTTTCGTATCTTGAATAATTAAAGAGATTTAAGCAGAAAATTGATTTTATAACAACCAAAATTTTGCGGTATACGAAGATAGGAAAACAATAATGTTTCTACATCCTGTATCTTGTGCAGGATAGCTGAATTTGATTATTGTAGATAGAAATGAGATGGAATATAGCTTCTATATTGAGTTTATTTTTTATTTCTAATAAAACGAATTAAAAAATAAATAAAAGATAATGAAGCTATCGCAATTGCACTACCGATGATTTCATTTTGAGTCAAATTTGATAAAAAATAAAGTATGATTGCAATACAAATAACAGGAACGATTAATCCGCCTGGAATTGTAAACTCATCGGATTTGGATTGGTGTGTATAACGCAATTTAATAACAGCCAAAACTACTCCTAAATAAACCATTAATATCGAACTACTTGCAATAACCACAAGACTTTCAAAACTTCCAGTAGCTGCAATTAAAAAGCCAATTGAAGCGTAAACTATAATTGAAATGTATGGTGTAGCAAATGAAGTATGTATTTTAGATAATGCTTTGATAGGAATAACGCGGTCGCGTGAAAGGGCATATAGTGTTCTTGGGTTATTAAGAATATCACCACTTAGGAATCCAAACATTGATATTGCTGCACCTGTAGTTAAAATTATGAAACCAATAGGACCAAATATTACATTTGCTGCAGCAGCTAGAGGAGTAGCAGTATGTTGTGGCAATTCATCACCCAAGACTCCTTGAGCGACAGTTTGAATTAGCATGTATAGAATGACAATTGCTGTGATACTGATAAAAATAGCTTTAGGAATGGTACGTTTTGGATTAATAACTTCGCCCGAAACGACAATTCCAGATTCGCAACCCTGAAAAGCAAAAAATAAGACTAACGAGGTTTTACCTAATTCTTGTATACCAGGTAAACTTTCAATGACTAAATTATCTACTGAAACCGCTTGCCAACCAAATAGAACTAAAAGCATCAACGGGATTAATTTGGCTACCGTATTGATTTTTACTAATCCGATTCCTTGTTTTACACCAATTACATTAATGAATGCCAAGCCACCAAAAACCAGAAATAGACATAGAATACGCATCCAAGCGAGTTCAAAAATAGGATGAGTGGATGCAAGAACATTAATTAAGGCATTAGAAACGGCTGCATCAGCCAAAAGAGTACCTGTTACGGTAAAAATTCCAGCTAAAAAACCAGCGTAAGGTCCAAAAGCTGTTTCGATGTAGGAATACACACCTCCTGTTTGGGTCACTTTACTCGACGCTTCGGCAAAGCAAAGCATGATAAGCGCCATTAATAGTCCGCAAAAGAAGTAAGCAATGATACTTGATGCTCCCATTGAAGAGGCAACTATAGCAGGAAGAGCAAAAATTCCAGCGCCAATAATTACATTCATAATATTAGCCGATAAACCGAATACTCCTATAGTTCGTTTGAATTCTTCTTCTTGCTGTATCATTTTAAATTGTATTTGTTTTGTTTTCTTATAAAAACGAAGTTAGGTAAAATAATTTTTTAAGCAACAAACTAATCGAATTTTGGGTGATAATATATTTTTAGGAAACGCAAAATTTGATATAGTTCTAATAAATCACTGCAATATTTCGGTTATTCTAAATGCGCGTTCTGTACCTAAATAGGATGGATTTCCATGTTTTTCTGACCAAAATCCATCTAGTAAGTCTTTTGATAAACATCGGTAGACAACCACTCCTTTGTATAGGTGGTTTTCTTCACCTTGGTATTTGAAATTGATAATCAAAATATTATCTCTGAAAAAACCGTTACCTGTTTGTATTTGTTCATTATTAATAAGCCATTTTGCTTTTATTCTTTTATTTTGATCTAAGCTTAAAGACAATATTCCTTTGTAATTATACACTTCGGCATCTTGATTGCTTCCAACGATTTCAAAACGTCCTACTAAATCTTCTATATTCATTTACTTTAGGTTTTTCCTTTTACTTCTTTTTGCAAGATTACTGATTTCTTATGGAAAAGGCATAAAAAAATCGAAGTTTTGAGGCTTCGATTTTGTTTGTGAAAATAATGTAAAAAGCTTTGAGGCTACCTTTTTGAAGGTATTTTTAAAAATGAAAGTGTTTTATTTTTTTGATGAGAATATTTGCGGGTTGATGTTTACCATTAAATACGCCCAGTTGTTTGTTGTGTCGTCTAAACCATTTTTTAAGACAGCCATTGAATTAGAAGCAAACATTTGAGAATAGCCAGCAATTAACGTAATGTCTTTTGTTGCTTTGTACACAGCAGTTAAATCAACTTCTGTTCCTAAATACGAATCTTGTGCAACTGTTCCTGATTTGATCGTATTAGGAGCGTAGAATAGGTGTGGAGCAACTGAAAGGTTTACTTTTTTGATAGGGAAATCTAATTTTAAAGATACATCTTGTAAACCAACAGAATTTAGATGATTTCCTACGTAGAAATAATCCATAAAACCGTTGAAAGCGTGGTTTGTACCAAAAATTGGGTTGAATGATTTTACCATTGGTGATGAAGGTGTTCCTTGATCTTTTCCAGATAAGAATTCATATCCTACTGTAGCTTTGAATTTTGGAGTAAAAGCATATCCTAAGTTAGCCGCTGTTTGCCATGCAGAAACTTTATTTGCTCCAATTTTTCCTGTTTGGCCATAGAAACTAAAATCAAGACTTAATTTTTTACCTGCATAATTAGCATAAGTACCTAAAGTTTGGTAATAATTGGTTTCTACTTCTGTTGTTTTTAAATATTCTTTTCCCACGTTTAAAGCTAAGAAACTTACGCCTAATTTTTTAATCGAAGTGTGGTACCAAGCATATTGAAAATCTTTAAAATCTAAGTCAGTACCAAAAAGTATCGCTGTTTGAGGATTTGGAAGTGTTTTTGATTCATCTTTTGCATTCATTGCAAATCCTAAATCTAATTGTGATTTAGCTCCTTTGAATTTGATTAAAGCCGCATCAAAACTACGTCCTTGATTTGCCCAATCTAATCCTCCAAAGATTCTTTGATTGTCGTAAGATATTATTTGGCGTCCTATTTTGGTGCTCCATTTTTGAGTAAAACTGTATTCTGCCCATCCTTCAAATAACACAAAGCTGTTAGTAGCATTTGAAACACCACCAGTAAGATGATTTACCGCTCCCCAAGTACGAACATTTTGTAATGCAACTTTGGCTTTTAATTTTGTATCAGTATAGTTTAAGGTAACTCTTGTACGATTCCCTACAAATGAAGTGTGTGAAGTTGTTGGTGTTAATAGGGTTCCGAAACCATTTGTGTATTCATAACGAGGTCTGATTTGAATATCTGAACTAAATTCCTGTGCTATTGCACTAGTTCCTATAAGTCCAATTACTGATAAAGAAAGTGTTTTAAGTAATTTCATAATAGTAGATTTAAAAAATTGTTTTTGTTAGTTATTACATGACAAATATACTTACGTAAATTTACTTATGTTTTATAGCTAGCGCAATAAAAACTAGTTTTTTAAACCTTTTTTACTTATATTTTTAAGCATATAATTTTTTGCTAAATAACATATTTTATGGATAAATTATTGATTTTTAGCTATTTTTAAATGTTTGTTGTACTTAGTGGTTTTGTGAAATGATGTTGGTGAATTGAAATTTATACGTAGTAATTACCTTTTGTTTTACTTTTAAAATAAATAAAATACGTAGAAATTTATTTAATGCTTATATTCTTGTGCAATAAAAAAGCCCGAGATAAACTCGAGCTTTCCGATTATAAATCATAGTTAATTAGCGATAATTTTAGATGTTCGCACCAGCACTTTATTATTGTGACATTTTAAAATAATAATCGGCGGAATGTTTTCCGCTTCCATACACCAAGAAGAATAAACAAATTGCTAATATAATCAAGGCTAAAAACAGATTTTCAGTTTGCATTTCACCTGTGAAATTGACTAAAATAGCACCCATTAAAATTGGTAATTGTGCAATAATAGCCCAACGGGTAAGCAATCCAAAAGCAATCATTATTCCGCCAATCATATGGGCAGGAGTAATGTAATGAACGAGGAACATTCCTCCTCCAATTTTGTCGATGGGTGAAATCAAATCCACTAAATAAGGAATATTAGTGATGAATTTTACCCCTTTTACGAATAAAAACACTCCAAGAGCAATTCGTAGCAAATCTAATGTGAAATAAGTGTGCGCATTGGCCCATTTATTCAGTTGTTTAACATTGTTCATATTGCTGTATATTAAAATTGGTACTACTAAGTTAGTAAATTTTGATATATAAGAAGTGAAAATGGATGTTAAATAAGCTGTTATTCAGTGTTTTAAAATGTGTTTTGACGTTTTTATTACTTTGTGTTTTGTTTTACTATCCAATTGAGTTCGGGATCGTTATCTTTAATGCGATCTTCTACATTGGGTTGAATTTCAATATCAGGAAAAACTCCTCGACCATGTATTTGGTTTTGATAAAATGGAGCAAAATGTATAGTTCCTATCCGAACTTTTAATTTTGAATTCGGTAATTCAATAATAGGCATAAAACCAGCAACGGTACCATTGAAATCACCACCAGTTTCTTGTCCTACAAACAAGGCTCTTTTGGATCCTTTTAAATTGGATGAAATAATACTAGAAGCCGAAAAACTACCGCCATTTATCATAACGTATAATTTATGTTTAAATGCATTTGGCTTTGGCTTTTGAGGATTGGTAGCGGTGGAAATATATTTTTTTCCATTTTTATCTGTACGGACAGTTAGTAATAAATAACCATACACAATGGGAGAAAATAGTGTTTTGGTCATTTTTACCGCAAAATTACCTTTGTTAAAATAGGCCCCTTCAAAAAGACTTCCTCTAGAAACTACTTCCGATTTTTGTAAAAATGTATAAGTCGAATCAGCAAGGTAGGAGTAAAGATGGATGATTTCACTCAAACGTCCTCCGCCGTTATTTCGTAGATCAATAATGAGTGTTTTACAATTTTGTTTCTTTATTTCGGTAAATGTTTGTCTGTAAAATTGTTTAAAATGCCCTTTGGTGAAGCTTCTAATTTTTAATAACGCAATGCTGCTATCCTTACTGACATACTTTAGTTCACGAATAAAAGTATTGGCACTTTTATCAAATCCATTTATTCTTTTTTTCTTGTTGATCATTCTTTGTTTGGCTCTATCAACAATTACTTTTTTATGTGAAGCTTTCTTTGTTTTTTGATTTAAACTGTCTGATTTTACCCTTTTTATAGTTATGTTTTTAATGCTATCATTGTATTTGAAAACATATTCCAAACTGTCTTTTATGCCATTTTCAATGGTAAAATAACGAACAAATCGGTTTGCTGCTGCTTCTTTTTTGAAACTGGTATTAAATCCATCTGAACTATAATAATTATCGTATTCAGATAGTAATTCATGCGGTTTTATTCCATTTACTGACTGAACCTCCGTTCCAGGGATTATTTTTTTATTATTTGATTTGTTTTTAACTACATATAATTTATCATCATAGTAAGTGAAATCAAATTGAGAAAAAGGTCCAACTCCTTTTTTAGTTAATGCTTTGGTTTCTTTCTTTGTGTATTGTTTTTCGGGAGGAATGACATAACTGTGTCCTTGTCTTATTGCTGCTACAACTGGACTTAATTTTTTGTAAAAGGTTAATGGAATTAAAGGGGTTTTAATACTGTTTTTTAAACTATCGAATTTAAAGTTTAGTTTTTCTGCACTAATGTAATAATCCAATTTAGGATGTAATCTTTGAAATTTTCTTCTAGTTAATTCAATATCTTGATGAAGCTGTTTTACAGCAATGGGCTTTTGTAAATGTAAATTGTATCTTTTTATAGAGCTGCATTCAACAAAAAGAAATAACAATACTAGCGGCATTATTCTTTTTACTAAAAAATGACTTTGAAACATTTACTGTGATTTTAAATTAGTCTCGTATTATTACTCTAAAATACAAATAGTATAGTTTGTTTTAGTTTTTAAAAGAATTTATGCTTGATTATTTGATGATTCCAATAGAACCTTCTTCGGAAGGAAGGAGTTCAAATATAGCATTTGGTGCCAAAGTAGGTTCGGCACGATGCGAAACATAAACAATAGTCATGTTAGATTCTTGTTTGAGTAAATTAATGAGTTGGCAAACTAAAGCAACACTTTCATCATCCAGTCCCTCAACAGGTTCGTCTAATATAACCAATGGAGGATGTTTTAAAACCGAACGAACGATCATCGCTAATCGTTGTTGTCCTACTGAAAGACGTTTGAACATTTTGTTTTTTAAATGTTTCATTCCAATCAGGTCTAGCCACTGGTCGGTGATGTTTTTTTGTAGGGTAGTAGGTAGGTCATACAAACCAATGGAATCAAAAAAACCGGAAAGAATCATTTGTTCTAATGTATGATTTCTAGTAAACAAACTGGTCATATTGGTAGCAAAATAACCAATGTTTTTCTTGATTTCCCATACACTTTCGCCACTTCCTTTTTTGCGCCCAAAAAGGTACATGTCTTGTCCGTATCCCTTGGGGTTATCACCATTTATTAGCGATAAAAGAGTGCTTTTTCCAGATCCATTAGGGCCAATTAATTGCCAGAATTCTCCCTGCTCAATGGTCCAATTTATATTTTTAACTACTGAACGACCTTCATAACTAACGGATACATTGTTCATTTGAACCAAAATTTTTTCCTTGTATTCTGGAGGATGAACAGCATGAGGAATTCCTGATTGGCTAATGATTTTAGTTTCGTGTATTTCTTGTGAAATATTTTCTAGTATAAAAGCGTCGGAATTAATTTGCCGATTATTAGTAATAAAAGGCAATATATCGGAGATACGATTAATGATTTGAATTATTTTGATATGTGAGGCCATTTCTTCTAAAGCTATCGCTAATTCAGCTCTTGAAGCCTGATCTAAATGATCCATTGGGTTGTCAAAAATGATATAATCTGGTTTTTGTGCAATACAATACTGTAAGAATTTCTTTTTGCGTTGGCCAGAAGAAAATGTGCTTAATTTTCTATTGGAATCTATAGCGGTTAATTCGATGTATTGGAATTCTTTTTGGATGAAATGATCAATAGCCAAATCTGAATATAAGATTCCTTTGAGTTTGTTAAATGGAGCTAGCTCTCCAATTGCATGACCAGAAAGAATGGTGTTTATAAATTCTTTTTTATTGATTTGATTGGAAAGTAAAATGTTCCAATGGGTAGCAGTATTCATCAAAAAATGTCTTTTTTATGGAGCGTAAAGATAAGGAGTTTGAAGTTAGAAAGTAGAAATTAGATTTTAGAACGAAGTTCAAATACCTTAAACAACTAACCACAATGCATAAACTACAAAACATATTTATTACTCAATATCCAATGATTTGATTTGATCTTCTAATGTTAGGGCATATTGATAACTGTATTCAAAAATTTCATCAGCGTTTTTAAGGTTGTAGAGACTGTATTGACTCATATTAGGTGGTTCAAAATAGACATCACAACTATGTGTTTTTTGTTCTACAGAACTTTTCATAGCCAAATGAAAACAACGGTCTAAGATGTTATTCATATTGACTTTGTCTACTTCTTTTTTTATCGAATTTACATAGCTACCTATAATAATATCACATTGATTTAATAATGGTTCAATAGGAAAGTTGTTCATCACGCCTCCATCAACATACAAGGTTTCATTGTATTTTACGGGATGAAATAAAATAGGCAAACAGGAGGAAGCTAGAATAGCATGAGATAAATTTCCAGAAGAAAAATAAACCAACTCTCCTTTTAAAATGTCAGTGGCTGCAATGTATAGCGGAATTTGTAAATCATCGAAGGAATTACTGGGAAAACATTCCAAATAAATATCATGGAATCCTTTCATTGCAAAAAGACCTTGCCTTTTAATCAAGAGATTCGAAAAACTAAAAATATGTCCTTTTTTGAGAATATTTAATATTTCGGTTGCTGAATAACCCGCTGCATAAAATGCACCTGCTATAGCACCAGCACTGGTTCCAGAAACTACTGAAGCTTTAATTCCAAATTCTTCCAAGGCTTTCAGCAAGCCTAAGTGAGCTATCCCACGCGCACCACCACCTGAAAATACAATTCCTACTTTAGTTTTCATTTTAAAAGTTTGTTGTTTATTGTTTATTGTCTTTCGCATTGTATTGTTTAAGATTCAATAAAATCTTCACTTTTAGGAATGCTCATAAGTGCTTGTATTGCAATTTCAGGAACAGGGTCAACTAATTTACGTGATTTGGTATCCATCCAGGCTCCATCAACGGTTAATGTAGCGCATAAGAGATTATCTTCGGTGCGAAATTCATGTGAAATAGACCAACGGGAAGCATCGACTCTCATTTTAGCAATAGTGGTATGTATATAAACCGAATCACCTTGTTTTATTTCTTTTCTAAAAAAACACTCTTCTCTAAAAAGAATAGGACCAAAATGCATTTTTTGAAAGACTTTTAAATTCAAGCCCAAACTGTCTAAGATTTCCATTCGGTGTTGGGCGGCACAATCGTAATAGACACTATGGCGAACATGAAAATTAGGGTCTAAATCAGCCCAGCGAAAGGTGAGATGTTTGTTGAAAGAGGTCATTTTTTGATTTTTAATTAATTATTGCTGAAATAAGTGAATCTATTTATAAATTTAAGAAATTAGATTTCATATCAGTAAAAAACGTATGTTTTAACAGTACTTTAATAACAAAAAAGCGATTTCAAATCATTGAAATCGCTTTGTTTTGTTCTATTTGAAGGCCGTTAATTATAGGTTAAAGTCCCATTTGTTTAGCCCATTGTTTCCATTTAGAAATCATTTCGTTTGCTTTTTGAGGTTTTTCTAAAATAATGTTTTTTGTTTCAGTTTTGTCATGAGAAAGGTCGTATAAAGCCCATTTTTCATTTGCCAAAGCAACAATTTTATAATTACCTGAAATTAAAGCTTTACCTCCTTCATGTTCAAAAAATAAATCTTTATAATTTGTTGCGTTTTTTCCTTTCATGATAGAAACTAAACTGTGACCATCTAATGTGTTAGTCTGATTTCCTTTGTAAATTGTTGGATAGGAAGTTTTAGATATTTCTAAGCAAGTAGGTAAAATATCCATTACATGTGCAAGGGAATAATTAGTTCCTTTTTTTATACCGGGTCCCACCATAATAAAAGGTGTTTTTGCTCCGCCGTTATAGGATTCTTTTTTCCAATATCGGTAAGGGCTGTTAAGAGCATTAGCCCAGCCACTTCCTATAGAAGTATAGGATACAGGACTTCCTATTTTGTCATACTCCGGACTTTCGTATTGTAAGGGAGTGCCATCGCGTAGGGCTGATGGTCTGTCGTATCCGGGTTGGTAACCAGGTACGTTTAACATTTCCGGAGAGGCGCCATTATCTGATAAAAAGAAAATAATTGTATTTTCATATTGATTGTTAGCTTTCAACTGTGCAATTAAACGTCCGACTCCCTGATCTACTTCATCTACCATTGCTGCGTGTGTAGCCATTCTTTTTGCAAAGTTTTTCTTTTTTTCCTCAGTTAATGTATTCCACTTTAAAGCTTCATCTTCTTCATTGACATAAGGGTAGTCTTCTTTAGTAATTATTTTTTTGGCAACCAGATTTTCGTATCTCTTTTTTCTAAGTGCATCCCATCCGTCTATATAAGTTTGTTCATATTTTTTAATTGTTGCCGCGGGTGCTTGAACTGGCCAGTGAGGTGCGTTATAAGCTAAATACATAAAGAAAGGTTTACTGTCTTTTTTGTATTCGTTGACATATTCAATTGCTTTGTTAGTAAAAGCGTGAGTAGTGTAAAAATCTTTAGGAATATTTTGAACTGCTTTTACACCATCAACTAAAGAAAAAGGCTCGTAATAATTAACGACTCCCCAAATTAGACCATAAAACTTATCAAATCCTCTACGGGCAGGGTAGGTGTCTACAGCTGCGAATGTCGAGTCGGGTGTATATTGGTGGTTGAGCCATTCGAGATGTTTTTTTTCATTTTTAATAGTTTTAGCTTCTGATAGGTGCCATTTCCCTACCATGGCTGTGTTGTAACCATTTTGCTGTAATACTTCAGCAATGGTAACTCCTGATTTGCTTAAACTGGCGCCGTTACGACCTAATCCTACTTTGTGTTGGTATTGCCCTGTTAATAATGAAGCTCTCGTAGGACAGCATCTGGCGTCATTATAAAAATTGTTCATCATCATGCCGTTATTGGCAAGTTGGTCTATATTTGGAGTTTGTATTTCACTGCCATAGCAACTTAAGTCAGAATAGCCCATGTCATCGACCATGATTACAATAAAATTTGGTTTTTTTTGGGCTGCAGTATTTATCCATAATATAATTGAAAAACAGATTAGTAGTTTGTTCATTTTTTTATTGTTGATGTTTTTAGATTATATTTTTTAGTATTGTAGTTTTATAGAGGCATAGCAATATATCAGTTAAGATTGTTATTCAATCCAGAATGATAGTTAGCTAACTAAATTAATCGTCAATTGTCTGTTCAGCTAAAACTTGGAATTTCCAAGAAGTAGCATCGGAAGTCTTTTGTGTTTGCTTTAGGATAATTCCAATTAATTCTTCTTTTGGGTCGGCAAAGTATTGTGTATTGAAATAACCACCCCAATTGAAAGTACCCTCGCTACCTTGACCGCCTAAATTTTGACCTTTCTCGTTTAAAATTCTAAATCCTAGTCCATGTCCAGCATCACTATTTGCCCACAAATCGCCCAACTGATTACTTAACATAAATTGTACAGTAGTTCGACTAAGCAATCGAATGCCGTTATATTCACCTTGGTTAAGAAACATTTGTAAGAAGGTTGCGTAGTCTTTAGCAGTACTTGATAGTCCAGCACCTCCTGAGAAAAAGCTTTTGGCTCCTTTTATTGGGTAGTTGGTGTCATAAAAAGTAGTTGGATACGGAATCCACTTTCCTTTTTCTTTGGTTTGAACAGTCACCAATCGGTTTGATTTTGTTTCAGGCAAATAGAAATAGGTGTCATTCATACCTAGTGGTTCGAAAATGTGCTTTCTGTAATATTCGTCCATTGGCATGCCTGACATGATTTCAATAAAATACCCAATAACATCTAGTCCTTCGCTATAAGTGAATTTTTCTCCCGGATTGTGGTGCAGTGGCAATTTGGCTAACTTTTTTACACTTTCGGCTATTGTAATTTTTTCGGTGGTAAATAAATCGGTAACACCTGCATCTTGATATATTTTTGTAAAACGGGAATCACTATCAATTTGACCGTACCCAATTCCAGATGTATGGGTGATTAAATCTCTAATGGTGATTTCTCTTTTTGCAGCTTTGGTTGTATATTTTCCATCTGGATATAATGAATCTAAAACTTGCGGATTTTTAAATTCAGGAATGTATTTTGAAATAGGATCATCTAATTTGAATTTACCCTCTTCCCATAGCATCATCACGGCAGTCGTAGTTATGGCTTTGGATTGTGATGCAATTCTAAAAATAGCATCCGTATTTAGTTTTTTAGATGAAGTATTATCGGCCATTCCAAAAGCCTTCAAATAAACAATTTTTCCATGACGGGCTACTAAGGCAACCGCTCCCGGAATTTCTGATTCGGCAATGGCTTTGTTAAGCATATTGTCTATTCGAGTTAGTCTTTCGCTCGAAATACCTACGCTTTCAGGTGTGGCTTCAGTAAGTTTAGGAGAATTTTTAATGGAATGTGTTTGCGCGAGTAGGCTTAAACTCCAAACGCTTAAAAGTGTTACTAGTGTTTTTTTCATGGTTGGTTGATATATAAAATAGATTTAATAATTTCTATTCGGGGATTTTTTCAATTAATATAGGATTATTAGCATTGTCATAATAAGTACAGGTCATTTCGATAATGTCCACGCGCCATTTGGCAATACCACAAATAGCAGCATGTTGACAAAAAGTAGAATAATCGGTTTGACCGTCTTGATGCATCACTAAAAATTCGATGAAGCGTTCTTTGTTGGCTACTGTAGAAATCGGAATAGCATCGTATTTTTTTTCCAAACTTACCTCAAAGTCATTGTCTCCATAATAGGAAACACGTCCATCAGTCACAATGGTGTCATATCCTTTTACGCCCAATTCGATAATTTCTTGAATGTATTTTGGGAAATCAGTTCCTGTTTTTACTTTGGCATGAGCCGCTTTAATTTGATCTATTGAAAACATCTTTATTTTTTTAGGTTTTCAAATATAGTTTAAAATCGAATAATTTTGGTTTTGAAATGTATTTACGAAAAGAGTAAGCCGTTTTTAGTCTAAATTACACAAAAGTCAAGGAATTAGGGGGTATCTCCTTAATATGACAGTCTTTTTTATTGTTTTTGTAAGTATGTCAGTTGGATTAAAATGCCATCTTGTCAGTGCTTTTTTTATAATGTTATTAAATTATGACAATTTTCATGAGGTTTTTAACTTGGCACAAAGATTGACTTATGCACGATGAGTTACTAAACTAGTATATTAAAAATTAAATATAAATAAAAATGGGTAAAATAATCGGAATTGATTTAGGTACGACCAACTCTTGTGTTTCTGTAATGGAAGGTAGTGAGGCAGTTGTTATTCCTAACGCAGAAGGAAAAAGAACTACACCATCTATCATCGCTTTTGTTGAAGGTGGAGAAATTAAAGTGGGAGATCCTGCAAAAAGACAAGCGGTAACTAATCCAACTAAGACTATTGCTTCTATCAAACGTTTTATGGGACATACTTTTGCTGAAACTGAAGAAGAAGCAAAAAGAGTTCCTTACAGTGTAGTAAAAGGGGACAACAATACGCCACGTGTGGATATTGATGGTCGTTTATACACTGCTCAAGAATTGTCTGCAATGACACTTCAAAAAATGAAAAAAACTGCTGAAGACTATTTAGGTCAAACAGTTACTGAGGCAGTTATTACTGTTCCTGCTTACTTTAACGATGCACAACGTCAAGCTACAAAAGAAGCTGGTGAAATCGCTGGTTTAAAAGTAATGCGTATCATCAACGAGCCTACTGCTGCTGCTTTGGCTTACGGATTAGATAAAAAAGGAAAAGATCAAAAAATTGCTGTTTACGATTTAGGTGGAGGTACTTTTGATATCTCTGTATTAGAATTAGGAGACGGAGTTTTCGAAGTATTATCTACAAATGGAGATACTCACTTAGGAGGAGATGACTTTGACCAAGTAATCATTGACTGGTTAGCTGACGAATTCAAAGCTGAAGAAGGAATTGATTTACGTCTTGATCCAATGTCATTACAACGTATCAAAGAAGCTGCTGAAAAAGCTAAGATTGAATTATCTGCATCTGCTGAAACTGAAATCAACTTACCATACGTAACTGCTACAGCTTCAGGGCCTAAGCACTTAGTGAAAAAATTATCTCGTTCTAAATTCGAGCAATTAGCTGATTCTTTAGTAAAACGTTCTATGGAGCCAGTTGCTAAAGCGTTAAAAGATGCTGGTTTATCAGTTTCTGATATCGACGAAGTAATCTTGGTAGGAGGTTCTACTCGTATTCCAAGAATCGTTGAAGAAGTGGAGAAATTCTTCGGTAAAAAAGCGTCTAAAGGAGTTAACCCTGATGAGGTTGTAGCTATTGGTGCTGCTATCCAAGGTGGTGTACTTTCTGGAGATGTAAAAGATGTATTATTACTTGACGTTACTCCATTATCTTTAGGTATCGAAACTATGGGTGGTGTAATGACAGTTCTTATCGAAGCTAACACTACTATCCCAACTAAAAAATCCCAAGTATTCTCTACTGCTGCTGATTCTCAACCATCTGTTGAAATTCACGTATTACAAGGAGCTAGAGCAATGGCTGCAGATAACAAAACAATTGGTCGTTTCCACTTAGATGGTATTCCACCAGCACCAAGAGGAGTTCCTCAAATCGAAGTTTCTTTCGATATCGATGCTAATGGTATCATCAAAGTTTCTGCTACAGATAAAGGAACTGGAAAATCTCACGATATCCGTATCGAAGCTTCTTCTGGTTTAACTGCTGAAGAAATCGAACAAATGAAAAAAGATGCTGAAGCTAACGCTGACGCTGACAGACAAGCTAAAGAAAGAGCTGAAAAATTAAACGAAGCTGACAGCACTATCTTCCAAACTGAATCTCAATTGAAAGAGTTAGGAGATAAAATTTCAGACGAGAATAAAACAGCTATCGAGTACGCTTTAACTGAATTAAGAATGGCTCACCAATCTCAAGATTTAGCTGCTATTCAAAAAGGTTTAGATAACGTAAACGCTGCTTGGAAAAAAGCTACTGAAGCTATGTATGCTCAAGGAGAGCAAGGTCAAGCTGCTGCTGAGCCACAAGCTGAAGGTGATAACGTTCAAGACGTAGATTACGAAGAAGTAAAATAATCTTTGTATTAAGTTTTTAGTACTAAGTATTAAGATAGAACCGAGCCAGAAATGGCTCGGTTTTTTTGTTATATTTACACTGTAATTAGAAAACAAGAAATGGAAAAATTAATAGTTAAAAATTTTGGACCAATTAAAGAAGCTGAAATAGATCTCACTAAATATGTAGTATTTATAGGAGATACCTCTACAGGAAAAAGTGTTTTGGCAAAGTTGATTTCTATTTTTAGGGATAACGATTTAACTTTTGCAATAGATAGACTCGAGGAATTAAGAAAATTATTCATCCATTATAATATTGATTTTAGCTTTAAAAAATCTTCGTTTGAATACATTAATGATAGTTTAAAGATAGCAGTATTTAATAGGGAGATAAAAGTTTTTGAAAATGAAAATTTATTGATTTTTGATGAAGACTCTGATAGACATAGATATACTAAAAAAGAAGCTTTAATAGATATTAATAATAGAATAAATAAGATTTTAAAAAATGATAAAAATCTCTATGGATTTGAAGAGATAGATGAAGTAAAAAAAATGCTTGAAGAATTTATAGCTGTGAATAAAAAATCACCTTATTCATTACCTATATATATACCTGCTGAAAGGATATTGGTTTCTATGCTTAGTACTTCTGTATCTGGATTATGGGCAAATAATGTAGCTTTACCTAGTTGTTTTAAAGATTTTTCAGCAAGATATGAGGTTGCAAGAAAAGAAATTAAAGAATTATATTTTGAACCATTCGGAATTCAATATAATTCAGATAATGAATCTGATTATGTCAAATTTGAGAATAATGAATATAGATTAACTCAAACTTCAAGTGGAATTCAATCATTAATGCCTTTGTTGTTGGTTTTTGAATATGAAATTAATTACAGTAATAATAAACTTAACAAAACAATTTTGATTGAGGAACCAGAATTAAATTTATTTCCTATTAAGCAAAAAAAACTTATTGATTGTATTATTCAGAAAATAAGGTTGACAGATCATAAATTAATTATAACAACACACAGTCCCTATATACTTTCATCTCTTGATACATTAATGTTAGCTAAAAATACCTTCAATGAACATTCTGATTTAAAAGAGGAAATAGCAGCAATTGTTTCAGAAGATAAATGGATAGATTACGATGATATTTCTGTTTATGAAGTAAGAAATGATGGAAAAGTATATTCTATCAAAAATGAAGAGTTTCGTAGTATCGATGCTAATGCAATAGATGGAGTTTCGGATATTATTTCAGAAGAGTTTGATAAATTAACAGAGTTAAGATATGCACACTGATTTTGATGAATTGATTGAAGCTCATCAAAATTGTTGTATAAAAAGCAAAGTAGCTTCAGAAAATGGAAAGCGATTTGAAATTGTTAAAAATGAAGATTTTACTAGAATTAGAATTGATAATTGTTTAATAACTTCACAGCAAGTTCAAAAATGTGATTTTGGTTTTGTCAGACATTCTAATAATGAATTTTATTTTGTGGAATTAAAAGGAAAAGAAGTGAATACTGCTTTTGACCAAATTGTTAGTGCCATCAATATTTTTGAAACTACTATTGTCAAAATTCCTAAAGAAAAAAGATTAGGTTTTATTGTGAGTTCTAAAAATCCTTTATCCGGTCAAAAGACAAATAATTTAAAGCAAGCTTTTGCTAAAAAGTATGGTAAGATTTTAGAAATTAAAAATATTCATTGTAAATATATTCCAAAGTAAACCGAGTCAGAAATGGCTCGGTTTTTTTTGTGCTTTATTTTTTTTAAACATGATTTTTAATTCGAAGAAAATTTTTAAAACATGATTTATCTCATAAAAGAGCATTGTATTTCAAGCTACTTTTGACACAATTAAAAGCATGTTTTTAAATTGTTAAGTTGTTCTTTTTTGCCAAAAGTTTTTCGTAATATTACTGTTATACCATTTAGAATATCAAAATAGTTCAATTTTAGAGGTATAGTGCCGTAGTATATTTCATTTAGTAGAATTTTTATTGGACTAATTTGAAATAACAAACGGTTTTAAATGATTTTTGTATGAGAAAAATAAAATATAAGAAAGCAAGGAAAGTACAACCTTACCAATTGATTTATACTGGTAAACACAAGAATCAAGAGTCTAAAATGCAGTTGTTTGTTTACAACGATTTAGATTTTACAGAATATCAGGATTTAAGAATACATGATTTTAGTGAGTGTATTGATACAACTCAAACAAATTGGCTTAATTTACATGGATTGAGTGATGTTAAAACAGTTGAAGGTATTGGAGATTTTTTTAATATTGATAATTATTTGCTTTCGGATATTTTAAATACTTCCAGAAGAACTAAAATGGAAGAATCCGCAAGTAGTTTGTTTTTCAATATAAAGTCAATTTTACCAACAGAAGATTCAGATAATATTAATGTAGAGCAAATAAGTTTCTTTGTGAAAGATGATATTTTAATTTCATTTCAAGAAAAAAGTAGTGATTTTTTCACTCACATACGAGAAAGATTGCGTACGCATTCGGGTGTGGTTAGAACAAAAAAAGCGGATTATCTTCTGTCTCTTCTTCTAGATGCAGTAATGGATAATTTTTATATTACCATTGAAAATGAGGAAGAAAAAGTTGAGGAATTAATCAATTTATCTAAAGTAAGTACCAATCAAGATATTTTGGTACGAATAGAAAAGCATCGTGATAATTTTAATTTTTTAAAACGTTCGATAGTGCCTCTTCGAGATTCTTTGTATGGAATTAAAACCTTAAAAGAAGATGTAGTTTGTAATGTAATTGAGGAAGATTCATATGTATATTTTTCCCGTTTGCACCAGAAAAGTTTGGAGCTTTTAGAACAAATAGAATCAGATTTGGAGATGCTAGAAAGCGCTTCAAATTTCTTTTTCTCTTTACAATCCCATAAGATGAATGAGATTATGAAAACCTTGACGATTGTCTCGGCTATTTTTATTCCGTTGACATTTATAGTTGGAGTTTACGGGATGAATTTTGATCATATGCCGGAATTAAGATATGAAAATGGCTACTACATAGTTATTGGAGTTATGTTTTTAATTAGTGTATTGATGGTTGTCTATTTTAAAAAGCGAAAATGGTTTTAGAAACAAACGCTCATTACTTTAAAAAAAAAATAATAGAAATAAAAAAAGGATTAAATCTAATAGAATGAACAAAGCTATTTATATCGCAACTTCAGAAAGTAATAGCGGAAAATCGATTATTACTTTAGGATTGATGAGTATGCTAATTGGTAAAACAGCTAAGGTGGGTTATTTCCGGCCAATAATTGAAGATTTTGAAGATGGAAAGTTGGACAACCATATTGAAACCGTAATTTCTTATTTCGGATTAGATATTCGCTTTGAGGATGCTTTTGCTATTACCAAAAGTCAATTAATCAAAAAGAAGAATAAAGGTAAAATCGGGGATGTTCTGGATTTGATTATTGAAAAATTTAAACATCTGGAAGAGCGTTTCGATTTTGTTTTAGTAGAAGGAACCAGCTTTAGTGGAGAAGGTACAGCTATCGAATTGGATATGAATGTGCTAATTGCTAAAAACTTGGGTATTCCAACAATTATTGTTGGTTCAGGTGTTGGTAAAACTCTGGAAGAATTTCTTGATGGAGAATACCTGGCTTATGATTCTTTCAAAAACAAAGAAGTGGAAGTTTTAGCTTTTATTGCTAATAAAATCCAACCGGAAAATTTAAAATTAGCAGAGGATGGCTTGCGTAGTGTTTTACCCAAAGAAGTTTTGGTAAGTGCTATCCCCGTTATTTCGAGTTTGAATAATCCAACAGTTAAAGAGATTGTTGAAGAATTAGATGCTACCGTTCTTTTTGGAAAAGAGTATCTTAATAATGAAGTGGGCAATTACAGCGTGGGAGCGATGCAGTTGCGTAATTATTTGTCTCATCTTAAAGAAAATGCTCTTGTAATTACACCTGGTGATAGAGCTGATATTATTTTAGGAGCATTACAGGCACATGAATCAGCTAATTATCCATCGATTTCAGGTATTATTTTGACAGGAAATATTCTGCCAGAGGATACTATTTTAAAACTAATTGAAGGATTGCATAGTGTTGTACCTATTATTTCGGTAGAAGGAGGTACGTATCGTATTACCAACCAAATAGGGTCTATTCAATCTAAAATATACGCAGAAAATAAACATAAAATTGAAACATCGATTACTACATTTGAAAAATATGTTGATATTGATGCTTTAGCAGATAAATTAAGCGCCTTTCAAGCTGAAGGAATGACGCCTAAAATGTTTCAATACAATTTGGTTAAAAGAGCCAAACAACATCGTAAACACATCGTTTTGCCGGAAGGAAACGATGATCGAATTATCATTGCGGCTTCTAGGTTGTTAGCAATGGATGTGGTGGATATTTCGATTATTGGTAGCAAAAAACAAATAGAAAACAAAGTAGCCGAATTAGGAATTGCATTCGATTTTTCGAAAGTGCATATTATTGTTCCAATAGAATCCCCTAATTATGAAGATTACGTTAATACGTATTACGAACTCCGAAAAAATAAAAACATTTCAATGGCTATGGCTAGGGATTTAATGGAGGATGTGTCTTATTTTGGAACGATGATGGTGTACAAAGGTCATGCAGACGGAATGGTTTCGGGAGCAGCTCACACCACACAGCATACTATTTTACCGGCATTGCAATTCATTAAAACCAAACCAAATTCAAGTGTTGTTTCCTCAATATTTTTCATGTGTTTAGAAGATAGGGTTTCAATTTTTGGGGATTGTGCTATCAATCCGAATCCTACTGCAGAGCAATTGGCCGAAATAGCGATTTCTTCAGCCGATTCAAGTTTGGCTTTTGGTATTGAACCAAAAGTAGCCATGTTGTCTTATTCTTCGGGTTCGTCAGGAAAAGGGGATGAAGTAGAAAAAGTGCGAACAGCAACTGAAATTGTAAAGAAAAAACGTCCCGATTTAAAAATAGAAGGTCCTATTCAATATGATGCTGCTGTAGATATGGAGGTGGGACAAAGTAAAATGCCAAATTCGGAAGTAGCAGGACAAGCAAGTGTGCTTATTTTTCCGGATTTGAATACAGGAAACAATACTTATAAAGCAGTTCAGCGAGAAACAGGCGCTTTGGCCATTGGGCCAATGTTGCAAGGTTTAAATAAACCTGTAAACGATTTAAGTCGTGGTTGTACCGTAGATGATATTATTAACACAGTCGTGATTACAGCGATTCAGGCACAGGGATTGTAATTTTTAAATTGTAATTTAATGAAAATAGTTATCATCAATTCAGGGAGTTCCTCTATAAAATACCAATTAATCGATATGCCAACCCAAGACGTAATTTGTAGTGGTATGATTGATAGAATCGGTTTGGATACTTCCAATTTCACTTATAAAACCAATAAAGATTCCATTGAGGATATTTTAGCTATTCCGAATCATAAAGTAGGATTGGAGAAGATTTCGACTTTGTTATTAGATGAAAAAGTAGGTGTAATTCAAAGTACTGCCGAAATTGAAGCGGTGGGACATCGAGTGGTTCATGGTGGAGCAAGTTTTTCGGATACGGTTTTAATTACTGAAGAAGTAAAAGAAAAAATAAAACAGCTTTTTGAATTAGCTCCCTTGCATAATCCGGCTAATTTAGAAGGTATTGTTGTTGCTGAGGAAGTATTTCCATCGGCGAAACAAGTGGCGGTTTTTGATACGGCTTTCCATCAAACCATGCCCGAAGTCGCTTATCGTTATGCAATCCCTAATTATTTGCTAACCGAAAACAAAATCAGAGCCTACGGATTTCATGGAACTTCCCATAAATATGTTTCCGATAAAGCAATTTCTTTTTTAGAAATAAACGGCAAAATAATTAGTGTGCATTTGGGGAATGGTTGCAGTATTACTGCTATTAAGGATGGTAAAAGTGTGGATCATAGTATGGGATTTGGTCCCATGAATGGATTAATAATGGGAACCCGAAGTGGCGATATTGACCAATCAGTTGTTTTTTATATGGTGAATACTTTGGGGTATGATTTAAACGAAGTTAATACTGTGTTGAATAAACAAAGTGGAATGCTTGGTATTACGGGGCTTAGCGATTTGAGGGACATTGAAGCCAATGCCGAAAAAGGAGATTTGAATTGTCAATTAGCTTTAGATATGAATGTTTATCGTATTAAAAAATACATAGGAGCTTATGCAGCGGCAATGAATGGGGTAGATGCTATTGTTTTTACTGCTGGAATTGGTGAAAACTCTTCTTATATCCGAAAATCAGTTTGTAAGGATATGGAATTTTTAGGAATTGAATTGGATGAAGCAAAAAACGAAATTCGCTCTAAAGAAATAAGAGAAATCAATACGGTAAATTCTAAAACTAAAGTTTTGGTAGTTCCAACCAATGAAGAACTAGAAATTGCAAATCAGGTTTATGATTTGATTTTGAAATAAATCACAAAACCCCTCTCGTTAGGGGTTTTGTTTTTTTGTGGGCAATTTACCTTCTCCTAAAAGTATTGAAAGTGGTTTTAAACTATCGGTACGGTCAGCAATGAGTTTTATGATACTCGTAAACGGAATAAATAAAATCATTCCCGCAGCGCCCCATAAAATACCTCCTAGTGTAATCATGATGATAATAACCAGGGTGTTTATCTTTAATCGGTTGCCAACTATATATGGAAAAATGATATAAGCTTCTAGGATTTGAACAATTCCAAAAACGCTAATTACACCTATTGGGTACCAAATTGAATCAAAAGTAATCCATGAAATAGCTATAGGTAATAGTGATGATATCATAATACCTACGTATGGGATAAAAGTTAATATGGCAGCTATAAAACCAAATGTAAATGGATTAGGGATGCCAATTATTAATAGTCCGATACTGTTTAAAAATCCCACAATGATATACACAAATAGCATTCCTTTTATGAAATTATGATAAGCACTGATGGTTTCTGTTAGAATTTCGAGAACATTATTTTTTTGATCTATGGGAAATGTATGAAGTAAAGCTTCTGTTAACATTTTTCGGTGAAAAAGTATCAATGCAGAAAATACGGGAATGATAATAGTGTAGTATAAAGTGTGTGAAAACGAATAAAATGATGATTCCAGAATAGCTAGTACTTGATTTTCCGAATGGTCTATTAGGTTTTTAAAGAAGATAATTTGTTCGGTATTAGTTATGTTAAAATATTGTGCAATTAACATACTTATTTGGTTGAGAGCTTCTAAAATTTTTATTTTAAAAGGTTCCCATTCCATAACAAATTCTTTGATTTGGAAAAAGAGTAAACTCAAAAGACTGATTAATAAAACAAAAACAATTGTTAAAGAAAGACCTATAGCGATAATAGGATTAATACCTTTCTTTTCTAACCATTTGCATACAGGATGAAGTATAAAGCTAATAAGTATAGCAAAACTTAAAGGGATAAAAAGTAGTTTCCCAAAATATAGAATTATTGATGCTAAAACAAAATATTGTAACAATACTAATCCTGAAATGTTCTTGTTGGTTAAAGGTATTTTAGGAATCAAGTCCATAATTAAGATTATTTTTGCTTTAAATTACTAAAAATAATCGATATACCGTCTTTTAATCCTTAAAAGTAATGGTGAAGGTAGAACCTTCGTTTACTTTGCTGTCTAATGAAATTTTGCCACCAAGATTAGTTACGTGTTTGTAAACTAAATACAAACCTATACCGTTGCTGTCAATGTGATTGCTAAACGTTTCGTATAGACCAAATACTTTGTTGTGTACTTTTTCAAGGTCAAAGCCTATTCCGTTATCAGAGATGATTAATTGGGTAGCATTGTTTGTAATTTCAGAACGAATAGAGATATTGGCTAATGTATTTGGTTTGGCATATTTGATAGAATTGGTGATTAAGTTTAAAAAAATACTTTTCAAATACGATTTATTGAATTTGATTATGTCAATTTTGGAAAAATCAATACTTATGGATGCTTGTGAATTTTGAATTAATGAATTAATTGAAATTAAAACTTCATTCAATGTGTTACTTAAGGAAATATCCTCTTTGTTTATGTTGTAGTTTTGGTTATTAGCATTTAAAAGTTTTATATATCCATTTAAGTTTTCTTTTAGTGTGTCGGTAGTGCTTTTAAGAATGTTAATGAATTCTAAGGTTTCAGAATTTTTGATGTCTGTTGTTTCTAAAAGTTCAAAAATCGAAATCATATTATTTACAGGTGACCTTAAATCATGAGCTGTGCTATAACTTAAATTTTTAAATTCTTCGTTAATTTCTGTAAGCCGTTTTAAGTGTAATTTTCGTTCCTCTTCAAGCTCTTTTTTGTGAGTGATATTTTTAGCTACTGCATAAATAAGTTGTTCTTCTTCAACAGGGATTGAAGTCCAGGATAGCCAAATAACGCGACCACTTTTAGTTACATATCTATTTTCAAAATCAAATAAAGGAACTTGATTCTTCAATTCATTTCTAGCTGAACTTGTTTTTTCTTTGTCATTTTCATGAACAAAATGATTAATCGGTCGTTCTAGTAATTCTTCATTTGTGTATTCTAATAGATTTGAAACTGAGGGGTTTATTCTCTTAAAATATCCGTCGTATCCAGAAATGCAAAACAAGTCATGAGAAAGATCAAAAAACCTTTCAAAATTGGTAAAAACCTCAAAGTTGCAAACAAATTCATTTTCTTTGTTCTTTGTCATAAATATTTACAAAATAGGGTTAGACTACAAGTAAATAGGTTTATTCAAAAAAAGATCTGGGGTGATTTTTATACAAAAATAATTTTTTTTTGGAATTTGGAGTGTTTTTTTTATAAAAAAAAGATTATATTTTTTTAATTACACCAGAGGGTAATAAAAAAGGCTTGTTAATCAACAAGCCTCTGTATCTGAATATTGCAGTTAGGTCATTTTTAAATTTTAAAAATTCCGCCAAAAGTTATAATTCTTTGGAAAAAGAAAAAATCTTGTTTTGCTTTATCATCTGTACTTTGAGTTGTACGAATGTCTTGCATATTGATGTATCCACCTTTTAATTCGCCTTGAATAAAGAAATGTTTGAAAAAAGTAATATTCAAACCCGCTTTTGCCGATAAACCATATCCCGAAACATGAAAATCATCATGACGCTCTTTACCTAACAAAGTGGTATTGGTTCTGGGGTATAAAAGCCCAGCTCCTAAACCTTCAGTGATGTTAATTTGTATTTTATCTGTATTTGGAAGCTTGAATAACGATGAAATGTCGTCAAATCGTGAAACTTCGGTATGCACATAATTCAATCCGTCTGTATGCTCATACATTAAAAAAGTTTCATCAGAAAAATTTACAGGTGTATTGTTATAGACCCCATTATGAATTGCTCCAGCTTCTGATAATGGAAGGTTGATATTTCCAGTAACATTTGCAGTTTGATTTTGAGTCATTACGTATTTCATGTGATCTACACCAATTGAAACGCTATAATGGTCGCTAATAAAATAACCTAAACGTAAATTCGTTTGCGGGATTGTCATTTTCGTTGGATTGATATAATCGATATGCCAACCTTTAGGTTTGTCATGTGCTACCATGTTGTCTACTGTAAAATGGTAGTTTTTACCCGTAAAAGTTACATCAGATTTCGAATAGGATTCTCTGTTACCTCCCCAGTTTATAAAAAATTTTCCTTTGTTGTGAGCTGTGTATTTTTCCTGCGTACTGATGGTTTCTTGCGCACTAAGGTTATTTATGAATACGAATGCTGTTATTGCAGCAGTGAATATATTTTTCACGTTTTTTATATTGTTTTTTAGAATGAATTAACCGTTTTTCTAATTGCTACTAATTTGGTCATTAAATCTTCAAAATAGTCTAAATGCAGCATATTAGCACCATCACTTTTGGCGTTAGCTGGGTCAAAATGGGTTTCAATGAAAATTCCATCTACACCTACAGCAATTCCAGCTTTTGCAATGGTTTCAATCATATCTGGACGACCACCTGTAACTCCTGCTGTTTGATTAGGTTGTTGTAATGAATGTGTAACATCGAGTACAGTAGAAGCATATTGTTGCATAGTAGGAATTCCACGGAAGTCAACAATCATGTCTTGGTATCCAAACATGGTTCCGCGGTCAGTAACCATTACATTTTGATTGTTGCAATCCAAAACTTTTTGAACGGCATGTTTCATGCTTTCAGGACTCATAAATTGTCCTTTTTTTAAGTTAACGGTTTTTCCTGTATTGGCAGCTGCTACAACTAAATCGGTTTGACGTACCAAAAAAGCTGGGATTTGTAAAACATCTACATATTGTGCAGCTTTGTCAGCATCTTCATTAGTGTGAATGTCGGTAACAGTTGGTACATGAAAAGTTTCAGATACTTTTCGTAGAATTTTTAATGCTTTTTCATCTCCAATACCAGAAAAGCTATCAATTCGTGAACGATTTGCTTTTTTGAATGAACCTTTAAAAACATAAGGGATTTGTAATTTATCCGTTATGCCAACTATTTTTTCAGCTATACGCATAGCCATTTCTTCTCCTTCGATAGCACATGGCCCTGAAAGTAAAAAGAAGTTACCACTTTCAGTATGTTTAATTTGAGGTATGTTTTGTATATTCATAAGTGATTATTAGAAGTTGCAAATGTAATTAGGATTTGCGACTTGGTGTTTTATTTCGTTTTTTATTCTATTTTTTTTATGGAAAGTCCCATTGGACACATTAAGTAGCCTTTTTCATAAATGTTAAGGTATAAGATTACAGGTTTTTTTTGTCCTTCCCAGCGAATTTCATAAACATTTAAAAATCCAGCTCCCATAGTTGTTCTTTTTGATGGAAAAGGACAGCAGCTTTCTAATTTGTTGTAAGTGATTTTTTCTCCTTTTGGTCCTGCCAAAGCATTTAAAAATCGTTCTTCGTTTAGTTTTTCGTTAGTGGTAGTGTAGTAAAAAATATTTATCGGGTAATCTTTATTATAGCCGTATCTTTTATCCTTGCTGTACTCCGTAATAATAAAGGTATTTTCTTTAGAAAGTCTAGGTGTTGGAGCATTATCATCAACATTGCGTAATGTAGATTTAGTACTAATACAAGAACTACTCAAAAACATAAGTATCAATCCAAGAATGATTTTTTTTGAGATTACAAAAGCGATAAGTTTTTTGTTTTCTTTAATTTTTTTGTAAAAAATATTGATTAATTGTGATTTCATAAAATTGAATTAACCCCTAATGTAGGTTTTATTAATACTAGTACAAAGATATTGAGAACTTCAATGTTTAGATTCATTTTTTTACTTTTTTTAAAAAATTGAATTCTTTTTGTCTTATGTAACCTTTCTCACATAGTTTTGGTATTTTAGTTTTTAAATTTGCATAAAAAATTATCAATATGGAGTTAATTTATCATACCTGGTCTTGGTATATTTCAGGTTTTGTAATTGGTTTAGTGATGCTAAGCTTAATTTATTTTGGAAAAACATTCGGTATGTCTTCTAATTTGCGAACCTTATGCAGTTTGGCAGGAGCTGGAAAAAAAGTTTCCTTTTTTAATTGGGACTGGAAAGCACAACGCTGGAATTTAGCAGTTGTGGCAGGTGCCATGTTAGGAGGTTTTGTTGCTACTCATTATTTGAGTGATGCTTCAAATGTGTCTATTAATCCTAAAACAATTGAGCAACTTCAGGCTATGAATATAGATGCGCCAAAAGGAAAATTGATGCCAGATGCTTTGTTTTCACCTGAAGTTATGAACTCTCCAAAAGGGCTATTGATTTTACTTATTGGGGGAGTACTTATTGGTTTTGGTTCTCGTTATGCTGGTGGTTGTACTTCAGGGCATGCGATTTCAGGCTTGAGTAACCTGCAATTACCATCATTAAAAGCTGTTATTGGTTTTTTTATAGGTGGATTAATTATGTCTCATTTTATTTTACCATTAATTTTTTAAGTTATGAAATTGATAAAATTTATTTTAGTTGGATTTGTTTTTGGAATCGTACTGACTAAATCAGAGGCCGTTTCATGGTATCGTATTTATGAAATGTTTCAATTTCAGTCTTTTCACATGTATGGTATAATTATGATAGCTGTTCTTACGGGAGTTATAGGGATTCAGTTAATCAAAAAGTTTAATGTAAAAGATTATTCAGGAGAACCTATAAAAATTGAAAACAAAGAACCATCAACAGTTCGTTATCTTTTAGGAGGATTAATTTTTGGTTTAGGTTGGGCTTTAGCTGGTTCTTGTCCTGGTCCAATTTTTATATTAATTGGAGCGGGTTTTAATACAGTAATTATCGTTTTATTGGGAGCTTTATTAGGTACCTTTCTTTATGGGGTATTAAAAGATAAATTACCACATTAATTTATTACAATTGAGCTTAAAAAAATGCATTCGCTACAAACGAATGCATTTTTTTTATGTGATAGTAAAGGAAAACTAAATAATCTCTGCACTAAGTCCTGCTTCTAAAAGCTGAGTACATTGTGGTTTTAATTTGTCCATAGGACCTGTTTTTACAGTACATTTTCCATTATAATGAACAATTAATGAACATTGCTCTGCTTGTTCTGGAGTGTGTTCACAAACACGCATTAAGGTTTCAATAACGTGGTCAAAAGTATTTACATCGTCATTATAAAGAATGATTTCATTGTTTTTAGTGGTAATTTCTTGGACACTAACTTTTTCTCTTACTTTTTCAATAGTACTCATTATAATCTTTATTTGTGCTATAATTATTTGATAATTAACAAAGTACTAATTTACATATTTTAGTGATACCCAATTGTTTCTTTCGAATTTTTTAACATAAGTTAGCCCTTTTTCTGTACAAGAAGCATCTATAAAAGGGATGTCTTCGTTGTAAAATCCGCTTAGTAATAAGGTTCCTTTTGGGTTCAAACAATCAACATAAGTTTGCATATCATTCAACAGAATATTTCTGTTGATGTTTGCAATTATTAGATCGTATTTTTTTCCTTTTAATAAAGATGCGTCACCTTCATAAACACTTATTTTTGTGCAATTATTACGTTCGGCATTTTCAATAGAATTTAAATAGCACCAGTTGTCAATATCGATAGCGTCAATTGGTTGTGCGCCTTTCATTTCTGCCAAAATAGCCAAAATAGCTGTTCCGCATCCCATATCTAAGGTTTTCAATCCTGTAACATCCATTTCTAACAAATGTTGAATCATCATGTGTGTCGTTTCGTGATGACCGGTTCCAAAACTCATTTTTGGTTCTATGAGAATGTCAAATTCAGCATCTGTTTTAGGATGAAAAGGCGCTCTTACATGGCATCTTCCATCAACGTCTATTGGTTCAAAGTTTTTTTCCCATTCTTCGTTCCAGTTTACCTGCTCAATTTCTTCATAGCTGTAGTCAATTTCAAATTCCTCAGAATGAAGAATGTTTACATTGTCAAGAATCATTTCGTCCCACAACTCTTTTTGAACAAAAGCTGAAATTCCAGTTTCGGTTTCAGTAAAACTTTCAAAGGCAAGTTCGCCTAATTCGGCAACTAAAATTTCCGAAGCCAATTGTTTAGCTTCTTCACTGTTATTAGTATTTTTTGGTTCAATACTAAAATGATAGGCGATATAAATATTTGACATAGTGTTATTTTTTGCGCAAAGGTAAGTAATTATTTCAGGAATAAATTAGTCTAATAGGCTTTAGAAAACTTTTAAAAAAATGTTTTTTAAATGAAGTCAATTAAAATTTTTCTCAAGTCATGTAGCGGTTTTAAAGAAATTTCAGTTCCACTTTCACCGTTGTTAGAATAGTCAAAAGGGTTATCCAAATCTTTAATTAGCAAAAACATATATGCAATTAAAAAAGTAACTACTAAAGTAAAAAATAGTGAAGCATAAAAAGGTTCCATCTTTATTATTAGCAAGCAGCTTCCTATAATAACACCCATAGCTTCTAAAATTGTATAAGCTGAACTCACAAAATTTGTATCTCTTATAGTATCAATCCTCAAAATCATTTTTCGCAGATTGTTTTGTTCGTTTTTCAATTTTAAAATATATGGCGGTGGAACCCCTTCTTTGTTAAGTTCGATTAAAAAGTGGTTCATGTCACTTATTTTCTTCAAAATATTTTTGGTTTTTTCTTTTTTGTAAAACCAATTTATAAGAGAGGTACAAAACATTTTTTGAAATTCTATAAATTCAAGTGCTGTTAATGTATTTTTGGTTTTATAAATGGTATAGGTATCATCAACTAACGATTTGATTGAAGCGGAAAGTTCGCTAGGTATCTTTTCACTTTCTTTGTAGTCAGAAAGCACACCACTAATTAAAAAACCAATTAAAAATATTGTACCTGCTACTAAACTCGTAAATAAGGCATTTAATTCAAGAACTTCCCATCCGAGATAATGTGTAAAAATTTTAAGTAGTGCAAGAATAATGATTAATGGTGTGATACGAATTGCGATTGACCATTTTTGCCAAATTTTGTTTGCTGAATTTTTGATTAGCTCTTTAGGTTCCATTTTTTAAACAATGTTTTTTAGATAACGTATTTCTAATGATAGTGGTATTTGAGTATTGTTTATTAATCAAAAAATCCTCAATCACGGCTGTGATTGAGGATTCTTATAAAAAAAGTATTTTATTAGATAGCTGTAACGATAGCTACGAAATCATCTGCTTTTAAGGCAGCTCCACCAATAAGACCTCCGTCTACGTCTGGTTTAGAAAATATTTCTTTTGCATTTTCTGGTTTTACAGAACCTCCGTAAAGGATAGTTGCATTTTCAGCGATTTCTTTACCATAGGCTTTAAAGATCGTTTCTCTGATAAATTCGTGCATTTCTTGCGCTTGTTCAGGTGAAGCAGTTTCTCCAGTTCCAATAGCCCAAACTGGTTCGTAAGCCAATACAATTTTGTCCCAAGCTTTAGCGTCGATTTGGAATAATCCATCTTTTAATTGGTTTTCAACTACGTTGAAGTGATTGTTAGATTGACGGTCTTTTAATTCTTCTCCAAAGCAAAAAATTACGGTCATATCGTGTTTTAACGCTGTGTTTACTTTATCAGCAATTAAAGCATCAGTTTCGTGAAAAATAGCTCTACGCTCAGAGTGACCAAGGATAACTGTGTTTACACCAACAGAAGTTAACATATCAGCAGAGATTTCTCCTGTAAATGCACCGCTTTCCGTTTGATGAACATTTTGAGCCGAAACACTAATGTTAGTTCCTTTTAGTTGATTTACTGCTGCAGCCAAGTTTACAAATGTTGGCGCAACAATTACTTGTGCTGTAGTGTTAGCAGGCACTTTAGCAATTAATTCGCTTAATAATTCGCTAGTTTGTGCTGCATTTTTGTGCATTTTCCAGTTTCCTGCTACAATTTTTTTTCTCATTTTCGTAGTGTTATATTTGATTTTGTTTTTAATTATTTTCGTTTTCTAATTGACTTAATGTATTGTTTATTTTTTCAAAATCGGTCTCAATAGCACGATATACAACTATTTTTCCTTTTTTATCAATAATAATAGTTCTTGGAATCCAGTCTAAATCTATCGCTTTGGCAAAAATACCTTTCATTTGGTCTTTAGCCATATAATGTATTCCTTTTAAATCGTATTTTTCTATTCCATATTTCCATTTTTCGGCAGTGTCATCCATCGAAATGTAAATGTAGGTAGCGTCTGGATGAGCGGCTTGTATTTCTTTAGCTTTCGGGATGTCTTTTATACAATCACGACACCAAGATGCCCAAATTTTGATTACAACATTTTTTCCTTTGTTTTGTGATAAAATCTTTTTAAAAGCAATAGGAGAGCCATCAGTGTTTAAGACAGATTCAGCTAGTGCTACTTTAGAAAAAGCTGTTTTTTGAGCGTTCGATTTTGAGCAAGATAAGGTTATAAATACCAATACTATTGCAATTGTGTTTTTCATTTTCTTCATAGGGACAAAGTTAAAATAAACCTATTTTGAATAGGGCTGTTTTTTGATTTTTATTAAAAAAAATAACAAATACAGTTGTATGAGTTATAAAAGTGACAATGAAAACGTAATAGTTGGTTTTCTAGTACTTATAAATTAATTAAAATGGCGATTTTTTTCATTCAAAAATGATTAAAAAGCACGGTTTAATCAGTGTTTTTTAGATTAACTTAACTTAAAAAAGCTCCTAATTGTCTTTTTACAGAACAAAATTAGGAGCTTTAATCTATTTATAATTTTAGTTTATCAGTATCGTTATAATGTACTTTTTGTTTTATAGTTCCTTTGTTAAGAATTACAATACTTGGATTGGCTCTTTCTACGGTTTTGAGTGCAATTGCGTCGCAGGTATAAAAATCAAATTTTAGATTGTATTTTTTTTGTGCTTTTGCAATTTCATCTTGTGATGAGTTGGTCATACCTATAACCTTGTATCCCTTAGAAGTTGCCTCTTTTTCAATAGCGCTAAGTTTTTGCATTCCTTCTTCTTTAGACGATTTCAAATCATAAGTAACAATCATTACTAATTTTGGTTCTAGAAGCAATTCGTCTTTATAATCTGAATTGTCTTTTGTCATTGTAAAATCATGAATAGGAGGAACGTAACCTTGGCTAATAATCTTGTCTTTTCTATCTACAAATTCAGCTCCTTCAGGTAGACTCATTAAATCTTTTTCACTGAATTCTTTTAGTGTACCATTTACTTTGTAAATAAAAATCATTTCTACCACAGGAGTTGGCGCTCCTGCTGGAATTTCCATTCCCTTTTGAATATTAGTGCCTACTTTGTAAGGTCTAAAATCGATATAAGGTAAATGGTTGATAACCATGTAAGCTATGAAAATGCATACGGCTAATCCTAAATATACAATAGCATTTTGAAAATTATTGTTATTAAATAAAGGTCGGATAAGTCTTTGGTTAACAAATAAAATAAGAATGAATACTAATAAAATAACGTCTTTTCCAAATGATTCCCATGGTGTTAGGTGTAAGGCATCTCCAAAACAACCACAATCTTTAACCACATTAAAATAAGCAGAATAAAAAGTAAGGAAAGTAAAGAATACAATCATTAATAGTAAACTCCAAATGGTCAACTTGGTTTTGTAACCTATGAGTAACATAATTCCTAAAACGACTTCTACAATAACCAAAAATACGGCTAAATATAAGCTAATAGGTTCTAAAAAGGGTAGGTTGAAAACAGGTTCACTAAAATATTCTGCTAGTTTATAGGAGAAACCTATAGGATCATTTAATTTAATCAATCCGGAAATGATAAATAAAATACCGACAAATAGTCTTGAAAATTGTGTGATGAAATTCTTCATATAGTATTATTTGTTATTAGTAAAACCCATTAATATTAATGCAAATACAGAGTAATTAATCATGTCCTGGTAATTAGCATCAATTCCTTCTGATACAAGAGTTTTTCCTTTGTTGTCTTCAATTTGTTTTACACGAAGTAATTTTTGCAAAATCAAATCAGTTAAAGAACTGACACGCATTTCTCTCCAAGCTTCACCATAATCGTGGTTTTTTGCTTCCATTAAATCTTTGGTCAATTGTACTTTGGCATCATACAGTTCACTTGCTTTTTCAACATTTAGATCTGGCTGGTCTACAACTCCAAGTTCTAATTGAATTAAAGCCATAATCGAATAGTTGATGATACCAATAAATTCACTTGATTCATCTTCGTCTACTTTTCGAACTTCATTTTCTTGTAAACTGCGAATTCTTTGTGCTTTGATAAAAATTTGATCGGTTAAAGAAGGTATGCGTAAAATGCGCCAAGCACTTCCGTAATCTTGCATTTTATTAACGAAAAGGGAACGACAAATTTCAATTATTTTGTCATATTCTTGAGAAGTATTCTTCATTATTATTACTGTATATTTGTCTAAAATTTTCCCAAAAATAGGGATAATATTTAAAATGTTTATTGTTTGCTATTTTAAAGTTCTCACAAACTAATTGTTTTTAAGACTTTACTAACTTTAAATACCAAACAGATAAAATTAATTAATTAAAGTATGACCATAAATTGCAAAGGAAAGCTCGTTGATTTATCAAAACCTAAGGTTATGGGGATTTTGAACATTACTCCAAATTCTTTTTTTGATGGTGGAAAATATACAAGTGACGATGAAATTATTGCTAAAGTTGAAAAAATGCTTAACGAAGGAGCCACATTTATTGATGTAGGGGCTTATTCGAGTAAACCTAGTGCTGAATATGTTTCGGAGGAAGAAGAGTTAAATCGTATTTTACCAGTTGTTCAATTATTGGTCAATAAATTTCCAGATATTTTACTTTCTATTGATACTTTTAGAAGTAAAGTGGCGAGCGCTTGTATTGAAAACGGAGCAGCTATAATTAATGATATTTCGGCAGGAAATTTAGATGATAAAATGCTCGAAATAATTGCTCAATATCAAGTTCCGTATATTATGATGCACATGCGTGGGACACCACAAACAATGCAAAGTTTGACTAATTATGAAGATATTATAAAAGAAATTCTTCTTTATTTCTCTCAAAAAATAAGTCAAGCCAGAAGCTTAGGAATTAATGATTTAATTGTTGATCCTGGTTTTGGTTTTGCAAAAACAATAGAACAGAATTATGAAGTAATGCAAAAAATGCAATTATTACATCATTTAGAATTGCCCATTTTAATTGGTATTTCCAGAAAATCGATGATTTATAAAACACTAGAAATATCTGCTGACGAAGCTTTGAATGGAACTACTTTTTTAAATACTTTTGCGCTGACAAAAGGAGCTCATATTTTACGAGTTCACGATGTAGCTGCAGCCGTTGAGTGTGTAAAATTGTTTGAAAAATTGAATGCTTAAAATGAAATATTTTAGTCTTATTGCTTTGTCTTTTTTGTTTTCTTGCGGAAATAAAGAAGATATTTTACTTCCTAAATCGGATACAACTGTGGTTAATGATGTTCAAGATCATTCGCCAATTTATTTGTTTTTTAGAGAACAAAATAACGATACACTAGTCGAAGTCAATAGAAACAATAGTATTATTACAACCAATTGGATTTTTAATATTGACAAACGATTACCATTAAAAATTGTTGTTCCTGAAGTAATCAAATTGCAGGAAAAAAAGCGAAAAGAAAAAGCGCATAAAAACGAAAAGGCTGAGAATTATTATGCTTATGCCGATTCTATCAAGAAAAATATGGCTTTTATTCCTTTTACAAAAGTGAATTATTATCTTAGAAAACCTAAAAAAAATGATTTTGTTATTGCTTTTAAAAAAGGGAGTGACAAGGTTTCTCTTAACGGAAGATTTGTAAAAAAATCAGATTTATTACAGGAATTTTTTAGTATTCAGTTTATAATTAAACCTCGTTTTGTAGTTCAATTTGATAAAAACATGTCTTATGGAGAATATATTCAAAACAAGATTTTATTACGAAAATTTGATTTGTATAATGTGAATCCTATTTCTCCTAACGAGTTTGTTAATTAAAGTTATGTGTTAAGTGTTATGAGTTTTAGGTTAGGATTGTTTATTTATTCTGCCTTCTAACTTCTATTGATGGTGATAAGGTTCGTTTCTTAAAATCGTAAAACCGCGATATAGTTGTTCGATGAAAAATAAACGTACCATTTGGTGAGAAAAAGTCATTTTAGAAAGTGAAATTTTGCCTTGTGCTTTAGCATAAACAGTATCCGAAAAACCATAAGGCCCTCCAATTACAAAAACCAAGGTTTTAATTCCTGAATTCATTTTCTTTTGTAATTCTTCCGAAAACCCTAAGCTGGAAAAGTTTTTTCCGTTTTCATCCAATAAAATTAATTGATCTGATGAACTAATTTTGGACAAAATTAATTCGCTTTCTTTTTCTTTTTGTTGGCTTTCGGATAAGTTTTTTACATTTTTAATATCAGGAATAATTTCCAAATCAAATTTGATATAAAAAGACAAACGTTTGGTGTAGTCGTCAATTAAACTTTGTAATGCTTTGTTATCTGTTTTGCCAATGGCGAGAAGTTTGATGTTCATTTTAGGATTATTTTCGAAGCAGCAAAGATATAAAACCATTGCTTTTTATTTTTATTTTGGGTTGTTTGTAGTGATAACAAATACAATTAAAATAGAATCTGTAGTATTTGTTAAGGAGTGAAAACCTTCGCCACTCATCGCAGTAATACTTCCTTTTTTTAGATTTTTTTTACGAATGATACCGTCTTTTTTTGTCATTTCAAGATATTCGCCTTCGCCATGCATAACAATATATAATTCTTCCTCATTTCGAGTTCCATGAGTGTGAAAACCCGCTTGGTCGCCTTTATTTAAAAAGACCATATAAGCACCAATACGATTGTTGGTTAATTCCCCTTCGTCAAACATTTGCAACAAATAAACAATTCCATTTCCTCCGTACATTGGATCGCGTTTGTCTACTCTCACAACGGTTTTTGCTGGCTTATTGAAAGGGGTAACACTAAGATCGATATATTGAGACACTAATTTGATTATTTCGTTGTTTTCAGCGGTGATATCAGTCATTTTGCAATGGTTTTCTTTGTGATGCTTATATTTTTTTTCAAATGTAAAACATAAATTGCTTTTCAAAATTACTTTGGAATAATTTTGGTTGGAATAGAAACAAATTTTCAATTCCACAAAATATGTTCTACTTTAGCAAGATATAAATTTGTAGTAAAAATGATTAGCGAAGCACAATTTCAAAACGAGTTAGAAGTATTAATAGCAAATGCCATTCGTGAGGATGTAGGAGATGGAGATCATAGTTCATTAGCCTGTATTCCTTCATCAGCGCAAGGTAAAGCCAAACTTTTAGTGAAAGACAATGGAATTATTGCTGGAGTAGAATTTGCTAAAATGATTTTTAATTATGTTGACGCTAATTTGAAAGTGGAAACCTTTATCGAAGATGGAACTCCAGTGCAATATGGAGATGTGGTTTTTCATGTTTCTGGAAGTTCGCAATCTATTTTAAAGGCAGAGCGAATGGTTTTGAATTCAATGCAAAGAATGTCGGCAATTGCAACTAAAACGAATAGTTATGTACAATTGTTAGAAGGTACCAATACTAAAATTTTAGATACTAGAAAAACAACCCCTGGTTTTCGTGTAGCCGAAAAATGGGCAGTGAAAATTGGAGGAGGGGAGAACCATCGTTTTGCTTTGTATGATATGGTGATGCTAAAAGACAATCATATTGATTTTGCTGGAGGAATTACTTTGGCTATTGCTAAAACCAAGGCATATTTGAAAGAGACTAACCGTGATTTAAAAATTATTGTTGAGGCAAGAGACCTTGATGAAGTAAAGGAAATTGTTGCAGCAGGTGGTGTTTACCGTATTCTTTTAGATAATTTTGATTACGAAATGACTAAAAAGGCTGTTGCTTATATTGGAAATGCTTCAATGACAGAATCATCAGGAAATATCAATGAAGAAACGATTCGTTTGTATGCTGAATGTGGTGTCAATTATATTTCTTCTGGAGCATTGACCCATTCTATTTATAATATGGATTTGAGTTTAAAGGCAATCGAATAATTGCCAAAGAAAATACAATTAATTAATGTCAGTAGAAATAGAAGAAAGGCTAAGAAAAATTCCAGTAGTTCGCAATTTTGTCAATTGGGCAAAAAAAGTGAAGTTGAAAAGACTAAGCGGGATGTCTTTGTATGATTTATTAGAATTGTACATCATAGGACTTACCGAAGGTGCTTTGTCTAATCGTGCGGGAGCGATTGCATTTAGTTTTTTTATGGCATTGTTTCCTTTTGCATTATTTATTTTAAACTTAATACCTTATATTCCTATTGAGGGTTTTCAGGATGATTTTTTAGAATTTGTTGCCGATGGAGTCCCGCCTAATACTTTTTATGCTATTAAAAATATCATTAACGATATCTTGCATAATAGTCACTCTGGATTAGTTTCTTCAGGTTTTTTATTATCCATTTTGTTGATGGCTAATGGATTGAATGCTATTTTAGGAGGCTTTGAAAATTCTAAGCACGTATTAGTTAAACGAGGATTTTTACATCAATATTTAGTAGCCTTAGGTATGTCATTGTTTATGGCTTTTTTGTTGATACTTACTGTGGCAATAATCGTTGTGTTTGAAGTTGTAATTCAACATCTCAACGCAAAAGATTTTTTAAGCGAAAAGATTCCGTTAATTGTAATGGGGCGTTATGCTTTCTTGATTTTGATGATTTTAATTACGACTTCTGTGCTGTTTAAATTTGGAACTAAAAATCAAGAAAATCGTTCTTTTATATCCATAGGTTCTGTGTTTACTACTATTTTAACGATTATTAGTTCTTATTTCTTCGGGGTTTGGGTAATTAAGTTTTCAAAATACAATGAATTGTATGGTTCTATAGGAACATTACTAATTGTTATGTTTTACATTTGGATTAACTGTATGATATTATTGCTTGGTTTTGAGTTGAATGAGGTAATGAATAAATTAAAAAAGAAGAAAGAACATTCTCTGGTACATTAATAGGGTTTGTGGAGAGTAGGTTTTTAATAGTAAAGAATAAGTAATAATAGATGTATTTTGTTGAAGTAATTTTGCCATTAGCACTCGCTAAGACCTTTACCTATAGTGTTTCTGAAGCAGAATACCATTATATACAAAAAGGAATGCGTATAGCAGTTCCATTTGGGAAAAGTAAAATATACACAGCTTTAGCAATCGATTTACATCAAAACCAACCCCTTTTATACGAAGCAAAAGAAATTCATCAAATCTTAGATGAAAAACCTATTGTTACTGAAAATCAAATTAAACATTGGCAATGGATTGCTTCGTATTATATGTGTGCCATCGGCGATGTGTATCGTGGTGCAATTCCTAGTGCATTATTATTGGAAAACGAAACTTTGATTACTCAAAAAGTCAGAGGTTTTGTGGACGAAAGTTTGTTAACTGACGATGAGTTTTTGGTCTTTCAGGCGTTGCAACAACAATCTTCTTTGCGAGTACAGGATGTGATGGGAATTTTGAATAAAAAAAATATTTTTCCCATTATTCAAAAAATGATTGATAAGAATATTGTGGTTTTGCAAGATGAAATCCAAGAATCGTACAAGCCTAAATTAGTTCGATATATTCGATTACATTCCCAGTACGAATCTAATGAAGGATTGTCTCAATTATTAGAAGTCTTAAAAAATGCTGCAAAACAACGAGAAATTGTACTTTCTTATTTCCAACTTAGTGCTAGAAATCATAATAAACCCATTGCAGTAAAAGAATTAACCGAAGCATCAGGGAGTACAGCGGCGGTAGTAAAGGCTTTAATTGAAAAGCAAATTTTAGAGGATTATTTCATTCAAGAAGATCGAGTAAATTATAAGGGTGAATCTAACGATGCATTATTAAAATTAAGTGAAGCGCAACTTCAAGCTTTTGATGGAATTAAAAACAGTTTCTTAGATAAAGAAGTTTGTTTGTTACACGGAGTAACTTCGAGTGGAAAAACAGAAATTTACATTAAGCTGATAGAAGATTATTTAGCAACTGGACAACAAATATTGTATTTGTTGCCAGAAATTGCTCTTACCACTCAATTGGTTTCTCGTTTGCAGGCGCATTTTGGAAACAAAGTGGCGGTTTTTCACTCCAAATACAATAATAATGAACGAGTAGAAGTTTGGAATCAGGTTTTAAGTAATTCAGAAAAAGCACAAATAGTCATTGGGGCTCGTTCGGCATTATTTTTACCTTTTTCAAATCTAGGTTTTATTATAGTTGATGAAGAACACGAGCAAACTTTTAAGCAAATGGATCCCGCACCCAGATATCACGCCCGTGACGCTGCAATTGTGTTGGCTAGTTTTTTTGAAGCAAAGGTTTTGTTAGGTTCGGCTACGCCAAGTATAGAGTCCTATTATAATACTACAACAGGGAAATATGCTTTAGTGGAACTTAAAGCGCGTTATGGAAATGTAATGTTGCCAGAAATCGAATTAGTCGATTTAAAGGATAAGTATTTTCGAAAGCGAATGACGGGACATTTTAGTGATGTTTTAATCGATGCGATAGCGACAGCTGTATCTTCGGGAGAACAAGTGATATTGTTCCAAAATAGGAGAGGGTATTCGCCTTTGTTAGAATGTATGACTTGTGGTCATGTTCCTCAATGTCAACAATGCGATGTGAGTTTAACCTATCACAAGCATAAAAACGAATTGCGTTGTCATTATTGTGGCTATTCGATTGCTAAACCTACCCGTTGTCATAGCTGTTCAGGAATCGATTTAACGACTAAAGGATTTGGTACTGAGCAAATTCAGCAAGAATTGATTCAATTATTTCCAGAACGGAAAATAGGAAGGATGGATCAGGATACTACTCGAGGAAAATTTGGTTTTGAAAAAATTATCGATAGTTTCAAAAACAGAGAAATTGATATTATGGTTGGAACCCAAATGTTAGCAAAAGGATTGGATTTTGATAATGTGAGTTTGGTAGGAATCATGAATGCAGATAATATGCTTTATCATCCTGATTTTAGAGCTTTTGAAAGAAGCTTTCAAACCATGGTACAGGTTGCTGGTCGTGCAGGTCGTTCAGAAAAACAAGGAAAAGTAATTATTCAAACCTATAATCCGCTACATAATACGATTCAACAAGTTACTAATAATGATTACTTAGGAATGTATAAAGAACAATTGTATGATCGTTTAATTTATAAATATCCGCCTTATTTTAGAATTATTAAATTAAGTTTAAAACATCGTGACTTTAATAAATTAAAAGAAGCTTCTATGTGGTTGTATCAAGTTTTGTCTCAAAATTTAGGAATTCCAGTTCTTGGGCCAGAGGAGCCACCTATTAATAGAATCAGGAATGAATATATCAGAACTATAATGGTAAAAATTCCTCAAGAGGTCTCCGTATTGGGTACAAAAAAAACTATCCAAAAAATATTGAATAGTTTTGAGAGTGTAGCTGCTTTTAGAGCTGTAAAAGTTACTTTAAATGTAGACTTTTATTAATATTTTTTTAAGCGTAAGAAAGAGCTTTGATTAAGTCTTCTTTCTTGTTTCTGCTTAATGGAATTTTAGTGGTTCCAATTTCAGCAAATTTACTATTGAAACGTTCAACTTTGTCAATGTTTATAATGTAGGATTTATGAACACGTACAAATTTTTTCCTTGGCAAGTCATTTTCAAAAGATTTCATGGTAGAAAGCACTAAGTGGCTATCGTCTTCAGTAACTACTCTAACATAATCTCCAAAAGCTTCTATCCATTTAATTCTAGCAGTGAATATTTTTAACTTTTTTAAATTACTTTTTATAAAGATGTGTTCTCCTTCTTCTTCTTTAATATCTTGTTTAAGAAGATAAAGGTCTAAAGCTCTTTTTACAGAAGCATTAAAACGATCTACAGCGATAGGTTTTTGTAGATAATCAGTTGCGTCATAATCAAAAGCTTTTAAGGCATATTCAGCCTTTGAAGTAATAAAAATAATTTGTGGTTTGGTTTTTAGACCATCTAAAAAGTCAAAACCACTAATAACAGGCATTTCTACATCAAGGAATATAAGGTCTACATTGTTTACAGACATGCAGCTCTTAGCTTCAATTGCATTAGAAAAATCCCCCACTAAGTGTAGGTTTGGGTGATTATTTACTAATTTTGCGATGATCATCCTTTGTATCGAACTGTCATCAACTACGACACAATTTAGTTTCATAATTATTTGATTTAAAGATTTGGTAGTGTAAAAGTAAATACATTTTTTTTAAAAAACTAATGTTTGTCGATTTTTTTTGCATTACATCGAATAAAAATGTATTACATCGATATTTTTTAAAATTAAATTTGGTGGTTGAATAAAAAGAACTATTTTTGCAGCCAATTTAACAAAATAAATTATTTCTTATGAATTATTATGAAACTGTTTTCATTTTAAATCCCGTTTTATCTGATGTTCAGGTAAAGGAAACAGTAAGCAAATTTGAAGATTTTCTTACTAGTAGAGGAGCAGAAATGGTAGCTAAAGAGGATTGGGGTCTTAAAAAAATGGCTTACGAAATCCAAAACAAAAAATCTGGTTTTTACCATTTATTCGAATTCAAAGTAGCTCCTGAAGTATTAGTAGCTTTTGAAACTGAATTTAGACGTGACGAAAGAGTTATGCGTTTCTTAACTGTAAGTCTTGACAAACATGCTATCTCTTGGGCTGAAAGAAGAAGAGCAAAACTTAAATCTCAAAAAGCTTAATTATCATGGCAACATTACAACAATCTGCTTCAGGAAAAAAAGACGGAGATATCAGATATCTTACTCCTTTAAATATCGAAACTAACAAAACTAAAAAGTATTGTCGTTTCAAAAAATCAGGTATCAAATATGTAGATTATAAAGATGCTGATTTCTTATTGAAATTTGTAAACGAGCAAGGTAAAATTTTACCACGTCGTTTAACTGGTACTTCTTTGAAATACCAAAGAAAAGTGTCTGTAGCTGTAAAAAGAGCTCGTCACTTAGCTTTAATGCCATATGTGGCTGACTTATTAAAATAATAATAATTAATTAAGTTGTTGCCTCGCCGTTGGCGGGCTAACTTCTAAAATACAAGGACAACAACATGGAACTTATTTTAAAGAAAGACGTTCAAAACTTAGGTTTTAAAGATGATATCGTAACTGTAAAAAACGGATACGGTCGTAACTACTTAATCCCACAAGGATTTGCTCAGTTAGCTACTGCTTCTGCTAAAAAAGTATTAGCTGAAAACCTAAAACAAAGAGCGCACAAAGAAGCTAAAATTATTGCTGATGCTAAAGCTACTGCTGAAGCTTTGAAAGCTCTTGAAATTAAAATCGCTGCTAAAGCAGGAGGTGAAAAATTATTTGGTTCAATCACAAATATCGACATCGTTGAAGCTTTAGAAAAAGCAGGTCAAACTATCGAAAGAAAATTCATCACTAGTGGAATTGTTAAACGTACTGGTAAATATTCAGCTACAGTAAGATTACACAGAGATGTTATCGTTGACTTACCTTACGAAATTGTTGCTGAAAAAGCATAATTTCTTATCACTTATACTAAAATCCCGATGCAAATCGGGATTTTTTTTTATAATTAATTTCTGTGTCTGGATTTAGGCGCAAAAAAATATTTAACATTAATGAAATATTCAAGATTAACCAAAGAACAGTTTGAAGAATTGCATCCAGAGTTTACTAACTTTTTAGCGACTCAATCTATTGATAAGGCAGAGTGGGATAAAATTAAAGTTGAAAAGCCAGAAGTGGCAGAGCAAGAATTAGATGTTTTTTCTGATTTAATTTGGGAAGGAGTTTTATCAAAGGCGGAATATTTAGAGCATTTTTCTAAAAATCATATTTTCTTGTTTCAAGCATTTGATAGCTACGTTCAGTCAATTGTTTTAAAATCGTTAGTTCCAGAAGTAGACTTTTTGACGAAAGAAGGTTTGCAATGGCTTAGTGATAATATGTTTACCGAAACTATTGAAATGAAAGTAGGTAAAAAAGTGTTTACGGAAGAGCGAAATACATCAATTTTTTCATTAATTCAACAAGGTGCTTTCTTGAGCGACGGACAATTATTTAAACAAATAAATTCTATTATTGAATCTTAAAATAAGATGTTTTTTATATTAAATTGGTTATTTTAGTGCGCTGTTTGCAGTAACTAAAATGACCAATTTTTTTATATGGATGTACTAAATACAATTCAAAAATTAAGAGAAGAACTGGATCTTCATAACTATAATTATTATGTGTTGGATAATCCAACGATATCCGATTATGAGTTTGATATCAAATTAAAAGAGCTTCAAGATCTAGAAAATTCACATCCGGAGTATTTTGATGCTAATTCGCCAACGCAAAGGGTGGGTGGTACAATTACTAAAAATTTCCAAACTGTTACGCATACGTATCGAATGTATTCTTTGGATAATTCCTATTCTAAAGAAGATTTATTGGATTGGGAAACCCGAATTCAAAAAGTTTTAGGTGATGTCGATTTGCAATATACTTGTGAATTAAAGTATGATGGTGCGTCAATTAGTATAACTTACGAAAATGGAAAGTTACTTCGTGCAGTCACTCGTGGAGATGGTTTTCAAGGGGATGATGTAACAAATAATATTAAAACTATAAAATCCATTCCATTACAATTAAAGGGTAGTGGTTATCCTGAAAAGTTTGATATTCGAGGCGAAATTATTTTGCCTTTTGCTGGTTTTGAAAAAATGAATCAAGAATTGATTGAAATTGGCGAAACCCCTTATTCGAATCCTAGAAATACAGCTTCCGGTAGTTTGAAATTACAAGATAGTGCTGAAGTAGCTAAACGTCCTTTAGAGTGTTTATTGTATTTTATGACAGGAGCTAGTGAAGTTTGTTGGTCTTCTCAACATGAAGCTTTGGAGTATGCTAATAATTGGGGGTTTAAAGTTCCTAAAAAAGAAAAGAAGCAGTATAAGTTTGCCTCTAATATGCAAGAGGTTTTTGAATTTATCGATTATTGGGATGTGCATCGTCATGATTTACCTTATGAAACCGATGGTGTGGTTGTAAAGGTTGATAATTGTTATTATCAAGAGGAGTTAGGTTATACGGCAAAGTCGCCTCGTTGGGCTATTGCGTATAAGTTTAAATCGGAACAGGTTGCTACCAGATTAGAGTCTATTTCCTATCAGGTTGGAAGAACGGGAGCTATTACTCCTGTGGCAAATTTGGAACCAGTACAATTAGCTGGGACCATTGTAAAACGAGCTTCTTTGCATAATGCTGATCAAATTGAAAAATTGGATATCCGAATTGGAGATTCTGTTTTTGTTGAAAAAGGAGGAGAGATTATCCCAAAAATTATAGCGGTTGATTTAGCGAAACGACCTGAAAATTCAGTGCCAACCATTTACATCACGCATTGTCCGGAATGTCAAACCGAATTGGTTAGAAATGATGGAGAAGCGAATCATTATTGTCCTAATTTTTACGGATGTCCTCCGCAAATTATAGGGAGAATTCAGCATTTCATTTCCCGTAAAGCGATGGATATTGAAGGTTTGGGTGGTGAGACGGTGGCTTTGTTGTATAATAATAATCTGGTTCACAATTATGCCGATTTATACGAATTGAAAGTTGAGGATATTTTGCCTTTGGAACGTATGGCGCAAAAATCTGCAGAGAATTTAGTAAATGGTGTGAAAAAATCGACAGCAATTCCTTTTGAAAGTGTTTTGTATGCTTTGGGAATTCGTTATGTAGGAGAAACAGTAGCTAAAAAATTAGCTAAGCATTACAAAAACATTGATGCTTTAACTAAGGCAACATTGATGGATTTAGTTTTAGTGGACGAAATTGGAGAACGAATTGCGCAAAGCGTAGTTGATTTTTTCGAAAATGAAGAGAATAAAGTGATTATAAGTCGCTTAAAAAATTATGGTGTTCAATTTGAAATTGTAGAAAAAGTAAATCTGAATGCTACAACTATCCTCGAAGGAAAAACCTTTGTGGTTTCTGGTGTGTTTACACAATTCTCTAGAGATGAACTTAAAAATGCTATAGAGGATAATGGAGGAAAAGTAGGTAGTTCGATTTCATCTAAAACAGATTATGTTGTTGCGGGGGATAATATGGGGCCAGCTAAATTAGAAAAAGCAAATAAATTAAATATTCCAATCCTGTCTGAAACTGATTTTATAAATATGATTACCACTTCTTAATTGTATTCCAAGGATTGTTATTTGCATTTTTTGATGAAAAATGTGTTAAGAATATAACAAATAGTTTTAAATCATCATTATACTTTTTTAGATTTGCCGCCTTTAGTCTGACTTAATTAATTAATTTTGTTTGCTTATAAAATAAGTTATGGTTATAAATTACTTGAAAGAATTTTTAGTTAAGAAAAAAATTAAAAGTAGTTTACTTACTGCGAATTTAGATTCTGATTTGGGTTTCATAAAAACAGTAGGATTAATTGTTGATGAGAGTTATTTTAAAGAAACACAATCTTTAATTGATGAAATCATCGCTAATGATATAGCCAAAGAAGATATAGAATTACTCCTTTTTAAAAGTAAAAGCACAGCAGATTTTGCTGTTAGAGTAGTTAGATTAGAATCGGGTTTTTTAGATAGAAAAGCAAAAATCACTAGTAAAGAGGTGAATGAATTTCTAGAAAAGAATTTTGATTTATTAGTTAATTATTATGATGTTGAAAAAGCAATTTTACTTGTTGTTTCAAGTCAATCGAAAGCCAAATTTAAAGTTGGTTTTTCGAGTATAGACAAGCGCTTGAATAATTTTATGATTACTACTAATCTGGGAAATTATAAAGTTTTTGTTCGAGAATTATTTAGGTATTTAAAAATTTTAAACAAAATATAATCTATAACATGCAATCATTAATAGGAACAGGTGTTGCTCTTGTGACTCCTTTCAAAGAAGATTTTTCAATTGACACTGAAGCTTTAATAAGAATCGTGAATTTATCTGTGGATGGTGGAGTTGAATATCTAGTAATTTTAGGAACAACTGCTGAAAATGCGACTTTAAATAATGAAGAGAAAGAGTTGGTAATTAAAACAGTTATTGAGGCTAATAACGGTCGTTTGCCATTAGTTCTAGGTGTGGGTGGAAATAATACGATGAAAGTTGTTGAGGAGTTAAAAACAAGAGATATGTCTCCTTTTGAAGCTATTTTATCTGTATCTCCTTACTACAATAAACCTACTCAGGAAGGAATTTATCAGCATTTTAAAGCCATCGCCGAAGCTTCTCCAATTCCTGTTGTGATTTATAATGTACCAGGTAGAACATCGAGTAATATGTTGCCAAAAACAGTTTTGCGTTTAGCAAATGATTTTGAAAATATCGTAGGGATTAAAGAGGCTGTTGGGGATATAGTCCAAGCGATGCAATTAATAAAAGACAAACCAGCAGGTTTTCATGTGATTTCTGGAGATGATATGACCGCTTTGGCTACTGTTTTGGCTGGTGGTTCAGGAGTAATATCTGTTATAGGGCAAGGGTATCCAAAAGAGTTTTCTGAGATGATTCGATTAGGTTTAAACCGTAAAGTTGATGAAGCCTACAAACTACAATATTTATTATCAGATTGTATTGATATGATTTTTGAACAAGGAAATCCAGCTGGTATTAAACAGGTATTTAAAGAATTAGGTATTTCAGAAAACACGGTTCGTTTACCACTTGTATCGGTAGATGAAGATTTGCAACAAAGAATTGCTAATTTTGTAAATACCATCAATAAATAGGAGTATTTGCGAGTATTTTTTTAAATAAAGAAATATTTTGTAGTCGCTAAATTAATAACTAAATTTGCCACCGAATCTTCGGTATGATTTTTTATAGGCTAACGTTGCCTTTTATAAGTAAAACACACAAAATAATGAAAAAAATTGTATCCTTTTTGCTTCTTGTTGTTCTTTTCGGTTCATGTAATGAATATCAAAAAGCTTTAAAAAGTGAAGATGTTTCGGTTAAATATAAAATGGCTGATACTTTATATGGTCAGGCAAAATATACAAAAGCATTACGTTTATTTGAACAAATAGCAACGGAGTATAGAGGAAAACCTCAGGCAGAAAAGATGTTTTATATGTTTGCACAATCGTACTATAAAACAAAGCAATTTTATTTGGCAGCTTATCAGTTTGAAAGTTTTGCTTCTAGTTATCCTAAAAGTGAAAAAATACAAGAAGCTTCTTTTTTAGCAGCAAAAAGTTATGCTATCTTATCGCCAGTATATAGTTTAGATCAGGCTGATACATTTAAAGCTATTGAAAAAATGCAAGGTTTTATCGATCGTTTTCCTAATTCAGAGTATTTAGGCGAAGCTAATATATTGACAAAAGAATTATCGGAAAAAATCGAGAAAAAAGTGTATGAAAATGCAAAAGGTTATAATACCATTTCTGATTTTAAATCGGCTATTGTTGCTTTCGATAATTTTTTAATTGATTATCCTGGTACAAAATACAAAGAAGATGCTTTGTATTATAAATTTGAATCTGCTTATCAATTAGGTATTAATAGTATACCTGATAAAATGAAAGACCGATTAAATGTTGCAAAAGTTTCGTATCAAAATTTAATTAAATTTAAAGGAGATACTAAATATAAAGAAAAGGCAGACGAAATGTATGCTCGAGTTGAACAAGAATTACAAAAATATACTAAATAATAAAGTCATGGATTTAAAAAAGACGAATGCTCCAGTAAACACAATAACGTATAACAAAACGCTTATTGAGCAACCTACTGGAAATGTGTATGAAGCAATTACCATTATGGCTAAAAGAGCAAACCAAATCAATTCTGAAATCAAAAAAGAATTGACTGAAAAATTAGAAGAGTTTGCTACCTATAATGACAGTCTTGAAGAAGTTTTTGAAAACAAAGAGCAAATCGAGGTTTCAAAATTCTATGAAAAATTACCAAAACCACATGCTTTAGCAGTTCAAGAATGGTTAGATGGTAAAATTTATTACAGAGAATCAAATAAATAAGATAAGATGTCAGTTTTAAGCGGTAAAAAAATTTTGCTAGGTGTTTCTGGCGGAATTGCCGCCTATAAAACAGCGTCTTTAGTTCGACTTTTTATAAAAGCAGGTGCACATGTCCAAGTGATAATGACACCTGCTTCTAAGGATTTTGTAACCCCACTTACATTATCTACCTTATCTAAAAATCCAGTTTACTCTACATTTTACAATCAAGACGATGAAGATGAAAAATGGAATAATCATGTAGAATTTGGACTTTGGGCAGATGTAATGATTGTTGCTCCTGCAACTGCAAATACCTTGTCAAAAATGGCATATGGTACTTGTGACAATCTACTTATAGCTACTTATCTTTCAGCTAAATGTCCTGTGTATTTTGCGCCAGCAATGGATTTAGATATGTACAAACATCCTTCTACAATTGCTAGTTTTAAAGCCTTACAACAATTTGGTAATATCATGATTCCTGCCGAAAGCGGAGAATTAGCCAGTGGTTTGTCTGGAGAAGGAAGAATGGCTGAACCCGAAAATATTGTTGCTTTTCTGGAAGCCGATTTAGAAAGTAAATTACCTTTAAAAGGAAAGAAAATTTTAATTACAGCTGGTCCTACTTATGAGGCTATCGATCCCGTTCGTTTTATTGGAAATCATTCTTCTGGAAAAATGGGCTTTGATATTGCTAAAAGTGCCGCAAATTTAGGCGCATCGGTAATATTAATTTCAGGACCTACGCATTGTGAGACTACTCATTCTTTGATTAAACTTGTTAAGGTAGTTTCTGCTCAACAAATGTATGATGCCTGTCATCAATATTATGCTGATGTTGATGTGGCAATAGCTGCAGCCGCCGTTGCAGATTATAGACCTAAAAATGTGGCGGATCAAAAAATTAAAAAAGCAGCCGAAAATTTCGTAATCGAATTAGAGAAAACTAAAGATATATTATCCTCATTTGGAGAAAATAAAAAACACCAATATTTAATTGGTTTTGCATTAGAAACTGAAAATGAAATTGAGAATGCAAAGGCTAAAATTCAGAAAAAAAACTTAGATTTGATTGTTTTAAATTCTTTGCAAGATGAAGGTGCTGGTTTTCAAAAAATGACAAACAAAGTTACTTTTATTGATAAAGAATTTACTATTGAACCGATGGAGTTAAAATCCAAAGAAGCAGTTGCTGATGACATTATAAATAAAGTAATAGCGCATTTTTATGAATAAGATAGTGGTCTTTTTTTTGTTTTTTAGTTTTGGTTTTGTTCATGGGCAACAATTGAACTGCACTGTAACTGTTAATGCGCAAAAAATGGGTAATCCCAACCAGCAAATCTATAAAACGCTGGAAACTTCCCTCAATGAATTTGTCAATAAGACAGATTGGACAGGACAAAATTTTAAACAACAGGAAAAAATTAATTGTTCGATGTATATCACTTTGATGTCGCATAGTTCGGATCAATTTGTTGCTACTATTCAAGTTCAATCTTCTCGACCTGTATTCAATTCGTCTTATGAAACTCCGGTATTAAATATCAATGATAAAGAATTTGGTTTTACGTATACTGAATTTGAAAATTTAGTATTTAATGTAAATACTTTTCAAACGAATTTAATTTCTGTGATTTCTTTTTATACCTACATTATTTTAGGTGCTGATCGCGATACTTTTGAAATGAAAGCTGGTGATGAAAATTTTCAAATTGCACAAACTATCGCAACTGTCGCGCAGCAAAGTGGATATAAAGGCTGGAGTCAATTAGACGGAAACCAAAATCGCTATTTTTTAATCAACGATTTATTGTCGCCTACCTATACTGAAATTCGAAAAACGGTTTTCGATTATCACCAAGGATTGGATATTATGACTGATAATGTGAAGACTGCTAAAGAAAAAGTGAAAACAGCCATTTTAGGACTGAATAAATTATATAATTCAAAGCCTAATGCGTATCTAACCCGTATTTTTTTTGATGCCAAATCAGATGAAATAGCATCCATTTTTACAGGAGGGCCAAGTATTAATATCACTGATTTAGTTGATAATTTGAATAAAATTTCGCCTATTAATTCTAGCAAATGGGCTGCTCTTAAATATTAATTTTTTTGAAATTTAAAATTTCTTTACAAAACCCATAATAAATACAAGTAATGATTACTGCGCTATCAATAAAAAATTATGCTTTAATTGAGAGATTGACGATTGATTTTTCTAAAGGATTTTCAATTATTACTGGTGAAACAGGAGCAGGAAAATCGATTATATTAGGCGCTTTAGGATTGGTTTTAGGGAAAAGAGCTGATTTAACCTCTTTAAAAAATAAAGAAGAAAAATGCATTATCGAAGCACAGTTTGATATTTCAAAATACAATTTAAAAGTTTTTTTCGAAGCAAATGATTTGGATTATGAAGAAGAAACGATAATAAGAAGAGAAATTCTACCTTCAGGAAAATCACGTGCATTTGTGAATGACAGTCCAGTAAACTTACAAGAATTGCAGGATTTAGGTTTGTTTTTAATTGACATACATTCGCAACAACAAACCAGAGAATTGACAGATGAAAACGTACAGTTTGATATTATCGATGCAATTGCAGTGAATCAAGAGATTATCACGGAATATCAGTCACTTCTTAAAAGTTATAAATCGGATAAGTCAAAATTGAATTCGCTCATAAAAAAACAAAGTGAATCTAATAAAGAAAAAGAGTATCATACTTTTTTATTGAACGAATTGCAAGCTGCTCAATTAAAAGCTGGGGAACAGGAAGAATTAGAAAGTGTTTTTGAAAAACTTAATAATGTTGAAAGTATTCGAGAGGCTATTGACAAATCTTTAGCTATTGCCAACGAAGAGCAATTTGGTGTTTCCGGAAATTTGAAAGAGATTAAAAATGCACTTTCTAAAATTGCGTCTTTTGCACCCGAATATCAGGAATTGTTGGAGCGAATTATAAGTTTATCAATTGAATTTGATGATATTTCTAGTGAAATGAATAGTTGTTCAGAAAAAATTGTTTTGGATCCAGAACAATTGGAACAAACTAATCAAAAATTGCAACTAATTTACAATTTACAAAAGAAACATCAAGTAGCTACGGTTGAGGAATTATTAGAAATTCAATCGCAATTAGAAAATGAAGTCGTTGAATTAGGAAATATTGAAGAGGAAATTGCTCATTTGAATGCTGAAATTATTCAAAAAACTACTCAATTAGATCTTTTAGCCAATACCATTCACAATAACAGGGTAGAAGCGATTCCTCTTTTGTCTGAAAAAATGATTGGAATTTTGGCTACACTTGGAATGCCTAACTCTCGCTTTAATATTGAAGTTACTCAAGGAGAAAGTTATTTTGCAAACGGAAAAGACGAAATACAATTTTTATTTTCGGCTAATAAAGGAACTGATTTTGGTTTACTGAAAAAAGTAGCTTCAGGAGGAGAAATGTCGCGTATAATGTTGGCTGTTAAAGCGATTTTGGCACAATACTCCAAATTACCAACATTAATTTTTGACGAAATTGACACTGGAGTTTCGGGTGAAATTGCCATTAAAATGGGGGAGATTATGAAGCAAATGAGTCATACAATGCAAATTTTTGCTATTACCCATTTACCACAAATTGCGGCAAAAGGAGATGCTCATTTTAAAGTTTCAAAATCTACGATAGGTGATGATACTCAATCGGAGTTGAAATTATTGACAGATGATGAAAGAGTGGTCGAAATTGCTCAAATGTTATCGGGTGCAATAATTTCTGATTCGGCTCTAAATCATGCGAAAGCCTTGTTGAACTAAAAAATTGCCCTATATTTGCCAACCAAAAATAATAGCTTTTTGATTAAAGTTGTTCATAGATTGCTTAAAGAAAAAATTAAAATATAATATTGATACATTATGATCATAGAACCTAGAATGAGAGGATTTATTTGCTTGACAGCACACCCTGCAGGATGCGAGCAAAATGTTAAAAATCAAATTGAATATGTTAAATCAAAAGGAGCAATTGATGGTGCTAAAAAAGTATTGGTAATTGGCGCTTCTACTGGATTTGGTTTAGCTTCAAGAATTTCAAGTGCTTTTGGTTCTGATGCTGCTACTATTGGAGTGTTTTTTGAAAAACCACCTATGCCTGGTAAAACGGCTTCACCGGGATGGTACAATTCTGCGGCTTTTGAAAAAGAGGCTCACAAAGCAGGTTTATATGCAAAAAGTATCAATGGAGATGCTTTCTCTAATGAGGTAAAAAGAGAGACTTTAGATTTAATTAAAGCCGATTTGGGTCAGGTTGATTTAGTAATTTACAGTTTAGCTTCACCAGTACGTACAAATCCTAATACAGGAGTTACACACCGTTCTGTTTTGAAACCAATTGGAGGAACTTTTACTAATAAAACTGTAGATTTTCATACTGGAAAAGTTTCAGAAGTTTCTATCGAACCATGTTCTGGTGATGATATCGAAAATACAATCGCTGTTATGGGTGGAGAAGATTGGGCAATGTGGATTGATGCTTTAAAAGCTGAAAATTTATTGGCACCTGGAGCTACAACAGTTGCCTATTCTTATATTGGGCCAGAGGTAACTGAGGCTGTATATAGAAAAGGAACAATTGGTAGAGCTAAAGATCATTTAGAAGCTACTGCTTTTACCATTTCAGATAGTTTAGCTGATATTAACGGTAAAGCATATGTTTCTGTTAATAAAGCATTAGTGACACAAGCGAGTTCGGCAATTCCTGTAATTCCATTGTATATTTCCTTATTGTATAAAACAATGAAAGAAAAAGGAATTCACGAAGGGTGTATTGAACAAATTCAACGTTTATATCAACAAAGATTATTTACAGGTGCTGAAGTTCCTGTTGATGAAAAAGGAAGAATCCGTATTGACGATTGGGAAATGCGCGAAGATGTTCAGGCTAATGTGGCTAAATTATGGACAGAAGCTACAACGGAAAACTTAGCTGAAATAGGTGATTTAGAAGGATACAGAAATGATTTCTATAACTTATTTGGTTTTGAATTAGCTGGAGTAGATTATAAAGCAGAAGCTGACGAAATGGTTCAGGTTGAAAGCATAGCTCAATAATTTTCAACAAAAATTACAAAGATAAATTAGTGATTCGCCTTAGTTTTAAATGTATAAAAAGCATTTAAAGTTAAGGCGAATTGTTGTTTAAAGTCTATCTTTGTTAAAAAATTACATTTATATTGTATCATTAATACCTTTTTTAAGAATATGTATTTTTCTTTGATTATTCCTGTATATAATCGTCCGGATGAAGTAGATGAACTTTTGGATAGTTTATCAAAATTAGATTATAAAGAAGCTTTTGAAGTTGTTATAGTGGAAGATGGGTCTTCTATTCGTTGTGATGATGTAGTCCGAAAATATGCAGGTAAGCTCGCAATGGCTTATCACTTTAAAGAAAACTCAGGACCTGGGGATTCTAGAAATTATGGAATGAAAGTAGCAAAAGGTGACTATTTTATCATTTTTGATTCGGATTGTATTATTCCATCTGAATATTTATCTGAGGTAGATAAGGCCTTGAAAGAGAATTATGTAGATTGTTTTGGTGGTCCTGATCGTGCTTTAAAAAGTTTTTCGGATATTCAAAAAGCAATTAATTTTGCAATGACTTCTTTTTTAACTACTGGAGGAATTCGTGGAGGTTCGGAAAAAATTGGAAAATTTCAACCTCGTAGTTTTAATATGGGAATTTCTCGTAAAGCATTTGAGGCTTCTAAAGGTTTTGGGAATATTCATCCAGGAGAAGATCCAGATTTATCCATACGTTTATGGAATTTAGGTTTTGAAACAAGATTGATTCCTACAGCCTATGTATATCATAAAAGAAGGATTGATTGGGATAAATTTTCTATTCAGGTGAATAAATTTGGTAAAGCAAGACCAATTTTAAATAGTTGGTATCCTCAGTATAGTAAGTTAACTTTCTTTTTTCCAACTTTTTTCGTTATCGGATTAGCACTTTCTGTTGCTTTATTGGTATTTACTTATGATTTTTTAGCTAAATTGTATTGTGTTTACTTTTTCATGATTTTTTTAGTTTCAACCTATCAAAATAGAAGTGTCAAAATTGGTTATTTATCGGTTACAGCAGTTTGGAAACAATTTTTAGGTTACGGAATGGGTTTTATGGAATCCTATTATAAAGTGATTATTTTAAAACAAAAACCGGAAGTCGCTTTTCCTAATTTATTTTTCAATGTAAAAAAATGAAGCCCAAAATCATTGGTTTAACAGGAGGAATTGGCAGTGGTAAATCCACAATAGCTAATTATTTAGTTTCTTTAGGTTATCCTGTTTATATTGCTGATGATGCAGGTAGGAAAGTGATGCAGGAGCAAGAAGTTCTAGATGCGATTAAAGAGAAATTTGGCCTAGAAATTTTTGAGAATAATCAATTAAACAGAGCTAAACTGGCTCAAATTGTATTTAATGATCCCGTTCAATTAAAAGCTTTAAATGCTATTGTGCATCCTGCTGTTAGGAAGGATTTTAAAAATTGGCAGACACAGCATCAAGAATCAAATTTAGTTTTTTATGAATCCGCTATTTTATTTGAAAGCGGTAGTTATACAGATTTTGACAAAATAATAACGGTAACAGCACCAATAGAAACCAGAATTTCAAGGGTTTTAGAAAGAGATGATACTGAAAGAACGCAAATTTTGAATCGAATGAAGGCACAATGGACAGATGATGAACGTATTTCAAAGAGTGATTTTGTTATAGAAAATATAAATATTGATCTTGCAAAGCGAAAAATGGATGAATTTCTTAAAATTTTATCGATTAATTAATTGAAACGCCAGATGTTAATGTTTGGTTAATGTATTATCAAGCATAATGTTAAAATATTAATTTTGTTTTGATGAATAAATTATTTTTTAGATTTCTTGTTCTTTTGATGAGTTTGTCCCTGATAGGGATAATACTTGTTCAGGTGTATTGGTTTAATACCTCTTTTAAAAACAATGATGATCAATTTGGTTATCATGTCACTCAAGTAATAGATAATGTTGCTGATAAAATTGAAAAGCAAGAGGCTTATAACTTTTATGCTAAATACAATAGTTATAAAGATAGTACAGGTAAGCTGCCTAAAAAAGAAGATTTATCCGAGATATATTACGTTCAAAAAGATTTAAAAACGAATAAAACAATCGTTTATTCTAATAGTATCATTTCTGAAGATTACGATATTACGGCTGATTTATTTAATAAAAAATTTAGTAGTGAACGTTTTAAAACTTTTAATTCTAAAAGAGTTACTGAGGTTTATAACAATAATAATGTTGATAAATCTAGTCTGCAACAAAGTTTGGTGCCGGATTTAAAAGTTGAAAAATCAGGAAATCTTGATATTTTAGGTAATGCTCAGTTTGAAATTTTTTTCAAAGACATAGCTTCTGCAATGCCTTTGGAAGAAAGGGTGTCTAAGGAAACCGTACAAAGACTCATTAAAAAAGAATTAGAAGTATATGGAGTTGATACAAAATTTGAGTTTGCAATATTAAGTAATGGAAGTGAGACCAAAATAAAATCAAATGGTTTTCATTTTGACAGAGAGGCTACCTATTCCGTTCCAATTTTATCAGATAATGAAGGGAATGAAAAATATCGATTATCAATTACTTTTCCTCAGAAGAAGCGATTTCTTTTATCAGAATTAGTAAGTATAACAATCTTATCGATCGTCTTTACGTTAATTATTTTAATTGCATACACTAGTGCTTTAAATCAGTTGATCCGTCAACGTCAAATATCGGAGATTAAGACTGATTTTATAAACAATATGACGCATGAGTTTAAAACACCTATCGCTACCATAAATTTAGCTTTAGATGCTATTAAAAACCCAAAGATTATTGAAGATAAGGAAAAAGTTTTTCGCTATTTACAAATGATTAGGGATGAAAATAAACGAATGCATGCTCAAGTAGAAAATGTATTACGTATTTCTAAACTAGAGAAAAAAGAATTAGATATAGAAAAAGGGTCAAGTAATGTCGAAGATGTTATTTATGATGCTATTGAGCATGTAAATTTGATTTTGCAAGACAGAGGAGGAGTAATAAGAAATCATTTTGAAGCTGTACGAACTACTGTTTTAATTAATGAAGTGCATTTTACAAATGTTATTGTGAATATTTTGGAAAATGCCATTAAATATTCTCCAGAAGATCCACAAATAGATATTTATACAGAGAATATCAAAGATATGATTCTCATAAAGGTAAAAGATCAAGGATTAGGAATGAGTAAGGTGGCTCAAAAAAGGGTTTTTGAAAAATTTTATCGAGAACATACTGGTGATTTACATAATGTTAAAGGTCATGGTTTGGGCTTGGCTTATGTAAAAAGAATAGTAGAGGACCATAACGGTCAAGTTTATGTAGAAAGTGAAAAGGGAAAAGGAAGTACCTTCATTATAAAATTACCTCTAATAAATTAGATTATGGAAAATAGCAATAAAAAAATTCTCTTAGTAGAAGATGACTTGAATTTTGGAGCTGTATTGAAAGATTATTTGATGTTAAATGACTTTGATGTTACTTTAGCAAAAAATGGTATGGAAGGTTTTGAGAAGTTTAAAAAAGATTCTTATGATTTGTGTATACTGGATGTAATGATGCCATATAAAGATGGTTATACATTAGCAAAAGAAATAAGAGAGAAAAATGCCGATGTGCCTATTATCTTTCTTACCGCTAAATCAATGAAAGAAGATGTTTTAAAAGGATATAAAGCAGGTGCTGATGATTATTTGAATAAGCCTTTTGACTCTGAAGTTCTATTGATGAAAATCAAAGCGATTATTCAAAGAAAAGCTTCTGATGTCAAAACAGAACAAGTACCATTTGAGTTCACTATTGGTAAATTCCATTTGAATTCTAAATTACGTTTCTTAAGTTTTGCTGGTGAAGAACCAGTTAAACTTTCTCCAAAAGAGAATGAATTATTAAAAATGTTAATTCTTCATGAGAATGATTTAATGCCAAGAGAACTGGCTCTTACTAAAATTTGGAGAGATGACAACTATTTTACTTCTAGAAGTATGGATGTTTATATTGCCAAATTGCGTAAATATTTGAAACAAGATGAAGATGTTGAAATTTTAAATATTCATGGTGAAGGTTTCCGATTGGTAATTAAAAATAAGGCTTAATAATTAAAGTTTTGAAGCTAAGATTGCCCCGATAGTATACACTTTTGGGGCTTTTTTATGAATTATTGTTTTTAAAAAATTGTCATGTTGTATTTGTTTTTAAGTGTGATTTGCAGCGTTTCGGTTGGGGTTGTTTTTAAAATTGCTAAATCAAGGTCGACTAATGCAAAACAAATTGTACTGTTTAATTACGTTTTTGCACTCTTACTTTGTTATGCTTTTTTTTCTCCTAAGGTGGAAAAAATTACTACTGAAGCTCCTTTATTTTTGTATGGCAGTTTAGGGGTTTTGTTACCAGTTGTATTTATGTTTTTAATTACTTCTATCAAAAACATTGGCATTGTAAAGACTGATGCGGCGCAGCGATTGTCTCTGTTTGTTTCTATACTTGCGGCCTGGTTGGTTTTTGGAGAGGTTTTTTCTATGATAAAACTTATCGGAATTGTAATTGGTTTTCTAGCTTTATTTTGTGTTTTGTATAAAACATCAGATGTTGAAAATACTAATTTGAAGTATCCAATTTTAGTTTTCTTAGGTTTTGGTGTAATTGATATATTGTTTAAAAAGGTTGCCGCATTTACTTTAGTACCCTATACGACTTCTTTATTTGTAATCTTTGCAATTGCGCTACTGATTATGTCAATTATTGTGGTATATGAAAACTTAAAATTGAAAAATACAATTGAAATTAAAAATTTTCTTTTTGGATTGCTTGTTGGATGTTTGAATTTTGGGAATATTCTTTTTTATCTTAAAGCGCATCAGTTGTACTCCACCAATCCATCCACTGTTTTTGCAGGGATGAATATGGGAGTTATTTTTTTAGGAAGTGTAGTTGGAATTATTGTTTTTAAAGAAAAGTTATCAAAACTAAATTTTGTTGGTCTTTTGTTGGCTCTAGTTTCAATTGTCTTTATAGTTCTTTCTGTTTAGATTCAATTTTAAAGTTTTTTTCAATTGCTCTAATCATTTCTCCTGCAATATCTTTATTGGTTGCTGTTTCGATTCCTTCAAGACCTGGGGATGAATTTACTTCTAATAGTAAAGGTCCTTTTGAAGAACGGATAATGTCTACTCCGGCGACTCTTAAATCCATAGCCTTTGCGGCTTTGATGGCAATTTTCTTCTCTTCGGATGTAGCTTTAATAACTGAAGCAGTCCCTCCAAGATGAATATTTGCTCTAAATTCACCAGACATAGCCTCACGTTGGATGGTGGCTACTACTTTTCCATCTACAACAAACAGACGAAGGTCTTTTCCATTGGCCTCTTTAATAAATTCCTGTACAAGAATATTTGCATTTAAACTTTTGAAAGCGTTAATAACGCTCTCAGCAGCTTTTTTAGTTTCAGCTAATACAACTCCTTTACCTTGAGTTCCTTCTAATAATTTGATAATAAGAGGAGAACCACCCACCATTTTGATTAAGTCGTCGGTATCTAATGGAGAATTGGCGAAACCTGTCGTCGGGATACCAATGCCGCTTTGCAATAATAGTTGCAATGAAAACAATTTATCTCTTGATTGTGTAATAGCTGTAGATGAATTCAAACAAAATACATTTAAGGCTTCGAATTGTCTGGTTAATGAGCAACCATAAAACGTGATACTTGGTCGAATTCTAGGGATAATAGCGTCAAATTCGTTTAATATTTTACCACCTCTATAATGAATTTCAGGTTTTTTAGCATCGAGTTTGATGTAGCATTCTTTGATGTTTAAAAAATGCATTTCGTGACCACGCATTTCTCCAGCTTCCATAATTCTTTTGTTGCTATATAATTCAGGATTGCTGGCTAACAAACCTATACGTAATCCGCTAGGTGCTTTTTCAGAATTTTTATAGATTTCTTTTATACTGTCGTTTGTGGGTTCTCCTAAAAGGAATTGCTGCTCAGGATCAACTAATATTCTGCCACTCATTGCCTCACGACCCAAAAGCATTCGGAAGCCCATAGTGTCCCTGTTTGTTAGTGTCATTTCTATAGGCCATGCCGATTCTCCAATTTTAAGATTGGTTTGTATTACATAGCGTTGTTCTCTATAGCCACTTGAGCTTTTTACAATTCTTTTGTCGATCAAAGGAGCTTCACAATGAATGATGGTTTTTGAATTGTTTTGGATAGGATTAATGTCAAACTTAACCCAATTGGCATCATCTTTAATAAATGGAGCAATATTAATAGCATGAAGAGCAGAGGTTTTTGCGCCAGAATCAACTCTTGCTTTAATTATTGGAATTCCTAATTCAGGAAAAGAACACCATTCTTCGCTGCCTACTACTAATTTATTCATTTTGATATTGGTTGAATTGGTCTGTGTTTTCAAACTTCAAATGTAGTTATTTGTTATTTATATTGATGGGAAATATGTTAAATGAATAAACCCGTTACGTTATGAAAACGTAACGGGTTTGGTTATGTTTTTTCGGAAGAGTTACAAATTAGTTGTTTCTCCTGCCTTGTTAATTTTAACTTTTAATTCTTGAGTGCCTTCTTCGATATCCATGAAAATTTCGTCACCAGCAGCTATTTTAGAAGTAATAATTTCTTCTGCTAAAGCATCTTCAACGTATTTTTGGATCGCTCTTTTAAGAGGTCTTGCTCCAAATTGTTTATCGAAACCTTTTTCGGCAATAAAAGCTTTTGCTTCGTCAGAAAGTTTTAAGATATATCCTAAATCAGCAATTCTAGCATATAATTTTTTCAACTCGATTTCGATAATTAAATCAATATCATGTTTTTCTAAAGCATTAAACACAATTACATCATCAATTCTGTTTAAGAATTCTGGCGCAAAAGTTTTCTTTAAAGCATTTTCAATGATACTTTTCGAATTATCATCTGCCTGAGCAACTTTAGCTGCTGTTCCAAAACCAACTCCTTGACCAAAATCTTTTAATTGTCGTGCTCCTACGTTAGAAGTCATAATGATTATGGTGTTTTTAAAGTCGATTTTTCTACCTAAGCTATCAGTTAAAAAACCATCATCTAATACTTGTAATAACATATTAAATACATCGGGATGCGCTTTTTCGATTTCGTCTAAAAGAACAACTGCATATGGTTTTCTACGTACTTTTTCTGTTAATTGTCCACCTTCTTCGTAACCAACGTATCCTGGAGGTGCTCCAATTAAACGAGAAATAGCAAATTTCTCCATGTATTCACTCATATCGATACGAACTAAAGCATCTTCAGAATCGAATAATTCTTTTGCTAAAACTTTTGCTAATTGTGTTTTACCTACCCCTGTTTGTCCTAAGAAGATAAATGATCCAATAGGTCTGTTAGGGTCTTTTAAACCAGCACGATTTCTTTGAATTGAACGCGCAATTTTAATAACCGCTTCTTTTTGACCAATTACTTTACTTTCAATAAGTTCAGGTAATTTAGCTAACTTGTTGCTTTCAGTTTGTGCAATACGATTTACAGGGATTCCAGTCATCATAGAAACAACATCTGCAACATTGTCTTCTGTTACTTGAATACGATTGCTTTTAGCGTCTTCTTCCCATTGTTCTTGTGCAATTGCTAAATCTTTTTCAAGACGTTTTTCGTCATCACGAAGTTTAGCAGCTTCCTCGTATTTTTGTTTCTTAACAACAGCATTTTTTAATTCTCTAATTTCTTCTAATTGACGTTCTAAGTCTAATATTTTCTTTGGAACTTCAATATTAGTAATATGTACACGAGAACCAGCCTCGTCCATTGCATCAATAGCTTTGTCTGGCAAGAAACGTTCTGACATGTATCGATTTGTTAATTTTACACAAGCTTCGATTGCTTCAGGTGTGTAAGTAACATTGTGGTGGTCTTCGTATTTGTTTTTAACGTTATTCAAAATGGTAATTGTTTCCTCTACAGAAGTAGGTTCTACAATAATTTTCTGAAAACGTCTTTCTAGAGCACCATCTTTTTCTATGTATTGTCTGTATTCGTCTAATGTTGTAGCTCCAATGCACTGGATTTCACCTCTTGCTAATGCAGGTTTGAACATATTAGAAGCGTCTAAAGAACCAGTAGCACCTCCAGCGCCTACAATAGTGTGAATCTCGTCTATGAAAAGAATGATATCGTCATTTTTTTCTAGCTCATTCATTACAGCTTTCATTCTTTCTTCAAACTGTCCTCTGTATTTAGTACCGGCAACTAAGCTAGCTAGATCTAGGGTAACTACTCGTTTATTGAATAGAATTCTGGAAACTTTCTTTTGGATGATTCGTAATGCTAATCCTTCGGCAATAGCAGATTTACCCACTCCAGGTTCACCAATTAGTAAAGGGTTGTTTTTTTTACGACGGCTCAAAATTTGGCAAACACGTTCAATTTCTTTTTCGCGTCCTACCACAGGATCAAGTTTGCCTTCTTCGGCCATATCTGTCAAATCTCTACCAAAATTGTCCAAAACCGGAGTTTTAGATTTTTTATTGGACTTATTAGCAGGATTATTAAAATTGCCTTCTTTTAGACTGTCATCTTGTCCTAAATCATCATTGTAAGAGTCAGTAGCTCTTGGTAAGTTTTCTAAGAATTCTTCTTCGTTTGGTGTCATATTTAAATATTGTTCTTTAGCTACATCGTAATCTATTTTTAGTTTATTCAATAGCTTGGTTGTAGGATCGTTTTCGTTTCTTAAAATACACAACAACAAGTGTGCTGTACTTACCGATGGGCTTTGGAAAACCTTAGCTTCTAAAAAGGTTGTTTTGAGCGCGCGCTCTGCCTGACGGGTCAAGTGCAAGTTTTTCTTTTCTAAATTGTTGTCTATTCCAGGGATTGCAGGGCTTAGGATTTCTACCTTTCTACGCAAATGATCAAGGTCTATAGATAAATTGTTTAATATCTGTATTGCTTTCCCATTACCATCTCTAAGGATACCAAGCATCAAGTGTTCTGTCCCAATGAAGTCATGACCTAGTCGTAAAGCTTCTTCTTTACTGTAGGTAATAACATCTTTTACTCTTGGTGAAAAATTGTCATCCATAATATTTATTTCTAATAATGTAAATTTAGTGAATTACTAATTGAAAAACAAAAACCGTACCCAAGTACTTCTTTTAGCTAATTGACAAAAAAAATGATAAAAACACCTGATTTTTATTTGAAATTAGTAAACAAAACCTAATGTTAATTTGTTAATAAATCGTTGAAATTAGTAGCTTGAAAAGCTTTTAGAAATTTCAAAAATCCGTATATTGGCACGTTTTGAAACGAATATAATTAATTAATATAACAACTTATGTCTGAAGGAGAAAAGTTAATTCCTATTAACATAGAAGATGAAATGAAATCAGCTTACATCGATTATTCGATGTCGGTAATTGTATCCAGAGCGCTTCCTGATGTTAGAGATGGTTTGAAACCTGTGCATCGAAGAGTACTTTATGGTATGTATGATTTAGGAGTAACTTCAAGATCTGCTCATAAAAAATCGGCAAGAATTGTTGGGGAAGTTTTAGGAAAGTACCACCCACACGGAGATACATCTGTATATGATACTATGGTGCGTATGGCACAGGAGTGGAGTATGCGTTATTTGTTAATTGATGGTCAAGGTAACTTCGGATCTGTAGATGGTGATAGTCCAGCTGCGATGCGTTATACCGAGGCTAGAATGAAAAAGATTTCAGAAGAAATTCTGGCTGATATCGAAAAAGAAACGGTTGATTTTCAATTGAACTTTGATGATACTTTGTATGAGCCAAAAGTAATGCCTACACGAGTTCCTACTTTATTAGTAAATGGAGCGACAGGTATTGCAGTAGGTATGGCTACAAACATGCCTCCACACAACCTTACTGAAGTAGTAAATGGTACATTGGCTTACATTGATAACAATGATATTGAAATCGATGAGTTAATGACTCATATTAAAGCTCCAGATTTCCCTACAGGAGGAGTGATTTATGGTTATGAGGGTGTTCGTGAAGCATTCAAAACGGGTAGAGGACGTGTTGTAATGCGTGCTAAAGTTGTTTTTGAGGAAGTTGAAGGAAGAGAATGTATTGTTGTTACTGAAATCCCGTATCAGGTTAACAAAGCAGATATGATTAAACGTACTGCAGATTTAGTTAACGAGAAAAAAATTGAAGGAATAGTCAATATTCGTGACGAATCGGATCGAAATGGTATGCGTATCGTTTATATTTTGAAACGTGATGCAACGCCAAACGTAGTATTAAATACTTTATTCAAGTTTACTCAATTACAATCATCTTTCAGTGTTAATAACATTGCATTGGTAAAAGGTCGTCCACAAATGTTGAATCTGAAAGATCTGATTCATTATTTTGTTGAACACCGCCACGATGTTGTTATTCGTAGAACACAATTCGAATTACGCAAAGCAGAAGAAAGAGCGCATATCTTAGAAGGATTAATTATTGCTTCTGATAATATAGATGAAGTAATTGCGTTAATTAGAGGTTCTAAGAATACGGAAGAAGCTCGTGAAAAATTAATCGAAAGATTCAATCTTTCCGATATTCAGGCTAGAGCAATTGTTGAGATGCGTTTGCGTCAATTGACAGGTCTGGAACAAGATAAGTTAAGGGCTGAATATGAAGAGTTAATGAAGTTAATTGAGCATTTAAAAGCTTTATTAGCAGATGTTAACTTAAGAACAAATGTTATCAAAGAAGAATTAATCGAGATTCGTGACAAATATGGTGACGAACGTCGTTCAACAATTGAATATTCAGGTGGTGATGTAAGTATAGAGGATTTAATTGCAGATGAAAATGTGGTTATTACAATTTCTCACGCTGGTTATATTAAGCGTACCAACTTATCTGAATACAAAACGCAAAACAGAGGAGGAGTAGGACAGAAGAGTGCAGGAACTAGAGATCAAGATTTCTTAGAACATATGTTTGTGGCTACAAACCACCAATACATGATGTTCTTTACTCAAAAAGGAAAATGTTTCTGGATGCGTGTTTATGAAATTCCTGAAGGAACGAAAACGGCTAAAGGAAGAGCCATCCAAAACTTGATTAATATTGAAAGTGATGATAAGGTTAAAGCCTTCATTTGTACTCAAGATTTAAAAGATCAGGATTATATCAAGACTCATAACTTAGTGATGGTAACTAAGCAAGGTCAGGTTAAGAAAACTTCTTTGGAGAAATATTCTAAACCAAGAGCTAATGGAGTTGCTGCAATTACGATTAAAGAAGGTGATGAATTATTAGGTGCTGAATTGACTAATGGAGAAAGCCAAATTATCTTAGCAGTTAAATCTGGTAAGTTAGTTCGTTTTGAAGAAACGAAGACGCGTCCAATGGGAAGAACTGCTTCTGGTGTTCGAGGAATTACCCTGAAAGACGAGAAAGACGAAGTAATTGGCATGGTAACTGTTGATAAAGATGCAATTAGTGATTCTCAAATTTTAGTTGTAACTGAAAATGGATACGGTAAACGTACTAAATTGGTTGAAGATGATGGTGTAGATGTATACCGAATCACAAACCGTGGAGGTAAAGGTGTTAAAACACTTAATATTACTGAAAAGACAGGAAGTTTAATTTCGATTTCTGCGGTAACGGATGCAGATGACTTAATGATTATCAATAAATCAGGATTAACTATCCGAATGGCTATTGAAGATCTAAGAGTAATGGGTCGTGCAACTCAAGGTGTGAAGTTGATTAACTTGAAAGGAAATGATTCTATTGCTGCTGTTGCAAAAGTAATGAAGGACGAAGAAGAAGAAGTGGTTGTTGACGAAGAAGGAAACGTAATTCAAGCAGAAGCAATCGAGCGAGTTAAACCTGTTTTAGAAGTATTAGAAGATGAAGGTCCAGTAGAGGATGACGATGAAGAGGAAGAGGAAGATGAAGAAATTATTGACGATGAATCTGATGATGATTCAAATGACGAAGATTAGTAATAACTACATTTAAACAATTATTAAATTTTAAAAATGAATATTATGAATGGTAAATTTATAATGCTTACATCAACTTTATTGCTTTCTTTTGCAACTTTTGCTCAGAAAAAAGAGTTAAAAGCAGCTGAAAAAGCTTTAAAAGGAGGTGATGCTAAAGAAACTTTAAACCTGTTAAAAGCTGCTGATGCTGTAATGTCAGCTGCAACTGATGAAGAAAAAGCCCAATATCTTTTTCTAGAAGGAAATGCTTATTTAGATCTTGTAGATAAAAAAATTGACGCCGATGCTAATATGACTTTGGCAGCTAATGCATATAAAAAGCTAATCGAAGCTGAAAAAGTTTCAGGCAAATTAAAATATTCTGCTCAAGCAGCAACTTCAGTTGACAAAATCAAAAATTTATTAATTAATAGTGCTGTTGCTGCTACTAAAGAGAATAATAACATTGATGGGGCAAAAAAATTGTACGAAGCCTATATGTTAGACAAAAAAGATACAATTAATTTGTATTATGCTGCATCAACTTATGTAAATGCTAAAGATTATGATAAAGCAATGGAGTTGTATTCTGAATTAAAAAGATTAAATTATTCAGGGAAAATGACGCAATACCTTGCTGTAAGTAAAATAAATGATCAAGAGAATAATTTTGCTACAGCTGCTGAAAGAGACAAAGCGGTAAAATTAGGTACACACGAAAAACCAAGAACAGAGGAAATCCCTTCAAAAAGAGGTGAGATTTATAAGAACATGGCTTTGATTTTAGTGGAGAAAGGTCAAATTGCAGAAGCTAAACAAGCAGTAGCTGATGCCGTTAAAGCAAACCCTGATGATAATTCATTAAAGTTAACAGAGGCTAATTTGTACTTGCAAACAAAAGATTTTGAAAAATACAAGCAAATCATAAATGATGTATTGGCTAAAAATCCTAACGACTATGCTTTAATTTATAATTTGGGTGTAATTGCTGCAAATAATAATAATAATGAAGAAGCAGAGAAATATTATAAAAAAACTATCGAATTAAAACCGGATTATTTGAATGCTTATATCAATTTAGCAGTTCTAAAATTGCAAAATGAAAAAGTGCTAATTGAGGAAATGAACAAATTAGGTACTTCTGATAAAGACATGAAAAGATATGATGTTTTGAAAAAGAAGAGAGAAGATTTGTTTAGAAGTGTTTTACCTTATTTGAAAAAAGCATATGAATTAGATCCTGAAAATGAAGATGTTGCTAAAACGCTTTCAGGAGTGTATTCAGCTTTAGAGATGACGGCAGAGAAAAATGCTATAAAAGAAAAAATGAAAAAATAAATTTTATTCATTCTATAAAATTTGAGCCATCTTTGATTGAATCAATGATGGCTTTTTTATTTTGTGAATGAGATTCAACAGGCTGTCAATTATTTGTAATTTTGATGCCAATAATAAGAACTCGATTTGGAGTTTAGTGAATTTATAAAACATTTGATTGTAATGATAATCATAAATAACAAACAATTTTTATTAGAAAATGTACTTTTTGTTTTTGCTTTGGAAATGGAAGCAGCGGCGGTTTTTGATAAACACAACACCTTGTTTGTTGGTGTAGGAAAAGTAAATGCTTCGTATCAATTAACAAAAGCAATCCATCAAAAAAGACCTGAATTGATTGTTAATTTAGGTTCGGCAGGAAGTAGTAAATTTCAAAAAGGAGATGTGATTTGTTGTACCCAATTTGTGCAACGTGATATGGATGTTAGTGGATTGGGCTATGAACGTTATGTAACTCCTTATACAAATATTCCTTCTGTTTTAGAATATGGTTTGCAAATAGAAAATCTACCTCATGGAGTATGTGGAACTGGGGATAGTTTTGAAATGGGGCATATCGAAACTAAATACAATGTAGTTGATATGGAGGCTTATGCGCTAGCTACAATTGCAAAAAATGAAGAAATTCCCTTTTTATGTCTTAAATATATCTCTGATGGAGCTGATGATAATGCTGCAGAAGATTGGCCGGTTTTGGTACATAAAGCAGCTGTTGCTTTTGGCGAGTTATTCCGAATTTAAGGTTTGTAATTTTCTACCCAATCGGAGGTTTTAATGGCCGAAACTAAATTTTCAGCATTTATAAAAACACGTAATTCTTTGTTGGCTACCTTTTTGGTATACATGGCTTTAAATCGATAAATAGTAGTTTTATTATCCTTATTTTGATATACTTCTGCTAATTGTAGGTCTATAAATGTGCCATACCACATTCGGTATTTAGTGCAAGTTTTTGATAATTTATCAATTGTTATGTTGTTGATTACGCTTTGTGTAGCTTCGTTACTAGTAAAAGGCTTGAATTTAGAAGTGTTACATGTCATTAATACGCGTTTACCTAGTTCATAAGCTTTGTTTTTCTGACTGCTACTGATTTGGTTAGAGGGTAGTTTTACTATATCATTTTCTTTTGGTTCGTCGTAATTAACTTTTTTTGATTTACATCCTACAACTACTATCAGACTTAAGATAAGTATTAGTTTTTTCATTTTAGATTTTAATTTTTAATAATAAATTAGGGTCAGGGCAATTTTCTTTATAAAAATCTAAATTAGATTGACTGCAAACACCAGGGTAATCGCCTCTATAATCACCAATATTTTTAATAATTTGAAAATGCAAATGCGGAGCATAATCCCCATTTATTTCAGCTATTCCTAATGTTGCTAGTTGGTTTCCTTTTGTAAAAGGCATTCCGATTTTTAGATTTTCTATACTTTCTAACGAAAGATGTCCGTATAAAGTATAAAAAGTTTCCTTTTTTATTGAATGTTTTAAAATGATCGTAGGGCCATAATCACCAATTTCAGTGTTATTGTTGAAGCTATGAACGATTCCATCAAGTGGGCAAATTACTGGAGTACCTGCCGCTGTCCATAAATCTATTCCTAAATGGATATTGCGTTCTTCGGTACTTTCGTTGTTAAAATGAGTACTTCTTTGGTACAAATTTCTTTTTTCTAAATAGCCACCAAAAGCAATTTTCGAATTGAATTGTTTTCTTTTTTCTTCAATATAATTTTCAACCGAAACGGCATCTGTTAGATTGACTTTTGATAATTCAGAATTGTAGACGGATAAATCCAAAGGAATATAATCCTTTTGCGAATGAGCATTAGCTAATAAATGGATTGGGTTGGTATTTTGAAAAATAGTTTCGATAACTATTAAATTTTTTGTTTTAAAGTTAAATAGAAAAAACCAAGCTGACAATCTGGTTTGGCATGATAACTTTTTGTAAATAACAATTTTAGATTGTTCTTAGAATTTACTTCAAATTCATTTCAAATTCATTTCAAATTCATTTGCAAGGCATAGCAGTTTTTATCTTCTTTGGTAATACTAAAAACAATACAATCATCGGATACATTCTCATGAATCATTACTTTATCTCTTAGCGAAAGTTCTTTCATGAAATTCATTTCAAAACTTTTGACTTTTTGTTTCAGAATAATATTTTCATCAACCAAATCCATACACCATTCCAGGTATTTGACATTATTTACATGATTAACAATATCCAAGTCAGATAAAATAACCGTTTTGCTAAAAACTTCTTCCTTTTCAGGATTAATGTCAATTTTAGAAAAACCTTCTTCTGTTGCCCGTACATCTGGATATAATTCAAAATGATCATGCGGTAAAGTTAATAATTCTGGACGACGTTTTTGAGTATTGAAAACAGCCCAGAAAGTTTCGCAACCCACCATTTTTTCACCATTCACGTACATTTCCAAAGCACGTACCGAACGTGAATTTTCTAAGCTATTAATCCATGTTTTTACCGTTACTGTATCTTTCCATTTGGGCAAAGCGCTAATTTCAACACGCATTCGACTCAAAACCCAGGCTTGATCAAATTCTTGCATATCACTAAAGCTGATACCACCAATTTCGGCATGTTCGGCTGCGGTCAATTGCAAAAGATTGCATAATTCGGTGTATTTTAAACTTCCTGACGGCAAACATTGGGTAAAATTGATTTCATATTCTTTGCTGTATATTGAAGTGAAATTAGCTACTATTGGCATTTTGATTTGTTTGTTGTTTTTTGTTTATTGTTTGTAGTTACGAACGTAATCAATAATTTCTTCTTTGTTGGTTAAATAATCAAACCATTTGGTGTTTTCCTCACGTTTGAACCAAGTTAATTGTCTTTTGGCAAAGCGACGGGTATTTTTCTTGATTTCTTCAATGGCAAAGTCCAAAGTGAGTTCTTTGTCAAAATAACTAAATAATTCTCTGTAACCCACTGTTTGAAGTGCATTTAACTCTTTGTAAGGATATAAAGCTTTGGCTTCTGCCAATAAACCTTCATTCATCATAATGTCCACACGCAGATTGATGCGGTTGTACAAAATATTTCTATCGGCTTCCAAACCGATGATAATAGGAGTGAAGCTTCTTTCGTTTTTCTTTTGGTTTAAAAAAGAAGAATAAGGTTTTTCGGTTCCAATGCAAACTTCTACAAAGCGCATCATACGTTGCGGATTAAGTAAGGTTTGTGGGTTTTCATTATTTATTTTTTCGAAATAATTAGGATCTCTTTCTTTGAGTTGCTCCTGTAAATAGTTAATTCCTAATTTTTCATATTTGGCATTTACTTCTTCACGGATAGCTGAATCTATTTCGGGGAAATCGTCAAAACCTTTTAAAACAGCATTTACATACAAACCTGAACCACCAACTAAAACTACATAATCGTTTGTTTTGAATAATTCTTCAATACAGTTGATGGCTTCTTTTTCATAATCACCAACGGTATAATTCTCAAAAATCGATTTATTTTGAATAAAATGATGTTTTGCTGCTGCTAATTCCTCAGGATTGGGAACAGCAGTACCGATAGTCATTTCCTTAAAAAACTGCCTGCTATCACAAGAAACGATATCGCATTTAAAGTGATTAGCAATTTGTATGCTCAAGGCTGTTTTTCCTATCGCTGTAGGACCGACAATGGTGATTAAATATTTCATAAATTACTTTGCTTAACTTGTTTAAGGGCTTAAAAATGAATGATTTTTAATGCTTTCTTTTTTCTGATGTAAGCTTGAATAATACGTTGAACATCTCTGTTGTTTTCCATCGGAATGAGGATGTTTTTTAAAATATCAGGGTTTGTTATTTGGTAATTTAAATCAAAAAAAGCATAGCCTTTGAATAGTCCATTTTCAACTAATACAGCACTTCTTTCATTTATATTTCGACCACGATCAATAATAATCATGTTTTTATTTTCAAATGAAAGGCTTTTAATGCAGTTTTGAACACGTTCATTGTAACTTTCTACAGGCTCTTGATTGATGCAGGCGCCTTTGCATTCTTTTAAATTATATTGGAAACATTCTTTTTTGGAATCATAGAGACCATTGATTTTTTGGCATAGTTCAAATTCTTCTGTTATTTTGTATAAAAATGATTTTCCTTCTTGTAGAGAGGCAAATGAAGTTATTTCCTTTTTTCGACCGTCTGTTTTTTGTAATTTAAGGTTTAAGTAGCCGTTAGTATCTGTTTCTAAATAAAGCGCATAGATAAAGATATTTTTACGCTGTGCTCGGTTAAGAATTGGTTTGTTGATTTTAATTTCTAAACTTTCTTTTAATAGCGCAATTAACTCACTTCCTGTTTCATCATAGTTTACGGTATAAACATCGTTTTGAATTCGTTTGCTTTTTTTTGTAATTCCAGTAAAATGTTGGTTGATTCTTTTTTTGATATTATTGCTTTTGCCAATGTAAATGATAATACCATTTTGATTGTGTATGTAATAGACTCCTGTTTTAGAAGGTAAACTTTCAATAATATCTAGTAGTTTTGGCGCAATTCCTTTTTTAATTTCTGTTTTGATTAGACCAGTAATGATTGTTTTTTCAAGGTCTTTTTCCAATAGCATTTTGAATAACTTAACCGTTGCCATGGCGTCGCCACTAGCACGATGCCTGTCGGCCATTGGAATACCCAAAGCACGAACTAACTTTCCTAAACTGTGAGAAGTTTGTTCTGGTAGTAATTTCTTTGACAGCTCTACAGTACAAAGCGTTTTAGTATTGAAATCATAACCCAAACGACGGAACTCTGTTCGAAGGATGCGGTAATCAAAATCAGCATTATGGGCTACCAAAATACAATCAGTAGTGATTTCAATGATGCGCTTAGCTACTTCATAAAACTTAGGAGCCGAGCGCAACATTGCATTGTTAATTCCAGTCAATTTTACCACAAACGGCTGAATGGGAATTTCAGGGTTGACCAAACTGATAAATTGATCCACTATTTGATGGCCATCAAACTTATAAATAGCAATTTCGGTAATGCCTTCTTCATTATATTGACCTCCAGTGGTTTCTATGTCTAATATTGCGTACAAAATAAGTATTCCGTTTTAAGTGTCATTGCGAGGAACGAAGCAATTTCATTAAGCTGTTTAAATGACTTTGTTCCTTGTAATGTCGAGTTCATGTTTATCTTCCTCCAAAAATACTGCTTCCAACTCTAATCATGTTGCTGCCACAATCAATGGCAACTTTATAATCTCCAGACATTCCCATGGACAAAGTTAGGAGTTGGATGTTAGAAGTTGGAAGTTGGTTTACCATATCAAAAATAGTTTTTAAATGAGTAAATTCTTTTTTGATTTGCTCCTGATTATCAGTAAAAGTAGCCATTCCCATTAAACCTACCACTCGAATGTTTTGTAATTCTTCTTTGTTGTTTTGAATAAAATCAAGGATTTCGTTCAATTCGGTTTCGTTAAGTCCAAATTTTGTTTCTTCTTCGGCAATATGCATTTGAAGTAAACAATCAATTATACGGTTGTTTTTTTGAGCCTGTTTGTTGATTTCTTGTAATAATTTCAGACTGTCTACTCCGTGAATCAAACTCACAAAAGGTGCCATGAATTTCACTTTGTTGGTTTGAACATGACCAATCATGTGCCATTGAATGTCTTTTGGCATTTGTTCCCATTTTTCAGTCATTTCCTGAATTTTGTTTTCGCCAAAAATTCGTTGACCTGCTTCATAAGCCTGCATTAAATCCGATACTGGTTTGGTTTTAGAAACCGCAACCAGTGTAACTTTTTCGGGTAAGGTGGATTTTATATTTTCTAAATTGGATTGTATCGACATGTTCAATATTTTATTTAACTAATTCAACTAAAGAAACTGTTTAGCAACCTTTTCTGCTTTTTTGCTTTCACTATAATCGTAAAATCCTTCTCCCGATTTTACACCCAGTTTTTTAGCATTCACCATATTGATTAAAAGGGGACAAGGAGCGTATTTAGGGTTTTTAAAACCATCATACAATACATTCATAATCGAAAGACAAACATCCAATCCTATGAAATCAGCAAGTTGTAAAGGCCCCATTGGATGCGCCATTCCCAATTTCATTACATTGTCGATTTCGCTTACACCGGCCACTTTGTTGTATAGCGTTTCAATAGCTTCGTTAATCATGGGCATTAAAATTCTATTGGCAACAAATCCTGGATAATCATGAGCTTCAACTGGAGTTTTGCCTAATTTTACAGATAAATCCATGATGAACTTTGTTACTTCGTTGCTGGTGTTATAACCACGAATAACTTCGACCAAAGGCATTATTGGTACTGGATTCATAAAATGCATTCCAATGACACGTTCAGGATGCGCCACAGTAGCAGCAATTTGTGTAATGGAAATAGAAGAAGTGTTTGTTGCAAAAACAGTGTTGTGCGAACAGTATTCGTTCAGCTTTCTAAAGATTCTAAGTTTTAAATCAAGATTTTCGGTAGCAGCTTCAATGACTAAATCAGCTCCTACAACGCCATCTTCAATGTCGGTATAGCAAATAATATTTGAAAGGGTTTTTATTTTATCTTCGGCAGTAATGCTTCCTTTTTTTTGCATTCTGTCCAAATTGGTAAAAATAGTATTCATGCCTTTTTCTAAAGCTTCTTCGGAAATGTCAACTAATTTTACCGTAAAACCGTTTTGAGCAAAAGTATGAGCAATTCCGTTGCCCATTGTTCCTGCACCTATTACTGCTACTATTTTCATTCTCTAAATTTATTAAATTTAAAAAGTTTAAGGTTTAGAGTTATTAATAACAACTTTAAACCTTAAACTTTGAACTTGTTTTTTGAATTATTTCTTAAAACAAGCTATAATTTGATGCGCTACTCTTAAAGCATCGGTAGCTTGATCCAGTGTTACAATTGGTGTTGTATCGTTGTTAATGGCATCTGCAAATGTTTCTAATTCGTCTAAGATGGCATTGTTTTGCTGTACATCAGGATTTGAAAAATAGATTTGTTTTTTCACACCTTCAGCATTTTGCAAAATCATATCAAAATCTCCCGGAACTTCAGGAGCGTCTTTCATTTTTACTACTTCACATTTCTTTTCTAAAAAATCAACTGATATGTAAGCATCTTTTTGAAAAAAACGGGTTTTGCGCATGTTTTTCATCGAAATTCGGCTGGCTGTCAAGTTGGCAACACATCCATTTTCAAATTCGATTCGGGCATTAGCAATATCCGGAGTTTCACTAATTACCGATACTCCGCTAGCACTAATGTTTTTTACTTTTGATTTTACCACACTCAAAATCACATCAATATCATGGATCATTAAATCCAAAACCACTGGAACATCGGTACCTCGAGGATTGAATTCAGCCAAACGGTGTGTTTCAATAAACATTGGGCTTTCAATCATGTTTTTAGTAGCTATAAAGGCTGGATTAAAACGTTCTACGTGACCAACTTGCCCTTTAACATTGTACTCTTTAGCCAAAGCGATAATTTCTTCTGCTTCTTCAATAGTATTAGCGATTGGTTTTTCAATAAAAACGTGTTTCCCTGATTTTATGGCAGTTCTTGCACATTTATAGTGGGAAAGGGTAGGAGTTACAATATCAATTACGTCTACGGCATGAATTAATTTAGCAATGGTATTAAAGTTAGTATATCCAAATTCTTTAGCAATTTTTTGAGCGTACTCTTGATTTTCATCATAAAAACCAACCAATTCGTATTTTTCAGACTGTTGTAATAAACGCAAATGAATTTTTCCAAGATGACCAGCACCTAAAACTCCTACTTTTAGCATGATAATGTATTTTTAACAAAAGTAGGAAATTCAAATTGAAAAAATAGTATAATTGATTTGGATTTTGGATTTTGCTTTTTGGAATTTTTACTGTTATTTTTACAAAAAAATAAACCCTAAACATTGAAAGATACTGCCAAACATCAAGGACTTCGCAATCAATTAGTAAGCACTTTGCAACAAAAAGGGATTACTGATCTAGCAGTGCTTGATGCGATTAAAAAAATTCCAAGACATCTGTTTTTAAACTCCAGTTTTGAAGATTATGCCTATCAAGATAAGGCATTTCCTATTGGAGCAGGACAAACAATTTCCCAGCCTTATACTGTTGCTTTTCAATCGCAGTTATTAGAAGTGAAAAAAGATCATAAAGTATTGGAAATTGGTACAGGATCTGGTTATCAAACAGCAGTATTGTGCAAAATGGGGGCTAAAGTTTACAGTGTAGAAAGGCAGAATGAATTGTTCAAACAAACCTCGGTTTTGTTGCCAAAATTAGGAATCCGACCGAAGCATCTTACTTTTGGAGATGGTTATAAAGGCTTACCAACTTATGCGCCTTTTGATAGCATTATTGTAACTGCTGGCGCACCGGTTATTCCACAACCTTTAATGGCGCAGTTGAAAATAGGAGGAAGATTAGTAATTCCATTAGGTGAAGAAGTACAAATTATGACCTTACTTATTCGTAAAAACGAAACCCAATTCGAAAAACATGAATTGGGTGAGTTTCGTTTTGTTCCTTTATTAGAAGATAAAAATTGATTTAACAGTCGGATAAACTTACTGCAACTGCTAATCCTCCCTCTGAAGTTTCTTTGTATTTATAGTTCATGTCCTTAGCGGTTTCCCACATGGTTTTGATTACTTTATCTAAAGGAACTTTTGTGTTTTTGGGGTCGGTTCCTAAGGCTAATTCAGCGGCATTAATCGCTTTAATTGCGCCCATTGTATTTCTTTCAATACAAGGAATTTGAACTAATCCACCAATAGGATCACAGGTTAATCCCAAATGATGTTCCATAGCAATTTCGGCAGCAATTAAAACTTGCTCCGGAGTTCCGCCCATTAATTCGCATAGTGCTGCGGCTGCCATTGATGATGAAACACCAATTTCGGCTTGACATCCACCCATTGCAGCAGAAATAGTTGAACCTTGCTTAAAAACACTGCCAATTTCGCTGGCTACCAATAAAAATTGTTTGATTTCGTTTTCGTCTGCTTGATGATTTTCGATGACCATGTAATACATTAAAACAGCTGGAATTACACCTGCACTTCCGTTAGTAGGAGCGGTAACCACTCTTCCCAGTGAAGCGTTGACTTCGTTTACAGCTAATGCAAAACAACTTACCCATTGTAATATTTGTCTAAATTTAACTTCGGTCAAACGAATTTGTTCCAGCCAACTTTGTGGAGCATCGTATTGTGATAAACCAATAAGGTTTTTGTGCATGTCAAATGCTCGTCTTCTTACATTAAGTCCTCCAGGTAAAATTCCTTCTGAATGGCATCCAATATACATGCATTCAAGCATGGTGTCCCAAATTCGCATTAAGCCATTATGTAAATCTTCTTCTGAATGCATTGACTTTTCATTTTCGTATACAATTTCAGATATTTTTTTATTCTCGGCTTGGCAATGTTTTAATAATTGGTCAGCATTATCAATTGGATAAGGAAAAGCGCATTTGAGTTCTAATTTGTTTTTTGCTTCTTCACGTTCTTCATTTACCACAAAACCACCACCAATTGAGTAATAGGTATTACTGTATGTTTCATCATTTTTAGTAGTAATCGATAGGGTCATTCCATTGGCATGAAATGGCAAAAACTGCTTGTTGAAAATAATAGCATTGGAAGGATCAAAAGGGGTTACTATTTCATTTCCTAAATTGATTTTCTTTTCTTGTTGAATCTTTTCGATTATTGTGTTTATGTTTTGTACCGGAATATATTCGGGGTCTTGTCCGCTGAGTCCTAACATAATCGCTAAATCAGTAGCGTGACCTTTTCCGGTAAGGGAAAGTGAACCATAAAGATTAACTTCAATTGTTGCAACTGTATGTAGAAGTCCTTGCTCTCGTACTTCTTTTAAAAATCTTTCAGCAGCACGCCACGGACCTAAGGTATGGGAACTTGAAGGGCCAATACCTATTTTAAGCATATCAAAAACTGAAATACATTCTTCCATAATACAAAACTTTTTTTGGGGTTATTCGAAATAGATTCTTAGGATTCATCTGATTTGTATAAAGAAGTTTCGGGTGATTTTAATCAATTAAACGATTTCTTGATTCGATCTAAATCCCTTTTAGTATCCTGTTCTTTTAAAGATTCTCGTTTATCGTAATTTTTCTTACCCTTACAAAGTCCAATTTCTAGTTTAGCAATTCCTTTTTCGCTTGTAAATAATCGAAGAGGTATGATTGTTAAACCTTTAGCTTGTACACTTCGGGCAAGATTTTTTAATTCGCGTCTGTTCAAAAGCAATTTTCGTTCACTTCTGGATTTATGATTAAATTGATTTCCAAAAGCGTATTCTTCAATATAGGTGTTAATTGCGAAAAGTTCGTTTTTTTCATTAAATTCACAGAAGCTTTCAGTAATATTCGCTTTTCCTAATCGGACGGATTTGATTTCAGTTCCCGCCAGTACAATTCCAGCAGTATATTTTTCGATTATCTCGTAATCAAATCGCGCTCTCTTGTTGAGTATGTTGACTGTCTTTAGCATAGCTACAAATGTAGAAACAATTAGTAAAAAACCACAATTTTTAAACGAATTTGAATTATTTTTGCATTTATGGAAAAACCAATATCAAATGATCCGCTTCATGGTGTAACTTTAAAAGTTATAGTAGAAAAATTAGCCGATTATTATGGATTTGATACTTTAGCCGAATTGATTCCTATACGCTGCTTTTCTCATGATCCAAGTGTAAAATCCAGTTTGACTTTTTTACGAAAAACCAATTGGGCTCGAAAAAAAGTAGAGGAATTGTATGTAAAGTCCTTGTCTAAGTTTGATTAAATAATTTCAATTATAAATTTAGAGTTGAAAGTTTTATTGGCATCAATAATCTGGATTCCTTCTTTATTAAAAAGATTTCCATCAGATCCATTAGTGTCCGAATAGCCATACCAAGGTTCAATGCAAAGAAAAGGAGCGTTGTTTGGAGTCCAAATCCCTAAATGTGGAAAACCTTGAAAATGTACTTTTAAAAAGGGATTTTTATTTTTTAAGAGACTTACACTTTTTGATTCTAACTTTTTAAAAATTAAAGCGTCGTTTTCAAAGAGTTGATGTCGTAATTCAACTAGACCTCCTTTTTTTTCTAAAAATTCAGTTTGATTTGAAATTAAATTATTCTCTAGTAAATTGAATTCGAGTGGTTCATTTTTTTCAAATTCAAGTTGGTAATCCTCAAAATTTCCATCTAATGTAAAAGCTGGGTGTGCACCAATTGAGAAAGGTAATTTTGCAGCTGTTTTATTGAGGACTGTATATTCAATATTTAATTTGTTTTCCTCAAGACTATATCGGATTTGTAATTCGAAATCAAACGGATATACTTTCAAGGTTTCATCAGAAGATTGAACTGAAAAGGTAGCACTATTTTCATGTTTATCTATCAATTCAAATGTCATGTCTCTGGCAAACCCATGTCGGTTTAATTCATAATCTTTGTCGGCAATATGATATTTATTGTCTTTAAGCGTACCAACAATAGGAAATAAAATAGGGGAATGTTTTCCCCAATAATCTGGATTGCCTTCCCAGATGTATTCCTGATTGTTTTTTAAGGATGTTAAAGAAAATAATTCAGCTCCTTTGTGATTGATTTTGGCCGAAAGTATAGAATTAGATATAGTAGTTATCACTGTATAAAATAATTAAAGCTTAAGCGAATGTAGCGATATTTGGTTTAATGCTCAGGAAAAATATCTTAAAATTCAATTAAATTTATAAAACATCGAAAACATATGTATATTTTTTTATTAATTTGTCTAAAATAGGAAAAAATATGAAAATAAATAAGTTTAGCGCTATTTTTCAAATAGTAGTATTACTGGGAGGAACTTCGCTTGTAGCACAAGAAAACACTCCGTCAAAACAAGTTTCTAATTATAATTATCGTGATGCTTTTGCTCCTTTTTTTTATGAAAACAATGGAACATTAACACGTTCAGCCAGCGGACAGCCAGGTGCTGCTTATTGGCAAAATAGAGCCGATTATAAATTAACGGCGGTATTGAATGAAAAAACAAATGAAATTACTGGAACTGATATTATTAGCTACACTAATAACAGTACAGATTCAATGTCTTTTTTATGGTTGAATTTAGATCAAAATTTATTCAAATCAGATTCAAGAGGTGAGGCTGTTGTTCCTATTACAGGAAGTAGAAATGGCCGACAAGGACAGGTTTTTGATGGAGGTCATAAAATCAAATCGGTTAAAATTACTAAAATCGATAACAAACCAATTAATCCAGTTGAAGCTAAATTTGTCATTACAGATACTCGTATGCAATTGTTTCTTCCATCTGAATTAAAAGCAAAAGGTGGTAAAGTAGAGTTTAAAATTGATTTTTCATACATCTCTCCAAACGAAGGTTCGGACAGAACAGGTGTTTTAGAAACTAAAAATGGAAAGATTTTTACAATCGCTCAATGGTATCCAAGAATGTGTGTATACGATGATGTGAGAGGATGGAATACCAATCCGTATTTAGGTGCTTCTGAATTTTATTTAGAGTACGGTAATTTTGATATTTCGATTACTGCTCCATCTAATCATATTGTTGTTTGTTCAGGAGAATTAATTAATCCTACGGAGGTTTTTTCGGCAGATGAATTAAAAAAGTACAACGAAGCAAAGGCTAGTGATAAAACAGTAATGATTCGTTCGCTAGAAGGAGTTTTGGCTGCTAAAAATAAAGGAACAACTACTAAAACTTGGAAATTTAAATTATTGAATTCTCGTGATATTTCATGGGCTTCTTCGGCAGCATTTATAGTTGATGGTGCTCGAATTAATCTGCCAAGTGGAAAAAAATCTTTAGCCCTTTCGGTTTATCCAGAGGAAAGTGCCGGAAATCAGGCATGGGGTCGTTCAACAGAATATGTAAAATATTCAATAGAAAATTATTCAAAAAGATGGTTTGAATATACTTATCCAGTGGCAACGAATGTTGCTGGTAATGAAGGAGGAATGGAGTATCCAGGAATTGTTTTTTGTAGTTGGAAATCAAAAGGACAAGGATTATGGGGCGTTACTGACCATGAATTTGGGCATAACTGGTTCCCAATGATTGTTGGTTCTAATGAACGCTTGTTTGGATGGATGGATGAAGGATTTAATACTTTTATCAATAGTTTAAGTAATCATGATTTTAATAACGGAGAGTACAAGCATGAAAAAGAAGACATGCATGAAGCCAGTCTTATTTATACTGACCCCGAATTAGAACCAGTTATGACTTCTCCTGATAATATGAAAGAAGCTAATATTGGTGAATTGTGTTATTCTAAACCAAGTGCTGGTTTAGTAATTTTAAGAGAGCAAGTTTTAGGACCAGAGCGTTTTGATTTGGCTTTCAGGACTTACATTAAACGTTGGGCTTTCAAACATCCACAGCCAGATGATTTCTTTAGAACGATGGAAAATTTAGGAGGAGAGGATTTGAGTTGGTTTTGGAGAGGTTGGTTCCAAAATAATTGGAAGTTTGATCAAGGTGTAAATTCAATTAAATATGTAAAAAATAATCCTGCAAATGGAGTGTTTATTACTATAGAAAATTTCGAAAAAATGCCTATGCCAGTTATAATGGATATTAAATTTAAAAGTGGCAAAGTAGATAGAGTAAAATTGCCTGTTGAAATTTGGCAAAAAAATATTGAGTGGACTTTCAAACATCCTTCAACTGAAGAAGTAGAAAGTATTACCCTTGACCCGGAACATGTGTTTCCAGATAGTAATCCAGAAAATAATATTTGGAAAGCAGGAACAGGCTTAGTAGAAAAAGCAATTGATCCTGCGCCATATATAGGATCTTATTCTAATCCAAGAGTTCCTTATAAAATTACCGTATCTGAAAAAAATACTTTTTTAAACGTAGATATTCCAGATTATGCTTCTTTTATTGTGGATCCGATAGGAGAAAATTTATTCGAATCAAAACGTACAGGGTTAAAATTTAAATTTAAAGATGATAAATCGGGATTTGATATGATTGTAGATGCCGAAACAACCATTCCATTTACAAGATCAAAATAATTTCTTTTTAAAAATTTTATCAAACGGCTGTTGACATTATCGACAGCCGTTTTTGTTGTTAATTATATCAAGGAATTTTTTGTATGCTAAACTTAAAATAATGTACTTTTATCGTTTTAATGACAACCTATTTAGAAGACTTATATTTTGGATAAAAAGATTACAATTGCAATAGATGGTTTTTCATCTACAGGGAAAAGTACTTTGGCTAAACAATTGGCTAAAGCCTTGGGTTATGTATATGTGGATACAGGCGCTATGTATCGTGCGATTGCTCTTTTTTCAATGCAAAATGGCTTCATTAAAACCGATTATTTAGACAAAGAATCCTTGATAAAAAGTTTGCCAAACATTCAATTGCAGTTTCAATTCAATCCAGATTTAGGTTTTGCCGAAATGTATTTAAATGGTGAAAATGTAGAAAAACAAATTCGTACCATTGCGGTTTCTAGTTTTGTGAGTAAGGTGGCCGAAATTCCAGAAGTTCGTTCGAAATTGGTAGAACAACAGCAACAAATGGGCAAAGACAAAGGTGTCGTGATGGACGGAAGGGATATAGGAACAGTAGTTTTTCCTGATGCTGAGCTTAAAATTTACATGACAGCAAGTGCACAAACCCGTGCGCAAAGACGTTATGGCGAATTAATTCAAAAAGGCGATATGGTAACTTTTGAAGAGGTGCTGCACAATGTAGAAGAACGCGATTATATTGATACCCACCGTAGTAATTCTCCTTTAGTTAAGGCAGAAGACGCTGTCGAAATTGATAATTCCAATTTAAACAGAGAAGAGCAATTCGATTTGGTTTTAGATTTGGTACAACAAAAATTAGTATAGTGGTTTCTTAAAAACTACAAACGCTAAAAGAAAAAATATATTTCTTCTTTTAGCGTTTTTTTATTGGTTACTTTCTCTTGCGTCCCCACCAGATTATAAAACCGGTTATTGGAGCTGTTGCCGCAACTAGACAAACTAAAAAAGCAATAATTTTAGTGGGTAAACCATAAATACTTCCTGTGTGAATAGGGTAAATAATCCGTCTTAATTTATCGCCTTGACTAAAAGATTCATAAGGTTTAGTCTGAATGTTTGCACCTGTATATCGGTCAAAATAAGCGATGCTAGATTGATTTGGGATTGTTTTTTCTGTATTTTCTTTGGTTACTAAAATACTATTTACTGTATCATTGGGTAAACGTATTTGAATGTTTCCTTGGTACGGAAAAAGGGTATTGGTCTGGTCTATAATATTTTGATAAAAATAAGTTTGATGATTTATGTTTTGCGGTTTTGGTGGGTTTGCGACTTTGATGGATGGTTTTTTTGCAACACCGTCTGTTATATAATACAGGCTGTTTTCAAACCATTTAAACGACCAAGTTAATCCTGTAAGTGCTATGATTAATAAAAATAAAAAACTGTAAAAACCTAAAGTAGAATGAAAATCCCAATTAACTCTTTTAAACGAAGCCTTCCATTTGATGGTTAATCTTTGTTTGAGGTTTTTACGTTTTTTGGGCCACCACAAACACAAGCCACTGATAAGTAATATTATAAAAGTCAAACAAGAGATTCCCGTTATTAATTTTCCTGTTTTACCTAACAAAAGATTTCGGTGTAAGTGATTGACTATTGTAAAGAAATGTTTTGTTGGTTCGATACTTCCAATAACTTTTGCAGTATAGGGATTGATAGCAAAGTAAAATGTTTTTTTGTCTTTCGTTTTTGCAATAATTAATGCTGTTTTTTGAGCTTCCTGATAAGTGTAAATACGTTGAATAGAATCAATTGCAAATGATTTGTTTAAATTTTTAATTGCCTCGTCAATGGGCTTTTTAGTTGAACCAATGTTCTCTACCTTATACAATTCAGGATGTAAAAAGGAATCAATTTCTTTTTCAAAGACCAATAAACTTCCCGTTAATGCTACTATGAATACAATAAGCCCGGACGAAAGTCCGAGCCATAAATGTATTTTTCCAATGCTTTTTTTTATTGTTTTGTCCATTAATCAATAGTGTGTTTGTTTACAAATAAACTGCAATTAGAATGTATATCCAAGAGTTAATAGCCAGTTTTTAGGAGCTCCCGGGAATAATCGGATGTAGTCGTATCCTCCAACCCAATAGGTTTTATTAGCTAGATTATTAGCGTTCAGCTGTATTTTGAATTTGTTAATATTGTAATACAAAGCGGCATTCATGATCGTATAACCCGGAATAGTTTGCGTAGCATTATTGCTTAGGTTTCTTGTAGTTACAAAGTTAGATCCAAAGCCAATTCCAAAATCTTTTAATACCCCATCGGTAAAATTGTATTTTGTCCAGATGTTTCCTTGGTGTTTAGGAGTATTTGGTTTTTGTCGTCCTATTTCGCTAGCTACAGGGCTGTCGGTAATACTGGCTTCATTAAAAGAGTAAGCTGCCGAGATGCTCCATTGGGTATTGATACGTCCATTGATGTCAATTTCAATTCCTTTAGATTCTTGTTCGCCAATTGCTCTCATTAAATCAACATTACTGCTGTCATTGGCACTATACAAACTGTTTTTTTCTTTTATTTTATAAAGTGATAAGGTTACTAATAAACTTTCGTTGAACCATGATGATTTTCCTCCAAATTCAATCATATTGCTTTCTAAAGGATCAAAAGGTCCTCCGGCATTAGGATTAGCAAGTACTGAAGCGGTTTGCGGATTGTATCCTTTTACGTAGGTTCCGTATAAATTGATATTTGAGTTTAAGGTATAGGTAAGACCTAATCGTGGTAATAACGAATGTTGTTTTACTTTCTTTTCATTTTGTTTAGTGTAATTTTCTCTGTCGATATACTCATCGTAACGCAATCCAATTAAGGCTTTCAAAGGGCCTAATTTTATTTGGTCTTGCAAATAAACACCATAAGTAGAATAGAAAGTAGGATCATATGCTCTCGTCGTATAAAAATATTTACTGATATCTTTTAATTGCTGTGAACTGTAAGGATTTGATAAGTCAAAATGAGCAACATTAGGAACTGGATTTCCATTAGCATCTAATAAATAAGCGCTTTTATTGTTTGGATTGTAAGTGTTAATAGCGCCTGTGTTAGCGGCATTTCTATAACCTTTGGCTTCTAATTGAGAACCTCCTGCCGGAAGTTTTTCCTGTGCATAATCATATCCAACAACAATGTTATGATCTAGTTTTCCGGTTTGTGTTTTGTACACAAAAAAGTTGGAAATATTATCAATATATCTTTTTCTTTTTCTCATGAAAAGCTGCATTTCAATTGCGGTAGGAATAGAATTACCATCACCATCTACTGCATATTTGTTAGCTCCACGGTGTTCCAATAAATCCTCATTGTATCCTGTTCTAATGTAAGAAGCCGAAAAGGATAGTTTGTCAGTAAATTGATGATTTAATGAAGTAGTAAGAATATAAGTTTCTTCATTAAGATAATCATTTGTTGCGTTTAGAGACTGTCTAATATTAGTAGAATACAAATCATTCTCATACGTAGATTGACCTCTGTCGAGAATACTTTTGGAGTTATTATAAATTAAATCAAAGTTGACTCTTGTTTTATCATTAGGTAAAAATGAAAAGGATGGTGCAATCACTATGTTTTTGTCAAATTGTAAATCTCTAAAAGAATTGGCATTTTCGTAACCCAAATTTAAACGGTACAAAAGTGTTTTTTCTTCGTTCAAAGGTCCGGTGAAATCCCCCAATGTTCTTAATGTGTTGAAACTTCCCGTAGAAAAACTAATGCTATTTGCTGCTTGCTCCAACGGCTTTTTGGTTACACGATTGACCACTCCACCTGGCGAAGCGTTTCCAAATAGGGCGGAAGAAGGTCCTTTTAATACTTCGACTCTTTCTAAGTAGTTCGTTAATGGTTGTTTCCAGAAACCGGTTGAAGTACGTAATCCGTTCAATAATTGCGTGTTGCTTTGTCCGTTTATTCTAAACCCACGTATCGAAATGTCGTCATAAAAGGTATATTGTGTTACACCGCTAAAATTTTTAACTACTTCACCGATGCGCATTGTTCCTTGGTCGGCAATTAATTCTTTAGTAGCATACGATACTGATTGGGGTAAGTCTTTTAGTGCGATTTCAGTTTTTGCTCCAATAAAAGAACGGGTGTTTTTATATGATTTTTCTTTTCTACCAGTTATTTCAACTGTTTGTAAAGCGTTGATGTTTTCTTTTAAAATTACATTGATGTTTTTGTTTTCATTATCGCTAATAGTTACTTTTTTTTCTTGATTGATATAACCCAATGCTGTGAAAAGTAAGGTATAGGTGCCAGACTGTAAATTTTTTATAGTATAGTTTCCGTTTTTATCAGCATCAACTTGTTTGTTGTTTTCTTTGATAATAACCGATGCATATAGGTATTCGGGGGTGTTTTCGGTTTGTATTTTTCCTTTTATGGAACTGATTTGTGCTTTTCCTATTGATGTTATAGTTAGCAATAGCATTATGTAAATTGATTTCATAGAGATGTTAATTTTTGCACAAAGTTATTTTTATTTAGAATAAATACAAATAAAAACATGCTTTAATTCTGAACTATTTTGTAAGTTGTTGTTTATTAGTTGTTTGTTTTTATTCGATAAAAACGATTTTCTAATAGAATAGTTTGAGTTTTAATTTAACGAACAAAAAAAAAGAGTTAGTGGAAGCTAACTCTTTTTTGGTTCATTTGTCGTTGGTGCAAGCGTTACGCTCGTTCCTGAGAAGTAATTTTTTATTGTGTTTGATTCTAATATTTAGTTGGTTTCGATTTAGGAATATTAACCACTCCGGAGCCATCAACTAAAGAAATACCGTTTTTTTCTATCACTTTTAAGGTTATTTCAAAATTTGGTGCTGATTTACCTTTTACAAACACATAATCATCAAGTGAATCGATTTTTTTTATTTCAAATCCCTGATCGTCTGAATCCTGTGCGTTGATAATTGGGTCAAAATCCAATCCTAATTCCGGGTCAGCTGTAGTAGCCGAATCTAATAGCTGTTAGTATTGTTCAATGAAATTTGGAGTTACATTTTTATTTTTTGAAAGCCATTCCAAAGTTTCAATACGTGGATTAAGAAAGTCTTTATTGTAATCGTTAATGAATTTCAGCGCTACGGTGTAATCTTTGTTGTCACTCGATCTTGAGTGTGCTTTTTTTGAATGAATAGCTTCTTTACAACTGAAAGTTAGTAATAGGATGATTATATTGGATAGTGTTTCATTTTAAAATTGGTTTGCTGGTGCGAGCGTCACGCTCGTACCTAATAAAAAAGGTTTTACTTATTTGCTACGGGCACGAGCAAGATGCTCGCGCTAGCTGGAGGCTAGAATTTTTTATTTCCATGATATAAATCTTTTGGTGTGTCGGATATTATTTGAAATCCAAAATCTTTATCTTCAATTTTGTATTCTTTTAATAGTAGTTCTTTACTTATAAATTTTATTGATTTAAAGACTTTATCATCAATTGCTGCTAAATCACCCTCGAAATTTTCGTTTAATACTCTGTCATTAATTATATATTGGACGTTGTTGTCATCTGTAGAATTAACTAAATTTTGATATTCAGTAGATTTAGATGTAAAATATTTCCAATATCTGTTTTTGCAAAATTTTTTAGTTTCTATATAAACTACACCGTCTTTTCCATCTTCTCCCAGTAAATCATAAGCGTTTTTGTCTTTATAAACTGTTACAGAACTAATTTCATTAGGATTGTATTTTTGTAAATCTTCTTTTTCTACGCTGATGCTATCAATGAAAAAAATAGGATTGGTGCCAATTTTTTTAACCATTCTTTTAGGTGATTGTGCAAACGAAATGGTGAATGAAAACAGAGTAATTAATAGGTATTTCATAGTTTTTTTATTGATTGGTTTTGTTTATTTGTTGCGGGCACGAGCAAGATGCTCGCGCGATCTGGGTAGTCGTTCATTCTTCAAATTTGTAGGGAGTAAACAATTCAACTTCCGTTTTTCCTAATGACCAAAGAGTAAAATCTTTTAGAAATGAATATTTTGAAATTACTTTTTCAATTTCTTTCAATGTTTTCTCATCAGTGTTATTTTCTTTTATGTGTTGATGTTTATCAATTTGATATTGAATTAAGTTTAATATGTCTTCTTTAGTTTTAGTTGTTGTTTCAGGACTTAAGTTTGATTTTGCTTCTTCAAAAATTGGTTTAGTTAAGGAAGATGTCATTTTCAATAATGAATTTGTCATCTTTGTTAAAGGATCGTCATCCTCGTTTTCAATTATTAAATTTTCTAAAGTTGAATTTAAATAGTTTAAATACTTCGTTGAATTGTCTAGAAAATCAAAAGGATTTAAAAATATTTTAGATTGATTGTTTTTATAAATTAGCATAGTATCTTTTATAAAAAGACCCTTTTCATTCTCTTTAAAATTATGTTGAAGCCTTTCAATAACATTGTCATCAATCGCAATGATTGGATAAATAGCGGCTTGTTCAAGTTTGTAGGCTTTTACTAAACCACCTGAAAAAATCATGTTTTTATCAGCATAGAAACTACCTATTGATATCCCACCTCTCACAAAAAAACCTTTTTGCATCATTGCTAGTTGATATGCTTTTACGATACTTGATAAAGAATGGAATTGGATATGAAAATCATTACCAAATTCAATAAATGGAAGCGAAATACAAATACAATCAGAAAACATTCTATACTCTAAATATTCTTTTACATCAGTTTGACTTTTTGGGTCAATCATCTTTTCAATTGATAATTTAATTGCAATTTCTAATGTATCGTGAAGTTCGTTTAAGATGTTTGAACTTTCATCAGAATCATATTCTTCAATGATTGCTGAAAAACCCAGAATATCCATAAAAGCAACTATTCGCAGTTCAGTGTCAACTAAATTATTTTTAAATAATTTTTTTGGTGTATCTAAAATGTTAACTTTCATTCTACCCCTTTTCGAAACTTTGATAAAACATTCTTCAAATATTAAAGCAATTTCGTTTTCTATGATTGTTAAATCAATTTCTTGCTGATTTAACAAAATGCTTGTTTGCTTTTCAATTTCTGAGATAATAAGATTAATGCTGTCATAGAAATTATTTTTTTCATCAAATGTTCCGTTGTCAAATTTCACTTCTAAACATCTACGAATTAGAAAATCTATTTCTGTCATAATTTTAGTCCAGAAGGTACTTACATCCAGGTCTTTTTGATGTTGAAAATGATATTTTCTAATATTTCTTTTAAATGAGTCTACGAATATTTTTGAATTTTCGTGCTTAAATTCTTCTTCAACAGTAAAGTTTTTTTCTAAAATATTGCTAATTACTTTTGTTGCCCATTGAGAAAAATGAATTCTTATAACTTCATTAAATGGGGTTTCAAGCTCGTATTGTTGAGAAACTGGAAAAATATTCGAGATTAGGTCGTCAGCATAAATTTCCAATATTTGTTCAAGAAAAATTTGCCCAGTATGCTTAGACCAGGCATTTACATTGACAGCGTCAAAAAAGACTTTCTTGTTTCCATCAAAATTTATTGTTTTGGCAATGGCTTTAAATTCTCTGCTTATTGTTATATCAGGAGTTCTAAACCGCTCTTCACAATAGCGCTTAATTTCACCTCGAATGTCATCGGTAATAATTATTTCGGTTATGTTAGGACTTAAAAATTTTTGCTCTTTTATAGTTTCTAAAAGACTTGAAAAATACTCTTGGTTGTGTTCAACAAATTTTTCAGAATCAATAGTGTAAATTTTATATACTATCATTGTTTTTTATGATTTGTTGTGTCGAACGATTACCACTAACTTGTTTATATACTCAGTTTTTACTCTTTTAGTTGAGCTAATACAACCAATTTCGGTTTGATAAGCTCAACTCAAGTTGTGTTTTATTTGTTTTCAAATATATCAAAATATTTTTACAAAAAGTAGTTATGGAAAGGATATACGATAGATAGCCCTGATGGAAGCGGTATCCTTTTTATTTTGTCCTTCGACAGGCTCAGGATGACAAAATAAAAAGATAGAGCGGACAGCAGGAGGGAAGTGGTTTTGGAAATCAGTGCGTTCTGCTTCAAAAACAAATAAGAAGCACCGTTAAGGTTATTATTTTGATTTAGTTGTGATTATGAGTGGAATTTGTTTTGTAGTTAGAGAATAATGTTTTAATTTTGCGCACCTTTTGGTGAATAAGAGTTTCCTTTAGGTATCAACAATTTATATCAACAACTTCTGTTGTTTTCTCTCACATTAAGAAGCTCAAGAGGACACAGAATACAAATTTACAAATCAGCATGTCTGAACAATTAAAATCACAAGAAGAGTTTTTAGCAAATTTTAACTGGCACAATTTCGAAGAAGGTATTGATGCAGTTGATGAGAAAAACTTACAAGAATTCGAAGAATTAGTATCTAAAACTTTCATCTCTACAGATCAAGAAGAAGTAGTAGAAGGAGTTGTTGTAAGAATTACTGATAGAGACGTTATCGTTGATATCAATGCTAAATCTGAAGGTGTTATCTCTTTAAACGAATTTCGTTACAACCCTAACTTAAAAGTTGGAGATAAAGTAGAAGTATTAATCGACATCCGTGAGGATAAAACAGGTCAATTAGTATTGTCTCACAGAAAAGCTCGTACAATCAAATCATGGGATAGAGTTATTGCTGCTAATGAAACTGGAGAAATCGTTAATGGTTTCGTTAAATGCAGAACTAAAGGTGGTATGATCGTAGACGTATTCGGAATCGAAGCGTTCTTACCAGGATCTCAAATTGATGTTAAACCAATTAGAGATTACGATGTTTACGTAAACAAAACTATGGAATTCAAAGTGGTAAAAATCAACCACGAATTCAAAAACGTTGTTGTATCTCACAAAGCGCTTATCGAAGCTGATATCGAGGTACAGAAAAAAGAAATCATCGGTCAATTACAAAAAGGACAAGTTTTAGAAGGTGTTGTTAAAAACATTACTTCTTACGGTGTATTTATTGACTTAGGTGGTGTTGACGGATTAATCCACATTACTGACCTTTCTTGGTCAAGAATCAACCACCCTTCTGAAGTTCTTGAATTAGACCAAAAATTAAACGTTGTTATCCTTGATTTCGATGATGAGAAAACAAGAATCCAATTAGGATTGAAACAATTAAACGCTCACCCTTGGGATGCATTAGATGCAAACTTAACTGTAGGTGATAAAGTTTCTGGAAAAGTAGTTGTTATTGCTGATTACGGTGCTTTCATCGAAGTTGCTGAAGGTGTTGAAGGTTTAATCCACGTTTCTGAAATGTCATGGTCTACTCACTTACGTTCTGCTCAAGATTTCGTAAAAGTAGGAGATGTTGTTGAGGCTGTTATCTTAACTTTAGATAGAGACGATCGTAAGATGTCTTTAGGTATCAAACAATTGACTCAAGATCCATGGACTGATATCACTGCTAAATACCCAGTAGGTTCTAAACATACAGGTATCGTTAGAAACTTTACAAACTTTGGAATTTTCGTAGAATTAGAAGAAGGAATTGATGGATTAATCTACATCTCTGACTTATCTTGGACTAAGAAAATTAAACACCCATCTGAATTTGTAAACGTTGGTGAAAAATTAGACGTAGTTGTATTAGAATTAGATGTTGAAGGACGTAAATTATCTTTAGGTCACAAACAAACTACTGCTAATCCTTGGGATCAATACGAAGATTCATTCGCTGTTGGAACAATCCACAACGGAGAAATCTCTGAAATCGTTGACAAAGGAGCTACTGTAGAATTTGGTGATGATATCGTTGCTTTCATTCCTACTCGTCACTTAGAAAAAGAAGACGGTAAGAAATTGAAAAAAGGTGAATCTGCTGATTTCAAAGTAATCGAATTCAACAAAGAATTCAAAAGAGTAGTTGCTTCTCACACTGCTATCTTCCGTGAAGAAGAAGAGAAAAACGTGAAAGCTGCTGCTGAAAACACTGCATCTGCTACTTCTACTAATGCACCTGCTGCTACTTTAGGAGATAACAATGATGTATTAGCTGCTTTGAAAGCTAAAATGGAAAAATCTGAGAAAAAATAATTCTCAACTTTCTTATAAATCTAAAAGTCCCGAGTAATCGGGACTTTTTTTTTGCTTCTATTTATTTATCAATGATTTAGGTTTTTTAAACCTTGAGTATTTTATGAGAATGAATTGTTTTAGTCTTTTTTAAAATTAAATATTTTTTTGAAAGATTGTTATAAACTGTATTTTGTTAGGTTTTTTACAAAATTTTGCTACTTTATTTCTTACATTAGCGTAATATTCTCAAAACTACCTTTAAATAATGTGCGTATGAAAGTAAAAATACTCTATTTTGTAAAAAACAACTTTCTAAAATTACTCCTCTTTTTTCTTTTTATTTTCTCTGCTAATTCCTATTCACAGTGCGCAGGATCTGATGCTACAATAACAATTTGCGATTTGGCTAATCCAGCAAACCAAAGCATTAATTTGTATAGTTATTTAGGAGGTACTCCCACACCAGGAGGAGTTTGGAGAGATAATTCGAAACCGCTATCTTCCAACACATTCAATGGTATTTTGAACGCTCAGTTAATTCGTAATAGTGGAGCTTATACCTTTACTTATATTCAAGATCCTTCTTCTTGTTCGGATAATGAAGCGACTATAACCGTAAATATAGGTCCATATGCTGGAGTTCCAAGTCCCAATGTAACGGTTTGTGATGATGATGGTTCATTTAATTTATTTCAAGCATTTGATGGTACAAAATTAGCACCGCAACAAAATGGAAAGTGGACAGCAAATACTAATTCTTCATCATTGGTGGGAAGTACGATTAAACCCAATGTATTAAGAGAAGGTTATTATTCTTATACTTATACTATTCCAGCTTTAGGAACATGTCCAGAACAATCAGCTGAAATTTTTGTTTCGATAGTTAGAAAACCCGTTTCTGGAGCACCTTTAAATTTGCAAATTTGTAGTACGGTTGATTTTAATTTGTATAAAAATGTAAATTTAAATGATTTACTTTCTAATGAAGATCCTGATGGTGCATGGTTAGAGCAATCAGGAACCACCGAATTATCTTCGTCTGGGGATAATATCATTGACGTTCAAAATATTTATAATACTTTGGGAGCAGGAACCTATAGTTTTGCTTATAAAGTTGAATCTCCAAATCCTATTTGTACATTTTCTCAGTCGGTAGTAGAAATCGTTATCGAAGACCCACTGGATTTTAGAGGTTCAACCTTAACTGTAAATTCGGATATATGTGAAGACCAAATTGCAACAGCAACCTACAATGGTGTTTTAAAAAGAGGACCACAACCTATTCCTGATGGAACTTATGCGGTAACTTATTCCATAAATTCAGGAACTTCTACACAAAGTGTTTCGGTTAATGGAAATTTTACTAATGGAAATTTTAATTTTACACTTGATCGTTCTAAATTTCCTGCAGTAGGGGATTACACGGTTACGATAAATAGTATTATAAAATCGACTTCTACGGGTATTTGTAGTAATCTTTTAGGAACCATATCAGATGTGGTAAGTATTTTTGCAACTCCTAAAATTAATTCGGCTACTTTAAAAATAGATCCTATTTGTTCTGGTTTTGATGCTAATGTTGAAATTTCAGGAAATACAAACCTAGGTAATGGTACTTACCGAATTACCTATTCGCTTTCAGGGGATAATACAGTTGCTAACCAACAAATCGATTTCACAGCCGTTAATGGTGTCGCTACTTTTACTATTCCGGCTAATTTGATTCCAAATGCAGGTACTAACACTGTTTTTGCAATTAGCAATATCGTTAATCTTACTTCTACCTGTTCTAGTGCAGTTAGTCTATCAAAAACATTTGTTATCAATCAAACTCCTGATGTAGCCGCCATTGCTGTGAGTATCGAAAATGAATGTTTAGAAGGGGATACGGTTGTTCAAATTACAGGATTAGATAAAGTTACAAATGCTACTTTAACCTATTCATTATCGGGTGCGAATAGCATTTCTAATCAAACTATCGAATTAAATGTGGAATCGACGAATGCTAGTTTTATAATTCCAATGGAAAATTTAACTAATTCAGGAACGAATACATTTACACTTCACTCGGTAAAAAATACGACAACGCAATGTAGTATAGAAACAACTACAAACAATACCGCTTCTTTCACACTTGAAAATTGTAATTTTTTAATCCCTGATGGTTTTTCACCTAATGGAGACACTGTAAATGATACTTTTAGAGTTCCTAAAATTGAATTTATCTACCCTAATTTCACTTTAGAAATTTATAATCGTTATGGGAATTTAATGTTTAAAGGAGATAAAAACAAAACAGAGTGGGATGGTAGAAATTCAGATTACAAAGTAGGAATTGATGGAATGGCTCCTAATGGAGTATATTTTTACATTCTTCAGCTTAATAAAGGAAACAAAAAACCAATCCAAGGAAGACTATATCTTAACCGATAATAGTTAGCATTACTTTAAATTAAATTTCGAATGAAAAAAATAATATTCAGCATCAGTTTTTTATTGTTTATACTAAAAGTTTCAGCCCAGCAAGACCCTGAATACACTCATTATATGTATAATATGAATGTGGTAAATCCAGCTTATGCAACAGGAACTCAGGCTATGTTAGATTTTGGGGTTTTATATCGTTCTCAATGGGCAGGAATGGTTGGTGCACCAAAAACTTTTAACTTTTTTAGCCATATTCCATTGAATAAAAAAGTAGAAATGGGAGTTTCCATAATTTCTGATGATATAGGGGATGGCGCTAAAAAAGAAGATAATTTTTATGCTGATTTTGCCTATGTACTTGATGTAAATAGCAGTGCTAAATTATCTTTAGGTTTGAAAGCGGGTTTTACTTCATTTAAGACAAATTTTAATGGATTTGTTTTTGAAAGTGGAGATTCATCTACAGATATGGCTTTTTCAGAAAATGTCAATTCTATCTTTCCTAATATAGGAGTAGGGGCTTACTATTTTACCGATCGCTACTATGTTGGATTCTCAGCGCCTAATTTATTGTCTTCAAAACATATTGAAGAGCGCTCTGGAATTAATGCTTTTGGTTCTGAAAAAATACATATGTTCTTAACAGGAGGTTACGTTTTTGACTTATCGGATACTTTTAAACTAAAGCCAGCTTTTATGACTAGAATTGTCCCAGGTTCAGCGGCTTCTATGGATGTTTCGGCAAATGTGTTGTTTAATGAAAAATTTGAATTAGGTGCTTCTTACCGTATCGATGATTCAATAAGTGGTTTGATGAGTATCAAAGTTTCTCCAAGTATTAGAGTGGGTTATGCTTATGATCACACAACTTCAAATTTGGGGCAATTTAACTCAGGAACACATGAGTTTTTTATGTTGTTCAACATAGATTTATTAGGCAAAGGATTCGACAAATCACCAAGATTCTTTTAATATGATAGCAATGAAAAGAATATACCTTATTTTAATTGTATGTAGTATACAATTCACTCAAGCACAAACACAGCAATCTATAAGAGCTAAACGTTTATTTGATAGAACGCATTATAGTGAAGCGATTCCGTTATACGAATCACTTATAAAAAATAATCGCTCATTTGAAATTGTTCAAAATCTAGCCGATTGCTATTATAACACGAATGATTATGGGAATGCGCAAAGCCAATATCGTTTTTTAATTGCCCGATTCCCTGAGGCTGCTACGGCTGAAAATTATTTTAAATACGTCCAAACGTTAAAAGCTTCTGGTAATTATGAGGAAGCTAACAAGGTAATTAAGGAGTATTATGTTAGTACAAATAATCAAAAAGCAATTGAAAAATTAGATAAAGATAATTTGGTTTTAGAAAATATTTCGGCTTTAGGTGATCGATACAAAATTAAAAACATGAGTATCAATACACCAAATTCGGAATTTGGAGCTGTTCCTTATGGACAAAAATTAGTTTTCTCGGCGGTGAATATAAAGCCTTTTCTTTTTGAAAAGATGTATAAGTGGAACAATCAAAGTTATTTGAATTTGATGTCTGTTGAACTTAAAAATCCAACTTCAGATTCGATTCGAAAATTTGCTATTGAATTAGAAACACCTTTGCACGAATCCAATGCTATTTTTACTAAGGATGGAAAAACAATGTATTTTACACGTAACAATTCTGTTGACGGAGTAAGAGTAAAGAATACGGATAAAGTTTCGACTTTGAAAATATACAGAGCAGATTTAATAGATGGTAAATGGCGAAATGTAACTGCTTTACCATTTAATAGCGATACTTATTCTGTAGAGCACCCAGCATTAAGTACGGATGAAAAAATCTTATATTTTGCTTCCGACATGCCAGGAAGCTTAGGTTCTTTTGATATTTATAGTGTTTCAATTTCAGGGGGAAATTTTGGTACACCTAAAAATCTTGGTCCAAGTATTAACACAGATCAATTAGAACAATTTCCATTTGTATCAAAAGATAACAAATTATACTTTTCTTCGAATGGTCATGCTGGATATGGGATGTTAGATGTATTTGTTTCGGAAATCAAAAACGGAGAATTTACTACCGCTCTAAATGTTGGTTTACCTATCAATTCGGGTTATGATGATTTTTCATTTGTAATTGATTCAGCAACTAACAGCGGTTATTTTGCTTCGAATAGAAAAGGCGGTAAGGGTGCAGACGATATTTATGAAATTAGTGAATTACAGCCTTTGATAGTTGAAAATTGTATGCAATATATATCTGGTGTCATAACGGATGTTGATACAAAACAAGCATTGGCTAACGCTAAAGTAACATTGCAAGATGCTAATAAAAAAGAATTGGAGTCTGTAGTTACTTTGGCTGATGGGCGCTTTAATTTTACGGTAGATTGTGAAAAAAGTTATACTGTTTTCGCATCGAAAGAAGAATATACCAATGCTTCTAAATTCTTAAAACTGTACAAGGAGAGAAAGAAAGTAAATGATGCTTCATTAGCATTAAAATCGAATGAAGTGATTAAAAAAGAAAACGAGGAACTGCTTAAGAAAGCTAAAATAGACAAAGAAATAGCATTGAAAAAAGCAATTACTGATTCTGTAAATAAGAAAAAACAAAAAATTACTTTGATTATAGATTCTGAGAAAGATATTATAAAAGATAAAGATCGATTATTGATAAAGACAGATCCAATTTACTTTGATTACGATTTATGGTATATTCGAAAAGAATCAAAACCAATCCTGAATAAGGTAATTGAATTGATGAAAAAATATCCAGAAATGGTAGTTGAGATTGGTTCACACACGGATAATCGTGGAAATGCTAAATACAATGCTGAGCTTTCATCAAAAAGAGCTAATTCAACACGTGAGTATTTTATTAGTCAAGGGATTCCAGCTAAACGAATCTTGGCTAAAGGTTATGGAGAATCAGTTCAAATTGTAAAATGTGAACCAAGTGAATCTTGTACCGAAGAGCAGCATGAATTGAACAGACGAAGTGAGTTTGTAATTAAGAATTTATAACTATACCATTTAGGATTTAAAGGAAGGTTTTCAAAGTGTAATTTGAAAACCTTTTTTTTATGTAGTTTAATTCTAATTATTAAAGTGTGTTTTAATTTAATAGAGAAAGATTTTAATGAACCCCGATTTCAGCTTTGAAATCGGGGTTTTTATTTGTGTTTAATAGGTTCGTTTTTAATGTTTTAGTGGTTTGATATGATTTTTATTTGATTTTTATTTGATTTTTTTAAAACCAAAAGAAATCTATCATCGTAAATGCTTTTATATAACTTAAAATATTTTTTATGAAAACTAAAAACCTATTATCAGCAGTAATTATGGCCTTTGTATTTGGAGCTACATCTTTTGCACAAAAGGCAGTTACAGTAGGAGGTGCCCCAATGTATCCTACTAAAAACATTATTGAGAATGCCGTTAATTCTAAAGACCACACTACTTTGGTCGCTGCTGTTAAAGCAGCAAAATTAGTAGAAACTTTGCAAGGAAAAGGACCATTCACCGTTTTTGCCCCAACAAATGCCGCTTTTGGTAAATTACCAAAAGGAACTGTGGAAACATTATTAAAGCCTGAAAACAAAAAAATGCTACAAACTATTTTGACTTATCATGTGGTTGCTGGAAAAATGAATGCTTCAGATATTGCAAAAGCAATCAAAGCAGGAAATGGAAAAGCTACACTGAAAACCGTAAGTGGTGGTACATTAACAGCTTGGATGAAAGGTAAAAAATTATATATCACGGATGAGAAAGGTTCGATGTCTGAAGTTACAATCGCTGATGTAAATCAATCGAATGGAGTGATACATGTTGTTGATAGCGTTTTGCTACCTAAGGCATAGTTAGATTTGGTTAACTATATTTTGTTAGAAATGAAAAACCCATTCGCTTTGGCGAATGGGTTTTGATTTTTATAAGTTCTAATAGAATTATCGTAAAGAAGCTCCAAGTTCCGTTTCAAAATTCTTTTGCAACTTGCTCATGATTTTATCAATTTGAGCATCAGTAAGTGTTTTGGAGTCGTCTTGCAAAATGAAACTCAAAGCATAAGACTTTTTGCCTTCAGGAAGATTTTTTCCTTCGTAAACATCAAAAAGGTTAATATTCTTTAACAAACTTTTCTCTGTTTGTCTGGCAATGGTGTAAATGCTATCGTAGCTTACATTTTGATCAATTAATAAAGCTAAATCTCTTCTTACCTCAGGGTATTTAGTGATTTCGCTGAATTTTATTTTAGTTGGAATTGTTTTTAATACTGTTTCCCAATTAAAATCGGCAAAGAAAACTTCTTGTTTGATACCAAAATGTTTTAAGATGGATTTTTTTACCACACCAAATTCAACTAAAACATTATGTCCAGAAGTAATTGCTATCCCCTCAGAAAATATATCCGATTTTACAGGAGAATTTTGTGTTTTTGCAATCCCTAATCGGGTAAAAATACCTTCTACATAACCTTTAAATAAAAAGAAATCAGATGGTTTTTGAGTGTTAGTCCAATTTTCTTGATTTCTGTTTCCAGTTACAAACATAGTAAGATGTTTGTGCTCTTCATAACCGGCTAAAAATTTATGGTAAGATTTGCCAAATTCGAATAATCTTAAATCGGAATTTTTTCGATTAATATTGTATGCAATCGCTTCTAATCCTGAAAACAATAAGGATTGACGCATGGCAGCTAAATCGTTACTCAATGGGTTTAACATCGTAACATTGTGTTCTTCTTTGAGCATTTCAGAAAGTTGAACATAAGAGGCCGTTGTTAACGAGTTAGCCATCATTTCGTGGAATCCTTGCGAGTTTAATTGATTCCCAACGATGTTTTGTACTTTGTAATCTTCGTTTCTAGGTGCATTAAAAACGGTTGCACTCAATTTGTTTGAAAAATCAATTTTATTGTAACCGTATACTCTTAGGATTTCTTCAATTACATCAATTTCTCTTTGAACATCAACACGATATGCAGGAATCGTCAAACCTAAACCAGCATCCGAAACGCTATTGATTTTAATATCTAATGATGCTAATATTTTCTTTATAGTGTCTTTTGGAATTTGTTGGCCGATGATTTTAGTCACTTTATCAAAGTTTACAAATACCGAGAAATCTTCTATTTTTTTAGTGTAAACATCTAAAACTTCAGAAGTGATTTGTCCACCTGCTACTTCCTGAATTAATAAAGCTGCACGTTTTAAGGCATAAGCCGTAATTGATGGATCAATTCCTCTTTCAAATCTAAAAGAAGCATCAGTATTAATCTGGTGTCTTTTAGCTGTTTTTCTAACACTAACAGGATTAAAATAAGCACTTTCTAAAAAGATAGAAGTGGTATTATTGGTTACTCCTGAGTTTTGTCCTCCTAAAACACCAGCAATACACAATGGCCCTTTGTCGTCACAAATCATTAAATCTTCTTCATGTAACGTTCTTTCTACCTCGTCAAGCGTTGTGAATTTTGTTCCCGCTTCAACTGTTTTTACGTGTATTTTACCATTTATTTTGGCAGCGTCAAAAGCGTGAAGTGGTTGTCCTAAATCGTGCAATACATAATTAGTTACATCGACAATATTGTTTTTTGGATTAATTCCAATGGCTTTTAATCGATCTTGTAACCAAGCTGGCGATGGTTTTACAGTAACACCAGAAATGGTTACTCCGCAATAACGAGGGGCTAATGTTGGAGCTTCCACATTCACGTCAATTTTTAAAGTACGCATATCTACTCTAAAATTGCTTATCGAAGGAGTGATTAGTTCGACACTTACACCATTTTGTAATAATCCAGCTCTCAAATCTCGGGCTGTTCCTAAATGGCTCATGGCATCGGCACGGTTAGGTGTTAATCCGATTTCAAAAACTTCGTCATTTTCAATTTTGAAAACTTTAGCAGCAGGAGTTCCAGGTACTAAGTCGTTATCTAATACCATAATTCCGTCATGACTGTTACCTAGGCCTAATTCGTCTTCGGCACAAATCATTCCATGACTTTCCTGTCCACGGATTTTTCCTTTTTTTATGGTAAATGCATTTCCTTCTTTATCGTATAAAACGGTTCCAATGGTTGCTACAGGTACTTTTTGACCTGCTGCTACATTGCTTGCACCACAAACAACTTGAATAGGTGCTCCGTTTCCTAAATCAACGGTAGTTACTTTTAATTTGTCGGCATCGGGATGTTTTTCGCAAGTAAGAACGTGACCTACTACAATACCTTCTAATCCTCCTTTTACAGATTGATATTTTTCAACAACTTCTACTTCAAGTCCTAAATCAGTAAGTAATGCTGCTGTTTGTTCAGAATTCCAATCGGTTTTAATGAATTGTTTTAACCAGTTGTATGATATTTTCATTTGAGTATTTTAATAAGGCTGCAAATATAAGGATTGCGATTTGGAGAAAGAAACAATTTTTAGCTTTTTTACGTAGTTTAAAGCTATGTTTTAATTGATGTTTTTTTGTTTCTAATGCTGTTTTTAGTATAATAAATTATTAATAGTTTAGTAAAAACAACTTAAAAAAATAGATATGTAAATTTTGTGCTATAAACTGAAAAGATAGTGCTACTCTTTTGTTTTTCATAAAAGTAAATTTGATAGAATTAAAAAATTATACATTATGAGTGATATAGCACAAAGACCTGAATTTAAGGCAAAGTATGATAATTATATTGGGGGTGCGTTTGTAGCACCAATTAAAGGAGCTTATTTTGATGTAGTTTCTCCAATTGATGGAAAAGTTTTTACTCAGGCAGCACATTCCGGGAAGGAAGATTTAGAACTGGCAGTTGATACCGCTTATCAGGCTTTTCAAAGTTGGGGAAAAACTTCAGTAACAGAAAGGAGTAATTTATTAAATAAGATAGCGCAGCGAATAGAGGATAATTTAGAATATATTGCAACAGTTGAAACAATTGATAATGGAAAAGCAATAAGAGAAACTCTTGCCGCAGATATTCCACTGGCAATTGATCATTTTAGATATTTTGCAAGTGTAATACGTGCAGAGGAAAGTTCCATTACTGAGTTAGATTCGCAAACGGTTTCCATTGCGTTGAGCGAACCTTTAGGAGTTGTAGCACAGATTATTCCATGGAATTTCCCAATTTTAATGGCGGTCTGGAAATTAGCTCCGGCGTTAGCTGCCGGAAATACCGTTGTTTTAAAACCAGCTGAAAGTACTCCAATTTCTATTATGGTTTTAATGGAATTAATTGGTGATATTCTGCCACCCGGAGTTGTAAATATTGTTAATGGTTTTGGGGCTGAATTAGGGCGAGCTTTGGTAACGAATAAAAAAGTATCTAAAGCTGCTTTTACTGGTTCAACAGCTACAGGGCGTTTTGTGATGCAATATGCTACAGAAAATATTGTGCCGGTTACTTTAGAGTTAGGAGGAAAATCGCCTAATATTTTTATGAAATCAGTAGCTGATGCTGATGATGCTTTTTTTGATAAAGCAGTAGAAGGAGCGGTTCTTTTTGCTTTGAATCAGGGAGAAATTTGTACTTGTCCGTCCCGATTGTTAGTTCATGAAGATATTTATGAGCAATTTATTGCCAAAGTGATTGAAAGAACGGCAGCAATCAAAACCGGAAATCCATTGGATAAATCGACAATGATGGGCGCACAAGCCTCTTTGGTACAAAAAGAAAAAATTATGTCTTATTTGAAATTAGGAAAAGAGGAAGGTGCTGAAGTATTGATTGGAGGAGATGTAAATCAGCTTGAAGGTGATTTAGAAGGAGGATATTATATTAAACCTACTATTTTTAAAGGACATAATAAGATGCGAATTTTTCAGGAAGAAATTTTCGGGCCTGTATTGGCAGTAACGACTTTTAAAACTACAGAAGAAGCTATTGAAATAGCTAATGATACCATGTACGGATTAGGAGCAGGAGTCTGGACACGTGATGCGCATGAAATTTATCAGGTTCCAAGAGCCATTCAGGCAGGAAGAGTATGGATTAATCAGTACCATTCGTATCCGGCTGGAGCTCCTTTTGGAGGATACAAACAATCTGGAATTGGACGTGAAAATCATAAAATGATGTTGGGACATTATCGTCAAACTAAAAATATGCTGATTTCTTATGATAAAAATAAATTAGGTTTCTTTTAAAAATGAATTGTCCATCAAAAAAAGGCGAGTTTAGGCTTGCCTTTTTTTATAATTTAAAAAGTATGATAAAAAGAATTGATGCAACAGATGAAGCGATTGCGCTTATACAGCTTTTAAAAGAGAAGCATGGAGATCTTATGTTTTATCAGGCAGGTGGATGTTGTGAAGGGACTCAACCACAGTGTTTTGAGAAAGGAGGGTTTTATCAGCGTATGGGCGATGTTTGTATTGGGAGTATTGAAGATACTGAATTTTGGGTAGATAAAGATTTATTTGAATACTGGAAACATGCTCATTTTACTTTAAAAGTAATTGATGCTTTTGGTGTTGGCGGATTTTCATTAGAGGCGCCTTTGAAGAAAACGTTTCAAATTGAATATCGTATTTTTACACCCGAAGAAGAAAAGGATTTAGAACCTTTAAAGTACATTGAATAGTTTAGTTAATGTGTAAAAGCTGGTATTGTTTAGGTGTGATTCCTTCGTATTTTTTGAAAATGCGAATGAAATAATTACTGTCTTCAAATCCGGACATATAACATACTTCGTTTATTTGTATTGCAGGGTTTTTTAGTAGTTGTTTCGCATGTCTGATTTTTTCATTAATTACAAATTCAATCGGACTCATTCCTAGTTCTCTTTTGAAAAAACGGGAGAAAGAAGTAGTACTCATGCATGCCGTTTCGCTTAATTTTTTTAAGCTTATATTTTCTCTTATATTTAATCGGATGTATTCTAAAATTTCGTTTATTGGTGAATCCGGATTAGTAAAAACACCATCATTAATCGATTTTGCAGTTTGAGTTTGTATAATACGAATCAGCAATTCCTGTAAAGTAAGATCAGCAAGAATGTCTTTTGTTACTGATGTACTCATACATTCTTTAATGAGTTTGTTCATAGTAGTGGCGAGCTCTAAATTATTATAAAAATAATAGTTTTGATAGTTAAGTTGCCAAAATTGATTAGCTCCTTCTTTAGGATATCGTTCGTTTAAAAATTGCAATGTATCGTTAATTTTGGTCTGATCGATGGTCAAAGCCAGACATTGTGTCGGATTTTGTACAGAAGCTTCCGGAAAATCAATTTTCATTTCTACGTTTGAAGGAATCATAACTGTTTCTCCAGGCAGATAGTCAAAACTGGGATCATCAAAAAGATGCATCACTTTTTTTCCTCTAAGCATGCTTGTAACAACTAAATCATTGAATTTTAAAGGAATTAATTCAGAAGATTTATAGGTTTCAAATAAGTTTAATTCACAATGATTTAAGTTGTAAACCGTTCTGTTTTCTACTAAAGTTTTTAATGATTTTTCATTCGATAACTTAGGAGGAGTAATTAAAGCACGATTTGTATTCATATGTAGAAATACTTTAAAGTGAACTTTAAATTTAATAAAATTATTTTCTAAAACTGGTAACGAAATGTTATAATTTTAAATGATTTCTTTTAGTTAGTTTTTTTTAAATAATCTAAGAATTAATCTGTCAGAAGAAAGAAAAAAAGTCGCTTCAATTTTTAATTGAAGTGACTTTTTAAAATGGAAATTATATTTGGTTTGTGTGGTTTAATGAAAATTATAGACAGTGGTGAGCATCAATATAAGTCCCTATCGCGCTTTCCGCGTCTTTCACTTGTTTTTTAGTATATCCTCCTGCTTCGGCTGGTAAAATAAAACTTCCATTTACAAATGCATTTGTAACGTTGATACCATTAAAATAAGAATCAATAATTGTAGCATAGGCAGCAACTTCAGCTTCAGCATTACTCAAGCGAACTGCTCCAAGTTGGAAAAAAGCATTTAATGTTGTGTCTTTACCTTCGCCATTATTGAGATCCCATAAGTTCATTCCCTCAGCCTGAGTATATGAAATACCACCAATTATTAATCCATTTGCCCATAAATCAGAAGCTCTATTGTTAGTAGCACCGTTAGCAAAGAAATAACCTTGAGAGTAAGAACAACGGTCTTCTTTCGGACATCCAGGAGCAGGAACTGTACCTTGGTTGCAAGAAGAGCCAGCTTTAATCCATGCAGCACTTGTTGCAAATGTTTTATATCCACGATCAAATTGAATTACAATTGTCCAAGAATTAGCAACAGAAAATGAAGGGAATTTAATAAAGTTAGAGGTTGTTTCTTGTGGATTACACCCTGTTCCAGAACCTTCTGTTTTAGAAATATCGGTTGGAATTCCATTAATTGAAGCGGAAATAACATCACTAAAAGTAGCACTATTTTCTCCACAATTATCAAGACTGATAATAAAATGACTTAATGTTTTAGCATTTGCTTTTGCTTTTGTGATAGTGTAAGTCCATAAAGAACCGTCAGGACTAACTGAAACAGCAATGTTGTAATCTGAAAAATTACTGGTTGAAGCTAAAGAAGCTTTTTATGTTGTAGTTAATTTTGAAGTTAGGTTTGTTAAATCAGAATCGTTTGCTACTGCTGTTTCACTGTTTAGTGTTTCATTTGTACAGCTAAAGATTGCTAAAGCGAAAAAAGAGAGTAATATTTTTTTTATATTTTACAGAAGATTAATTTACTAATTGTAAGTTTTTATTTTGAAATCTTTTATAAATATTGTTATATAAATAGTTTGAATAAAAAAAAACGTTGAAACTATTTTAAAATCGATAAAGTGTAGAAATGATGTTTTGAAGACTTAGTTATATGTAATTAATATGTTGTATGAGTGTTAATTAATTGTGTAAAAATTTGTTTTTGGAGTTTTTTGTAAAGAATATTTCAAAGAATTTAAAAATGTTTTTTTACGGTTAAACAAGGGTATTTCCTAAAAAAAGCATAGTTATATAATTTCTTCTACATGCTTTTTTATGTTTTCTGCTATTTTAGTTGTTGGTAAATCATTAGCATCGTGTCCAAAAGGTTCTTCAATTTCTTCGGCAATTAGTTCTAAACTTGCCAAAACATAAAAGATGAAAATGACAACGGGAATAACAAAATAACCGAGGTTGAAAACATAGCCAAAAGGCAAGGTCATTACATAGAAAAATATAAATTTTTTCAAGAAAACACTGTAAGAATAGGGTATGGGTGTGTTTTTAATTCGCTCACAAGCGCCACAAATATCAGTTAGGGATTGGATTTCGCTGTTTAGGATAATCAATTGATCTCCTGATATTTTTTTCTCTTTGTATAAATCATTTATTTTTGAAAAAAGTATTTTAGCCACTTGATTTGGTTTGTGGCTATGAGTCTCATTCAGTTCGATATCTTCATCTAATTGTTTTCCTGTTGCTTCATCTTTAAGATGTTTGTTTAGAATAGAAGCATAGAGTGGGATGATTTTTCTAAAAAAACACCTGTCTTTTTCATCTTCAAGAATAGCATGGAGTTTGATGGCTAGATTACGACTGTTATTTACTAATGCACCCCAGGCTTTTCGTCCTTCCCACCAACGGTCGTAAGCGGTATTGGTTCTAAAAACCAATAAAAGTGAAATAACAAACCCCAGCATACCATGCATGATTGATATGTTTTTTACTCTACTATCATCAGGTAAGTGCCAATATTCTAATTCCAAATAGGCAATTAGCGCAGAATACACTCCTATCAAAATAATAAGCGGCAATAGTTTTCTAAAAGTATCGGCTTTATGAAAACGAAATATAAAAGTGAACCAGTCTTTTGGATTGTATGAGATCATGAAAATAAATTTTGCAAGTAAAAGTAAAGGATAATTTTTGGACTAAAACAATCCTTTGGCAATAAATTAAGAATCAAAGCTATGCTAACTAATGTAATTCCAGATGTTCTTTTTCTTCGTTAATTCCATATAAACCGTTTTTAAAACGGCATGTTCGGGCTTGTTTAATCCCATATCCGAATTGATAATTTGCATGGCGTGTGCTCTGGCTAAGGAAAGAATTTCTTGGTCTTTGACTATATCGGCAATTTGAAGGTTTAAAACACCACTTTGTTGGGTTCCCATTAGGTTTCCGGGACCTCTTAACTTCAAATCTACCTCGGCAATTTCAAATCCATCATTGGTACGAACCATCGTTTCCATTCGGGTTTTACTGTCAGAACTCAGTTTATGGTTTGTAATTAGGATGCAATAACTTTGTTCGGCACCACGACCTACACGACCTCTTAATTGGTGTAATTGCGAAAGTCCAAAACGTTCCGCACTTTCGATAATCATTACTGAAGCATTAGGTACATTAACACCAACTTCTATTACGGTAGTAGCGACCATAATATTGGTTTTTCCTTCAGAAAAGCGTTTCATTTCGGCATCTTTGTCAGCTGGTTTCATTTTGCCATGAACAATAGAAATAGCATATTGAGGCAACGGAAAATCACGGGAAATACTTTCATAACCATCCATCAAATCTTTGTAATCCATTTTTTCCGATTCCTGAATCAACGGATATACAATGTATATTTGGCGTCCTTTGGCTATTTCGTCCCGAATAAATTTCCAAATCTTCAAACGATTACTGTCGTAGCGATGCACGGTTTGAATGGGTTTTCTTCCCGGAGGCAGCTCATCAATTACGGAAATATCCAAATCTCCATATAAACTCATGGCTAATGTTCGCGGAATAGGAGTGGCGGTCATCACAAGAATATGTGGCGGAATATGGTTTTTTTTCCATAATTTGGAGCGTTGTTCTACCCCAAAACGATGTTGTTCGTCAATAATAGCTAAACCTAAATTATGGAATTTTACCTTGTCTTCTATAAGAGCATGGGTTCCAATTAGAATTTGTAAATTCCCATTTTCGAGTTCTTTATGAATAATTTTTCTTTCTGAAGTTTTAGTTGAACCCGTAAGAATTTTGATGCTAACATTGAGTTTGTTTGCTAATTCTGAAAGTCCTAAAAAATGTTGGTTGGCTAGGATTTCTGTGGGAGCCATTAAGCAAGCTTGAAAGCCGTTGTCTAAGGCTAAAAGCATGCTCATAAATGCCACAATGGTTTTTCCTGAACCTACATCTCCTTGTAGCAAACGATTCATTTGGGCATTGCTTCCCATGTCCGTTCGGATTTCCTTGATTACTCTTTTTTGAGCGTTTGTCAGTTCAAAAGGAAGATGGTTTTGGTAAAAATCATTAAAAAGTTCGCCAACCTTTGTAAAAGGATGCCCTTTTATTTTGTGTTTTTGAATCAGGTTTTTCATGATCAATTGTAGCTGAATGAAAAACAATTCTTCAAATTTTAATCGGAATTGGGCTTTCGCTAAAGCTTCGGCGCTCTTTGGAAAATGAATATTGAATAATGCGGCATTCTTTGGAATCAACTTCAAGTTTTCAATGAGGTAATTAGGTAAAGTTTCTGAAAACAAGGCTTGTGTTTCCAAAAATAATTGCTGCATCATCTTGTTGATAACCCTATTTGAAATTCCCCGATTCGTCAAAGTTTCGGTTGAAGGATACACCGCCTGCATAGCCGAACGCAAACTCTGTTCGTGTTCGCTCCAGAGTTCGATTTCAGGATGTGCCATATTGTAGACACCATTGAAGGATGTACATTTTCCAAAAATGACCATCAATTCATTTATCTTCAAAGATTCGCGAATCCATTTGTGTCCCTGAAACCAAACTAATTCCATTTGACCGGTATCATCCACAAAAGTGGCCACCAATCGTTTTTTGCCTTTGGCAAATTCAACGGTTTTGACGTTGATGATTTTCCCGATAATCTGAACCTCAGCAATGTTATTTTGCAGTTGGTTGATTTTGTAATATCGGGTTCGGTCAATGTAACGGTTGGGGTAAAAATTCAGTAAATCTCCATATTTGTGAATCCCTAATTCCTTACGAAGCAATTCGCCCCTGCTGGGACCAACGCCTTTTAAGTATTCGATAGGAGTGAGTAGGAGATTGTTAGAAGACATGTATTGATTTTTAATTTAAGAATGCTGATTTCAGATTTTAGATTTGGAGGCGGTTGTTTTTGTACCAATCTTTAAATTTTCAAATCATTTAATCTTTAAATTTCAAAAACGAAGATAGTTCTTAATTGGGAATTTTAAAAATGGGATTTTTTTGAAGAATACTTGATTTTAGCTATCGTCTTAAAAGGTGATATTCTTAATTATCGCTTAATTTGACGATATTTTAAATTATCGCTTAATTTGGCGATATTTTTTTGTATCTTGCATTAAATTTCAAAATATGAAAGCAGTAATTACAGGAGATATTATCAATTCCAGAAAGGTAGCTTCGGGTTTGTGGCTGGAAGATTTAAAGAAAGTACTCAATGTGTATGGTAGCGAACCTAAGGATTGGGAGATTTACCGTGGAGATAGTTTTCAGCTGGTTTTAGTCTCCGAAAAAGCACTAGAAGCAGCATTAATTATCAAAGCAACAATCAAACAATACAAAGAATTGGATGTACGTATGGCAATAGGTCTTGGTGAAATGGACTATATTGCAGATAAAATAACCGAATCTAATGGTTCGGCTTTTGTCAATTCAGGGGAATGTTTTGAAGAGTTGAAAAAACAAACATTAGGTATTAAAACGCCTTGGGCAGCATTTAATAGTAGTTTTAATCTTTTATTTTCTTTTGTGTTGATGGTGGCAGATAACTGGTCGAGTACATCGGCAGAAATTTTGAAAAAAGCGCTTGAAAATCCAGAATTTAATCAAAGTCAATTAGCACAGTCCTTGAATAGAAAAAGTCAAAGTTCTATCAGTGCGTCGCTTAAAAGAGCGGGTTATGAAGAGCTGAAAAACATGATTGCTTTTTATAAACAACAAATACAAAAACAATGACAGCATTATTTTTAAGTTTCATTTTGGCGCATTTGCTTGGGGATTTTTTATTACAGCCAACAGCTTGGGTTAAAGACAAGAAAAAAAAGAAAATTAAATCGCAGTATCTGTACTATCATGGTTTGCTGCATTTGCTATTGCTGTTAATTACTACCCAGTTTAAAAGTGATTATTTTTTAGGAATCCTGGTAATTGTGTTAAGTCATATCGGGATTGATTGTGCCAAAATCTATTTTGAAAAAAAGAAAACGGCTAAGCTGTGGTTTTTTGCCGATCAATTATTGCATCTGTTAATTATTGCCATAGTGGTGTATTGCTATTTCCCGTACACAATTCCTCTTGATTTATTGTATTCCAAACAGAGTTTAGCCTTAATTACTTCTTTGGTTTTGGTAACCTATGTAAGTGCTATTGTGTTGAAAGTATTGTTATCCAAATGGAGTGCTCAAATCACAAAGCCAGACACGGCTAATACAAACAATGCCGGAAAATACATTGGGATTTTAGAAAGATTATTCATTTTCTTTTTTGTGGTGATAAATTTCTGGGAAGGAATTGGTTTTTTAATGGCAGCCAAATCTATTTTTAGATTCGGAGATTTAAAAGAATCTAAAGACGTCCGATTAACCGAATACATACTGATAGGAACTTTATTGAGTTTCGGTTTAGGAATTTTGTGTGCAATGCTGTATCGAACTTTAATTTAACCGCAAAGGACACAAAGAAATCGCTAAGCTCGCAAAGAAAATTTGTGATAATTTGTGATTAAAATATTTAACCGCAAAGATTTGAAAGTTCATCGCAAAGTTTTCAAAGAAAATAATCTGTGATAATTTGTGTAACCCGTCTACCAGCGAAGCAGGTTTGTGACCAATTATTTTTAAAACATATAAGTCATATAAGTTTTTGAGTTTTTAAAAAGAGAATAAAAAGTTTAGATGAGTTATTTTCATTAATGAAAACTAGAAATAAATCTGCTAAAATCCGTAAAATCTGCGTGCCAAAACTTTTTATACAGATTTAAAAACAACAAAGCCTCGCAGGTTTTTTTTTTGAAACTTTGCGAAGCTTTGCGGGAACTTATTTTCTTTGCGGTAGGAAATAATTAAACCTTATTCTGGGATTTGCTGACTCAAGCAGTGTAAAGTCCCAAATCCCCAGATTAAATCAATTGCGCTAATACCGATAACTTCTCTGTCTGGGAAACATTCCGCCAAGATGTTCAATGCTTTTCTGTCGTTCACATCGTTAAATGTGGGAACCAATACACAATTATTCAAAATCAAGAAGTTAGCATAACTCGCTGGTAAACGTAAATCTTCAAAATCCAATCTTTTTGGCATCGGAAGTGTAACAATTACAGGCGATTGTCCGTTTTCTAGTTTAGCGTTTTGCAAACGTTTTAAGTTGTCTTGCAAAGGCTTGTAATTTGAATCATTAGGGTCTGTTTCAACGATAGTTACAATCGTATCTTCGTTGACAAAACGAGCTAAATCATCAATATGTCCGTGCGTGTCATCACCTTCCACACCATCACCAAGCCAAATCACATTGGTAACACCAAGATATTCTTTAAAAACCGCTTCGTAATCCTCTTTGGTAAATCCGGCATTACGCACCTGGATACTAGGGTGCATCAGGCATTCCTCCGAAGTTAATAACGTACCACGACCGTTTACATCAATCGCACCACCTTCTACAATTACGGGTTTTCCTTTATAAGTTACCTGTGTCAAAGGCATTTGCAAAGCATCCGCCACCTTAGCAGGAACGTGTTTGTCCAGTTGGTAATTTTTGTATTTCGCCCAACCGTTAAAGTTAAAATTCAAAGCCTCTCTTTTGCCGTCTTTGTACACCACAATAGGTCCCGAATCACGCATCCAGCTACGATTCGTTTTTTGAAGAATAAATTGCACCTGATCCAAATTGACACGTGCTCTGTCCAGCATATCGGTAACCTTAGCCTGAAGTTTTTCGTCAATAACAACTAAGAAGACCTTTTCGTAAGTAGCCACTTTTTTAATAAACTCCACAAAAGCCCATTGAATCGCTTCGTATTTCCCTGGCCAATCGTTTCCGTTGTGCGGAAAACAAAGTAAAATTCCCTCTTGTTTTTCCCATTCAGCAGGAAAACGTCTGTTAGTAGTTGTCATAAAAAAGGCGTATTATTTTAAGACCGCAAATATAAGCATTCAGGAGGATTATAAAAACCGAGCCGAACAAAAGTGCAACATTAGATCATTTCATTTTTCACCATTAATGAGCTAAAGGAATTAAGCAAAATGAGATTCGTATTTCAAGGAGCTATTTCCAGCCCTCTGTTACAAGGTATTTGGGATTTCCTTCTTTTTCTAAGCGCTGGCAGGAGCTTCTTGCAGTCGCTCTGCCAGCACAAGAAAAAAGCAAGGCTCTCCCTGCATACGCTTTTCACTTGGGTCTGGGCTAGGGAAGTGGTGTTTTTTAAAAATGTGATTTTTGATAAATTAACATTTCAAAGATTTTCGAAACGATTTTCTAACACGACATCTATTCTTGTTAATTATTAAATAATATAGGCTTAATCCTAAGCTTTCATGTTGCTTCTACTTTTGTGGCAAACTATCAAAAATAATAAAACATGAAAAATTTTGGAATTTCATTAGTTGCAGCCTTGTTTGTTTTTTGCAGCTGTGAGAATGATAAAGTAAAAGACAACGAAGAATTTGAAGTAAATGAAGACGTAGCCAGTTTTAAAGAAGTAGGAACAATCACTATTGGTGGTGCAGGAGCTGCTGAAATTAGTGCCTATGACGAAACTACTAAAAGACTTTTTACGGTAAATAACAGTACTACGAATCAAATTGATGTAATTGATTTATCAAATCCGATGAGTCCGGTAAAAATTGCTTCTATCAATTTGACTCCTTACGATGGTGCTTCGAATAGTGTGGCGGTTTATGGAGGTAAATTGGCTGTTGCTATGGAATCGGTTAGTAACAAACAAAATAATGGTAAAGTAGTTGTTTTTAATACTTCTGATTTGAATGTAATTAAAAATATTACGGTTGGTGCTTTGCCAGATATGGTTACTTTTTCTCCAGATGGAAAATACATTATGACGGCCAACGAAGGAGAACCAAACACTGATTATACGGTAGATCCTGAGGGTTCAGTTTCGATTATCGAAGTAAACAAAGATTATGCAGTTACTACTTTGAATTTTGCAGGTTTTGCGAGTCAAGTGGCTACATTAAGAACGCAAGGATTTAGAGTTTCAAAAACGGCTACGAGTTTTGCTGCTGATATTGAACCAGAATACATCACAATCGACGCTGATTCTAAAACGGCTTGGGTTTCCTTGCAGGAAAACAATGGAGTGGCTAAAGTAGATTTGGCTTCTAAAAAAATCACTTCGCTTTTTGGATTGGGATACAAAGATTTCAATACTGCTGATAATGCGATTGATGTAAGTGACAAAGATGGGGCTATTGCTTTTAATCCTTGGAAAGTAAAAGGTATGTATATGCCAGATGCAATTGCCAATTATACAGTAAACGGAACGCCTTATTTTGTAACGGCTAACGAAGGTGATGCTAGAGAATACGGAACTTATGCTGATGTAGCAAGATTAAAAACATTAAATTTAGATGCTACAATTTTCCCCAATGCAGCTACTTTAAAAGCAGATGCTTCTATGGGACGTTTGAACTTGATTTCAACTGAAGGTGATACGGATAACGATGGCGATTTGGACGAATTAATCAGTTTTGGTGGACGTTCATTTACGATTTGGAACGGAAACACAGGAAGTTTAGTTTACGATAGCAAAAACGATTTAGACAAGCGTTCGAATGATTTTGGAACTTATGATGATGCTCGTAGTGATGATAAAGGTTCTGAACCTGAAGCGGTAGTGGTGGCTAAAATGGGTACTAAAAACATTTTATTCGTAGGTTTAGAAAGAACAGATACAGTGATTGTTTATGATATTACCAATCCTTCTGCTCCACAATATTTACAAAGTATCAAAACAGGTGATGCTCCTGAAGGTTTACTTTTTGTCCCTGCCTCTAAAAGCCCTAATCAAAGAAGTTTATTAGTGGTAAGTAGTGAAGGGGATGGAGTAGTTAAATTCTTCCAACCTGATTTGTTGTAGTTTGTAACCGCAAAGAATGCAAAGTTTTACACAAAGAGCTCAAAGTTTTAAGCTGTAAAATTTGTTATAATTTGTGGTGAAGAAAATTAACTGCAAAGGGATTAAAGAGAAATCTGCGTAAATCTGCTGAATCTGCGTAAAAAAAATAGCACGCAGATTTTGCAGTTTTTTTTTGTAAACCGCAAAGTTTTTTAAGGTTTCGCAAAGCCCACAAAGATTAGGAAAAAGAAATTTGTGCTAATTTGTGTAACCCGCCTGCCGGCGAGACAGGTTTGTGGTGAAATATAAGGTAAAAAAAAATGGACTAAAGCAAGTTGCCTTAGTCCATTTTGTATTTATAAAAAGAAGGATTAGTCAATCGCTCTTTTAGTGATATCTCCAAAAGCATCAATTCTTCTATCTCTGAAGAAAGGCCAGTTTTGACGAACATTTTCTTGTAGGTCTAAATCAACCTCAGCAATTAGGATTTCTTCTTGGTCGTGTGAAGCCTGTGCTAAAATCTCTCCTTGTGGACCACAAATGAAGGAAGCTCCCCAGAATTCGATTCCGGCTGTATCTGGTAAATATTTTTCTAAACCAATTCGGTTAGCTGCCGCCACATACACTCCGTTAGCTACAGCGTGCCCTTTCATTACGTTCATCCAAGCTCCGTATTGGTTAGCTCCGTATTGCTCTTTTTCTGCTGGATGCCATCCAATTGCTGTTGGGTAAAATAAAACCTCAGCACCTTTCAAAGCGGTAATACGCGCTCCTTCTGGATACCATTGGTCCCAACAAATCAAAGTTCCAATATTTCCTTTTTTAGTTGGATTGTTTTTGAAACCCAAATCACCAGGTGTGAAATAGAATTTTTCATAGAATGCAGGATCGTCTGGAATGTGCATTTTGCGGTACAAACCTGCCTCAGTTCCATCTGTATCAATGATGTAAGCAGAGTTATGGTAAATTCCTGCCATTCTTTTTTCGAAGAAAGGAACAATAATTACCACTCCTAATTCTTTAGCCAATTCGCTAAAAGCAATAAAGGAAGTGCTGTATAAAGGTTCGGCCAAAGCAAAATTATCTACATCTTCACTTTGACAGAAATAATGACTACTATATAATTCAGGAAGCGAAATTACTTCTGCACCTTTTGCAGCAGCATCTCGTACCCAAGCGATACATTTTTTAAGATTATTTTCGGCAACATCATTCAAATTCAATTGAATAACCGCTATTTTGTATTTTTTATTTGGCATCGATAAAAATTTTAGATTGCAAAAATAGTTATTTTTATGAAGAGTAGGAATAGTGGAATTTATAAATGTGGAGATGATTTTTTTAACCGATACTATATTTAACTCTAAAATCATTAGATTACACGTGTTAATCTTACATTTTATTAGTTCATTCGATAATATATTTATATTTTTGTCAGAAATTTATAGATTCTGATTTATGTTTAAAATCCTCCGGATTTCGGTTTATATTTTTGCCTTATTCATTCTTTTCGATGGTGATGTTATTTTTGCAAAAGTTTCCAATATTGAATCCAAAGTTGAATTTGTAGCTCCAAGTGTCAATTTTACCATTGATAATCCTAACAGTTGTTCTGGAACACCCATTACCTTTACTCCGATAGTTAGTGGTGACGCACCTTTTACTTACGAATGGGATTTTGGGGATGGAACAACTTCGAATGAAAGCAATCCAACGCATATTTTTACTGCTTTAGGATGTGGTAATAAGGATTTCAGTGTGAAATTGACAGTTAAGGATAGAAATGGGTTGAGTAGTAGTCCTGTTACTAAAACGGTAAGCGTGCAACAAAAACCCGATTTGAAATTTGTGAATTTAAATGCTGGTTCGACCTCTGTCTTTGAACGTTGTGGTGATAATAATACTAGTCCCACTTATACAATTAATGTTGGCAATTCTTCCCCTTCTTCTTCCTGTGTCAGTTCCTATAACATTGATTGGGGGGATGGCAATAAAGAAACCAATGTTAGGTTTCCTAAGGCGCATACCTATCAACGCTTAGGATCTTATAATATGGTCATAACCGCTATTGGAAGTTCGGGATGCAATAATAGTATTTCATACATTGTTAAAAATTCAAACAATCCTGCGGGTGCTTTGTTTACTCCAGGAAATACGACCAATTTTTGTGCACCAGGTACCCCTATTAATTTTGCTATTAGCTCCTGGGCTTTGAATACATCAGATACCAGTTATTTGGTTAATTATGGTGATGGTTCTTCAAGAACCTACACTCAGGCTGAGTTAGAAAGTTCACCATATTATAACGCTTCAAATCCTGTCGCTTCACAAAATTTTCCTATTCCACATAGCTATACTAGTGCGAATTGTCCAAGTGGGAGTATGGTAACTTTGACGATAACCAATTCATGTAACAATACCAATTCGTCTGTTGGACCTATTATTGTATTGGACAAACCAACGGTACGTTTTAGTTCTCCAAGCATAGCATGTGTTAATTCTTCGGTGTTTTTTTCCAATAATACCGCTGCAGGATTTACCAATAATTGTAGTACTGAAGGCGTCTATACATGGGACTTTGGAGATGGCACACCTAAATCAAATGCGGTGAGTCCTAGTCATGCTTATTCGTCCCCAGGGAATTATACCATAACTCTGGATGCAGTGACACCTTGTGGAGTAGGAGTTCGGTATAGTAGAACCATCTGTGTAGAACCTGTTTTGTTACCTAATTTTACTTTTGGTAATGCTTGTGTAAATTCAAATACATCAATAACTAATACAACTGATACCAGAGATGCATGCGGCCCTCAACTTTATGAATGGTCTATAATCTCTTATTATGATCCTTATTGTAAAAATATAAATGGGAGTTGGTTTTTTACAGCTGGAACGGGTTCTAATTCTAAAAATCCTGTAATTAATTTTTCACTTCCTGGAAATTATACGCTTAGATTGATAACAGAGAATTCCTGTGGTATAAGAAATTCTATTTCAAAAATTATTGAGGTAAAGAAACCGCCAACTATTTCCTTAGATCCTATTTCTAATTTCTGTAATTCGGCAACTATAAATCCGATTGGAAAAATAGTTGAATATTGCGGTCCAAGTTCTGATCTTTCATATTCGTGGAGTTTTCCTGGAGGAAGCCCGTCATCATCCACTTCTTTGAATCCAGGACCTATTAATTATACAACCAGTGGAAATTACACAGCTACTTTTAGTGTAATAACCAGTTGCGGAACAGTTACGAGGTCGCAAACTTTTTCTGTAAATACAGTTTTATCGCCTATAATTTCAGCTAAAACAGCTAGAATTTGTAGTGGTAGTAGTTTTACGATAACGCCTAGAACTGGAGGAGGAGATAATGTGCCGTCTGGAACTACTTATACTTGGTCAACACCCGTTGTTTCTCCCGCTGGAGCCGTTAGTGGGGCTTTTTCTCAATCTTCTGGAACGAATTCGATCAGCCAAACGCTCACTAATAATACAGCTAATCCAGCTACCGTTACTTATACGGTTTCTCCAACAGCAGGAAGTTGTCCAGGACCTAATTTTACTGTAACTGTTAATGTCGATCCATTAATCAATGCTAATCCTGTTATCAAGAATAGTAGCTGTTTTGAAGGTAATGATGGAGCCATAAACATAACAGTAAGAGGAGGAATTCCATTTACAACTGGTGCTCCCTATCAATTTTCATGGACCGGACCTAATGGATTTAGAAGTACAAACGAGGATATTTCTAATTTGGTTGCAGGAACTTATACTTTAAATATTACGGATAATGGTAATTGTCCTTTTTCGCAAAATTTCACTGTTGGACAACCTAATCAATTTAGTTTTAGCGGTTCTTCAAGAGATATTAGTTGTCATGACCGCAATGATGGTCAGATTAGCTTAAATGTAGGCGGAGGTACTGCACCTTATACTTATGTGTGGACAAAAGACGGAAATCCATTTACAGGTACAAATAATCTTAGAAATCTGGCAGCAGGTGTATATAAGGTTAAAATTACCGAAGCGAATAATTGTAATGTTCTAGAAGATACTTACACTATTGTCAATCCTCCGCTATTAGAAGTTACATTGGGCAGTCAAACGGATATACTCTGTTATGGCTACAACACGGGGGAAATTAATGTTGATGTTATTGGCGGACGCCCTACATCCATAGTAGGTGGTAATGCTAATTATAGTTATTTCTGGATAGGTCCAAATGGTTATTCAAGTACCGTTAAAAATCCTCGTAATTTATATGCTGGAAATTATCGATTGCGAGTTACAGATAATTCAGGATGTACAGCTGATTTAAATGTTGTTTTGGAGCAAAATCCTGAAATTAAATTAAGTGCAACCAAGACTGAAATCTCTTGCTATAATGATGCTAATGCTTCTATTACGATTACCGATATAACAGGAGGTGTGCCTTTTGCCACAGGAGAGCCTTATATTATTAAATGGAGTAATCTTGGTACAGGTAGAAAGCAGGAAAATTTATCCGCAGGAACTTACACTATTACGATCGAAGATGCATTAGGATGTCCTAAAGTTTTTCCAATTGTTATTGATAATGTTCCCGAATTCTCCATTAATCCTGATGTTAAGGATGTGAGCTGTTTTGGTGAAAAAAATGGTCACATTCGATTGAATTTGGTCGGGGGTGTTGCTCCAATAACCTTAGTTTGGAGTGATGGTTCGACTGCAGGTACAGAGCGAAATAATCTTGGTCCAGGTCGATATTCAGTGACAATTACAGATAAAAAAGGTTGTGTAATTAATGAACCATTTATCATTAATGAGCCTTCAAAACTGAAAATAAATGCAGATGTTTCGAATTCGTTAAGTTGTGATAATGCTAATACAGGAAAAATAAATTTGGTCGTTACAGGAGGAACTGCTCCGTATACGTACAAATGGTCTAATGGCGCCACTACAGAAGATTTAGAGAATTTAACGCCCGGTAATTATACGGTTTTGGTAACTGATGTAAATGGCTGTAAAGAAACTGATTCTTGGGAAATTAGCCGTTTTGGGCAACTGGTTCCTACCGTTGAAACTATAACGGATTATAATTGCGAAACTAAATTTGTGAAACAAACCTTTGTTGGTCATGTAAAAGGAGGTGTACCGCCTTATACTTTTAGCTGGTCAGATGGAGTGGTTAGCGGTGACAAAAATCAATACATGAATACGAATAATAACGGATTAGTCGTTTTTACAGTAAAAGATAGTTTTGGCTGTGAAGCCGAATTTCCTATCACTGTGAATACACCTGTTTTAGGTATTGCTAATTTTTCGTATGATTCCTACGGACATGATGTGTACAATTTGTATTCGATTTTTGACCCTATTTTGTTTACGAATCTAGCAACAGGCGATTTTACTAAAATAGCTTGGGATTTTGGAGATGGTAGTTTTTCTGATGAAGAAAATCCTTCTCATGTTTATACTAGAGTAGGTACATATACTGTAAAACAAACGGTTACTTATCCTTTTGGATGTCAATATGTATTTACTTCTACTATAAAAATTGAAAAGGGATATACGGTAGAAGTACCAACAGCTTTTACTCCTAATAATGACAAAATCAATGATACTTTTGCGCCTGTATTCTTGGGACTTGTCGAAGTTACTTTACATATCTATGATACTTGGGGAAGTTTAATATATACTGAAACAGCTGAGACAATCAAAGGATGGGATGGTAAAGTAAAAGATTTGGATGCTGAAAATGGTAATTATTACTTTAAAATGATTGGAAAAACGTTTTACAATCATACCATAGCTCAAGAAGGAGCCTTAACATTAATCAAATAAAAGAACGTTCGTACAAATGAAAATTAAATTGATTAGCTTACTGATATTGTGTTTCTTTTATTCGAATGTTCAGGCACAAGATCCTATTTTTTCGCAGTATTTTTTAGTTCCTGAATCCTTAAATCCAGGTTTTACAGGTTACATGGAGACAACTTATTTGGGAATTATTCATAGAGAACAATGGCCCGATTTGAATTTGAAAATAAAAACCGATTATGCGTTTTTGAATACTTGGAGTGAAGAAATGAATTCTGGTTTAGGTGTGAGTTTTTTAAACCAAAGAGAAAGCGCAACAAATTATAACTTTTCGCAATTGAATGCAAACTATGCTTACCGAGTTCGGGTGAGTGACGAATGGGATTTTAGACCCGCCATTGAAGTAGGATTTGGTTATAAGTCATTTGCTTTTCAAAATTTATTATTGGAAGATCAAATTAATATTCGAACAGGGTTAAACAATGCCTCTTCGATAGATCCTGCACTACAAAATGACAAAGTAGGATTTTTTGATATTGGAGCAGCTATGGTTTTTAATACCGAAGATTTATGGATTGGTCTATCAATGAAACATCTCAATAAACCTAATATTGCTTTTAATAAAGATGGTAATTTGCCTTTGAATACCTTTTTTTCTTTGAGTACAGGATATGAGTTTCTTTTAGCCGACTATATTGATGTGCAATTTTTTCCGTATGCAACCAAAATGTTTGCTACGGCAAATTATATGCAACAAGGACGTTATAATCGATTGGATTTAGGCGCTTCAATATTGTTTGAGAAAATGTTTTTTGGTGCAACTGCAGTAACTAATCCTGCTAAAAACGGTATCGATAGTCATTTGCTAACTTCTGTGAATCTATTTACGGGATTGCAATACGACCATTTACGATTAGGACTTTCGTACGATATGAATACAACTAAAATTGGAAAAACAGGAGGAGTCTATGAGTTGTCGCTGACGTATCAATTTAATTTGGATAAAAAATGTTTTGGTTGTCCCAATTATACGGGAAGATAAAAATAGAATAAGAAAAGGCTGTTTCTGGAAAATCATGAAACAGCCTTTTTTATCTTATCATTCAGCGGTTACAGGGTCAATGATTGCTGAAATTTTAGCGATTGAATTAGCAGGAAATCCGCCTTGTTTAGCATGTTCAACGATTAATTCCTCGTTAGGAGCGTTGTAAATACAATAGATTTTGTTATCAGTAACATAACTGTGAACCCATTGGATTTCGGAACCTAATTTACTCAAAACCCCGCAAGAGGCTTGTGAAATTCCTTTTAATTGTTCAGAAGTTAATTTTCCTGCATCAGGAATTTCTCTTTCAATAACGTACTTAGGCATAATGTTGAATTTTAAATTAACTTACTCTTTTGGCTTTTCAGATACGCCCCGTTTTTGAGATGGTTTCTGGTCTCCATTTGAAGGTTAAGGTATTGAAAATGAAAAGATTTTGAAGGGATTACGCTAAGTTACGAAAATTAAAAATGGGAATAAAAAATAAGTTAATTGATTACTAGTATTCTTTATTTTTTTATCACTTTTTTGATTAGTGTTACTATTCCTAAAGTAAGAAAACCAAAAATAAGACCAAAAGCAAATTCTTTCAGTATATCAGGAAATTGCGGTGCAAAATGGTGTAAAAATTCAATATTATGAGCAAAAATTCCTCCAGCAACCATAATTAATGCAATCGTACCAATTACACTTAAAGCTTTGATAACTTTAGGTAATGCAAGCACAAGTATGTTTCCGAAATATTTTGTAAAACTCTTTTCTTTAGTACTCATTGCAATCAATTTTAATCCCAATTCATCCATGCGAACAATTAAGGCTACGATACCATAAACTCCCACAGTGGCTAATAAGGCGATAATTGAAACAACTGCAATTTGTGACATTAAATCTTGTTCAATAACCGTTCCCAAGGCAATAATAACAATCTCGACAGACAAAATAAAATCGGTAACAATGGCTGATTTTATTTTGGTTTTTTCAAGAGCCAATATTTCTTCCTCGGTAAAAGTTTCATCAGTGATTTCAATTTTGTCGTGATGATGAGGGAAAAAGAATTCGTAAATTTTTTCGGCTCCTTCATAAGCCAAATACAATCCTCCTAAAACTAAAATAATGATTATCGCTAAAGGAGAAAAAGCACTCAATAAAAATGCAATCGGTAAAATGATAATTTTATTCAATAGCGAACCTTTGGTAATAGCCCATAAAACAGGAAGCTCTCTTGAAGAAGCAAATCCCGATGCTTTTTCGGCATTTACAGCCAAATCATCTCCTAATATTCCTGCTGTTTTTTTTGCAGCGACTTTGCTCATTACTGCTACGTCGTCCATTAATGTTGCTATATCATCTAATAAAGCGAAAAAACCTGATGCCATTTAATTATGTTTTAAAATTATTTTGTCAACTAAATTGACAGTTAAAGATTGTAAAAATACTGTTTATTATAAGTTTTAATTTAAGAAATTTAATCATTTTCAGAATCAAAAAAATCATCCGGATTAAAAGGAATATCATCATCAGGGTCTTTATCGTGTGCGCTGATACCTGGAGGGTTAAAAAGTCCCCAATTATCTTTGATGTAATACCAAACATCAAAATTTTCGACCCAATCAATAAATAACAAGCGAAATTCCTCAATTTCGTTTCTTAATAGTTCTATGTAGTCCTGATTTTCAATAGCTTCTTCGTGCGCTAAACTTCCTGCATATACATAAAGTTCTCTGGCAGCCTTGCGAATTAAGGTTGCGTTTTCCATTTTTAAATCATATAATTCTACTGAATGTGCACCAGCAATTTTCGCAGGAATTAACATTGCATTTTCCATCATAAAACGTACGGTTGTTTGTTGAAGGAATTCATTATCAGCGGGAACAATTTCGACCAATCCTCTTGTTATTTGGTAGATTTGTTCTGCTTTTTGATATAAAGGAAATTGTTCTAATTCGTCTCGTTTTGACATTGTTTGGATTAAATGGATTCAATTACACTTTCTAAAGCTCTTCTTGATTTTGGAGTGACTTCAATACGATTAAAATCATCTTCAGCTCCGTAACCCACGGCCATAGCAAAAAGCGGTTTATATACTTTCATGTCCAGTATGTCTCTGTATTTATCGGATTCGATACCTTCCATAGCGGTAGAATCTAATCCTAGCGCAATACTGGCGGTTAATCCAACTCCTAAGGCAATATACACTTGTTTGGCTAACCAAGTTTTTAAATCGGCTTCTGGTGTATTGGCTTTTATTTGGTTATACCAATCTCTTCTGGCAGCTGGTAATTCTTCATCTACAATTTTTTGGAATGCATCCAAATCGTCGGCTACGCTAAAAACTACCAGTAAATGTGCCTGATTGATTTTCTCCGTATTGTGCATGGAAACCGAAGCCAATTTCGATTTCATTTCCGGATTTTGTACAAAAGTAAATTTCCAAGGCTGGATATTAATTGAAGAAGGTGTAAGACGTAAAATTTCTTTTAATTCTTCTATTTTATCTTGTGGAATCGCTTTGTCTGACTGGTAATGTTTGGCAGTATATCTTTTTTGAATTAATTCTAAAATATTCATGATTTTCTCTTTGTTTTCCTGCAAATTTAAGTTATTTCTTCGAGATGCTATTTGGTTAAGTATCTAAAATTTTACTTACAGTCTTTCTCCAAAAGTCAATAAATTATTATCCGGATCGAGTAGGGCAAACTCCTTTTGTCCCCAAGGTTTGGTTTGTAATGAACCGTTAGGATGAATAGGGACTTTTTTGTCTATAAAAGATTGGTACAAACTTTCAATAGTATTGGTTCGAATATACACCTGACCATAATTTTCTTTCGGATTTAATGTCTTGAATTCAAAAAAATTAATTTCAATGTTGTCCTTTTGGACTAACAAATAATCGCCATAGTCCGCGATTTCAGTAAAGCCTAAAAGTTCGATATAAAATGCCTTTGTGGCATTTTTATCTCTCATGGGTAATTTAGGATTGATGGCGGTGAGCATGGCTGTGGGTTTTAGAATTATAAATTTAAAAGTTTTTTTGACTTGACTAACTTTTGAGAATTTATGATTAGCTACAATCTTGTCATGCTGACGAAGGAAGCATCTCAGTAAGCAGGCTTATTTGCTCACTGTTGCGGGCACGGATTGCAATTCTGCTATCGTTTTTTTTTAGTTTTTAAAATATTATTTATTGATTTAATATTTTAATTTGTTGTTTAGAATATTCTATTGCTTGTTTATCTCCAAATTCAATAGTTTTTTGGTAATATTCAATTGCTTTATTTTTATCTCCTTTCAATTTGTAACCTTGAGCTATATTTGAAAGTACAATAAAATCTTTTGGATTAATTTTTTCTGCTTTTAGTAAGGCTTCAATTCCTTTATCATATTCTCCAGTTAATAAATATGTAATTGAAAGATTAGAAAGGCTTTCAATATGATTTGGATAAAATTTTAGAACTTCATTAGCAATATTTCTCATATTTACAAGTAAATTATCATTTTGTGTATTATAAAGTTGAACCTGATAATCTTGAAGGGAAGAAAGGAAAAAGTCTTTTCCATTTTCTTTTTTAATGTTATTTGTCCAAGTCCATTCATTATTATTTTTAGATGAATAGTCAATTGCTTTAATGATTTCAGAAGTGAAATAATCCCAGTTTTCAATCATTCCCAAGACATAAATTTTACCGAATCTCATATCCAATCTGTTTGGATATAAAGAAATCCCTTTGTCAATTTTATTAAATCCTTCCTGATATTCTTTAGGAACATAATATACTTGGCTTCCCAGATATCCCGCTGTATTATTTAAACTATCTATTAGTGTATATGATTCTCCTTGTGGTTGTTTAGTAGTTAGGCTTATGGTTTCTTTTTTTGATTTTTTGATATAGTAGTTAAAATAGCTTGTGAAAAGTTCGGCATTATTGGGTTCTGCCTTTTCCCATTTAGTCAATACTTTTAGTTGGTTAATTGTGTCATTATCTTGTAAAAATTTTTTAAACTCTGTTTGATAATTTTGTGCGATTCCTAACTGGAAAAACAGGAATAGTGTTAGGTATAAATATTTTTTCATTTGACATTTTTTTGATTATTTAAAGTATTCATTATTTTTTTATTCTATGTAATACCATGGAATATTAAATAGCCCTTTTTTTAAGTCAATTTTTATTGTTTGACCAATATCAATTTCATTATATTGACTTTTTGGAACTGAAATTTCTTCTATCTCGTAATGATTTCCCCAAGGTGTCACTTTTATATAATAAGTTGTAGATCTTCTCCCTTTAGAAATTGATTTGTTAACCACTTTTGCATTATAAACTGTTGGTTCAGAATAGTCGTATACACAATTTGCACCATAAGTACCTGCATAACTATATATAAAAACATTAGAAATTAATGATAAATAAATCCATATTTTACTTTTGGTTGTTTCTTCAATTAGTTTATGTGTTATAAAAAGGATTAGCAACATGAATAAAAAAGATATTGTTCCTGCAATTATGATGCTAAAAAAATTTTCAAATTCATAATCCATTAATACCCTAATTAAAAGTATCCAAGCTGCAAAATCAATAAAATCAGCTACATCATATTTGTCACTTCCATCATCATCTTTCGATATTTCGACAAGACTTGCTACACTTGGTCTACCTGTTAAACCGTTAAGAAAAAGACCCAAAACAGGAATGCAGAGTAAAATTGTAAAAAGGATGTCGTATGGTTTTGGGTAAAACAAAAACCATAGACCTATTCCAATTGTTAAATATTCCAACCAATTAAGCTTATGAAAAGTTAGTTTTGAAAATGTTACTTTACTTCGTTTATTTTTGTTATGTTTCAATTATATATTTTATTTTATCAAAAAAATGTTTATTCTTATTTAAACTCAAATATATTAAAATATTCTTACAAAATATATTTTGGAAATAATTCGTTCTCAATAGCCCTGATCGAGCTGATATCCTCGTAGAGATAAAAGCGAGAGCAGGAGGGGAGTGGCTTATGGAAAACTTTCGTTATGCTCTTAAATAAAAAAAAACACCAATCGGTTAGGACTGGTGTTTTAGGATTTTGATATTTATGAGTCATTGCGAGCGATAGCGCGGCAATCTCACCAAGTTTTTAGCAACTGACTTTTAATAGTGAGATTAGCTAAAGCTCAATTCGTTGCACTCGGGTGCCGCGTTCCGATAGCCATCGGAACTCGCAATGACTTAGACAGCGGCTGTTTCGCTTTGGTTTCTGAAAACCAATTGACCGTCGAAGGAATCCAAAAGAATGATACTGTCGGTAGTGATTTTACCGGCTAGAATTTCTTTAGACAATTGGTTCAAAACCTCTCTTTGAATCACACGTTTTACCGGACGGGCACCAAATTGCGGATCAAATCCTTTTTCTGACAAGTAAGTAATTGCCTCTGGAGTGGCGTCCATAGTAATGCCTTGTTGTGCGAGCATTTTAGTAACGCTTTTCAATTGTAAGCCTACAATTTGAGCAATGTTAGCATTGGTCAACGGTGTAAACATCACAATTTCGTCAATACGGTTGATGAACTCTGGACGAACGGTTTGTTTCAACAAGCCTAACACTTCCGCTTTGGCAGCTTCCGTAGCGGCTTCGATGCCACCTTTTAAGTTTTCAAATTTCTCCTGAATAATCTGGCTTCCCATATTAGAAGTCATGATGATAATAGAGTTTTTAAAGTCGGCCAAACGTCCTTTGTTGTCTGTCAAACGTCCTTCATCCAATACCTGTAACAAGATATTGAAGGTATCCGGATGGGCTTTTTCAATCTCATCCAAAAGAATAACAGAATAGGGTTTTCTACGTACCGCTTCGGTTAACTGTCCACCTTCGTCATAACCTACATATCCCGGAGGTGCACCTACTAAACGGCTTACTGCATGACGTTCCTGATACTCACTCATATCGATACGGGTCATGGCATTTTCGTCGTCAAATAAATACTCAGCCAAGGCTTTTGCCAATTCGGTTTTACCCACACCGGTTGTTCCTAAGAATAAGAAGGTACCCACCGGTTTTTTCATATCCTGTAATCCGGCACGGCTACGGCGTACGGCATCACTTACGGCTTCGATGGCTTCTTCCTGACCAACCACTCTGCGGTGTAATTCTTCTTCCAGATGCAACAGTTTTTCCCTTTCGCCTTGCAGCATTTTCACTACTGGAATTCCGGTCCATTTGGCTACTACTTCGGCAATGTCCTCACGGGTTACTTCTTCTTTAATCAATGAGCTTCCGCCTGATTGGTTTTCCTGTAATTCTTTGCTAAGGTTTTCCAATTCTTGTTGGGCTTCTTTGATTTTTCCATAACGAATTTCGGCTACTTTTCCGTAGTCACCTTCACGTTCGGCACGTTCGGCTTCGTGTTTAAAATCTTCAATTTCTTTTTTAACTGCCTGAATGTTTTCTACGATATCTTTCTCCGATTTCCATTTGGCAAAAATCTTATTGCGGTCTTCTTTTAGGTTGGCCAATTCCAATCCTAAAATTTTAAGTTTGCTTTCATCATTTTCACGTTTGATCGCTTCAATCTCAATTTCAAGCTGCATCACTTTTCTATCTAACACGTCTAATTCCTCTGGTTTTGAGTTGATTTCCATACGGATTTTAGAAGCTGCCTCGTCCATTAAATCGATCGCTTTATCTGGTAAAAAACGGTTGGTTATGTAGCGTTGTGACAATTCTACAGCTGCAATAATCGCCTCGTCTTTAATTTGTACTTGATGGTGTGTTTCGTATTTTTCTTTGATACCACGCAAAATTGAAATGGCACTTTCTGTATCCGGTTCGTCAATTAGTACCTTTTGGAAACGTCTTTCAAGTGCTTTGTCTTTTTCGAAGTATTTTTGGTACTCGTCCAAAGTGGTTGCTCCAATCGCTCTTAGTTCACCACGAGCCAAAGCCGGTTTCAGAATATTTGCCGCATCCATAGCACCTTCACCACCTCCGGCACCAACTAGCGTATGAATCTCATCGATGAATAAAACAATATCACCTTCTGCAGAAGTTACTTCTTTTACCACCGATTTTAAACGTTCTTCAAACTCTCCTTTGTATTTCGCCCCTGCAATCAAAGCTCCCATATCCAGAGAGTACACAATTTTTTCTTTCAAATTTTCAGGTACGTCGCCATCTACAATACGATGCGCCAAACCTTCGGCAATAGCGGTTTTACCCACACCAGGCTCACCAACAAGCATCGGATTATTTTTGGTACGGCGAGTAAGGATTTGTAGCACACGGCGGATTTCTTCATCACGTCCGATTACAGGATCCAGTTTACCACTACGAGCCAATTCGTTAAGGTTTTTTGCGTATTTATTTAGCGAATTATAAGTTTCCTCAGCAGATGCCGAAGTTACTCTTTCGCCTTTACGCAATTCTTCGATAGCCGCTTTTAAACCTTTTTCAGTAACTCCCTGATCTTTTAAAATTTGAGATACCTTAGATTTTGAAGCGAAAATCGCCAAAATTAAATGTTCGATAGAAACATATTCATCGTTCATTTTTTGCGCAATAATTTCGGCTTCAGTCAAGGTTTTATTCGCTTCTCTCGAAAGCATAATGTCTCCTCCTGAAACTTTAGGAAAGCTTTGGATAGTGCTGTCTAAAACCTGTAAAAAGAGCGGTACATTGACGTTCAGTTTTTTCAAAATGAAAGGAGCCACATTTTCGTCTACTTCAAAAATAGCTTTGAAAATGTGCTCGTTTTCTATTTGTTGTTGGCCGAAACGTTGTGCCAATTGTTGCGAAAGCTGAATGGCTTCCTGCGATTTGATTGTAAATTTATTAATGTTCATATTGATTTATCGATTTGGTTTAAACTTATTAATTACCTTTGCGGAGGTTTGGACAAATTATATTCCATATCAAATTTACAGACAAAACGGCGGTTAAAACCTGATTTTTATCAGTTTTAAATGTCAAAAAGTCATAAAACAGGTCAAAATATGAGTTTTTTTAAAAATATCTTTGGGAGTGATGAAGCTCCAAAACAACAGGAATCCAAAATAAACTGGGAATTGCTAACGGATTTGGATCAATTGGGTGAAATTATGTTTAATTCGAATGAGAAACCAGCGGTCATTTTTAAGCACAGTACACGTTGCAGTATCAGTAGAATGGCTCTGAAACAATTCGAAAACGAATTTGCTTTACAGGATAAAGTTACGCCCTATTTTTTAGATTTATTGAACTACCGTGAAATTTCTAACGAAATAGCGAATCGTTTTCAGGTAATACATCAGTCACCACAAATTTTGGTGATTAAGGACGGTCAATCGGTTTATGATGCTTCGCATTCGGATATTGATGCGGAGACTTTGAAGGAACTTATTTAAATATTTACCGCAAAGTAAAAAAAGTTTTTCGCTAAGTTTTTTAGTCTTTTTAAGATGAAATTTTAAGGAACACAGACCTGTCTGCCGACAGGCAGGTTGAAGAAATAATAATTAATCTGCCAAAATCTGCTGAATCTGCGTGAAAAAATATAGCACGCAGATTCAGCAGATAATCGCAGATTTTTTCTTTAGTTACTTTGCGAAATCTTTAAAACCTTTGCGGTTAAAGTTATTTCGTAAATAGATAGAAACAAAGAAGCCACGAATTCAATTTCCGTGGCTTTTGTTTTTTATGTTGAATCTATTAATAAGCAGACTCCATTTTTTCTTTAATCTCATTCAGACAAAGGTTGTTGATACTTCCTTCGTGAGTATGTTTGGTTGCTTTTGGTGATTGGTAATTTCCTGCTTCGATTTGCAAGGCTACTTCTTTGTAAGCATCTCTAAAAGGAATTCCTGCTGTTACCATTTCGTTCAGAGTATCTACCGTAAACAAGTAATCGTATTTTTTATCTTCCAAAATGTTTTCTTTTACCTTGATATCCGGAATAGAGAAAATAGCAATATCCAAACAAGCTTTTAAGTTCTGAATAGCAGGGAAAACACCTTCTTTTAAAAGTTGTAAATCTCTGTGGTAGCCACTTGGTAAATTGTTAGTAATTAAAGTCAATTCGTATGGTAATGCCTGAATTTTGTTGCATTTTCCACGAATTAATTCAAATACATCCGGATTCTTTTTATGAGGCATGATGCTTGAACCTGTAGTCAAATTGGCTGGTAAACCAATAAAATCAAAATTCTGACTCATATATAAACATACATCATAAGCGAATTTTGATAGCGTACCCGCCACACTTGCCATCGCAAAAGAAACAGTTTTCTCTGATTTTCCACGACTCATTTGTGCAGCTACTGAGTTGTATTTCAATGTAGTGAAGCCCATTACCTGAGTAGTAAACGTTCTGTCAATAGGGAAGGAGCTTCCATATCCTGCAGCCGAACCTAAAGGATTTTGATCCACCACTTTTAAAGCAGCATTAAGCATGCTCATATCGTCAATTAAACTTTCTGCATAAGCTGAAAACCACATTCCGAATGAACTTGGCATTGCAATTTGTAAATGCGTATATCCTGGTAATAAAACGTTTTGGTATTTATCGGCAGAAGCCATTAATAAATCAAAAAGGGCTTTTACTTGTTGTTTCAATTGAAGTACTTCTTCTTTTAAATACAAGTTCATATCTACTAAAACTTGGTCATTTCTGGAACGGGCAGTGTGGATTTTCTTTCCGGCATCGCCTACTTTTTGAGTTAGCAAATATTCGACTTTTGAATGTACGTCTTCAAAAGAATCTTCGATAGTGAAATTTCCAGCTTTGATATCTTCCTGAATTTCAGCCAATGCGCCTAATAAATCTTCGCATTCCTGAGGGGTAATTAAACCGATTTTGGCCAGCATTTTTGCCTGAGCGATATTTCCGGTTACATCGTGTTTTGCCAAAATCAAATCCAATTCACGATCGTTTCCAACCGTAAATAAGTCGATTTGTTTATCTGTTGGTATTCCTTTTTCCCAAAGTTTCATAATTGTATTTTTTATTGAAGGGACAAGTCGTGACTTGTCCGTACTATATATTATTAAAGAAATCGCCTAGTATTTTGATGTACAATTCGATTCCTTCTTCAATTTCGTTTAAATAAATAAATTCATCAGCCGAGTGGGAACGCAAGCTGTCTCCAGGTCCTAATTTCAAAGACTTACAGTATAATACGGATTGGTCAGAAAGGGTAGGAGAGCCGTATGTGGTTCTTCCTAATGCGATTCCGGCCTTAACTAAACCGTGTGAAACAGGGATAGAAGAGGCATTTAGGTGCATTGAGCGCGGATTTACCTCGGCATTGACATTGGCTCTTACGGTTTCTAGAATTTCAGTATTGTTGTAGCAATCGTTTACACGAATGTCTACTACTAACTCACATTCTGACGGAACTACATTATGTTGTTTTCCGGCATTGATTTGGGTTACGGTCATTTTTACAGGACCTAAAACCTCAGATATTTTTTCGAATTGGTAGTTTTTGAACCACTCAATTACGGGTAATGTGTTGTAAATAGGGTTGTCCGGATTGTTGTGTGCTGCGTGACTCGCTGTTCCATTTACTTTTACATCCAGAACAAGCAAACCTTTTTCGGCTACAGCCAATTGCATTAAAGTTGGCTCACCAACAATAGCACATTCTAATTCCGGTAAATGTTTTAAAACACTGTTCAATCCATTTTTTCCACTGCTTTCTTCTTCTGCAGAAGCTACAATCACAATGTTGTATGGCAGGTTTTCGATAGCGTAAAAATGAGTGAAAGTTGCGATTAAAGAAACCAGACAACCTCCTGCATCATTGCTTCCTAAACCGTATAATTTTCCGTCTTCGACAATGGCTTTGAACGGATCTTTAGTGTATGATTTATTAGGTTTAACTGTATCGTGGTGGGAGTTTAAAAGTATAGTAGGTTTATTTTCGTCAAAATATTTATTGAATGCCCAAACATTGTTATTCTCTCTCTTGAAAGGTATTTCGTTTTGTTTAAACCAATTTTCTATTAAAAGTGCTGTTTGTTGCTCTTCACTTGAAAATGAAGGTGTTTCAATCAGATTCTTTAATAATTGAATGGCTTCTTGAGTAAGTGTTATAATGTTTTTCATTTTTTCTTTTTTTTCCGTTTGAGTACTACTCTTAGGAGGTTTTTTAGAAGTTTACTTCTAATTTTTAACGATAATCAGAATTTAATTTGAGGCTAAAAATGATTATGTTTATAATTGAATGGTTGTACAAGCTGCATCTGCTTTTTTCAACATTTGGTGATGTCCAATTTTAATTTTCTGAACGCCTTTAGATAAACTGTTGAAACAATTATCCAGTTTAGGAATCATTCCCGAATGGATAGCTCCTTCTTCTTTTAATTTGGCGTATAAAGTGGTGTCGATTTGAGCAATCACAGAAGAATCGTCTTCAGCATCGTATAAAACACCTGGTTTTTCAAAGCAGTAATTTAGGGTTACATCAAAAACTTCAGATAATCCAATCGCTAATTCGCTGGCAATAGTATCTGCATTTGTATTTAAAAGCTGACCGTTTTTATCATGTGTAATTGCGCAAAAAACAGGTGTGATTTCCAAACCTATTAATTTTTGCAATAAAGGTGTGTTAATCTTTTTTACATCACCTACAAATCCGTAATCGATGGTAGGATGATTTCTTTTTTCAGAAAGGATTAAATTTCCGTCAGCACCTGTAAAACCAATGGCATTTGTGTTGTTAGCCTGTAATTCGGCTACCACATTTTTATTGATTTGACCTGCATAAATCATAACAGCAATGTCCAGCATAGGAGCATCGGTAATACGGCGTCCATCAACCATTTTTGGTGTTAAGCCTACGCTTTGCGCCATTTTAGTTGCTGATTTTCCACCGCCATGAACTAACACTTTAGCGCCTTCTATTTTAGAGAAATCGGAAAGGAATTGTGTTAATTCTGTTGGATTATCGATAATGTTTCCACCTATTTTTATTACTGAAAGTTGTTGTTTCATCTTTTAGGGTACTGAGTTACAAACTTACTTAGAAATTGTTTTTAATATTTTTTTCAAAACTAATTGTGCAGAATACGTTCTGTTATTTGCTTGTTCAATAACAATTGAATTTTCGCTGTCAATTACTTCGTCGGCTACAATTACATTACGTCTTACAGGTAAACAGTGCATGAATTTAGCATTGTTCGTTAAAGCCATTTTCTCAGCAGTTACTGTCCAATTTGGGTCGGTATTCGTAATTTTTCCGTAATCATTATAGTTACTCCAGTTTTTAGCATAAATGAAATCGGCATTTTCAAAGGCTTTATTTTGGTCGTATTCTATTTTAGAATCTTTGGTAATTTCCGGATTTAATTCGTATCCCTCTGGGTGAGTAATAACAAAATCAGCGTCTTGTTTTTGCATCATTTCTACAAATGAATTGGCAACAGCCTGTGGCAAAGCTCTAGGATGTGGCGCCCAGGTTAACACCACTTTGGGTCTATGTGGTGTTTTATATTCTTCCATTGTAATGGCATCTGCCAATGATTGTAAAGGGTGTCCTGTACAACCTTCCATATTTACAATAGGCACTGTAGCATGTCTTAAGAAACCGGCCAAAACAGTTTCGGCATTGTCTTTCTCTTTATCTACTAAACCTGCAAAAGCCCTAATTGCAATGATATCGCAATATTGAGAAATTACTTCGGCTGCTTCTTTGATATGTTCTGAAGCACCTTGGTTCATAATTGCACCATCCTCAAATTCAAGCGTCCATCCTTCATTAGTAAAATTCATTACCATCACATTCATGCCTAAATTCAAAGCTGCTTTTTGAGTGCTCAAACGCGTCCTTAAACTAGGATTAAAAAACAACATTCCTAAGGTTTTGTTTTTTCCTAATTTCCTGTGCTTTAATGGATTCTTCTTAATTTTAAGAGCTTCTTTTACCCACTCAGACAAGTTGTCGATGTTTTGAATTGAAATGTAATTCATATTTATATGTTTTTGAACGCTGATTAAACGAATTTGCTAAGCAAATAACGCTGATTCATACGAGTTTATAATTCTATTAATTACTTTAAAAATTATACAATTTTTGTGAATGCTATAGTATTTGCAATTGCATTTAGTATAAAATTGTCATTAAGGCCATTTACTACCCAAGTTTCAATATTGGCGCTTTTTGCAATAGCTGCTGCTTCAATCTTAGATTGCATTCCACCTGTTCCATGTGAGGATTTAGAATCACCAATTTCTTTTTCCAAATCTTTCAAATCATCAACTGATGTGATGGTTTCAGGAATTCCTTTTAACATGGATTCTTTAGTGTAAAAACCATCGGTGTTAGTCGCAATGATTAAAATATCAACTTTCAATAAAACGGCTGTCAAAGCAGCTAATTTATCGTTATCTCCAAATTTAATCTCATCGGTAGCAACAGTGTCGTTTTCATTGATGATAGGAATGTAATTGTTTTTAACCAATACATTGATGGTGTTGACAATGTTTTTCTTGGTTTGTTCCTTTTCGAAATCCGAATACGAAAGTAAACATTGTGAGGTGTTTAAGCCTAAATCCTTAAAATTTTCATTGTAGATACGCATCAAATGGGGTTGACCAATAGAAGCCAAAGCTTGTTTGACAAAAACATCTTTATCGTTGTTGTCTAATTTAACAAACTGTTTGGCTGCAGCAATTGCACCCGAACTCACAATGATAAATTCATATTTATCATTTAGAGAAGCGATTTGCATACCAATATCCTCAATCTTTCCTCTGGAAATATGATTGGTTTCTTTGGTTAATGTATTACTTCCTATTTTTAATAAAATTCTTTTCTTTCCCATGGTTTAACCGCGAAGGTTTTTTTTAACCGCAAAGAGCGATAAGTTTTCGCAAAGAGCACTAAGCTGTATTTGTTTTTTACCGCAAATTCGCAAATTATTTTATTTAATAGCTACTGTCTAAAATCTAAATTCTGAAATCTGCCTTTTGCTACCTAATCTGTCCTTCACCGTAAATATACCATTTATTGGTTACCAAATGTTGTAAACCAATTGGTCCGCGTTGGTGTAATTTATCGGTACTAATCGCTAACTCTCCACCTAAACCAAATTGTCCACCGTCTGTGAATCGAGTAGAGGCATTGTGATATACAGAAGAAGCATCAATGTTTTCCATGAACTCCTGAGCAATGGCTTTTTCTTCGGTAATAATGGAAGCCGAATGTCCTCCACAATATTTGTTGATTTTTTCAATCGCTTCGTTATTTGAATTTACGGTTCCAATAACAATTTTGTAATCTAAAAATTCTTCGTACCAAATCAAATCGTTTTCTATAGCAGGAACATTCGTCGCTTTTGCAACAGCTTCATCTCCTAAAATAGTAACATTATAGCTTTTTAATTTAGCCACTAATTCATTTGCGAAAGCCTCCCAATCTGCTAAATTAACATCAATTAATACTTTATCTAAAGCGTTGCAAACTGATATGTTTGAGATCTTTCCGTTAATAATAATAGCCATAGCTTTTTCTAAATCAGCATTGGCATTGATGTATAAAAAGTTATTTCCACGACCACTTACAATTACTGGACAGCTGGCGTGTTTTTTGGTAAATTCAATCAGTTTTTCCCCACCACGAGGTACAATCAAATCGACTTTTTGTGATGGTTTTTCTAAGAAAGCCTGAGTTTGTGCTCTGTCATAATTCAAATATTCCACCCAGTCAGTACTTACTCCGTTTTCTTCCAAAGCCTGATGCCAAAGGCTCACAATCTTTAGATTCGAAAGCAAAGATTCTTTACCACCTTTCAATAAAATTTTATTTCCTGATTTAAAGGCAATTCCACCCGCTTCCACAGTTACATCAGGACGTGATTCATAAATAATTAAGATAGTTCCAAAAGCAGCTGTTTTATTGCTGATTCTCATACCATTGTCATGAGTGAATTCGTAACGAATTTGACCAACAGGATCTTCCTGACTTGCTAGTTGTTGTACGGAAAGTATCATTCCGTCTACCTTAGCGTCATCAACGAGTAAACGTTTCTCCATAGCCAGATCTTCACCATTATAATTGGCTAAATCTTGCTGATTGATGGCTTTTAAAGCTTCTCTTTCTTGTTCTAAAAGAGCCGCCATTCTTGTCAATACAGCGTTTCTTTTTTCTATGGATAATAATGTGCTCATTTTTTATATTTTTTGTTTGGGCGTGTCCCTTCGGGTCGGGCTATTCGCTTCAATCTTTTTTTATTTCCGCTACGCTACAATTAAAAAAAGGATTTTCGCTGCTATCCCTCACGCAAACGAATTTTAGTTTTTCAATTCAGCTAAAGATTCCTGTAACGCTTTGATGAATGTATCGATAGCATCAGTCGTAATCGTTAGCGGAGGAAGGATTCTCAATAAGTTTTTATTGTTAGCTCCTCCTGAAAAGATATGTTTTTCAATAATCATTTTCTTTCTCAAGACACTCACGTCGAAGTCAAATTCAACTCCAAGCATTAATCCTCTTCCTTTTACCTGTTTGATTTCTGGAATTACTTTAATCGCTTCAAAGAAATATTCTGATACTTTGTTTGTGTTTTCGATTAGTTTTTTGTCTTCCATCACATCTAATACTGCAATTCCTGCGGCACAAGCCAAATGACTTCCTCCAAAAGTAGTTCCTAATAATCCGTAACTCGCTTGGAATTTAGGAGAAATCAAAACCCCTCCAATCGGGAAACCGTTCCCCATCCCTTTAGCAGTAGTTACGATATCCGGATGGATTCCATGGTGCTGGTGAGCAAAGAATTTTCCACTTCTTCCATATCCTGATTGTACTTCGTCTATAATCAAAACTACTTCATTTGCGTGACAAGCTTTTTCTAAAGCTTGGAAGAATTCGGTTGTTCCTTGGTCTAATCCACCAACTCCTTGAATTGGTTCGATAATCACCGCACAAACATCTCCTTTTTGTAATTCTGCTTCTACCAATTCAATTTGGTTCAAAGGAAGGAAAGTAACCACCTGTTGCGCATTTAACGGAGCCACAATTTTCTTGTTGTCAGTTACTGCAACAGCAGCAGAAGTTCTTCCGTGGAACGAATTATCAAAAGCAATTACTCTTGATTTTCCATTGTGGAAAGAAGCTAATTTTAATGCATTTTCATTTGCTTCAGCTCCAGAACTACATAAGAATAAGCTAAAATCAGTTAAACCGGATGCTTTTCCTAATTTCTCTGCTAATTCTACTTGTAATGGATTTTGAATCGCATTCGAGTAAAAACTCAAATTATCCAATTGTGCTTTTACTTTAGCCACATAATCTGGTTGGGTGTGACCAATTGAAATAACTCCGTGTCCAGAGTATAAATCTAAATATTCTGTTCCTTTTTCGTCGTAAATAATACAATCAATTGCTTTTACAGGCGTAATAGGATATAATGGGTAAACGTCAAATAAGTTCATTTTCTTTATTATTTAAAGATTTAAAAATTTAATGATTTAAAGATTCCAAGTTTGTATTGAATTTTGAAATTGATATAAGAGTGAAATTTTTTTTCAATCTTTAAATTCTTCAATTTTTCAATTTCTTAGAATCCACATGGTTTTAGGTGTAATCCTGTAGTTTCTTCCAATCCAAACATTAAATTCATGTTTTGAACGGCCTGACCAGAGGCACCTTTTAATAAATTATCAATAGTTGATGTAATTAAAACCCGGTTTCCTTTTTTCATTAAACTAATGATACATTTGTTAGTTTGTACTACCTGTTTCATATTGATGTTGGTAGTTGTCACAGTTACAAATGGCTGATCGGTGTAGAAAGCTTCGTATTTAGCAACTAAATTTTCTAAACTCTCTTCTGATTTTGTATATAAGGTTGCAAAAATTCCTCTTGGGAAATCTCCTCTGTTTGGGATGAAAATTAATTCATCATTAAAAGAAGCCTGCAATTGTTTGATACTTTGATTAATCTCACCCAAATGTTGGTGTTCAAATGCTTTATAGTGAGAGAAGTTGTTGTTTCTCCAGCTAAAGTGAGAAGTAGCAGCCAATCCTACACCGGCACCTGTACTTCCTGTTGTTGCATTGATGTGAACATCTTCAGTTAAAGCACCCTCAGCAGCCAATGGTAATAAAGCCAATTGGATAGCAGTTGCAAAACAACCAGGATTGGCAATATAACTTGTAGCTTTGATAGCTTCTTTGTTTAATTCAGGTAAGCCGTAAACAAATGATTTTCCGTCGAAATCTTTATCTTTTGTTAAACGGAAATCATTACCTAAATCGATAATTTTTGTGTTATTAGAGAATTTGTTGTTCTCTAAAAACGCAATTGATTTTCCGTGACCTAAACACAAGAATAATACATCTACATCAGGATTGATGGTGTCTGTAAAGTTCATTTCAATATCTCCCAAAATATCCTGGTGAGCGATTGATAATGGTTTTCCTGCATTGGTTGTACTGTAAACAAAATCTAATTGGGCATCCGGGTGAAACATCAGGATTCTGATTAATTCTCCTGCTGTGTAACCTGAACCACCTATTATTCCAACTTTAATCATAGTTTCTATATTATTTTAGTCTGAACAAGTCAGACTGAATTAAATGAACCATTAAGAAATTAAGAAACATTAAGCTTAATGAAACTTAATTTCTTAATGGTTGAAATTTTGTTTTAGCGATTCTTATTAAAGAAAGGCTTATTCGTAAGTCTCTTTATTTACCGAAGAGAAAATGTTTTGAGCGTTACCTAAGATTTTGATAAATCCTTTAGCATCTTCAGATGTCCAGGCATTGTTCATTTCTCCGTATTGACCGAAACCAGTGTTCATCAAGTCGTTTTCAGATTCGATACCATCTAAAGAGAAGTGGTAAGGTTTCAAAGAAACAAATACTTTTCCGTTTACTGTTTTTTGAGTGTCTTTCAAGAAAGTCTCGATGTTTCTCATTACAGGATCCAAGAATTGGCCTTCGTGGAATAACATTCCGTACCAGTTACCCAATTGCTCTTTCCAGTATTGTTGCCATTTACCTAAAGTGTGTTTCTCTAATAAATGGTGCGCTTTGATGATGATTAGCGGCGCAGCAGCTTCAAAACCAACTCTTCCTTTGATTCCTATGATAGTATCACCTACGTGAATGTCTCTACCGATAGCATAAGCGTTAGCCAATTTCTCCAAAGCAACGATATTATTTGATGGTTTGTCAGCAACTCCATTAATAGCTACTAATTCCCCTTTTTTGAATTCTAAAGTTACTTTCTCTTCACCTTCTTTTTGTAATTGAGAAGGGTAAGCTTCGCTAGGAAGCGGATCTTTTGAAGTTAAAGTTTCTTTTCCTCCAACAGAAGTTCCCCAAAGCCCTTTGTTGATAGAATATTGTGCTTTTTCCCAAGAATAGTGTACTCCGTTTTTGATTAAGTAATCTACTTCTTCTTGTCTTGATAATTTCAAGTCACGGATAGGAGTGATGATTTCGATTTCCGGCGCAATCGTTTGGAAAATTAAGTCAAAACGAATTTGGTCGTTTCCAGCCCCTGTACTTCCGTGAGCAATAGCACTTGCACCAACTGATTTAGCATATTTAATAGCCTCAATCGCCTGAAAAACGCGCTCAGCACTTACTGATAGTGGGTAGGTGTTGTTCTTTAAAACATTACCGTAGATTAAATATTTAATCGCTTTGTCGTAATATTTGTCAAGAATAGTAAGATTAGCGTGTTGAGCGCTTCCTAATTCGTAAGCTCTCTTTTCGATGGCAGCTAATTCTTCTTCATCAAAACCTCCTGTATTAATTAATACGGTGTGAACTTCATATCCTTTTTCATTTTTTAAATATTTAAGGCAATATGAGGTGTCTAGACCTCCACTATAAGCTAATACAACTTTTTTCATTTTTCTCGATCTATGGGCTGTTAACTGCTCTTTATATAGAACTTAGCGTCCAGCTGATTATATAATTAAATTTTATTCGTTATTATTTGTTCTCTAAAAAGAGTGCCTGTTTAATTTTTTTCAGGCGATTCCAAATTCTCACATTGAATGGATGTTTTGGTGGGTCTTTTGGTTTTTCGGCAGGATCGTAAAGCATTCCTGTACACAAACACATTTTATAATCTTTACTCTTTAAGATTTCATAATTGGTGCAGGTTTTACAACCAGACCAAAAAGTAGGGTCACTCGTTAATTCAGAAAAAGGAACCGGTTTGTATCCTAACTCCGAATTAATTTTCATAACCGCTAAACCTGTTGTGATTCCAAATACTTTTGCACCTGGATATTTTTTTAAAGAATAATCAAAGACAAAACTTTTAATTTTCTTAGCTAAACCAAGATTTCTAAAATCAGGATGTACAATCAAACCTGAATGAGCAACAAATTGTCCGTGTTGCCAACTTTCTATATAGCAAAAACCAGCAAAATCACCATTTTTATCCAAAGCGATAACGGCATCCCTATTGGTCATTTTCTTTTGGATATATTCGGGAGTTCTTTTAGCAATTCCGGTTCCTCTCAATTTGGCAGAAGATTCTATAGTATCACAGATAATTTCTGCATACTTAAAATGTTCTTCTTGAGCTATAAGGATAGAAATATTCATTTCAAAAGATGAATTTTAGATTAAAAAAAGTGAAAAAATTATAATTCGATATTGAACCTTTTTTGAAATTGTCTGCAAAATTAACATAATAATGCCAACTTGAAATATTGTGACAGAATAAAATGTTTAAAATTTTGTTTTTTGGATATATTAATCCAACGGATAACGGCTGTAATTTCAATTTTGGACAAATAAAAAATAATGAATAAATAGACAAAAAAGCGTTTAGATACTATATAAGTATCCGTACTTCGGGCGAAGCGATAGCTTTGTCTATCCGTGACAATGTGGTGATATGTACACTTTTGTAATTCATTGATGCAAAAATACACTTATTTTTCAATTTGAACAGGCTTTTATAATTTATTTTAATATTTGATTTGTTTTTGTAACTATTTGAATAGTAAACAAATACGCTTTTAATTACAATTTGTTTTTCATCAAAATGCCTTTCAGTTTTACTTTTAAATCTTCTCCTGTGTTATAAACCATTTGTTCGTTGCTAGGAAAAGGAAGTAATTTTCTTGAAAAATAAGGATAGTATGACTCATCTGTAGCTCTTTTATCACCGTTGTAGGTTGAGTAATCATTTTTGAAAATAAATTCAGAAGCGATAGGGAACGAGTGTAAGAGTTGTTTGTTTTTAAAATCGAGATAATCCACATTTGCCGTAATTTGGCACGCTTTAAATTGGTTGAACTCTTTAATTCGAATGACAATTGTTTTCAAATTATCTACTTTAATAGCCTTTCCTAAGCTATCTTTTACAATTCTACCATTTTTATCCAGCAGGTCTTTTACACCATCTTTAATTTGTTTTTCCTTAACGAATTCTTTTTCTTTGATTTGTTCTGGACTGATGTTTATTGTTCTAAAATCAACAACAATTTGGTAATCATATTTAACTTGTTTTTGAATCGTTTTATGATAAACGGTCCAAATATCATTGAGACCTAAAGTGTTAAAATCTAATAAATCAGCTTGCAAATCCGAAGGGATAATCATATTCGTTTGATTACGTAAAACCACAGATACATAATGTTTTCCTTTACTTAAAGCCTCTTCCTGAAGTTGAAGTGTGTTTTGATAATTTGGGTTAATTTGGTTCAAATACACTAAATCATCATAGGCTTTTCTTATATCCATTTTGTTTGACGACTTTAGTAAAGCCAAACTATTTGCATATAAAAATTTAGACAAGGCATTTTTGCTGTCTACAATTTGTTTGTTGTAATTATCAAAAGTGAATTTTGCATTTCTCCCTTCTTTGATTAATTGTAATGGAAGCAACGGTTTGATTTTTTCCTGACGATTATTTAATTGCAAGTAAGTGTTGTAAATACGTTCCAAATTAGCCGTATTTTTATCTTGTTCTAATAAATTCAAGTTGTTTAAATCTCTTTCGGTCGCTTTAAAAAAAGCTTCTTCCAGGAGATATACATAATCCTGGTTTCCTTTCTTGTCTTTATTAGCACGCAAATTAGCAATGGCATTGTCTATAGCTTCATCATAATTCCCAGAAGTCAATAAATTTCTAGTTTGTTTTATACCACAAGAAAAGAATAATAAAAAAGTAAAAAGTAGAAGTAATAGTTTTTTCATTTTCAAAAATTTAGAACAAATATATTTTTTTTAAAATTAAATTATCCAAATACATGTCGATTTGATTCAAGATTGTATCTAAAACAACAAAGCCGTCAAAATTTGTTTAATTTGACGGCTTTACGGTTGTTTTTTTACTAATTTTAATGTCCTCCTCCTTCAGATTCCACATGAGCTATACCTTGTTTTTTTAGAATTTTAGGGCAATAAAAACCGTAAAATGCCAAATAAGCAAAACCTAAAAGCGGTATAATATATGAAAAGTGGGTCCAAGAAATTCCAAAAATTCCTTCTGGACTACTTAAGTCAAAATCACAAATTTTACCTTGAATTAATGGAATAACACCTCCACCTAGAATCATCATGATTAAGAAAGAGGAAGCTTTACCTGTGTTTTTTCCTAAACCAGCAATGGCTAAGTCAAAAATAGAAGGCCACATAATAGACAAGAATAATCCACCTGAGATAAAGAAGAATTTAGCGATTTCTTTATCCGGAAATACAAGTCCTAATAACATCATTGCTAAACCAGAGATTCCATATAACATAAGTGTTTTTCCGGCATTTTTACCTCCAAGAAAACTCATAAAAATGAATAATAATATCCAAATAGGGTAGATGTAAAATGCAGAAACATCATGTTTTGCAAAAACATTAGTACCTATAATTACTCCGAAAGCGATAGTAGGAACAATGAATTTTAAAAGTAAATTTACCGTTTTAGAAGTGTTAAAAACATTCACTCCTCCGTTCCAACGACCAATCATTAAACTTCCCCAATACAACGCAATAAATGGAGGGATGGCTTCCTCTAAAATATTTCCAAATTCAGCTGTTTTTAATAGAGCTGGAAGATTACTAATGATAGAAACTTCAGTACCTACATAAATAAAAATAGCTAACATTCCCAAGTATAATTGTGGGTAATCAAGTATTGTGAAGTTTTTATGTCCGTGCTCAATAACAGCTTCTTCTTCCTTAACAGGATCTTCAATTTTAGAAAAAAGCATAAAAAGAGCCACAATTATAAAAGCGCATCCTAAGATGATAAATGGTAGTTTGATATCTTCTAATGAAAGTGAAGTGTTTTTGCTGTCTCCCATTCCAAATAATGCAATTCCTAACAAAATAGCACCAATTGTGGTTCCGAATGAGTTAACTCCTCCAGCTAATGTTAAACGATGAGCTCCAGTTACAGGGCTTCCCATCTTGATAGCTAGTGGATTAGCTACAATTTGTTGGATAGAAAATCCTAAACCAACTGTGAAAAGGGCAGCTAAGAAAAATCCAAAACTTTCCATTGTGGCAGCTGGAACAAATAAGAAAGATCCAACAGCTGATAGTACTAATCCTCCTGCTAATGTTTTTTTGTAGCCAAATTTTTGCAATACATCTGATTTCAAAGAAATTAGAAAAAAGATAATAGAACCCACAAAATAAGCCGCATAAAATGCCCAGGCTACTAGTTGTGATTGGACTTGTGATAGGGTAAATACTTTTTTAAATACAGGGATCAAAATGTCGTTTGCAGATCCTACAAATCCCCAGAAGAAAAAAACGGTTACAAGGGAGATGAATTGTCCCCATTTGGTTTGTAAATTTTCAGAATTCATAATTTTTTAGTTGTTTTTTTAAGGTGTGTTTTTTTTTATATCGGGTAAAAGTATTTTTTAAAATTTGAATAAAAAAATATTATGTAGTTAAAATCGGTTTTTTTGAACGATAAATACAGGGTATTGTTCAAAATGGAATATTTTTGTTAAATTTATCCATATCCGACCTCTTTTTTGATTTTTATAAAATTCAAAAATTACTGTTTTTACGGACTAATAAAACGTTTAACTAAAAAAGTTTAAACAGCTAATTTTCTTAAAAATTTTTACAGTATGAAATATGTTATTTTGTCTTTGTTTACCTATGTCATGGTTCAAGCTCAAATCAAGAAAGAGGATTTGAATTTGATGCCTTGGCCACAATCTGTTTCATTGTCGAATGCTTCGTTTGTTTTAAATAAGAATTTCAGTATTAATTGTAAGGCTGAAGCCAATTCAAGAGTGTTTAAAGCGGCTACCCAATTTTTGAGAAATTTAGACGAAAGAACAGGTTTGTTTTTTAATCAAGGTTTTGTTACTTCAACAGACGCATTACCTCAAGCGGATTTGCAAATCAATTGTAGTCGAACAGGTAAAATGGTTTTAAATGAAGACGAAAGCTATCATTTAAAAGTGACATCAACTAAGATTGAAATTACGGCAACTACCGATTTAGGTGCATTGCATGCTTTAGCTACTTTGTCGCAACTACTTCAAAATAATGGAACTCAATTTTATTTTCCTGGAGTTGAAATTGATGACAAACCCAGATTTGCCTGGCGTGGTTTGATGATTGATGCTTCCCGTCATTTTCAGCCCGTCGATGTGATTAAGCGCAATTTGGACGGGATGGCAGCCATGAAAATGAATGTTTTTCACTGGCATTTAGTAGATGATCAAGGCTGGAGAATAGAATTGAAAAACCTACCTAAATTGACAGCATTGGGTTCAGATGGGCAATATTACACCCAAGAGGAGATCAAAAATATTGTAAAATATGCCGATGAAAAAGGGATAATGGTGATTCCGGAAATCGATGTTCCCGGTCACGCTTCGGCTTTATTATCGGTTTTTCCAGAAATTGGAAGTCAAACCACTTCCAAATATGCAATATCGAGAAAATCAGGTATTCACGATGCGGCACTCGATCCAACGAATCCTAAAACCTATCAAATGCTGGAAGCTATTTTTGACGAAGTTTGTCCGTTGTTTCCAAGTACTTATTTTCATATAGGTGGTGACGAAAATAATGGAAAGGAATGGAATGCTAATGCTAAAATTCAGGAGTTTAAGAAAAAGAACAAACTGGAATCGAATCATGATTTGCAAACGTATTTCAATATGAAATTGGTTCCGATGCTCAAAAAGCATGGCAAACAATTGATGGGATGGGAGGAAATCATGACGCCAGACATGTCTAAAGAAGCTATTATTCATGCTTGGCGCGGAGTCAATGAAGGTTTACAGCCGGGAGCTTCTCTTGCTGCAGCGGCCAAAAATGGTTATAAAACTGTGCTATCAAATGGGTATTATATTGATTTGATGTTGTCTGTTGATTCCCATTATCTAAATGACCCAATGCCTAAAAATGTGACTTTTACTGATGAAGAAAAAGCTCGAATTCTGGGTGGAGAGGCTACTATGTGGAGTGAACTGGTTACACCACTGACTATTGATTCCCGTATTTGGCCAAGAACAGCCGCAATTGCAGAGCGTTTATGGTCGAATGAAAATGTTAGGGATTTGGAAGATATGCGCCGAAGATTACGTAAAATTTCTTTTTATTTAGAGAAAATAGGTTTGACCCATATTCGAAACAAAGAAGTGATTTTGCGTAATATTTCTAATAACCAAGGTATTAAAGCGCTGAATGATTTTAGTAATATTTGTGAACCGTATAAAATTTACAAACGAAATGGAGGCGGGAAGAAGTATTTCATGTATTCGCCTTTGACCTTATTTGCTGATGCCTGTGCTGCCGATGCTCCAGATGCGTATGAGTTTAACAAAATGGTTAATCGATACCTAACGGACAAAGATGATTCATCAAAAACGGAGATTGTTTATTATTTAAATCAATGGATTAATATGGATGTCGAACTGAATGTGTTTAGTAAAAATGCACCTTTGATTCAGCCGCTATTGCCTTTGTCAGAGCATTTAAGTGCTGTTGCTAAAGAATTATTGAAAGGATTTGAACAAAATCAAACTTCTAATAAAACGGTATTAAATAGTTTGCTAGCAGAAATCAATGCTCGCAATAATGCCGATGTGGAACTGGCAATTTATGATAGTTTAAAGAAATTAGCAGAATTGTAAAATAACCATTTTGTAAAACAAAAACTCGTTTGTCTTATTGTGGATAAACGAGGTTTTTTTTGTTTGATGAGATAGTGATATTAATTGCTTATTCATTTTATTAATTTTGATGAGATTCCTCCTTCGTCGGAATGACAAACTAGGTGTTAAAAAAGGAATGTTATTTACCTAATATACTTCCGCAATCTTGTCATTCCAACGAAGGAGGAATCTCATTTAGTAATTCGACAAAGTTGCTCATCGTTGCAAATATGGAAAAGATTTCCACTTTATCGTTTTTTATTTTAAATTTAGTTTTTCAATTAGCCCTTCTTTTTTTAATTCATTCAAAAAGTTTTCTGGAGACTTTTTGTTGTCAATAGAAGCAAATTCTGTCTCGTCTCCAATCTTTTTAAAACAGTTGTTTTTACTACAATTTAATTTAGTCCAAACAGTTTTAAAAGCTTTGCATTTTTCAATTTTATATAAAAATTTTGGTTGCGTATTAATTGTATCTGTTTCGCTTTCCCAATTGTATTCTTTTTGGATAACAGTAGAATTGAATTTTAAATTTACGGTATCATTTTCTATTTTATATTTGCCACTATAATAAGTGTCTGTGTCCAAGCAGTAATCAACGCAAATAAAAATTTCATTATCCAAAAACAAATAATTACTGCTACAGCAATCACATTCTCCAAAGGATTTGCAATTTTTTGAATCAAATTCAGGAGCTAAAAGATAAAGTTGGTTGGATAGAGAAACAATTTTAGAATTTCCTTGCTTATTGATTTCTGATTTATCTATTTTATTGAAATTATCTTCTTTTTTGACTTGATTGCAACTTGTAACAAGAAATATCAAAAATAAAAGTGTTATTCTAATGCTTTTTTTCAATGTTGTTTTATTTGAAGTTGATTTCTTTAAAATTACGTTCTATAAAATTATACCCCAAATTGTAAGTTTCAGGTTCTTTGCCTTTAAATTCAAATTTAAAAAATTGTCCGTCTGTTGTTATTGAACTTATTTCATATTTATGTTGTCTGGCTTCATTTGGATCAGGTCCCCAATAAGTGTAATTTCCATTAAAAATCACCTTATATTTTGATTTAAAATTTCCATTTGTTTGTTTTGATTTTTTTAACTCAGTCCATAAATAGAAACTTTCTGATTTTTCAAGATATAAATTCAAATCACCTTTTTTAAAAGAAAAATAATTAAGTTTAGGATAAAAAGGTTCATCAAAGGGTAATCTTTTTAGATGAATTTTTTTGTGCATTTTCGAAATTGCAATATAAGCCCATATTAATTCCTTAGTACCTGCCATTCCATAATCATGAATTGTTTTAATAATTTTTCCGCTTTTTACAAATGTTGTTGTTAAAGATTGGTCGTCAGTATGGTTGACTGAGTAAGAGTCTTTGAGATTTAGAGGGTTTGCACATCTGAATTTATTAAAAATATAATTTTTTGTTTTGTGGTTAATTTTACCAGAATAAAATCCAAGAGGAGTTGTATATCCTTCTCCTTGGAATAATATATTTCCTTCTTTAGTAATTGAAATATCAATTATAGGGCATGAGCCATAACATCCTGAACTTGAGAAAATTATTTGGTCGAAATTAATCGATTTGTCAAGGTTGTAATTAAGCTTTTTGAAAAGAACGAAGGTTGTATCGTCAATTGCTAATTTCAAAGTGTCATTTTTTCTACTGACAAATTTCCATTTGAATTCCCACTGACCATTTGAGAGGCTTTTTATATAGATGCTATCATTATTTATTTTGTATGAAGTGCTATTACCTAGATATTGCATTTTATATCTCCCTTTTTTGTCTAGACTATCTTTAAAAAAACCTAAATATGACTCAATACTGTCATTTGAAAATTTCATTCCTTGAGGTATTGTAAAAAGTGGTGGTAGTACTATATGACCATTAATTATTTCTCTTTTTTTTGGAATAATTATCATTCCCCAATCGCCTTTTATGTTTTTAATAACCTCTTTATTTTTTTTAATTTCTGTGATATAATTGCAACCAAAATAAATGATTACTATAAGTAAAAGAATACTAATAGGGATATTCTTTTTAAATTTAAAAGTAAATTTTTTAACCATTTTATTTTGAAGATTTATAATTTGATTGATTATAAGTAAATTTATTTAATTCCAAATATATCAAATATTCCTACAAATAACATCAATACTTTTCAACAATCCACTGTTTTGAATTCCTTTTATAAGAATGCTAATAAGAAGCTTATTTTTTGTACTTTTGCGGCAAATTTTATAAAAGATATTCATGTTAACAGTAAATAATTTATCAGTTCAGTTTGGCAAGCGAATTTTATTCGACGAAGTAAATACTACATTCACTCACGGTAATATCTATGGTGTCATCGGTGCTAATGGTGCTGGAAAATCTACTTTTCTTAAAATAATATCTGGCGATATGGACCCAACTTCGGGACATGTGCAGCTAGAGCCAGGAAAACGTATGTCGGTTTTGAACCAAAACCACAACATGTTTGACGAACATACCGTTCTTGAAACGGTTATTATGGGGAACAAAGTTCTGTATGCCGTAAAGAAAGAAATGGACGAATTGTATCTGGATTATAATGATGCAAATGCAGACCGAATTGGAGAATTGCAAGTGCAATTTGAAGAAATGAACGGTTGGAATGCTGATTCGGATGCCGCTTCGTTATTGTCTAACTTAGGTATTGGCGAAGAGTACCATTATACCTTAATGTCGGATATGGAAGGAAAGATGAAAGTACGTGTGCTTTTGGCACAAGCGCTTTTTGGAAATCCTGACGTATTGATTATGGATGAGCCTACCAATGACTTGGATTTTGAAACGATCTCTTGGTTAGAGAATTTCTTAGCGAATTATGAAAATACAGTAATCGTTGTTTCTCACGACCGTCACTTTTTGGACGCAGTTTGTACACACATTTCGGATATTGATTTTGGTAAAATCAATCACTATTCTGGAAACTATACGTTTTGGTATGAGTCTAGTCAATTAGCAGCAAAACAAAGAGCACAACAAAACAAGAAAGCAGAAGAGAAGAAACAAGAATTGGAAGAATTTATTCGTCGTTTCTCTGCTAACGTGGCGAAATCTAAACAAGCGACTTCTCGTAAAAAAATGATTTCGAAACTGAATATTGCCGAAATCAAACCATCAAGCCGTCGTTATCCTGCGATTATTTTTGACCAAGATCGTGAGGCTGGAGATCAAATTTTAAATGTAGAGAATTTAAGTGCTTCGATTGATGGAGAGCTTTTATTTAAAGATGTAGATTTGAATATGGCAAAAGGCGATAAAATCGTTTTATTCTCTAAAGATTCTCGTGCTACAACTGCTTTCTACGAAATCTTAAATGGTAATCAGAAAGCCGATTCTGGAACTTTTGATTGGGGAGTAACTACTAATCAAGCGTATTTACCAGCTGAGAACCATGAATTCTTTAAAAACGATTTGACTTTAGTAGACTGGTTACGTCAATATGCAAAAACAGAAGAAGAGCGTGACGAAGTGTTTATTAGAGGATTTTTAGGGAAAATGATTTTCTCAGGAGAAGAAGCCTTAAAGAAAAGTAATGTATTATCAGGAGGGGAAAAAGTACGTTGTATGATTTCAAGAATGATGATGGAGCGTGCCAATGTTTTAATGCTTGATGAACCAACAAACCACTTGGATTTGGAATCGATTACAGCTTTCAATAACTCTTTGAAAAACTTCAAAGGTTCGGTTATTTTTACTACACATGACCACGAGTTTGCACAAACGGTAGGTAATAGAGTAGTGGAGTTGACTCCAAATGGAGTTATTGACCGTTATATGACTTTTGATGAGTATTTGGATGATGAAAAAATCCAAGAACAAAGAAAGAAAATGTATAATTTGTAATTAGATTGAAAGTTATAAAAAAAGGCAGTTTCATCATTTTGAAACTGCCTTTTTTGTTTGGGTTTTATTGACTTATTTTCTAACTAATTGATAGCTTGTACCTTTAGTTGTTGGAAAAATGATTTGGTAACCTTTATCTGTTTTTTGAGAAGTAATGTATGTGTTTTCTAATTTTAAAGGAACATTAGAAACCAGTATACATTCGGCACCGTTTAATGATTTTACAGCAACGGTTTGTAATTCTTGATTGTTCCAGTTCATGCTAATTTCAAATCCACCTCTTGCCACAAGTCCTTTAACTTGGCCTTCTTTCCAAGCTTTAGGTAAGGCTGGTAACAATTGGATATAACCATTGTAACTTTGTAATAACATTTCGGCCATACCTGCAGTTCCAGCAAAGTTTCCGTCAATTTGGAAAGGCGGATGTGCATCAAAAAAGTTAGGATAGGTTCCTCCAACTCCCGAATTACGAGCTAAAGGGTCTACATAGTTTAATAATTGTCTTATCAAATTATAGGCATGATCACCGTCTTGTAAACGAGCCCACCAGTTAATTTTCCATCCTTTACTCCAACCCGTACCTTCGTCGCCACGTATTTCTAAGGTTTTTTTGGAAGCATCTAAAAATTTAGTATTCGATGGTGTAATTTCTCTTCCTGGATACAATCCGAATAAGTGTGATACATGTCGGTGGTGAATATCGGTTTCTTCAAAATCTTTATACCATTCCATCAAAGCACCATTTTTACCAATTTGTAATGGGTATAATTTGCTTTGTTTGGCAATTAAAATAGCTCTAAATTCTTTATCAATATCTAAAATTTCAGAGGCTTCAATAAGGTTACGGAATAAGTCTCTAATAATAGACATGTCCATAGTTGTGGCAACAGAAACAGCTTGTTCATTACCATTTTTGTCTTTAAATTTATTTTCAGGAGTAGTTGATGGGGCAGTAACTAAATATCCATTTGCATCTTCTACTAACCAATCTAGCGTAAAGATAGCGGCTTCTTTCATAACGGGATAGGCTTTTTCGGCTAGGAATTTTTTATCCCCTGTAAATTGATAGTGTTCAAACAAGTGTTGCGATAACCAGTTTCCACCCATCCACCAGTTTGCCCAAACTGGATCGCCATCGCCACGGTCACCTACAGGATTACTTAATCCCCAAATATCAGAGTTGTGGTGAACAACCCAACCTTTAGCGCCGTAAAATTCACGAGCCGTAACCGCTCCTGTTTTGGCTGCATCTTGAATCCAATCTAAAAAAGGTTGGTGCATTTCAGAAAGATTTGTTACCTCTGCTGGCCAGTAATTCATCTGAGCATTGATGTTTGTTGTATAGTTAGAACTCCAAGGAGCACGAAGTTCTTTATTCCAAATACCCTGTAAATTAGCTGGTGGTCCTCCAGGGCGTGAAGAAGAAATTAATAGATACCTCCCAAATTGGAAATATAAAGTTTCTAATCCCGGATCATAGGCTCCATTTGAATACTCTTTCAAGCGTTCATTCGATGGAATTGTTTTTTGTTTGTTAGCTTTTAAAGTATCTTTTACTGTAAATGTTACTCTGTTAAAATACTTTTTAAAATCGGTTATGTGCTTTTTAAACAAATCACTATAGTTCTGTTTAGCCGCTTTTTGGATTAAATCAGTAGCTATTTTATTTTCATCTTTCCCATCTTTATCAGGACATTTATCAAATCCGTTGAAGCTAGTCGCCGCAGCTACATATAATGTTACTTCTGTCGCATTTTGAACATTGATTGCTGCATTAGCAACGGTAACTTTACCATCTTTAGCCGAAGCTTTTATACGGTATTGAAAACGCATACCATCGCATCCAGTTGGATCTTCGTAAACAATTGGATTTCTTCCTCCTCCAGGATTATAGTAAGAAGGGTCAGCGTTTGCAGGAGCTTTTCCGTTAATAACAAGTTCATTGTTTCCTATTGTTTTAGGAGTGAATCGTAACTGGCTTGAGCTAGAAACAGTAAAATTTAAAGCTCCTTTTTTAGTTGCCGAAATACGAATTAATAAGATATTATCTGGCGCAGAAGTAAAAATTTCTCTTTTATAAGTAATTCCATTGATCGTAAATGTAGTGGTCGCCACAGCTTTTGAAATATCTAAATCTCTATAATACGAAGTTGGCTTTGCGTTATTGAAATTTTGCTTAATATGAATATCCCCTAAAGGCAAATACGATTGTGAGTAGAAACCTTGCATGTTTTTAGTAAGTAGGTTTGCCTTAGTATAATCTTCTTCTTTTAAGAGAGCTTCTCTAATTTTAGGTAAATAGGTTTTGGATTCTGGATTTACGTTGGTTTTTACGGGACCACCGCTCCAAAGCGTACTTTCATTAATTTGCAATAATTCGTCTTCAATACCACCAAAAATCATAGCACCTATTTTACCGTTTCCTACGGGTAAAGCTTCGACCCATTTTTCAGAAGGCTTGTTGTACCATAGTTTTAAATCTTGCTGATTTGATTGGGGATTTTGTGCATTAGCATTAGCGCTAAACAAAGTGTTTAAACCTATAAACGCAACAATTTTGAGGTGGTTTAAGTGTGTTTGTTTAAAAAATAACATAAATGTAGAATTTTTTTAATATTTCCCCGAAGTTATAATTTTTACTGGGATTTTTTATAAATCAATTGTAACAAAACAGATATAATTGTTATAATTAACAATATTTAATGTAGTTATTTAAGGAAGCTGAAAAAAGAAAACTTTTGTGTAATATAATTATCATAAGAATTGATAGATTTGAATTTGTATATTTGCACAACCCAATATAACTCTTTATTATGACTCAAAAAGTTTTGCTTAATTCCAAAGAAGTCGATATTATTTTACATCGTTTAGCTTGTCAGCTAATTGAAAAACATCTCGATTTTAAGGATACTATTTTGATTGGAATTCAACCAAGAGGAACATTTTTAGCAGAACGTCTTAAAGAAGTATTAGAAAAAGATTATCAAACTCCTGAAATTCAATTAGGATACTTAGATATTACTTTTTTTAGAGATGATTTCAGAAGAACCGAAAAACCTCTTGAAGCCAACAAAACAAAAATTAATTTTATCGTCGAAAATAAGAAAGTAATTTTTATCGACGATGTTTTGTACACTGGAAGAAGCATAAGAGCAGCATTAACAGCGGTGCAGTCATTTGGTCGTCCATCAGAAATTGAATTATTGGTTTTAATTGATCGACGTTTTAGTCGAAATTTGCCTATCCAGCCTGATTATCGAGGAAGACAGGTAGATGCTATTAATAATGAAAAGGTAAAGGTAAGTTGGAAAGAAAATGATGGTGAAGATGCCGTTTATGTAGTAACTAATTAACACTGTCTTATTTAAAATTCCATCTTTATAAAATAATAATCGTAGAAAAAAATGAAAGAATTAAGCGTAAATCATTTATTAGGTATCAAATACATTAACAAAAATGATATAGACCTTATATTTGAAACGGCCGATCATTTTAAAGAAGTCATTAATCGTCCAATTAAGAAAGTGCCTTCGTTACGAGATATTACCATTGCTAATATATTTTTTGAAAATAGTACCCGAACCAAACTTTCTTTCGAATTAGCTCAAAAACGACTTTCAGCAGATGTAATTAGTTTTTCGGCAGCTCAGTCTTCTGTAAAAAAAGGAGAAACGCTTATCGACACTGTAAATAATATCCTTTCGATGAAGGTAGATATGGTAGTTATGCGTCATGCTAATCCTGGAGCGGCACACTTTTTATCCCAAAATGTAAAAGCAAGTATTGTAAATGCTGGAGATGGAGCCCATGAACATCCTACACAAGCCTTATTAGATAGTTATTCGATTAGAGAAAAATTAGGAGATGTAGCAGGAAAAAAAGTAGTGATTGTAGGTGATATTTTGCACTCCAGAGTTGCTCTGTCTAATATTTATGCATTACAAATGCAGGGAGCCGAAGTAAAAGTTTGCGGACCTAAAACTTTAATTCCTAAATATATTGAATCATTAGGTGTAAAAGTAGAATCAAACTTAAGAAACGCTTTAGAGTGGTGTGATGTAGCGAATATGCTTCGTGTTCAAAACGAAAGAATGGATGTGAATTATTTTCCGTCAACTCGTGAATATGCACAACAATATGGTGTTGACAAAACTTTATTAGAATCATTGAATAAAGAAATTGTGATTATGCACCCTGGACCAATTAACAGAGGGGTCGAAATCACATCTGAAGTAGCTGATTCAGGACAATCAGTTATTTTAAATCAAGTGGAAAATGGAGTAGCTATTCGAATGGCAGTTATTTATCTTTTGGCTTCAAAAATTCAATAAATTAAAAAAAACAAAGTAACTTTAGAAGTTGTTTTTGATTAATATTTATTTTTAAAATATTGATTGTAAATGTTTTAATGTAAAATTTTGTTAGACAAAAACAAGCAAGATAAATTTAGTCCGACCAACCATTAATTTAACAGCTATGAAAGTAGATCAAAAAGAACATACAATAACTATCAAGGATACTCAGGGCGATTTTGATTCATTCTTAACAAAGGTTAGTAGTCAATATAAAAGTTTTGAAAATCACAATATAATCATTGATTTATTAAGTTATAAGGAAGAAATAACCGTAAGTAACTTAAAATTGTTTTTACCTTTATCAAAACAACATAAAAAATCAAAAAAATCATTTGTTATTGTTGTTGCTGATTCTGATTATAATGCATTACCAGAAAAATTAACCGTTGTTCCTTCCTTGTTAGAAGCTCATGATATTATTGAAATGGAAGAAATAGAGCGTGACTTAGGTTTTTAAATAGTTTAATTGTTTATTCGTTTAAAGTTTAATCGAATGATTTTCTATTTTACGATTAAACAAATATAACCAGTTAACTAAATACACTTTGAAATTAACAATACTTGGCTGTTATGCAGCAACCCCTCGTACTTTTACTAATCCAACGGCGCAGGTTTTAGAAATCAAAAACCGTTTATTTCTTATCGATTGTGGTGAGGGAACTCAAGTACAACTTCGCAAAAACAAAATTAAATTTTCTAAAATTAACCATGTTTTTATTTCGCATTTGCATGGTGATCATTTTTTTGGATTAATTGGTTTAATTTCTACCTTTTCGTTGCTCAACCGAAACAATGATTTGCATATTTATGGTCCAAAAGGAATTAAGGAAATCATCAAGCTTCAATTACGTCTCTCTAATTCCTGGCCTAACTTCAATTTGCATTTTAACGAATTAAAAAATACCAATAGCGAAATTATTTTTGAAGACGAAAAAGTGTCTGTGAAAACCATTCCCTTGCAACACCGCATTTATACTAATGGTTTTTTATTTCAAGAAAAGCTTGACGAACGAAAATTAAATATTGAAGCTGTTGAACATTATCAAATCGAAAAGTGTTATTATCAGAACATTAAGAATGGTAAAGATATTCTATTGGATGACGGTAGGCTTATTGCCAATTCTGAATTGACTTTCGATCCCCTAAAACCTAAAAGCTATGCTTTTTGTTCGGATAGTTGTTATTTTGAACCAATTATTCCTATTATCAGTAATGTTGATGTTTTGTATCATGAAGCTACTTTTTTACAATCAGAAGAAAATTTAGCTTCCAAAACCATGCATTCAACAGCCATTGAAGCGGCAACTATTGCAGCAAAAGCCCAAGTTAGTCAACTCATTTTAGGGCATTATTCAACACGATACGATTCGATAGATTTATTTAAAGAAGAAGCCGAAACTGTTTTTCCAAATGTTTTATTAGCAGAAGATGGCAAAACTTTTGATTTATAACATGAATACTATTAATTAAACACATAAACATGGAAGATTTAAGTAATTACAGAAGATCATATGAAAAAAGTGAATTATTAGAATCTAATGTTCCTGAGGATCCTATTAATCTTTTTCATCGTTGGTTTCATGAGGTGGAAGATTTTGGCGGTTCAGAAGAAGTGAATGCCATGACTGTTTCCACAATGGGTATTGATAGATTTCCAAAAGCCCGAGTGGTACTTCTAAAAAAATACAACGAAGAAGGTTTTATTTTTTACACCAATTATCATTCGGAGAAGGGGAGAGCTATCGCAAATAATCCAAATGTTTGTCTCTCTTTTTTTTGGCATACTGCCGAACGTCAAGTCATTATTAAAGGAATAGCTGAAAAAGTTCCCGAAACAGTTTCGGATAATTATTTCGATTCCAGACCTGATGGCAGTAAGTTAGGTGCTGTTGTTTCTAATCAAAGTGAGGTTATTCCATCGCGTGAATTTTTAGAAGAAAATTTAAAATCCTTAGAACGCAATTTCGAAAATAAATCTATTCCTCGTCCTAGTCATTGGGGAGGTTATTTAGTGCGTCCAGTTCAAGTTGAATTTTGGCAAGGAAGAGCCAATCGTTTGCATGATAGAATTCGTTATTCGCTTCAAGAAGATTACACTTGGAAGAGAGAACGTTTAGCTCCTTGATGTAAGATAATACTTTTTCATAAGCCAAAAAGGTGTATTTCGTCGATTTTTTTTGTAGTTTAACGATAAAACGTTGTATGTTTGAATCAGAAATAAGAACAATAACTAATCATTTAAAGAGTTTGCCCCACAATCTACTTTAAACTTAAACTACTAGCTTATGAAAAGAAATTTACACACGTTAATAATATTTTTTGCAGTATTATTTACAATGAATTCATGTTCATCAGACACAACAGTAGAAACTGCTGATTCAACAACATCGTTGCTAGTAGAAAATTATACTTATTCTGAATTAGAATTAGAAACATTAGATTTAATCAATAAGCATAGAGTAAGTGTTGGATTGAAAGCTTTGGAAAAAATCAATCATATTTCTTCTAAATCTGAAGAGCATGATTTTTACATGATTGAAAAGAAAGCGGCTAGTCATGACGGTTTTGTGGAAAGAGCAAATAATATTAAAAAAGTATTAGGAGCAAAATCAGTAGGAGAGAATATTGCTTACAATTATAAAAGTGCCTTAGCAGCAGTAACGGCTTGGTTAAATAGTCCTACGCACAAAGAAAATATAGAAGGTGATTTTACTCATTTTGGAATTGCAATACGAGAAGACGCCACAACAGGAAAAAAATACTACACAAACATTTTTGTGAAAATATAAAGTAAGGTTGGAATTGGTTTTTAATTAAGTACGATATTTTGCCCCAAATCTATCAACTTAATATCAAAAAAAAAGAGTTTATAATCCCCCAATTATAAACTCTTTTTTTTATTTTATATGATTATTCAGTTTTCTCCAAAAATTAGATTTTTAGAATAATCTATTAATCATTTTTTAGGAATTACTAAACTGCAAATTGCTAAGGTTTTTATAGATACCGTTTTCTAAAGTAATCAGTTCTTGATGAGTTCCTTGTTCGCTAATTACCCCATTATCAATAACTAATATTTGGTCAGCTGAACGAATAGTTGAAAGTCGGTGCGCGATAATAATACTCGTTCTTCCTTCCATTAAAACCTCTAATGCTTCCTGAACTAACTTTTCGCTTTCACTATCTAATGACGATGTAGCTTCGTCTAAAATTAGGATACTTGGGTTTTTCAATAATGCACGAGCAATTGCAATTCGTTGCCTTTGACCACCTGAAAGTTTAATTCCTCGTTCTCCAACAATGGTTTCCATTTTTTCAGGAAAACTTTCTATGAAACTCAAAGCGTTTGCTTGTTTTGCTGCCAAAGTGATTTCTTCATCGGTAGCATTAGGTTTTCCGTAAGCAATGTTTTCTTTGATGGTTCCTCCAAATAAAATTACATCTTGAGGAACAATACTCATGTTGCCCCGTAAATTTTCTAAATCGTAATCATAAATATTTTTACTATCAATCATTATTGAGCCTTTATCAATATCATAAAAACGCAATAACAAGGAAGCAATCGTTGATTTTCCAACACCACTAGGTCCTACAATGGCGATTTTTTGACCATAGTTAGCTGTGAAGTTTACATCTTTCAATACTTGAATTTCTTTTCGAGATGGATAGCTGAAAGCAACGTTTTCAAATGTCACATTTCCTTTAATTTTTTCAATGTTAGGGATATGCGCTTCAGCATTGATTTTCTCTGGAGTTTCATCTAATAATTCAAAAACACGTTCGGTAGCGCCAATTGCTTTTTGAACCTGAGCGTACAGTTCGGCAATTCCACCTGAAGAGGCTCCTACATAGCTAGAATATAAGATAAAAGTAAATAATTCTCCAACGGTGATTTCACCAGCAATACTCAACTGAACACCATACCAAACTACCGCTACGATGGTTCCAAACAAACAGATGATGATAAAAGAAGCAAAATAACCTCTTAATTGACCACCCTTAATAGCTACTTTTACTACTTCTTTGATCTTACTTTTGTATCGTGCAATTTCGTACCATTCATTAGCAAAAGCTTTTACAATGCTAATTCCCTGCATCGTTTCTTCGACTACAACTTGACTTTCAGCAACCTGATCTTGTACTTTTTTGGAGTATTTTCGAATAAAACGCCCAAAAAGTACCGCAGCAACTCCTACCAGAGGAACAATAGAAACCATCATTATTGTTAATTTGATATTGATGCTTGCCAACATTACAAAACTTCCGATGATTAAGATAAACTGACGAAGAAATTCGGCTATGGTGGTAGTTAAAGTGTCTTGAATTTGTGTAATGTCATTACTAATTCTGCTGTTTAGTTCTCCTACACGTTTTTGAGAGAAAAACGTCATTGGTAATTTTACCAAGTTGGTGTATAATGCTAAGCGCACATTAGCCAAAGTGTTTTCGGTAAAATTGACAAACAATGACAATCTGAAAAATGAAAAAACCGATTGTAGAATTAAAACTAATCCTAATCCTAAAGCAATTTGGTTAGCTAATCCTGCGTCTTTTTTATTGACACAATCAACTAACATACCCATGAATTTAGGAAAAGCTAAGGCTGTTACACTGGTTAGTAATAAAAAAAGCAAACCAACATAAAATTTCCAACTATTGTTGCCTGCGTATTTAAAGATAATTTTTGCTTTACTTAGTGAGCTTGCAGTTATTTTTGATTTGGGTAAATCGTTTTCTTTATATCTTCCCATCTGTATTTTTAAATTAGAACACAAATGAACTACTATACGAGAGTGTTTACAAAAAAAAAAATGAAGCCTGTAAAAATGGCTAATGCGTTGTTTTTGAATACTCCACAAAAAGCACTAAAAATTTTATTGATTTATTTTGATTTTTTGCTTGCAAATATAAAATCTAGCTGTATATTTGCACTCGCAATCAGCAATGATAGCAAAACAAAATAGGGCGATTAGCTCAGCTGGTTCAGAGCACCTCGTTTACACCGAGGGGGTCGGGGGTTCGAACCCCTCATCGCCCACCAAGAAACTCCTTAAGCAATTAAGGAGTTTTTTTTTTATGCTTTACTTTTAACTTTCTATTAGTATTTTATTGTATTGATCCCTTTTTTACAAAGTGTATTTTTGTGGCTTCAAATTAGTAGCAAACTTCATGGCAACAAAAACACTTTCACAAATTAAAATTTCAGTTCTTGACTTAGCAATTGTAAGAGATGGAGGGAATCCAGCGGATACTTTCAAGAACAGTTTAGATTTAGCACAAAATGCAGAGAAGTGGGGTTATAATCGATTCTGGTTAGCTGAACATCATAATATGCAAGGGGTTGCCAGTAGTTCTACGGTTGTTCTTATTGGGCATATTGCTGCAGGAACATCTACTTTAAGAGTAGGTTCAGGAGGGATTATGCTTCCTAATCATGCTCCTTTGGTTGTTGCAGAGCAATTTGGAACATTAGCTACGTTGTTTCCTAATCGAATCGATTTAGGATTAGGAAGAGCGCCAGGAACCGATCAATTTACGGCTGCGGCTTTAAAAAGAGATGAGCATGCGGTAATGGAATTTCCTGCTAATGTTCAGGAATTACAAATGTATCTCTCTGAAGGCAATAAAAATGGTCGCGTACGTGCCATTCCTGGTGAAGGTTTAGATATTCCTATTTGGATTCTGGGTTCCAGTACAGATAGTGCTTACTTAGCAGCTTCAATGGGATTACCTTATGCTTTTGCTAGTCATTTTGCACCTGCACAATTGTATAAAGCTTTGACTATTTATAGTAATAATTTCAAACCTTCTGAATATTTAAAAGAGCCCTATACAATTGCTTGTGTTAACGTAATTGCTGCCGATACTGATTATGAAGCTCAAAGGTTAGCTACTTCATTTAAAAGATTGTTTTGGGGTATTATTACAGGAAAAAGAGAGCAATTGAAAGCGCCTGTAAAACCTGAAGATGATTTTAGAAACCCTTTGGAAGAGGCCGCTTTACAGCAAATGACTCAATATACATTTATTGGTAGTCCTGAAAAAATAGAAAAGGATTTGAATCAATTTATTGAATTTACACAAATTGATGAGTTAATGGTTGCTTCTGCCGTTTACGAACATACGGCTCGAATCCATTGTTACGAAATTCTAGGTGAATTAAATAGAAAGAGCTAAATTAATTCAAAGTTAAAGCACCCAGAATTTCTTCAGACATAAATGGTCCGCCGGGATATTTCGCTGTATAATCCAGATTAAGCCAAATTTGATTGCGTTCATCAATATGATAATGCAATTGTTTACCATAGCTTTCTTTAGCAAAAAGCTTATTTTTAATTAAGAAATTGACTGTTTCTAGGTCGTTCATGCTTCCAATTAAAATTTCAGGATAGATATGACCTTTAGTATGGATTAATCTTGGTGTTCCACCAATTGCTCTTACACATGCAGCCATTAAGATAGAATGATCGTCACAATCTCCAGATAAGTAATTTAAAGATTCGCTGGCACTGGCAATATAATCGCCATCTTTAGGGTCGCTCACATAATTCCAACGATTATTAATTTCTTTGAAAACAGCAAAACATTGAATAGCAACCCTGTAATCTGAAAAGCCTTTTACATCTTTAAAATGTTTGTTAACCGCCATAATTGCAAAATTTCGAACCTTAGGGTTTTGATATTCAATTGCATTGAGAATTTGTGACTTATTAGGAAATGGTAATAACTTTGAAATAATAATATCCTGAGGAAAGGGATTGTCAGACATGGTGTAAACCATTGAGTCGTAATCTTCATAGATACTTTGAAAACCATAATTCCCTGATAATGTACCGTAAGTTAAAACAATTAAATACAGCACTATACAAACAATAATTATGGTTCGAAGTAAACGAAGAATGAACTGAACACTAATTAAAATGAATAGAAACAATAAAATACGATCCAGATTAAAAATCCAGTTTAACTCGATTAAATTTTGATGTGCAATGATAAAGGCAGGTATTGTAATCAATACATTTAAGACAAAAATAATTACATCATCCCAAGGCTTCTTGATCTGAAGTTTTTGTTTTATATCTTGAAAAGAAAGATTTCTAAAGTTTATCATGTGGAGCAAAAAAGGTAAAACTAAAGCGTTTTAACTATTTCATCAAAAGTACCTATTTTATCAATAATTTTAAGTTCTAATAACTGATTTTGAATTTTGTTTAACATTTCTTTACTTAATTGCTGTTGAGACCAATCGGTTAATGAAAGCCATTCTTGAATATCTTCCCTTTTTTGATGGTACTTTTCAGCTAAAACAGCATCAATATCAGGTGTTGATTTGAAAGAAATTGTTTTTTGATTGATAATGTTGAGAATTTGTTTAATGATTTCAGGATTATTTTCTAAGACCTCATTTCTAACCGCAATTACAAAACACGGCCAAGGAGTAGGGCAGTCGGCAATTCTTCTAAAAATTCCCTTGTCAACCAATGGTTTTGTCATAAAACGTTCCCACATAAAATAATCGGCTGTACCCTCTGTCAAAGCAATAACCGCTCCATCAATAGTATTTACAATTTCGAATTGAAGATTATCAGTTTTCCAATTCTGATTGTTAGCATTTACGTAAGCCATTAGCTGCGAACCCGAGCCTAATCGAGAAATAGCGGCTTTGGTATTTTCTAAATCGGCAAGTGTTTTGAATTTTGATTGAGCGCCAACATGAATTCCCCAAATCAAAGGGGAATCAACATAAGCCTGAACTATTTTAGATGGATTTCCTCCCACGATATCTTTTACAATTCCCTCTGAAAGAATTACCGCAATATCGGTATCTCCATTGCGTAACATTTGGCACATTTTTCCAGTTCCCTCTGGAACATCTGTCCATTGTAAATCAATATTTATACTTTCGAATTCTTTATTCTCAATGGCTAAATGCCAAGGTAAATTAAAATGTTCCGGAACTCCAGCTATTTTTATTTGTTTCATGATATCTTTTTTTTAGGAACTCTGATTAGAGAAGTTTAACTAATTAAATTCGTTTAAATCATTGTTCTTTTTGTGATAATTATTAAACTAACTTTTCTAATGTATAACGAATCAGATTATCAATAGTTTCATAAGGTTTGTTGCTAAAAGTACCATTGGCACGATTGGCAATAATCGCATTCAAAGAAATAGCCCGATGGCCTAAAAGCGCTGCCAATCCATAAATAGCTGCTGTTTCCATTTCGAGATTGGTAATTTTGATCCCATCAAACTCAAATTGATCTATTTTTTGGTTCAAATGCGAGTCTTGAATGTCTAATCTCAGAATCCGTCCTTGGGGACCGTAAAAACCACCAGCTGTTGCTGTAAATCCTTTATGTATTTCTGAAGAATCAAATTGATTTTTTAAAATTTCACTAGAACGAATAACATAAGGTTTTCCTTTTTGTACATCCCAATTGGTTTGTTTAATAAAAGCCATTTCTATTTCAGGAATAGAAACCGAATCGATACAGTAGGAGCGAAGCATATTGTCTAAACCAATTGCATATTCACTCATTAAAACGCTATCAACAGGAATATTAGGTTGTAATGACCCTGAAGTTCCAATTCGAATAATAGTTAAAGAGGTTAATTGGTCTTTTATTTTTCGGGTTTCAAAATCAATATTGACTAAGGCATCCAGTTCGTTTAAGACAATATCAATATTATCCGGTCCAATACCCGTAGAAATAACGGTGATTCTTTTTCCTTTATAAATACCAGTTTGGGTTTTAAACTCTCTTTTTTGAGTACTAAATTCAACCGAATCAAATAAGGCAGTTATTTTTTCAACTCGGTCTTGATCACCAACAAATATGATGTCTTTAGCAATATTTTCGGGCTTTAGATTAAGATGGTAAATGCTGCCATCTGGATTTAAAATCAGTTCTGATTCTTGTATCATTTTTTTTTATTTAACCGCAAAGAACACAAAGTTTTTCGCAAAGTTTACAAGTTTTGTTGAGAATTGAAGGCTTCCTTCTGCTTTCTGCCTTATGTCTTCTGAAAACTGATTTATCCTCCTACACGTTTGGTTTTAAAACCTTTTTCTTGTAAAATTTTCATGATTTTATCACGATAATCTCCTTGAATGATAATAGCTCCGTCTTTAAAACTTCCTCCAACACTCAGTTTGGTTTTAATTTCTTTAGCCAATATTTTAAAATCTTCATCATCTCCTTCGTAGCCTTCAATAATTGTTGTAGGTTTTCCTTTTCGCTTTTCAAATTTACAAATCATAGGTTCTTTCTGAACAAATAATTCGTGAATTGTTTCTTTTACTTCCTCTGGTTCGTTGCTTGGAACGTGGTCTGGGAATAAGTTTTTTAATTGTTCTTGTAAGTCCATAATTATTTCTTATTGAACACAGATAACACTGATTAAACTGATATCCGCTGATATTTTATTTTCTATTATTTTGATATATTTTTCTAATAAACTCTGGTTTTTTTCCAAAATTCAAAAGTAGTCCAACCTCGCAATTTGTTGATTTTAGATAATTGATTAATTGAAATTCATTTGCTTCAACCAATGATTCTTGTGCTTTTAACTCTAATATTATTAAATCGTTTACAACTATGTCAGCAAAATATTCGCCTACTTCAATTTGTTTATAGAAAACCTTAATTTTCTTTTGAGCTTCAACTTTAAAACCATTGTTCTTTAGTTCGTAATATAAAGCGTTTTGATATACTTTCTCTAAAAAACCATATCCTAACTCGTTATATACATCATAAAAATGCTTTAAAATGGATTTAGTTAAATCTTGATGCAAAATACTACTCATATTTAATTATTTTAAAATAATTAATCTGTGTTAATCCGTAAAATCAGCTTCATCTGTGTTCTTAGAATTACTTTTTTATTAATCCTAAATCCACTAATCTTTCGTAAAGAAAATCTCCAGCGGTAATGTCTTCAAATTGTTTTGGATTTTCATTATCGATACATTTCTCTAAACAATTCAAAGGCATATCACTTACAGGATGCATAAAAAACGGAATAGAATATCTAGAAGTTCCCCATAATTCCCTTGGAGGATTCACTACTTGATGTATAGTCGATTTTAATTTATTATTAGTGTGTCTGGAAAGCATATCGCCTACGTTGATGACTAATTGATCCTCATCGGCAATGGCATCAATCCATTCTCCATTGTGATTTTGAACCTGTAGTCCTCGACCTTGTGCTCCCATTAAAAGAGTAATTAGGTTAATATCACCATGTGCTGCAGCGCGAATCGCATTTTCAGGTTCTGAAGTAATAGGTGGGTAGTGAATAGGCCTTAAAATAGAATTACCTTCTTTGACATAGTCGTCGAAATAGAATTCGTACAAACCTAAATGTAAAGCTAAAGCTCTTAGAACATAGATTCCTGTTTTCTCTAACATTTGATACGCTTCTTTTCCTACGGAGTTAAAACGAGGTAATTCATTTACAATTACATTTTGAGGATATTCTGAAGCGTATTTTGAGTTTGGTTCTACATATTGCCCAAAATGCCAAAACTCCTTTAAATCGCCTTCTTTACGTCCTTTAGCGTGCTCTTTTCCAAATGAAACATAACCTCTTTGTCCTCCGATGCCTGGAATTTCATAATTTCTTTTAGTTTCTACTGGTAAATTGAAGAAAGCCCTGATTTCGCTATATAATTCTTGAACTAAATTTTGATCTAAAAAATGTCCTTTTAAGGCAACGAAGCCAATATCTTCAAAAGCGCTTCCAATTTCATTAACGAATTTTTCTTTTCGGATAGGATCGTTTGAAAGGAAATCGCTCAAATCAACACTAGGGATGTTTTGCATGGAGTAATTATTTTTAACAGATTTGAAACTGATTTTATCTTTGATTTACAAATGTATTTAATAATTATTTTAATTAGAATTATAAAAACTAAAATTGACGAAAGTTTAGAGCAAAAAAAAACGCTTCAATTGCTTGAAACGTTTTAGTGGGAAGAGCAGGATTCGAACCTGCGAAGGTTTCCCAACGGATTTACAGTCCGTCCTCGTTGGCCGCTTGAGTATCTTCCCGATACCTTGTGGTTAAACACTTATTTTTTGTAAGCGGTTGCAAAGATAGAAACACTTTTGACGTGTGCAAACTATTTTTTAAAGAACTGAATTTATTAATAAAAAAACGCTTCAATTGCTTGAAGCGTTTTTGGTGGGAAGAGCAGGATTCGAACCTGCGAAGGTTTCCCAACGGATTTACAGTCCGTCCTCGTTGGCCGCTTGAGTATCTTCCCCGACCATTGTCTTACTTGTTGTAAGCGGTTGCAAATATAGGAACACTTTTGACGTTTGCAAACATTTTCAGCGCTTAATTTTAAACTTTTTTTAATCTTTTTTTAAAGTGCTGGTCTTTAGTAAAATAAAAAATCTCCGCTAGGGAGATTTTTTATTTCTTTTCTTTAAAAAGAGCTTATTTAGCTAAAAGTTCTTTGATTTTTGCTTTTAATTCTTCACCTCTTAAGTCTCGAGCGATAACTTTTCCAGAGGCATCTAAAATAAAAGTAGCTGGTATTGCATCAACTTTATATTGGGCAGCAATTGGATCTTCCCATCCTTTTAAATTAGATACGTGTGTCCAAGTCAAATTATCTTTTGCAATTGCCTCTTTCCATTTATTTTTATCTTGATCCAATGAAACGCCTATTATATTAAGTCCTTTTGAATGAAACTCTTTATAGATAGCTACTACATTTGGATTTTCTTTTCTGCAAGGTCCACACCAAGAAGCCCAAAAGTCTACAATTGTAACTTTTCCTAGACTTTCTTTTAAAGAAATTACTTTTCCTTCAGGATTAGGTGCAGAAAAATCTGTTCTTCATTTAGCGCTTGGCGCTGCTGGAGCTGCTGGTGCACCAGGGATTCCTGTTTTAGCAGTTGTCAATCTTTCTTTGATTAACTTTCCAGGTTTTGTGTTTTTTAAATCATCTTCAAAACTGTTGTAGATTTTTTCAACTTTTTTAATATCAACAGTTGGATCTCCAAGCATACTTTGAACAATTAAAGCACTGATAAGTGATTTTGGGTGAGTTTCAGAGTAAGAAATGTATTTTTCTTTTGATTTATCACCTACTTCTTGTTGTAATTTTTGGTATTCAGCCATTAAACTATTGATTGTAGCAGTATCTTTAGTTTGTTGTGCTTGATTCATTTTAGGTGTGTTCACTTTTTGGAAATCCATTAATTTCTTTTGAACCACTTTCATTTCTTCGTTAAATTTCACATACTCATCATTGTTATAAGTACCAGAAATCTTAGTGTTTTGAATACTATCTTTGTTGATTTCGATATTGATTTCTCCTGATTCAAGGATAAAAGGGATTGGTTGATTAGCAGCTTCTAATTGAAGTACGTGAAAAGAAGGCTCTGTTACTTTTCCTTTGATTTCAAATTTTCCGTTTTCAACTTTTACAGTATCAAGGTTTATTAAACCACCCATTCCACTTGGGTCTTGTGTTTGAAGAATGATTGTTTTTCCGTTTTCGATTCCATTAGCAGTACCTGTGATAATGTACTCATCTTTACCAACTTTACTACAAGAAACTAGTACAGCAGAGGCAGAAAGAAATAAAAATAATTTTTTCATTATTAATTAGTTAAATTAGTTAAGTCTGCAAAAGTATTTAAATTTATAAAATAGCAATAATTTAAATCGCTAAATTTTTGTTATAATTACTATTATTTATATATAGTTATGAATAAATTTAAGGAATGATTAAATCAATATCAATAGTGTAATTTTCTATTCTTAATTAATAAGTATCTTTGTTCTTATTTCGTTTATAAATAGGATTAGATAATGGGTTTTAAAAGACTGTTAAGTGAAAAAGCATTAATAAAAGATGCTACAATTAATAAGGTTCAATATGATAAGGAGTGGTTTTTTAAACTAGATGATATCGCTTTTTATCTAAAAGAAGATTTATCGGAAGTAGAATTCATTTATCTTCCAATTTTAATTGATGGAGTAGAAGAGTATGTTAAGTGTTGTACTTTTGAAGATATTATGAGAGCGAGAAAGGAATTACTATAAAAAAAAGAGGAACTACTTCCTCTTTTTTTATCTATTATTAAGTCTGGCTTTTTCTCTAATAATATCACTTATTTTGCGATTCTCGATTTTGCTTTCTAACCATGAAATAATGTCAAGGTATAAAAAAGCTCTTTTTTCATAAGTGTTATTTTCTAATTCGATAAAGCGTTCTTTCATCTTGATGAATTCTTTTTTGATGTCATTTGGATAAATAGAATTCAAATTTTTTAAGAAACGAATGATTTCTTTTTGGACTTCATGTAAATCATTCATTTTAATCAAAAACTTATAAGTATTTTTTAATTGTGTTTCTAAATAATAATCTTTTCCTAATTCATAATGAGCAATTAAGCATAAAATACGAGCAAAACACATTAAATCTTCGCGCATGCTTAAATTCTTATTGTTTATTATTTTTTCTAGGTAAAAAATCGATTCGTTGTATTTTTCAATCCCAAAATAGATACTAGCAAACTTGTAGAAGAACAACATTTCATGATGTTCGTCTAGATGTTCATTATGAATTTTTAATTTATTGAGTACTTCTGGGATTAAATACTCACTTTCAGCAAATGAACCTTCCATAATATGGTAGTTCAATTTGTTGTTGTAAACATATAAAAAAGACAAAGAGGCAATGTTATCGTTAGTTGGAAAACGAGAATCGTTAATAGTTTGCTCTAATTTCGCTAAGGAATCTTTAAATTTAGTCTGGTATTTCAGCATATATAAAGATTCTAATAAATAATGATTTCCTTTTAAGAAAAACACGGGATTTAGAAAAATCATATTTGGGTTATCGTAAAAAAGAGTAACCCATTTAGAAGCAAATTTGTAGCTAGCTAAAAAATCTTGAACTAAAAAACTTCTCCAAAGATTAGCATTATAAAACCAATATTTTTCTCGAAATCCAAATTTGCTCTCGTCTAATTTTGATATATGCTTATTGAAATAATCATCAATGTATTTGTATTCTTCATCGCTTTTAACATAACCTGTCTTAAGCATGATTCCATATAATTGGAGTGATAAATTTGATAATTTACTGGAAATTGTATTTTGATAATTAATTTCTTTGGCTTGTACAACCAATTCATCTGCTCTTCCTTGAATGCTTCGCGTGATGTATTGAGATTCAATTAATTTTTCAAATTCAACTATCTCATAGGCCATTAGTTTTTCATCGTTTTCAATTGCTTGAGTTTTAGTTTTATCTAATATTTTCAAGCTTTGCTTATATAAACCTTTGTTGTATAAAATGGTTGCGAAATCTATTTGTTCTCTTAATTGGTAGCGAATATTTTGACTGGGAATATTAAGACGAATACTCACTAAAATCTGCTTGTATAAATAGGATTTTAAGTTCGATAATTGAACTTTTTTTATACTACCACTTTTGAGTATTAATTTTTCATCATAATGATCTGATTTATCTAAGATATTAAATAACTCAATAAATTTTGTATTCGAACTAGTCTCTAAACGACTAGCAAAAATCTTAAATTGTCTTTTTTCAGATTTAGATAAGGACTTTATTAGAACGAATAAAAAATCTTTTTGATGGTTAGCCATTGTAAAATATAAGGATTTAAGTAATTGATTATCAAATGTTTAAATTATCTTTAATAGACTTATAAACAGTATATTCAATTAAAATGAATTTTCTATCCAAAGTAAAGAATATATTTTTGTTATCAAGATGTGAAATTACATTAAATAAATTAAAATGAATAGAGAGAAAGTCCAAATTTTTGATACCACTTTGCGAGACGGGGAACAAGTTCCAGGATGTAAATTAGATACCAAACAAAAACTTGTTATAGCAGAACGCTTAGACAATATGGGGGTTGATATTATTGAAGCGGGTTTTCCTGTTTCAAGTCCTGGTGATTTTTTATCTGTTACTGAAATCAGTAAAATTGTTAAAAATGCATCCGTTTGTGGTCTTACTAGAGCTGTAAAAAATGATATCGATGTTGCTGCTCAAGCATTAAAACATGCTAAAAAACCTCGTATTCATACAGGAATTGGAACTTCTGATTCACATATTATACACAAATTAAATACTACAAGAGAAGATATAATCGCTAGAGCGAAAGCTGCCGTAGCACACGCAAAATCGTACGTAGAGGATGTAGAGTTTTATGCTGAAGATGCGGGTAGAACTGATAATGCTTTTTTGGCACAAGTATGTGAAGAGGTTATTAAATCAGGGGCTACGGTACTTAATATTCCTGATACTACAGGTTATTGCTTGCCATCAGAATATGGTGAGAAAATTAAATACCTTAAAGAAAATGTAAAAGGAATTGAAAATGTTACTATTTCTTGTCACTGTCATAACGATTTAGGAATGGCAACAGCTAACTCAATTGCTGGAGCTATAAATGGCGCGAGACAAATTGAATGTACTATTAATGGTATTGGTGAAAGAGCAGGAAATACAGCACTTGAGGAAGTGGTAATGATTTTCAAGCAACATCCAGATTTGAATTTATATACTGATATTGTTACCAAGCAATTAAACGAAATGAGCCGTTTGGTTTCTGAGAGTATGGGTATGATGGTACAACCTAATAAAGCTATTGTAGGAGCAAATGCTTTTGCTCATAGTTCAGGTATTCATCAAGACGGAGTAATTAAAAACAGAGCAACCTATGAAATCATTGATCCTGCTGATGTAGGTGTTAATGAATCTTCAATTGTACTTACTGCAAGAAGCGGTAGAGCAGCTTTAGCTTATCGTGCAAAAAAAGTAGGCTATGAGTTGACTAAAACGCAATTAGATGTGGTTTATGTAGAGTTTTTAAAATTCGCTGATGTTAAGAAAGAAATTTTAGATGACGACATCCATTTAATTATTGCAGCTTCTAAAATTGAAGGAGATTTAATTAAACGATAATAGCTCAAACATCCTAAGTAAATGGTTAATTTTACAGCTTATTATTAAAAGATAAGATTATGAACTTAAAAATAGCTGTATTGTCTGGAGATGGAATTGGTCCTGAAGTAATTTTACAGGCCAAAAAGGCTTTGTATGCAGTAGGAGTAGTTTATGAACATGATTTTATTTTTGAGGATGCTCTTATTGGTGCAGTCGCTATAGATAAAACAGGTTCAGCATTACCAGAGCAAACGCTGAATTTATGTTTAAATACAGATGCTGTTTTATTAGGTGCTATTGGTGATCCAAAATACGATTCTGAAAGTGATTCTAAAAATAGTCCTGAGCAAGGTTTGTTGAAGCTTCGAAAAGAATTAGGATTATTTGCTAATATCAGACCTTTAAAACCTTTTAAAGGTTTATTAGATGTTTCTCCTCTTAAACGAGAAATTGTTGAAGGAGTCGATTTTGTGATTTTTAGAGAACTAACAGCTGGAATTTATTTTGGTGAGAAAAAACTAAATGAGGAAGGTACAATTGCTTCTGATCTTTGTGAATATACTGAAGATGAAATAACGAGAATTACTCATTTAGCATTTCAGTCGGCGCAAAAGAGAAGAAAGAAATTAACCTTGGTAGATATGGCTAATGTCTTAGAAACTTCTAGATTATGGAGAAAAGTTGTTAAAGCAATTAGTGTACAATATCCAGAAGTATCTCTTGATTTTCTTTTTGCAGACAATGCTGCAAAGCAAATTATTTCAAATCCAAAACAATTTGATGTTATATTGACAAGTAATTTATTTGGTGATATTTTATCTGATGAAGCAAGTGTAATTACAGGTTCAATAGGTGTTTTAGCCTCAACATCATTAGGAGAAAACAATGTTTTATTTGAACCAATTCATGGTTCTTATCCTCATGCAAAGGGCAGAAATATTGCAAACCCGTTTGGATCTATTCTTTCAGCAGCAATGTTGTTAGAACATTTTGGGTTGTTAGAAGAAGCAAAAAAAGTTTATGAAGGCGTAGAGAAAGCGATAGAGTTTAATGTTGTTACTATCGATTTGAATCCAGATTCAAAATTCGGAACCAATGAAGTAGGAGAATTTGTATCTAATTTTATTTTAAATAAAGATGACCTTATGTATTTTAATAATGATAATGTGCATTTAGGCCAATCTACAATAGTTTAATAAAGAAAATGGTAAAAAATTGATATTATTGATAAGAAATTCTTAAAATTTTATTTTTTATTTTTTTAATATAAAGGTTTTTATACTTTTGTGTCATCAAAAAAAGAAAAGTGAAAAATTCAATTATTTTAGTTTCTGTCATTAATGTCATTGTTGTAACAACAAATGCATAAGGGAAGCTATTAATATAATTGAAAAAAAATATTAAATAACTCCCATAATTTGGGAGTTTTTTTTTGGTTTTAAATCAATAAATTTAAAAAGTTTAAATGGAATTGAATAATTATAGTAAAACAATCACACAGGATCAAACACAGCCGGCAGCTCAAGCGATGTTATACGGAATTGGTTTGACCGAAGAGGATTTGAAAAAAGCCCAAGTAGGTATAGTTAGTATGGGTTACGAAGGTAACACTTGCAACATGCATTTGAATGATCTTGCTAAAGAAGTTAAGCAAGGTGTTTGGGATGCCGACTTAGTGGGATTGATATTCAATACTATTGGTGTAAGTGATGGTATTTCTAATGGTACTGATGGAATGCGTTTTTCGTTAGTTTCTCGTGATGTTATTGCTGATTCGATAGAAACAGTAATGGGAGCACAATGGTACGACAGTATGATTGCTATTCCTGGATGTGATAAAAATATGCCTGGAGCAGTAATGGCAATGGGAAGAGTAAATCGTCCAGCTATTATGGTTTATGGAGGAACAATACACTCTGGAAAATGGAAAGGTGAATCTTTAAATATTGTTTCGGCATTTGAAGCTTTAGGTAAAAAACTAAACAATACCATTACTCCAGAAGATTTTAAGGGGGTAATTCAAAATTCTTGTCCAGGAGCTGGAGCTTGTGGAGGAATGTATACTGCTAATACTATGGCTTCGGCTATTGAAGCTTTAGGGATGAGCTTACCTTATAGTTCATCTAATCCAGCATTAAGTCCGGAAAAAAGACAAGAGTGCGCAGCTGCTGGTAAAGCTATTCGAATTTTATTAGAAAAAGACATAAAGCCAAGAGATATTATGACTCGTAAGGCTTTTGAGAATGCAATTACTATAGTTGCTGTTCTAGGAGGTTCGACCAACGCTGTAATGCACTTAATTGCAATGGCTCATTCGGTTGATGTAGAAATTACATTAGATGATTTCCAAGCAATCAATGATAGAACACCTGTACTTGCAGATTTAAAACCAAGTGGAAAATACATGATGGAAGACCTACATGCAGTAGGAGGGGTTCCAGCTGTTATGAAATATTTATTGAAAGAAGGATATCTTCACGGTGATTGTTTAACTGTTACAGGAAAAACATTAGCCGAAAATTTAGAATCTATTCCGGATTTACAAGATGGTCAGGAAGTAGTTTATGAAATTCACAAGGCTTTAAAACCTACAGGAAATATACAAGTTTTATACGGAAATCTAGCTTCAGAAGGTTGTGTGGCAAAAATTAGTGGAAAAGAAGGTGAATTTTTTGAAGGAACTGCAGTTGTTTTTGAAAGTGAATTTGAAGTGATTCCTGGAATTGCAAAAGGAATGGTAAAACCAGGTAATGTCGTCGTCATCAGGTATTGTGGACCAAAAGGTGGTCCAGGGATGCCAGAAATGCTAAAGCCAACTTCAGCGATTATTGGTGCTGGATTAGGAAATAGTGTTGCTCTAATTACAGATGGTAGATTCTCTGGAGGTTCACATGGTTTCGTGGTTGGTCACGTTACACCAGAGGCATATGATGGAGGAGCGATTGCTTTAGTTGAAAACGGGGATGTAATTACAATTGATGCTGTAAAAAACACGATTGATTTAAAAATTTCAGAAGAAGAATTTGCTAAAAGAAAAGCAAATTGGACACAACCACCATTAAAAGCCTCAAAAGGAGTTTTATATAAGTACGCAAAAACTGTTTCAAGCGCTTCAAAGGGTTGTGTAACAGATAAATAATAGATGATTTTTATTGGCTAAAATTATCAAAAAATAAAAAAAATAAAAAATGAAAATATCAGGAGCAGAAGCAGTTATCAGATGCTTATTAGCTGAAGGAGTAGATTTGGTTTATGGTTATCCAGGAGGAGCTATCATGCCAGTTTATGACGAATTATATAAATTTCAAGATCAATTGCACCATGTATTGGTTCGTCACGAACAAGGTGCAGCTCATGCAGCACAAGGTTTTGCAAGAGCGACAGGAAAAGTAGGAGTAGCTATCGCAACTTCTGGACCGGGAGCAACAAACTTAGTTACAGGTATTGCAGATGCTCAAATCGATTCCACTCCTATGGTATGTATTACAGGGCAAGTTGGAAAACATTTATTAGGATCAGATGCATTTCAAGAAACAGATATTATTGGAATTTCAACTCCAGTAACGAAATGGAATTATCAAATTACTGAGGCTGATGAAATCCCTGAGATTATGGCAAAGGCATTTTATATCGCTCGTTCTGGTCGTCCAGGTCCAGTATTAGTAGATATCACTAAAAATGCTCAATTTGATACTTTAGATTTTAGTTATAAAAAATGCACTGATATCAGAAGTTACCACCCGAAACCAGTTTTAAAATTAGACAAGGTTAAGGAAGCAGCTAATTTGATTAATAACGCAAAAAAACCAATGATTGTTTTTGGTCAGGGTGTAATTTTAAGTAAGGCTGAAGAAGAATTAAAAGCATTTATTGAAAAATCAGGTATTCCTGCTGCTTGGACTATTTTAGGACTTTCGGCTTTACCAACAGATCATGAATTAAATGTTGGAATGGTTGGAATGCATGGTAATTACGGTCCAAATATTTTGACTAACGAATGCGATGTTTTAATTGCATTAGGAATGCGTTTTGATGACCGTGTGACAGGAAATTTAGCCACTTATGCCAAACAAGCTAAGGTTGTACATTTCGAAATTGACTCAGCAGAAATTGACAAAAATGTTAAAACTGATGTTGCTGTTTTAGCTGATTTAAAAGAGGCCTTGACAGCATTATTACCTCATATTGAGAAAAATTCCCATGAAGAATGGCATAATGAATTCAAAAAGAAATACGAAATTGAATTAGAAGCGGTAATCAACGAAGAGTTAGCTCCAACCAATGGAAAAGGAATTTCTATGGGTGAAACTATTGAAATGATCAATAAACATTCAAATGGAGATGCTATTATGGTTTCTGATGTAGGTCAGCACCAAATGTTTACTTGTCGTTATGCAAAATTCAATCAAACGAAAAGCAACGTAACTTCGGGTGGATTAGGAACAATGGGATTTGCATTGCCAGCTGCAATTGGTGCTAAAATGGGTAGACCTGACCGCGAAGTAGTAGCGATCATTGGTGATGGTGGTTTCCAAATGAATATTCAAGAATTAGGAACAATTCATCAAACTAAGGTACCAGTAAAAATTGTGGTATTAAACAATGAGTTTTTAGGAATGGTTAGACAATGGCAGGAATTGTTTTTTGATTACAGATATGCATCAACGGTAATGATTAATCCAAATTTCTGTGCTATTGCAGAAGGATATTATATCAAAGCCCGAAAAGTAACTAAAAGAGAAGAATTAGATGAAGCAATTGCAGAAATGTTAGCTTCTAAAGATTCGTATTTCCTTGAAGTTATGGTTGAGAAAGAAAACAATGTATTCCCAATGATTCCAACAGGAGCTTCGGTTTCTGACATCCGATTAAGTTAATATTATGGAAGAAAATAAAACATTTACTATTTCTGTTTACACAGAAAATAACGTTGGCCTTTTAAATAGAATATCAGTTATATTCTTAAAGCGTCACATCAATATATTGAGTTTAAATGTATCAGAATCAGAAATCGAAAACGTTTCTAGATTTGTAATCGTTGTAGATACAACTGAAAAATGGGTACGTAATATTGTAGGTCAAATCGAAAAACAAATCGAAGTTATCAAAGCTTTTTATCATGTTGACGAAGAAACTATTTTCTTAGAAAGTGCTTTGTTTAAAATAGCTTCAAACTTATTATTTGACGAAAGACAAATTCAAAACATCATTAAAGAAAGTCATGCTGAAATTGTGACGGTATCAAGAGACTTTTTTGTGATATCAAAATTCGGAAGACGTCCAGAAATCGAAGAAATGTATGCTAAATTAAAACCATTTGGAATCATGCAATTTGTTCGCTCTGGAAGAATCTCAGTTTCCAAAGAAAAAATGGAAGTAACAAGTTTATTATTAGAAGAATTAAAATCATAAATTAAATATTAAAAAATGGCAAATTATTTCAATTCATTACCACTTAGATTACAATTAGAACAATTAGGCGTTTGCGAATTCATGGATCAATCAGAATTTGCTAATGGAATCGAAGCTTTAAAAGGTAAAAAAGTAGTTATCGTTGGTTGTGGTGCTCAAGGTTTAAATCAAGGTTTAAACATGAGAGATTCAGGTTTAGATATTTCTTATGCTTTACGTGCTGAAGCTATTGCTCAAAAAAGAGCTTCATTCATGAACGCTGCAGATAATGGTTTTAATGTGGGAACTTATGAAGAATTAATTCCAACTGCTGATTTAGTATGTAATCTTACTCCAGATAAGCAACATACAGCTGTAGTTACTGCTATTATGCCATTAATGAAACAAGGTGCTACATTAGCGTACTCTCATGGATTTAATATCGTTGAAGAAGGAATGCAAATTCGTAAAGACTTAACGGTTATTATGTGTGCTCCTAAATGTCCAGGTTCTGAAGTTCGTGAAGAGTACAAAAGAGGATTTGGTGTACCAACACTTATCGCTGTTCACCCTGAAAATGATCCAAACGGAGTAGGTTTAGATCAAGCTAAAGCTTATGCGGTAGCAACAGGAGGTCACAGAGCAGGAGTTTTACGTTCTTCTTTCGTAGCTGAAGTAAAGTCAGATTTAATGGGAGAGCAAACAATCCTTTGTGGTTTATTACAAACAGGTTCTATCTTGTGTTTTGACAAAATGGTAGCTGAAGGAATTGAGCCAGGATATGCTTCAAAATTAATTCAATACGGATGGGAAACTATCACTGAAGCTTTGAAACACGGAGGTATCACTAATATGATGGATAGATTGTCTAATCCAGCTAAAATCGCTGCGTTCAATGTTTCTGAAGAATTAAAAGATATCATGCGTCCATTATTCCAAAAGCATATGGATGATATTATTTCTGGTCACTTCTCTAAAACAATGATGGAGGACTGGGCTAATGATGATAAAAACTTATTGACTTGGAGAGCGGCTACAGGAGAAACTAATTTCGAAAAAACGCCTGCAGGTGATTATGAAATTTCTGAACAAGAATATTTTGATAATGGTGTATTAATGGTAGCAATGGTTAAAGCTGGTGTTGAATTAGCTTTCGAAGCAATGACTGATTCTGGTATCATCGAAGAGTCTGCTTATTATGAGTCATTACACGAAACGCCACTTATTGCTAATACTATTGCAAGAAAGAAATTATTCGAAATGAACCGTGTAATTTCTGACACTGCTGAGTACGGATGTTATTTATTTGACCACGCTTGTAAACCATTAATCGCTGATTACGTTAAAAATGCACCATCTAATTTGATTGGACGTCCATTCAATAACGGAAACAACGGTGTTGATAATAAAGAATTAATTGATGTGAATGATATCATCAGAAACCACCCTGTTGAAGAAGTAGGAGCTTGGTTGAGAGAATCTATGACAGCAATGAAAAAAATTGTATAATTACAATTATTGTTAATTCAAAAGGCGAAGTAAATTTTACTTCGCCTTTTTTGTTTCATTATATATTTAAGTTGAATTAAAAACAAATATTTTTTTTCTGTTTAATCTAATTTTATAATATTTTTGATTATTTTGCAAATTAGTTGTACAACTATTTCATTATATTAATTAAATAGTACCTATTAATACTATATTTTTTTATATGAATAGCGATAGATTTAATACATTTATAAAAAATACAAATAGAGAATGAGTTACTACAAAGTCGATAACCTAGAGCAATATTTCAAACATTATAATAAGTCAATTCGTGAACCTAGAAAATTTTGGGGAAAAATCGCTGAGGAAAATTTCACTTGGTACCAGCCTTGGGATAAAGTGGTAGAATTTGACATGGTAGAAGCAGACGTTCAATGGTTTGCAGGTGCTAAATTAAATGTTGTAAAAAATTGTATTGATAGACATCTCAATAAAAGGGGTGATAAAACGGCAATTATTTTTGAACCTAATAATCCAGAGGAAGAAGCACAACATATTACTTATAATGAATTACACCAAAGAGTGTGTAAAATGGCTAATGTATTACGTGAACAAGGAATCAAAAAAGGAGATCGAGTTTGTATCTATCTTCCGATGATTCCTGAACTAGCAGTTTCTATATTAGCTTGTGCACGAATTGGAGCAATACATTCTGTGGTTTTTGCCGGATTTTCTTCTAAAGCTTTAGCTACGAGAATTAACGATAGTGAAAGTAAAATGGTAATTACTTCTGATGGTGGTTATCGCGGTAATAAAACAATCGAATTAAAAGAGATTGTTGATGAAGCACTTGAAAAATGTGAATCAGTACGTACTGTATTAGTTGTTAAAAGAACAAACAGTGCTGTTAAAATGAAAGAAGGAAGAGATATTTGGTTGCAACCTTTATTAGATGAAGCTTCTGATAATAGTGTTGCCGAAATTATGGATGCTGAAGATCCTCTTTTTATTCTGTATACTTCCGGGTCTACTGGAAATCCAAAGGGGATGGTTCATACTAATGCAGGTTATATGGTTTTTACTGCCTATACTTTTAAAAATGTATTTGGGTATGAAGAAAATGATATTCACTGGTGTACTGCCGATATTGGTTGGATAACCGGTCATTCTTATATTTTATACGGACCGTTATTAAATGGAGCAACAACAGTTATTTTTGAAGGTGTGCCTTCTTATCCTGATTATAGTCGTTTTTGGCAAGTAATTGAAAAACATAAAGTTACTCAGTTTTATACGGCACCAACAGCTATTCGCGCATTGGCAAAAGAAAAATTAGAATATGTTCAAAAATTTCCTTTAAAAAGTTTGAAAGTTATTGGTTCTGTTGGTGAGCCAATTAATGAAGAAGCTTGGCACTGGTATAATGATCACGTAGGAGGGAAGAGATGTCCAGTAGTTGATACTTGGTGGCAAACTGAAACCGGAGGAATAATGATTTCACCTTTAGCATTTATTACGCCAACTAAACCAACCTATGCAACTTTTCCTTTACCAGGAATTCAAGCTGTTTTGATGGATGAAAAGCGAAATGAAATCGAAGGTAACCAAGTAGTGGGTAGTTTGTGTATTAAATTCCCTTGGCCAGGTATGGCTAGGACGATTTGGAATGATCACCAGCGTTATAAAGACACTTACTTTTCTAAATATCCTGGTAAATTTTTTACAGGAGACGGCGCGTTACGTGATGAAGTAGGCTATTACCGAATTACGGGCAGAGTAGATGATGTTATTATTGTTTCTGGACATAACTTAGGAACGGCTCCAATCGAAGATGCAATAAATGAGCATCCAGCCGTAGCCGAAAGTGCTGTGGTAGGATTTCCGCATGATGTTAAAGGAAATGCTTTATATGGTTATGTTATTTTAAAAGAAACAGGTGAAGTTAGAAAAAAAGAGAATTTATTTATTGAAATTAATCAATACATCACGGATCACGTAGGTCCAATTGCTAAATTAGACAAAATTCAATTTGTTTCTGGTTTACCAAAAACACGTTCTGGAAAAATTATGCGTCGCATTTTGAGAAAAATTGCTGAGGGTAATTTTGCCGACTACGGAGATACAACCACACTATTAAATCCTGAAATTATTGAAGAAATTCAAAGTGGAAGAAAATAAAATAATTTAAAAAAAAATAGCTGCTCTTTTGAAGCAGCTATTTTTTTATTTTAACCCCAATTTGTTTTTTAATTTTAAAAAAAGTAAGGCTATTTTATAAGCGTTTTCAGTCGCCGAATCACCTTCTATTTTCTTTATTTTATAAAAATCAGAAAGTTCATCAAGTGATAATTCTTTATCTTCTGTTATTTCATGCAATTTTCTGTGCATGATATCAATATCCAAAGCTTCGTTACGCAATCTACCAAAATCCATGCGTTCAAGAGTGGCGTTTATCCTCTCTACATCCGATTGAATATCGTGTCCTACAAGTATTCCATTACCCAAATATTCAACAAACGATTTTAAGGCTTCGGGTTCAGATAATTTGAGTAATCTACTTTCAATAATGTATTCGTTTGAAAGATGGTTGTCGTGTAAAAAACGATATTGCAATAAAATAGTTTCAAAACTATCCTTAATCATGATACTATCATTTTCAACTGCAAATGCACTAATAAAAGTAATTACATCTTTCTCAATAGAATCACCAGTTGTCTTTGTTGATAATACAACATAGCGCTTGGATTTTTTGGAGAATTTTGTCAAATATTCTTTCCAGAATTCGGGATAATCTTTATTTATATTTTTTAACCAGTCTAGCATAAATTAAGAGAATTGAGTCAATTGGAACTTATCTTTTATTAATTCTTCCAGTTCTTTCATTGGAATAAGAGCATTTTTTAGTTTTTCTCTATCAATTTTAGACAACTCTTCTAGATTAATATATTGTCCTGAATTTTCATTTTTCAAGCCTTCTAAAGTTCTAATTCGTGTTAAAAATAAATAGGCTTCTGCACAGTTCAAATATATTTCCGAATGTTTAGGATCAGCAATAGCTAATTGCTTGAATCGCATATAGGTATTGTTAATTCCTTTTATATCATAATTTAAAATTAAAAGACGAGCACTATCAATCAGTGGCATTAATGCTCTGGTTTTAATATCAAATTTATCTTTATGAATTCCTTCTTCTTCAACAATAAATTTTTTGAAGAAACTCAGAGCTGAATTTTTTCGTAAAGCTTCATTACCAAGAAAGTCAAAAAAGAGTGCGTTGTTAGTTGCATTTTCAAAAACAAAATTATTGATTGTTGTTTCAATTTTTTGTTCGCCAATTATTAGTTCGTAATCAAAGAAAATCCCACTCAATGTTTCTGTGTTTTCTTTTGTAGCATTCATCCAATTGTTAAACTGTTTAATCCAGTCGCTCAAGGATTTACACCATAACATATTGCTACCCATGTGCCCATGAATACAGGGTTCATAGCCGATTTTTTCTAAAGTAGTCGTTGTCTTTTTTCCTAACTTTAAAAAGTAATCTTTGACTTCAATGTATTTGTTTTGAGGTACATCTTCAAATACTAAAAAGCTATCTTGATCAGTTAATAAAAGCTGTTCTTTTCTTCCTTGACTACCAATACTTATCCATGCATAACGGGCAGGAGGAGAACCTAAATCTAATATAGACAACTCGACTGCACGTTTTAAAATTGCAAAATTAATTTCGCTAGCGATATTTGTAATATGTGTTAATGGAATGTTTTTTTGAATTGATGATTGAATCAAATTGGTTAGACGTTTTCGTATTTCTTTTAGTTCATTTGAAGATAACGAACGTTTAATTTCTTTGATTAATACACCTGGGTTACTTGCTTGGGCAGCAATTAAATCGTGTTCAGAAATAACTCCTTTTATTGTTGATTTATCGGTGCCATCAACAGTTACACACAAATGCGTAACATTGTGTTTTAGCATCAATAATTGAGCTTCTGCCAAAGAAACATTTTCAAGAACAGTAATCACTGGCGACGACATAATATTACTTACCGGAATTGTGACTGGGTATCTTCCTGTAGCAATTTTTGAAGCCAAATCAGCATGAGTAACAATGCCGATAGGACCATTTTTTTCAAAAATAATCACATTATTTTTTAATGATTCAGCCATCATTTGAGCCACTTCTTGAGCGGTATTGTCAGAAGTAGCCAAAAGGGGAGTTGTATTGTATGCTAAAGTTTGAAAAAATTGTGCTTCAGATTGTTTTTCAGCATAAAATCCACCATCAGAAACAATGTTACCTTTAGTAGAACGATCATCGGGTAAATTACTAGCGAAATTTTCCAAAAGAAAATTTAATACTTCGGCATTATTTGCCAATAACGGTTTGAATACAGAAATAGGAATAGCATATACTAAACTGTCTTCTCTCGCTTTTGTTGTTACTTTATAATTGTTTTTAGCAAAAAACGGTCTCAAACCAAAAATACTTCCTTCGTGGCATTTATCTATGATATTTTCTTCGGCATCAACAATTACAGAAATAGTAATAACACCCGAAGCTACCACATAAAAGCTATCGTGCAAAGGGTCATTAGTTTTAAACAAAACTTGTTTTTTTTCTAAACTGACCACACGAATATTGCTAGCAATTTCAGCTAATTCTTCAGAAGTAAGCTGATTAAAAGGGGCGTGTTCTTTTAAAAATTCAGCAATTTGTTCGGCAATTAAATTCATTTGATATAGATAAATTACATTTCAAAATTAGTAAATAAACCATTATGATATTTACATAATTTAGTAAATCTCTTTAATATTTTCGAACTATCTTTCTTTAATTTTTTTATTTCTTTTTCATGTTTATTAAACCTTATTTCAATTTATATATCATTGGATAATAATTCCATTTATTACATTATAATTAAATATATCTTCGGTAGTGGATGCAAATTTCATACATTTTCTATTTTACATAATATAAATTATAGTTCAAAATATATAACTCAAAAAAAATACTTCATTTACTGTTTTTTGATTATTTATTATTCGGTATAACCAACTTTAAAAAATGAAACATAATTAACGTCGAACCTTACTAAATAATACAACTTATTTACCAATTAATTTTTAATATAATATTGTAATTCTTTTTATTAATCTATTACTTTAAATAAAAAACCGATATAATTAAGTCTATATCGGTTTTTAGAATTAAAACTATTTGTTATTTCGAAGTTTTATAAGTTGAATATCCATATGAAGCCACAACTGCCAAACAAATTAAAGGTAAAATAAAAGAAAAGTTAACTTCAGGGATAAATCCTAAAAGCTGTAAATCTGAAAATCCTGAACCACCCCAATCTAAAATACTTCCTTGTAAAACTGGCATTAATGCGCCGCCAACAATTGCCATAACTAGTCCGGCTGAACCAATTTTAGCTTCGTCTCCCATATCTTTTAATGCAATTCCGTATATCGTTGGAAACATAATCGACATAAAAATGGAAATACAAACTAACGCAATTAATCCCGGAATTCCTTGTAAAACAATTGCTCCAGTTGCACAAAAAACACCACCAACACCAAAAATCATTAACATTTTTGAAGGATTAATATTCTTCATTAATGCGGTTCCTATCCACCGTCCTATTAAAAATAAAACCATTGCCGTAATATTATAATATGTTGCCGTTAATTCTAAACCAAAGGTTTTATTAATGTTGTCTACATATTGAAAAATAAAAGTCCAGCACATAATTTGTGCGCCAACATAAAAAGCCTGTGCTACAACACCGTATTTGTAATTTTTGTTAGCAAATAACTTTTTAAACGATTCTCTAATAGACATTTTATCTTCATGAGCTGTTTTCGGCATTTTGGCTAAACTAATAATAATCAGAATAATTAAAACAAAAAGTCCCAATCCGATATAAGGAACACTAATAACATCTAAATCATTTTCCCGAATTGCAGCTAATTCATTTGATGTTAAAGCTTTGAAAGTTTCTGGAGTATAATCATCTGATTTGATTTTGTCAATTACTAAAAATTGCGCGATGATTAATCCTGTTATTGCGCCAATTGGATTAAAAGCCTGAGCTAAATTCAAACGTTGTGTAGCGGTTTCTTTGTTTCCAAGGAATAAAATCAACGGATTAGAAGTGGTTTCTAAAAATGCCAATCCACATGTAATTACCCATAATGAAATTAAAAAAAACGTATAACTCTGATATTGTGCTGCCGGATAGAATAAAAAAGCACCAGTGGCATACAATAGCAATCCTAATATAATTCCTGATTTATAACTGTATTTTCTAATGAACAAAGCTGCCGGTAATGCCATAAAGAAATAACCAAAATAAAACGCAAATTGTACTAAGGAGGCTTGTGTATTGGAAAGTTCAGGCATTACTTTTTTGAAAGTAGAAACCATAGGGGTTGTCAAATCATTGGCAATTCCCCAAAGCGCAAATAATATGGTAATGATAATGAACTGAAAAACATACTCTTTACTGATTACGGGTATTTTTTTAGTTGTCTTTTTAATTGTATCAAATTTGCGAGAGCTAATTAGCTCCTGTTGGTGGAATTCATCACTGATTACTGATGTTTTTTCAAATTGTGTCATTGTTTTTTTTTTGGTTTGGTTATTAATTAAAGTAATTCATATTTAGAGATTTCGTGATTAAAACCACTCAAAAACTCTTCAATTTCTGAAGGCGAGATTACAGGGTTTGCTCCTTCATTTTGTGCTACAATTGCCCCTATTGCGCTAGCAAAATTGATGGCGTACTGTGGATCTTTTCCGCTAAGCAGCATTGTAATTAAGGAAGCCAAAAATGAATCTCCTGAGCCTACCGTGTCCACAACATTTACTTTGAATCCACAATTATGATAAAAAGTATCATTACAATACAAAACCGCCCCATGAGAACCAAGAGTAACACATACAATAGCGGTATTGGTTTCCTTTGCAATGAATTTTATATTTTGCTCTAACGATTTTTTATTCGAATGTAAGTCTTCGCAGATTTCATTCAATTCTTCATCGTTGAATTTTATAAAATCGGCAGCATACAATAATTCTAAAATGTTCTTTTTTGTATAATGTGGTGCTCTCAAATTCACATCAAATATTTTGTATTTGGCTACTTTCAAAAGTTCGTCCAATGTATTTCTTGACACCGAATCTCTGGAAGACAAACTGCCATAAACAAAAAAATCAGCTTCTGCAACGATAGTAGTACTCACATTAGAAGACTCAATTTTATCCCAAGCCGAAGGATAATGAATATCATAAGAAGCATTTCCTTTTTCATTCAAAATTACATTTACTATTCCTGTTGGGTAATTTTCTTTCACCTGAACAGCTTTAGTATTTATACCTACTCCATCTAAATAATTAGTCAGTTTTATGCCATTGCTATCGTTTCCAATCGCACTGATTATGGCAACATCAATACCTAGTGAATTCAATCTTGACGCAACATTTAGTGGCGCTCCTCCAATTTTTTTATGCTCAAGAAAAACATCAAAAAGGATTTCTCCAAAACACACTCCAGTTAGTTTCTTTTTCATTTTTTATCTTTTTTAGTTAGGTGTTATTTGTATTCTATTGGATTGTCATACCATTTTGCAACCATTTTTCTCATAAATAATAAACTGCCTTTGGCCAGCTCTTCCGAATTGTATTTAGAAGGTCTCCATAAAGAAGTTGCTCCAATTAATTCGGTTATTTCAGATGAAAAATTTTCAAGGACCAAGGGGCCTTGGTAATTAATTTCTGCCAAAGCTTTAAATAAATCATCCCAATGCACATTTCCTTCCCCGGTCATACCTCTATCGGATTCTGTGATATGTAGGTGATTTAAATTGTTTCCTGCACGAATAATAGGATTGTAGAAATTACGTTCTTCAATATTCATGTGAAAAGTATCTAAATGCAATCCGATGTTAGTTGTACTGATGTTGTCAATCATATTTAAAACTTCCTCAGCTGCTGTAAATACATAACTTTCGTAACGGTTGATTGGCTCGATTCCTAAGTTTATATTTCGTTCTTTAGCATAAGCTGCAACTTCGGTAAATACTTGTTGAACAATTAATTTTTCATTCTTAGTACAAGGATTTCCGGTAAATGTTCCAATGGCTGAATGTAAAACGCCTCCTAAAAAATCACCATTCATTTCGGCTACTTTATCCAATGCTGATTTAATGATTTTTATGGCCTGTTCCGGATGAAAAGGAATATGACAATCAGCAGGTAAATTGAGTGTACAACGAGCCGAAATTTCTACTGCATCTAATTGTTTTTTTACTTGTTTTGAATCGAAATCCAATGAAGTTGGTAAAAGAATTTCAAGCATATCAAAACCGTATTCGGCTGTTTTTTGTATTGCATATTGTCCTCCGTCAGCAGTCCAATTAGGTATAAATGATAAAATAGATGTTCCAAAAATTGGCATAACAATTTAATTTTTAATTTAAAAAATAATTCAAGTGATACATTATAAATGACTAATAATTAGATGATAATGATTTTTAAAAAAACCACCATTCTGTTTTAACCCCAATATAAGATCCCCAGCGTTTTTGATTGATTTGTAGAAAAGGAGAATAATTATGGTCTCTTGCGTAATCATTATATCTTGCTACAGTAGCAACTAATCGAATGTGGGGACGGCTCCAGGGATCACGTTGTCCTAACGGAACAATTGTAGGAGCCAATGAAAATTTCCACATACTGGCTTCGGGATTATCACCATCTTTTCTAATTGCATAATGCACTTCCTGAATTAGATGAAGCCAATTGGTTAGATAATAGAAATTTCTTAAACCAATAACAAAATCAGTTTTTCGATTATAGAGTTGGTTACCATTAAAATATTCATCCGTATTTGTACTTGATGATCCTCCTTTGCTTTGGGTAAAAACGCCATAACCGTTAATACTAAACTTATTCGAAAGATTCAGTAAAAAATGCTCGACTATTGTAAACGAATAAGCTTTTATATATTTTCCGTTTTCATCCGGAGCACCATAAGTTGCCCAGGTAAAGGTATTTCCGTTATCGCCTCCATTAGCAATTCCGGAACCGTAACGAACAGAAATCTGATTAAATGAACCCGGCTTCACTGTTCTAAATCGACTATTGTATTTAATTCCGGCCACCCAGCCATTATCAGAAGGAAAATCTTTAGAAGCTTCGGCTGAACTTTTAGAAACATAATGGAATTCACCTAAAAGTTTCATTACACTCTTATTCTTAAAATGAATACTATGCTCTCCTATCCAAACCATGCGCTGACGGATAGCAGGATTCGTTGCTCCAGAAACCGTAACTTCATAATTATATGGAAAAACTCCTGTAGAATCAGTTGATGCAGGCATCAGCATCGTTAATTCGGTGTTTTTATATTTTACACCAAAGCCCTGAGATGAATGATCGTCAAAGTAAAAATAATCACTAATGTGAATGTCGTCATATCTGCGAAAACGGGATCCTGCCCAGGCCGACCATTTACTCCCCAAAATATTAGTTGCTTCAACATAAGCTTCTGGAAGAATAAAAGTCAATCCGTTATTAGACCGACTGCTAACATTACCTACAAACTGACCGTTAGCAGAATACATTCCTAATCGCATTTGAAAAGTAACATTCGTACTGTCATTTCCAATGATTTTTGGAGTAAAATGAATCGCAGGTAAAATATCTACATAATCTATCTGTTCCATTCGTCCGCCCAGTGATCCCTGTCCGGATAAATTTAACGGTTTCCATTGATTTCCTTCTCCGTTTGGAGACAGTCCAACCCCTATCCTACCAGTTGTACCCATTGAAAAATTAGAATTAGTAATTACTACCTGAGCCTTCATGTTTATTACAAAACAGCAAAATAACAGTACCCCAACTTGTATTTTTATTTGACCACAAAGGCCAGTTTTGCAATTTGTTTTCATGGTTTTGAATTAGTTTAAAATGTATTTTTATTAAACGTCAATTAGACTATTGTTTTTCAAATGTATTATTTTAATTTTATACACAATAAAAAAATTATAATATTTTTACATTTTAATTAAAAATATAAACTAATTATTACACATAAACCAGTTAGTTTAAAGAATTTTAAATAAAAAGTATATAGAATAATTTAACGTCATTAATACGTTTAATAATATTTTTCAAACAAAACCAAAAGAAGGAATATTAAAATTTAATCGTTAAATTTGTGGCTTAATAAAACCAACTTAGCCAAAAAACATGAGTTTAATTCAAAACAAGAAAGCCGAAATAATTCCAAATATATCTGTTGACTGTGTCATTTTTGGATTTGATAACACAACAAAATCACTTAATGTATTGTTAATTGAACGTGTTTTGAAACTAGAAAACTCTGAAAATACAATTGTTAACGATTATGTTTTGAAAGGATTTCACACCTATGAAAACGAAACCATAGACGATACGGCTAATCGGGTTTTGAAAGAATTGACTGGTTTAGATAATTTATACAAAAAACAATTCAATGTTTTTGGTGATCCCAATCGTTTAAAGAATGAAAAAGATGTGATTTGGGCCAAAAACGAACATTTCAGCGAAAGAACCATCACTATTGCTTATTATATTTTATTACCAACAAATATGGTTCAATTAGAAAACCAATACAATCCGCAATGGTTTCCGGTAAATCAGCTGCCGGAATTGGGTTTTGACCATAAAAAAATCATTGCCGAAGCCTATGCTGATTTAAAAGAAGATGCCTTATCTAAACCCATTGTTTTTGAATTATTAGCAGATAAGTTCACTATTAAAGATCTTCAAGATGCTTACGAAGCCATATTGGGAGTTGAAATAGACAATAGGAATTTTAGACGAAAATTAATTACTAAAAAATACATCATCGCGTTAGATGAAAAACAAGTGGGCGTTTCTAAAAAACCGTCTCAATTGTATATGTTCAGTAAAGATGTGTATCAAAAAATCTATAAGGAGAGTTATTTGATTAATATTTAAATTTTCTTTTAACCACGGAGCTATCTGCCGACAGGCAGGTTGCACGGATTTTAAGGATTATTTTTGTCATTCCGTAGGAATCCTAACTATACTCAATATATTACAAATGCTTTGTTTTTCTTTTAAAAAGTAAGTTAGTGGTAGTTGCAAACGAGTGCCAGCGACAGTAAATTTAATTAGTGGAAGCGAATTGGACTTAGGAAAACTTTTTCTTCCGATAACTTCATATTAACAACTTTATTTAACTGTATTTTTTTATTTTCAACATTCAATAACATGGAAATTTTTATTTTGATATTCTCAGGTTTTACCTTATTCGTTTCAAAATTCCAACTGTAATTAAAGTATGCTTCAATGCTGTCATGAACTATTTTTAAGTGCTCTGGAAGTTTATTGAAAATTTTTGCTTTTCCATTCTTTTCTGTTACCCAATTATAGAAGCCATCAGTTGCATAAACTTGTTTAAGTTTTAGTTCTTGATTGTCAAAAGCTTCGATATTTGCAGATTCGATGATTATAGTTTGTATTAAGTTATTGAAGACAATATCAACTGATAAAGCTGAATCGTTTGGGGTTGCGAAAAGGTGCATCTTAAAATTGGAATTTTTAAGCAATTCTATGTTCTGTTTACCAACATTTTCGTAAGAATATCTTTTTTCCAAACCTGAAAAATATAGTAATGCAAAAGATAGTAGAATTACCAAAAACAGTATAAGTTTTTTCACAAAATGACTAATAATTCACAAATTAATACAACTTCAAAGTTGAAACATTTTTAATTATTTTAACTTTTTACCAAATATAACAACTTTACCCAAAGTAATCCATTTCTCATTACCAAAGATTTCACTATAAAAAAAACCGATACAATTTCTGTATCGGTTTTAGTAGTATCAATAAAAGAAATTATTTTGCAACATCTTCTACTTTTACTTTTTTATCAGGTCTGATAATCATTCGTAATGAATTGTCTTTTGCAAAATACGAAATCATCCAGTTGTAGAATGTTCTAACTTTATTTCGGTAAGTAATCAAAGAAATTAAGTGAATAAATAACCAAATTAACCAAGCAAATGTTCCTTTAAAATGCATTTTTGGTTTTGGTAAATCCACTACCGCCTTAGCTTTTCCAATTATTGCCATCGAACCTTTATCTACATATTTGAATGGAACTAATGTTTTTTGATTAATAGCATTTTTAATGTTTTTAGCTAAATTAATTCCTTGTTGAATAGCTACTTGTGCTACTTGTGGATGTCCATGTGGGAAAGCTTCATCATTAAACTGAATACAAGTATCACCAATGGCGTAAATATTTGCAGTGTCTTCAATTTTATTATAAGCGTCTGTTTTTAAACGTTTTCCACGACCGTAACATTCTGTTGGAAGACCTTTAAATTCACGTGCTGTAACACCAGCAGCCCAAATTAAGTTCTTTGTTTGAATGGTGTCACCATTTGCGAAATATACGGTATCATTTACATAATCTACAACGTTGTTGTTTAATTTTACAATAACTCCTAAATCAGTAATAGCTTTGTAAGTATCTTCCTGAGATTCTTTACTCATTGGAGTTAATAAAGCTGGCGCTCCATCAACCAAATAAATATTACTTGCAGAAGTTTCTAATTCAGGGTATTCTTTTAAAAGAATGTTTTTACGCATTTCTGCAAACATTCCAGAGATTTCAACCCCTGTAGGCCCACCTCCAGCGACAACTACGGTTAATAATTTTCTTCTTTTACGAATATCTTTGGTGATTGCAGCTTTTTCTAAATTTTTAAGCAAGGTATTACGCATTACGATGGCATCGTTAAGCGTTTTCATTGGAATAGCATTTTTACGCACATTTTCCATTCCAAAATAACTCGTCTCTGCACCAGTTGCAAAAACCAATTTGTCATAATTTAATTCGCCATTGCTTAGAATAACTTTATTCTCAGCAGGCACAACTTCGATTAATTCTCCTAAACGAAATTGAAGGTTCTTTTTGCCAGCAAAAAATTTTCTAAATGGATAACTAATACTTGATGGTTCTAAATAAGCTGTAGCAACTTGATAAATAAGTGGCGGAAAAAAATTATAATTGTTTTTATCTACCAAAGTCACATGAACCCCTTCTTGATTTAGTAGTTCCTTTGCAAGGTTTAATCCAGCAAAACCGCCTCCGATTATTACGATTTCCATAGTTTTAAAATTTAAAAATAACATCTTTCGCTTGGTGCCAAGGATGTTGTACCGTTTTTAGTTTTTATTTTTAGTTTTTTGTTTCTTAACTGGTTTTTCTGTTGCCTGACTTTTGTTTTGCAACAAATAATTGGCTAGTATTTTTTCAACCAATTCATCCTTGGTCAAATGATGAAAAATGGTTTTAATTTTGTTTTTTAATTCGGCATCCACCTCATGGTTAGGCTTTGTTTTGAAAATTTGTTTTGCCCAAAGTAAAGTGTTGTTGTCTTCAATACTCTCTGTTGATGGTTTTGCAAATGGTTTGAATTGAATCCCTAGTTCTCTTTCAAAATCAGCAATTTCAATTTCTTCCTCCGCTTGTAAAACGGTTAACGACAATCCCTTCGCTCCTGCTCTAGCCGTTCTTCCACTACGATGAACATAATTTTCATAGGTATCAGGTAAATGATAATTGACTACATACGTAATTTCTTTAACGTCTATTCCTCTTGCTGCCAAATCGGTAGCTACTAAAATTTTGATATGTCCTTCACGGAATTGTTCCATTATACGGTCACGAATTCCTTGAGTTAAACTTCCATGAATTGCTCCCGAAGAAAATCGGTTGATTGCAAGATTTTTAGCTAGTTTATTAACTGCAGCTTTTGTTTTGCAAAAAATAATACCTCTCTCCCCTTCTCTGGAATTCAAAAAATGCATTAAAACATCTAGCTTTTCTATTGGATCTACAATAATGTATTGATGATCAATACTTTGATTTCCAGAAGTTTCCATGTTTGCACTTACTTGAACAACATTTTTATGCAAATAATTCTGAATCAACTGTTTGACAGTGCCAGGCATAGTTGCCGAAAACAAAAAAGTTCGGTGTTTTTTAGGCAGTTCAGCCACAATTTCATCCAAACTTTCTTTAAGAATACTAACCATTTCATCTGCTTCATCCAGCACTAAAAACGAAGTTTCTTTTAGGCTTATGGCTTTTCTTTGCAACAAATCAATCAAACGACCAGGAGTAGCCACTACCACATGTGTAGGATGGCTTAAACGTTCAATTTGTGGTTTTATTGAAATTCCACCACATGTTGCTGCAATTGATATTTCTGCTGAGTTTTTTGAAAACGCTTCTAGATTTTTATAAACCTGATGTCCTAATTCTCTAGTAGGAACTAGAATTACGGCTTGAACATTTGGTTTTGAAGCATCTATTAATTGTAAAATAGGCAAACCAAATGCAGCTGTTTTTCCCGTACCTGTTTTAGCCAAACCAACCAAATCAGTTTCATTTGCCAAAAGCAAAGGAATTACTTGTTCCTGAATAGCTGTTGGCTCCGTAAGATTCAAATCAGTTAAGGATTGAACTAAAGCGGGTGAAATTCCTAATTCTGAGAATTTTTTAGACATTATTTTGTTTTACTAATTGATATAAATAACAGTTTGAAAAATTAATCTTCATCTTCATCTGGTTCGTTCATGATTTTCTCACGATACTTTTTCCCAATAAGTAAGGTTAATTTTTGTTTGTAATCCTCCACAAGCCATTCGCGGTAATTTTTACTACATTGGCTTAAGCATTTTGCATAACGTTTTATTCTGCACTCAATATCGTCATCCAATTCTTTTGCTAATAATTTAGCTTCTTGTAATGTTTCGGTATTATACACACACATAGTGGCATGCTGATCTAATGATTTATCGAGAACTACTTTTGAACGTAAATTTTGTTTGATAGCTAATTTATGCTCTTCATCCACATCAAAAGTTACGTCTTCGGTTTTGCTAAATTTAGCTCTTAATTCCGGTGGCATTGTATATTTAAAATACATTTCGATTTCGGCATCATCACGTAAATTTTCCAAATAAAATTCAGGTGATTTAAAAATGTGCTGCCAGTTTACTGGGTCACTCCACAATCCAAAACGAGCTGCGTTATTTCCCAAATCGATAACAGTAAATTCGTCTTTATTTGGTAATTTTCTGGAACCACGACCAATCATCTGAAAATACAAAGTCAACGATTTTGTAGCACGATTTAAGATGATAGTTTCCACTGTTGGTTCATCAAAACCTGTGGTTAAGATTCCTACCGAAGTTAAAATAGCATCCTTAGTATGCTTAAACCAGTGCAAAATCTCTTTTCTTTCTTCGTTACTACTGGTGTTGTCTAAGTGTCGAATGGCATATCCTGCTTCTCTAAATGTTTCATATACATATAAAGATGTATTGATACCATTATTAAAAATCAAGGTTTTTTTTCCTAAAGATCGTTCTGTGTAGGCATGCAGTAATTTTTCCTGCATTAAACTATTAGTGTATAAATCATCGGAAGATTTTACAGTATAATCACCGTTGATACCTACTTTTAGAGAAGTCAAACCTACATCATAACTGTAAGTCGTAGCTTTTGCCAAGAATCCTTTTTCTATCAATGAACCTATTGTATCGCCTACAATTAATTCATGGTAATTTTGATTCATTGGTAATTTAATATTGGAGCTTAAAGGAGTTGCTGTTACTCCTAATATAAATGCGTTTGCAAATGAATTTAATAATTTACGGAAAGAATTATAATGAGCCTCATCAATAATAACTAAACCGATATTGTCTAACAATAATTTTTCGTCATTAATACGGTTTTTTAGGGTTTCAACCATTGCCACAAAACAAGAATATTCGTGTTGGTCTGGTAAATCTTTAACCTTACTATTGATGATTTTATTTTTTACACCAAAACCTTTTAACATCTTAGAAGTTTGTTTACACAATTCAATTCGATGTGTTAAAACCACTACTTTTTTGTCGTGTTTAGATAGGTATCGGCGAACAATTTCAGAGAATATAACTGTTTTTCCACCACCTGTAGGTAATTGATACAGTAAATGGTGTTTTTCAGGGCCATTATCGATTCGTTCAAAAATTGCATCGATATCCCCCTGCTGGTAAGCATAAAGTTCTTTTTTTTCTTCTTTTTCTATTTCTAAAGTACTTTCGAACATTTGTTTTTGTTGAATTTTTGCAAAAATACGTCTAAAAAACAGTTCTATTGTTATATTTAATTTAAAATATTAACCAAAATTGAAATAATTTGAATTACATCTTTTTATGCATCAATTCGCTCTATAATTTGTAAAAAATCGTTCTTATTTTTCCATTTTTGTTCAATTGTTTCTTGAAACACTGCATTTATTCGGTCTTGAAATTCGCTAATAACACCATTTGCAATTGAAAATTGTACCATTTGCTCAAATGAATTGAACATACTTTTGTAAAATGCTTCTTGATTAATGGTGTTTTCGGCTGAGTAGGCTTGAGCAATTTCAATACTAAATAACATCAAATCGACAATAATGTAGGGATCAACACCTAATGTTATAAAGTGCTTAATATTTTTCTGTGCTACGGAACGACGTAATTTAGCACGTTTCTTTTTTCCTGAAGACGCAATAGGAAAATATTCGTTAGAGATTTTAAGCTTAGCTTCTTGTAATCGTTTGTCCTCTTTGGGATTAAACACAAAATCATAGTAATCTTTGACTGCACTGAATTTGTCATACAATTCCAAAATTTGTTCTTGAAGTTGTTCTTTATCCAGTTCGCTTAGATATTTCTTTAAATCTCTTTTACTCATTACAAAAAATTTTATCATTACAAATGTAAATTACTTTTGAGCTAAATAGGAATAAAACAAATGTTATTACTTATTTTTGACATCATCAATTTTTATAATATGCTTAAAATTTTCAAAATCACTGCCCTACTAGAAGGGATATCCTATTTAGTTTTGTTTTCCAATATGCTTTTTATAAAACCTAATAATTTTGAATTGTACCACACCTTATTGTATCCAATAGGAATGAGTCACGGTATTTTATTTATTGGTTATATCGTTTTGGCTTTTTTACTCAAAACATCTCAAAAATGGAGTATCAAAGATTTTGGGATTATCTTAATCGCTTCTCTACTTCCATTTGGTACTTTCTATGTAGAAAAAAAATATTGCTAAATACCTAATTGAGAGCCACATTTGAAACAACATTCTCTTGTGGCTTTTTAGTATATCTTCTTCACTGTTCAAAAACTCATAACTTTGTTAATTACTTAAGTTATACGAACTCACTTCTGAAGTATTTTTTCGCTATTTTTAAGAAAAAAAGATGAACCCAAGAGATCGTTTTTTAAGTGAATTTAGAGGAGAAACTATCGGGAGTGTTAGTACGCAATCCTCTGCGGATGAAATTTTTCAAAATGAAGTTTTGAGACCTATTTTAAAACTACAAAATGATTTATTCATAGCTTCTTTTCATAATTATATAAGTAAATACAAACGTGATTTTTATTCGCTCAGTGTCGAAAAAAAATTGGCTACAATTGAAAATTCCATTCAAAAAGACATTAAATTTAGAAATGCTCTAAAAGGAATGGTAATTGCTTTGTTCACGGTTGATGAATATTCGCAATACATTAAAAATTCGTCTAGTTTGAATAAACGAATGATGAATATGCTGATTGAAAGACTAAAAAATCAGGTTCAATTATTTGAAAAAAGTTTAATCGAACAATAATCCCTTTATTTCTTCATATAGGTTTTATATATAGCATTATTCAAAGCCTCTTTATTTTAAAGTTCTATATCGATTTAATGTTAAGAAATTAATATTAAAATTATATTTTTAACAAGAATAATCATATTTTATATAACAATATATTGTGTAGTATTATCATTTTGTTAAAAGTAAAATACTACAAATCATTTCAAGAAATAGTATCATTTTATTCTTTATAATTGTTAAAAATATAAGTATGAATGAGTGCTATTTTAAATGGTACTCTCCAAATTTGAATAGAGAAACGGAGATGCTTGTCTTTGGTCACGCAGGATATCCTGTTGTATTGTTTCCAACATCAATGGGGAGTTTTCATGAAAACAAAGACATGGGATTAATCGAATCGGTTCGTTGGTATTTAGAACAAGGGCTAATTCAAATCTATTGTCCTGATAGTATCGATAAAGATAGTTTTTACAATAAACATATTCACCCGTATCATCGTATAGAAAATCACGATTGGTATGACAAGATGGTTTGTCATGAAATCGTTGAAAAAGTTAGATACAATACCCCTTATGGAAAAGTGGTTATGGCAGGATGCAGTTTTGGTGGCTATCATGCTGCTAATTTTGCCTTCAGACATCCTGGATATGTGAGTCATTTATTTAGCATGAGCGGAATTTTTAATATCAAAAGTTATTTAGACGGCTTTCATAATGATACTGTTTTTTACCATACTCCAGATGATTTTTTACCAGGATTTAATGATTATGAACTATGGAATATGGATATTGTCTTAGGAACATCGAATTGGGATATTTGTTTTGATGCTAATCTAAAAATAAGCAAGGTCTTATCCCAAAAAAATATGGGACACTGGCTAGATATTCGTCATGAAAAAACACATGATTGGCCACTATGGAAAGAAATGTTTCCTCATTATTTATCACGAATAAAATTTAGCTAAACCAACAAAATACAAAGTATAAAAGCATTTAAGAATATGAAGAATATGAAGAAAATAGGAATCTTATTTGGGATGGAAAACAGCTTTCCTCAAGCATTTATTGATAGAGTAAATTCAAAAAACGAAAAAGATATCATAGCCGAAGCCGTTTCTATTGATAAAGTTATTCAAAATAAGGCTTGTGAATATGCAGTGATAATAGATAGAATTTCTCAAGATGTACCTTTCTACAGGGCGTTCCTAAAGAATGCTGCGTTAACAGGAACTAATGTGATCAATAATCCGTTTTGGTGGAGTGCCGATGATAAATTTTTTAATAACGCTTTAGCTGATACACTTGGAGTTCCGCTTCCTAATACTGTTATTTTACCTTCAGCAGCGCATCCTACAGATACTACTTCAAATTCTTTTAGAAATCTGCAATATCCATTGGATTGGAAAGGCATATTTGAGTATGTTAAATTCCCAGCTTACATGAAACCCTATGCTGGTGGAGGTTGGAAAAATGTATATCGCTTGGAGAACGAAGAAGAGTTTTGGGAAAAACATAAGGAAACAGGACAATTAGTTATGTTGTTGCAAGAAGAAATTGTTTTTACCCATTATTTTAGAGTATATTGTCTTGGTTGTAAAACTGTAAAAATTATGCAATATGAGCCAAGAAATCCACATCATTTGCGTTATGTACAGGACGGCCCAGCAGTTGACAAAAAATTATTGGCCACAATAAAAGATTACACCATTCGTCTTTGTAAAGGTTTAGGTTATGATTTTAATACTGTCGAATTTGCGGTGAGAGATGGTATTCCGTATGCAATTGATTTTGGGAATCCTGCACCAGATGCTGATATACATTCTGTGGGGCCTGAAAACTTTGAATGGGTAGTTGAAGAATCGGCAAAAATGGCGATTGCAGCAGCAAAAAAACACAAATCAGGTAAAATAAATTTAACTTGGGGTGATTTTATAAAAGAAGCAGTTACTCTTTAGAAATAAATTATTAATGATTTGATTAATTGATTTTTAAAATAGGTATAGTAAAGTTATTATTAAGAAAAGAAAAAGACGTTCAGGAAAGAAATGAGAATAAAAAAGTTACCTGTTTTTACACTTGGTATAGAGGAAGAATATCAAATTATAGATCCAGAAACTAGGGATCTACGCTCACACCTGTCAAAAATTGTTGATGGAGCAAAAATAGTATTAAATGAACAAGTAAAAGCAGAAATGCACCAATCGGTGGTGGAAGTTGGGACTAACGTTTGTAATAATGTCAAGGAAGCCGAGTGTGAAATTAAATTTTTACGAACAAAAATTGTAGAATTAGCAAACAAACAAGAATTGATTGTAGGCGGTGCTGGTACACATCCTTTTTCTAAATGGCAAGACCAACTTATTACTGATGATCCTCGCTATCATAATATAATCAACGAACTTCAAGACGCCGCTCGTTCCAATTTAATTTTTGGAATGCATTGTCATGTAGGAATCGAAAGCCGTGAAATTGGTTTGAAATTAATCAATCAAGCCTGCTATTTTTTGCCTCATATATTTGCTTTGTCTACTAACTCCCCTTTTTGGGAAGGAAGACAAACCGGTTTTAAATCATTTAGAACTAAAGTATTTGATAAATTTCCAAGAACAGGTTTACCTGAATATTTTGATTCTGTGGCTTCTTATGATAATTTCTTAGATACCTTAGTGAAGACCAATTGTATTGATAATCCAAAAAAGATTTGGTGGGATTTACGACTTCATCCATTTTATAACACAATCGAATTTAGAATATGTGATATGGCACTAACAGTTGAAGAAACGATGTGTATAGTATCTGTTATTCAAGCAATTGTTGCTAAATTATATCGATTAAATACTCATAATTTAAAATTTAACACCTATCGATTAGCTTTGATTAAGGAAAATAAATTTAGAGCAGCACGATATGGTATTGATGGAAATTTAATTGATTTTGGACTTCAAAAAGAAGTTGAAACCAAGAAACTTATCAAAGAATTATTAGAGTTTATTGATGATGTTGTAGATGAATTAGGAAGCAGGGAACATATTAATTATGTAAGCCAAATTTTAAAAAATGGCACAGGTGCTGATAAGCAACTTGCTGTTTATGAAGAAACTAAAGATTTAAAAAAAGTAGTTGATTTTATTACCTCAGAATTTACCAAGGGGCTTTAAAATACTTCAAGTTTGTAAAAACAAAAATGGACTAATGAAAAAGAAAAGCATAAAAATAGCTCTTTTAGATATGTACAACGGCGAACCTAATCAAGGAATGCGTTGTATAATTGATATTGTAAATCGTTTTGTTCCTTTTGTAAGTTTTAAAATATTTGATGTTAGAGGGAAATGTGAATTACCAGAAATTGATAAATATGATATTTATATATCCACTGGTGGCCCAGGAAATCCGCTAGAAGGCGACGGAATATGGGATCAAAAATATTATGCTTTCGTAGATACAATTGTAAAATGGAATATTGAACACGCAAATAAGAAACACCTTCTATTTATTTGTCATTCCTTTCAAATGGCTTGCAAGCATTTTGGTTTAGCCGAAATTACTAAAAGAAATGTTACTTCGTTTGGAATTATGCCTATAAACAAAACTAAAGAAGGTCTTACAGATATTTTATACGAAGGATTAGACGATCCTTTTTATGCTATTGATTCAAGAGACTATCAAGTAGTTCAACCTAAACTAAGTGTTTTTGCTAAAAATGGAGCTAAAATCCTTTCGTTAGAAAAAATTAGAGACCAAGCAAAATATGAAAGAGCTATCATGGCTGTCCGATTTACTGATGAAATAGTCGGAACACAGTTTCATCCCGAGGCCGACCCTATTAGTTTTATTACGCAATTAAGAAATAAGGAAGTAAAAGATAAAATTAGAAAAATGAAAGGGAAAAGAAAATTTAGAAATATGTTGGAAAATTTAATCGATGATGATAAAATTTACCGAACAAATGAAACATTAATTCCTAATTTTCTACGTTATGCCATTTCTGATTTAATGAAAACTAAAAAAATTTCATCCAATTAATTATGATTACAAAATATCGTGATTTTTTCAATGAGCAATTTTCAAGTGAAAAATACCAAGCTTTAAAGCAAGATATCACCGCTGATTTTGATTACGAACCTACCTTTAGATTGGGTGAAACACCTTTCTTTATTTCGAATGAATTAAAAGACCAATTACTTGAAGGTTGTAATGATGTTATAGCTTTAATACAAAACAACCAATTTAAATCACTTACAAATAAATCATTAGAGTTAAATAATAATGTTCCAAATGAAGATGAACACAGCACTTTTATAGCTATTGATTTTGGAATTTGTGAAGAAGATGGAAAAATAATTCCTAAACTAATTGAAGTACAAGGTTTTCCTTCGCTTTTTAATTATCAGAATAACTTATTTGAAAAATTCAAAAAACAGTATCCTTTTTTAGCCGATTTAACTCCTTTTATCAACAACATCACAAACGAAGAATATCTTGAAATTTTAGAAGAGGTATTGTGCAATAAACATCCTAAACAGAATGTTGTTTTACTTGAAATTGAACCTGAAAAACAAAACACCAAGATCGATTTTTATTATTGCAATAGAGATATCGGAATTCCTATAGTATGCGTAACAGCGGTTATTAAAAAAGGGAAGCAACTTTTTTACAAAAATGCAGCTGGTGAAGAAATTCAAATCAAACGAATTTATAACAGGGTAATTTTTGACGAACTAGATTTAAGAAAATATCTACAACTCAATTTTAATTTTTCTGATGAATTGGATGTTGAATGGGCAGGACATCCTAATTGGTTTTTTAGGATTAGTAAATTTATTTTGCCAATGCTAAAAGGAAAATATTGTATTGAAACGACCTTGCTGAGTGAATTAAAAGAAATTCCTGAGGATTTAGAAAACTATGTTTTAAAACCTTTATTTTCTTTCTCTGGTTCAGGGGTTATTTTTCACGTAAAACGAGATGATATCGAATTGGTAAAAGACAAAGAATTGTATATACTTCAAAAGAAAGTAAATTATTTACCTATTGTTCAATCTCCTGATGGAAAGGTAAAAGCAGAAGTGAGAATGTTATATGTTTGGAAAAAGGAAGATACAAACCCTACTCCTCTTTGTAATTTAGTACGACTAAGCCGTGGTGAAATGATTGGTGTAAAATACAATAAAGACAAAGACTGGGTTGGAGGAACAATTGGTTTGTTTGAAAAAGCGTAATTTATTTTAGCAACAAAATGATACTATTTTGTACAATCTAAATTACATCTAGAATATCATTTTATTTACCTCATTATCTTTTTGTTAAATTATGTGTTTTTTATAGATTAAATTTCTCTAAATATTTTTATTATATTGTATTTTTATACAAAATGAATTTTTACCTATCTTTTTTTAATTAAAATTTTTTTTAGTAAATCGTTTTAGTATATTTGTTTTTTTAACAACATTATATGAAACATGGACAGACGTCATGCAATAAAGAATTTAGCTGTACTCCTAGGTGGAGCTATTTCTGCTACAACAATGGGAGCTTTATTTGAAAGTTTTACAGTTTTAGAAAATGATACTGTATTTTTTGCGCCTCTAGAAGAAGATATTTTGGCTCAATTTGCTGATATTATTATTCCTACTACTGCCTCATCTGCTGGAGCAAAAGAAGCTGGACTAGGTAAGTTTATACCGATGATGATAAGAGATTGTTATCCAAAAGAGATTCAGGAAATTTTCATGGTTGGTTTTAAAGAAATGCAAACTAAATGCCAGAAAAACTATGGGAAAACTTTTTTAGAGATGAGCATTTTTGAGCGTCAGCAATTAATGAATGTTTTAAAAGATGAAGCTATTGAGTCCAACAAAAAACCATCCTTTTTTATTATTGCTAGAGATTTAACAATTCTGGGGTATTTTAGTTCAGAAATAGGTTGTACTCAAGCAAGAGAATACATTGCTGTTCCTGGAAGATATGATGGAAGTGCAGATTATAAACCTGGACAAAAAGCTTGGGCAATAAATTAAGAATCATAAATTTTTAAACGTAAATACAACTATTAAAGTGAATATTAATACAGATTTAAAAAAACAAAACACATATGATGCTATTGTAGTAGGATCAGGTATTAGTGGTGGTTGGGCAGCAAAAGAACTTACCGAAAAAGGGCTAAGAGTTTTGATGTTAGAAAGAGGGATGAATATAGAGCATGTAAAAGATTACGAAAATGCTATGAAAGCCCCATGGGAATTTGAACATGCAGGTAAACTTACAGAAGAACAAAAAGCTACACACCCTGTACAAATAAGAGATTATCCTTACAGCGAAGCTAATGAAAAATGGTGGGTAAATGATTTAGAGTGTCCTTACACCGAAATTAAACGTTTTGATTGGTATAGAGGATTTCATGTTGGTGGAAAATCACTTATGTGGGGTCGTCAATCCTATCGTTTTAGTGATCATAATTTTGAAGACAATGCGCGAGATGGTCATGGTAACGACTGGCCTATACGTTATAAAGATATTGCACCATGGTATGATTACGTTGAAAAATTTGCTGGAATAAGTGGACAAAATGAAAATTGGCCGTTACTACCAGATGGTCAATTCTTGCCACCAATGGAAATGAATTGTGTTGAAAAATCTGTTAAAGAACGAATTGAAAAACACTACAATAAGTCAAGAATAATGACAATTGGTCGTACTGCTAATTTAACAGTACCTCACAATGGACGAGGAAGTTGTCAATATCGTAATTTATGTAGTAGAGGCTGTCCGTTTGGAGCCTACTTCAGTACACAATCAGCTACTTTGCCAGCTGCAATGGCAACTAAAAAACTAACTGTAAGACCCTACTCTATTGTCAATCATATTATTTATGATAAAGACACTAAAAAAGCAAAAGGTGTAATGGTCATTGATGCAGAAACAAATGAAACAATGGAGTTTTATGCCAAAATCATTTTTGTTAATGCTTCTACATTAGGATCAACTTTTTTACTTCTAAACTCTACTTCAGAGGCTCATCCAAATGGACTGGGCAATGGAAGCGGACATTTAGGACATAATTTGATGGATCATCACTTTAGATGTGGTGCTGAAGCCGATGCTGAAGGATTTGAAGATAAATACACCTATGGCAGAAGAGCAAATGGTATTTATATTCCAAGATATCAAAATATGGGTAATGATAAGAGAGATTACTTAAGAGGTTTTGGTTATCAAGGAGGAGCTAGTAGAGGATTATGGCATAAAGAAGTTGCTGAGTTAGCCTTTGGAGGGGATTTTAAAGAGTTGTTGTCTAAACCCGCCGATACCTGGACTATGGGACTTGGTGGTTTTGGAGAAATGTTACCTTACTATGAAAACAGAGTTTATATTGACCATTCTAAGAAAGACAAATGGGGACAGCCTGTATTAGCAATTGATTGTGAGTATAAGGAAAATGAAGCTAAAATGCGTGAAGATATGATGTATGATGCTGCTGAAATGTTAGAAGCAGCAGGATTAAAAAATGTAAGAACATATGATAATGATTGTCATCCAGGAATGGCAATTCATGAGATGGGTACTGCAAGAATGGGTAATGATCCTAAAACATCAGTTTTAAATAAGTGGAATCAAATGCACGAAGTGAGTAATGTATTTGTAACAGATGGATCATGTATGCCATCCATAGCTTGCCAAAATCCTTCATTGACATTTATGGCATTAACTGCTAGAGCATGTGATTATGCAGTTAAAGAATTGAAGAAAAAAAACATATAGTCTCCCCTAGTTTATGAAAAGAAAATTAAGAATGGGTATGCTTGGTGGTGGAAAGAATTCTTTTATCGGAGCTATTCATCGAATTGCAGCTAACATGGATGGACTTATTGAATTAAGTTGCGCCGCATTGAGTACAAATCCAGAAAATGCTGTAGCATCGGCTAAAGAATTATTTCTTCCAGAATCCAGAACCTATTTATCATTTGAAGAAATGATAAAAGCTGAAGCAGCTTTACCTACTGATGTTCGAATGGATTTTTTGACAATAGTAACACCTAATTTTGCGCACTTTGCCCCAGCAATGATGGCTTTAGATCACGGTTTTCATGTGGTAATTGAAAAACCAGTTACTTTTTCATTAGAGGAAGCCAAATTATTAAAACAAAAAGTTGAAGATACGGGATTACTTCTTTGTTTAACACATACTTACGCTGGATACCCTATGGTTAAACAAGCGAAAGCAATGGTTACACAAGGCGAATTCGGAAAGATACGTAAAGTTTGGGTAGAATATCCCCAAGGATGGTTAAGTAGTCTATCTGAAAAAGAAGGAAATACTCAAGCAGCTTGGAGAACTGATCCTAACAAAACAGGAAAAAGTTCTGTGATGGGAGACATTGGTACTCATGCCGCTCATTTAGCAGAATATATTACAGAATCTAAAATTACGGATGTTTGTGCCGAACTAAATACGTTAGTAGAAGGACGTATTATGGATGATGATGGAGCTGTATTATTAAAATTTGATAATGGTGCTAAAGGAGTATTAATGGCATCCCAAGTTGCTGCAGGAGAAGAAAATGCTTTACGTATTAGAGTATATGGTGAAACTGGGGGCATCGAATGGTCTCAGCAAGAGCCTAATACTTTAATCGTAAAATGGCATGATAAACCAACACAAATACTTAGGGCTGGTGTAAATTATAGTTCACAATTATCCTCTTTTGCAACTTTCAATTGCAGAACCCCCGGAGGTCATCCGGAAGGTTATATTGAAGCATTTGCTAATATTTATCGCAATTTCGCTTTAAGTTTATCTTGTAGATTAGAAGGAAGAGAAGCAAGTATCGAAATGCTTGATTTTCCAACTATCGATGATGGTTTAAGAGGAATGGCTTTTATTGAAAATGTAGTTGTTTCTTCAAAATCAGATAAGAAGTGGACTCCATATATTTTATAATTAATTTCTAGTGAAAAACTTCTAATACTCACATGACAACAATACAAGGACCTGCCGTATTTTTAGCACAGTTTATCAGTCAAGAACCTCCTTTCAATACTTTGGATGGAATATGCAAATGGGCAGCTGATTTAGGTTTTAAGGGCATACAAATGCCTACTCTAGATGCTCGCTTTATTGATTTACAAAAAGCAGCAGAAAGTAAAACATATGCTGATGAATTAAATGGAAAAATAGCCTCCTATGGTTTACAGATTACGGAATTATCCACGCATTTACAAGGACAGTTGGTAGCTGTTCATCCTGCTTATGATTTGTTTTTTGATGGATTTGCTCCTGAAAACTTAAGAGGAAATCCAAAAGCTAGACAAGAATGGGCAGTTCAACAACTTAAATATGCAGCCCAGGCATCACAAAATTTAGGATTAAATGCACATGCTACGTTTAGTGGTTCATTACTATGGCAGTATTTTCACCCTTGGCCACAACGACCACAGGGATTAATCGAGGAAGGTTTTTCAGAATTAGCAAAAAGATGGACTCCAATTTTAAATGAATTTGATCAAAACGGAGTTGATCTTTGTTATGAAATACATCCAGGGGAAGATTTATTTGATGGTGAAACTTACGAAATGTTCTTAAAAAAAGTAAATAATCATCCTAGAGCCTGTTTGCTATATGATCCTTCACATTTTGTATTACAACAACTTGATTATATACAATATATTGATTTTTATCATGAACGAATAAAAGCCTTTCATGTAAAAGATGCTGAATTTAATCCAACTGGAAAACAAGGAACTTTTGGAGGATATCAAAGTTGGGCAAATCGAGCCGGAAGATATCGTTCATTAGGTGATGGACAGATTGATTTTAAAACAATTTTCAGCAAATTAGCACAATATGATTTTAAAGGCTGGGCTGTAATGGAATGGGAATGCTGTCTTAAAAATCAAGAAGATGGAGCACGAGAAGGCGCAGCATTTATTAAAAACCACATTATTAAGGTCACAGAAAAGGCATTTGATGATTTTGCTGCAGTTAAAGTCAACAACGAATTAAACAAAAAAAGTTTAGGATTATAAATAATAAAAAATGAAATCGACTTATTTACTTTTAGGTATTGCAATAGTGACCTTATCTTCATTTTCAATTTACAATAAAGTTGAAAATAACTCCAAAAAAAACTGCATTCCACAACAACAGTCTGAAGGAGAAAAACTTATTTCAAAAATGGATTGTATTGGTTGTCACAAATTAGACAAAAAACTGGTTGGACCTTCTTATTTAGATATAGCCAAAAAATACAGTTCTAATGATAAAAATCTTAATTATTTATCTGATAAGATTATAAAAGGTGGTACAGGAGTTTGGGGATCTATTCCTATGGCAGCACATTCAACTTTAAAAAAGGAGGATGCTAAAAAAATGGCTAAATATATTTTATCCTTAAATAAATAATTCAAAGTTTGATTCATATAACAATTGATTTAAATGAAAGAAGAAGAAATTAAAAATGTTCGTCGTGATTTTTTAAAAAAAGGAGTATTAGCTACTGCTGCCTTTATGATAGTACCTCGTCACGTATTGGGAAGAGGATTTGTAGCACCAAGTGATCGGTTATCAATTGCTTCAATTGGTGTAGGTGGAAAAGGAAGGTCAGATATAGCAATGTTTGACAGAAGCGGTAAAGCAAACATTTCTTTTTTGTGTGATGTGGATACAAGAAGAGCGACTGATAGTGTCAAGGCATTTCCTAAAGCTAAATTTTATAAAGATTGGCGTGAAATGCTTGATAAAGAACACAAAAATTTTGATGCTGTTTCTGTTTCAACACCAGATCATAATCACGCTATTCAAGCATTAGCAGCTATGCAATTAGGAAAACATGTTTATGTTCAAAAACCAATTGCTCATGATTTGTACGAAGCCCGTATATTAACCAAAGCAGCCCAAAAATATAAAGTGGTTACCCAAATGGGTAATCAAGGAGCGTCTAATGATGGAACACGTATTTTAAAAGAATGGTATGAAGCTGGTTTAATTGGTGATGTTCATACTATATATGCTTGGACCGACAGACCTGTATGGCCGCAAGGTATTCCTTGGTCTTCTAATAAAGCTGATGTGCCAAAAGAACTAGATTGGGATTTATGGTTAGGAACCGCTCCATATAAAGATTATGTCAATAAATTAGTACCATTCAACTGGAGAGGATGGTGGGATTATGGAACAGGAGCTTTAGGTGATATGGGATGTCATTTATTAGAGGCACCATTTAGTGTACTAAATTTAAAGTATGCCAAAGATGTTCAATGCAGTGTTGGATCAGTTTACATAGACGAGTTTAGGAGAGGTTATTTCCCTGAAAGTTGTCCACCTTCAAGTCATGTTACATTTACATTTCCTAAAACAAATAAAACAAAAGGTGATGTTACTGTTCATTGGATGGATGGAGGAATCCAACCAGAAAGACCAATTGAATTAGGCCCTAATGAAATTTTTGGAGATGGTGGAAATGGAACCTTATTTATAGGCACCAAAGGTAAAATGTTGTGTGATACATATGGATTAAGTCCAAGATTACTCCCTTTGAGCAAAAATGAAAATCTTAAAATTGCACAAAAATATTCCAGAGTTCAAAATGGTGCCGATGGACATTATAATCAATGGGTAGAAGCAGCAATTGCAGGTTATGGTAAAAAAGAATTAAGTTCTCCTTTTGAAATTGCAGGACCATTAACTGAAGCGTTGTTGATGGCAAATCTAGCTATTAGAGGTTATGATATAATAAGAGAAGAGTTAGGCGAAGAAGTTTACCCTGGACGTTCTGCTAAATTATTATGGGATAATGATGCTATGAAAATTACCAATTTTGATGAAGTAAATCAATTTGTTAAGCGTGAATACCGTGAAGGTTGGAACAATTTAACTTTATAAAACAATTTAATACTATAAATACAGATACAATGAAAAATATTTTTGCAACTTTAATTTTAATGATAATGATTCAAACTGCTAATGGACAGATTGTACCACGAGGATTTAAATTATTATTTGATGGAAAAACAACTACAGGATGGCATAATTACGGAAAAAAAACTGTAGGAACTGCATGGAAAATAGAAGATGGTATTTTACACTACGACCCAAGTGCAGCTCAAAATGATCAGGGAGGAGATTTAGTGACTGACTTAGAATATGAAAATTTTCACTTAAAATTAGAATGGAAAGTTGCCAAAAATTCGAATAGCGGGATTATTTTTTATGTGAATGAGGATGTTGAAAAATTCAAACACCCATATGAAACTGGTTTAGAAATGCAAATTTTAGACAATGACGGGCATCCTGATGGGAAAATCGAAAAACACAGAGCTGGTGATTTATATGACTTAATTAAAAGTAGTTCTGAACCTGTAAAAGCTGTTGGAGAATGGAATTCAGTAGATATTGTATGTAAATTTGGTAAACTAACCATGTTGCTTAATGGAATTAAAGTTGTAGAAACAACACTGTGGGATGATAACTTTAAAAAATTAGTAGCGGGCAGTAAATTTTCAAACTGGCCAGGTTTTGCAGCTTTCAAAAAAGGAAAAATTGCATTACAAGATCATGGTGATAATGTATGGTATAGAAATATTATGATCAAAGAATGGAATACAATGAAAGTTACAACAGGTTGTGAAGTTGGTATGTAATATAATTCATTTGAGTGGGCAAAATCATTAACTAAAATAAAGTTTAAATACAATGAATAATACAATCCGTATTAAATTATCAATAATGATGTTTCTGAATTTTTTTATTTGGGGAGCTTGGTTTGTAACATTAGGAACATTTCTAGCTAATAATCTAAAAGCTACAGGAACAGAATCTGCTGCTGCCTTCGGTACACAATCTTGGGGTGCAATTATTGCACCATTTATTATAGGTTTGATTGCAGATCGATATTTTAATGCGGAAAAAATATTAGGATTACTTCATTTGGTTGGAGCTTTATTGATGTATCAAATGTATCAAACTGAAAATTTTGATTCATTTTACATATATGTATTCAGTTATATGATTGTTTACATGCCCACTTTAGCCTTGGTAAACTCTGTATCCTTCAATCAAATTCAAGATCCAGAAAAAGAATTTTCAAAAATTAGAATTTGGGGAACTATTGGATGGATTGTCGCTGGCTTATCTATAAGTTATATTTTTCATTGGGACACATCAGATTCTATTAGCAATGGTTTCTTGAAAAATACATTTTTACTTTCTGGAATAGCTTCGTTTATATTAGGTATATTTAGTTTTTTATTACCTAAAACGCAACCCAAAATTAATACTGAAAAATTAAAAATTGTGGATCTTTTTAACTTGGAAGCCTTACAATTATTAAAAGATAAAAACTTTGCAATATTTTTCTTTTCCTCTATATTGATATGTATACCTTTGGCTTTTTATTATCAAAATGCTCACTCTTTCTTAACTGAATCTGGCGTAACCAATCCAACAGGAAAAATGGCAATTGGTCAAATTTCTGAAGCTTTATTTCTTTTACTTATTCCCGTTTTTTTTAACCGATTTGGTTTTAAAATTACTATTTTAGTGGGTATGTTGGCATGGGCTGTTCGATATCTATTATTTGCTTATGGTAATGGAAGTGAATTAAGTTTTATGCTAATTATTGGAATCGCTTTACACGGAATTTGTTATGATTTCTTTTTTGTGTCTGGACAAATTTATACCGATTCAAAAGCAGGAGAAAAATACAAAAGTGCGGCTCAGGGATTGATTACATTAGCAACTTACGGAGTGGGAATGTTAATTGGTTTCGCAGTAGCTGGCAGCATTACTGATAATTACAAAACTATTGAAGGTACAATTAATTGGCAATTGGTTTGGATTATACCATCTGGAATTGCACTAATAGTATTTTTGATTTTCTCACTTTTGTTCACTGATAAAAGCGAAAAAAAGTTAAGTTAATTAAAACCTAAAAATTCAATGAATACTAATTTAGACAGAAGATCAGCTATAAAAGGGATTGTTGCTTCAACAGTTAGTTTAGGTATTTCCTCTGCTTTTAAAGATTTTTCAGATGAAAATACTATAAATGAAATGGACTCAGAAAAACTAAAAGGTAATATTAATCATTCTGTATGTAGATGGTGTTTCGATAGCTTGGATATTGAAACGCTCTGTATTGAAGCAAAAAAAATTGGAATTTCAGGAATTGATTTAGTTGGACCAAAAGATTGGCCTGTATTAAAAAAATATGGTCTTATTTCCACTATGTGTAATGGTGCCGAAATCAATCTTGTAGACGGTTTCAATGATGTACAATTTCATGATGTTTTGATCAAAAAATATACTGAAATGATTCCTTTGGTTGCCGAAGCAGGTTATAAAAATCTGATATGTTTTAGTGGAAACCGTAGAGGAAAAACAGATGAAGAAGGCTGGGAAAATTGTGTAAAAGGTTTAAAAGCATTAATACCTTTAGCAGAAAAACATAAGGTTACACTTGTGATGGAATTACTTAACAGTAAAATTGACCATAAGGATTATCAATGTCATACAACTAAATGGGGTGTCGAACTAGCAAAACGTATAGGTTCTAATAATTTTAAATTGCTGTATGACATTTACCATATGCAAATTGATGAAGGTGATATCATTAGAAATATAACCGAAAATCATCAATATATTGCTCATTATCATACAGCAGGTGTCCCTGGAAGAAATGAAATTGATAGTTCACAAGAATTAAATTATCCAGCAATAATGAAAGCTATACATAAAACCGGTTTTAATGGCTTTGTAGCTCAAGAGTTTATCCCTAAAAACTCCAATAAATTAGAATCTTTAAAACAAGCTATTAAAATTTGTGACATCTAATTTTAAAAATTATGATCAATAGAAGGCAATTTATAATTAATTCTGGAATGGCTATTGGTGCGTTAGCAATAGCTCCTTCGCTAGCTTTTAATACTAAAAATAACATCATTGGATTGCAATTATGGACTTTAAAAGATAGTCTTCCAAATAATGTAAAAGGGGTTCTACAACAAATCAGTAAAGCAGGTTTTAATGATTTGGAGACATATGGTTATTCTGTTGATGACGGATTCTTTGGTACTTCTTTAAAAGATTTTAAATCGATTATAGATGATAATGGTTTAAAAGCTAGTAGTAATCATTTTGATTTTAATGCTACAATTGAACATAATACTACTGAGTACATTAAACCTTATATTGAAGCTGCCAATTATTTAGGAAGTAATTATATTACTATCCCCCACTTCAATGCTAGTCTATATGGAAAATCTATCGATGATTATAAAAAATTAGCTTCGTTATTTAATGAAATTGGTAATTTGTGTCAAAAAGGAGGTTTAAAACTAGCCTATCATAATCACGATTTTGAATTCAATAAATTAGGTAGCACAAACGGATATGAAGTTTTATTAAAAGAAACAGATGCTAACCTAGTTGATTTTGAATTGGACTTATATTGGATTGTACGATCAGGGAATAGTCCATTGGAATTTTTTAAAAAATATCCAGGACGCTTCAAAATGTGGCATGTCAAAGATATGTACAAAAGTAATCCTAATTTAAATACTGAAATTGGAGCGGGTACTATCGATTTTAAAGCTATTTTTAATCAAGCAAGACTTTCTGGTATGAATCATTTTTTTGTTGAACAAGAATCAAACTATAATCCAAATCCAATAGAATCTATTACAAATAGTTTAAGTTTTATTAAAAAGGAATTATTGTAGTTCTTGCAAATGATACTTTATAAAAATCATTTTTTCCAAAACTTCTGAAATAACAATGGATAGATTTTTTCCATTGTTTTGGGTTCATCTACATTCCAGTTAAACTCTAAAATGGGATAATTTTCATCGTTAGTTTTGAAATTTTCATAATCAAGATAAGGATTCAATTCTTGATTAGTCATATTTTTAAAAGCGTTCATGGCAACATACCAAAAACCTTCAAAATCGTAGGTCTTAGGTTCATTTTCTACTATATTAATCAAATATTCTGGATTTTCTTGAACTTTGTAAAAAGCGTCTCTCCCTCTAGAAATTAACCAACATCTAAAATAATCAAAACCATCATCAGCAACGCCATTACTTATGATATAATTAGCACACCATAAATTTGATGTATAGGAATCGTACATTAATTTATCGGTTCTCAATCTAAAACCTAACATTTCCTGAGGTGATACTTGTTCTAATGCTGAAATAAGATAAATTTCCTGATCTTCTTGATTATTTGTTTCTTTAAGCGATTTTTCAATAATTGCCCAAAATTTATCCTCATCGATCATTTGATTACTCGGTTTAAATCCTAAAGAATCCAGATTAATTTTAGGAATTTCAACAGAATCAACAATAGTCGTTTTTGCATCCATTTTTACTTTGCTTTCTTGCCCATATTGCATAAGAGATAACATTGAAAAGAAAAAGAGATATAAAAACGAAGTTTTCATCTTTTAAAATTTAAATTGGATACTATTAAAAACAAGTATAAAATTAGTCTATTTTATTTCTTAATTTGAATAGCGGAAACATAAAAATTGGCGTCTAATTGAAGTTTTGAATTATCCTCAATGTTTTTCATGGTTTTCCAATTAGTTTGAGGATATATCCATGTTTCCTTGCCATCAATAGTGATTTTTAAAGGCATATCAAAATTTGAAACACAATTAGTCCAACGATAAAGCACTTGTTGTTCTTCAAAATAATATTCTAGCACCGGAATTCTGGTGTCTCTCAAATATTGATTAAAGAACGATGTCAAATCCAATCCTACGGCTGCACTTAAATAATCTTCTATTTGTTTCGTCGTTACTGTTTGATGATAAAATGTACTATTTAAACCTCTTAAAATACTCCTCCACTTATCGTCATTATTCAAAATTTGGCGCAGGGTATGAAGCATGTTTCCTCCTTTAGGATACATATCTCCTGATCCTTTTTGATTTACATTATAATATCCAATTATTGGAGTATCGTTTCGAATATCGTTTCTAGTTCCAATAACATATTCGGCGCCAGCTTGTTTCCCATAATAATATTCCACAAAAAGACTTTCTGAATAATTAGTAAAACTTTCATGTATCCACATATCAGCTATATCCTTGTAGGTAATATTATTAGCAAACCATTCATGTCCAGATTCGTGAATAATAATAAAATCAAATTTAAGCCCCCAACCTGTTCCACTTAAATCTCTGCCCAAATATCCGTTTTTAAATCCATTTCCATAAGTCACAGAACTTTGATGTTCCATTCCTAAATAAGGTGCTTCCACTAATTTATAGCCATCCTCATAAAATGGATAAGGACCAAACCAATATTCGAAGGCCTTGAGCATTCTAGGTACGTCTTTGAATTGTTTTTTTGCTTTGGCTAAATTGTCTCTTAAAACATAATAATTACAATCCAATGTTCCTTTTTCACCTTTAAATTTTTCAGAAAAAGATACATAATCCCCAATATTAATGTTTACGCCATAATTATTAATAGGATTTGCTACATACCAATGATAGGTTTTGGTTCCGTCTTTTTGTTTTTTCACACTTAATAATCGTCCATTGGAAACATCCATTAAATCTCCTGGTACATTTACACTAATGTGCATATCTTTTACTTCATCATACATATGGTCTTTATTAGGCCACCAAATACTTGCGCCAATTCCTTGACAGGAAGATGCAATAAAAGCTTTTCCATTACTGTCTTTTTTCCAAGTAATTCCTCCATCCCAAGGTGGTGTTTTAGCGACTAAAGGTTTACCACCATAAAATATAGTGAGCTCATTGACAGATCCTTTTTTTTGTACAGAAGTCAATTCGATAAAGTAAGCATTTCCTTCTCTACGGTATTTAAGTTCTTTAGCATCTTGAACAATAGATTTCATTACTAATGGATCTTGCAAATCAATTTGCATAATATTGTAGGGTTCTAAAACTTCGTATTTAACAACGTTAGAACCACTAATTGTGCTATCTATTGGATTGACTTTTATATCTAATCGATATTGTTTTAAATCCCACCAAGCTCTTTCCTTAGTAATACTTCCACGTAAACTATCTTGCTTAGTGAATTGAATTTCTTTCTTTACTGATGATTGTTGAGCGATTAATGATTTTGAGGAAAAGAAACAAAAAAGAATAAAAATATAAGTTTTACGCATCTTTATATAAATTACTTGATAAATATTGTTTACTACAATTAGTGAAAATTAACCACTTTATTTTGTTCAACGACAACTGTATAATCTGCAACTAAACGATCTACATAATTGTTTAATAATTCTTGAATTCTTTCCTCCCTCTCCGACTTTATAATTAAACCTGCGTGATACTCTAATGGCACTCTAAAACAAACTTCAGGATCGGAGAAAGAGGCTAAATCAGGATGCTGGTATTTGGATAAGGTTAAAACAATTCCGGCATATTCTTTTTTTAGCTCGGGTAATTGATACTTTTTTTCTTTGACTAATGCATCTTCAATTATAGCCCATTCTTTCCAAAGATTTACATTTGAAGCAGCTTCAACCATCTCAGTAATGTGTGCACCTCCAACACGAGAAGATGTTTCTAAAAAATAAATCTGTCCGTCTTCTTTGCATTTAATAAATTCAGTATGTGCCGCTCCATTTTTCAAGCCAAATTCTTTTAATACCTTTTCATTCATGCTTTTAATTGCGACATCATCTTCAGAATCATACGTAATATTACTTGTTCTAAAAACACCTCCTCCTTGTGAAATTTCCATTGGTGTGGCTAAATATTTAGAAGACAAACTAAATAAAAGTTTTCCATTTAAAATTAAACTATCACAATGATAAACATCGCCAGGTTTAAATTGTTCAATCAAATATTTAAAACGGTTATTCCCCATTTCGTTAATGTGATTCCATAGGGATTCTTTATTAAAAACTTTTATGATTCCTGCAGCAGAAGCCTCTGAACGGGGTTTTAAAACCCAAGGTGGCGAAATGGTATCTGCAAAAGTATTGATATCATGGTCATTAAATAAGGAACAAAATGCTGGAATTGGAATCCCACAGCTTTTCGCTCTCATTCGCATAGCTAATTTATCGCGAAAATAACGCCCAGTTGTTTGACCCATTCCATCAATTCGAAGATTCTCCCTAAGATAAGTTGCTTTTTCAACATCATAGTCATCAAGGGCAACAATAGCATCGACCTTATTTGATTTCATTAGATTGCTTACACCTAAGAATAAATGTTCTAAATTCCATTCGGTATCAGAACCTTGCATATAGAATATTTCATCTATGTGTTCTTTTGGCCAAGGTTTATCTCTTAGTTTCTCACTCGTTACGAGATATACTTTATTCCCTAAGGCTTTTAACTGAATAATAAAATCAGTTCCTTTGAAATAATTTGATATGCAAACGAAAGTTTTTACATTTTTCATAATGTCATAAAATTTCTACGAATTTAGTCAATAAATGAACACCAAAAGCAGTGGCATGTTTAGTTTTAGCAAATTCATCATCACCAAAAGCAACTCCTGCTATGTCAAGATGCGCCCAAGCTTGATGTTCTTTAGTGAAAAACTCTAAAAATTTTGCAGCACTAATTGCACCAGCAACAGCTTTTCCACTGAAATTTTTTACATCGGCTATATCACTTTCGATATCGCTTTTATAGGATTCCCATAATGGTAATGGCCATGAGCGCTCCCCAATACTCTCACCTATTTGTTGAATAGCACTTCCAATAAAAGAATTATTTGTAAATAAAGCAGCCGCTTCATATCCTAAGGTAGCGACGCTACTTCCTGTTAAGGTGGCAATATCAATTAAATATTCTGGATTGTAATTTTGAATTAAATAGGATAAACCATCAGCCAAGATTAAACGACCTTCGGCATCTGTATTAGTGATTTCTATAGAATTTTCACTGTAACTGTAAATGACATCGCTCGGAGCAAAAGATTTACTATCCACAGCATTTTCAGCACAAGGTACTATAGCGGTAACTTTAACAGGAAGTTGTAAATCGGCAATTAATTGCATAGCTCCCAAAACGGCAGCTCCACCAGCCATATCACATTTCATATGAACCATTCCAGCTGTTTTAATATCTAAACCTCCAGTATCAAAAGTAATTCCTTTACCAACCAAACCGATGTGTTTTATATTTTCAGCTGCATTTTTAGGCTGATAATTCATGATTATAAATTGTGGTTCTTTTTCACTCCCTTTACCAACAGCAACAAATGCGCCTAAACCCTGTTCGATAGCTTCTTTTAAATCGATTACTTTTACTTCAAAACCAAAGTGTTTTCCTTTTTCAACAGCCCAATCTGCTAAATATTTAGGTGTTACAATATTTGAAGGTAAATCAACTAATGAAAAAGTTTCCAATTGAGCGTTGGCAATTTTTATCGCTTTAGAAATGACTTTTGAGTAATCTTTGGTAGAGTAAATTTTTAATTCAAAATCAGGATGTAAAAAAGGATGCACTTCTAATTTTTTAAAATGTCCCAAATTATACGTTCCTAAAAGTAAACCACTTATCGCTGCTTCTATCTGTTCCTCAGTAAAAACTTCTGGAAAAAATAAAGACACATCTTGAGCAAATGTGTCTTTTTGTTTTTGGGCAATTCTTCGGAAAATGTTTTTTAATGACTTGTAATCAATTTTGTTCCCTATTCCAATAAAAATATAAATGGTATCGTTTTTCTCTATTAGGTAATGAGTATCTTTTTTCCCAGAAAATACTTTTGGATTAACTTCGAATCCATCAAATATATAAGGAGTCGAGTCGTTAAAATTACTTTCAAATACGGGGATTAATACCGTACCGGAATATTTTTCGGGAATATTGAGGAATCTAGTTTTCATTTTTTTAATTGTCTTTAGTATTAAAAAACAGCCATTCTATTGCTTTAGGAAATTCATCACTCCAATAGATTTCATTATGTTTTCCTAATTTGTTTATACTTAAATTGATTTTCATGTTATCGTCAACAAATTCGTTTTCTAGTACTTTGTTTTTAAAGTCTTCTACATGTTCTAGCATAGTTTCACTTTCATCACCACCAGCATATAAATAAATTTTAGTACTTTCTCCTCCTCTATTTTTTATTTTCATTTTTGGAGTTACCCAAAGGGACGGTGAAAAAATCATTAATTTACCAAAAACTTCAGGATATCGTAATCCCGAAAAAATACTCACTAAAGCACCCATCGAGCTTCCTCCAATTCCTGTAAATTCCCTTTCTTTTTTGGTCCTAAAATTACTATCTACATAAGGTTTAAGAGTTTCAACTAAAAACTTAATGTATTTTTTTCCTTGTCCTTTTCCTAAAACTGTTTTGCCAACATTGTATTCTTTTATGCGGTCTTCCTCGGCGTGTTCTACAGCAATTACAATGATTTTTCCAATTTTGTATTCGGACATTACGGCCAATTTCTTGTCAATTTCCCAATTCCCAAATTCAGCATTCTCATTGAATAAATTCTGAGCATCTTGCAAATACATAACTGGATAACTTTCGCTAGATTGATCGTAATCATGTGGTAATAGTGCCCAAACTTTACGGGTAGTATTTAATTGCGGAATTTCAAATTCATCTGAAATTAATTGAATTTGAGGCAAAAAATTGGGTTTATAAGGTAACCAATTTTTTCTCCAGCGAAACACATGCTCTTTTTGAATACCAGTATGATTCGTAGTCGAACGATTTTCTGTGCGTTCACCGTTGACGTCAATTTCTACAGCACTCCAATCTCCTTTTGTAAATTTATACAACACCGTTTCTGGCAACGGAAAATCATGTTCAAATTTAAAATGATACAATCCTACACCCATTTTTTCCATAACAAAATCAGGGTCTTGAGTTCTCCATTCATTAAAATTTCCTGAGATATAAACAGGTCGAAAATCATCTTCATCAGTTGTTAAAATGATATGTAGTCCTGTTTCTATATTGGTATCTGTACATTTTTCTGAAAGATGGCTGTTTTGAAAAATCATAATTGGTAATAAATAGGAATCCTTAATAAAAGTGGTAAATATAACAGATTGGTTTTTTGTAGAAAAATGAAAACGAATCCATAAAGTTTATTTTACACTTATAGATTCGTTTTTAATAATAAATTAACAGAAAGCGCTAAAGTTATTTCTGACGACTTTTTAAAACTTCAATTACATCATTAAGCTTATAGCCTTTTGCTTGCAAAAGAATTAAATAATGAAAAAGTAAATCAGCACTTTCACTCAAAAACAAATCATCATTATCATCTTTTGCTTCAATTACTACTTCAACAGCTTCCTCCCCTACTTTTTGAGCAATTTTATTGATTCCTTTTGCAAAAAGTGAAGCTACATAACTGTGTTCTAAGTCCGCATTTTCTTTTCTTGTTTGAATAGTACTTTCTAAATTAGAAATAAAACCATAGTTCATTTCATTTGGTGTTTGCCAACATGTATCTGCTCCTGTATGACAGGTTGGACCCACAGGTTGTGCTTGTATCAACAAAGTATCTCCGTCACAATCATTTTTAATATCAACCAAATTTAAAAAATGACCACTTTCTTCCCCTTTTGTCCAAAGTCTTTGTTTGGAACGACTGAAAAAAGTCACTTTTCCTGTTTCCATTGTTTTTTGAAAGGCTTCATCATTCATATAGCCTAACATTAATACATTTTTAGTTTCACTATCTTGTATAATGGCAGGAATTAATCCGTGTGCACTTTTTGAGAAATCTATTTCCATGTTTTTTAAGTTATGAGTTTGGTAAAAGTTATGGGTTATGAGTTAAGCGTTTTTGAAGTCCAGACTTCAACTCTTAACATATAACGTTTAACCTATAACCTTACTGCTATATTATTATTTTTAAGTTCTTTTTTCAACGTTTTGATTTCGATTTCTTTAAAATGAAAAACGCTTGCGGCCAAGGCGGCATCTGCATTTCCATCAATAAATGTATCGGCAAAGTGTTGCATGTTTCCAGCTCCACCAGAAGCAATAATTGGAATATTAACCAAACTAGACAAATGGGACAAAGCTTCATTTGCAAATCCATTTTTAGTTCCGTCATGATCCATTGAGGTAAACAAAATTTCCCCTGCACCTCTTTGTTCTACTTCTTTTGCCCAATCAAACAATCGGATTTCCGTAGGTACTTTTCCACCTACTAAATGTACAATCCATTCGCCATCAATTTGCTTGGCATCAATCGCTACAACAACGCACTGACTTCCAAATTTCTGAGCTAAATCATTAATCAATTGTGGATTTTTTACAGCAGATGAATTGATGGAAACTTTATCGGCACCATTTTGCAATAAAACTTCCACATCTTCCACAGCCGAAATTCCTCCTCCAACAGTAAAAGGAATATTGATGGTTGCAGCTACTTTTCGAACCAAATCTACTAAGGTTCTTCTTCTTTCTTCAGTAGCCGAAATGTCTAAAAAAACCAATTCATCGGCACCTTCATCCGAATAGATTTTAGCCAATTCAACAGGATCTCCTGCATCACGTAAATCTACAAAATTTACCCCTTTTACAGTACGACCGTTTTTAATGTCTAGACAAGGTATGATTCTTTTTGTAAGCATGTTTATTGTTTATGGTTTTTGGTTTGTAGTTGATAATTTACGTCTTGAACAATAAACTATTAACAACAAACTACAAACTAATAATATATTGTTCTAATTGTTTCAATGTGATTCTCCCCTCGTATATGGCTTTACCAATGATAGTTCCTTCACAACCAATTTCGGCCAATTTAGGTAATTCATCGAAAGTAGAAATTCCTCCAGATGCAATTAATTTCAATCCTTTGGCTTGACTTAAAATTTTAGCATACAAATCAAAACTTGGACCTTGCAACATTCCATCCTTTGCAATGTCTGTACAAATAACATATTCAATTCCTTTTGACTGATAGTTTTGAATAAAAGGAACTAAATCTTCATTGGATTCTTCTAACCAGCCTGAAACAGCTACTTTTTCATTATTAGCATCGGCTCCTAAGATGATTTTTTCTGCACCAAATTTGGTAATCCATTCTTCAAAAACTGGACGGTTTTTTACGGCAATACTTCCTCCAGTAATTTGGTTTGCCCCTGATTCAAAAGCAATTTTCAAATCAGAATCGGCTTTTAAACCACCACCAAAATCAATTTTCAGTTTGGTTTGTGTAGCAATTTGTTCCAAAATTTTATGATTTACAATTCGGCTTGATTTGGCTCCATCTAAATCTACTAAATGTAAATATTCGATTCCATGTGCTTCAAATTCTTTGGCAACTTCAAGCGGGTTTTCGTTGTAAACAATTTTAGTGTTGTAATCTCCTTTAGATAAACGAACACATTTTCCGTCGATAATGTCTATGGCTGGTATTATTCTCATTTTTTATTTAAAGATTTAAAAATTGAATGATTTAAAGATTTTTAAACTTTCAATTTTTTAATTATTCAATTCAAGAAAATTTCCTAAAATTTTCTCTCCAACATCTCCACTTTTTTCAGGGTGAAATTGCGTTCCAAAGAAATTTTTATTTTCCAATGCCGATGAATACGGAACTTCGTAGTCAGTAGTTGCAATAGTTTCTTCGCAAAGTGGCGCATAAAAACTATGTACCAAATACATATATTCCTTTTCAGCTACCTCTTTAAACAAATCCGATTTTAGATTATAAATCGTATTCCAACCCATTTGAGGTACTTTTACTTTGGGTGAAAACTTAATTACATCTACATCAAAAATTCCCAAACCAGTTGTATCTCCTTCTTCGGTATGATTACACATCAATTGCATCCCCAAACAAATCCCTAAAACAGGTTGTTTTAATGTAGGAATCAAAGTGTCTAATCCGCTTTCTTTAAGCATTTTCATAGCATAACTAGCTTCACCAACACCAGGAAAAATCACTTTGTCAGCAGCTTGAATTTCTTCATGATTATTGGTTAACACAGCAGAATATCCCAATCTTTCTATTGCAAATAGAATGCTTTGAATATTTCCTGCTCCGTAATTTATGATTACTATTTTCATTCTTTTAAGTTAGATGTCAGGAGTTAGAAGTGGGAAGTTTCTAACCTCACACTTCTAACTTCTAACTTTATTTTATAACATCCCTTTCGTTGAAGGTAAAATCATTTTTTCGGTGTCACGTTTAACAGCTACTTTTATCGCTTTCGCAAAAGCTTTAAAGATTGCTTCAATCTTGTGATGTTCATTGTCCCCTTCGGCTTTTATATTAATATTAGCTTTGGCACCATCAGAAAATGATTTAAAAAAGTGGAAAAACATTTCGGTTGGCATTTTCCCCACCATTTCACGTTTGAATTCGGTTTCCCAAATCAACCAGTTTCTTCCACCAAAATCGATGGCTACTTGTGCTAAACAATCGTCCATTGGCAAACAGAAACCATATCGTTCAATACCTAATTTATTCCCCAAAGCTTTAGCAAAAACCTCACCTAAGGCGATCGCAGTATCTTCAATGGTATGGTGTTCGTCAACTTCTAAATCACCTTTTACTTTAATGTCCAAGTCCATTTGTCCGTGACGTGAAATTTGGTCTAACATGTGATCGAAGAAAGCAATTCCAGTATCGATGTTGCTTTTTCCGGTTCCGTCCAAATTTAATTTGATATAAATATCCGTTTCATGCGTTTTTCTAGTGATAGATGCTGTACGTTCTTCTAACTTTAAAAACTCGTAAATCTTTTTCCAATCAGTAGTTTGTAAAACGATAGTTTCTTCTAATTCGTTGTGAGCAACCGAAGTTTCTGTACCTCCCAAACCATCTTCCTGTTTTAAGAAAATGGCTTTTGCACCCAAGTTTTTAGCTAATTCTACATCGGTAATTCGGTCACCCAAAACAAAAGAATTGGCCAAATCATAATTAGGGTTGTCAATGTATTTGGTTAGCATTCCTGTACGCGGTTTTCGTGTAGGCGCATTGTCCTCAGGAAACGAGCGGTCGATGAAAATATCGTCGAATAAAACACCTTCGTTTTGGAAAGCTTTTAAAATGAAGTTTTGTGTTGGCCAAAAAGTATCTTCTGGAAAAGAATCAGTTCCTAATCCATCCTGATTGGTTACCATTGCTAATTCATAATCCAATTCGTTAGCGATTTTTGCCAAATATTGAAAAGCTTTCGGGAAAAACTCTAATTTTTCCAAGCTGTCTAATTGATATCCTTCCGGTTCTAAAACAATCGTTCCGTCACGATCGATAAAAAGTACTTTTTTCATCTTATTTTAAATTTACCACAGATTAAGTTCATAACAACAATCTGTAATCTATACTATTTTAATTCCTTTAAAGCTGCTATTAAAACCTTGTTCTCCTCTTCTGTTCCAATGGTAAATCGTAAACAGTTTTCGCACAAAGGTTGCGTTGTTCTGTTTCTAATTACGATTCCTTTGGCAATCAATTCATCATAACGTTTGTTAGCATCATCTACTTTGGCTAAGATAAAATTGGCTTCAGAAGGATAAATATTTTCAACAAAGTTCACTTCACTTAATACTTTAAGTAAGGCTTTTCTTTGATCAATAATTGCAGCTATTTCGCTATCAATTTTAGATTGATCTTTTAGTCGTTCTAAAGCTTTTTGTTGCGTTAATTCATTAACGTTGTAAGGTGGTTTTATTTTGTTTAAAACAGCAATTACTTCAGCTGACCCATAACAAATTCCCAAACGAATTCCAGCCAAACCATAGGCTTTTGAAAGTGTTTGTGTGATTATTAAATTAGGATATTGATCTAATTTGGCTAACCAACTTTCTTTTTCAGAAAAGTCGATATAAGCTTCGTCAATCACCACAAAACCATTGAATTTTTCCAATAAAGTAGTAACACTTTCGGTAGTGAATGAATTTCCTGTTGGGTTATTTGGCGAACACAAAAAGATGATTTTAGTATTTGGTGTTACCGCTTCTAAAATAGCATCTACTCTTGGTTGGAAACTATCTGAAAGTATAATTTCTTTGTGTTCTACGTTGTTGATATTCGCCAAAACACCATACATTCCGTAAGTAGGCGGTAACGAAATTACATTGTCTTCTTTGGGTTCGCAAAAAGCTCTAAATAATAAATCTAAAACTTCATCACTTCCATTTCCTAATAAAATTTGTTTTGAACTTAGCCCTTTGTTTTTTGCCAAAACTGCTTTCACACTGTTTTGTTGCGGATCTGGGTAACGGTTTACTCCATTTTGATATGGATTTTCATTAGCATCTAAGAATACCATTTGAGCCGTATCAAAATCTTCAAATTCATCACGAGCCGAGGAATACGGTTTTAAAACCTTAACATTGTCACGAACTAAATTATTTATATCGAAATTTTTCATTATACTTATTTTTTGAAGAATAAAGAAAATAGAATAGAGAGAATAGACTTTGTGGTATATTTTCTTTCTATGTTCTATATTCTTTTCTCTATTTTCTTTTTTCTATCTCAGCTAATCTCAGAGTCACGGCATTTTTATGAGCTTGTAAACCTTCGGCTTCAGCCATGATTTCAATAGCACTTCCTATTTTTTGAATGCCGCTTTCAGAGATTTTTTGGAACGTCATGGATTTCACAAAACTATCCAAATTTACTCCGCTATAATTTTTAGCATAACCATTAGTTGGCAAAGTATGATTAGTTCCTGAAGCATAATCTCCAGCACTTTCCGGAGTATAATTACCAATAAAAACTGAACCTGCATTTTCAATTCCATCAACGTAAAAATCATTATTGGCAGTACAAACAATGAAATGCTCTGGTCCGTATTCGTTAATTAAGTCTAACGCAATTGTATCGTTTTCGACAAAAATCAATTTTGAATTCGCTATTGCTTTTTCAGCAATGGCTTTTCTTGGTAATACTTCTAATTGCAATTGAATTTCATTTTCAACAGTATCCATAAAAGACTTAGATGTAGAAACTAAAATTACTTGACTATCGGTCCCGTGTTCTGCTTGTGATAATAAATCTGAAGCTACAAATGCAGGAATCGCAGTATCATCGGCTACAACTAATAATTCAGAAGGTCCTGCCGGCATATCAATAGCTACTCCAAATTGAGTGGCTAATTGTTTAGCAACTGTTACATATTGATTTCCGGGTCCGAAAATTTTATATACTTTAGGAATAGCTTGTGTTCCAAAAGTCATTCCAGCAATAGCTTGAATCCCTCCCACTTTTATAATTTTAGTAACACCACATAGGTTAGCAGCATACAAAATAGCAGGATTGATGTTTCCGTTTTTATCAGGAGGCGAACACAAAACAATTTCTTTGCAACCCGCAATTTTAGCAGGAACAGCCAACATCAAAACAGTAGAAAACAAAGGAGCAGTTCCGCCAGGAATGTATAAACCTACTTTTTGAATAGGTCTTTTTTCTTGCCAACATTGTACACCTTCAGTAGTTTCAACTGAAACACGAGTCGTTTTTTGTGCTAAGTGAAATTTTTCAATATTTACTTTTGCTAAAGCAATTGCCACTTTTAAATCGGTTGGTAAGCTTGCAACAGCGGTTTCGATTTCAGCAGAAGAAACTTCAATATTTTCAAAACTTACACCATCAAACTGTTTTGTATAATTGGATACAGCAACATCTCCCTCTTTTTGAACAGCAGCAAAAATTTCTTTAACTATTGATTCAATATCGTTAACCGTTTTAGTAGGTCTTTCTAGAATGGTAGACCAAGTAGTAGCGGTTGGATTGTATATTTTATTCATATTTTAAGTTAAGGGTTAAGAGTTATGAGTTAAGTGTCAGTTGCATTCTATATTGTTTGAAAACTTCTAACTCCCAACTTCTAACATCTAACTTATTTAAAGTACCATTTTCTCGATTGGGCAAACCAAAATTCCTTCGGCTCCCGCTTCTTTTAATTGATCAATTACTTCCCAAAAAGTATCTTTTTCAATCACAGTGTGTACACTACTCCATCCTGGTTGAGCTAATGGCATAACCGTTGCACTTCTTAAAACAGGAAGAATATTGCTTACTGCTTCAATTTTTTCGTTAGGAACGTTCATCAAAATGTATTTTGAATTTCTCGCTCTTAAAACAGAATCAATACGGAATTTTAAAGTATCGATTATTTTTTGAGTATCAGGGCTTACTTTTGGAGAAACTGCTAAAACGGCTTCACTCTTTAAGATTACTTCAACTTCCTTTAAATTATTTTTAAACAAGGTACTACCGCTAGAAACAATATCTACAATAGCATCAGCTAAACCAATATTAGGCGCAATTTCAACAGAACCAGAAATTTGGTGAATATCAACTGTAACGCCATATTTGTTAAAGAAATCAATAACGGTATTTGGATATGAAGTGGCCACACGTAAACCGTCTAAATCTTTGACTGATTTGTATTCAAAAGATTTAGGAACAGCTACAGAAACTTTGCATTTAGAAAAACCTAATTTTTGAATTACTTCAATGTTTTTGCCTTTTTCAACTAATAAATTATCTCCTACGATAGCAAGATCTACAACTCCATCAATCAAATATTGAGGAATATCAGAGTTTCTTAAGTATAAAACTTCTAGAGGAAAATTAGAGGCTTCAGCCTTTAATTGATCATTTCCATTGTTGATTGAAATACCAGCATCTTTTAAAATCTGGATACTGTCTTCGTTTAATCTACCTGATTTTTGAATTGCAATTTTTAGCGTACTCATTTTTTTCTTTTTAGTTTTTTATTGTTAGTGTTGAGTACTACGGACTTAACACACAATGAAAAACCCGTTTGATGTACTCAAACGGGTTTATTAATATGATGACTTACAGACATACCATTAACATATCGCTTGAGAGCAATAATGTAAATGATGATGGTGTAATTGATTTGATAGCATTATAATTTTAATTCTTTTATTTTTTTGTTGTGCAAATATAAGAGATTAATCCATTACAAACAAAATTTTAATTTAACAAAACATTTGGAAAATATTAAATAATCTACTCCTCTTGGTGCTCAGTTGATAATTGACTATCGCTAGTTTCAATTAAATTGACAGTAGTGTCTCTTATTTCGGTATGTCGTATTTCACCTCCAGAAGTCCCCACTTTTGTTCCAAAAAAGATAGCTACGATAGCGATTACAGCAATTGCATAAGAAAAGAAAACAGCCTTAGGATGATTTTTAATATTAGATATAATTCCAAAAACTGAAACAGCACCCAAAAGATATAGAATGATAGCGAGTTTTTCAGCTAATTCTTCGTGTTCGTGAACTAATTGTTTACTAAAACCAGGGATGTTTTCAACTACTTCCTCAGCGCCCTCACCAGTTGACATACTAAAAACAGCAAATACTGAAGCGATTATAAATAAAAAATAAGCCGTGTTTTTGATAGGTACATTTTTAAAAAATATTCCTCCCATTAAAACTAATAATCCTAAAATAGGTCCAACAATTGGAAAATGGTTTACTATCAGGTGTAAATGTGCATCGTTCATAGTATAAGCTTTTAAATTATAGAGTCTGTATTCATTTATAAGATTATCAAAAAATTAATTAGCAATGTCGTAAGCTCCTTTTGTTACGATTTTAGAATTCTCATTGACTTGATTATCAGGAATTATTTCAACATAATCTTCTGATATTGTACCAATAGTAACCGCAACTTTTTTAAATGAGTAATTAGCATTCTTGCTCTCACTAACTAAAAGTACAAAATTTTTGTTTTGTTCATTCAATAAAGCGTCTTTTGGTATTGCTAGAACTTTTTTTGAATCTACAATAACATTTGCTTCTACAAACATTCCAGTTAATAATCGTTGTTTTATTTGATCATCCAAATGCGCATGAACATTAATTGTGCGATCATTTCCTTCAATTGATTTTCCTACCAAATGGACTTTGGCATTAAAAACCTCTTTAGAAGCTTCTGGAACAGTAAAAAGAATATCCTGATTTTTCTTAATTTTCAAAATATCCTTTTCAAAAATAGCCAATTCTAAGTGTAAATGATCAGTTTCAATGATTTCTAAAATCACATCCGAAGGATTAATATGCATTCCTAAATGTGCATTCATTACCACAATGTCTCCAGAAATTGGCGCATAAATTGTAACCGTAGAGGTTAATTTTCCTTTTTCGACTTGTGCAGGATTAATGTTCAATAATTTTAATTTTTCTTTTAAACTTTGATACATCCCTTTTGCTCTACGATATTCGCTTTCTGCTTTTAAATAGTTTTTTTGCGAAGTAATTTTTTCATCAAACAAGGTTTTTTGACGAACATATTCCGATTTCAAATAATTAATCTGTTCCGCTACTTCTAAGTATTCTTTTTGAACATCTAAAAACTCTGTGTTTTCAAGCGTTAACAAAGCTTGACCTTTTACTACTTTGTCACCAACTAACAATTGAGTTGACTTCACGTAACCACCTACAAAAGAAGTGATTTGAGCACGATTTTGTGGAGGAACATCAATTTTCCCTGTTGCTTTTACAGTCACATCAAAATTTTGCTCCGAAGGATTGGCAATTTCCATTCCAGCCGACTTAAATTGACTAGCTGTCACACTAATTAAATCAGAATCAGCAACAGTTGTTTCTTCGGTTTTAGCTTCTTTACAAGAAAACAAAAGGAGTGAAATAGAAAGTATAGTGAGTATATTTTTCATTGAATTTGTATTAAAAATTTAAGTATTGGTAATCTAATTGGGTTTTGTTAAAAAGTAGTACATTATCTAAATATTCAACTTCAATGATTGTTGCATTTTCTAGACTTTGAATATATTGAAAAAAGTCAATTTCACCCTGTTTGTAGCTCATATTTGCCACTTTTAAAATTTCCTCTCCTAACTTTTTTCCTTGTTGGTTGTAATAATTAATGGCTTCCTGATATTTCAACAATTCACTTTTTTTACTTTCAACAAAAGCGGTTATTTTTTGATTCTCGTTTTGCATCTGAGTTTCCCAACTTTCCAATTCTAATTTGGCAACTTTAGTTTTGGATACATTTCCAGAATATAAAATTGGCAATGCAATTCCCACTTGAAAACCGTTTAACGATTGTGATAATCCTTTATTCGAACCTCTAAAATATTCTAAATTTAAATCAGGCAACCAATTCTGTTTTTGCAAAGTAATTTGAATTTTGTAATTATTTCTAACTGATTCTAAATAATGAGTATAAGTTGATTTACTTAAATCTTCCGTTGAAAATTCTATTGGTTTAATTTGATTCGATTTAATAAACACTTTTTCATCTGATTGAATGCTATATTGAAGCAAATCATATTGAGCATTTTTTTCATTTCTAATTTGCGAAAGCTTTAATGCAATTTGTCTTGCCTTCGATTGCGCAGTAATTTTTTCCAGATAATTTGTTTCTCCCAACTCAAATCGGCGATTACTGGCCTTGGTGAAATTTTGGTACAAACTATCCAACCTTTGATATAAAATTTCCTGATGTTGTAAATAGACAATTTGATAATACAACTTAGAAATCTCCAGACTCAGTTTGTTCTTTTCTAATTCAAAACTGGCTTGTTGCTTTTCGTATTCAGCGGAATTTAATTTCTTTTGTGCTCCATAAACTGTTGGAAACGAAAAACGTTGTTGTGCACCAATTACCGAAACAGCTTTATCATTGTAAGCCAAATTATTTTGATCATAATTATAATAAATATTGGTTTTATCAAAAGCATAAGCGCTATTGATGTTGGCTTTTGATTTTTCAACTTGTAATTGAGAAGCTTTTAAAGCTTTGTTGTTATTAATACCTGTGCTAATTAATTGATTCAATTCAGGATTAGTATTTTGTGAAAAAACAAATGAAGTACTCAACAAAAACAAAATTACAATAGCTCCATTATGATGTTTTTTGAATTTTGGTTTTTTAAATTCCTTTCCATCAAAAACTTTATACAAAACAGGCAATACAATCATTGTTAAAATAGTAGCCGTAAATAATCCTCCAATCACTACGGTTGCCAATGGTCGTTGAACTTCGGCTCCAGCAGATGCAGAAACAGCCATAGGTAAAAAACCTAGAGCAGCAGCGGCGGCAGTTAATAATACAGGACGTAATCGATCTGTTGTTCCTTTTAAAATTAATTCGCCTTTATTAGTCATACCCTGATGTTTCAATTCTTTAAAATGTTCGATTAATACAATTCCGTTTAAAACAGCTATTCCAAATAAAGCGATAAAACCTACTCCAGCCGAAATACTAAAAGGTAAGTCTCTTATCCATAAAAACAATATGCCTCCTACTGCAGACAAAGGAATCGCCGAATACACCATCAAAGCTTCCTTTACAGAACCAAAGGCAAAATACAATAGAATAAATATCAGAATCAAAGCAATTGGAACAGCAATCATCAATCTGGCTTTAGCACTTTCCAAATTTTCAAATTGACCTCCGTATTTCACATAATAACCAGTAGGCAATTTGATTTTAGTATCTACAATTTTCTGAATATCCTTCACTACACTTTGTAAATCACGATTTCGCACATTAATTCCAATAACAATTCTTCTGTTAGTATTGTCTCTGGAAATTTTAGCTGGCCCATCAGAATATGTAATAGTTGCCAATTGCTGCATAGGTATTTGTTGGCCTGAAGGAGTGCTCACATAAAGATTCTTTACATCTTCAATATCGTGACGATTATTTTGGTTTAAGCGAATAACCATATCAAAACGTTTTTCACCTTCAAAAACATTACCAACCGTTTTTCCAGCAAAACCTAGCGCAATTAATTCATTCAAATCGGCTATATTTAATCCATATCGAGCAATTTTTGAACGATCATATTGCACTGTCATTTGAGGTAAACCTTCTGTTTTTTCGATGATAATATCTGATGCTCCTTCAACATTAGCAATTGCTTTTTCGATTTCATGTGCTTTTTTAGCCAAAATATCCAGATTTTCACCAAAAATTTTCACCGCTACATCCGAACGTGTCCCTGAAATCAGTTCGTTAAAACGCATTTCGATAGGTTGGGTAAATTCTAATTCCATATTTGGAATTTCTACTTCGATAGCTTCCTTTATTTTGTCGGCCAATTCGTCTTTAGTAGAAGCCGAAACCCATTCTGATTTTGGTTTCAGCTTAACCATAACATCACTTTCTTCCATACTCATCGGGTCAGTTGGAACTTCTGCAGCTCCTATTCTACTTACCACCTGCTCTACTTCCGGAAAGTTTTTAAGGATTATTGATTCGATTTTAGTAGTTGTTTCAATCGTTTTGCTTAATGAAGTTCCTGTTTTTAAAACAGGTTGAATTACAAAATCACCTTCGTCCAAAGTTGGAATAAATTCGCCTCCCATTGTAGAAAATAATGCAACCGCCATCGCTAATAAACCAATTGAACCATACATTACTTTTTTTGTATTAGCCAAAGCCCAAGTAATAACTGGTAGGTAAAAAGAATTCAATTTGGTAATTAATCGATTCGAAAAAGAATTTGCTTTTTCTTCTTTTGGCTTTAAAAACAAGGAAGAAACTACAGGAACATAGCTAAAACAGAATAGCATAGCGCCTACTAAGGCAAAACTAAAGGTCAGTGCCATCGGCTTGAACATTTTTCCTTCGATACCTGAAAGTGATAAAATTGGGATAAAAACAATCAAAATGATTAATTGACCAAAAATGGCTGAATTCATCATTTTTGAAGCACTTTTATAAGTGATTTGATCAATTTCAAGCTGAATTTCCTCTTGCGAAAGTTTTGCTAAATGAGCCGATTTATGTGCGATCTGAAATGCAATAAACTCCACAATAATTACAGCTCCATCGATAATAATTCCAAAGTCAATAGCCCCAAGACTCATCAAATTGGCATCAATTCCAAAAATATTCATCAAGGAAATAGCAAACAACAAACAAAGTGGAATGACCGAAGCCACCACTAATCCTGAACGCCAATTTCCTAACAACAAAACCACTACAAAAACGACGATCAAACAACCTAAAATGAGGTTTTCGGCCACCGTAAATGTTGTTTTACCTACTAATTCACTTCTTTCTAAAAAACCATTAATATAAACGCCTTCAGGTAACGTTTTTTGAATTTCGGTAACCCTTTCTTTTACATCTTGAATTACTTGTTTCGAATTAGCTTCTTTGAGCATCATCACTTGTCCCAGGACCTTCTCTCCTTCTCCATTACCTGTAATGGCACCAAAACGATTCGCATGACCAAAACGAACATCGGCTACATTTTTAATCAAAACAGGAAGTCCGTTTTGATTTGATACTACAATGTTTTCAATATCTTCGATAGTTTTAACTTTACCATCTGCTCGAATAAAATAACTCTGATTGACTTTTTCAATATAAGCACCACCAGCAATTCCGTTATTGTTTTGCAGTGCTTTAAAAACATCTGAAACACTAATATTCATTGCATTCAAACGAGAGGGCGAAATGGCTATTTCGTATTGTTTTAAAAATCCACCCCAGGTATTAATTTCAACAACCCCCTTAATTCCTGAAAGTTGACGTTTAATAACCCAATCCTGAATAGTTCGTAAATCGGTGATTGAATAATTGCTTTTAAATTCAGGCTTAACTTCCAGTGTGTATTGATAAATCTCGCCTAGACCAGTAGTTATTGGACCCATTTCTGGAGTACCAAAACCTTCAGGTATTTTTTCGGCTGCCGATTTTATTTTTTCGGCTATAAGTTGTCTGGGTAAAAAAGTTCCCATATCATCTTCAAAAACAATGGTAACAACTGATAGCCCAAATTTTGAAATGGAACGAATTTCTTTAACCCCTGGTAAATTAGACATTTCAATTTCTACAGGATAGGTAATATATTGTTCTATATCTTCAGTAGATAAATTACGTGAAGTTGTGATTACCTGCACTTGATTGTTGGTTACATCAGGAACAGCTCCAATCGAAATTTGGAACAATGAAAAGATACCATATCCAAAAACTCCTAAAGTAAAAAGTAAAATGATTAGTTTATTCTTTAAACTAAATGCAATGATTTTCTCTAACATTCTTTTTTATTTATGGCTCAAAAATAAAACTTAATGTTTAGCATTTGCTTAAGGAAAGCTTAAGATAACATGAGTTCCTAGACCTTCTGTACTTAAAATTTGTATTTCAATATTTAATAACAAACAGAGTTTTTGGACTATTGATAATCCTAAACCTGTTCCTTTTATTTCGGGATGTTCGGTAGCTTTTGAACGGTAAAATTGATGAAATATCTTTCCCAAATCAGCTTCAGGAATTCCAATACCTGTATCTATGATTTCACATTTTACTTGATTCTTTTCCTCCGATATTCGGATAGTTAAAACACCGTTAGAATTAGAATATTTTATAGCATTTGAAACGATATTATTAATAATAATTGACAATAAGTATTGATCTGAAATCACTGAAATTTCTTCAAGGAAATCAGTTGTAATTTTTATATTTTTTGCATTAATGGCATTGGAAAAACGTGATAAAACCTCAAGGATACTTGCATTTAAAATTACTTTCTCCTTTTTAAGGGATTGATTTTGATTTTCAAATCGAGCCAAAAGTAATAATTGGTCAACCAAATTATTTAAACGGTTAACTTCGGCAACACAGTAATTAATTTTGTCTTGGTATTCTTCATGTGTTCTTGGTTTTCGAGCCAAGACTTCTAATGTTCCTTTAATTACAGTGAGTGGAGTTCTTAATTCATGTGACGCATCAGAAGTAAATTGTTTTTCTCGTTCTACTGCTGTTTCAATACGATCTAATAAGTTATTGATTGTTTGGGACAAAATAAATAATTCGTCTTTTTTATTGGGTAATTCGATGCGGGATTTTAAGTTATCTTTTGTGATAATATCTGCTGTTTTAATTATTGAAGTTACTGGTTTTATACTTCTTCCTGCGATGAAGCGTGCTATAAAAAAGAGTAATAATAAGATTAAGGGATAGGCAATTAATAAAGTTTGTAATAAATTTTGAAGCACCATTATTGCTTCTTCCAATGACATTGCAATGATAATATAACCAATAATTTCCGTTTGTTTGTATATTGGAACCTGAATTTGGCGAATTTTATTGTTTAATAATTTAGAATCAAAAAATTGATTGTTTTCAACTTTTGAATTGAAAATTAGCGTTTCATTTTTAAGATTTGGTGATTTTTCTATTACTTTTTTTTGACTGTCTAAAAACTCAATAAATACAGGATTAACGTCTATTGTATTGTGTTCTCTTTCGTTCCATTCGTTCAAATGTATCAATCGATAACTAGTATCAATAATTTCAATTTCGTTTAAATGATTTTCCACTTCTTTCGATATATCGTCATTCAAATGATTGTAAACACTGAATTTTACAATTGAATAGATAGTAAAAAACACCACAAAAATTAACAAAGCAGTGGTGATAATATAATTAAAAGCAATTCTATTTTTAAAGGAAAGTTTTTGCATACACTTTAGTCGTTTGCGATATAGCCTACACCACGAATGGTTTTTATATAATCTTCTTCAATTTTTAGATTTAATTTTTTGCGAATAGCATTCATAAAAACATCAATTACTCCCGTATCATATTCAAAATGAATATCCCAAACATCCTCTATAATTTGGTTTCTACTGCATACCTTACCTTTATTTTTTACCAAATAAGAAAGCAATTCAAACTCCCTTTGTGTTAACGAAACCTCTTTATCATTTACAAAAACGAGATGCTTTTGAATATCAATTGTTACAGGTCCTAATTGCAGTATTTCATTTTCATCCAAATTTCTAAAATGGACTTTTATCCTTTCAACTAATTCTTCAAAACTAAATGGTTTTTTGATGTAATCATTAGCACCCGCTTGCAAACCTTCTATCGTTTCCTGAATTGTATCTTTAGCTGTTAAAAACAAAATTGGTGTTTTTTTATCTTGATTTCTAATGGCTTTACAAAGTTCTAATCCTGTCATTTTAGGCAACATCCAATCCAGAATAATTAAATGAAATGAATGCTCTTGAACCAATTGATATCCTTTTGCACCATCAGAAGCAGTAGTAATTTTATAGCCTTCTTCTTCCAGACCTTGTTGCAAAAACTGCATAATCCCTATTTCGTCTTCGACAATTAATATATGCATCTACTTATTTTTTATAAGACTTTTTAGAAATGTAATTTGAATATTGTTTCCAAAAATACATCAAAATGAAATCTAAAATTTAAATATGAAACTATCTTAAGTAAAACTTAAGACATAGTTATGTTAAGTTTATACAATCATAACGTTAAATTAACTAATTTTACAAAAAAATAAAATTGGTTATGTTCTCTACCAAAAAATTAGCTCCTTTTTTCTATCTGACTCTATTTTATGTAGTTATCAGTTTTATTTTAAGGATAATATTGTTATTCCACCCTATAACACAATCCACTTTTTCTGGTGTAGAAATACTAAAGATTTTTTCTTTTGGAATTCTTTCTGATACACTCATTTTTGTACTAGCCAGCGCTTTTTTATGGTTGTACCTAATTTTTATCTCGAATAGTAAGTACCAAAAGCCTTATGGGTATATTCATTTAGGTGTATTATCGGCTTTGTTTTTGTATATTTTATCAGGGAAATCGATTCTTTCAGAATACGGAGGTGGATTAGAAAAAGTAGGTCTCATTTTCGTAGGTATCAAAACTCTTTTATTTTCATTACTACTATTTCTTCCTCAAAAGCGAGACAAAATAAGGTATTGGTTATTTTCATTTGTGATTTTTTTATACGTTGTATTGATTTTACAAAATGCCATTAGTGAATATTTCTTTTGGAATGAATTTGGTGTAAAATACAACTTCATTGCTGTAAATTATTTAGTTTACACCACCGAAGTTATCGGGAATATTATGGAATCTTATCCTGTTATTCCAATTTTTACTTCGCTATTTATTGTAGCAGGAACCATCAGTTATTTCATCATCAAAAAATCAAAAATTTACATTGAAAAAATTCCTTCGTTGAATGAAAAATTACAAATCTCATTTTTGTATTTAATGCTTTTTGGACTTTCACTTTGGTCAGTACCAAATTTGGCTAAGACAGAAAATGCAAACAATGTTTTTACCAATGAATTACAATCCAATGGAATTTATCGTTTTTATTTGGCTTTCGTAAACAGCGAGTTGGATTATTTTAAATTTTACAAAACTTTACAGGAAAAAGAAGCCTTTGCATTATTAGATAAACAAATATCCGACATACATGGAATTTCTGTTGATAGAGAAATTGTATCTGATAGTGTTGAAACACATAAAAATGTAGTCTTAATTACCATTGAAAGTTTTAGTGCCGATTTCATGAAAATGTACGGCAACAAAGATAATATTACCCCTTTTTTAGATGATTTAGCAACAAGAAGTTTAGTCTTTACTAATCTATATGCAACTGGAAATAGAACAGTTCGCGGCTTGGAAGCAGTAACATTATGTTTACCTCCTACAGCTGGTGAAAGTGTAGTAAAACGAAAAGACAATAAGAACAAATTTAGTACTGGAAGTGTTTTTAAATCTAAAGGTTACGAAGTAAAATACTTATATGGTGGTGATGCTTTTTTTGATAACATGCAAGATTTCTTTTCAGGAAATGGATATGATATCATTGATATAAAAGACTTTCATCCAGAAGAAATTACATTCGCAAACATTTGGGGTGTTTGTGATGAAGACATGGCAAATAAAGCCATTAAAATCATGAATAAAGAAGCTCAAACAAATAAGCCTTTTTTCAACCATTGGATGACAGTAAGTAATCATAGACCGTTTACATATCCAAACAATAAAATTGATATTCCTGGAGATAGTAAATCGAGAAATGGCGGTGTTAAATATACGGATTATGCCTTGCGAAAATTTTTCAAAATGGCTGAAAAGCAACCTTGGTTCAAAAACACTGTCTTTGTTATTGTCGCAGATCATTGTGCGTCAAGTGCAGGGAAAACAGAACTTCCATTAGATAAATATCGAATTCCTGCAATGGTCTATAGTCCAGGATTTATTGCGCCAAAGCATTGTACAAAACTAATGTCACAAATTGATTTAATGCCAACGGTTTTTGGATTGTTACATTTTGATTACGAATCTAAATTCTTCGGTCAGGATGTGTTAAAATCAGATTATAAGCCAAGAGCCTTAATTGCAACTTATCAGGATTTAGGATTAATTAAAGATAACATTTTGACAATCCTTTCCCCAAAACAAGAAGTAAAACAATACAAATTAGTTTTAAAACCAAATGAAGATATTAAAGGTCATTTCAAATTATATTATGATGAAAAACCGATGAAGGAACAAAGAAACGATTTAGTTAATGATGCCATTTCTTACTACGAAACAGCATCAGATGTGCTAAAGAAAAAAATATATCAAAATCCATAAAGTAGTACAGATTCAAACGGATCTCATTATTTATTAAAATTCACCTTACCCACATTACAATATTTATGCAAAAGAATTACCGTATTTCTTTTTGGTTGCGCCTTTGGTTTTTTTGGATACTTTACTTTTTAATTTTAAGAATCGTATTTATTATTTACAATTATTCCGTTTACAAACCTTTTTTACTTTTAGAAAAGTTAAAAGGATTTTGGAACGCTATTCCTTTAGATTTGTCAGCAGCTGGTTATTTAATAGCATTACCCACTCTTTTAATAATTGGAAAAATTTTCTCTGTCAAATTCATCAATAGATTCAATTACTTCTTGATTTACTTAATTGGTATTATAAGCATAACCGATACTTTATTGTATCATGAGTGGGGTACTAAATTAAATGCTTACGCCCTATCTTTTCTGTTTTATCCATCGCAAATGCTCGCTTCTGTAACAGCATCGCAGATTGTACTTTCTATTGTATTAAGTATGGTTTTAATTAGTTTGGGTATAATTGTATATCAGATTGTTCTAAAAACGGGAATCAAAAATACAATTAAATTTGAAGAAACCCATTATAGAAAAAAAAGTATCAGTCGGATGAATCTTTTTGGATACTCTTTTTTGATGCTGTTAATTACATTTTTGGCGATTCGTGGAGGGGTTGGACTTGCACCAATCAATCAAAGTTCATCTTATTATTCTTTTCATGCTCCTTTGAATCATCTAGCGACTAACACTTCTTGGAATTTATTATTTAGCATCCTTAAAAATAATAAGGCCAGCAAACAAGGTGAAATTGCTTATTATGATGCCGCGACTGTAGAAAAAAATATTCAAAAAATATATCATACAAATCCAACTGAACACGAAAAAATACTTAGCATTCCTAAACCAAATGTTGTATTAGTTATTTTGGAAAGTTATACTGCTGATATTATAGAGACCTTGGGTGGAGAAAAAGGAATTACACCCTATTTTTCAAAATTAACTCAAGAAGGAATGTTGTTTGAAAATATCTATTCTACTGGTGACCGAACTGATAAAGGTATTGTTGCTGTTTTAAGTGGTTATCCAGCTCAATCTTGCTCATCTATTATAAAAGAACCAAGTAAATTTGAAAAATTACCATCATTAGCTTCTGTTTTTAAAAATAACGGATACACTACCTCCGTTTATTATGGTGGTGAGTCGGAATTTGCTAATTTTAAAGCCTACTGGAAGTACTCGGGCTACAATACTATTATTGACGAAGAGCAATTTGATGAAGATGACAAAAATTCAAAGTGGGGAGCACATGACCATGTTGTCTTTGAAAAAGTAATCAAAGATTTAAATTCCCAGCAAACTCCATTTTTTACAACGGTTCTCACTTTAAGTTGTCATGAACCTTTTGAAACACCTATCAAAACTCCTTTTGATCAGGCAGTTGAAAAAGAATCAGACAAAGACAAAAAACAAGCTAATTTATTTAGAAAAGCAGCGTATTATACGGATTGGAGCATTCAAAAATTTATGGAGTCGGCTAAAAAACAATCATGGTTTAATAACACATTATTCCTTTTTGTTGCTGACCACGGAAATCGATTACCTAAACTTTATTCCGATAGTCGTCAAACCGAAAAATATAGAATTCCATTACTACTTTATGGTAATCCCATATCGAAAGCTTATTTGAAAAAGAGAAATTCAAAAATTGGTTCACAAACAGATATTGCAACCACTCTATTGGGTCAATTAAATATGGATTATTCTAAGTTTAAATGGGGGAAAGATTTATTGAATCCTACTTCAAAGGATTTTGCATTTTATTGTTATGATGAAGGAATGACTTGGGTAATGCCAAAAGGAGTAATTCGTTATGTAACAACAAATGAAACATCACAGTTCAAAACCGCTTCTGATAAAAACAAAAAGTATCTAATAGAAGAATTACCATTAGCTAAAAGTTACTTACAGGCACTGCTAAATGATTATGCGAAAAAATAAAAAACTTTAATTAAAGTGGAAAATAGCTATTAACGACAGAATAGCAATAAATCCCCATAATAAGATACCTTGGATAAGTGGTTTTATACCAACAGCAAGTAAAACAGAACTACTTAAACCTGAACCTATGAAATACAAAGTGACTGTTAAACCAATTTTTGCAACCGAAACAATGTAAGGCGATACAACAGACAATTGTTCTACATAAGTATTAAGAATCATAGCCAGTACAAAAAGACCAATAAAATAAGGTATTTTTATTTTATTGGCTTTGTTTTTAAATAAAAACTCAAAAAAATATTTTTTTGAGTACGACTATGTTTCTCAAAGTTTAAAATCCCTGTTTCGGAAAATATTTTAATTTGTTTTTTCAAGAGATTCTATTTGTGTTTTGCATTAATTAGGCTATAAAAACTGTTACAACAAACCATTATATTTTCTAATAAACCATTCGGCTGCAAAGAAACTACAAATGAATATCAACAACCATTTCCAATCTATTAGTGGGGAACGAATACTATTATTTTTCTCAATAGTTTTGTAATTTTCATCAGCTACTAAGTTTTCAATTAATGATTCTACTTGACTAGGAAAAAACAGTTTACCCTTAGTTAAAGTTGCTAATTGTTCTAATTTGTCTACATCGGGAATAACAAATTGCTTTTCGATATCAAAATCCAATATTTCAAAACGCCCTGAATAGGAAGATTTTGAATGTAACTCTTTAACTGTAAATTGATAACTTCCTGCCAATAAACCATCTAAATTTACTTTATAAGTATTATTTCCTTTAAGTAAATCATAGGTTTTACTTTGTTTGGTTTTCGAATTGACTACAGTAATATTCAAATGTGCTTTTTCATCAAACTCATAATTCTTATTGAAATATTGAGCTGAAATTTCGATAGCTTCTCCAGAATTATAGAAACTTTCATGATTGACAACTAATGATTTCTTTGTATTATTTGAAGCCAAAAATTGAATAACTTTATCTATAAAAATATCGTACTTCTCGAATGATTGATTTTGGATATGACTTTCTAATCGCCATTTCCAACTATTTTCTCCTAATAAATAAGCTGAACGACTTCCTTTATACTCACTAAAAGCTAATAATGGAGCCTGAGTTTCTATGGCTCTTATTTTAGACCAAAGTAAAATGTTGGTATTTACATTCGATTTAATAGAACCGTAAGCATTTTGTAAAGGAGGAAATTGATCAAAACCGATATTATCGATTGCAAAAAGATTAAATTGAGAATTAAATCCAGCCAGATAATCTTCTTTTTGTGATGACATTTTGAATTCTAAATTGCTTTGTACTTGATTTAAAAAATTAAAATCAGTATGTGTACCCGTAATAATAAAAGTGTTTAACCCGACTATCTTATTAGATTCAAAAATCGTTTTAAATTCTTTGGTAGGTTGATATAAAACCAATACATCATAATCATTTAACTGACTGATTTGTTTTGGTTTAACAATAACTACTTTACGATGTGCATTAGCTTCTATAGCTCTTTTTAGAGCTGCTAAATCTGGATGATTTATTGAAGAAACTATAGCAATACTAGTTTTTTGATCAATTACTTCAACAGCAAAATTTTTAGTGTTATTATAGTTGTTTTTTTCTTTTTCTGATGAAGTTAAACTTGCTTTGTATATTTGGGTCCCGATTTTATTAGCGGTCAAAAGTACATTAACAACGGCTGTATTTTTTGTTGGTGAAAAACTTATTTTTTGTTTGTTCACAACTGAATTTCCTTGTGAAATCTGAAAATCAGCAGTAATGGATTTATTACCTGAATATTGTAAAAAAACTTCAACAGGAAACTGATTTTTCAAAAAAGCATATTTGTTTACATTTAGTTGGTTGATTTTTAAATCCAAAACTTGAGTAGTATCTCCAAGTACAATTGGATATATTTTATTGGAATCACCAAAACTGAACACATAATCATTCCCTGATGTTTGATTTCCATCACTAATTAAAACTGTTGGATAGATTTGATTGCGATTTATGGCTTTTAAATCATTCGCAATAATATCAAAATTGGATTGTTTTCCTTTGAAATCTAATTTTTTTAAAACTTTAAAATCAGTATCAAATTGGTAGGTTTGAATATTGAATTTTTCTTTTAAAGCAGAATTAGAAAGTAATTTTGAAACCACTTCTTGAGCATCTTTATCTGCCTTCAAATAAGAAATAGAATTGGAATTATCAGCAACTACAGCTAGAACAGGTTTTTCTAAAACTATTGTATTACTTGTGATGATTGGATTAATCAATAACAACAATAATCCAAAAATGCCTAAAAAACGTAAAAAAGCCAAAAGTAAATTCATCCTTGAATTACTCTTGGCCTTAAAATAATATTGAAAATAAGACAACCCAGCTGCTATTACCAAAGAAAGAATAATAAGAAGAATGGTGTTTGTTGTCATATTATTAGTTTATGGTTTGTAGTTTATTGTTTATAGTTGTGTAAAAACTACAAGCAATAAACTATAAACTTATTATGTAAGCATTCCTCCACAAACATTTAATACTTGTCCAGTTACATAAGCACTCATGTCTGAAGCAAGGAATAAACAAGCATTAGCGACATCTTCTGGAGTTCCTCCACGTTTTAATGGAATACCTTCTCTCCAACCTTTAACTACTTCTTCACTTAATTTAGCAGTCATCTCAGTTTCAATAAATCCAGGAGCAATGGCGTTGCAACGAATATTACGAGATCCTAATTCTAAAGCCACTGATTTAGTAAATCCTATAGCTCCAGCTTTAGAAGCAGCATAATTAGTTTGTCCTGCATTTCCAGAAACTCCAACAACAGAACTAATGTTAATAATAGAACCTGCGCGTTTTTTTAAGAATGTTTTCTGGATTGCTTTAGTCATATTGAAAACTGATTTCAAGTTCACATCAATTACTTGATCAAAATCTGCTTCCGACATACGCATTAACAAATTATCTTTAGTAATTCCAGCATTGTTAATCAAAACATCAACAGTTCCAAAATCTTCCAAAACCGCATCAACAAGTGTTTGAGCTTCGTCAAAATCAGCTGCGTTAGACTTATATCCTTTTGCTTTAATGCCTAAAGCGTTTAATTCATTTTCTAAAGCTAAAGCGGATTCCGCCGAAGAGCTATATGTAAATGCTACGTTGGCACCGTTTTTTGCGAAAACTTCAGCAATCCCTCTTCCAATTCCGCGACTTGCGCCAGTAACAATAGCTACTTTTCCTTCAAGTAATTTCATATTGTGTTAAAAGTTAATTTTAATAAATTGAATTACAAATATAAACGATTTAGATGTTTTATAAAATTAAAGCTATAAAAAAAGCCTTACTGGTGCAAGGCTATACTTTATAAACTTATATTCAATTGAAAATGAACTAAAAAGCTACATTCCATCTAGGTAATTTATTGTTTTCGTTCAGAAAGTTTTGCAAAACCTGAGCTTCAACAAAAGTTGGAATTACTTTAGAATCATCGTTAAACGTTTCGTACCAAACCACTTCTAAACGACTAATTGCTTCTTTTTTCATTTGTGCAGGCCAAGAATATTTTCTTCCAGTTTTAGCAAATTGATGACCGTTTACAATTTTATCATACAATCCTCCATTTTTAGTTTTCAAAGAACCATCATTTTGCACTGTTCCTGTAGAACCTACCATAATAAGCTCTTTTTCATCCGCTACATCATACACTAAAAAAACACCTGAGCCTTCAGAAGCATTACATACTTCCTCCAAATTATCTTCTACTGTTAATGAAAACTGATTTTTTACTTTGAATTCTTCTAATTCTTTATACATATCTTATTTATTGAATTTATTTTTATCTCAATTAGTCTCCTAATTAAATCGGCTGCAAATGTATTTCTTTAATTCTGTATAATACTAAAAAAGCCCCACAAATGTGAGGCTTAAACTAATATAAAATGGAGTTCTTAGATTTAACCTAAAACTTCTTTTACTTTTTTTCCAATTTCAGCTGGAGAATCTACAACGTGAATTCCGTTTTCTCTCATGATACGTTTTTTAGCAGCAGCTGTATCATCAGAACCACCCACGATAGCACCAGCATGTCCCATTGTTCTACCAGCAGGAGCAGTTTCTCCAGCGATAAAACCAATTACAGGTTTACGGTTACCATCCGCTTTAATCCATTTAGCAGCATCTGCTTCTAATTGACCTCCAATTTCACCAATCATGATGATCGCTTCAGTTTCAGGATCGTTCATTAACAATTCTACAGCCTCTTTAGTAGTTGTTCCAATAATTGGGTCTCCACCAATACCAATAGCAGTAGTGATTCCTAAACCTTGTTTTACAACTTGATCTGCAGCTTCGTAAGTTAAAGTTCCTGATTTTGAAACAATACCGATAGTTCCTTTTTTGAAAACAAAACCTGGCATGATACCTACTTTAGCTTCACCCGGAGTAATAATACCAGGACAGTTAGGACCAATTAATCTAGCGTTTCTTTTCTTAACATAATCGTTTGCATGAATCATATCAGCTACAGGAATACCTTCAGTAATAGCAATAATTACTTTGATACCTGCATCAGCTGCTTCCATGATAGCATCAGCAGCAAAAGCTGGTGGTACAAAAATAATAGAAGTATCAGCACCTGCTTGTTCTACTGCATCTTTTACAGTGTTAAAAACAGGAAGGTCTAAGTGAGTAGTCCCCCCTTTTCCCGGAGTTACACCACCTACAACGTTTGTTCCGTATTCAATCATTTGAGAAGCATGGAAAGTTCCTTCGCTTCCAGTAAAACCTTGAACAATTATTTTAGAATCTTTGTTAACTAAAACACTCATGATATATATTTTATGTGATTTTTAAATTTGTGTTGCAAAAATAAGGTATTTAGAAATTATTTGAGCGGTTTTCTTATCAAAAAAAAATTATGTTATTGCAATGATTTGTTAGCATCAAAACAAAAAATAGTTTTGGATTCAGATAGGATATTTTTGTTCTTTATTTTATTTTAATTTTTCTAGAATTTCTGGAATTTTTTTAAGATTAGCTAATTGCTTCAAAGACTCTCTAGATTCCTGAATTGGGGTTCCAAAATAGGTTTTACCTCCTTCAATTGACTTGGTTACGCCTGTTTGTCCTAAAATAACTGCTTTTTCCCCAATTGTAATTCCGCTAGTAGTTCCTACTTGTCCCCAGATAGTAACTTCATCTTCAATAATAACACAACCTGCAATTCCAGTTTGGGATGCGATCAAACACTTTTTCCCAATTACGGTGTCGTGTCCTACGTGCACTTGATTATCAATTTTTGTACCTGCTCCAATTGTTGTGTCGCCAGTCACTCCTTTATCAATAGTACAAAGCGCACCTATACCAACATTATCTTGAATAACTACGCGCCCTCCAGACAATAATTGATCAAAACCTTCAGGTCTTTTTTTGTAATAAAAAGCATCAGCTCCAAGAATAGTTCCTGCATGAATAATTACATTATCTCCTAAAACTGTATTATCATAAATAGAAACATTGGAATGAATCAAACAATTCTTTCCTATAACTACTCCATTACCAATAAATGAATTGGGTTGAATAATAGTCCCCTCACCAATAGTTGCTGTTGGTGAAATTGAAACATTTGAAAACTGAAATGGCTTAAAATAATTGGTTAATTTATTGAAATCTCTAAACGGATCATCAGAAATCAATAACGCTTTTCCCTCAGGGCAATCTACTTTTTTGTTGATTAAAACAATTGTCGCTGCCGATTGCAAAGCTTTATCGTAGTATTTTGGATGATCTACAAAAACAATATCTCCTTTTTCTACCACATGAATTTCATTCATGCCCAAAACTTCAAAACTATCATTACCTACAAATTCACATTGAAGTAAATCTGCAATCTCTTTTAAAGTATATGCTCTTGTAAATTTCATAAATTAGTATAAAGATTGAAAAAAATTAAAGTTTGAAAATACAGTTGTCAACTTAATGCTAATAACTGTTCATTTTCAAACTTTAAATATTTCAAATAAATTACTCCTTAACACGCTCCATATAAGAACCAGTCGCAGTATCAATTTTAATTTTGTCACCTTCATTGATAAACAAAGGAACATTTACTGTAGCACCAGTTTCAACAGTAGCAGGTTTAGTTGCGTTAGTAGCTGTATTTCCTTTTACACCTGGCTCTGTGTATGTAACTTCTAAAATTACTGAAGGAGCCATATCAACTGATAACGGTAAATCAGTTTCTGTGTTAATCTGAATCATCACATTTTCTCCTTCTTTCAATAAATCTGGTGAATCAAGAACATCTCTATTCAGAGTAATTTGTTCGAATGTTTCCGTATTCATAAAGTGGAATTGATTTCCTTCAGGATATAAAAATTGAAAAGTGTGGGTTTCTACTCTTACCACATCAATTTTATGACCTGCTGAGAAAGTATTATCTAAAACTTTTCCATTAGTTAATGATTTCAATTTTGTTCTTACGAAAGCAGGACCTTTACCTGGTTTTACGTGTAAAAATTCAATGATTTTGTATATATCGTGATTGTGTTTTATACAAAGTCCGTTTTTAATATCTGATGTAGATGCCATTTTGTGTATAGTATTTATCGTTATATTAATCAAAAAGCAGCTATTTCATATTTTGAAATAGCTGCATTCTATTTCTGTTATTTAATTAATAGCTTCCGCTATATCCTTTCATGATACCACGAGATGAATTTCTGATAAAATCAATAATTTCATCTCTTTCAGGAGTAGCTTCCATTTCGGCTTCTATAATCCCTAATGCTTGAGTAGTATTGTAATTTTTTTGATATAAAATTCTATAGATATCTTGAATTTCTCTAATTTTCTCTGTGGTAAAACCTCTTCTTCTTAACCCTACTGAATTAATCCCAACATATGACAAAGGTTCTTTGGCTGCTTTTGTATAAGGTGGAACATCTTTACGAACAAGTGAACCACCAGAAATCATAGCATGATCTCCAATATGGATAAACTGATGAATAGCTGCTAGACCACCTATTACTGCATAGTTCCCCACTATAACATGTCCTGCAAGAGCAACTCCATTTACAACAATAGCATTATTCCCAATTACACAATCATGTGCAATGTGAGCATAAGCCATAATTAAACAATTGTCACCAATAACTGTTTGACCTGAAGCTACAGTACCTCTATTAATTGTAACACATTCCCTAATAGTACAATTGTCACCAATAATAGCCAATGAATCTTCTCCACCAAATTTCAAATCTTGAGGAACAGCAGAAATTACAGCTCCTGGGAAAATATTACAATTTTTTCCAATTCTTGCTCCTTCCATGATGGTTACGTTTGAACCTATCCAAGTACCATCACCAATTACCACATTGTTATGAATGGTTGTAAAGGGTTCAATTACCACATTTTTGGCGATTTTTGCGCCCGGATGAACATAAGCTAATGGTTGATTCATCTATTTTCGTTTTTTATAATTAACAACCTTGACTATTACTACCAATTAATAATCAAAGCAATTATTCTACAATTAGTTTTGTTTTTTTGCAATTTGAGCCATTAATTCCGCTTCTGCCACTAATTTTCCATTAGCATAAGCATTCGCTTGCATATGACAAATTCCTCTTCTTATAGGAGTAATTAGATCACATTTAAAAATTAATGTATCTCCAGGCAATACTTTGTGTTTGAACTTAACATTATCAATTTTCATAAAATATGTCAAATAGTTCTCTGGATCCGGAACAGTACTTAAAACTAAGATACCACCTGTTTGAGCCATTGCTTCAACAATTAATACTCCTGGCATTACTGGAGCATTAGGGAAATGTCCAACAAAGAAATTTTCGTTCATTGTAACATTTTTCATCCCAACTACATGACTTTCTGACATCTCAATAATTCTGTCAATCAACAAAAATGGTGGTCTATGTGGTAACATAGCCATAATTTTGTGAATATCCATTAATGGTTCTTGATTTAAATCGTAAACAGGAACATAATTGCGTTGTTCGATTTTAATCATTTTAGCCATTTTTTTAGCAAATTGTGTATTTACAAAATGACCTGGTTTATTTGCTATAATTTTACCTTGGATTTTTGTACCAATTAATGCTAAATCACCTATTACGTCAAGTAATTTATGTCTCGCAGCTTCATTTGGATAATGTAAAGTTAAGTTGTCCAAAATTCCATTTGGCTTAACGTTTATTGTGTCTTTACCAAAAGCAACTTTTAAATTCTCCATTGTAGATGCCGAAATTTCTTTATCAACATATACAATAGCATTGTTTAAGTCTCCCCCTTTGATTAATCCATTATCTAAAAGTGATTCTAGCTCATGTAAAAAACTAAACGTTCTCGATGAAGCAATTTCTGTTTTAAAATCACTTATATTTTTTAGTGTTGCATTTTGAGTACCCAAAATTTTAGTACCAAAATCAACCATAGTTGTTACAGTGTAATGATCGCTTGGCATAACCAAAATCTCACTTCCGCTAGCTTCATCAGTAAAAGAAATAACTTCTTTTACAACATAAACATTACGGTTAGCAGCTTGTTCTTCTACGCCAGCTTTTTCTAATGCTTCAACAAAATATTTAGAAGAACCATCCATTATAGGCAATTCAGAAGCATTTAATTCGATGATTACGTTGTCTAAATCACAACCTACTAAAGCGGCTAAAACATGCTCAGGTGTTTGAATTTTAACACCTAATTTTTCTAAATTAGTTCCGCGTTGTGTGTTTACTACATAATTAGCATCTGCTTCGATAACAGGATTTCCTTCTAAATCGACCCTAACAAAAGTAAAACCATTATTTACTGGAGCAGGTTTGAAAGTCATTTTAACTTCTTTTCCGGTATGTAACCCTACACCTGTTAATGAGATTTCTGTTTTGATGGTCTTCTGTTTAACCATTGTTTCCATTTTTTTGGTTTAATATTTGTTTCTTTAATTCGTCTATTTCTGCAATTATTTTTGGTAAATTTTTAAAATGAACATAGGATTTACTAAAATCATTATATCCAAATGTTGGGCTTCCTTGCAAAACTTCGTCGTCTTTTATGTTTCGTGCAACTCCTGATTGTGCTTGAATTCGAACATTATTCCCAATAGTTAAATGTCCTGAGATTCCTACCTGTCCACCAATCATTCCGTTTTTACCTATCTTAGTTGAACCTGCAATTCCTGTTTGTGCAGCAATAACAGTATTTTCGCCTATTTCTACATTATGCGCAACTTGAATTTGATTATCTAATTTTACTCCTTTTTTAATTCGAGTAGAACCTAAAGTTGCTCTATCAATGGTTGAACAAGCTCCTATTTCGACATCATCTTCAATAATCACATTACCAATCTGAGGAATTTTTTTATAACTTCCATCTGGATTTGGAGCAAATCCAAAACCATCAGAGCCAATAACTGTTCCTGCATGAATGATACAATTATTACCTATAACTGATTCTGAATAAATCTTTGCGCCAGCAAAAATAGTTACATTATCGTGAATGACAACATTATCTCCAATAAAACAATTAGGATAAATTTTTACATTATTACCTATTTTTACGTTTTTACCAATGTAACTAAAACTACCTAAGTATAAATCCGACCCATATTGTACATCTTCGGCTATTACTGTATGTGGCTCAATACCTACTTTACTAGCTTTGATAGCTTGATCATAAAATTCAAGTAATTTAGAAAATGCAAGATAAGCATCCTCAACTTTTATGAGTGTAGTTTTAATTTCAGATTCAGGAGTAAAACTTTTATTTACAATAGTTATAGAGGCTTCAGTTGTATATATATAGTTAGTATATTTAGGATTTGACAAAAAAGTGAGTGAGCCCACTTTTCCTTCTTCTATTTTAGAAAGCTCGTGTACTTCTACTAAAGGATTGCCTACAACCTCTCCTTCTAAAACTCCTGCTATTTGTTCTGCTGTAAATTTCATTGGGACAAAAATATAAAAAAATAGATTTCCAATAGGGATTTATACTAGTTGTTTTGGAAAACATATATAGTATTTGGTCACTGATTTTGATAATGATTTCAAATTCAGTTGGTCTGAAGATTCAATAACATCTTCTATTGTTCTATCTTTTTTAAGTATACGAATGGGTTCGGCTTCTTTATTATAAGCTTGATTTTTAATTTTTCCTTTAAAAATAAAATAATTAGTATCGGCCAAACTAATATTATGTTCTGAAGCAAATTTCTCTCTTAACGGATTTAAATCATCAATTGCTACTTTATCACTGGTTAACTGAATTTTTAATAAATCTCTATTAATTATCATTTTGCTCAATGTCGACAAAATAAAATCATCTTGTCGTTGCCAAGCTTTCAGCGCACTAATAATATCAAAATCATCTAAATGTGAAAACAAATCTAAGGTATTAGTATCAAAGGATGCCAAATCAATTTTATTTTGCATAAAAAACTGTAAAGGTTCACTGCAAGGCAATACTACACCTTTTAAGATAAGTTCTTTGGCTCGTTTTAAAATTTTGGTCAACACTAATTCAGCCACTAAACTAGTTTTATGTAAATAAGCTTGCCAATACATTAAACGTCTTGACATTAAAAACTTTTCAACTGAATAAATTCCTTTTTCTTCAATCACTAAATAATCATCTTCTACGTTCATCATTTGAATTAAACGCTCCGAATTGACATTTCCCTCCGCAACTCCAGAATAAAAACTATCCCGTTTTAAATAGTCCATTCGATCCATGTCTAATTGACTGGAAATTAATTGCAACATGAATTTTCGAGGATAATCTCCCTCGAATATTTTTATGGCTAAACTTAACTTCCCTTTGAATTCCTTATTCAACTGACGCATAAATAGCAACGAGATCTCTTCGTGATGCACATCTTCAACGATACTTTTTTCCATAGCGTGTGAAAATGGACCATGACCTATATCATGCAATAAAATAGCAATGTAAAGTGCATTTTCTTCCTCTTCAGAAATTGAAACCCCCTTAAAACGCAATACATCTACTGCTTTTTGCATCAAATGCATACATCCTAAAGCGTGATGAAAACGGGTATGATTTGCTCCTGGATACACTAAATACGACAAACCCATTTGAGAAATACGTCTTAACCTTTGAAAATAAGGATGCTGAATTAGGTCGTAAATTAAAGCGTTTGGTATTGTTATAAACCCATAAATAGGGTCATTGAATATTTTAAGTTTATTGATTTGCGACACTATGACTTGTTTTTATGCCAACAAATATAAATAAATTAGCTCGTAATTTTAACTATCCTATTTTTTCCTATACTGGTAGTTTATCTTTTTTTTGCTATAAAATTCGTTCTAAGATAACTAGAAACTTTAAAATCTTAAAAAAAGATTAAAATCGTTTGTTTGGTTCGGTAAATTACGAACTAATCATATCTTTGCAAAAAAAATCATCATGGAGACTTTACAAAAAGAAAAAGAAGAACTAGTTGAAATATTAGGTATTCACTTTGAGACTGTCTATCAAATTGCACCATTAGCTGGAAGAATTTTAGGCCTTCTTGTTGTTGAAGGTTGTAAATCTGGATTAACATTTGAGTACATAGTAGAAAAACTAGGTGCCAGTAAAAGCTCAATTTCAACAAATTTAAATTTACTTCTTAAAACGGAAAGAATAATATATTTTACAATTCCTTGTGATAGAAAAAAATACTTTAAGTCAGCTGCATTAAGTAGCCGATTATCAAACTACTTGAAGTTTTTAGAGTCAGAAAATTATATTACCGATAGGATATTTGACTATCGCCAAAAAACGGCTTCCTGCCCAGAAGAAAGATGCAATTTAGAAAACATAAAAGCGTATAAGAACCATTTGCAAGCTGTTGAAGCCTCTTTAAAAAAAACTATCGCCGAATTCAAAGAAATAGAAATTAAAAATCAATCCAACAAATAACATCTAATTATGAAAAAGAAATTTTTTATTAGTTCAATTATATTATCCTTAAGCTTACTTTCTTGCAATAAGAAAAAGGAAGAACAAGCCGCACCTCCTGTAATGCCCTACAAAGTTATAAGTGTAGAAAAATCAAATACTTCTTTACTTTCTGAATATCCAACTACTCTTGAGGGAGTTACCGATATTGATATCCGTGCAAAAGTAGATGGTTATATTGAAAAAATTTATGTGCAAGAAGGACAAGAGGTTAGAAAGGGCCAACTATTATTTAAGTTAGAAACACAAACTGCCGATCAGGAAGCAAGTGCTGCTAAAGCAAAAGTTGCAGCAGCTCAGGTAGAAGTTAATCGTTTAAAACCATTAGTAGAAAGAAACATCATAAGTGATGTTCAATTAGAAACAGCCAAAGCAAATTTAGCTAGTGCCAAAAGTACCTATCAAGGTATTTTAGCTAAAATTAATTATGCTACTATCAAAAGTCCGGTAAATGGAATTGTTGGTACCTTACCCCTACGATTAGGAAGTTATGTTAGTAGTCAAACCGCTGAACCATTAACCCGAATTTCAGATGTCAGTACGATTTATGCTTACTTTTCGGTTAATGAAAAACAACAATTGGATTTTACCATGACTGCAGAAGGTAAAACCTTTCAAGAAAAAATCAACCGTTTACCATTGGTTAATTTAATTTTAAGTAATGGAGATGTTTATGCTCAAAAAGGAAAAATTGAAACCGTAAGCGGACAGGCTAATACTCAAACGGGTTCCTTTAATGTAAGAGCAAGTTTCCCAAATGCTAACAAATTATTGCGTTCTGGAAGTAGTGGAACCATTCAAATTCCTACGAATTTAACGGATGTAATCTTGATACCACAAAGCGCTACGATTGAAATGCAAGATAAACGTGTAGTATTGACTGTTGACAAAGAAAACAAGGTCAAAGCAATACCAGTTGAAGTTCGTGCGGTTCCTGGTGGGCAATTTTATGTGGTAGATAAAGGACTGAATGTAAACGACAAAATTCTAATTGAAGGTGTAGGAATTGTACCTGAGGGAACTCTAATCAAACCTGAATTAGTTGACTATTCCACAATAATAAATCCTGAAAAAAAAGGAATTAACTAAAAAACAACCCCAAACAACATATTTATGTTTTCAAAATTTATTGACAGACCCGTATTGTCAACGGTGATATCTATCATCATCGTTATTCTGGGAGTTTTAGGACTAATCTCGCTTCCAGTTTCACAATATCCAGAAATAGCTCCTCCTACGGTTACCGTTTCGGCTAACTATCAAGGTGCAAGTGCCGAAGTAGTTATGAACTCGGTAGTAATTCCTTTAGAAGAACAAATTAATGGTGTCGAGGACATGACTTACATGACTTCGACTTCCAATAATGATGGTTCGGCATCGATTAATATTTATTTTAAATTAGGTACAAATCCTGATTTGGCTGCAGTAAACGTTCAAAACCGTGTATCGCGTGCCACTCCACTTCTACCTCAAGAAGTTACAAAAGCAGGTGTAACTACTTCCAAAAGGCAAAGTGATAACATTTTGATTTTCTCTTTATACAGTGAAAATCCTAATTACGATATGACTTTCCTCCAAAATTATGCTAATATCAACATATTACCTAAAATTAAAAGGGTTGCCGGTGTAGGTGATGCAACTATTTTTGGACAAAGAGATTATTCTATGCGTATTTGGTTAAAACCAGATATTATGGGGGCTTATGGTTTAGTCCCTTCGGATATAACAGCCTTGTTAGCGGAACAAAATATTGAAGCTGCTCCTGGACAATTGGGAGAAAGAGCAGACCAATCATTTCAATATGTTTTAAAATACAAAGGTCGTTTACAAAGTACGAAAGAATTTGAGGATATTGTAGTTCGTTCTACTTCAAATGGAGAAGTATTGAAACTTAAAGATATTGCTCGAATTGAATTAGGTGCCGTAAATTATGCTAGTAATACACTTACCAACGGAAATCAATCGGTGGGTATTGCGATTGCTCAAACAGCTGGTTCAAATGCGCAAGAGGTAATTGAAAATTCCTTAAAAGAATTAGATAAAGCAGCAATCAATTTCCCGAAAGGGGTAAAATACACAACCCTAATCAATGCCAATGATTTCCTTGAAGAATCGATTTCTAAAGTAATTCATACTTTAATTGAAGCATTTATTTTAGTTTTTATCGTGGTATTTATCTTTTTACAAGATTGGAGATCTACACTTATTCCTGCTATTTCAGTACCAGTAGCCATTGTAGGTACATTCTTTTTCCTAAGTTTATTTGGTTTCACTATTAACTTATTGACCTTATTTGCATTAGTATTAGCAGTAGGTATTGTGGTTGATGATGCTATTGTGGTAGTTGAAGCCGTACATGCCAAAATGGAAGCTGGTGAACACGACCCCAAAAAAGCGGCTCATAGTGCTATGGGCGATATTAGTGGTGCCATTATTTCCATTACATTAGTAATGTCGGCGGTATTTATTCCTGTATCTTTTATTAGTGGTTCGGCAGGAGTATTCTATAAACAGTTTGGTTTAACATTAGCTATTTCTATTGTACTTTCTGCAATTAATGCCCTTACCCTATCTCCTGCTTTATGTGCTATTTTCTTAAAAGAGCACGATCCTAATAAAGAAAAAGGATTTTTAGAACGTTTTTATGCTGCTTTTAATGCTGGATTTGAAACTACTACTAATAAATACAAAAAAGGGGTTGAGTTTTTAGTTAAACGAAAATGGTTAGCTTTCCTCGGAATTGTAGTTTTTGCGAGCATTTTTGTCTTATTATTAAATACTACACAAAAAGCTTTTGTACCTAGTGAAGATACAGGAGCAATCTTTTCAGACATCCAATTAGCACCAGGAACTTCTTTGAAGAAAACTGAAGAAGTATTATTACAGGTAGAGAACAAGATAAAAGATATGCCAGAAATTAAAGAAATATTACGTATTTCTGGTAGAAGCATTATCAGTGGTTCTGGAAGTAATTATGGTATGGTAATTTTAAAACTTAAACCTTGGGCGGAACGTAAAAATGCCAATCAAGAAGTTACAGCTGTTGTGCAAGAATTATTTAAACGTGCAGCTACAGTGAAAGATGCCAAAATATTATTTTTTGCACGTCCTACCTTATCTGGTTTTGGATTCTCTAATGGATTCGAAATGCAATTGCAGGATCAAAAAGGAGGAACCATCCAAGAATTAAGTAAGGTGAATTCTGATTTCTTAGCCGCTTTAAATAGTCGTCCGGAAATTCAATATGCTGCTACCTCATTTTCTCCAAATTATCCACAATATCGAATCGATTTGAATGTCGCAGCTATTAAAAAATCTGGATTAACAGTAACCGATGTTTTGGGAACTATGCAAGGCTATTTTGGAGGAGTTTATGCTTCTAATTTTAATAAATTTGGAAAACAATATCGTGTTGTCTATCAATCGGAACCTGAATTTAGAAGTGATCCTGAATCTTTAAATAAAGTTATGGTTCGAAATAATTCCGGTCAAATGGCTCCTATATCGCAGTTTGTAACATTGGAAAAAGTATTTGGACCTCAAGCAATCGACCGTTTCAACTTATTTACTTCGGTTAAAATCACTGGTGCTCCAAAAGAAGGATTTAGTTCAGGAGATGCTATTAAAGCGGTACAGGAAGTAGCTAGTCAAAAACTACCTATTGGGTATGGATATGAATTTTCGGGAATGACCCGTGAAGAAATTAATGCTGGCGGACAAACTTTATTTATTTTCTTATTGTGTTTAGTATTTGTCTATTTCCTTTTATCTGCACAATATGAAAGTTACGTTTTACCATTTGCGGTACTATTGTCGCTTCCAGTAGGTTTAGCAGGAGCTTTTATTTTTGCATTTTTCTTTAATGTGAGTAATAATATTTATATGCAAATTACCTTAATTATGCTTATTGGTTTATTAGCCAAGAATGCGATTTTGATAGTTGAATTTGCAGCCGACTCCAGAAGAAAAGGATTAAGTATTTCACAAGCTGCCATTCAAGGTGCTGTAGCACGTTTAAGACCTATATTAATGACTTCATTTGCCTTTATTTTAGGTTTATTACCATTAATGTTAGCTCAAGGAGCTGGTGCTGTAGGTAACAAAGCTATCGGAACTGGAGCTATTGGTGGTATGCTAATAGGAACGGTTTTAGGAGTTTTTGTTATTCCTGTCTTATTTATTGTTTTCCAAAATTTACAGGAAAAAATATCGAGCAAACCACTACCTATTGCAATTAAAGAATCAGATGTTGAATCTATAGAATCAGAAAATGAAAAATAAAATATATAAAATTGCTTTGCTAACAACTACTGTTATTCTATTTCAGTCCTGTTTTGTTGGTAAAGACTATAACAGACCTGAAGTAAAAACAGCTAATTTGTACCGAAATGAAACAACTGCTGTTGATACCAATTCATTAGCCAATGTAAGTTGGGAAAAAATATTTACCGATCCTATTTTGCAAGCTCATATTCGAAAAGGTTTGCAAAACAATTTAGATATCCGAATTGCAATGCAAAACCTGGCTGCTGCTGAAGCAACAATGAAGCAAGGTAAAGCTGGATTTTTTCCTAATTTTTCAGTTGGAACTGATTGGACGCACCAAGAACTTTCTAAAAACAGTCAGTTTGGTGCTATTGTAAGAAACACTTCGGTAGACCAATATCAATTTACGGGAACTTTATCTTGGGAAGCTGATATTTGGGGAAAAATAAAAAGTAATAAACGTGCTGCAAATGCTGCATTTTTACAAACAGCTGCTGCTAATCAAGCAATCAAAACGGAGTTAATAGCCAATATTGCTGCAACCTATTATCAATTACTTGCCGTAGATGGGCAAATAAAAGTTGCCGAAGAAACTTTAATCAACAGAAACAAAAGTGTTGAAACAATCATTCAACTAAAAAAATCAGGAAGTGTAACTGAAGTTGGTGTTAAACAAACTGAAGCTCAAAAATATGCTACTGAAATTATTTTAGCCGATTTAAAAAATAACATCATCATTCTTGAAAACACACTAAGTACATTACTTGGCGAACCTTCAAATAAGATTGAAAGAAGTACATTTGAAACACAAAAATTAGCACCTTCAATCACGCTTGGTGTACCATCGCAATTATTAAGAAATCGTCCAGATATCATTGCTGCCGAATATAACTTAATATCCAATTTTGAATTAACTAATGTAGCCAAAAGCAGTTTTTATCCCACTCTTAAAATTACTGCAACAGAAGGATTTCAGAGTATTGAGTTAAAAGAATGGTTCAGCACTAATTCGATTTTTGCTAATATTGTTACTGGCTTAACGCAACCGATCTTTAATCAAAGACAACTTAAAACAAAATATGAAATTGCTAAAGCCAATCAAGAGAAAGCCTATTTACAATTTGAGCAATCTCTTTTAAAAGCAGGTAAAGAAGTTTCAGATGCCTTAGCACAATACAATAACGAAACCACAAAAATAGCTGTGCGCGAAAAACAAGTTGATGCGTTAAAGAAAGCGGCTAATTATTCAGATGAACTATTGACCTATGGTCTAGCTAATTATTTAGAAGTCCTAACATCCAAAAATGATGCTCTGAATGCTCAATTAAGTTTAATTGATAATAAATTTCAACAGTACAAAGCTGTGATTCAACTTTATAAAGCCTTAGGAGGCGGATGGCAATAATAAATCCTATGTATAGTATACAAAAAGGCTCCAACGTACATTGGAGCCTTTTTCATTATATTCATTTTTTAGAAAAACTATTTAAAAAAATTAGATTATCCTCGAATAAGTTTTCTGTACTTGATACGTTTTGGAGTTAAATCACCACCTAAACGTTTCTTTTTGTTTTCTTCATATTCAGTGAAACTTCCTTCGAAGAAATATACTTCAGAGTTTCCTTCAAAAGCTAAGATATGCGTACAAATACGATCTAAGAACCATCTGTCGTGAGAGATTACCACAGCACAACCAGCAAAGTTTTCTAAACCTTCTTCTAGTGCACGAAGTGTATTTACGTCCAAATCATTCGTTGGCTCATCCAGTAATAACACGTTTCCTTCTTCTTTCAAAGTCATGGCCAAGTGTAAACGGTTACGTTCCCCACCTGAAAGCATTGATACTTTTTTGTTTTGGTCACTTCCTCCAAAGTTGAATCGACTTAAGTAAGCACGTGAATTTACCTGACGACCTCCCATCATAATTAATTCCTGTCCATCGCAGAAGTTTTCCCAAATTGATTTATTAGGGTCAATATTAGAGTGTGATTGATCTACGTAAGCAATTTTTACAGTATCACCCACCGTAAATTCTCCACTATCTGTTTGTTGTTCACCCATAATCATTCGGAAAATAGTTGATTTACCGGCACCATTTGGTCCAATAACTCCAACAATTCCTGCCTGAGGCAAAGTGAAATTCAAATTATCATACAATAATTTATCACCAAAAGCTTTTGCTACATTTTTAGCTTCAATAACATTGGTTCCTAAACGTGGACCATTAGGGATGTAGATTTCTAATTTCTCATCCAATTGTTTTTGGTCTTCGTTTAATAATTTGTCGTAGTTCTGTAAACGCGCTTTTTGTTTCGTTTGACGTCCTTTTGCTCCCTGACGAACCCACTCCAACTCACGCTCTAATGTTTTTCTTCTCTTAGAAGCTACTTTTTCTTCTTGTTCTAAACGTTTCGATTTTTGGTCTAACCAAGAAGAATAGTTCCCTTTCCAAGGAATACCTTCTCCTCTATCCAACTCTAAAATCCATCCCGCAACATTATCTAGGAAATAACGGTCGTGCGTTACAGCAATTACAGTTCCTGCATATTGCGCTAAATGTTGCTCTAACCAAAGTACTGATTCCGCATCCAAGTGGTTGGTAGGCTCATCTAAAAGCAATACATCTGGTTGTTTTAATAATAAACGGCATAAAGCCACACGACGACGCTCTCCTCCTGATAGGTTTTTAATTGGAGTATCTCCGTCTGGAGTGCGCAACGCATCCATTGCGATTTCTAATTTGGTGTCGATTTCCCAAGCACCTAATGCATCAATTTTGTCTTGCAAAGCAGCCTGACGCTCCATTAATTTATCCATTTTATCTGGATCGGAATAATTTTCTTCAAGACCAAATAAATCATTGATTTTGTTGTATTCGTCCAATACAGCCATAGTTTCGGCTACACCTTCCTGAACTACTTCCAAAACAGTTTTAGTTTCGTCTAATTCTGGCTCTTGCTCTAAATAACCTACTGTATATCCTGGAGCAAAAACTACATCTCCTTGGTAATTTTTATCAACTCCTGCAATGATTTTCAAAAGGGAAGATTTACCAGAACCATTCAAACCTAAAATACCAATTTTAGCTCCGTAAAAGAAACTCAAATAGATATCTTTCAATACTTGTTTATTGCTGCTTGAGTAAGTCTTACTCACTTTTGACATCGAGAATATTACTTTCTTATCGTCTGACATTTGTATTAAATTTTAATTTTAAAAAAAGAATACAAATATAGTATTATTGCAGTAATAATTTACTGCTACTTTGAGGCAATACTACATAAAATTTTTACGCTAATAATCTTACTGATATGCTTTATCCGTCAATGTTTTCATAAAAGCAACAAGAGCTTTGATTTCTTTATCGTTTAGTTCTAATTTATCTGAAGGTAATGTTTGATTATCAATAGCAAAACCTAAGCCAACTCCCCCACCTTTATTATAAAAATCAACTACTTCCTCTAAACTTGAAAAAACGCCATTATGCATATAGGGTGCTGTTATAGCTACATTTCGCAACGAAGGTGTCTTGAACGCATTTTTTAATTGAGGCATTTGATTTTGTAGATATCTACCTAAATCTGGACTAATCTTCTTCCCATTTTTATCCGCTGGGGTACCTATTACTTCCTGTTCTGTTTTTTGAAAAGAAGGAGGAACAGTTCCATTAAATAAAGGAATAAAATGACAAGTGGCACACTTGGCTTTTCCAGCAAAAAGATTAAAACCTAATTTTTCTTCTGCTGAAAAACGATTCGATTCTCCCCTTATGTAAGAATCAAATTTACTATCGAAAGCATTTAAAGAGCGAATATAACTTGCAAGCGCATTTTGAACTTGCCATCCTTCAATCTTGGAAGATTTTGGAAATGCTTTTTTAAATAATTCTTGGTACTCTTTATCTTTACCTATTTTTTTTAAAGCATTACTAACATTTCCGTGCATTTCATCTTTGTTTTGGATAACATCCAAACTTTGTTTTTCTAAATCCAACTGACGCATATCCCAAAATTGCGCATTTTGTAAAGAGGCATAAGTTAACATTGGTGTGTTTCTTTTTAAATTTCCACCATTTAACGATTCATTATACTGCAAGCCATCCGTAAATGCTTTATCAGGATTATGACAACTGGAACAATTGCGCGAATTAGTATTTGAAAAAGCATTTTCATAAAATATTTTTTTTCCTAACACTGCTTTTTCGGTGGTAAAAGCATACTCTTCAGAAGGAATAAATCCATCAACATTGAAAGCATTTTTATCAAATATTGACTTTGTATCCTGCTTAACTATACTATTTCGATCTGAATTTTTAATCTTATTAATTTTTTGAAAAGCGACTAATTTATGACTTAAGGGGTTTAAGAATTTCAAAATAAATTCTGCTCTATCAAAAGTTGCAAAATCGGCATTAGCATCACAATATTTTATTGCTTTATCAATTAATGAGTTAATTTCTTTTTCAAGTTGATTGGAATCAGGATTAGCATTTTTAAACTTTGATAATAAACCCTTTAAAGAATGTAAACTTTCTTTGGCTTCAGGAATCGAATGTAAAGCAATGGGTGAATCAAAACCTGTAATACCTAATGCCAATATTCTATTAATTTCCAATTTACAGGCGTCCATAATGTGTGCATCCGAAATAGTAATTGCTTCCAGATGTTGTTTTACTTGTTTAATATTACCTCCAAGAACCTTAACTTCTCTAATTAAATCGGTTTTATTTTCAACGGAATAATGAGGAAAAATTATTTCTTCAATAACTTGAAATCCACTTGGGGGTATCGCTGTATTTTCGGCTACTTCTAGTTCATCTAACGCAGGACCATTAATAAATCGAGCTGGATTAGGTGTAAAATATTCAACAGCCCATTCAATTTTCTTATAGTCTAATCTTGCGGATTTAAAAGCTTCTTGAATTGCTTTTTCATCTTCATTTCCTTCAACCTTTTTTTCAAAAACAGCTATATTTTGACTTAATTTATCAATATCCGAAATTAAATTTTGTTGAACATCTAAGTCTTTATATTGGTTTGTTTCGCAACTAGCTAAAACCACTAAACATCCAAAACTCATTAAAAAAACTAAGTGTAAGCTAAACTTATATTTAAAAATTCTCATTTTTTAAAAAAATATAAAAACCAAAAAACAATCCTAAAAATAGGATTGCTCTTTGGTTTGTGTTTTTCAAAAATTATTTTTGAACGTTTCTAATAATTACGGTTTGACCACCTTCCTTATTTGTATTAACACCACTTCCATCAGCATTTAAAAATGCATCTTTTTGCCAAGTATGTGGGTGAATATTCACTATAAATGTATTTGGAACTCCTATTACATCTGAAATATCTTCCATTGCACCATATTCCCAGCTACCAAATTTCATAACGTTTGCCTGATTGTAAGTCGCATTCCAAATAGCATCATCACGCTTATGATTCATTGTCAACCAAGGTTTATTAGCTTTAGTTGCAATATTATATTGCCAGATATACGAATCGTGTTTAGCAGCAGTATAATACGAATCCCCATCCTCTTGAATGTAAACATAATTTTCAGTCACACAGATGTTATCCGGATTAATAATCCCTGTCCCTGGAGTTGAATCTCCTTCAACTACTAATTCTAATTTTCCTTTTAAAGGATCTTTATCATCTAAATTTAATTTATAAACTCTTCCCCACATCGTATACCCATCAACAGGGGCATTATTTGTAGCTTGTCCAGTAGCAGTAAAATAAATTTCACGGTTGTTTTTAGCAGATCCTTTTCGGTAATCAACGTCTTCAACTCTTGAAAAACGAATTGCTCCTAATGAATTAACTTTTGTGTTTATTTCAGCTCCTGTTAAGTTTTTAGCATTTGGGATTTCTACAAAAGAAACATCAAATGAACTTCCTACGCCCATTGTAGTTTCAGCTTGTTCTCCATCATTTCTTTTTAAAGCATATAATTTACCGTTATTTAAATCTCCAACTGTATTACTTACATACATGATTACTTGACCTGCACTGATATGAGAAGTTGAATAAGACTGGTCTTCACCTATCAAAATAACTGTTTTCCCTGGATACGCTTCTTTTGTTAATGGAACTGCATTTTCCATACTAGCTTTTCCTAAAGCTGGTAAAACTCTGTCTGTTCTCTTTTTATCAGATGTTAAACCCATTGGGTCAATTCCGTGTACCATACTTTCTTCACCACTTTCTCCAGCAGTTAAAAAAAGAGGTCCAAAGCCGTTAATTTTTGGAGTTGCTAAAGTTGCCGAGCATAATCTTGTCATACCTCCTACAGCATCTACAATATATTCCCCTTTAACTGCTTTTAAAGTTTTGTCAAAATATACTCTAGAAACCGATTTTAAAATCTCGTGATTTGTAATCATAATGTAACCATCACCATTAGGATCTTTCATAAATCCAGCTCCATCAGGTTGTGCACCATAAACAAAAAGAGGAGAACCTGATAAAACATCAGTACTACTAATCATAGAAGTGATTTTTAAATCTTCAAATCCTTCTTTGGCAACAACTAAAGCAGGTACAGATGAAGTATTGTTAAAATCAATATCAGCATTGGTTTTTTTTGAATTTTCATCATCATTTTGACAACTCAAAATGGTTAATCCCATTACAGAAAATACTCCTGCCTTTTTTAAATAATTAAATTTCATAGTTTTTCTTATTTTTATTTTTGTCAAAACTATATCGGAAAAACTAAGTAGAGGTTAATTGATGTTTTTGAAATAATAAGCAAGAAGTTAATTTTTTTGATAAAAAAAGGGGAAAAGTAAATTTAGAGTTAACAAATAAATAACAGCTAAAATTGTAGAAATAAAAAACGACCGTTATTAAAAAAATAACGGCCGTTCTATTGTTGATTGGTGCTACACTCTTCCTTTTAAGGAACTAAAAACCCAGGCAATGGCAAAAAAACCAATGCCTACGGCAGCAAATCCTATCCCAGAGATTTCTCGGTATTTAAAAACACCTAAGGCAATTAAAATTAACCCCATTACAATCATAATAAAAGTGGCCCAGCCTAGGATCGTATTTTTATTCATTCCCATTGATCTGATGATTTATAATTTGTTTTTGAGACTACAAATATCGGTAATTTGAATAGCTAATTAAATATATGATAAAGCATTTCTTTGAGTAAATCAGCATTTGAAAGAGCATTCGCACCTACACCTTTACTTTTTACATCAATATCACGTAAAGCCGCTACAATCTGACTTACTTTTCGCATGGGATAATTTCGAATTGCTATATCATATTCTTTCAAGAAAAAAGGATTAACGCCTAAAACTTTAGAAACATTGGTTGGATTTTTATCCTTTAAACCATGGTATTTTAAGAGTTGAACAAAAAAACCAAAAACCAAACTAGTTGTCACTACCATTGGATTGTCTTTAGGATTATTAGCAAAATTTTCAGCAATAGTATATGCTTTTAGTTGGTTGCGTTCCCCAATGGCTTTTCGCAATTCGAAAACATTAAAATCTTTACTAAAACCAATGTTTTCTTCAATATCTTTTGCAGTTATCATGCTGCCTTTTGGCAAAATGATTTGAAGTTTCTCTAATTCATTATTAATTTTACTCAAATCAGTTCCTAAAAACTCCACTAACATAGCCGAAGCTTTCGGTTCAATAGTATATTTTTTTCCTGATAAAACCCTCTTAATCCAATCACCAACCTGATTTTCGTACAATTTTTTACTTTCAAAAATTACTCCCGACTTAGCAATGTTTTTGGTAACTTTTTTTCTTTTGTCTAAGGTCTTGTATTTATAACAAAGTACTAAAACCGTTGAAAGCATTGGATTTTCGGCATAACTTTCTAGTTTATCAATGGTTTTAGTCAAATCTTGTGCTTCTTTTACAATTACAACCTGACGCTCGGCCATCATTGGATAACGCTTAGCAGTAGAAACAATATCATCTACGGTTACATCTCTTCCGTACATCACTGTTTGGTTGAATCCTCTTTCGTCTTCAGACAAAACATTTTCCTCGATATAATCGGATAATTTATCAATATAATAAGGTTCTTCACCCATTAAGAAATAAATAGGTTTAATGTTACCTGCTTTTATATCGTTTACAATTTTAATGACTTCGTCCATTTCTTAGGTTTATGGTTCGTGGTTTGTAGTTTATTGTTTTTGAGTTTTGCAAAACAACAAACTATAAACTATAAACAAAATAACTATTTTTGCCAAATGCAAAAACTTAATTTTCCAACATATAATTTTCGTTTCAAAAATAGCGAAAATAAAATGGCAATTTTTGATGAAATAAGGAAAAAATTCATCATTCTCACACCCGAAGAATGGGTACGTCAACATGTTGTTCGTTTTTTATTGGAAGAAAAACAATGCCCCAAATCCTTAATCAATGTCGAAAAAGTATTATTGGTTAATGGTTTACGAAAAAGATACGATGTGGTGGTTTTTAACCCTGATGGTTCCATCCAAATTTTAGTGGAATGCAAAGCACCCGAAGTCAAAATAACGCAAATGACTTTTGACCAAATTGCCCGATACAACATGACCATGAAATCTACTTATTTAATGGTAAGCAATGGTTTGAATCATTATTTTTGCCAAATGGACTATCAGAATGAAAAATATCAATTTCTGGCCGAACTACCCAATTATAACATCAATAACAAATAGATACTTTGAAAAAAATAGCAGTTGTAATTCTAAATTGGAATGGAGTAAAATTATTAGAACAATTTTTACCATCGGTTATTCAATTTTCACCTGAAGCCACTATATATGTTGCTGATAATGCTTCAACAGATGATTCTATTGCTTTTGTAGAGGCGAATTTTCCAATTGTTAAAATCGTCAAAAACGATGGCAATTATGGATTTGCCAAAGGTTACAACGAAGCTTTACAACATATTGATGCCGAAATTTATGCCCTAGTGAATTCAGATATAGAAGTAACTGAAAATTGGTTAACACCTATGTTAGAAATTTTCGAAAAAGAACCCAAAACAGCTATCATCCAACCTAAATTATTGGATTTTAAAAACAAAGACTATTTTGAATATGCTGGAGCTGCTGGAGGTTTTATTGATAAATATGGCTATCCCTATTGCCGTGGACGTATTTTTGAGACGATTGAAAAAGATAACGGACAGTATAATGATGCTCGAGAAATTACCTGGGCTTCAGGAGCTTGTTTTTTCATTCGAAGTAAAGTCTATCACGAGTTAAAAGGTTTTGATGATGATTTTTTTGCACATCAAGAGGAAATTGATCTGTGCTGGCGTGCTAAAAATAAAGGTTATACCATAAAATACAATCCTAAATCAGTCGTTTATCATGTAGGTGGCGCTACTTTACAACAGGGAAATCCAAAGAAAACCTTTTTGAATTTTAGAAATTCGTTATTAATGCTTGTAAAGAACTTACCTAAAGAAAAATTAATTCCTATTTTATTTATTCGGTTAATTTTAGATGGAATTGCAGGAATTCATTTTATTTTTCAAGGAAAATTCAGTCATTGTGTAGCTATTTTAAAAGCTCATTTTGCTTTTTATAGCTTACTATCAAAAAATTACAAAAAAAGAGCTATTTTTCAATCAAATGAATACTATTCTTGTAAAAGTATCGTTTTTAATTATTATTTGAATAATGGCAAGGTATTTGTTATCTAAAATTAACAGAAATTTATATTTAATTTCTAAACATTAAGAACTAAATTTGTAAAAACTCTAAGAACTATTAAAATTAAATTTATGAAAAAAGTTGTTATCGCACTATCGGTACTTGCTCTTTTAACATCATGTGTATCTAAAAAGAAATATGCAGCCCTAGAAGCAAAAAACAAAGAAACTCAAGATTTACTTAATTCTGCTACTGTAAAATTAAATTCATGCCTTGAAGAAAAAGCAGGTTTAACTGCTCGTGTTGAAGGTTTAAAAGAACAAAACCAAGGATTAATTAGTCATTCTAAAGATTTAACAATGTTAACAGCTAAAGGTGCTGAAAATTTAGAAAAATCATTAGAAAGTTTAAAAGAAAAAGATCTTAAAATCACTAGATTACAAGACGCGTTAACAAGAAAAGATAGTGTAACTCTTGCAGTTGTTACAAGCTTAAAAAGCGTAGTTGGATTAAACGATGAAGATATTGAAATCAATGTTGAAAAAGGAGTAGTTTACATCTCTATCTCTGACAAAATGTTGTTTAAAACAGGAAGTTACAACGTTACTGATAGAGCTAAAAGTGTATTAGCAAAAGTAGCAAAAGTAGTAAATGACAAACCAGATTTCGAGTGTATGGTTGAAGGTCATACTGATAATGTGCCTTACATTGGAAACGGAATTTTATTAGACAACTGGGATTTAAGTGTGAAACGTTCTACTTCAATCATCCGTGTATTAACAAACGAATTAGGAGTTAAACCAGAACAATTAGTAGCTGCTGGTAGAAGTTCTTATGTTCCTTTAGTTCCTAACACATCTGCTGAAAATAGAGCTAAAAACAGAAGAACTCGTATCTTAGTTTTACCTAAAATTGACCAATTCTATGATATGGTTGAAAAAGAAATGAAAAAACAAAAATAATCTGTTAGATTTATTCCATCATAAAAAAACGTCCCGACAATCGGGACGTTTTTTTATGCTTTAACACTTTTATAAAACACTGATCTGAATCTTTAAAACTAAATTGAATATTTTTTTTGAAACACTGATTTAAGAAATCTGAAAAAACAAAAGAAATCTATATTTCTGCCCTAACTCATAACTCATAACTTTTTTCACAAAATATCTAAACTTCCTTTTCCCTCACGAACCACTTCTGGTTCATGACCTGATAAATCAATAATCGTCGAAGCTACATTATCACCATAACCACCATCGATTACCATATCGACTAAATTTTGCCATTTCTCAAAAATTAATTCTGGGTCAGTAGTGTATTCAATTACATCATCTTCATCACGAATAGACATGGTAACTATAGGATTCCCAAGTTGACGAACAATTTCAAGAGTAATGTTATTATCTGGCACACGAATACCTACTGTAGTTTTCTTTTTAAACTCTCTTGGCAAGTTATTATTTCCTGGCAAAATAAAGGTATAAGGACCTGGTAATGCTCTTTTTAAAATTTTGAAAGTAGCCGTATCAATTTGTTTCACATAATCCGAAAGATTGCTCAAATCATGACAAATAAAAGAGAATTTTGCTTTTTCTAACTTTACCCCTTTAATCTTAGCAATGCGTTCCAAAGCTCTAGAATTAGTAATATCACAACCCAAACCGTAAACAGTATCTGTTGGGTAAATTACCAAACCACCATCTCTTAAAACCTTAACTACTTTAGCAATTGCTGCTTCAGAAGGTTTGTCTTCATATATTTTGATAAACTCTGCCATTTAATTTCAGCATTTTAAATAAGATTATTTTTTTTCTACAATGCACTTCCAAGTTCTGTTTTTTAAAATAAGATGCTTATTTATAATAAAATATTCAGATTTCGATCCATCATTAAATTCATAATTTTCATTTACAACAACTTCTTTAGAATTTTCAACTTTTCCCTCAATTGCAATGTATAGTACTTTACTTCCTTTCAAATCTTTATAATCCTTAATTTCTGATTCTCGAATGATTTTTTTATCGGTAAAGGACTTAATTTGACTAGCAAAAGGTTCTTCTAATAAATCTGGATTATAGTAAGAATTTAATTCTTCTTCTGTCATATTACCGCACTCATAAATATAGGTTTTAAATACGATAATATCAAAATTCTTATTAGGAAAACTCAAACTTTGGGCATAGGTTTGATTCAATTCCTCAATTTTCTTTGGAGAAGTAGAAGTGATATTACATCCTAAAATCAGAAATAACATTAATACACCTTTTTTCATTACTTTAAGATTTAATTCTTTTTTATTCTAATAATCCAAAAAATAAAATTTACCCTATAACATCCAATTTTGCAAATCGCAACAAGAGCTTTTTGATTCCTCCTACTTCAAATTTAATTTCGGCTTTTTTATCTGCTCCTACTCCTTCTAAATTTAATACTTGTCCTCGCCCAAAACGTTCGTGCATAACAATATTTCCAGAAACTAACTTATTATCAAACAAATTAGCAGCGGCTGACGGCGCTGAACACGAAACTGGTTTTAATTTTCGAATTGGCGCATCCGGTTTCGGCTGGTTATCCGTAATGTATTTTGGAGGTGTTCCGTTAGAAGGCTTAGACAAACGTAATTTGGATTTATCTACATCGCCAAATATATCTTTATCAATCATCGGTTTAAAGCGATAATTACTTTCGGCAGGTGTTAAATATTCCAAATACTGACTGTCAATCTCTTCAATAAATCGGGACGGTTCACTGTCCGTCAATTTTCCCCAGCGGTAACGAGATTGTGCGTAGGTTAAATAAGCCTGATGTTCCGCTCTAGTTAATGCCACATAAAACAATCGACGTTCTTCTTCTAATTCCGAACGCGTACTCATACTCATCGCCGAAGGAAATAAATCTTCTTCCATACCTACCACAAAAACATGTGGAAACTCCAATCCTTTTGCCAAGTGAATAGTCATTAAAGCTACGCGATCTTCATCGCTGGTGTCGTTATCCAAATCGGTAGCCAAAGCTACATCTTCTAAAAATTCAGCCAAAGAACCTCTTGCGCCATCAACCTCCTTTTGTCCTTCGGTAAAATCTTTGATACCATTTAATAACTCTTCAATATTTTGAATTCTGGCCATGCCTTCAGGCGTTGCATCTTTCTTTAATTCTTGTACCAAACCTGTTTTTTTTGATACATGATCTGTTAAATAAAAAGCATCATGATTTTCATTTAAAACTTGAAAACTTTGAATCATCGTTACAAAATCCTGCAACTTTTGTTTAGTTCCTGAATTTAATTTCAAATCAATTCGGTCAATATTTTGCATAATTTCAAATATTGATCTCTTATAATGATTGGCTGCAACGGTTAATTTTTCGATAGTAGTATCTCCAATTCCACGAGCTGGATAATTGATAACACGAACTAAGGCTTCTTCGTCTTTTGGATTGATGACCAATCGTAAATAACAAAGTACGTCTTTAATTTCCTTTCTTTGGTAAAAAGACAAACCTCCATAAATTCGATACGGAATATCTCTTTTTCTCAGAGCATCTTCCATAGCACGAGATTGTGCATTGGTACGATACAATATGGCAAAATGACCATTGTTTAATTGATTTTGCATTTTTTGCTCAAAAATAGTGCTGGCTACAAAACGTCCTTCTTCGGCATCGGTCAAACTTCGATGTACTTTAATTTTGGGACCAAAATCATTGGCTGTCCAAACCACCTTATCCAGTTTGGTTTTATTATGTACCATTACCGCATTGGCAGCTTCTACAATATTACGTGTGGAACGGTAATTTTGTTCCAAACGATACATATTTACTCCCGGATAATCTTTTTGAAAATTCAAAATATTATTAATGTTAGCACCACGGAAAGCATAGATACTCTGCGCATCATCCCCAACTACACAAATATTTTGAAATTTATCCGATAATGCACGAACAATTAGATATTGTGAATGATTCGTATCCTGATACTCATCAACTAATATGTATCGAAAACGATTTTGATATTTAGCCAATACATCAGGAAAACGTGTCAATAATTCATTGGTTTTCAATAATAAATCATCAAAATCCATTGCTCCTGATTTAAAACATCGATCCACATAATTCTGATAAATTTCTCCCATTCTAGGTCGCTTTGCCATGGCATCTGCTTCTTGTAAATCGGGATCATTAAAATAAGCCTTAACGGTAATTAAACTGTTTTTAAAGGAAGATATACGACCTAAGATTTGTTTGGGTTTGTAAATATCTTTATCCAATTGCATTTCTTTTATAATTCCAGAAATAGCTCTAAGTGAATCCTGAGAATCATAAATGGTAAAATTGGATGGATAGCCTAATTTATCAGCTTCAGAACGTAAAATTTTAGCAAAAATAGAGTGAAATGTCCCCATCCAAAGATTTTTTGCTTCACTTGCTCCCACAATACTAGCAATACGGGTTTTCATTTCACGAGCCGCTTTATTGGTAAAAGTAAGCGACAAAATATTGAAAGCATCCACTCCCTGATGCATTAAATAGGCAATTCTTATGGTCAAAACACGCGTTTTCCCCGAACCTGCACCGGCAATAATAATCATTGGGCCGTCTTTTTGTAATACAGGTTGTTGTTGGGCTTCGTTGAGTTGGGATATATATTGTTGCATTATTTTTTTCTATTTATGCAAAAATAAGTATTTACATGGATTTATTCCACAAAGATTCTCAAAGAAACATGGAGAGACACAAAGCGTTTAAAAAATCTCTCTGGAAATCTTAGCGTATAAACTTTGCGAGTCTTTGCGTTATTTTTTTCCAATGAAGAACAAAAAGTATATTTTTGCTTTTAAAATTTTATACTTAATGGACACAACTAAAATCATTGAAATACTAGCTTATACTATCCCATCATTAATTACTGGCGGAGTTGCCTATTTTTTGTTTCAGTCTCATTTTAAAGACCAACAAAAAACCAGACTTTGGCTTATTCAAAGAGATAATCAAAAAATTGCACTGCCTTTGCGTTTACAGGCTTATGAAAGAATGACATTGTTCATGGAGCGCATTCATCCTTCTCAATTAATGGTACGCATCAATCCGATTTCGACGAACAAAAACGATTATGAAAACTACATAATTGCCCATATCGAACAAGAATTTGAACATAATATTGCACAACAAATTTACATTTCAGACAAATGCTGGACAGTGATTTTAACCGCCAAAAATGCTACGGTTCAAATGATACGCAATGCTGCCAAAAACGAAAAAGTTACGAATGCGGATGAATTAAGAACTTTTGTAATCAGTGAATTATTAGAAAAAACTTCACCTAGCACAACAGCTTTGTCTTTTATCAAAAATGAAGTAGCCGAACTTTGGTAATCTTAGGCTATTGTTTCTAATGCTTCACTTTTTTTCATTGCATATTGAAAGCCTTGTTCCCACCATTGCGCCATTTTTTCTTTGTTAAATATCAAAGCATTATCCGTTAAATTAATTGGCGTATAATACAAATTGAGTTTAACATTGTTATGAGAAGCCGCCATGGTTCCTAAAAGAATATTGTGCTTCTCAATTTGATCTAATTCGATTTGGAACAAATCAATTAATAGCGAAAATGGATTTTTACCAATTGCTACCCTTGGTGTCGATTTTTCTGTTTCAAGAATAACAACATCAACTTCAGTTGCACCTCTTAAAATGGCTTCTTGTATAGGAACTAAGCTAGAAAATCCACCATCGGCATAATCATTTCCTTTTATATTAACGATACTCATAAAAGGAATGTAGTTACTAGAAATCCAAGTCCAATCACAAAACTCATCATAAGTACAGTCTTTTATCGATTTGTATTCGCTTTGATTATTCGTCAAATTGGTAACAGTAACAACAATATCCGTCCCTAAAGCCTTTAACTGATTAAATTCATCAATCGAAAAATTTTTCTTAATGTACGAGCGTAGTTTTTTGCTTTCGCCAAAAGTTCTTCGACCTCTTAAAAATTGTAAAACGACATTAAAGTGATTAATACTAACTACATTAACTCCTTTTTTCTTCCTAACTATAAACGGATTAATATTGAAAATTTTCTTCATATTCACATTAGTGTAAATACGTTTAATTTTTTCAATATTACCCAAGGCAAGATGTGGAATTAATAAACTTCCTGTAGAGGTTCCTATAAATAAATCATATTTGATGTTTTTATTTTCTAGCAAATACTGGGCTACACCGCCTGCAAATGCCCCTTTACTTCCACCTCCAGAAATAACCAATGCTCGCATATAGTTTAATTTAATAATCGATTCAATTGAATTTGTTCTTTTTCGTTCAAACTAGGTAAAATTCGAATGAAAGCATCTTTTTGCTCTTTATTTTTCAATAAGGTTCGAATAGTATCACGTCCAAATTTAGAAAATTGCCAAGTATGATGTGTCGTGGCTTTCACTAAATTAATTAAAACTTCTTCATTAATTAATTGAAAACCTATTAAATATTCCAATGCATTTTGCCTTGTTGTTGCTTCAAATCGTTCAGACGACAAACTGATTAATTCATCAATTATAGCTTTTTTATCTCCTTCGTATTGCGGTGTCATGATAGCTAAGGACAACCACAATGTACGTAAATTCAAATCGTTAAAACCAATCCAATTTTTAGCTTTGTTTAAATACGTTATTCGTTGTTCTGGAAAATTTCGCCATAAATATAACAAAGCAATTTCTTGGGTTTGATAGGATTTATCATCTAAAAGCGTTTCATAATCCAATCGAAATTCTTCAGGAATTTTTGGTAATGCATAGGCCACCGCTTGACGAACTTGAACATTTTTAGTATTTAAAGCCATCTGCAAAAGCTCTTTTTTTAATTCAAAATTTTCATTTCTAAGTTGGTTTACCACATGTTCCTTTACGAAATGATATTGATCCGATTGCAAAATTTGCCTAAAGAAATCCATTTTTTCAATCAATGGTTTTGATTTCATTTTGTCAATTTCAAGTAAAAGCTTAGATGATTTGTTTTGATTAAGTAAATCATTAACAATATTAGTATTAACAATCGTATATTCAAGCCATACTTTAGAAAAAAGTTGAGTATCAAAATCACTTACTTTTTTAACTTCAGCTAGAAATTCGGCCGTTGTAACATTTTTGAAAGCATACTTATTCAAGTAATTTTTAATGACTTTTTTGAATGCTTTATCACCAATTGCCTGATGTAAAGAAAACAAAGCCCAAGCCCCTTTTTGATAATAACTTAACGAACTTGCTTTTTCATTTAAAATAGGAATACTATCCGTTCTTGAAGCAAATTTTATTTGCTGAATCGATTCATACATTTTCGAATAAAAATAATCCTCTCCAAATATGTTTTTTTCAGCCAATAACGCATAGTAAGTAGCAAACCCCTCTTGCAACCAATGATGCTTTCCGCTGGTAGCTGTCACTAAATCACCAAACCATTGATGCGCTAATTCATGAGCATCTACATTCGTATAATTTCTATCTTCAAAACCTGTAGAATCTACTACATACCGAGTAGCAAATAAGGTTGCTGATGTATTTTCCATTCCTGCATACAAAAAATCCCTTACAGGAACTTGTTTATAAACTTTCCACGGGTATTTATATCCAATTTCTTTTTCTAAAAAATCAAAAACAGTTTTGGAATAACGATAGGTAGGCTCAAAATGAGAAAGCTCTTTGTTTCCAATATATAAATCCAAAGGAATTTTAGTTTTTGAGAATTGTCGTTGCTTTTCAAACTTACCAATAGCTAACATCAGCAAATAAGAACTCATAGGTTTTTGCATCTTATACTGCCATATTGTAGATTGATTTGTGCTTATTTTTTTCTTTAAAACCCCGTTTGCAACAACTTTATAATCAGAATCAAAGCCAACACTAAGATTGAAAATCAACTTTTCATTAACGTCATCAAAACTAGGAAACCAATGGCTGGTATATCTGCCTTGACCCTGTGTCCAAATTTGCAAATCATCTGCTTCTTTAGAACCCACAAAATAGAGTGCTTGTTTGGGTTTAGCTTGATATTCAAAAGTAATTGTATTTTTTCCTTTTTTAAAAGGATAAACAATAAGTAACTGCTTGCCGGAATTCAAGAAAGCTATTTTTTTCTTATTTAACTTCACTTCAAAAAATTCCATGTTTTGGGCATCTAACCTTAATGTATCTACTTCTTTAAGTACTTTGAAAGTATAATTTATCAAACCAGAAATTGACTTTTCATTAGGATTAAGGTTCAAGTGTGCTGAAACGGAAGTAAAATCAACATTCTTTGTTTGTTGTCCAAAAACGAAAGCAGAAATAAAAAGAAAAATAAATCGCATTTAAAATAGATTAAGGTAGATTTTCAAAGTTACAAAGGTTTGATAAACTAATCGAAGTATTTTTGTAAGTTTACCTCTTAAAATTATATTAAATTACCCTTGAAAAAAGCCTTATTTAACTGGAGTAGCGGAAAAGATTCGGCTCTAGCCTTATACAAAATTCTTCAAAACCCAGAATTTAAAATTGATTACTTACTTACGAGTGTTAACCAACAATTTCAGCGTATCTCAATGCATGGTGTACGTGTAGAATTATTACAACAACAAGCTGAAAGTATTAAAATTCCTTTAGAAATAATGGAAATTCCTGAAATGCCTACAATGGAAGTTTACGAAAGTGTTATGCAACAAACACTTGAAAAATTAAAAAACAAAGGAATTAGTTATTCGGTTTTTGGAGATATTTTTCTGGAAGATTTACGCCAGTATCGCGAAGATAAATTAGACACAATGGGATTTGAAGGTGTTTTCCCTATTTGGAGAATACCAACAAAAGATTTAATTCAGGAATTCATCTCTTTAGGATTTCAAACTGTTGTGGTATGTGTGAATGAACGCTATTTAGACAAAAGTTTCGTTGGAAGAATTATTGACCAGCAATTCATTGATGATTTACCTGAAAATGTAGATGTATGCGGCGAAAATGGAGAATTTCACACCTTTTGTTTTGATGGCCCAATTTTTCAAAAACCAATTGATTTTGAATTAGGCGAAATTGTGTACCGAAAATATAAAAAACCAAAAACAGACAGCTCCAATACAGCTTGTGATTCAGACGATTCCACTGCTTACGATTACGGGTTTTGGTATTGCGATCTCATTCCGAAAAAACAATAAAAAAAATCCAAATTCCAATAACACTTCGACATACTCATTGTGACAATTGGAATTTGGAATTTTACTTTTTTTTGATCTTTAACTACAATTTCTTTGCATTTTTTACTTTTTGATCTGTAATCGAAATGGCTAATACTTCACTCATTTCTTTTACATAATGAAAAGTAACTCCTGTTAGGTATTCAGGCTTGATTTCATCTACATCACTTTTGTTTTCATGACACAAGATGATTTCTTTGATATTAGCTCTTTTAGCAGCTAAAATTTTCTCTTTTATTCCACCAACCGGCAATACTTTTCCTCTAAGTGTTATTTCTCCAGTCATGGCTATATTTTTCTTCACTCTTTTTTGAGTAAATAATGACACTAAAGAAGTTAACATTGCAATACCAGCGCTTGGTCCGTCTTTTGGAGTTGCTCCTTCAGGAACGTGCAAATGGATATTGTATTTTGATAACAATTCTGAATTCAATCCCAATTGTTCTACATTCGCTTTAATATATTCTAAAGCAATAGTAGCCGATTCCTTCATTACCTGACCTAAATTTCCAGTAATAGACATACTTCCTTTTCCTGGCGAAAGTAACGATTCAATAAATAAAATATCTCCTCCTACGCTTGTCCAGGCCAATCCTGTAACAACACCTGCCACATCATTGCTTTCGTATTTATCTCGTTCTAATCTTGGAACACCAAGAACTTTTACAATATCTTCGTCAGTTACTTTTTTGTTGTACTCCTCTTCCATCGCAACTGATTTAGCTGCATTACGAATTACTTGAGCAATTTTAGCTTCTAATCCGCGAACACCTGACTCACGGGTATAACCTTCGATAATTTTTTCCAATTGTTTTTTACCAATAGTCAAATCTTTAGAAGTTAATCCATGCTCTTTTAATTGACGTGGAAATAAATGCTGCTTAGCTATTTCTACTTTTTCTTCAATAGTATAACCTGACATTTTGATAATCTCCATTCGGTCTCTTAAGGCTGGCTGAATGGTACTCATATTATTTGACGTAGCAATAAACATTACCTTAGACAAATCATAGCCTAACTCAACGAAATTATCATAAAAGGCATTGTTTTGTTCTGGATCTAAAACTTCTAACAATGCAGATGATGGATCGCCATGATTACTATTAGATAATTTATCGATTTCATCTAAAACAAAAACCGGATTAGAAGTACCTGCTTTTTTCAAACTTTGAATAATTCGTCCCGGCATAGCTCCAATATAGGTTTTTCTATGACCTCTAATTTCCGCTTCATCACGTAATCCTCCTAAAGAAATACGAACATATTCTCTACCAAGTGCTTCAGCAACCGAACGTCCTATAGAAGTTTTACCAACTCCCGGAGGTCCTGTTAAACATATAATTGGCGATTTCATATCGTTTCTTAGCTTCAAAACAGCCAAGTGTTCAATCATTCGCTTCTTAACTTCTTCTAATCCAAAATGATCTCTATCAAGAATTTTTTGAGCATTTTTTAAATCAAAATTATCTTTAGAAAACTCATTCCAAGGTAAATCCAATAATAACTCCAAGTAATTTCTTTGAATACTGTAATCAGGAGCCTGCGGATTCATTCGACGCATTTTAGTCAATTCTTTTTCAAAAATTTTCTGCGTTTTTTCATCCCATTTTTTTTCTTTAGACTTTGCTAACATTTCGTCCATTTCCTCTTCTTGGGTTGATCCTCCCAATTCTTCCTGAATGGTTTTCATCTGTTGATGAAGGAAATATTCTCTTTGTTGCTGGTCTAAATCGAAACGTACTTTAGATTGAATATCATTTTTAAGTTCCATTTTTTGCAACTCAATATTCATGTATTTTAGCGTTTCTAATGCTCTGTCCTTTAAATTATTGATAACTAATAAATCTTGTTTTTCTTTAACAGACAAATTCATGTTAGAAGTAACAAAATTGATTAAGAAAGACTGGCTTTCGATGTTTTTAATAGCAAATGTAGCTTCACTAGGAATGTTAGGACTTACCTTGATAATTTGAATAGCCAATTCTTTAATGGAATCTAAAATCGCTACAAATTCAGAATCTTCACTATCTGGTCTTTCTTCAGCAAAATCTTTAATTGTAGCTGATAAATAAGGATCCTCTGAAGTTATAGCATCAATTTCAAAACGTTTTTTACCTTGTAAGATAACGGTTGTAGTACCATCAGGCATTTTAAGTACACGTAAAATACGGGCAACAGTACCGATGGCATTGATATCGTCTTTAGTAGGATCTTCAATATCTTCATTTTTTTGAGCTACAACACCTATAATTTTACTTTCGGCATTAGCGTCATCTATTAGTTTAATTGACTTATCTCTACCAGCTGTAATAGGAATAACAACTCCTGGGAATAATACCATATTACGCAACGGAAGAATTGGCAAAGAAAAAGGCAACATCTCTTTGTTCATTTCTTCTTCATCTTCTGGTGTCATTAATGGAATTAATTCTGCTTCTGAATCAAATTCATGTTGTGACAGATTGTCAATAGTTAGTATTTTATGTTTTGACATAGTAAAATTTAAGTCTTTTTGTCATTAAATAAAATGTATACCCAATAACAAAGTTAGTATTAAAATATTTTATGTTGCTGAAAATCAATTAACAACATAAATAACAAATGTATTTCCATTATATAATTCAATCTTTATGCCATAAGCAAAAAACAAAATGCCTTCAAAAAGCAATTTACTCTTTGAAGGCACTACTTTAAAAGTATCTTATTTAATAACTTACATCAAAGCTACCTTCGGTTATTTGAAAAGGTGAAGCTCCATTTGTTGCAAATGAAAAAGTTCCTTTAATCCTATCATCGGCATTTGAAATAATTTTGACAGTACCTGAAATAGCGATGTATTCATCATTTTCATCTTCATAAGAAGCCTGCACCTTATCGGTCAGTCTATTACTGCTAATAGTATATTCTCCAGGTGCTAAATTGTTTTTAACGTTTACCGATATTGTATTCATATTGGCATCTTGTGCACTTATAGCAATCCATTCATCACTATCCTCACCTACTAACATTCCCATAATATCATTACTTACAAAGGAAGAACCATTTACTTTTGCCGAAAAAGCATCTTCAGTCTCACTCTCTGTAATATATGGTAAATCAGTAAAAACACCTTTGGTAAACAGAACAGGGGCAATAGTACTATCAGTATCACTCCAATAACCTTTAAATGAAAATGTACCTGAAATTGTTTTCTTTTCGGTATCAATTTTTGTTATCGTGATAGAACCCGTATCTTCATTTTCATCATCAGGATTTAAAGAAACAAAACCAAAATCTGTTGTGGCTGGTGTAAAAGCTAATAAATTAATATTGGCAGGATATGTTCCCTTTTTATTCGCTTCAACCAAAATACCAAAACCTTCACCATTGGCTTTAACAGCCGAAATTTCTATATAATTACCCGAAATAACAACAGAAGTCTCTTGTGCAATCCATGTTTTACCATTAAAATCAACTTTAAATGCAGCATTAGATTCTACGGTACCATCAATAGGCTCATAGACACAAGAACAAAAGAGACTTACTAAAAAAAGAACTAAAAAAGGTGATTTTAAATTTAAGATTCTCATAATTTGGAGCTTTTATTTTAAAGTCCAAATATAATTTTTTATTTTATTTTTCTTACTATTTTTTTCGGTACATTTCTTAACAAAAGAACTCCTATCATGAAAAAAACTGCTAAAAATACAATAGCTAAACGTGGACTTCCGGTTATTTGATCAATTATTCCATAGACTAACATACCAATAACAATCCCTATTTTTTCAGCTACATCATAAAAACTAAAAAAAGAAGCGGTATCATTAGTTTGCGGTAAAAATTTTGAATAAGTGGAACGAGATAAAGACTGAATCCCTCCCATAACTAAACCAACCAACGCTGCCATTGTATAAAAATGAATTGGCAATGTGATAAAATAAGCCCCAATACACAAGAAAAACCAAATGCTATTAATAAACATTAATGTTTTAACATTTCCATATATCTCAGAAGCTATAGAAGTAGTATATGCACCTAAAATGGCTAAAACTTGAATTAGTAAAATACAAACTATCAAACCTATAGTACCTTGATCTTTTGATTCCCATTCTATTTCTTGTGAACCAAAATACGTAGCTACTAACATTACCGTTTGTACTGCCATACTGTAAACAAAAAAACTTTTTAAATAGGATTTTAAGCGTTCATTTTCTTCTAATAAAAACCACACTTTTTTCAATTCTTTAAAACCATTAAAAACAATAGCTTTTGTTACCTTTTGATTTGAATTATTATTTCCTTTTGGTAAAAAATAATAGGTATATTGACTAAATACAATCCACCAAACGCCAACCATAACAAAAGAATATCGCATGGCTTTCATTGCTGAAAACTGACCATTTGTATCTGTAATATTAAACCATTCTGGTTTCATTACCATTGCCAAATTGATAATTAATAATAAAACACTACCTAAATATCCTAAAGAATAGCCTTTTGCACTTATGGCATCTTGCTGCTCCTCGAATGCAATATCAGGCAAATAGGAATTATAAAAAACCAAACTCCCCCAAAAGCCTACTAACCCTAATAAATAAAACATTAAACTTATATAAATATGGTCTAAGTCAAACCAATACAAACCCACACAAGAAAGCGCTCCCATGTAGCAAAAGAATTTCATAAACAGTTTTTTATTCCCTACATAATCAGCGATACCGGATAATAACGGTGATAAAAAAGAAACAATTATAAATGCTGTAGCTGTAACAAAACTTATTAATGCTGAATTTTTAACATTGAAACCTAAAAAACTAATGTAACGCCCTTTATCTATAAATAAAGCATCATAAAAAATTGGAAAAACTGCCGAACTAATTGTTAAAGTGTAAACTGAATTTGCCCAATCATAAAATGCCCAAGCATTCAATAACTTCTTATCTCCTTTTTGTAACTGAATCATGTCTATTAGGTTTTTTTGCCGAATTTATATAAAAAAAGCCAATTCAAACGAATTGGCTTCTATAAGTAACAATTTATTTTTATTTAAAAACAACTCCAAACTTAGCTGCAACAGCTTTAGCCTCTGGTACCATTGCTTTTAAGTTAGCTATACGAGTAGCATCAGAAGGGTGAGTGCTTAATAATTCAGCTGGTGCTTGACCTCCTGAATTAGCTGACATTCGAGTCCAAAAATTAATTGCTTCTTCTGGGTTATAACCAGCAATTGCCATTAATATTAAACCAATTTTATCCGCTTCTGTTTCATGATTTCTACTAAAAGGAAGCATCACTCCTACTTGAGAACCAATACCATAATATTGTTGCCACATCTTTTGTTTTTCTGCACTTTGACTTCCAGTGGCAGCAGCAACACCTACAGCACCTAAAGATTGCAATTGAGAGGCACTCATTCTTTGCGCACCATGATTTGCCAAAGCATGAGAAACTTCATGTCCCATAACAGTAGCTAAACCAGCATCGTTTTTAGTGATAGGCAAAATTCCTGTATATACTACAATTTTTCCTCCTGGCATACACCATGCATTAACCTCTTTACTATCTACTAACTTGTATTCCCATTGGTAATCTTTTAAATAATCATTTTGCCCCAATGAGGCTAAATAACGTTCAGCAGCCGATTTGATTTTCATTCCTACAGTTTCTACTTTTTTTGCATCAGCAGTCCCTGAAATAACTTTATTTTCCTTTAAAAAAGTTCCATACTGTTGAAAAGACGACGGAAAAAGTTCACTATTAGAAACAAAATTCAATGTTTTTTTTCCCGTTAATGGATTAGTAGCACAAGAATAAATCAAGCCTAATGTAGCAATTCCTATAAATAATAAATTCTTTTTCATGATAGTTTAGTTTTACAAAACAAAAATACTGTTTTTATTAGCTAATGTTTTATAAAATTAAATAGAATTCTATCAACATATTTATTTTTATGCCGAAATGTGTAAAACATTAAAATCTTTTGGAATAATCATATATTGATTTTCTTTAAAGCTTTTGGCATCAAATGCTATAATTTCATTATCAATTTCAACGGTTTTAATTTCGAAAGGCAATCCTATAAAGTTGATTTTAAATTTAGTATATTTTGTGTCATACTTTCCTTCTTTGTGCAATTGGATATTTACTTCATTCTCTTTACCTGTCATTTGAAAAGACAAAAAGCTAAACCTTCCTTTCTTGTAATCGTAACCGTCTTGAGCATCCTCATAAACAACTGATTTTTCTTTTCCTGCTTTATAATAAATATCTAGTGTCAATTCATCAAATTCTAATTCCCCCACATATTGCTGAACAGGATATTTTGGAATAATTGCTCCCGATTTTACAAAAACAGGAATCTCATCAAATTTTGTATCAACCCACGTTTCTTTCCCACCTTTAACCAAGGTATTTGTCCAGTAATTATACCATTCCCCTCTTGGAATGTACATTCTACGCCCTTGCGCATTTGGTTCAAGAATTGGACAAACCAAAATTTGATTTCCAAAAATAAACTCATCATTTCTATAATGTGTTTGAATATCCTCTTGATCAAAATACACTAATGGTTTTAACATTGGAGTTCCTTCTTCAATATATTGCCAAAACATGGTGTATAAATAAGGTAATAATTGATAACGTAGACTGACAAACTTTCTAGTAATATCAATAACTTCCTCATCAAAAGCCCATGGTTCTTGATTTCCGTGATCTCCTGATGAGTGTGTTCTACAAAATGGATGAAAAACCCCTAATTGTATCCATCTCGCATACAATTCACCTGTAGGTTGCTCAGCAAAACCTCCTATATCAGATCCCGTGAATCCCATTCCTGAAATTGACATTCTTTGAACTTGAATGTTTGCAATCCATAAATGTTCCCAACTAGCAACGTTGTCACCTGTCCATGAAGAGGTATAACGTTGTGCTCCAGAATAGGCCGATCTTGTAATAATAAAAGGGCGTTTTGGATATGCAAAACGTTTTACACCATGATAAGTAGCTCTTGCCATTTGAGTCCCATAGATATTATGTGCTTTTCTATGACTGCAAGGATTTCCGTCATAATCATGGCGAACATCATTTGGAAATGTTTTATTAGGAACCTCCATAACAGCTGGTTCGTTCATATCATTCCATACTCCTTTAACACCAATTTCTGAAACTAATTCTTTAAATAATCCAGCCCACCACTCTCTTACTTCAGGATTCGTAAAATCCGGGAAATTACATTCACCTGGCCATACTTTACCTTTCATATAAGGACCATCAGCTCTTTTGCAAAAATAATCTTTGGCTAAAGCTTCTTTGTAAACCCAATACTCTTTATCAATTTTGATTCCTGGATCAATAATTACAATCGTTTTAAAACCATCTTGAGCTAATTCGGTCACCATTCGCTTAGGATCAGGGAAATATTCTTTATTCCAAGTAAAACATCTAAAACCCTCCATATAATCAATATCTAAATAGATCGCATCACATGGAATTTGTAATTCTCTAAACTTAGCTGTAACTTCTTTTACATTACTTTCAGGATAGTAACTCCATTTACATTGATGGTAACCAAGTGCCCAAAGAGGTGGCAATTCAGGCTTACCAGTTAAATCGGTATAAGAGGTTACAACGTCTTGCATATTTGGTCCATAAAAGAAATAATAGTTCATTTCTCCTCCATGAGCCCAAAAACTAGTTACATTTCTTCTTTCATGACAAAAATCAAAATAGGTTCTGAAAGTATTATCGAAGAAAATTCCATAGGCTTGTTTATGATGTAAACCAATATAAAACGGAACCACTTTATATAAAGGTTCTTGATCTTTTTGGAAAGCATATTGGTCTGTTGCAAAATTCTCAACGCGTTTTCCTTTTAAATTTAATTGTGTGGCTTTATCACCTAAACCGTAAAAACACTCTCCATCTTTGGAAGTTTTACTCATTTTAACAATATTTCCACCAAATTCATAGGATTCCTCCCAATGAAAACCAAGTTCATCTTCTAAAATAACATTGCCTTTTAAATCAAAAATAGAAGCTCTTAAATCTATTTTTTGAATTTTACAGATGATTTTATTCGTTGTAATTTGGAAATAGCTTTCTTCTTCTGTCACCTCCAAATGGTTATACCCATGAGAATGACTTTTATCTATTGCGTATGAGAAATCATTACTAAAATATCCTTTAGTTGTAAAACGAAAACGAATCAAACTATCTCTTAAAACAGTAAGTTTTAAAATGACACTGTTGTCAGTATAAAAAAATATGGAATCTACATCATGCGTGTAAGAAACTATTTTTGAAGGATATAAATCTCCTTTGTATTCTAATTCGGTATTTGTAATCATAATTTAGGATTTGATTATTATCATCGTGACTCTTTCAAACTTACAAAAAAAGTTATTCAAATAAGAACAATACTTATTATATTCACGAAAACGATATAGTTGCGCATATAACAAAAAAAAGAAGTATTAATTTTGACATTAACACTTCTTTTTTAGAAAAATTATTATTTATATTTTGAGTCCTTTTTAGCATTGCCAAAAAAACTATAAATATTTAAAAACAGTAACACTTAAAGGTGGAATTACTATTTCAACCGAATAATCTCTACCATCATAAGGTGAAGATTCAATTTTTATATCGGTTATATTCTCCACATTGCTACCTTGATATTTCATTGAATCACTATTGAAAATTTCTTTAAGTTTTCCATTTCTAGGAACCCCTATTCGGTAATTTTTACGAACCATTTGGGTAAAATTACAGACAACAATCAAATCATCTTTCGTATCATTTCCTTTTCTAATATAAGAGATAACCGCATTTAGATGATCGGAATAATTAATCCATTCAAACCCCTCTGGACTAAATTGTTTTTGATATAAGGCTGGTTCCGATTTATATAGATTATTTAAATCCTTAACATATTGTTGAGCTCCACCATGTACAGGGTATTGTAGCAAATGCCAATCTAAACTTTCTTGAAAATCCCATTCTTTGATTTGTCCAAATTCACCCCCCATAAACAACAAATTAGTTCCCGGGTGCGTAAACATATAACCATAAAGCAAACGTAAATTAGCAAATCGTTGCCATTCATCCCCAGGCATTCTATCAGCAATTGATTTTTTGCCATAAACCACTTCATCGTGCGATAAAGGTAACATGAAATTTTCGGTAAAAGTATAGGTCATTGAAAAAGTCAAATCATTTTGATGGTATTTTCTATACACTGTTGCTCTTTGGAAATACTTTAAGCTATCATGCATCCAGCCCATCATCCACTTCATCCCAAATCCAAGACCTCCAACAGATGTTGGTCTGGAAACCATTGGAAAAGAAGTGCTTTCCTCTGCAATAGTCTGAACCCCCTCATAGTTAGCATAAACAACTTCATTGAATTCTTTAAGAAAACTAATCGTATCTAAGTTTTCCCTTCCACCAAAAATATTAGGCTCCCATTCACCATCATTTCTAGAATAATCTAAATATAACATAGAGGCTACAGCATCTACTCTTAAGCCATCAACATGATAATGATGCAACCAAAATAAAGCATTACTAATTAAAAAAGAGCGTACTTCATTTCTTCCGTAATTAAACACCAAACTTTTCCAATCTGGATGATAACCTTTTCTTCTGTCTGGATGTTCATATAAATGAGAACCATCAAAATAACCCAAACCATGAGCATCATCTGGAAAATGAGAAGGAACCCAATCCAAAATAACTCCAATTCCTGCTTGATGTAATTTATCTACCAAAGTCATAAAGCCTTGTGGATCACCAAAACGAGAGGTTGGAGCAAAATATCCTACTAATTGGTATCCCCAAGAAGGATCATAAGGATACTCCATAACAGGCATAAACTCAACATGAGTAAATCCCATTTCTTTGACATAACTCACTAAATCTTCGGCTAAGTCTAAGTAACTTAAAAATTGATTACCTTCGGCACGTTTCCATGAACCCAAATGAACTTCATAAACCGAATATGGTTTATCTAAATCATTATGTTCCTTTCTGGTTTTCATCCAGTCAGAATCTTTCCAGTCATGCTCTAAATCCCAAACTACAGATGCAGTATGAGGCGGTTTTTCACAATAAAAGGCAAAAGGATCGGCTTTTTCTGTAACCAAACCTTGATTATTCGATAATATCTTGTACTTGTAATTTGTACCTTTTTGTACGTTTGGAATAAATCCTTCCCAAATTCCTGAAGAATCCCATCTAACATAAAGTTCGTGCTCCCCTTGAGTCCAGAAATTAAAATCTCCCACTACAGAAACCGAATGTGCTGTAGGAGCCCAAACTGCAAAATAAACACCTTGAACTCCATTTAATTCAATCAAATGCGCACCTAACTTTTCATACAATCTAAAATGTTTTCCAGCTTTGAATAAGTTAATATCAAAATCAGTAAAAAGGGAATGCGAAATAACATTACTCATAGTATTTTGGGTATAATTCTAAATCTTAAGATATAGAATATTGATATAAAAAAACAGTTTAATAACTTATCCAATTTTAAAATTGTCAGGCAAAGTCACACCTTTCTTAATTACTACAATTCCTTCTTTAACAGCATACAATTCGTTTGTAGAATTTTCTAAATGACTTCCTCCATTAATATATACATTATTTCCTATTCTACAGTTTTTGTCTACTAATGCATTATTAATGTAACAACCCTCGCCAATACCCACTAATATTTTATTCTTTTTTGTATCTTCTTGCATGTCTTCGATACTTTGATAATAATCATTACCCATTACATAGGTATTTCTAATCACGGTATCCTTACCTACACGAGAACGAATTCCAATGACTGAATGTACAATCTCTTTAGCATTTATTATACAGCCTTCAGAAATCAAAGATTTATCTACCATCGCATTTTTAAATTTTGAAGGTGGCAATAAACGAGGTCTGGTGAAAATTTTATTATCGTTATCAAATAAATTGAATTTAGGAACATCTTCAGTTAAACCAATATTAGCTTCAAAGAATGAATCAATATTTCCGATATCTGTCCAATATCCTTCATATTGATAACTAAGAATTTTTTGCTCACCAACTGCTTGAGGTATAATTTCTTTACCAAAATCTTTTGTATTAGGATTCGCCATTAAATCCACTAAAAGTTGTTTATTAAATATATATATACCCATAGACGCTAAGTAATTTTTACCCTCAGCTTTCATTTGGTCACTCACATTAGACGTCCAATCAGGTAATAATTCTTTGGCTGGTTTTTCAATAAAAGATTCAATACAACTATCATTATTCGTTTTTAAAATACCAAATTCAGGAGCATCTTTAGCATTAACCGGTAAAGTTGCAATGGTTATATCGGCTTGGTTTTTAATATGTTCTTCGATCATATCATTAAAATCCATTTGATATAACTGATCTCCTGATAGAATTAAAGCATAATCAAAATCGTGATTTAAAAAATGAGGCATACATTGTCTTACTGCATCAGCGGTTCCTTGAAACCAAGTAGGGTTATCCGGGGTTTGTTCGGCAGCTAAAATATCAACAAAAGCTTGACTAAAAGCGCTAAATACATATGTGTTTTTGATATGTGCATTAAGTGAAGCCGAATTAAATTGTGTTAAAACAAACATTCTATAAATGTCTGAATTCATACAATTTGATATAGGAATATCTACCAATCTATATTTCCCTCCTACGGGTACCGCTGGCTTAGATCTAGTCTCTGTTAATGGATATAATCTAGATCCTTGCCCTCCACCTAAGATAATAGCAATAACGTTTTTTCTTTTAGCCTTCATATTTTGTTAATTATTAAGTTGTACATGTCTATATATTCCTGACTGGCTTTTTCCCATGAATGATCAGTATTCATTCCTTTTTTTCTAATTTCATTCAAAAGTTCCTTATCTTCATATAAATGAATAGCTCTTTGAATGGAATAACAGATATCGCCCACTGATGCCTGATTATGACAAATTCCATTTCCATCATCTCCAAAATCAACAACAGTATCTTGTAACCCACCAGTTCTTCTTACTATTGGTATAGTTCCATATCGTAATGAATACATTTGATTTAAACCACATGGTTCTACCCTTGAAGGCATTAATAAGAAATCAGCACCAGCATAAATCAAATGTGCTAATTCCTCGTTATATCCAATAAAAGTGTTGTAATTACCTTTATAATCAACTAGTAAACTATTTAATTGATTTTCGATATTTATATTTCCAGAACCTAAAATCAGTATGTTTATATTTTTAAAATTTTCTGATAATGCTAATGCAGATGCTTGAGGTAATAAATCCCCCCCTTTTTCATCCCAAAGCCTACCAATGAAGCTAAACAAGGGCTTTGTAGGATCTAAATTAAATAATGTACAAAGTGTTTCTTTATTTTGTTGCTTTCCTTTTTCAAAATTTTTAAGAGAGTAATTTTTCTCTAACATTTTATCCTTAGCAGGATCCCAAACTTGTGTATCAATTCCGTTTAAAATCCCTTTAGATTTATATCTTACAAGATTAAATAATGATTCTAAACCATTAGCCGATTGATTAATTTCATCCAAATAACTAGGTGATACAGTTGTCACAGCATTAGCACATTTAACACCAACTGCTAATGAATTTATACAATGACTCCATTCTAATATCTTTACATGAGATAAATCAAATTCTGGAAAATAATGCAACTTATCAAAATTAAATTGCCCCTGATACAATCCATTATGAATAGTTATCATTGAAGGTGTATCTAGCAATTGATCATATTTATAACAATATTGCATCATAAATGGAATCAAGCCCGTGTGATGATCATGACAATTAATAACATCTGGCATTGAAGCTCTTCCTATAATCCAATCTAAGGTTGCTATTTGAAAAGTCACAAAACGTTCTATATCATCTTCATAACCATAAACATCCTTCCTATCAAATAGTTCCGGTATTTCCATTAAGTACAATTCAAAACCTAGTTTATCGGTCTTTTCTTTGAGAACACTAAAAGGAAAATTAAAATTTCCCAATTTGACTGTTCCCCAATGTACACATTCAAATTCATTATCATTACGAAATTTAGTTTCATAGCAAGGCATCACAACCCTTACATCATGACCAGCTTTAGATTGATATTTTGGCAATGCGCCAACCACATCAGCAAGACCTCCTACTTTTGCAACTGGGTAACACTCAGCACTAATATGAAATATTTCCATTTATTGATTTAAATTTATTTTAGGTTTAAAAAAATAGAATAAAAAAGTTACGTTAAAATATCCCGAATTATACAAAAAGAATAATAATTTTATAAAAATTATCACTATTTAACTTTTTTTAAATATAGTAAAATTTAAAAACAATTAAAGTAAAAAGTAAAAAATAAAATCAATTATCACAAAGCGATTGTAAATTGATAATTTAAAAAAAATCACATTGTGCAATCATTTTTTTCTCACATTTTACAGCTTAAAATTATATAATTATAATTTCTATTGCACTAATGAATTTCAAATAATAATAATTTAATAACAAAATTGACTTCAAAAAAACTTAAAACAATTAATTATTAAATTTCAATATGGATTTATTCAACAAACCAATTGATTGGAAAGAAGAATTACACCCAATTTTAGAGAAATATAGGGATAAAAAACATCCTTTAGAGTACAGAAATATTTATCAATTACTTATCATGACAATTTTATCTGCTCAAGATTCAGACGACAACATTAATAAAATTGCTCTTGATTTTTTTAATAAATTTCCTGATTTATTAAGCTTAACCCAATCAAATATTAAAGAAATAAATAGTTTTATTATTGATGTAAAATATCACGAAAACAAAGCTCTTTGGATTTTCAATATTGCAAATACAATAAAGAAGGAATCACATATCCCATTAACAATAAAAGAATTAACATCTTTAAAAGGAATCGGTCGAAAATCCGCAAATGTAATTATGAGGGAAGCCAAAGTAACATTAGAAGGAATAATGGTTGATTTACATGTTCTACGTGTAGCTCCAAGAATTGGAATTATAAAACCAACAAAAGATGGTTTAAAAGCAGAAAAAGAATTGATGTCTGTATTATCAAGAGAAATTTGGAATGACATAGGTATGTACATTTCATTTTTAGGGAGAGAAAATTGTCGTCCTCATCCAAAATGTTATGAATGTCCAATAAAATATTGTTGCCAATACGCTATGAAACAATAAAAATAATTTTAAAATGAATACCCCCTCCAAATTGAATAGACTTTTACTAAGTAAGTTCGTTACGGTCGAATTAAAGACTCGAGGGCTATGACCGACTGAACGAAACTAAAGGCAACATTTGAAATTAAGAGGAGCAAGTCCGGTGGACTTGAGGTATAAAACAAAAAACCCTATCCAAATTGGATAGGGTTTTCAAAGAAAGGCGACGACATACTCTCCCACAAAATGCAGTACCATCTGCGCAGGCGGTCTTAACTTCTCTGTTCGGGATGGGAAGAGGTGAGCCCCGCCGCAATAACCACCTTAAGGTCATTCGCTGCAAGCAGCTTTTAATCATTAATTATCAATTATAAATTGTTAATTATCAATTAAACAATATTTTAACATACTGAGATAAAGAATTTTAATTCATTTAGAAAGTTTCCTCCCCCGATTTACATCGGGGGAAAAGCGTACATAAGCTTACGGATTATTAGTACTACTCGACTATGACATTACTGCCTTTACATCTATAGCCTATCAACGTGGTCATCTCCCACGATCCTTAAAAGAAATCTCATCTTGTGGTGGGTTTCGCGC